>NZ_JBFBGM010000005.1:0-322401 GCF_040684695.1 Streptomyces erythrochromogenes
TCAAAGGAACCTCATCCACCGAAGTGGACGGGGTATCAACTTCTGGCGTTGATTTTTGGCACGCTGTTGAGTTCTCAAGGAACGGACGCTTCCTTTGTACTCACCCTCAGCAACATTGGCTGGGGCTTTCCTCCGGGCTTTCGTTCTGCTGTCTTGCGTTTCCAACTCTACCAGATCATTTCCGTGCCGTTTCCGGCTTCGGATTTGAATTCGGTGACCGTTGGGGGTCTTTGCCTTTCGGCGTTCCACCACGTTAGCGCTTTTCCCTTGTGACGCATAATCGAGTCACCGGCCGGGAATTCGGGCATGCCGAATAGAGCCCCGCCAGGGGTAGGTCGTAGGTAGTGGGTTGACCGCTCCGGGTCTGCCGATGGCAGTGCCCCGTAAAAGCGGCTCGAACTACGTTAGGCGTCCGGCAGGGGCGAGTCAAGTTGAGCGGCGGCGCGGCGCGTGGGCGCGGTACGGGCTCACCGTCGGGTCGTGGGTGATCCAGAACCGGTACGGGTGGTCCGCGCCGGCCCCGCCGACGCCCGTGCGCGGACCGCTGCTCACCAGGTCGGGCGAGGTGGGAGTGCCCGTGAGCAGGGACAGGGGCGCATCGGGTCCCCCGCAGAGGTCGGTCCCGTCCAACGAGCGGTCCACGTCCAGGGCCGTGGCCAGGCGGGCCGGTCCTTTGGCGAGTTCTCGCGGACTTCTGGCTGAAAGTCGACGTTTGGCGGCGAGCTCGGCTCCCCTGGTGACCTCCCCTGCGCGCAGCAGGACACCGCTCGCGTGCCCCGGCGGACCGCACACGAGGTTGAGGCTGAACCACATGCCGTAGATGAAGTAGACGTACGCGTGTCCGGGTGGGCCGAACATCGATGCGTTCCGCGCGGTGCGCCCGCGGTAGGCGTGGGAGCCCGGATCGGACTCCCCCTCGTACGCCTCCACCTCCGTGATGCGCAGTTCCAGGGGGCCCTCCTCGGTACGGCGCACGAGGGTGCGGCCGAGCAGGTCCGGGGCCACCGTGAGGACCGGGCGGTCGAAGAAGGACCGGGGAAGGGGCGTACGGTCGAGACGCGCGCTCATCCGGTCGAGCGTAGTGGACCGCGCCCACCTGCAACCGGGGCCTAAGGTTCCGCGTTTGTAAGGGGTAGTCGCGGCGTAGTCGCCAGATCGTTCAAGGGGAGTTTGAGCATGGGCTTCAAGAAGCTGTTCGCGAGCCTGGGTGCCGGTGGTGCTTCGGTGGACACGATCATCACCGAGCCGAACGTCGTTCCGGGCGGGATCGTCCAGGGCGAGGTGCGGATCCAGGGCGGATCCGTGGAGCAGCAGATCGAGGGGCTGTCCGTCGGGCTGCAGGCGCGGGTCGAGGTCGAGGGTGGTGACCAGGAGTACAAGCAGGACGTCGTCTTCACCAAGCAGCGCCTCGGCGGTGCCTTCCAGGTGCAGGCGGGCGCCCTTCACGTGGTGCCGTTCGCGCTGGAGATCCCCTGGGAGACGCCGATCACCCACTTCGCGGGGCAGCACCTGCGCGGCATGAACATCGGGGTCAGCACCGAGCTGGAGATCGCGCGCGCGGTGGACGCGGGCGACCTGGACGCGATCAACGTGCACCCGGTGCCGGCGCAGCAGGCGATCCTGGACGCCTTCCGCCAGCTGGGCTTCACCTTCCGCAGCGCGGACATGGAGCGGGGGCACATCCGCGGGACGCGGCAGACGCTGCCCTTCTACCAGGAGATCGAGTTCCTGCCGCCGTCGCAGTACCGGGGGCTGAACCAGGTCGAGCTGACCTTCATCTCGGACGGCCGGGAGATGGACGTCGTCCTGGAGATGGACAAGAAGCCCGGGCTATTCAGCGAGGGCAGCGACACCTACCGCTGCTTCCAGGTGGGTCTGCAGTCGTACCAGGGGACGGACTGGGCCGCGTACCTGAACCAGTGGATCGCCTCGGTGGGCTCCCAGCGCAACTGGTTCTGACCTGCGTGAGAACGGGGGCGGGCCCCGGACGCCAGTGGCGTCCGGGGCCCGTCCCCGTCTCCGTCCCCGTCTCCGGGTGCGGGACTACATGCGGGCGTAACCCGTGGTGGTGATCTTCTCGAAGGACAGGTGGGCCACCGTGGCGCGGTCGGTGGCGGGCACCGTGTTGCCGTCCCGCAGGGCCGTGGTCTCGGTGTCCGAGAGGGCCCGGCGGACGAGGGTGAACTCGTCGAGGGAGCCCTTGAAGCGGGACGGTCCGTAGCCGTCGGGGCGGGTGCCGAGGTGGAAGCCCGTCACCTTGAAGGCGTCGCCGTGGGTGAGCGAGCCGGGCCGGCAGGTGCCGGGGGCCGGCGGGCAGGACAGCGGTTCGGTCCCGTCGACCGCGTTCTCCCGGGAGCCGTCGATGCTCAGCGTCAGTTTGCCCGCCTCCCTCTTGAGCACCACGTGGTGGAACCGGTCCTTGGCCGTGCGGAACGGGCTGTCGGGGATGCTCGCCACCGTGGTGGCGTTCTCGGTCTGGATGAGGCCGACGAGCCGGCCGGCGCGCGGGTCCGCGCGCAGCCACAGCTGGCGCTCGGTCGCGCCGACGCCGTACGCCCAGGCGATCACCGGGGTGGGGTCGGCCTGCTGGGATCCCGGTGCGGGCAGGGGGATGGCCGCGGGGTCGAAGCGGACCCAGGTGGCCAGGGTGAAGTCCGTGCTGCCGAGGGCTTCGGAGTCGGTGTAGGGGAGTTCGACGCTGTCGTCGCCGTCGAGGTCGAGGGCTCCGCCGAACCTCCCGCCGGTGCCGGTGATGCCGGGGGTGCCCCGGACGTAGGCGTTGTTGCCGTGGACGGTGCGGTCCGGGGTGGCCGGGCCGTTCTGGGGGCGGTTGTACATGTCGTGGACCTGGACGGTGCCGTGCTCCATGTTCCACCACACGGAGGCGCCGGCGGGGTAGCTTCCGGTGCCCGAGCCGGCCGCGCGGATCTTGTCCAGTTCGTCGTTCGGTGCGGCCGGGTCGTCGGTCAGGGCCCGCTTGTAGAGGCGGTAGTCGTCGAGGAAACCGGTGAAGATCTCGTTGCCGGTGGGCCTGGAGCCGAGGCGCAGGCCCAGGGAGGCGGGCCGGCCGGCGGTGAAGGATCCGGTCAGGCCCGGCTTCTCCGCCCGGTGGTCGGCGTCGACGGTGACCCTGAGGGCGCCGCCCGCGCGGGTGACGGTGAGCAGGTGCCACGTGTCGTCGCCGAAGGCGGTGCGGCCGGCGAGGGTGTCCTTCACCTCGACCTCGACCTTGCTGGTGGCGGTCTCTGCCAGGGCGACGAGCCTGTTGTTCTTCGGGTCGGAGCGCACCCACAGCGAGGGCTGCGGGGCCTGCTCGGTGCCTACGCCGTAGGCCCAGAGCAGGACGGAGCGGGGGGTGGCCGCGGTGGCGCTGTGGCGGAACCAGAGGGTGTGGGTGAAGTCCTTGTCGTCGGTGTCCACGGCAGGGGTGTGGGGGACGTCGAGGCCCTGGTGGTCGGCGTCGACCTGGAGGGCGTACTTGCCCATGCGGGCGGCGGCCGGGTGCTCGGCGTCCGGGGTGACGGTGACGGGCTTCTTGCCGGGTGTCAGCAGGACGGTCGCGTCGGCGCCGTTGCCGGAGACGTCGTCCGCGATGGCGACGGGGGTGGGGCTGCCCGGGTCTTCGGCGGTGTCGACGACCTGGAAGGGCAGGTGGATCCGGAGTGCGTCGGTGGTCGTGGCGGCGGCCGCGGCGCCGGTGCGCACCCTGCCCAGTTCGTCGGTGTCGAGGGCCTTGCCGTGGATGCGGAAGTCGTCGAGGGAGCCGGTCAGCGGGTCCTGGGCCGTGTCGTTGGGCTTGGCTCCCAGGCGGATGCCCTGGTGGCCGGTGGAGAGGGGACCGGAGAGGGTGCCCGTGGTGGTGCCGTGCGCGTCGTCGACCGTGAGGCGGACGGCGTTGCCCTCGCGGACGAGGCTCAGGAAGTGCCACTCGTCGTCGGCGAAGGCTGCCGGGGCGTCGACGGTGGCGGTCACCGCCTGGCCGTTCGTGCCCTCGACCCTGGCGACGATCTTGTTGTCCTTCGGGTACGCGCGGATCCAGACCTGCGGTGTGGCGGCGCCCTGGCCGTAGCCCCACATCAGGACGCGGGGTGCGTTGGCGGCGTCCTGCCGGTGCTTGAAGTGGAAGGAGTACGTGGCGTCGGCCGCGCCCGGGTCGATGGCCGGGGCGTAGGGGATGTCGGCGTAGGAGCCGGGGCCCGTGAGCGTGAGGGCCTGGCGGAACCGGCCCGGTTCGAGGGTGGTGTTCCCGGTGAGGTGGGCGTCGTTGGCCTGGGGGGTGTTGTCGGGGGTGGTCCGGCCGGGGAGCGGTGCCTGCTGGGTGTTCCTGGGGCCGCCGCGGGCCTGGCCGGGGATCCCGAGGTCGGCCGGGTGGAAGCGCTTGAAGTAGATGTGCGCGGCGGAGAAGGTGGCGCCGCCTTCGTAGACCATGCCGATCTCGCCGTCGGCGAGTTCGGCGAGGTCGGAGTAGCCGGCCCGGTCCGGGTACTTCTCCGGCGCCTGCATGCGGTCGGCGTTGATCAGGCCGTTGGGGGCGTCGGTCCATCTCTCGCCGCCGTCGAGGGAGTACCGGATCTTCATCTGCTCGCGCTTGCCCGCCTCGGGGTGGGAGGGCGCCGCCGCGATGAGGGTGTCTCCGCTGGTCTGCTGGTAGGTCTTCTCCAGGGCCAGCAGCGAGGCCTGGATCTGCGGTGTCACGAGGCTGGGGACGGGTTGGTGCGGGGGCAGGCGTGTCGTGCCGTCGGGGGCCGTCTCATTGAAGAGGGTCGCTCCGCCGTCCTTGCTGAGGGCGCGGGTGCGGTGGGGTTCGGTGCCGGGCCGTTCGTTGCGGGCGCCGATGTAGACGTCTCCGTTGAGGAGTTCGACGACGGACGGCTCGGTGGGCTTGATCTTGTTCGCGACGAGGGCGTTGTCCTCCTCGCTGACCTTCCAGGTCTTGCCGAAGTCGTCGCTGTAGTAGACGCCGGCCAGCTGTTTCGTGGAGGTGGAGTTCTCGTAGGCGCCGACGACGAGGCGTCCCGCGTACTTGGGGTTCTTGAGCTGGATGCCGTGGGAGGGGCCGGTGCCGAACCAGCTCGTGGCGTCGTGCGAGGCGCTCATGCGCTGGAGCCGGGTGGGTGCGCCGAAGGTGAGGCCGTCGTCGGCGCTCTCCTGGACGTACGGCATCCGCTTGTCGCCGGGGACCGTGGATTCGCCGGTGGAGAGGAGGAAGACCCTGTTGTTGATCTTGTCGACGACGGGGGCCGGGTTGCCGCGGGTGTACGGGGCCTCGGGGTCGGTGTCGCTGCCGGAGAGGGCGACCTTGATGGGCCCCCACGTGCGGCCGTCGTTGGTGGAGCGGCGTACGACGATGTCCATGGGGCCGCGGTCGGCGCAGGACGGGGAGGTGCGGGCCTCGGCGAAGGCGAGCAGGGTGCCCTGCCCGGTGCGGACCATGGTGGGTATCCGGAAGCAGCCGTAGCCCGCGGTGCCGGAGCGGAAGAGGATCTGCTCCTTGCGCGTCACGTCCGGGGTGGACGGGGCCGTGCCGCTCGCCTGCGCCGCGGGCGCGGCCACGAGGCCGGTCGCCACGGCGGCCGTGCAGGCGGCCGCCGCGACCAGCCGGGAAGTAGATGATCTTGTGCGTTTCACGCCGAGCAGGGTAAGCAACGCTCTTGCCGGAGGCCTAGGCTCCGTGTTTGCAGGGGTTTTCCGTTCCGACCAGGAGGTTCCGACGTGTCCGACCGCGACAGGGCGCCGCTCCCCCATGATTTCCACCCCGAGGTGCACGAGTTCACCGTGACGAGCGAGGACGTCTCCCACGGAGCCGACCTGCACGCCGCCCAGGTGCTGACGGGGAAGAACGTCTCGCCGCAGCTGCGCTGGGAGGGCTTCCCCGAGGGGACGAAGAGCTTCGCCGTGACCTGCTTCGACCCGGACGCGCCGACGGGCAGCGGGTTCTGGCACTGGGTCCTCTTCGACCTGCCCGTTTCCGTGACGGAGCTGCCGGCCGGCGCGGGCACCGGGGACTTCCCCGGTCTGCCGGAGGGCGCCGTGCACGCGCGCAACGACTACGGGACCCGGGACTTCGGCGGCGCGGCCCCGCCGCGCGGGGAGCGGCACCGGTACGTGTTCACCGTGTACGCGGTGGACCGGGAGCAGCTCGGCCCGGACGAGGACTCCTCCCCGGCCGTCGTCGGTTTCCACCTGCGCTTCCACGCGCTGGGGCGTGCGCAGCTCGTCGCCGAGTACGAGGCGCCCGCCGCGCGCTGATCGTTCGCCCGGCGTTTGCCCGGTCCTGGTCTAAAGAAGGCCGGGACCGGGCATTTTTATTGCGTTGTCCCGCGTGGCGCGCGCGGCCAGAGTGGTTGCGGGCCCTGCCGCCATGGTGGTCGCGGGCCTGCACACGGGAGGTGGGCGAGATGCGGGACACGCTGGTGCTGAATGCGAGCTTCGAGCCGCTGTCGACGGTGACGCTGAACCGGGCTGTGGTCCTGGTGCTCCAGGACAAGGCCGTCGTCGAACAGTCGCACCCCGATCTGCATGTCCGCGCCGCCACCATGGATCTTCCGATGCCCCGGGTGATCAGGCTCTGCAGGTACGTCAGGGTGCCCTTCCGAAGACATGCTCCCTGGTCGCGGAGGGGGGTGCTGGTCCGGGACCAGCACCGGTGCGCGTACTGCGGCCGGCGCGCGACCACGGTGGACCACGTACTGCCGAGGGCCCAGGGCGGTGGGGACACCTGGCTGAACACGGTGGCGTCCTGCGCCGAGGACAACCACCGCAAAGCGGCCCGGACTCCGGAGGAGGCGGGGATGCCGCTCCTCCGGAAGCCCTTCGTACCGTCGCCGGCGGACGCCATGCTTCTCGCGCTGGGGGTGGCCGGGCAGGAGGGCCTCCCGGAGTGGCTGGAGCGTTCCGCCTAGGACGCCTGCGCTGAGTGGCGTAGATCTGCTACGTCACTCAGCGGACCAGCAGTTGGACGATCGCGAGGATGCCGACCGTCACGATGACTCCGCGCAGGACGGTCGGCGAGAGGCGCCGGCCGACCTTGGCGCCGATCTGGCCGCCGATCGTCGAGCCGACGGCGATGAGGAGCACGGCCGTCCAGTCGAACTCGGCGACGAAGAGGAAGAAGACGGCCGCGATGCCGTTGACGAGGGCGGCGATGACGTTCTTGACGGCGTTGATGCGCTGCAGGTCGTCCTGGAGCAGCAGGCCCATCAGGCCGAGGTAGAGCACGCCCTGGGCCGCACCGAAGTAGCCGCCGTAGGCGCTGGAGAACAGCATCCCGCCGAGCAGCAGCGGGCCGCCGTCGGGGTGGGACGTGTCGCCCCCGGCGGCTTCCTGGCGCCGGCGCAGGGACGCGGCGAGCCGGGGCTGCAGGACGACGAGGACGAGGGCCAGTCCGATCAGTACGGGCACGATCGTGTCGAAGGAGTCCGACGGCAGGGCGAGGAGCAGGGCCGCGCCCGCGAGCCCGCCGACCAGGGAGACCGAGCCGAGCCGCAGGATCCGGGCGCGCTGGCCCTTGAGTTCCTTGCGGTAGCCGATGGCGCCGCTGATGGAACCGGGCACGAGGCCGAGGGTGTTGGAGACGTTGGCCGTGACCGGCGGCAGGCCGGTGGCCAGCAGCACCGGGAAGGTGATCAGGGTGCCGGAGCCGACGATGGTGTTGATCGTGCCCGCGCCGATGCCGGCGGCGAGGACCGCGAGTGATTCCCAGATGGACATGGACTGTGCCATCCCCTTTGCATGAGTGAGTCGCCTCCCCGCCATGAAGGTCGAGGGGCCTCACTGATCATGCATCAGGGGGCGTGCGCGGTCGTTCGACGGGGTCGGTCGCCGGGGTCCGGCCGGGATCGCCCGGGTCAGTCGATCGGGGGCTGCTCGCGGCGCTCGGCGGAGTCCTTGTCCCGCGCGGCCGGGATGCCGCCGCCGTCCTTGCCGGAGTTCTGCGGGTTGAAGCCCGAACCGCCGCCCAGGGGACCGAAGTTGCCCATGGCTCCGGAGAGGCCCTTGAGCGCGTCGCCGATCTCGCTGGGCACGATCCAGAGCTTGTTGGCGTCGCCCTCGGCGATCTTCGGGAGCATCTGCAGGTACTGGTAGGCGAGGAGCTTCTGGTCGGCGTCGCCGGCGTGGATGGACTCGAAGACCGTACGGATGGCCTGCGCTTCACCCTCGGCCTTGAGCGCGGCGGCCTTGGCCTCACCCTCGGCGCGCAGGATGGAGGACTGCTTCTCGCCCTCGGCGCGCAGGATCTCGGACTGCCGGACACCCTCGGCCTGGAGGATCGCGGCGCGCTTGTCGCGGTCGGCGCGCATCTGCTTCTCCATCGAGTCCTGGATGGAGGTCGGCGGCTCGATGGCCTTGAGCTCGACGCGGTTGACGCGGATGCCCCACTTGCCGGTGGCCTCGTCGAGGACCCCGCGGAGGGCGGCGTTGATCTCCTCGCGGGAGGTGAGGGTCCGCTCCAGGTCCATGCCGCCGATGATGTTGCGCAGCGTGGTGACGGTGAGCTGCTCGATGGCCTGGATGTAGCTGGCCACTTCGTACGTCGCCGCCCGGGCGTCGGTCACCTGGTAGTAGATGACGGTGTCGATGTTGACGACGAGGTTGTCCTGGGTGATGACGGGCTGCGGCGGGAAGGGGACGACCTGTTCGCGCAGGTCGATCCGGTTGCGGATCGAGTCGATGAACGGGACGACGATGTTGAGGCCCGCGTTGAGGGTGCGGGTGTAGCGGCCGAACCGCTCGACGATGGCGGCGCTGGCCTGCGGGATCACCTGGATCGTCTTGACCAGTGCGATGAAGACCAGAACCACCAGAATGATCAGGACGATGATGATCGGTTGCATGCGGTTCCCCGTGCCCTTCCGGCTGTCTGTGCTGCCCCGTTGATCGGAGTCTCGCAGACCTGGGGGCCGCGAGCAGGCTGCTTGGTCACATCACGACGGCGGTCGCCCCGTCGATTTCCACCACGTCGACGGACTGGCCGGGTTCGAAGCTGGTGTCCGTGTCGAGGGCGCGGGCGGACCACACCTCGCCGGCGAGCTTGATGCGGCCGCCGCTGCCGTCGACGCGTTCGAGGACGACGGCGGTTCTGCCCCTCAACGCGTCGATGCCGCTGCGGTGTTGGGGGCGCTGGTCGCGGTGCCGGTTGGCGATGGGCCGGACGACGGCGATGAGCGCGACCGAGACGACCACGAAGACCAGGACCTGGGCCACCACTCCCCCGCCGAGGGCCGCCGTGACGGCTGCCGCCACCGCCCCGACGGCGAACATGCCGAACTCCGGCATGGCGGTCAGGACCAGGGGGATGCCCAGTCCGACCGCACCGATGAGCCACCACACCCACGCGTCGATGTCCACGTGGTCATGGTAGGTCGGGTGGGCGCGGTCGGGACAGGGTGCGGGGGCCCGTACCCGGAGGGTGACCGGGGCCGGTTGCCCGCAACAGGGGGCGTCAGCCCAGCGGGAGGCCCTGGGCGGTCCAGCGGTCGGCACCGTTGCGCGCCACGACCAGGGGGAGGCCGAAGCAGAGCGAGAGGTTGCGGGAGGTCAGTTCGAGGTCGATCGGGCCGGCGGTGACGACCTTGCCCTGACGGATCATCAGGACGTGGGTGAAGCCGGGGGCGATCTCCTCGACGTGGTGCGTGACCATGACCATGGAGGGGGCGAGCGGGTCGCGGGCGAGACGGCCGAGGCGGCGTACGAGGTCCTCGCGGCCGCCGAGGTCGAGGCCCGCGGCGGGCTCGTCGAGGAGCAGCAGCTCGGGGTCGGTCATCAGCGCGCGGGCGATCAGCGTGCGCTTGCGCTCGCCCTCGGAGAGGGTGCCGAACTTCCGGTCGAGGTACTCGGTCATGCCGAGCCGGTCCAGGAAGGCGCGGGCGCGCTGCTCGTCGACCGCCTCGTACTCCTCCTGCCAGGTGGCCGTCATGCCGTAGGCGGCGGTGAGGACGGTCTGCAGGACGGTCTGCCGCTTCGGGAGCTTGTCGGCCATCGCGATGCCGGCCATGCCGATGCGGGGGCGCAGCTCGAAGACGTCGACCTTGCCGAGGGTGCTGCCGAGGATGGTGGCGGAGCCCTTGGTGGGGAAGAGGTAGCTGGAGGCGAGGTTCAGCAGTGTGGTCTTGCCGGCGCCGTTGGGGCCGAGGATCACCCAGCGCTCGCCCTCCTTCACCGACCAGGAGACCTGGTCCACCAGAGCCCGGCCCTCGCGGACCACGGATACGTCCACCAGCTCCAGAACATCGCTCATGAGCGTGTTGTCACCCCTTGCAGTCACGGTTCACTGTGCGCCGGTAGACGCAGCCCCAGGGGAAAACCTACGCCACTCGGGGTGGGGTCCGGGGCCGGGGCCCGGTGCGGGTGGCGATCCGTAAAGTGGGGGGATGCTTTTCGAACCACGTTCAGGGCGGCTGGCCGCCTGGGGGAACGCGCTGCTGGCCGGTCTGGTCTCGCCCGACGAGGCCGCGATGTCGATCGTGGGCGAGGACGCCGTGCACCGGGTGGAGGGTCTGCCGGGCGAGTCGGGTCCGGTGGGGCTCACGCTGGCGCTCGGCCGGCTGCGCGCGCTGGGGGTGAGCGGGCTGCGGGTGGCGCTGCCGGCGCCGGGGCACCCGCTGGGGCTGAGCGGCCCGCCGGAGTTCAATGCGCGGGCGCTGGAGGCCGAGGAGGCCGTCGTCGCGGTGGGGGCGGCGCTGGGGCTGGTGCCGGAGGTGGCCGAGGCCGGTCCGGCCGGGGACGTGCACGTCTCGGTGACGTGGCACTGCCTGCCGGTACGGGAGGCACCGCCGGCGGACGTGCCGTCGCTCGGCGAGGCGGAGCGGGAGCTGGCGGAGGCGCTGCGCGAGGCGACCGTGGTGCTGACCCGGCTGGACGTGGCGGGGTCGGGTCCGGTGGCGGATGCGGCGCTGTCGGCGTACCGGGCGCGGGCGGAGGCGGGGCGGGAGGCGCTGGCGCCGGGGTATCCGCCCCGGGCGGTACGGGTGCTGGCGCTGGCGCAGCGGGTGGATCTGATGGTGTCGCTGGCGTACGAGAGCGGGCACGGGGGTGCGGTGGCCGCCTCGGAGATGGCGGCGCGGGCGGAGGCGCTGCGGCCGGTGGAGCGGGTGGCTCGGCGGGCGCTGGTGGCGGCGTACAACGCGGCCGTCGAGCAGCGCGAGCAGGGCTGACGCTCCGCCGGGCCGCGCCGTGGACTCTCCCGGCTGCCGCTGGAGGCCCGCCCTTGGCGGGGCCGAGGGGTGGCCCCGGGCCCCGTGGCGCGGAGGTGGGCGGCGACGGGCCGAACGCCGCGTGCCGGGGTCAGCGCGGGGCCGGCTGCGCGGCGACGCCGGTCGGGCCGTCGCCGACCTGGATGGTGGCCGTCGTGCCGGCCGTGCCGGTGTCGATCACCGACAGGGTGTCCGAGTCGAAGTTGCTGACGTGGACGGTGCGGCCGTCCGGGGCGACGGCGAGGCCGTTGGGGCCGTCGCCCACGGCGACGGTGTCGGTGACGGCGAGACCGCGGGTGCTGATCACCGATACGTCGTCCGACCCGACGTCGGCGACGTAGACGCGGCTGCCGTCCGGAAGGACTCCGATGCCCGCGGGCTGGTCCCCGACCGGGATGCGGTCGGTCTCCGTGCCGGTCCGGGTGTCGACGACCGAGACGTCGTCCGAGCTCAGGTTGGAGACGTAGAGGTGGCAGCCGTCGGGGGCGAGGGCGAGGGCGGTGGGTCCGTCGCCGACGAGTACGGCGCCGGTGACCGTGCCACTGCCGGTGTCGACCACCGAGACCCTGTCGGCGCCGGCGGTGGCGACGTAGAGGGTGCGTCCGTCGGGTGTGACCGCCAGGCCCAGGGGTGCGTCGCCCACCGCGATGGTGTCCGTGACGGTGAGGGTGCGGGTGCTGATCACCGAAACGGTGCCCGCGCCGACGTTGGACACGTAGACGCTCCTGTTGTCCGGGGAGACCGCCACGCGGCTCGGTTCGTGCCCGACTCCGACGGTTTTGACGACCGTCCTGGTGCGGGTGTCGACCACGGACACGGTGTCCGCCGCGGAGTCGGTGACGTAGAGGCGGGAGCCGTCGGGGCCGAGGGCCACGCTGTCGGGCCCGTCCCCCACGCGAATGCCGTCCACGGCGGTGCCCGAGCGGGTGTCGACGACCGAGACGGTGTCGGAGTGGAGGTTCGCGACGTAGACGAAGCGGCCGGGCCGCTCCGACCCGGGTGCGGCCGTCAGTCCGGTCAGGGCCACCGCCGCGCAGAGCACGGCGACGGTTCGTCCGGCGATGTCCCGGTTCCTCGTCATGCGGTCACGCTAGGACCGCGGGCCGGGCGGGCGGGGTGAGGCTCGCGCGGGGGTCACCCGGCCGGACACGCCACGCGGCCCCGCTTCCAGGGAGAGGGGGGAAGCGGGGCCGCGAGTGGGGTGGGGTCAGGCGTTGACGCCGCTGTTGCCGAACGCGCCGTTGAGCAGGCCGATCACGTTGACCGTGTTGCCCACGACGTTCACGGGGACGTGCACCGGGGCCTGGATGAGGTTCCCGGAGGCCACGCCGGGCGAGTTCAGGGCCTCGCCCTCCGCCGACGCACCGCCGTGCGCCGAGGAGACACCGGCGCCGGCGGCGAGGAGGCCGCCCGCGATCATGGTGACGGCTGCGGCCTTCTTGAAGTTCTTCACGTTCTCGTCCTCCAGTACGTCTGCCGCGACCAGCCGCCGCGGCACGCCATGGAGAACGGCGGCCCCGGGCCCGGGGGTACGCCATGTGGGCTACATACACCCGACCGTATGAATCTCAGCTGAACCGCATACCGGAAGGAGACGGTCCGATTCGGTCCGTCTACTCCGCGATTCCGTGCCTGACCGCCCACAAGGCGGCCTGGGTCCGGTCGGAAAGGTCCAGCTTCATCAGGATGTTCGAGACGTGGGTCTTGACCGTCTTCTCGGACAGCACCAGGGCCCGGGCGATCTCGCGGTTGGAGCGGCCGTCCGCGATGAGCCCCAGGACCTCGCGCTCGCGGTCGGTCAGCGAGCCCGGCCGGCCCGCCGGGGAGCCCTGGTCCTCCTGGGAGAGCAGGGCCTGCGCCACCTCCGGCTGGAGCAGGACGTGGCCGGCGTGGACGGAGCGGATGGCTCCGGCCAGCGCGTCGGGGTCGATGTCCTTGTAGACGTATCCGGCCGCGCCGGCGCGCAGCGCGGGCACCACGGTCCGCTGCTCCGTGAAGCTGGTGACGACCAGCACCCGCGCGGGGTTGGCCAGCTCGCGCAGTCGGCGCAGGGCCTCGATGCCGTCGGTCCCCGGCATCTTCACGTCCATGAGGATCACGTCGGGCCGCAGCTCCTCGGCGCGGGCGATGCCCTCGTCGCCGTCGGAGGCCTCCCCGACCACCTCGATGTCCTCCTGGACCTCCAGGAAGGTGCGCAGGCCCCGCCGGACCACCTGGTGGTCGTCCACCAGCAGGACACGGATGCGGCCGCCACGGCCGCCGCTTCGGCCGGTGCTGTCAGCCACCGGGTACCTCCATCTCGATCGTGGTGCCCCGACCGGGCTCCGAGTGCACGGTGAGGCCGCCTCCTACACCGCTCGCGCGGTCCCGCATGGAGACCAGGCCCAGGTGGCGGCCCGCCCGCCGGACGGCCAGGGGGTCGAAGCCCTTGCCGGAGTCGGCGACCTTGAGGACCGCGCCCCCGGTGGGCGTGCGGGCCAGGGTGACCTCGACGCGGTCCCCTTCCGAGTGGCGCAGGGCGTTGTGGAGGGCCTCCTGGGCGACGCGGAGCACCGCTTCCTCCTGGGCCGCGGGGAGGGCCCGTACACCGTCGCAGCTGAAGGTGACGCGTGCCGTGTGGGCGCGGTCGAGTACGTGGACGTGGGTGCGCAGGGTGGCCACCAGGCCGTCCTCGTCCAGGGCCGCCGGGCGCAGCTCGGTCACGGCGGCGCGCAGTTCGTCGGCGGCCTCCGCGGCGAGGGCGGCCACCTGCTGGAGCTCGTCCTTGGCCCGGGCCGGGTCGCGGTCGACGAGGGTCGCGGCGGCCTGGGCGGTGAGGCGCAGGGAGAAGAGCTTCTGGCTGACGGCGTCGTGCAGCTCGTGGGCGAGGCGGGAGCGCTCCTCCGCGATGGTGAGCTCGCGGCTGCGTTCGTAGAGCCGGGCGTTGGTGAGGGCGATGGCCGCGTGCTGGGCGAGGAGGGAGAGGAGGTCCTGGTCCTCGTCGGTGAAGACGCGGTGGGTGCCGTCGGGGGCGCTCCGCTTGTTCGCGAGGAAGACCGCTCCGAGGATCTCGTCGCCGTCGCGGACGGGCATGCCCAGGAAGTCGGACATCTCGGGGTGCGCGGAGGGCCAGCCGCCGAAGCGGGGGTCCTTGCGTACGTCGGCCAGTCGCTCGGGGCCGTTCTCGTGGAGCATCGCGGCGAGGATGCCGTGCTGCCGGGGCAGCGGGCCGATCTGCCGCCACTGTTCGGCGCTGATGCCGTCGACGACGAACTGGGCGAAGCCGCCGTGGTCGTCCGGGACGCCCAGGGCCGCGTACTCGGCGTCCAGCAGCTCGCGGGCCGACACCACGATCGTGCGCAGGACGTCGCGGACCTCCAGGCGGCGGCTCATGGCCAGCAGCGCGGTGCTCACGGCGGCCAGGCCGCTGCGGGGTCCGCCCGGCAGGGGGCTTGAGGTCATGGCCTCACCGTACCGGCGGCCGTGACCTGCGGAATCGGGCGGTGGAGGGACACGGGGCACGTCGCGGGGCGTAGGTCCAAGGGACCGGTACGGGTGGGGCCGGCGGCCGACGCGGGGGCGGCCCGCCCGTTCCTAGGTTGAGGGCATCTGCTGATCGGGACGAAGTGAGGGTGCTGTCATGTCGGTGGCGATCGTGACGGGGGCGTCGAGGGGGCTCGGCCGGGCGCTGGCCGGGGAGCTGGCGGCGCGGGGCTGGGACCTGGTGCTGAGCGCGCGGGGCGCGGCGGCGCTGGAGGAGGCGGCCGGGCGGGCGAGGGCCGCGGGGGTACGGGTCGTGGCGGTGGCCGGGGACGTGTCCTCGCAGGCGCACCGGGCGGCGCTGGTGGCGGCCGCGCGGGAGCTGGGCGGGCTGGACCTGCTGGTGAACAACGCGGGGGTGCTGGGGGCCGAGCCGCTGGTGCCGCTGGCGGAGCAGCCGCGGGCCGGGCTGCGCGAGGCGTTCGAGGTCAATGTGCTGGGGCCGCTGGGGCTGGTCCAGGAGGGGCTGGAGCTGCTGCGGGCCTCGGCGGCGGGGGCGGTGCTGAACATCAGCTCGGACGCCGCGGTCGTCCCGTACGCCACGTGGGGTGCGTACGGGGCGACCAAGGCGGCGGTGGACCTGCTGTCGGCCGTGCTGGCGGTGGAGGAGCCGGGGCTGCGGGTGTGGTGGGCGGATCCGGGCTCGATGCGGACGCGGATGATGGCGGCGGCCGAGCCGGACGAGGACCTGGCGGGGCTGCCGGCTCCGGAGGAGGTGGCCCCGGTGCTGCTGCGGCTGCTGGAGCGGGGCCTGCCGAGCGGGCGGTACACGGCGGAGGGGCTGGCCGGGCCCGCGGCGGACGTGGCCGGGCTCTCGGCGGGCGTGGCCGGGCCCTCCGCGGGCGTGGCCGGGCCCTCCGCGGGCGTGGCCGGGCCCTCCGCGGGCGACGGGGCGCGGCGATGACCGGGAGCATCGGGGCAGGCCGGGGCGTCGGAATGCGGAGCCGGTGGGCGGCGGGACGCGAGAGCTCGATTTCGGGACTGTATATAACGGACATTCCTCGCGAACTCATGGCGCGGGTTCCGGCCGAGCAGCGGGGGCCGGGGCTGGGCCGGGACGCGGTACGGCTCCTGGTGTCCCGGGGCAGCACGCAGGTGTCGCTGCACGCCTTCCGGGAGCTGCCGCACCTGCTGCGGGCCGGCGACGTGCTGGTGGTGAACACCTCGGCCACCCTCGCGGCGGCGGTGGACGCCCGGCTGGGCGGCGAGGACCTGGTGGTGCACTTCTCGACGCGCGGGGACGACGGCCGCTGGGCGGTGGAACTGCGCAGCCCGGCGGACCGCGGGACGACCCGGCCGCACCCCGGCGGACCGGCCGGTGCGGTGGTGGAGCTGCCGGGCGGCCGCCGCCTGGTCCTGGAGGAGCCCCTCGCCGCGGACGCGGACCGGCTGTGGTGGGCGCGGCCCTCCCCCGCGCCGTACGCGGTCCCGGAGCTGCTGCGGGAGCACGGGCGGCCGATCCGGTACGCCTACACGGAGCGTGACCAGCCGCTGTCGGCGTACCAGACGGTGTTCGCGGTGCCGGCGGCCGACGGGTCGGGGTCGGCGGAGATGCCGAGCGCGGGCCGGCCCTTCACGGCGGAACTGGTGGCGCGGCTGGTGAGCCGGGGAGTGCAGTTCGCCCCGCTGACCCTGCACACGGGGGTGGCCTCGCAGGAGTCGCACGAGCCGCCGTACCCGGAGCGGTACGCGGTGCCGGCCGCCACGGCGGCGCTGGTGAACGCCGCGCGGGCCGGGGGCGGGCGGGTGATCGCGGTGGGGACCACCGCGGTGCGGGCGCTGGAGTCGGCGGCGGACGCGCGCGGGGTGGTCCGCGCGGCGGGCGGGTGGACCGATCTGGTGGTGACGCCCGAGCGCGGGGTGCGGGCGGTGGACGGCCTGCTGACCGGGCTGCACGAGCCCGAGGCATCCCACCTCCTGATGCTGGAGGCGGTGGCGGGGCGTGCCGCCGTACGGCTCGGGTATGCGCAGGCGCTGGCCCGGCTCTGCCTCTGGCACGAGTTCGGCGACGTCCATCTGCTACTCAAGGATGACAACCGTCACGGACAGCATTGCTGAAGCAACGCATGGTGAGAACGGCGTAAGGGCGGTGTGAGCCCCGGCATAGGACCCACATCACTTACGAAGCTCCCTAGTGGAAGAGTGCAGGTCCCGTCAGGGCGGGCAGGGCCGGTACCAAGGCCGGAAATCGACCTTCGGCGCCCGCCCCTGATCCACTAAGCGGGATCGTACGTCACACCTTTGCCACAGGATTTTGCCGCCGCTAAGAATTGCTCCCGTCGCCAGGCGCCGCGGATCCCGGATCCGCAAGGCGCCTTCCTGCGGCTCCCGCTATTCGAAGAGGTTGCCCCGCCATGTCTGCTTCCCGCACCCCCGGTCACAGTCGTCTGACGAAGGCACACAAGCTGTCCATCGCCGGTGTCGCCACGCTGAGCGCCGCCGCCGTCGCCTTCTCCCTCGTCCCCGCCGACGCCGCCGAGGCCGAGACCACCATCTCGGCCGCCCCCGTCGCCTGGAGCCAGGCCGTGAACGGCACGCAGACGAAGGCGCTGTACGGCCACCTCTCCACCCAGCAGGTCATCGCCAACGCCAACGCCAAGGCCGCCGCCGTCGCCGCCAAGGCGAAGGCCGACGCCGACGCCAAGGCCAAGGCCGAGGCCGCCGCGAAGAAGGCCCGCGAGCAGAAGGCCGCCGCGAGCCGCTCCGCCGCCCGCACCCCGGTGTTCGCGAACAACCTGGACGGCTGGATCAAGGAAGCCCTCTTCATCATGAAGAAGGAGAACATTCCGGGCACCTACGCCGGCATTCACCGCAACATCATGCGTGAGTCCAGCGGCAACCCGATGGCGATCAACAACTGGGACATCAACGCCCAGAACGGCATCCCCAGCAAGGGTCTGCTCCAGGTCATCCTCCCGACCTTCAAGGCGTACCACGTCAAGGGCACCAAGTTCGACCAGTACGACCCGGTCGCCAACATCGTCGCCGCCTGCAACTACGCGGCCGACCGGTACGGCTCGATGGACAACGTCAACAGCGCCTACTAGGCCTGCGGCGGTCCTCGCCCACCCCACACGCGCCGAAGGGCGGCACCCGGATCCCGGGTGCCGCCCTTCGGCATGTCCGCCGTGAGGTGTTACTTGCCCGCGCGCATGACCTCGGGCTCGTGGCGGGCCAGCAGGCGCTGGACCAGGAACCCGCAGGCGATGCCGATGGCCAGCAGGATGATGATGTTCAGGCTCCACTGGCCGACCGTGGCGTCCCAGAGCGGGTCGGTGTTGGTCGGGTTGTCCTGGTCCCACGGCGGCATGAGCTTGCCGAGGTTCAGGGTGGTGCCGGCGGCGGCGACGGCCCAGCGGGACGGCATCAGCCAGGCGAACTGCTCCAGGCCCGGGGAGTCGTAGACCTGGAAGAGGATGCCGGTGAAGACGACCTGGACGATCGCGAACATGACCAGCAGCGGCATGGTCTTCTCGGCGGTCTTCACCAGCGAGGAGATCACCAGGCCGAACATCATCGAGGTGAAGCCGAGCGCGATGACCGACACGCACAGCTCGACGGCCGGCGGCATCAGCAGGCCCTCGGTGGGCAGGTCGCGCGGGGCGAAGCCGATCGCGCAGATGATCACGCCCTGGATGGCCGTGATGAAGCCGAGGACGATCACCTTCGACATGAGGTACGCCGACCGGGACAGGCCGGTCGCGCGCTCCCGCTCGTAGATGACCCGTTCCTTGATCAGCTCACGCACCGAGTTGGCGGCACCGGAGAAGCACATGCCGACCGCGAGGATCAGCATGATCGTGCCCGCGTCGCCGTTGAAGCGCGACGGCGGGGTCGGCGGCGCCAGGCCGAAGGTCGCGGGGATGACCGTGGAGACCACGCCCAGGACGGCCGGCAGGATCAGCATCAGGCCCATGAAGCCCTTGTCGGAGGCGATCACCGACACGTAGCGGCGGATCAGCGTCCACAGCTGCGAGCCCCAGCCCTGCGGCTTGGCCGGGCGCATCTGCTGGGCGGAGGGCATGACGACCGGCTGCGGGGCGACCGCGTCGAGCTCGGCGGCGTAGAGCTGGTAGTGCTGGGAGCCCTTCCAGCGGCCGGCCCAGTCGTAGTCGCGGTAGTTCTCGAAGGCCGAGAAGACGTCCGCCCACGTGCCGTAGCCGAAGAAGTTCAGCGCCTCGTCCGGCGGGCCGAAGTAGGCGACCGACCCGCCGGGGGCCATGACCAGCAGCTTGTCGCAGAGGGACAGCTCGGCGACGGAGTGCGTGACGACGAGGACCGTGCGGCCGTCGTCGGCGAGGCCGCGCAGCAGCTGCATGACGTCGCGGTCCATGCCCGGGTCGAGGCCGGAGGTCGGCTCGTCCAGGAAGATCAGCGACGGCTTGGTGAGCAGCTCCAGCGCGACGGAGACGCGCTTGCGCTGACCGCCGGAGAGCGCGGTGATCTTCTTGTCCTTGTGGATGTCCAGCTTGAGCTCGCGCAGCACCTCGTCGATGCGGGCGGCGCGCTCGGACTCGGCGGTGTCGCCGGGGAAGCGGAGCTTGGCCGCGTACTTGAGCGCGGTGCTGACCTTCAGCTCCTTGTGCAGGATGTCGTCCTGCGGGACCAGGCCGATGCGCTGGCGGAGCTCCGCGAACTGCTTGTACAGGTTGCGGTTGTCGTACAGGACGTCGCCCTGGTCGGCGGGCCGGTAGCCGGTCAGCGCCTTGAGCAGGGTGGACTTGCCGGAGCCGGACGGGCCGATGACGCCGATCAGCGACTTCTCCGGGACGCCGAAGGTGACGTCCTTGAGGATCTGCTTGCCGCCGTCGACCGTGACCGTGAGGTGGCGGGCCGAGAAGGAGACCTCACCGGTGTCGACGAACTCCTCGAGGCGGTCGCCGACGATCCGGAACGTCGAGTGGCCGACGCCGACGATGTCGTTCGGGCCGAGGAGCTGGGTGCCGGACTTGGGCAGCGCCTGACCGTTGACGTAGGTGCCGTTGTGGCTGCCGAGGTCGCGGATCTCGAAGCGGCCGCCGGGCATCGAGTGGAACTCGGCGTGGTGGCGCGAGACCTGGAGGTCGGAGACCACCAGCTCGTTCTCCAGCGCACGGCCGATCCGCATGACGTGGCCCAGCGAGAGCTGGTGGAACGTCGTCGGGCTGCGGTCGCCGGCGTAGTGCGGTGCCCCGCCCTGCGCCTGGCGGGGCGCGGCGCCGCCGCCCTGCTGCTGCGGGAGGTGGGCCTGCGGCTGCTGCGGCTGGTGCTGCTGCTGGTTCCAGGCCTGCTGGGGCTGCTGCGGAGCCTGGTAGGCCGCGGCCTGGGGCTGTGCGTACGCCTGGGCCGGGGTCTGCTGCGCCTGCTGTGCCACGGCCGGCTGCGGCGCGGCGGCGGCGCTCAGATTCAGCCGCGGTCCGTCGGTGGCGTTGCCCAGGTGGACCGGCGTGCCGGGCACCAGCGCGGTCTGCTGGACCCTCGCCCCCTGCACGTAGGTGCCGTTGGTGCTGCCGTGGTCCTCGAGCCCCCAACCCTGGCCGTTCCAGGCGATGGTGGCGTGCCGCCACGACACCCGGGCATCGTCGATCACCACGTCTCCCTGGGGGTCGCGCCCCAGCGAGTACGACCTGGACGGATCGAGCGTCCAGGTCCTGCCATTCAATTCCAGTACGAGTTCCGGCACTCCAGCCCCACTTAAGTCCCCCGAGATTCCCCCATGACGTCAGGGAGTCTAGGGATGGCGAACATCCGGGGGAACTATTTCAGGCCTGCAGCCGTATGTGGAATCCGGGCCTTGCCCGGGCGTCTACGTCTGCCCGTTGACGGGGTCGAAAGTCACCCGGAGAGTGAGATACGGGACTTCTCGCCCGGGAGTTCCGTCGCATACCGCTCGGCATGCATCGGGGGGTCGCCGCGTGCGCCGCATCCGTTGGTCAGACGTGCTCCTGTCCGCCGTGGCCGCCGTGGGCTGGTCCCTGATCGTGATGGCGGGGGTGGCCGGCCTGGGGCTGCACCTGCTGGGCGCCGATGCCGCCGGGGGGTCGCTCGGGCCGATGACGGCCGCCGTGGTGGTTCTCGCGGTCGGTGGAACCGTGGACCCTTCGGGTGACGTCTCGGTGTTCGGGGTTGCCGGGGCGGGGGCCGAAACCTCCCTGGACGTCATGCCCTTGGGGGTGTCGCTGGCCGGCGCCCTGGTACTGGCGGGGGTGTTCCTGCGCTCGCTGCGGGCCGGGGCCGGTCCGGGCGAGACGGCGGCGAGGGTCGTGGCGTTCACGGCGCTGCTCGTCGCGACCGCGGGCGGGCTCGCGTGGGCCGGGCACGACGTGGTCACCCTCGACGGCGCGGCGCTGCCGAGCACCCCGGTGCGGGTCGAGGCGCCGGGGATCGGGGACATCGGCGGGCTCCTGCCGGACCGTGTCGGGGACCTGGTCGAGGCACGGACCCGGGTGGGCTTCGCCGTGGAGGCCGGGCCGACCCTGCTGGGCGCGGGCGTGTGGGCGCTCGCGGTACTGGCGGTGGCGCTGCTGGTGTCGCGGCGCGGGCCCGCCGCCCTCGCCCGGATACGGCCCGCCGCCTCGGCGGTGGTGACGGTGCTGCTGGTCGCGGTGGCGGCGGGACTGGCCGCGGCGGTGTGGGCGGCGCTGGGCGACGACGATCCGGAGCGGGTGCTCGGTGCCGCGCTGCTGGGCGCTCCGAACGGGAGCTGGCTGGGGGTGCTGCTGGGGTTGTCCGTTCCGCTGCGCGGCGGGGCATCGGGCGAGCCGGCGCGGCTGCTGCCCGATCCGCTGGACGACCTGCTGTCGGCCTCCGCGCGGGAGCCGGTGACGGTGGCCCGGCTCGCGGAGTACGACGGGCGGGTCTGGCTGCTGGTGGTGGGGGTGTCGCTGCTGCTGCTCGCCGCGGGCGTGCTGGCGGCCGTACGCACGCCCGGGGGCGGCGTCGCGGGGTGCGCGGTGCGGCTGGGGGCGGTGACCGGGGTGGCCCTGGCGGTGCTGGTGCGGCTGACGCGGGTGTCGGCGGACGCCTCGCTCGCGGTGCTGGGGGTGGACGTGGTGGACGCGGGGGTCGAGCTGCGGGGGGACGTCCCGTACGCCCTGCTGCTGGGCGTGGTGTGGGGTGCGCTGGCCGGCGGGGCCGGTGCGCTGCCGGCGGGCCGGCGTCGGGCGGTGGCCGTCCCGGCCGCCGCCCCCGCCGCGGTGGACCCCGGCGCGCCCGGGGCTCCGTACGGGTCGGGTCCGGGCGGTCCGGGTGCACCGGGTCGAGCGGGTGCGCCCGGCGGAGCGGGTCCGCCTCCCGAGTGGGCCGGGCCGTTCCTGGACCCGGACGTCTCGTGGGACGTGACGGTCACCGGCGTCCCGCCCCGCCCTCCGCGGCGCACCCGGCCCCCGCAGCGGCCGCCCTTCACCCCGCCGCCCCCGCCGCCACCGCCGAAACCGCCGAAACCGCCGAATCCGCCGGGGCCGCCCGCCCCGCCGCGGTGACGGCCGGGCAGGACGCGGCACGTTCAGGAAATGGGACGGGGGTCCTGTCGCGGGAGCCGGGAAGATACGGTGAGGGCACCATGAGCGCATCGCAGACCTCCGACGTCCCCACCCTCCTCGTCAAGATCTTCGGCAAGGACCGTCCCGGGATCACCGCCGGGCTGTTCGACACCCTCGCCGCCTACTCCGTCGACGTCGTCGACATCGAGCAGGTCGTCACCCGTGGCCGCATCGTCCTGTGCGCCCTCGTCACCAAGCCCGTCGGCAGCACCGAGGGCGACCTGCGGGCCACCGTCCACAGCTGGGCCGAATCGCTCAAGCTGCAGGCGGAGATCCTCTCCGGCACCGGCGACAACCGGCCGCGCGGCAGCGGCCGGTCCCACGTCACCGTGCTCGGGCACCCGCTCACCGCCGAGTCCACGGCCGCCATCGCCGCGGAGATCACCGGGGCCGGCGGCAACATCGACCGTATCTTCCGGCTCGCCAAGTACCCGGTGACCGCGGTGGAGTTCGCCGTCTCCGGCGTGGAGACCGAGCCGCTGCGCACGGCACTGGCCACGGCCGCCTCGCACATCGGCGTGGACATCGCCGTGGTCTCGGCCGGCCTGCACCGCCGGGCGCAGCGCCTGGTGGTCATGGACGTGGACTCGACCCTCATCCAGGACGAGGTGATCGAGCTCTTCGCCGCCCACGCCGGGTGCGAGGCGGAGGTCGCCGAGGTCACCGAGCGGGCCATGCGCGGCGAGCTGGACTTCGAGCAGTCGCTGCACGCCCGTGTGGCCCTGCTGGCGGGCCTGGACGCGTCCGTCGTCGACAAGGTGCGCGCCGAGGTCCAGTTGACCCCGGGTGCGCGGACCCTGATCCGTACGCTCAAGCGGCTCGGCTACCAGGTGGGCGTGGTCTCGGGCGGCTTCACCCAGGTGACGGACGACCTGCGGGAGCGCCTGGGGCTGGACTTCGCCTCCGCCAACACCCTGGAGATCGTCGACGGGAAGCTGACGGGCAGGGTCACCGGGGAGATCGTGGACCGGGCGGGCAAGGCCCGGCTGCTGCGCCGCTTCGCCGCGGAGGCCGACGTGCCGCTGTCGCAGACGGTGGCCATCGGCGACGGCGCCAACGACCTGGACATGCTGAACGCGGCCGGGCTGGGCGTGGCCTTCAATGCCAAGCCGGTGGTCCGCGAGGCCGCGCACACGGCGGTGAACGTGCCCTTCCTCGACGCCGTGCTGTACCTGCTGGGGATCACCCGCGAGGAGATCGAGGCCGCGGACCTGGCCTGACCCGCCACGGGTGCGCGGAGCACCCGACCAGGACCCGAAGGGGCCCCGGCGGCCGGTGCGGCTGCCGGGGCCCTTCGCGTGCGCCGGCGCGACGGCCGCGGGCGGCGTTCGGGCGGCGGTGCGGTCAGTGCCCCTTGGGCGTCCAGTAGTCGAGCAGGGTGCCCACGCCGTGCTCCAGGGACTTCCACGAGCCGGTGAAGGAGACGACGGCGAGCGCGGCGGTGGGGAATCCCGTACGGGTCATCCGCGCCAGGGTGTCGCCCTCCGCGCGCCCGGCGAGGGCGTCGGCGAGGGCGTGCATGCCGGGGTTGTGGCCGATGACGAGGAGGTCGGAGACCTCGTCGGAGGTCTCGTTCAGCAGGGCGATGAGCTCGCCCGGCGAGGCGTCGTAGATCCGCTCCTCGTAGTGGGTCTTCGGCCGGTGCGGCATCTCCTGCACGGCGAGCTTCCAGGTCTCGCGGGTGCGGGCCGCGGTGGAGCAGAGGGCCAGGTCGAAGACGATGCCGGTCTCGGCGAGCTTCAGACCGACGGCCGGGGCGTCCTTGCGGCCGCGTTCCGCCAGCGGACGGTCGTGGTCGGACACGTCGGGCCAGTCTGCCTTGGCATGCCGGAGGAGGGCGATCCTGCGGGGTGTGTCTGCGCTCATGGCTCCCAGCTTCGCACGAAACGGGCCATGGGGCGCAGGGTGTTGAGGGGGCTCATACCGGGTGGTGAGGGGCGCTCGGGAGGTCAGCCGACGGCGCGCAGGAGCTGTTCGGCGACCTGGACGAGACCGGAGACCTCGCCGGTGGCGGCGTGGGCCTCGCCGGATCCGGCGAGGAGCAGCAGGAGGAGGCCGAAGGCGAGCGCGGGCAGGGCCAGTGCCCACCAGTGCAGCCGGGTGCTCGCGGCGGTGGCGGTGCGCGTCCTGCGGGCGGACGGGAGGGACCTGGTGTGCGTGGGGGCCGACATGGCCGCCTCCGTGGGTGTGTGGACCGGACTGGCTCGCTGCGTATCCGAATCTATGGATCCGGGACGGCGGTTCCCATCCGGGGCACACCCCACTTCACCCTGAGCCTGACCCCCTAGGGGTTGGTGGGGATATCCCCACCCGCGCGTGCGGCGGCCGGTACCGGTGCCGGTTCCGGGGACACCGGCACGGTCACGGCCGCGACCGGGGTCAGGGTGAGGCGATCGTCGCGATCACGGAGATGATCACGGAGACGACGAGCATGGCGCCGAGGACGAGGCCGAGCTTCCGGCGGCCGCCCTCCGGGTTCGGTTCGAGTACGGGTGACATGCCGGTCAGTCTCGCATGCCGCATTCGTCCTCGATCGTGCGGTCCCTGCCCGCGAGGACGCCGAGGGCGATCTGCGGGACGAGGAGGCCCGCCATGAGGGCGAGCGGCAGGTCCCAGCCGCCGCTGTGCTGGTAGAGGGTGCCGATGACGAGCGGGCCGGGGATGGAGATGAGGTAGCCGGTGCTCTGGGCGAAGGCGGAGAGCTTGACGACGCCGGCCGGGGACTTGGCGCGCAGCCCGATCATGGTGATGACCAGGGGGAAGGCGCAGTTGGAGACGCCGAGCAGGAGCGCCCAGGCCCACGCTCCGGCGGCGGGGGCGAAGTAGAGCCCGAGGTAGCCGGTGAGGCCGAAGACGCCGAGGGTGACGGCGATGGCGCCCTGGTTCTTCATGCGGCCGGCGAGGCCGGGGATGACGAAGGCGAGCGGGACGCCCATGACCATGGTGACGGCGAGCAGGACGCCGGCGGTGGAGGCGGAGACCCCCGCGTCGCGGAAGATCTGCGGGAGCCAGCCCATGGTGATGTAGGCGCCCGTGGCCTGGAGGCCGAAGTAGCAGGCCAGGGCCCAGGCGGTGCGGCTGCGGACGATCCGCGGGCCCGCGTCGGCCCGTACGGCGGAGCTCGCGCCGGAGCCGGCGGCCGCGGCCTGGTCCCGGTCGGCGCGCCGGGCGGCGCGGGCGATGGGCAGCCACAGCAGTACGGCGGCCAGGGCGAGGCAGGCCCACACCAGCAGGCCGGCGCGCCAGTTGCCGCCGAGGGCGCCGGTCAGCGGGACGGTCGCGGCGGCGGCGAGCGAGGTGCCGGCGGCCAGGGCCATGGAGTAGAGGCCGGTCATGGTGCCGACCCGGTCCGGGAAGTAGCGCTTGACGATCACCGGGAGCAGCACGTTGGTGAGGGCTATGCCGGCCAGGGAGAGGGCGCTGGCGGCCAGGAAGCCGGCGGCGCCGCTCGCGAAGGGCCGGATCAGCAGGCCGGCGGCGACGGCGGCCATGCCGGCGCAGACGACGGCGACCGGGCCGAAGCGGCGGGAGAGCCGGGGTGCGGTGACACCGAAGACGGCGAAGCACAGGGCCGGGACGGAGGTGATCAGTCCGGCGACGGTGCCGCTCATCCCCAGGCCGGTGCGGGTCTCCTCGAAGAGGGCGCCGAGGCTGGTGATGGCGGGGCGCAGGTTGAGGGCGGCCAGGACGATTCCGACGATGAGCACCGGGCCGAGCCAGGTCGGCTGCGCCGCCGCGTGCGGGATGGGGACCGCGGCGCGGTCTGCGGCGGGCCGGGCGAACGTCTTGGTTTCTACGTCGGACATTGAACCATCATAGAATCATGGGATGATTGGTTGTCCAGTCGCTGTCGTTGCCATTGTCGCTGTAGCCGTCCGCTCGTGAGAGGAACCCATGCCGCTGACCTCGCCCCGGCGCTCCGCGCTCGTCGATCAGGTGATCGCCCAACTGCGCAACCAGATCACCTCCGGCGAGTGGCCGGTCGGCTCGCGCATCCCCACCGAGCCGGAGCTCGTGGAGCTGATGGGCGTCGCCCGCAACACCGTGCGCGAGGCCGTGCGCGCGCTGGCGCACAACGGCCTGCTCGACATCCGGCAGGGCTCGGGCACGTACGTGATCGCGACGAGCGAGCTGGCCGGCGTCATGCACCGGCGCTTCGCCGGGGCCGAGCCGCGGCACATCGCCGAGGTCCGCTCCACGCTGGAGTCCTCGGCGGCCCGGCTGGCGGCGGAGCGGCGCACGGAACGGGACCTGCGCCAGCTGGACGCCCTGTTGGCGCGCCGCGAGGAGGCCTGGGCGGGCGGTGACGCGGAGGTCTTCGTGGCGGCGGACGTGAGTCTGCACATGGCGGTGGTGACGGCCTCGCACAACGACGTGCTGATCGAGCTGTACGCGGACCTCGGCGAGCTGGTGGCCGACTGGCTGAGGGCGGACGTCGGCACCGTGCTGGACCCCGCCGCCCACGTCGACCACGCGCGGCTGATCGAGGCGATCCGGCGCGGGGACGGGGACGCGGCCGCCTCGGAGGCCGCGGGCTACCCGTTCGTCTGTCTCGGCAGGTGAAGCGAGGCGCCCGGCAGGCCCAGGGGCACGCGGTCACTGCCGCCGGTGGCCGACCCAGGCCGCGCGGACCTCTTTCCAGCAGCGGCCGGTGAGCTCGACCCGGGCGGCCGGGCCGACCGCCACGGCCGCGCCGTCGCCGTCCAGGTCCCACCAGCGGTCGCACTCGACGTGCAGGCTCACCAGGTCGGTCTCCGGATAGGCGTTGTGACAGTGCGCGGTGACCGAGGAGCCCTCGATGGAGGTGGCGCAGTCGGCGCCGAAGAGTTCGTCGGCGGCGGGCCGGGAGGGCTGCACGGGGGGTTCGGCAGGGATGCCGGAGAGGTCCACCACGGCCGGAGCCCCTACCTCGACGCCCGGCACCGCCTCGTCTCCGGAGGGCTGCGCGGCCACGGCCGGGATCAGGAGTCCGGTCACGATCACCGATGTGACCAGTATCGATACCGCTCGGCTCGGCCTGGTGCGCACTCCTGCCTCCTCCCCGCCGGAGCCGGGAAGATCCCGACTCGGCCAGTTTGCAGGCATCTGTCCAGGTTTTCGACTCGGGAAGATCCGGCCGGCCGGTGAACATGCGAGCGAAGTCCGCCGCCGTCGCGGTGGACGCCGGCGGACACCGCAACGGCGGCGGCCGCGCCCCCTCGGAGGGAAGCGCGGCCGCCGCCGTACGGACACCGGGTGATGACCTGGGGTCAGGCACCCATCGCGTGGACGCCGCCGTCCACGTGGACGATCTCGCCGGTGGTCTTCGGGAACCAGTCCGACAGCAGGGCGACGACACCGCGGCCGGTCGGCTCCGGGTCGCTCATGTCCCACGACAGCATGGAGCGGGTGTTCCAGACCTCGGCCAGCTCGCCGAATCCCGGGATGGACTTCGCGGCCATGGAGCCGATCGGACCGGCCGAGACCAGGTTGCAGCGGATGTTCTCCTTGCCCAGGTCGCGGGCGAGGTAGCGGCTGGTGGCCTCCAGGGCGGCCTTGGCCGGGCCCATCCAGTCGTACTGCGGCCAGGCGAACTGCGCGTCGAAGGTGAGGCCGACGACGGCCCCGCCCTCCGCCGGGAAGAGCGGCTTGCAGGCCATGGTCAGCGACTTCAGCGAGAACGCCGAGACGTGCATGGCGGTGGCGACCGACTCGAACGGCGTGTTCAGGAAGTTGCCGCCGAGGGCGTCCTGCGGCGCGAAGCCGATGGAGTGCACGACGCCGTCGAGGCCGCCGAGCTCGTCGCGGACGAGGCCCTCCAGGCGGGCCAGGTGCTCGTCGTTGGTGACGTCGAGCTCGATCACCTTGACCGGCTTGGGCAGCTTCTTCGCGATGCGCTCGGTCAGGGACGGGCGCGGCCACGCGGTGAGGATGACCTCGGCGCCCTGCTCCTGCGCCAGCTTGGCCGTGTGGAAGGCGATGGAGGACTCCATCAGCACACCCGTGATGAGGATGCGCTTGCCCTCGAGAATTCCGCTCATGGTGATCAGTGACCCATGCCCAATCCGCCGTCAACGGGAATGACGGCTCCGGTGATGTACGCGGCGTCGTCGGACGCCAGGAAGCGGACGGCTGCCGCGATCTCCTCGGGCTGCGCGTAGCGGGCGAGCGGCACCTGGGCCACGATCCCCGCGCGCTGCTCGTCGGTGAGCACCTTCGTCATGTCGGTGTCCACGAAGCCGGGCGCGACGACGTTGAAGGTGATGTTGCGGGAGCCCAGCTCGCGGGCGAGCGAGCGGGCGAAGCCGACCAGCGCGGCCTTGGAGGCGGCGTAGTTCGCCTGCCCCGCCGAGCCGAGGAGCCCGACGACCGAGGAGATCAGGACGACGCGGCCCTTCTTGGCGCGAAGCATGCCGCGGTTCGCGCGCTTGACCACCCGGAAGGTGCCGGTGAGGTTGGTGTCGACGACCGAGGCGAAGTCCTCCTCGGACATCCGCATCAGCAGCGTGTCCTTGGTGATGCCGGCGTTGGCCACGAGCACCTCGACCGCGCCGTGCGCGTCCTCGATCTGCTTGTAGGCCTGCTCCACCTGCTCGGAGTCGGTGATGTCGCAGCGCACCGCCAGGACACCGAGTTCGGTGAGGGCCTGCGGCGGCTCACCCGACCGGTACGTGATCGCGACCTTGTCGCCCGCCTCCGCGAAGGCTCGGGCGATGGCGAGGCCGATGCCCCGGTTTCCTCCGGTGACGAGAACCGAGCGGCTCAACGGATCACCCTTTCGCTAGCGGTCTGAATACCGAAAACCTATAGGTCGCATCGCTCGTACGGGGAATCGACCCCCGACAGGGCCTCGCAGCGGGCTCTGTCGAATCCCTACAGAAAGATGTAGGCACAAGCGCCCCGATCGCGACATGATCGGGGCGACCGTCCCAGACCCCGGGAGGACTTCCGTGCCCCATTCCATCGACGCGGCCTTCACCGCGCTGCCCCTGCGGGCGCTCGCCGACGCGGCGCTCGCCCGGGCCCGCGCGCTGGGCGCCGAGCATGCCGACTTCCGGCTGGAGCGGATCCGCAGCGCCTCGTGGCGGCTGCGCGACGCCAAGCCCTCCGGCGGGTCCGACACCACCGACCTCGGCTACGCGGTCCGGGTCGTGCACGCGGGCAGCTGGGGGTTCGCCTCCGGCGTCGACCTGACCATGGACGGCGCCGCCAGGGTGGCCTCGCAGGCCGTGGCCATGGCGAAGCTGTCCGCCCAGGTGATCAAGGCCGCCGGTTCGGACGAGCGCGTGGAGCTCGCCGAGGAGCCGGTGCACGCGGACAAGACGTGGATCTCCGCCTACGAGGTGAACCCCTTCGAGGTGCCGGACGCCGAGAAGGCGGCACTGCTCGCCGACTGGAGCTCCCGGCTGCTGGCGGCCGACGGCGTCGCGCACGTGGACGCCTCGCTGCTCGCCGTCCACGAGAACAAGTTCTACGCCGACACCGCGGGCACCACGACCACGCAGCAGCGGGTCCGGATCCATCCGCAGGTCACGGCGGTCGCCGTCAACGGCACCACCGGCGAGTTCGACTCGATGCGCACCATCGCCCCGCCCGCCGGCCGCGGCTGGGAGTACCTGACGGGGACCGGCTGGGACTGGAACGCCGAGCTGGAGGAGATCCCCGGCCTGCTCGCCGAGAAAATGCGGGCGCCGAGCGTCCAGGCCGGGCGCTACGACCTGGTCGTGGACCCGTCCAACCTGTGGCTCACCATCCACGAGTCCATCGGCCACGCCACCGAGCTCGACCGGGCGCTGGGCTACGAGGCGGCGTACGCGGGGACCTCCTTCGCCACCTTCGACCAGCTGGGCAAGCTCAGGTACGGCTCTCCGATCATGAACGTGACGGGCGACCGCACCGCCGAGCACGGGCTGGCCACCGTCGGCTTCGACGACGAGGGCGTCCAGGCGCAGAGCTGGGACCTGGTCAAGGACGGCACCCTGGTCGGCTACCAGCTGGACCGGCGGATCGCGAAGCTGACCGGCCTCGGCCGCTCCAACGGCTGCGCCTTCGCCGACTCCCCCGCGCACGTGCCCGTGCAGCGCATGGCGAACGTCTCCCTCCAGCCGGATCCCGGCGGGCTGTCGACCGAGGACCTGATCGGCGGCGTGGAGCGCGGGATCTACGTGGTCGGCGACCGCTCCTGGTCGATCGACATGCAGCGCTACAACTTCCAGTTCACCGGGCAGCGGTTCTTCCGGATCGAGAACGGCAGGCTGGCCGGGCAGCTGCGCGACGTGGCCTACCAGGCCACCACCACCGACTTCTGGGGCTCGATGGAGAAGGTCGGCGGCCCGCAGACCTACGTCCTGGGCGGCGCCTTCAACTGCGGAAAGGCCCAGCCGGGCCAGGTCGCGGCGGTTTCGCACGGCTGCCCCTCCGCGCTGTTCCGCGACGTGAACATCTTGAACACCACGCAGGAGGCCGGCCGATGAGCGCGCACGCCCACCACGGGATCTGCCGGGGGTCCGGGGGTCGCCACCCGGGACAGCACAGTCTGAACACCACGCAGGAGGCCGGCCGATGAGCCGATCGACCAAGCCGCACGAGATCGTCGAGCGGGCCCTTGAGCTGTCCACCGCCGACGGATGCGTCGTCATCGCCGACGAGGAGTCGAGCGCCAACCTGCGCTGGGCCGGCAACGCCCTGACGACCAACGGCGTCACCCGCGGCCGGACCCTGACGGTCATCGCCACCGTCGACGGCAAGGAGGGCGCGGCCTCGGGGGTCGTGTCGCGTTCCGCGGTCACCGCGGAGGACCTGGAGCCGCTGGTGCGGGCCGCCGAGGCGGCCGCGCGGGGCGCGGGTCCCGCCGAGGACGCCCAGCCGCTGGTCACCGGGACCCCGGCGTCGCCGGACTTCGCCGACGCCCCGGCCGAGACCGGCTCCGCCGTGTTCGCGGACTTCGCCCCGGCGCTCGGCGAGGCCTTCGCCCGGGCCCGGGCCGGCGGCCGGGAGCTGTACGGCTTCGCCCACCACGAGCTGGTCTCCACGTACGTCGGCACCTCGACGGGCCTGCGGCTGCGCCACGACCAGCCCAACGGCACGCTGGAGCTCAACGCGAAGTCCCCGGACCGCAGGCGCTCGGCCTGGGCCGGCCGCTCCACCCGGGACTTCAAGGACGTGGACCCGACCGCGCTGGACGCGGAGCTCGCCGTGCGCCTGGGCTGGGCGGAGCGGAAGATCGACCTGCCCGCCGGGCGGTACGAGACCCTGCTGCCGCCGACAGCCGTGGCGGACCTGCTGATCTACCAGATGTGGTCGGCGGCGGCCCGGGACGCGGTGGAGGGCCGTACGGTCTTCTCCAAGCCCGGCGGCGGCACCCGGCTCGGCGAGCGGCTCACCGAGCTGCCGCTGACCCTGCGCAGCGACCCGAACGCGCCGGGCCTGGAGTGCTCCCCGTTCGTCATCGCGCACAGCTCCGGCGACAGCGGCTCGGTCTTCGACAACGGCCTGCCGGTGCCGGCGACCGAGTGGATCAAGGACGGTGAGCTGGCCAGGCTGTCCACGACCCGGCACACCGCCGGCCTGACCGGCCTGCCGGTCTCCCCCGGCTTCGGGAACCTGATCCTCGACGGCGGCGGCGACAAGACCCTCGACGAGATGGTCGCGGACACCGAGCGGGGCCTGCTGCTGACCTGCCTCTGGTACATCCGCGAGGTGGACCCGGCCACGCTGCTGCTCACGGGCCTCACCCGGGACGGCGTCTACCTGGTGGAGAACGGGCAGGTCGTGGGCGAGGTGAACAACTTCCGCTTCAACGAGTCCCCGGTGGACCTGCTGTCGCGGGCCTCGGAGGCGGGCCGGACGGAGAAGACCCTGCCGCGCGAGTGGAGCGACTGGTTCACGCGGGCCGCGATGCCCGCTGTCCGCATCCCGGACTTCAACATGAGTTCGGTGAGCAAGGGCGTCTGACCCACCTAGACTGAGCACGGCATTTCCACAAAACGTAAGGAGTCGAGAGACCGTGACGGACATCGTCGACGAACTGAAGTGGCGCGGGCTCTTCGCCCAGTCCACCGACGAAGAAGCGCTGCGCAAGGCCTTCGCGGACGGTCCGGTCACGTTCTATTGCGGCTACGACCCGACCGCCGCCTCGCTGCACGTCGGCCACCTGGTGCAGGTGCTCACGATGCGGCGGCTGCAGCTGGCGGGCAACCGGCCGCTCGCGCTGGTCGGCGGGGCCACCGGACAGATCGGTGACCCCCGTCCGACCGCCGAGCGCACCCTGAACGACCCCGCGGTGATCGCGGAGTGGGTGAACCGGCTGCGCTCGCAGATCGAGCCGTTCCTGTCCTTCGAGGGCGAGAACGCCGCGGTCCTGGTCAACAACCTGGACTGGACGGCGGGCATGTCCGCCATCGAGTTCCTGCGGGACATCGGCAAGCACTTCCGCGTCAACAAGATGCTGACGAAGGACTCGGTCGCCAAGCGGCTGGAGTCGGACCAGGGCATCAGCTACACGGAGTTCAGTTACCAGCTCCTCCAGGGCATGGACTTCCTGGAGCTGTACCGGCGCCACGGCTGCACCCTGCAGCAGGGCGGCTCGGACCAGTGGGGCAACCTGACGGCCGGCCTCGACCTGATCCACCGGGTCGAGCCGGACGCGCACGTCCACGCGATGGCGACCCCGCTGATGGTCAAGGCGGACGGCACGAAGTTCGGCAAGACCGAGGGCGGGGCCGTCTGGCTGGACCCGGAGATGACCACCCCGTACGCGTTCTACCAGTTCTGGCTGAACGTGGACGACCGGGACATCTCCACCTACATGCGGATCCTCTCCTTCAAGTCCCGTGAGGAGCTGGAGGAGCTGGAGGCGCAGACCGCCGAGCGGCCGCAGGCGCGTGCCGCGCAGCGGGCGCTGGCGGAGGAGCTGACCACGCTGGTGCACGGTGCCGACCAGTGCGCCGCGGTGATCGCCGCCTCGCGCGCGCTGTTCGGCCAGGGCGACCTGGCGGAGCTGGACGAGGCCACGCTCGCCGCGGCCCTGTCGGAGCTGCCGCACGCCAAGGTGTCGGAGCTGGGTCTGGTGGTGGACCTCCTGGCGGAGACGGGTCTGGTCGCGAGCAAGTCGGCCGGGCGCCGGACCGTGAAGGAGGGCGGGGCCTACGTGAACAACGCGAAGGTCACCGCCGAGGACGCGGTCCCCGCCGCGGAGGACCTGCTGCACGGGCGCTGGCTGGTCCTGCGCCGCGGCAAGAAGAACCTGGCGGCGGTCGAGGTCACCGGCGCCTGACACCCGACCCCCGCGGGGGTCGCGGAGCACGGCGGAGGGGCCGGTTCGGACCGATGGTCCGGCCGGCCCCTCCGGCATGTTCCGCGCCTAGGTGGTCTGGCGGCTGCCGCCGCGCATCGCCTTGTAGGCCATTTCGCCGAGGAAGACGAAGAGGACCGCTCCCACGAGCTGCAGGAGGTGGCGGGTCCAGTCGATGCCCCGGGTGTCGGCGACGCCGATCCAGGCGGCGACGGCGTTGCCGAGGACGCTGCCGATGATGCCCATCAGCGTGGTCAGCCACAGCGGCTGGTGCTGTTTGCCCGGCAGGATGGCCTTGGCTATCAGCCCCAGCACGAAACCGACGATGATCGCCCACAACCAGCTCATGTCCAGCCTCCTCCTGGCGCGGTGTGCGCACGTGGGCCCAGTGTCGACCCGTACGGCGTACCGCGCATTTCGGGCGGCGCCATGGGGGTCCCCCTGTCCCCGCGGCGGCGTGGGCCGCGTACCGTGGGAGGGTCCGGTCCGGGGAAGGACCGGCCGGCGATCGGTGGTAGGACGTGGAACGGGTGAAGCGACAGAAGCAGAACGGGGCCGAGGTCTTCCGGATCACCGGCGCCCGGATGGGGCTCGCCGAGGACGTGCGGGGCCGCCAGCGCCGCTACGTGATCTCGATGGCCGTGAGGACCCTGTCGGTCATCGCGACCGTGCTGTTGTGGAACGTGTCGCGCCCCGTGGCCGTCGTGACGCTCGTCGCGGGCGCCCTGCTGCCCTACGTGGCCGTGGTCATCGCCAACGCGGGCCGCGAGTCGACGCCGTCGCTGCCCTCCCACTTCGTCCCGGCTCCCGTGCGTCCGGCACTGGACGCGGGAAACCTCAATAAAAGCTCAGATCAATCATGAAGTTCCGGTGCACCGCACCGGGTCCTGCGTGACATACTGCTCACGCGCTCCGCATCCCCCGTCGGAGCGACGGACCGACGCCGGGCAGCTCCCCCCGTGGCTGCTCGGCGTCGCCTTTCCGTTCTAGGGTGAGGTCGTGACTTCCTCCGACTCCCCCGCTCCCGACGAGATCCCCACCTGCTCGGCCAAGGGCTGCCGTGCCGCGGCCGTCTGGGTCCTCGCATGGAACAACCCGACGCTGCACACGCCGGAGCGGCGCAAGACGTGGCTGGCGTGCGAGGAACACCGCGAGCACCTCTCCCAGTTCCTGGGCGTGCGCGGTTTCCTCAAGGACGTCGTGAAACTCGACGAGTGGGTGCAGCCGGAGGGCTCGGAGCGCCTGCGCTGACCCGGCGCCGCCGCCCCTGCCTCTCCCCGTGCGCGGCGGCTGGTCCGTACCGGCCGCCGGGACGGACCGGTCAGCCGCCGATCGCGGACATGGGGCGGTCGGGCTGCAGGAACGACGGGTCGTCGAGGCCGGATCCGGCCTTCTTGCCCCACATCGCCACCTTCCACAGCCGGGCGATCTCCTCGTCCGGGGCGCCCGAGCGCAGGGCGGCGCGCAGGTCCGACTCCTCGGTGGCGAACAGGCACGTACGGACCTGGCCGTCGGCCGTGAGCCGGGTGCGGTCGCAGGCGCCGCAGAACGGGCGGGTGACCGAGGCGATGACGCCGACGGTGGCGGGGCCGCCGTCGACCACCCAGCGCTCGGCCGGGGCGGAGCCGCGCTCGTCGGCACCCTCCTCGGTGAGCGTGAAGCGCGTGCGCAGCGACTCCAGGATGTCCCCGGCGGTGATCATGCCGTCGCGCTTCCAGCCGTGCTGGGCGTCGAGCGGCATCTGCTCGATGAAGCGGAGCTCGTACTCGTTCTCGACGGCCCAGGCCAGCAGGTCGGGGGCCTCGTCGTCGTTGAGTCCGGGCATGAGCACGGCGTTGACCTTGACGGGGGTCAGGCCCGCGTCGCGGGCCGCGGCCATGCCCTCGATGACGTCCTTGTGCCGGTCGCGGCGGGTGAGGGTCTTGAAGACCTCGGGGCGCAGGGTGTCCAGGGAGACGTTCACCCGGTCCAGGCCGGCGGCCTTCAGGGCCTGCGCGGTGCGCTTGAGGCCGATGCCGTTGGTGGTCAGCGACATCTTGGGGCGGGGCTCCAGCCCCGCGCACTGTTCGACGATCCCGACCAGGCCGGGCCGCAGCAGCGGTTCACCGCCGGTGAAGCGGACCTCGGTGATGCCGAGCTGCGTGACGGCGATGCGGATCAGCCTGACGATCTCGTCGTCGGTGAGCAGGTCGGACTTGCCGAGCCACTGGAGGCCCTCTTCGGGCATGCAGTACGTACAGCGCAGATTGCACCGGTCGGTGAGCGAGACGCGCAGGTCAGTGGCCACGCGGCCATAGGTGTCGAGAAGCACTGTGGGCCCCCTCCCCTGTCCGGAAGTAGACATACGCGCGACATTGGCTCTACTCCACGCGTTCTATTTCGAGACTACGGGACGCGTGTGTCGTTGCGTGATGCCCGAATGAACGAGACGTGACGTGGCCGTGTCGTAGGGAACTACGACACGGCCACGCTGGGTGTTCGGACGATGTCAGACCGCCCCTGTTCCGGTGAGGGAGCGCACCTCCAGCTCGGCGTACTTCTGCGGGTCGGCCTTCTCCTTGGTGAGGACGGTTCCCAGCCATCCGAGGAGGAAGCCGAGGGGGATGGAGATGATCCCCGGGTTCTCCAGCGGGAACCAGAAGAAGTCCGCGTCCTTGAACATCGAGGTGGGCTTTCCGGACACGACCGGGGAGAACAGCACCAGGCCGACCGCCGAGACAAGGCCGCCGTAGATGGACCAGAGCGCGCCCTGGGTGTTGAAGCGCTTCCAGAAGAGGCTGTAGAGGATCGTCGGCAGGTTGGCGGAGGCGGCGACCGCGAAGGCGAGCGCGACGAGTCCGGCCACGTTCAGGTCGCGGGCCAGGGCTCCGAGGCCGATGGCGACGGCGCCGATGACGACCGTGGACCAGCGGGCGGCCCGGACCTCCTCCCGCTCGGTGGCCTTGCCCTTGCGGATCACGTTCACGTACAGGTCGTGGGCGAAGGACGAGGAGGAGGCGAGGGTCAGGCCCGCGACCACGGCGAGGATGGTGGCGAAGGCGACCGCGGAGATCACGGCGAGCAGGACGGCCCCGCCGGTGGAGTCCGCACCGCCGCCGACGGCTTGGGCCAGCAGGGGCGCGGCGGTGTTGCCGGCCTTGTTCGAGGCCAGGATGTCGGCGCGCTCCAGCAGGGCCGCCGCGCCGAAGCCGAGGGCGATGGTCATGAGGTAGAAGGCGCCGATGATGCCGATGGCCCAGTTCACGGACTTCCGGGCGGCCTTGGCGGTGGGCACCGTGTAGAAGCGGATCAGGATGTGCGGGAGTCCGGCCGTGCCGAGGACGAGGGCGAGGCCGAGGGAGATGAAGTCCAGCTTCGAGGTCGAGTCCTTGCCGTACTTCAGGCCCGGTTCGAGGAACTTGGCCCCCTGGCCGCTGTTCTCGGCCGCCTTGCCGAGCAGGTCGGAGACGTTGAAGTCGAACTCCAGCAGCACCAGGAAGGTGATCAGCAGGGCGCCCGCGATCAGCAGGACCGCCTTGATCATCTGGACCCAGGTGGTGCCCTTCATGCCGCCGATGGTCACGTAGACGATCATCAGGACGCCGACCAGGGCGACGACCGCGACCTTGCCGCCGTCGCTGGTGATGCCCAGGAGCAGCGAGACCAGCACGCCGGCGCCGGCCATCTGGGCCAGCAGGTAGAAGATCGAGACCACGATGGTGGAGGTGCCCGCCGCGGTGCGGACGGGCCGCTGGCGCATCCGGTACGCGAGGACGTCGCCCATGGTGTACCGGCCGGAGTTGCGCAGCGGCTCGGCGACGAGCAGGAGGGCGACCAGCCAGGCCACGAGGAAGCCGATGGAGTAGAGGAAGCCGTCGTAGCCGAAGAGGGCGATGGCTCCGGCGATGCCGAGGAAGGACGCGGCGGACATGTAGTCGCCGGAGATGGCCAGGCCGTTCTGGAAGCCGGTGAACTGGCGGCCGCCCGCGTAGAAGTCCGCGGCGTCCTTGGTCTGGCGGCCGGCCCAGACCGTGATGATCAGGGTGGCGACGACGAACAGGCCGAACAGGGTGATGATGAGCGGCCGGTGCTCGGAGGCGCCGGCCGCGACCGTCGTCAGGTGGTGCGTCGCGCTCATTCGGCGGCCTCCATCCGCGCCTTGATGGCCTCGGCCCGGGGGTCGAGCCTGGCGGCGGCGTGGCGCGCGTAGAGCCAGGCGATGAGGAAGGTCGTCGCGAACTGTGCGAGGCCGAGCACCAGGGCGACGTTGATGTTGCCGAAGAGCTTGGTCCCCATGAAGCCGCCCGCGTAGTTGGACAGCAGGACGTAGAGCAGGTACCAGGCGATGAAGGCCACGGTGAGCGGGAAGGCGAAGGAGCGGTAGGAGCGGCGGAGTTCGGCGAACTCGGGGCTCTGCTGGACGCTCACGTACTCATCGGCCGTGGGGCCCGCCAGGGGCGTTCCCGCGCTGCCCGGGGGCGGCGCTGCTTCGGTGGTCACGGGGGAATCTCCTTGTGACGCAGGTGCGGTGGGGACGACGGACAAAACAACCTCCGTGTGGGGGGGCCGATGGCGCTGACCCCCCTCTGTCAACGGCACGGCCGGCGTGTCGGGACGGTTCAACACCCGTGGATTCTTCGGGAACTGATTTCTCGAACTGATGGCGGAAAAGGGAACGGCGGCACTAGGTTCACTTGTCATGGACCCGTCCGACGCGACCGCGTGCGGACGGCTTTTTCAAGATGATCTGGAGAACCCATGGCTCATCTGGGATCCGTCCGCCGGCGTGCCCTCGCCGTACCGGTCGGCCTGGCGCTCACCGCCTCGCTCGCCCTGCTGCCCTCGGTGTCGGCCTCCGCCGCCCCGCTGGCCGGGTCCGCGGACGCGCCGACGGCTTCGAAGGCCGCGACCACCGGCCCCAAGCTGTCGTACGTGGCGAACCTGAACGCGTACGCCACCGTGAAGGCGGCGAAGAAGGCAGTCGAGCGGGCCGGCGGAACGGTGGTGACGGCCTACGAGCAGATCGGGGTCCTCGTCGCACACTCCCAGAACCCGGACTTCGCCAAGCAGCTGCGCGCCCAGCGTGGGCTGTTCGTGTCGGTCGGTGCCACCCGGACGGCCCCGATGTCGGCCGTGCAGACCACCGAGGAGGGCGCGACCCAGCGGCTGAGCGAGGCGGACGCCGCCAAGGCGGCGGCGCAGGCCCAGGAGGGCCAGGAGCCGCTCGAGCCCAACCAGTGGGACCTGCGGACGATCAAGGCCGACGAGGCTCACAAGATCAACGATGGCAGCCGGAACGTCACCGTGGGCATCATCGACACGGGCGTGGACGACACCCACCCCGACCTCGCCCCGAACTTCTCCAAGGGCCAGTCGGCCAACTGCGTCGGCGGCGTCGCGGACACCACCGAGGGCGCCTGGCGCCCGTACGCGGACGGCAGCGACCACGGCACGCACGTGGCCGGCACCATCGGCGCCCCGCGCAACGGCGTCGGCATCAGCGGTGTGGCGCCCGGCGTGAAGATCGCCGCGATCAAGGTGAGCGAGCCCGGGACCAGCCTCTTCTACACCGAGGCGGTCGTCTGCGGCTTCATGTTCGCCGCCGAGAAGGGGATCGAGGTGACCAACAACAGCTACTACGTCGACCCGTGGCTCTTCAACTGCAAGTCGGACGACGACCAGAAGGCGCTGGTGGAGGCCATCGGGCGGGCGACCAAGTACGCCGAGCGCAAGGGCACGCTGCACGTGGCCTCGGCCGGCAACTCCAACCAGGACCTGGCCGCGGCCACCCTGGAGGACACCACCAGCCCGAACGACACCACCCCGGTCACCCGCACCATCGACCCGAAGGTCTGCCTGGACCTGCCCACGCAGCTGCCGGGCGTGGTCACCGTCTCCGCGACCGGCGACCAGGGCCTGCGCTCGTACTACTCCAGCTACGGCCTCGGGGTCGTGGACGTCGCGGCCCCCGGCGGCGACAAGTGGCAGGTCCCGGCCACCCCGGACGCCAACGGGCGCGTGCTGTCGACCGTCCCGGGCGGCGGCTACGGCTACAAGCAGGGCACCTCGATGGCCGCCCCGCACGTCGCGGGCGTCGCGGCGCTGCTCAAGAGCGCCCACCCGTCGGCCACGCCGTCGCAGCTCCAGGCGATGCTGAAGGCGCAGTCCACCAAGGCGGCCTGCCCGGCGCAGATCTACGACGCCACGGGCGCGCTGATCAACGCCACCACCTGCCAGGCCAAGTGGGGCCAGACCGGTTACTACGGCTACGGCGTCGTGGACGCGCTCAAGGCCGTGAAGTAGTCCGAGGCGGCGCACGCGCCGACGGACGGGCGTAGCACGGACCTGCGTACGAACGGACCGGCGTACGAACGGACGGGCCGGGCGGGGATCACCCCGCCCGGCCCGTCCGCGCTCACGCCCGCGCCCTCCCGGGGGTCAGGGCTTGATCAGGACCTTGAGCGCGCTGCGGTCGTCCATCGCGCGGTAGCCGTCCGGGACCTCGTCCAGGGACACGGCGCGGTCGAAGACGGGCGCCGGGTCGATCACCCCGCCGAGCACGTCCTCCAGGAGCTCCGGGATGTAGGCGCGGACCGGTGCCACACCACCGCGCAGGGTGATGTTGCGGTCGAACATGACGCCGAGGTCGAGGCCGGTGCCGCTGCCGTGCGGGACGCCGACGTAGCCGACGGCCCCGCCGTCGCGGGTGATGTTCACCGCCGTGCGCATGGACTGCTCGGTGCCGACCGCCTCGATGACGCAGTGCGCGCCGCGGCCGCCGGTGAGCTCGCGCACGGCCGCCTCGGCGGCCTCGCCGCGCTCGGCGACGACGTCGGTGGCCCCGAAGAGCCTGGCTATGTCGGTGCGGACCGTGTGGCGGCCCAGGGCGATGATCCGCTCGGCGCCGAGGCGCTTGGCGGCGAGGACGCCGCACAGGCCGACCGCGCCGTCGCCGACCACGGCGACCGTGGAGCCCGCGCGCACGCCCGCGCCCAGCGCGGCGTGGTGGCCGGTGCCCATGACGTCGGAGAGGGCGAGCAGGCCGGTGAGCAGGTGGTCGTCGGAGACGGCCTCGGCGGGCAGCTTCACCAGCGTCCCGTCGGCGTGCGGGACGCGCACGGCCTCGCCCTGGCCGCCGTCGTGACCGACCGAGCCCCAGAAGCCGCCGTGGTCGCAGGAGGTGTAGAGGCCCTCCTTGCAGTACTCGCAGGTGCCGTCCGACCACATGAAGGGCGCGACGACCAGGTCGCCGGCGCGCAGGCCGGACACGGCCGGGCCGGTCTCCTCGACGACGCCCAGGAACTCGTGGCCGATGCGCTGGCCGGGCTGGCGCTGGGCCTCGCCGCGGTAGGCCCACAGGTCGCTGCCGCAGATGCAGGCACGCAGGACGCGGACGACGGCGTCCTCGGGGCGCTGGATCGCAGCGTCGGGCACCTCCTCCACGCGGATGTCGTGCGGGGCGTGGATGACGGTGGCGCGCATGGTGGTGCAGTCCTCCGGCTCGGGGTTGTTCAGTCTTGTACGACTGATGACCGTCCTACGGTACGCCTGCTTCGCGGGTGGTCGTTCCGGTGGCCAGCAGGTACTGGGCCGCGAGGTAGGTGGCCATGATCCAGAAGTCGGGGCGGGGCAGCTGGGGCCATGCGGCGACACCGGAGGCGATGAGCGTGTCGGACAGCAGGAACAGCGCACCGCCGATGCCGGCCCGCAGGCCCAGGGCGCTGGAGCGGAAGGCCATGGCGGTCAGCAGCAGGCTGTAGCCGGCGACCGGGATCCGCAGGTCCGCGGGCAGGTCGGACCAGAGCAGGGCGACGGTCCCGAGGAGGGCCAGCACGTAGCCGCCGCCGAGGAGCGCGTTCGCGGGCCGCTTGCCGAACAGGACGAGGTAGCAGACGTGCCCGACGGCGAAGGAGCCCATGCCGACGAGGAAGGCGGCCTCGGCGTCGAAGAGCAGGGCCAGGTCACCGCCCCAGCCGAAGAGCAGGGCGGCGACCAGCAGGCGGGGCGCGCCGCGCGTGATCACGTAGGCGACGAGCAGCGGCATCAGCAGCGGCTTGGCGATGACGTGCCCGAGGTGCCAGTCGGCGAGCAGCGAGCCGAGGTCGGCTGCGGCGGCCACGGCGAAGGACGCGAGGGCGACGCGGCCGAGGCGTTCCCGGCCGGGAACCGCCCGGTCGGCGGCCCAGGAGGGGCCGGGACGGCCGGTGGACTCGGCGGTGCTCACGCGGTGGTCTCCTGTACGGCGGCCGGGTCGGGGGCGGGTGCGGGCACGGCGGCGGGCGCGGGCACGGCGGCGGCAGCGGGCGCGGCGGCCTGCGCCGCGGGTGCGGCGGCCTGGGCGGCCGGGGCCGCCTGGACCGATGCCGCGGGCTGCCAGCCGGGGCCGCGGAAGACCCGGCCGGCCCGCTCGCTCCAGCTCCGGGCGGCGCGCACGTCCCGGGCGATGGCGGCGTACTCGTGGGTGGCGACGCGCAGCGGGTTGTAGGTGTCGATGTTCTTGGTGAGCCCGTAGACGGGCTGGTCGGTCTCGCCCACCCAGGAGCCGAACATCCGGTCCCAGATGATCAGGATGCCGCCGTAGTTGCGGTCGAGGTAGCCGCCCTGGGACGCGTGGTGGACGCGGTGGTGGGACGGGGTGTTGAAGACGTACTCGTAGGCCCGGGGCAGCTTGCCGATGCGCTCGGTGTGGACCCAGAACTGGTAGAGCAGGTTGATGCCGTAGCAGAAGGGGATCACGGCCGGGTGCACCCCGACGGCCACCATCGGCAGGTAGAACCAGTAGGTCGTGGCACTGGTCCAGGGCTGGCGCAGGGCGGTGGTGAGGTTGAACTTCCGGCTGCTGTGGTGGACCACGTGGCAGGCCCACAGGATGCGGATCACGTGGTGGCCGCGGTGCTGCCAGTAGTAGAGGAAGTCCTGGGCGAGCAGCATCAGCGGGATGGTCCACCACAGCAACGGCACCCGCAGCGGGGTGAGTTCGTAGACGGCGGTGAAGACCGCGACCACCGGGATCTTCCAGAGCAGGTCGAATCCGATGCTGCCGAGCCCCATGCTGATGCTGGTGACGGCGTCCTTCGTGTCATAGCCGGCCGCATCCTCGTCGGGATGGAGGCGGTAGCTCACCAGCTCGATGACGGTGAGCAGCACGAAGGCGGGTATGGACCACAGCACGACATCGGGCAGGTTCGGCATGTCCGCACCATAGAGGCGCCTTCGGGGGTGCCGCTAGAGGTTGTTACCGATCGGTATCCATCGAGGTTACCGTCGGTTCGGGGAGGGCGGGGAATGACGGGATTCGAGACGGTTCTCTTACGGGTGGCGGGGACGGCAGCGAGCGCCCTGGTGAAGTCCCTCCTGGGTCGCGCGCCGGGAGCGGGCCTGGTAGCCGACCCCGTGCGCCCGGCGGCCCGCTGGAGCCGCCCGGAGGAACTGGGTGAGCCGGAGGTCCGCCGGCTGACCCGGGTGCTGGCCGCACGCCTCGGCGAGGACTCGAACTGCCTGCCGCAACACGAGCGTCTGGCGGTGATCGATGCGGTCGGCGATGCCTTCGCCGCATTGGGGATGCTCGACGCGGAGGCCCTTTTCGCTGCGGACCTGGATCCGACGGCACTGGCAGCGTTGCTGTTGCCGCCGCGCGGCGCGGGTCTGGACGAGGCCGCCGAGGCCGTCTACCGCCACATGGTCTCCCTCTGCTGCGCGCACGCGGTGGAGTACATCACCACCCTGCCGGGCTTCGGGGCGCGGTCGGACGTGGAGCTGATCCGCCGGACCGGCGAGCTCCAGCGTGCGGTGGAACGGATGGCGGCCCGCAACGGGGGTGCGGCACACGCATTCGAGGAGAAATACGCACAGTACGTGGCGCAGGCCCACAGCCGCCTCCAGCTCTTCGGCCTGACCACCGACCGGGCGCGGCAGGAGTGGCCGTTGGACCTCGCCTACATCAGCCTCACGGTCAGCGGCGAGCAGCAGCTGATGCCGGGCGAGCCGGGCATGCACCCGAGCCCGGTCAGGGCCGAGCATGCCCTGGGCTCGGCGGACCGGGTGTTGCTCCGCGGCCCGGCCGGCTCGGGCAAGAGCACGCTGATGCAGTGGCTGGCGCTGAACGCGGCCCGGCAGGCCGAGGGGCCGTGGGCGATGTGCGTCCCGTTCGTCCTGCGCCTGCGCGCGTTCACCACGGCGGAGGCGCTCCCCCTGCCGGAGGAGTTCCTGCGCGCCTCGGGCGTGCCCCTGTCGGCGCCGGCCGGCTGGACCGAGGACCTGATGCTGAACGGCCGGGCGCTGGTACTGGTGGACGGTGTGGACGAGGTCCCGCAGCGGCTGCGCACCCGCACGGAAGCCTGGCTGCGATCTCTGATCGCTGCGTTCCCGAAGGCACGGTACGTGGTGACGACCCGCCCGTCGGCCGTGCCGGAGGACTGGCTGGCAGGACAGGGCTTCACGCCGCACTCGCTGCTCCCGATGGAGTTGGACGACGTCCGGGCCTTCGTCTCGCACTGGCACCGGGCGGCGCGCGCCGAATGCCCCGGCGAGGACCTCGACGCGTACGAGGCCTCGCTGCTGGAAGCGGTGTCGGCCCGCCGAGACCTGGCCCGGCTCGCCACCAACCCCCTGATGTGCGCACTGCTCTGCGCCTTGAACCGGGACCGGAGGATGCACCTTCCCCGGGCGCGCAAGGAGCTGTACGACGCCGCCCTGGACATGCTCCTGATCCGGCGGGACACGGAACGGGAGATCAGCGGGGTGGAGGGCGTCTACCTCACCCGCGACGAACAGATTGCGCTGCTCCAGCGGTTCGCCTACTGGCTGATCAGGAACGGTCAGGTGGAGGCGGACCGGGACGAGGCCGTCGAGATGGTTGCCGAGTGGCTGAACTCGATGCCGCAGGTTGCTGCGCAGGGCGGCGCGGCGCAGGTCTTCACCCACCTGCTGATCCGCAGCGGTCTGCTCCTGGAGCCGGTGCCGGGCTCCGTCGTCTTCGTCCACCGCACCTTCCAGGACTACCTGGGCGCCAAAGCAGCGGTGGAGGCGCGTGACTTCGGCGTGCTGGTGAAGAACGCCCATGACGACACCTGGGACGACGTGGTCCGCATGGCGGTGGGCCACGCCCGCCCGGATGAACGCACCCGCATCCTGCGCGGTCTTCTGCGCCGCGCGGACAAGGTCAAGAGCGTTCGCAACCGCTTGGTGCTCCTGGCGGCGGCCTGCCTGGAACACGCCCCCGAACTGGAACCGGAAATCCGGTCGGAGGTGAGGGCCCGCGTGGCGGAACTCCTGCCGCCGCGCGGCCCGGAGCAGGCGGAAGAGCTGTCCAAGGCCGGCTCGTTGGTCCTCGACCTGTTGCCCCGGCCCGGTGACGACCTGAGCGAGCCGCAGACGGCGGCCACCATCCGGACGGCCTCCCTGGTCGGTGGTGAGCGGGCGCTGGAGGTGATCCGGCGGTTCCGCGAGGAGGTGCGGCCCGAGGCGCTGTCCGAACTCGATCAGGCGTGGGGGCGCTTCGACGCCGCAGCCTACGCCTCGGCCGTGCTTTCGGGGATCACGGACGAAAGCGCCCTGCTGTCCCTGCACACGCCGGAGCAACTGGCCTGCCTCGCCCTTCTGCCGCAGTTCCGCCGGCTCCGGCTGTTCAAGGCCGATCGCATCCCACCGGAGGTGTCCGGGCGGACCGACCTCCAGATGCTGTACGTCCTCGACTCCCCCGACCTGACCGACGTCGCTCCGCTGTCCTCGCTCCGGGAACTCGAGCACCTGGCTCTCACCGTGTGTCCCGCCGTCAGGGACATCAACGCCGTCGCCGGCATCCCCCTGCAGAGCCTCTTCCTCTCCGGGAGCCCTGACGTCCGACTCGACGTGCTCCGCGAACTGCCTTCGCTCACCACGCTCGGGCTCAGTTCCACCGAGGGCTACCGGTCGGTCGGCGAGCTTCCCACGCTCAACGAGCTCACCGGCCTCTGGCTGTTCGAGGGTACGGAGGACACGTCGTTGGACGGCCTGGAGCGCTGGACGGGGCTTCGGTCGCTCAGCATCGCCGGAGACCGCCAGGGCGCGGAGCTGCGCACCATGGCGCGGGTGCCGGATCTGCACTTCCTCCAGATGATCCACCGGCGGCGGCCGGATCCCGAGGAGTTCCTGCGCTTCCCGGACCTGACCAGCATGTTCCTGTCCGACTGCGACTTCCCACCGCAGGTCTCGCGCCACATCGCCAAGCTCTCGAAGCTGCGGACGCTGTCGCTGAGCGCCTGCGGCACGGTGGACCTGGCGCCCCTCAGCGAGCTGCCCGACCTCACGGTCCACGTCTACGGGGGCACCGACGTGCGCGGAGGCGAGGCCCTCCCGCCGGGGCGGCTCCGGTTCCACTAGGAGCCGCCCCGGCGGGAGCCGGGGGCTACCAGACGCGGACCGAGCCGCCCTTGGCGAAGGCCGGGCTGGTGGCTTCCGGCGGGGCTTGCGTCAGGGGTTCGGCTACCTCCGAGACCAGGGGGCCGTGCTTCGCCGCGAGGGCGTCCAGCAGGGTCAGGTCGAAGCCGTACACGCGGGCCGCGTTGCCGCCGGCCATCGCGGCGACCTCGTCCCGCGGGAGGCCCGCGTAGGCGATGCGGAGGCCTTCGCGGGAGTACGGGGTCGTGCCCTCGTCGTGGGGGTAGTCGCTGCCCCACATGATCTTGTCGAGGCCGATCCGGTGCCGCAGCGGGACCTCGTGGGGGCGCATGAAGCTGGCCCCCACGAAGCAGTTGTCCCGCCAGACCTCGCTCGGGCCCCGGCCCATCGCCTCGGCCAGGCCCGCCCCGAACTTGGCCTCGGCCGTGGCCGACGCCGCGACCAGGCGGCCGTGGTAGTAGTCCAGCATGTCCAGCACGCCCGGGATCCAGCCGGAGCCCTGCTCCGTCAGGACCAGCTTGAGGCCCGGGTGGCGCCGGAACGCCCCGCCGAAGACGAGGTGCCACAGGGCCCGGTGCGAGAACCAGGTCGTCTCCACCATGAACACGGCCCGGGCCGCCGGTTCCTCGCCCAGCGGCGGCGAGGCCGACCCGCCGTGGTGGTTGACCGGGACGTCCAGCTCGTCGCACACCGCCCAGATCGGGTCGTAGGCGGCCGAGTACAGCTCGGGCACGGTGGATCCGGGCGGGACGCCGGGCAGCAGGATGCCGCCCGTCAGGCCCGCCGCCTTCGTGCGGCGGATCTCCCCCACCGCCGCGTCGACGTCGTTGAGCAGGATCTGCGCGACGCCCGCCCGCCGGCCCGGGGCGTCGGCGCAGAAGTCCGCCAGCCAGCGGTTGTGGGCCTGCAGCCCGGCCCAGCGCATCGTGTACTCCGCGGCCGTCGGCGGCTGCGCCATCAGGGAGGCCTTGGGGAAGAACGGCGGGATGGTGTTGGGGAAGACGACCTCGGCGACGATGCCGTCCGCCTCCAGCTCCGCCAGGCGCCGCGCCGAGTTCCAATTGCGGTCCGCCGTGTCCGCGAGGAGGTCCTCGTACGGGTTGACGTAGGTGGCGGCCCACGCGTCGAAGTCGTCGTGGTACCGCTTCTCCAGGTACGGCTTGTAGTCCAGGAGGTCGGCGCCCGCGTGGCAGTCCGCCGAGATCACCGTGTAGCGGTCGTCGCCGGTCACCGCGACACCCCCAGTACCGGGAAGTCGTGGTCGGTCAGCCAGTGCCGGCCCACCTCGCGCGAGCGCGCCCAGGAGGCCGCCACCGCCGCCTGGTCCGGGGACTGGCCCAGCTCGGCCGGGGTGGGGCCGATCCGGCGGGCGATCGGGGCCAGCGCCCCGGTGTCGAAGCCGAAGACCTCCGCCGCTGCGAGGCCCAGCATCCGGCGGGTCTCGTCGACCGGGATGTCGTGGAAGGTGTTCTTCAGCCAGGTCCGGGTGTTCGGCCAGGTGCCCTCGGGGTGCGGGAAGTCCGAGCCCCACAGGATGTTGTCGACGCCGATCTCGTAGCGCTGGGCCAGTTCGCGCCGCTTGGTGTTCGTGGCGCAGACGAAGACCTGGCGGTCCAGGTACTCGCTCGGCGGCCGCTTCAGCTCCTCGAACGGCGAGAGCTTCTTGCCGCCGTGCGCGCCGAGGTAGAGGCGGTCCATGAACCACAGCTGGTTCGGCAGCCACCAGCAGCCCGACTCGGCGACCCCGAACCTCAGGCCCGGGTGCCGCTCGAACACCCCTGACCAGAGCAGGAACCACAGCGGGCGGGCCGGCCACCAGGTGACCTCGGAGACGAAGATGCCCAGGTGGTCGCCGTACTCGTGGCGCGGCGAGGACCCGGAGTGGGTGACGATCGGCATCCGGGTCTCGGCGGCCGCCGCCCAGACGGGGTCGTAGCGGCGGTCGTGGTAGGGCGCCTTGTCCACCCACATGGCCGGGATCATGAGCGCGCCCAGCCCGGACTCCTTGGCCCGGTGGACCTCGGCGACGACCTTGTCCGGCTCGCCCGTGATGGGCAGCAGGGCGACGCCGCAGTGGCGCTCGGGGGTCTGCGAGACGAACTCGGCGAGCCAGCGGTTGTGCGCCTGCGCGCCCGCCATGCCGAGTTCGGGGTCCTGGTCGCCGGAGAGCCCGAGGCCCACCCCGAAGGGGGCCGCGGTCTGGCTGTCGACGGCGTCCGCGTCGGGGAAGACGACCTCGGCGGCCACACCGTCGCCGTCGAGTTCCTTCAGCCGCTGCCCGGTGTCCCAGCCGCCCCGCAGGCCCTCCTCGTGGTCGTGGAACCACTTCTCGGCGAAGGCCTCGTTGCGGACGCCGAGCCGGGTGGCCTCCGCGCGGCGGGCGTCGCGCTGGCCGAGGAACTCGTCGAACTGGCGGTGGAAGCGGGAGTCGAGGTAGGGGCGGTACTGCTCGGTGGGCAGGCCCGCGTGGCAGTCGGAGGAGATGATCAGGTACGGGTCCTCGTACGGCGTGTCGCTGGTGCTGTCATGCGTGCTGTCGCTCATGGCGGACGCTCCTCAGTCGAGGATGAAGCTCTCCAGGTAGGCGGGATTGGCGCGGTCGAGCATCGACTGCGACCGGGCGCGGATCTGCCGGTCGCTGTGCTCGCTCGGCGGCAGCATCCAGAAGCGGTCGGCGCGGATGCCGTCGACGACGTGCTCCGCGACCTCCTCGACCGGGGTGAAGTCCACCTCGTGGCCGGCCTGCCTCATCGCGGCCTCGTACTGGTCGAGGCTGCGGTACGGGGTCCTGCGCGGGCGCTGCTTCGCGTACCGCTCGGGCCGGTTGCGGTGGGACTCCCACAGTCCGGTGCGCAGCATGTGCGGGCCGGGGAAGAGCACGGAGGCGCCGACGGCCGCGCCCTCCGCCTTGAGGTGGGCGTAGAGGGACTCGGTCATGGTGACCACGGCCGCCTTGGTGACGGCGTAGACGGAGGCGGTGGGCAGCGGGGCGATGCCGCCGTCGCCGGAGGAGGTGTTGACGACGTGGCCGGGGGCGCCGCCGGCGATCATGCGGGGGACGAAGGCCTGGATGCCGTGGAAGACGCCCCACACGTTGACGGAGAAGGCCCACTTCCAGTCGTTCGGTTCGTGCTCCCACATCCGGCCCTCGGCGCCGGAGCCGACGCCCGCGTTGTTGCAGAGGACGTGGACGGCGCCGAAGGCCTCGTAGGCGGCGTCGGCGAGGGCGAGCACGCTGTCGCGGTCGCTGACGTCGACGGTCCGGGCCCGTACCCGTGCCCCGTCCGCGGCGAGTTCGTCGGCGGCCTTGCGCAGGGCGGCCTCCTCGACGTCGGCGAGGACCACCTGCAGTCCCTCGGCGGCGAAGCGGCGGGCCATGGCGAGGCCGATGCCGCTCGCCGCGCCGGTGACGACGGCCGTCTGTCCCGGTTCGAGCCGCATCTCACAGGCTCCCTTCCGGGGGGCCGTCGAGGATCTGCATCGGGTCGTCGTAGCGCTGGTGGATGTACGGGAGCAGGGCCTGGGCGCTGACCCGCTCGACGACCCGGCCCTTCTGGTCGGTGGTCTTCTCGCCGAGGGTGATCTCCACGATGCGGCGGACGGGGAGGTCGGCCACGGGATCGAACATCGACTCCCGCAGGACGACGTCACCGGTGACGTGCTCCAGCTTGCGGACCTTCTCGTTGCGGACGCAGTGCACGAGGACCGGGTCCGCGTCGAAGCCCGACCCGTCCACGGCGGGCAGGAACTTGAAGTAGAAGTCGGTCTTCCGGGTGGGCTCGGGCAGCGGGAGCGGCCGGTCCACGGCGCCGCGCACCTCGACGAAGGCGATCCCGTGCCGGGCGAGGGAGGCGCGCACGACGAGGCCGTCGCGCTCGACGGTGACCTCGCCCAGCTTCTTCGGTTCGCCGAAGACCTCGCGGCCGCCGGTCAGGGCGCGCTCGTGGGTCATGGGCATGACCAGCGGGTACCAGCCCTCCACCCCGTCGTGCCGGGCGGCGACGGCCACCGAGCCGGCGCCGAGGGGGTAGCCGGGCAGGTCCACCTTGCTGATGTTCGCCCGTACGAGGGGCCGATCGCCCGGCTTGAGCGGCGGCGGGAGGACCGCGGCGACCACGTCGGGATCGGTCTCCCAGACGGCCACCACGCCGGTGGACCAGATGTCGGGGAGCTTGGAACTCTTCTCGCGCGACGCGGCGATCTCGGCCTCGGTGCGCGCTCCGTACCGTACGCGTGCCATGTCTCGCACCACCTCTCGGTTCGGGTCTGTAACACAGTTACACCGCGGGCGATGAAGGGTAAACCCCCGTGCACACACGAGAACTGACGACTCGACAGATCGGTGGACCGCTGCCATGGCCAGATCCTCGCTGACCCGGGACGAGGTGCTGGACGCCGCCGCGTCCCTGGTCAAGCAGCGCGGTCCGGCCGCCCTCACGATGCGGGCACTCGCCGCCGCGCTGGGCACCGCGGTGACGTCCATCTACTGGCACGTCGGCAACCGGGAATCCCTCCTCGACGCGCTCGTGGAGCGGACGGTGCAGGAGATGGGCGCCCTCTCCCCCGTCGGGCGCACCCCGGCGGAGCGGATCGAATCGGTGGCGCGGATCCTGCGCCGCGAGCTGCGCGGGCGCCCGCACCTGATCGCGATGGTCCACGAACGCGGTCTCACGGAGCGGATGTTCCTGCCCGCGCAGCAGGCGCTCGTCCAGGAGGTGCACGCCGCGGGGCTGCGCGGCGCCCGGGCCGCCGACGCGGTGCGCGCCGTGCAGTTCCAGATCGTCGGGTTCCTGCTGGTCGAGCGCAACCGTGAGCGCTCCCCGGCCCAGTCCCCGGCCGAGAGCGAGCTCTGGGACCCGGCCGCGGCCCCCCACGACCCGGCCCTCGCCCGCGCGCTGGCCCGGCCCGCGGATCCGGAGCGGCTCTTCCTGCTGTCCGTACGCGCCCTGGTGGCGGCCCTGCTGGCAGCGCCGCCGGGCCCGCGGACCGTCCGTGGAACCGGCCCGTAGAGCCGGCCCGTAGAACCGGTCCGTAAATCGGTTTGCGCCCCGCTCCGGCCGTGGTTGTATCTGCTGCGCGGGGGCGGCTCCGCGACGTGCTTCCTTCTCACCTCTCCGATGACCACGCAGCGCGTCCCCTCTCCGCCCCCGCCCCACACCTCTCCCCGGTTCCGGAGGAATCCCCCCTTTGCCCGAGCTGTCGACCGTCCTGCTGCGCCGTCTCCACACCGTGTACGTCGACCAGGCCGGGCCGCGCCCCGGCGATCCGTCCACGGCCGAGGGCCTGACCGCCCTGGAGGCCGAACTCCTCGACCGGGGCTTCGCCCTGACGGCGCCGCTGCGCTCCGCACTCGCCTGGCTCGGCCCCGCAGGGCTCGCCGACGCCGGCACCTCGCTCGTCCGCGACATCGACGTCCTGCTGGGCGCGGACCGCACCCACATGCCGCTGTTCCGCACCTTTCCGGCCTCCGTGCCCGACGACACCCACGCCCTGTGGCTCGACCGCGTCTTCGCACTCCTCCTGCAGTGGCCCGCCCAGCCGTGCGTGCTGTGCGCGACCGTGGGCAGCGTCCACCCCGTCTCCCCCTGCGCCCACCTGGTCTGCCGGTCCTGCTGGGACGGCGCCGCCTACACGGGCTGCCCGATCTGCCACCGCCGGATCGACCTCGCGGACCCCTTCCTGGACCCGGCCGCCGAGCGGCCCGGCCGGCCCGCGCCCGGCGAGAGCCCGGGCCCGCTGCGGCTGCTGGTCCTGGGCACCGACCGCGCGGCCGACTCCGTCACCGCCCTCGGCCGGCTGCTCGCCCGCCGGACCCCGCTGTCGGCCCAGGACACCGAGGAGGCCCGGGTGCTGCTCGCCGCCGCTCCGGCCGGCCTCGACTGGCTGCCGGAGGCCGTCCCGGTGCGGGAGACCAAGGCCATGGTGCTCGGCACCCTGCTGCGCGAGCGCCGTACCCGGGAGGCCGTACGGGCCCTGCTCCCCGGCCGGCTGACCACCGCCACCGACGTCCTGCGGCTCCTGGCCGTCTGGTCCGGCGGCGAGGCCGACCTGCTCGCGCCGCCCCGGATGCGGTCCCTGCCGCGCCCGCTGCGCCGCGAACTGCTCGCCCTGCTGGACGCGCTGGACCCCGCCCTGCTCGTCGAGGACGTCCTGCGCCACCCCGACCCGTGGAAGCGGGCCGCCGAGATCCTGCACCCCTTCGAGCAGTACGGGCGCCACCCGCGGGCCGCCCTGGCCTTCGCCGTGCTGCGCGAGACCGACGTCCGGGGCACCGCGCTGGGCGAAGCCCTGCTGGCCACCGCCGCCGAGCACCCGCAGGCCGTACGGGTCGACGGCTCCCGCATCAGGGCCGCCACCTGGACGGGCCGCGCGGAGGAGGCGCTGCGCGGCGCCGACCCGGACCTCGCCCTCGCCGTCCTCGCGGAGCGGCCCGGGGAACTCGTACGGCGCCTCGACCACCTGCTGCGCCGGTACGCGGCCGACGCCCTGCCCGAGCGGGTGGCGGCGGTGCTGGCGGAGCGGCTGCCGAAGGCGGGGCCGGGGCCGGTGCTGTCCGCGCTGGGACGGCTGCGGGTCCGCCATCTGCCCGGCACCCGGCGGGTGTTCTTCCCGCGCGGACAGGTCGCGCACTCCTACACCGTGGACGACACCCGGGTGCCGCTCGCCGAGGCCGTGACCGTTGCGGTGACCGGCCTGTTCGAGCGGGAGCTGCTGCGCCGGCTGGCCGCTGCCGAGCCGTACGACGTGGCGGTCCTCGACTCGCGCCTGGCCCACCTGCACGTCCCCTCGGCCGAGCGGGCGGCGGCCAAGGCCCTGGTCACCGTCCCCAAGGGCAGTTTCCAGGCGCTGCCGGACGGCGAGGTGCTGCGGATGTTCCTGCACTGGATGGAGCCGCCGAAGAAGAGGGTGGACCTCGACCTGTCGGTGGTGCTGTTCGACTCCGACTGGAACTACGCGGGCCTGTGCGACTACACCAGCCTCGTGTACGGCGGACGGGCCGTGGTGCACTCCGGCGACCTCACCTCCGCCCCCGCACCCGCCGGGGCGAGCGAGTACGTGGACATCGACCTCGACGCCCTCGCCGACACCGGCGTCCGCTTCGCCATGCCGGTCGTCTTCAGCTACAACAACATCCCCTTCGAGCTGCTGCCCGACGCCTTCGCCGGCTTCATGGCGCTGCCGGGCCGGTCCGGGCGCACCGCGCGCTACGACCCGCGGACCGTGCGGCAGCGCTACGACCTGGTCGGCAACTCCCGGATCCACGTGCCGCTGCTCGTCGACCTGGAGCGGCGCGGCTTCCTGTGGACCGACGTGCACCTGCCCGACGACGAGGGCTACCACAGCGTGTACGCGCACCAGGACGACCTGGCCCGGATCGGCCGCGACCTCTTCCAGTACTTCTCCACCGGCCGCACCACCCTGTGGGAGCTGGCGGGCTGGCACGCGGCGGCCCGCTGCGGCGAGGTCGTCGTGCTGCGCCGCACCCCCCGGCCCAGCGACCCCGACGAGTTGTGGACCTACCGGCGCCGGGGGGACGAGGACACCGCGGCGTTCGCCGGGCGGCTGCTCGGGCTGGCGGATCCGGACTCCGTGCTGGCCTCGCCCGATGTGGACGCCCTCGCGGGCGCCGCCGCCTCGGGGAGGTCGGCGCTGCTCGCGCTGGTGGACGGCGACGTGGCGCCGGCCGGTGCGCGGGGGTCCGTGTACCGGCTGCTGCCGGGGCCCGTTGACGGCTGCGGGCTCGAACAGCTGGCCGCCGGGGACCTGGTCTCAGCGCTGGGCTGACCGAGGGTGGGGCAACGGTGTCAGTCCGTGCCGATATCCTCTGTGACCATGCTCGACGACCGTACGACCGCAGAGACGACGTGGCCGACCGCGTACCCGCAGGGGTACGCGGTCGTCGACGTGGAGACCACCGGACTCGCTCGCGACGACCGGATAGTCTCCGCCGCCGTCTACCGGCTCGACGCACAGGGCAACGTGGAGGACCACTGGTACACCCTGGTCAACCCGCAGCGGGACCCGGGGCCGGTGTGGATCCACGGTCTGACGAGTGACGTGCTCGAAGGCGCGCCGCTCTTCCGGGACATCGCCGAGGAGTTCGCCGGCAGGCTCGCGGACCGCGTGCTGGTCGCGCACAACGCCATCTTCGACTGGCAGATGATCGCCCGGGAGTACGCGCGCGCCGAGACGACCGCGCCGGTCCGTCAGCGGCTGTGCACCATCGCCCTGTCGAAGGAGCTGAACCTCCCGCTGCCCAACCACAAGCTGGAGTCGCTCGCCGCGCACTTCGGTGTGGTGCAGCAGCGCGCCCACCACGCGCTCGACGACGCCCGGGTGCTCGCGGAGGCCTTCCGTCCGTCGCTGCACGCCGCGGCCGAGGGCGGCGTGCGCCTGCCGCTGCTGGAATGCCGGCCGCTGACCGAGTGGTCGGACTCGGCCGCCGCCCCGCGCGTGGGCCAGCAGGCGTCGTACCGGGGCGGCAGCTGGCGCCCCTCGCGCAAGCGGCCGGCGTGCCCGCACCCCAACCCGGGGCGGTTCGAGGACGGCAAGCCCCTGAAGCAGGGCATGCGCGTCGCCTTCTCCGGCGACACCTCGGTGGAGCGGGAGCTGCTGGAGGACCGGGCGATCGAGGCGGGCCTGCACGTCGCGACGAGCGTGTCGCGGCTCACCAGCCTCCTGGTGACGAACGACCCGGACTCGGCGACCTCGAAGACGGTCAAGGCGAAGTCCTTCGGCACCCCGGTCGTCGACGAGGCGGCCTTCACGCAGCTGCTGCGGGACGTGGCCCCGGCCGGGGAGTGACCGGGAGCACCCGGGGAACGAGCGGACCGGCCGCCGGCCGTTGGTCCGGGCGGGTGTCCGCGCGGCGACTCACCAGGGTGGATCTTGTTCCGCCGCTCCGCCGTGCGCAGCATGCGGCGCATGGCACGTTGTGAGGTCTGCGGAAACGATTACGGCATGTCCTTCGAGGTGCACGCGCAGGGCGCGGTGCACGTCTTCGACTGCTTCTCCTGCGCCATCCACCGCATGGCGCCCATCTGCGAGCACTGCCGGGTCCAGATCATCGGACAGGGCGTCGAGGTCGAGGGCCAGTGGTTCTGCGGCGGGCACTGCGCCCGCGCGGAAGGGAAGGTGGGCATCGTCGACCACGTCTGACCGCTTCCTCCTCCTCCCCCCGACCCCGGAGGGCCACCCGGCCGCCGGGGTCCTCGTCGGCCGGGGTACCGTCGTGGGCGTGTACCGCTTTGTGCTGACCCGGCAGTGGGTGTGCCTCACCCTCATGGCCCTCGTCCTCATCCCCGTGATGATCAAACTCGGGTTCTGGCAGTACCACCGCCATGTGCACCGGGTCGCGCAGAACCAGCTGATCGAGGCGAACCTGCGGGCGAAGCCGGTCCCGATGACGGAGGTCACCTCCCCCGGCCACAAGGTCCCCCGCGCCGACTTCTGGCGCGCGGTCACCGCCACCGGCACCTACGACTCCGCGCACGAGGTGGTCGTGCGGATGCGGACCTCGAACGACGACAAGGTCGGCTTCCACGTCCTGACCCCGCTCGTCCTCGCCGACGGCCGGGTGGTCCTGGTCGACCGCGGCTGGGTGGCGGGCGGCGGCGACCCGCGCGCCTACCCGCCGGTGCCGACCGCGCCCGCGGGCGAGGTCACGGTCACCGGCCGGCTGAAGGCCGACGAGACGAGCGGCGGCAGCGGCATCAAGGACCGCAAGGGCCTGCCCGACCGTCAGGTGATGCTCATCAACAGCGAGCAGCAGGCCGAGTCCCTGGGCCGGCCGGTCCTCGGCGGGTACCTGGAACTGACCGACCCGGCCCCGGCGGACGACAGCCCCGAGACCGTCGCCGACCCCGACCACGACTCGATCGGCGCGCACATGGCCTACGCGGTCCAGTGGTGGCTGTTCGCCTCCGCGGTGCCGGTGGGCTGGCTGGTCCTCGTACGGCGCGAGAAGCGCGACCGCGAGGAGGCGGCGGCCCGGGCCGAAGCGGCCGAACAGGAGCCCGCGACGGCGTAGCGTGTCGGGCATGGATCTTGGACTGAAGGACCGTGTCTACATCGTCACCGGGGCCAGCCGCGGCCTCGGCTTCGCCTCCGCCCGGGAACTGATCGCCGACGGCGCGAAGGTCATCGTCACGGGCCGGGACGAGAAGCGGACGGCCGACGCGGCCGCCGAACTCGGCCCGAACGCCGTGGGGGCGGCCGCGGACAACGCGGACCCGGCGGCCGCCGCGCGGCTCATCGCCACCGCGCACGAGCGCTTCGGCCGCTTCGACGGCATCCTCATCAGCGTCGGCGGCCCCGTACCGGGCTTCGCCGTCGACAGCACCGACGAGCAGTGGGCGGCCGCCTTCGAGTCGGTCTTCCTCGGCGCGGTGCGCCTCGCCCGGGCGGCCGCCGCGGTGCTGGGCGAGGGCGGGGTCATCGGCTTCGTCCTGTCGGGCTCGGTCCACGAGCCGATCCCCGGCCTGACCATCTCCAACGGCCTGCGCCCGGGCCTGGCCGGCTTCGCCAAGTCCCTCTCGGTGGAACTCGGTCCGCGCGGCATCCGCGTCGTGGGCCTGCTGCCGGCCCGCATCGACACCGACCGGGTGCGGGAGCTCGACGCGCTGTCCGGCGACGCCGCCGCGGCGCGTGCGGGCAACGAGTCCCGCATCCCGCTGCGCCGGTACGGCTCCCCGCAGGAGTTCGGCCGCACGGCCGCGTTCCTGCTCTCGCCGGCCGCCTCGTACCTGACGGGCGTGATGCTCCCGGTCGACGGCGGCTCCCGGCACGGCTTCTGACCGTCCGTCCCGGCCCGGCTCTCCGTGTCCGGGCCCGGCGCGTCCTCAGCTGACGCGCCGGGCCCGGTGGGAGGTCACCTTGAAGCGGGCCTCCGCCGGCAGTTCCGACAGGCCCGCCGAGGTCCGGGCGTGGGTCAGGACCGGCCCGGCCAGCCCCGCCAGCGCGTCCGCGGGGACCGCGTGGGGCTCCAGTTCGACCGCCACCCGCAGGGCGGGCGACCCGCGCCGCCCGCGCAGGACGACCCGGCAGTCGGCGACCCCGTCCAGAGCTCCGGCCTCCGCGGCGACGGCGTCGGACAGGGCGCGCCCGCGCAGTACGGCGAAGGCCCCGTCCCCGGTGTCCACGGCGACCTCCCGCAGCCTGGAGCGGCGCAGCTGGGACAGCAGCCACCACAGCGCCAGCAGCAGGCACACGGTGAGGGCCGCGACTAGCACCCACCAGGCCCAGCCGTCGGCGTGCAGGTACCGGCGCCGGTCCGCGGCGCTCAGCAGCGGCTGCGCACGGCCCCTGAGCGGGCGTGCCGCCGTCAGCAGCACGACCCCGGCCGCCAGCAGGACCGCTCCGGCCACCGCCAGCAGGATCCGGTTCACCGTCCCGAGCAATCCGCTCACCTCCTGACCCGTACGCGCCGCCGCGGCGGGCGCACGAGGCCCAGCTCTTCGATGCCGACGGCCACGACGGCGTCCAGGTCGGCCCGTACCTCGTCCAGTTCCCGGAAGTGGGACGTGGCCCGCACCCGGACCCGGGAGCGGCCCATGCGGACCCGGGCCGACCGCACGCCGGGCACTTCCATGGCCCGGTCCCGCAGGACCTGGGCCGCGTCCCGGCGGCCGATCCCGGCGCGCAGCGGGGGGCCCTCGCCCGCTTCCCCGTCCCGGTCCGGGCTCAGCATGGGGAGGATCCTGCGGATCCCCGGGGTGACGGCCAGCAGCAGGAGGACCGCCCCGGCCAGGGCCAGCGCTCCGCCGGCGAGCTGCACCGGCAGGTCCGCCGGGGTGTGGACCTCCAGCCGGTGGGCGAGTTCGCGGCGCCAGGCCATGGCGGGGCGGTCGGCCCGTACGGCGGCCAGGTCGTACAGGAGCAGTCCCACCGCCCCGAGCACGACCAGAGCGACGAGGGCCGCGGGGATGCGGCGGGCGGACCGGAACCGGGTCGCCGTCACCGCAGCCGCCGGTCCCGTGCGCCGGCGGTGCGGGTGTGCGCGGAGTGCAGATGCTCGATGTCGATGTCGACCTCGGGCACGGACATCTGCGCGCACTCCTCGACACGGCGGGTGACCCGGCTGCGTACGGCCGCGCACTGGGCGGCGAGGTCGGAGGGGTAGTGCAGTTCCAGGCTCACCCGGATGCGTGCGATGTCGTGGTGCACGGTGACGGTGGCCTGCGGGGGCGCGCCGGAGAGCGCGGGGAGCGCCTCCCGGGCGGCCTGGGCGGCGATCTTGGCGACGACCCGGTCGGCGATGCGGGTGGCCCCGCGGTCCGCGGCGGCCACCGCCTGCGGGGTGGCGCGGGCGGCGGCCTCCGGCGCGGCGGGGCCCGGTGGAGTGGCCTGCGGCAGGCTGCTCATCGCGCCTCACCTGCGCCGGTCGTCGCGGCGGCGGAACAGGTCCCCGGGATCCAGGTCCCCGTCGAGGAAGCGGCCGGCGACGAAGCCCACGGCTCCGAGGGCCGCCACCAGCAGAAAGGCACCGAATCCGCCGAAGTAGCCGGCGAAGCCCAGGGCCATGCCGGCCAACATGCCGGCGACCGCCATGCTCATGTGCGGGTTCCTCTCGGCTACTGGAGTCGGGACTCCGGCTCCTCGTCGGGCTCGTCGGGCAGCTTGACGTCGCTGACGGCGATGTTGACCTCGACGACCTCCAGGCCGGTCATCCGCTCGACCGCGGAGACGACGTTCTCACGGACAGCCCGTGCCACGTCACGGATCGACACGCCGTAGTCGACGACGATCTCCAGATCGAGGGCGGTCTGGACCTCGCCGACCTCGGCCTTCACGCCCCGGGTGACCGAGGCGGACTTCCCGCCGCCGGGAACCCGGTCGCGGACGGCGCCGAGGGTGCGGGAGAGGCCGCTGCCCAGGGCGTGCACGCCGACCACTTCACGGGCGGCCAGTCCGGCGATCTTCTCGACCACCCCGTCCGCGATGGTCGTGCGCCCCCGGTCGCCGGCGGCCTTGTGGGAGCCCCCTGATGCGGTTTCGGTCATCGCGTGTCCCTTCACGTGTACGGACTCACTCCGCACCACGTTAGGCGCGCGGACGCCGAAGCGCCCCGGGACTACGCCGGTCGGCGTGGTCCCGGGGCGCTTTCCGGCCTCCGGTGGGGCGGGCGACGGGTCAGTCCGAGAGGCCCGCGAGGTCGCGCAGGCGACGGGCCTGGGCCGCGCGCTCGGCGGCGCGCTGGTCGTCGTAGGTACGGGTCTGCGCGCTGCGCAGCAGGGTCTTGGTCTCGATGACGGCGTCCCGCGGCGGGGCCAGCAGGGCGGTGGTCAGGTCCTGGACGGCGGCGTCGAGCTCGTCCGCCGGGACGACGAGGTTGGCGAGGCCGACGCGCTCCGCCTCCTCGGCATGCACGAAGCGGCCCGTCGCGCAGATCTCCAGCGCGCGGGCGTATCCGACCAGGGAGGCCAGCGGCTGGGTGCCGGCCAGGTCGGGGACGAGGCCCAGGCTCGTCTCGCGCATGGCGAACTGCACGTCGTCGGCGACCACGCGCAGGTCGCACGCGAGTGCGAGCTGGAAGCCGGCGCCGATCGCGTGCCCCTGCACGGCGGCGACGGAGATGATGTCGTTACGCCTCCACCAGGTGAACGCCTCCTGGTACTCGGAGATCGTGGCGTCGAGCAGTTCGTCCGAACCGCGCGCCAGATCGAGGAAGGACGGCTCGCCCTCGAAGCCTTCGGGGGTGAACGCCTGCCGGTCGAGACCGGCGGAGAAGGACTTGCCCTCGCCGCGCAGCACGACGACCCGGACGGTGCCCGGCAACGACCTGCCCGCCTCGGCCAAAGCCCGCCAGAGCGCGGGGGATTGGGCATTTCGCTTGGCCGGATTGGTCAGTGTCACCGTGGCGACCGTGTCGTCGACGGTGAGTCGAACGCCGTCCTTGTCGAGCAGAGCCATCCGTGTGCCTCCGGTGTGCAGTCGGCCGCAAGCTCGGCCTAAGTGACTGCACAGTAACCACCCAGTCGGCCGGGAGGCCGACCGGGGGTCACCGAAGGGAACGTCGGATCATGTGAGCCTTGAAGCCGTTGGAACGTGGGATCCGATGGACCGGGGTCAGGCCGTAGCCGCCTTCTTGCCACGCGTCGCGCCACCGCGGCCGCGCAGCGATACCCCGGACTCACTGAGCATCCGGTGGACGAATCCGTAGGACCGGCCGGTCTCCTCGGCCAGCGCCCGGATACTCGCACCGGAGTCGTACTTCTTCTTCAGGTCTGCCGCGAGCTTGTCGCGCGCGGCGCCGGTAACCCGGCTGCCCTTCTTCAGAGTCTCGGCCACCCGTGCCTCCTCATGGGAAGTGCGCTCTGGACTTCTCATGATCACCCCTCCCCGGCTTCCTGGCCACCCATTCAGCAAGGTCGGTACGGCGGCATTTCCCGAGCCGTGGACACACGGGCAGAACGGAATCTCCCCTTCCGCCGCATGACTTCCGTCACACTTCACCCTCCTCCCGGGGAATCTCCAGGTCAGGGGCCGGACCGCGGGAAAACGAAGGCCCCGGTCGCGCACCCTCGCGGGTGCGGCCGGGGCCGTCGTACGGCGCGCAACGGTACGAGACCGTCTCACTCAGATGATGGATCACCCCTGAGCCGAATGATCCATAAGGATGTGGATCAGAGCCGGGACGGCGTCCCGGCAGCTCCCCGGCCGGGCCGGGGCGGGGGTCAGGCCAGGGCCACCAGGTCCCGGTAGTCCGGTCCCCACAGGTCCTCGACGCCGTCCGGGAGCAGGATGATGCGCTCCGGCTCCAGCGCCTCCACGGCGCCCTCGTCGTGGGTGACGAGGATGACGGCGCCCTTGTAGGTGCGCAGCGCGCCCAGGATCTCCTCGCGGCTGGCCGGGTCGAGGTTGTTCGTGGGCTCGTCGAGGAGCAGCACGTTCGCCGAGGAGACGACCAGCGTGGCCAGGGCCAGACGGGTCTTCTCGCCGCCGGAGAGCACACCGGCGGGCTTGTCGACGTCGTCCCCGGAGAACAGGAAGGAGCCGAGCGTCTTGCGCACGTCGACCAGGTCCAGGTCGGGTGCGGAGGAGCGCATGTTCTCCAGGACCGTGCGGTCGGGGTCCAGGGTCTCGTGCTCCTGGGCGTAGTAGCCGAGCTTGAGGCCGTGCCCCGGTACCACCGAGCCGGTGTCGGGCTGCTCGGCGCCCGCGAGCAGGCGCAGCAGGGTGGTCTTGCCGGCGCCGTTGAGGCCGAGGATGACCACGCGGGAGCCCTTGTCGATGGCCAGGTCGACGTCGGTGAAGATCTCCAGGGAGCCGTACGACTTCGACAGGCCCTCGGCGGTCAGCGGGGTCTTGCCGCAGGGCGCCGGGTCCGGGAAGCGCAGCTTGGCGACCTTGTCGGAGACGCGGACGGCCTCCAGGCCGGACAGCAGCCGCTCGGCCCGCTTGGCCATGTTCTGCGCGGCGACCGTCTTGGTGGCCTTGGCGCGCATCTTGTCGGCCTGGGAGTTCAGGGCCGCGGCCTTCTTCTCGGCGTTCTGGCGCTCGCGCTTGCGGCGCTTCTCGTCGGCCTCGCGCTGCTGCTGGTAGAGCTTCCAGCCCATGTTGTAGACGTCGATCACGGACCGGTTGGCGTCCAGGTAGAACACCTTGTTCACCACGGTCTCGACGAGGTCGACGTCGTGGGAGATCACGACGAAGCCGCCGCGGTAGTTCTTGAGGTAGTCCCGCAGCCAGACGATCGAGTCGGCGTCGAGGTGGTTCGTCGGCTCGTCGAGGAGCAGGGTGTCGGCGTCCGAGAAGAGGATCCGGGCCAGCTCGACGCGGCGGCGCTGACCGCCGGAGAGGGTGTGCAGCGGCTGGCCGAGGACCCGGTCCGGCAGGCTGAGCGCGGCCGAGATGGTCGCGGCCTCGGACTCGGCGGCGTACCCGCCCTTGGTGAGGAACTCGGTCTCCTGGCGCTCGTACTGCTTGAGCGCCTTCTCGCGGGTGGCGCCGGAGCCGGTGGCGATGCGCTCCTCGTTCATCCGCATCTTCTTGATGAGGACGTCGAGACCGCGGGCGGACAGGATCCGGTCGCGCGCGAGGACGTCGAGGTCACCGGTGCGGGGGTCCTGCGGGAGGTAGCCCACTTCGCCCGAACGGGTGATGGAGCCGCCCGCGGGCTGGCCCTCGCCCGCGAGGCACTTGGTGAGGGTGGTCTTGCCGGCGCCGTTGCGGCCGACCAGGCCGATGCGGTCGCCCTTGGCGATGCGGAAAGAGGCGGACTCGATGAGGACGCGGGCGCCGGCGCGCAGCTCGATGCCGGTGGCGGTGATCACGGAAATACTCCAGGGCGGGTCGGGACGGCGGAAGGGGGCGGGACGCGAGGCTTCGACGCCGTTAATCCGCGAGGAGATTTGCCATGGGAGACATTCTACCGGGGGTGTGCAACTGGTTTCCGGGGCGGCGGCGGAGCGGCCCGGCCGGTCCGGTCCGCCGCCCGTGTCCCCCGTTCGGCCCAGCCGCCCCCGAGGAGGAGCCGGGGCGCGTATCGGGATGAACGGGTTGATACTCGCCGCAGGGGCGGCCGTGCGGCCGCGTCTGCCTCACGGATCGAGGGCGGTGCGGGATGCAGTTCGACGACAACGCCAATCTGGACACGTCCGAGGTCAAGGATGTGCGTGGCAGTCGCATCCCGGGCGGGAAGGCCACCATCGGCGGCGGCCTCGTCGGCATCCTCGCGCTCATCATGGGCCTGCTCTTCGGCGTGGGTCCCGAGCAGCTGGGGCTGTCCTCCGGGGACGAGGAGCCGGCTCCCGCGGCGTCCTCCGTCAACCAGGTCCAGCAGGCGTGCCGGACGGGGCAGGACGCGAACGCGCGCGAGGACTGCCGGCTGGTGGCAGTGGTGAACAGCACACAGGACTTCTGGCGGCAGGAGTTCACACGGCGCGGCGGCCAGTACAGCCCGGCGTCGACGGTCTTCTTCACCGGCCGGGTGAACACCGCCTGCGGGGCCGCGACCTCGGCCGTGGGCCCCTTCTACTGCCCCGCCGACCGGCAGGTCTACCTGGACCTGGGCTTCTTCAACGAGCTGCGGACGAAGTTCGGCGCGAGCGGCGGCCCCTTCGCCCAGGCGTACGTCGTGGCCCACGAGTACGGGCACCACATCCAGAACCTGACCGGCACCCTCCAGCGGGCCCAGGACGGGCGGCAGGGCGCGAACAGCAACGCGGTCAAGGTGGAGCTGCAGGCCGACTGCTACGCGGGGGTGTGGGCGCACAACGCGACGCGGACCCCGGACGAGTCCACGGGGCGCCCCCTGATCACGACGCTGACCGACCAGGACATCAGGGACGGGCTGGACGCGGCGGCCGCGGTCGGCGACGACCGGATCCAGGAGAAGTTCCAGGGCCGGGTGACCCCGGAGTCCTGGACGCACGGCTCGGCCGAGCAGCGCCAGCAGTGGTTCTACCAGGGCTACCGGACCGGCGACATGGCCCAGTGCAACACCTTCCGCTGACCGTCGGCGGCGCCTGCCATGCTGTGTGACGCGGGTCACCGTCACGAGAGGGAGTGATCGTCATGGCAGGCGTTCCGTCCATCTGTCCCACGCTGGTCTACCGCGACGCGAAGGCGGCGATCAAGCTGCTGACCGAGGCCTTCGGCTTCAGCCAGGTCGCGGTGTACGAGGGGGACGACGGCTCGGTGGTGCACGCGGAGCTGGCGTACGGCAACGGTGTGGTGATGCTGGGCAGCAAGGGCACCGGCGGGGCGTTCGACAAGGCCATGGAGGGCGCCGGCCCCTCGGGGGTCTACGTCGTCGTCGAGGACGTGGACTCCCACCACCGCAGGGCCGTCGAGCACGGTGTGGAGATCCTCATGGGGCCCACCGACCAGGACTACGGCTCCCGCGACTACATGGCCCGCGACGGCGAGGGCAACATCTGGAGCTTCGGCACCTACGCACCCCAGGCCTGAGGGCCGCGGGGACGCTCGCGCCGCGCACCGTGCGCACCGCGGGAACCTACGCACCGCGGGAACGTGCGCGCCGCGGAACCGGCCCGGTCCGCGGCGCGTACGCGCGTAGCGCGGGGGTCAGGCGCCGCCGGTGTGGACCTGGAAGGCGGCCCGGCGGACCGCTTTGGCCAGGGCCGGGTCCGGGTGGGCGGCGGCCAGCGCGACCAGGACCTGCACGGTGCGCGGATGGCCGACCGCGCGGACCTCGTCCAGCAGCCGGGGGACGGTGGTGCGGACGGCCGAGTCCAGGTGGCGGGCCAGCAGCTCGGCCTCGCCGTGGTCGGCGATGGCGGCGGCGGTGTCCACCCACAGCCAGGTCGACTCCTCCGCGGTGAGCACGTCCTGCGCCTCGTCGGGGTCGACGCCGTCGTGCACGGCGAGCCAGAGCAGCGCGTACGGGCGCAGCGCGGGCTCGCGCACGGCGGCGCGCACCTCGGGCTCCGCGGGGGCGCCGACCACGCGCAGCGCCTCGAAGGCGAGGCCGCGCAGCAGGGCGTCCTCGCCGCGGGCGGCCTGGAGGAGTTCGGCGACGGCGTGGCCGACGGGCCGGGCGGCGAGCCAGGCCTGGTACTCGGCGCGGGCCGGTCCGGGGGTGAGCCGCGCGCAGCCGTGCAGCATGGCGGCGGCGGACTGCTCGATGTTCCCGGCGGGGCTCTGCGCCGCGACGCAGATCTGCTCCAGCTTGACCCAGACGGCCCAGCTGCCGAGCGGGGTGAGGGTGGCCCGGGCGGGTCCGAGGGTGACCGCGTCCACGGCCGCGAGCCCGCCGAGCGCCCAGCGCAGCAGCCGGGCGAGCGGTACGGGGCGGGCCTCGGCGGAGCCGGCCGCGGCGGTCAGCGCCGTCGCGGGCTCGGCCTCGTAGGGGATCTCGCAGCGCTCGTCGCGCAGCTCGGTGACGCGCTGCCCGAGCAGGTCCAGCAGGTCGGGGACGGTCACCGGGCCCGCGGACAGCTGGAGCAGGGAGAGCAGCTGGGGCATGGCCTCGACGACCTCGGCGACGGCCGCGGGGGCGATGTCGGCGGGGGCCGGGTGGACCAGCGACCAGGCGTCGAAGAGGGCGACCCAGCCGCGCAGTACGGCGGTGTCGTCGCGGTCCCAGGCGCGCAGCCGCCAGCCGGGGCGGGCGTGGCCGCCGTGCACCTCGACCAGGCCGGCGAGTCGGGCGCGGTCCCAGCCGACCCGGATCTGGCCGTGCGTCAGTCCCAGCTCGTCGGCGGCGCGTTCGACATCGGCGGCGGGCAGGGCTCCCGTGGGGGCGGGCCGGCCCCCGTCCACCGCGCCGAGGTTGCGTTCCGCCCAGCGGGTCAGGCGTACGGCGTCCGCCAGCGAGGCCCGGGCCCGGTTCGCGAGGTCGGCGGTGGCCGGTGTGCCCGCCGGGGGGCGCGGGGCGGGGCGGGTGCGGCGGTCGGTCACCGCCTTGCGTGCCGCGGCGACGGAGCGCGGGGAGACGAGTCGGAGTCTGGAGTCGCGAGCCAACTGCTCATCAGGCTTTCGGGACGTCACGGAAGCAGTCTCGCCCGTCACTGGCCGAAAGCCCAAACGGAATCGGCTCCTTCCCCACTGGTCCCAGGGGCAGACCGGGACAACCCGCCCGCAGGGCCCGGTCCGTCACACGGCCTTCACATCAGAGGGGTGAGGAAGCGGCGCAGGGTCTCCTCGTATCCGGCGGGATCGGCGTTCCACATCGCCCCGTGCCCGGCCTCCCGGACGGTGTGCAGGGTGATCAGGTCCGGGCGGGCGGCGGCGAGCCGCCGGGAGGGTTCCCAGGGGGCGAACGTGTCGTCGGGGCCGTGGAAGATCAGTACGGGGATCTTGAGCGCTCCGGGGTCGGCGCCGGGCGGCAGCCGGTCGGCGCGCAGCCCCGCGCGGCCCTCGGCGGCCCGCACGGCCAGCGGCAGCACCGGGGCCGGGGTGCGGCGCGCCGCGGCGAGCGCGCGCAGGGTGGTGTGCCAGTCGAGCACGGGCGAGTCGAGGACCAGGCCGGAGATCCGGTCGGCGAGGGCGGAGCGCTCGACGGCGTGCAGGGCCATGGTGGCGCCGGTGGACCAGCCGTGCAGGACCACGCGCCGGGCGCCGTAGCGCAGGGCGTAGCGGATGGCGGCGTCCAGGTCCCGCCACTCGGACTCGCCGAGGTGGCCGAGGCCGTCGGGGGGTTCGGGGGCGCCGAGGTCGCCGCGGTAGCCGAGGTCCAGGACGGGCAGCCGGTGGCGGTGCAGGAAGGGCATGACGACCATCGGGTGCTCGCGGCCGGCGCCGAGTCCGTGCACGGTGATCACCCAGGTGTCCCGGGCGGCGGGCACGAACCACGCGGGCAGCGCGCCGAGCTCGCCGGGGACGTCCACGTCGGCGTGGTCGAGGCCGAGCGCGGTGCGCGGGTCGCCGATGTGGACCTGGGGGGTGAGGGTGACGCGGGTGCCGGGGGTGAGGCTGCCGTGGGTGACGGAGAGGAGCCGGCGCACGACGGTGTCGGGGTCGTGGGCGGCGTCCGGGAGCACGGGCCCGACCACCGCGTGCACTCCGGGCGCGGCCAGGCCGTACACGCCGGGGCGCAGGGAGGCGAGCGAGCGGGTCAGGGCGATCCTGCCGTCGCCGGCGGAATGGACGCTCAGCCGTGGTCCGCCGGGAAGCGGAGCGCCGGGCCGGGGGCGCAGGGCGGCATCGGCGGCGTACCGGCCGGCCGCCACGGCGGCCGCGCCCGCCCCGAGGAGGGTCGTCGTGACGGCCGCTGCCGTCGCTGTCACGGTACGCACCGTTCCAGTGTGGTCGCGCAGAGTCCGGCGAGCCACCGGAGGGCACCCTCCCGGGTCTACGCGTGGAGAGTGATCTGGGTCTCTTTCGAGGGGCGCCGGGGATGATCGCGGGCGCCGCCGGGGACACGCGGAGGGGCTCATTCACCCGGCTTTGGCCTGCGTTTATGCTGAAATCTACGCAAGATTCAGGACGAATGTCCCGATCCCGCCCCGTGCCCGTACACCGCTCCGCCGGAGCCAGTTCACCTTCCGTTCATCCAGGTTGCCTACGTTCGCCGAGCCACTGACGCCAAACAGAAGCCTGGGTAAATGGAGCACATAACGCTTCTCCTCGGGATCGTGATCATCACCGCTCTCGTGTTCGACTTCACGAACGGTTTTCACGACACGGCCAACGCGATGGCCACCACCATCTCGACCGGCGCCCTCAAGCCCAAGACCGCGGTGGCCATGTCCGCCGTGCTCAACCTCGTCGGCGCGTTCATGTCCGTGGAGGTCGCCAAGACGATCTCCAAGGGTCTCGTCAACGAGGAAGGCATCCAGCCAGAGGTGATCTTCGCCGCGCTGGTCGGCGCGATCCTCTGGAACCTCGTCACCTGGCTGGTCGGACTCCCGTCCAGTTCCTCCCACGCCCTGATGGGCGGCCTGATCGGTGCCGCGGTCGCCTCCGCCGGCATCGGCGCGGTCAACGGCGGGGTCGTCGTGACCAAGGTCCTCATCCCCGCGATCGCCGCGCCGCTGGTCGCCGGCATCGCCGCGTACCTGGCCGCCAAGCTCACCTACAAGCTGGGTGACAAGGTCGGCGAGAAGACCTCCGCCAAGGGCTACCGCGCCGGTCAGATCGCCTCGGCCGGTCTGGTCTCCCTCGCGCACGGCACCAACGACGCGCAGAAGACGATGGGCATCATCACCCTGGCCCTCATCGCCGGCGGCGCGCTCACGCCCGACGCGAACCCGCCGGTCTGGGTCATCGTCTCCGCCGGTCTGGCCATCGCGATGGGCACCTACCTGGGCGGCTGGCGCATCATCCGCACCATGGGCAAGGGCCTGACCGACCTGCAGCCGCAGCAGGGCTTCGCCGCCCAGACCTCGGCCGCGTCCGTCATCCTCGCCTCCTCGAACCTGGGCTTCTCGCTCTCCACCACCCACTCGTGCTCCGGCGCGGTCATGGGTGCGGGCCTGGGCCGCAAGGGCGGTGTGGTCCGCTGGTCCACCGCGACCCGCATGTTCGTCGCCTGGGGCCTGACCCTGCCGGCCGCCGCGCTGGTCTCGGCCGGTGCCGAGCTGGTCATGCGCGCCGGTGACATCGGCATCGCCGCCGTCACCGTCTTCCTGGTCGGCTCCTGCCTGGCCATCTGGCTCATCTCGCGCCGCCAGGTCGTCGACCACCACAACGTCAACGACGTCGAGCAGGCGGACGCCGAGGCGCCGGGCGTCGTCACCACGGCGATCGCGGCCGTCACCGTCCCGCCCACCGTCGCCGCGGCCGGCACCACCGCCGCGGTCACGGACGAAGACCTCAAGGCCACCATCCCGGCCGCGACGCAGACCCCGGCGGCTCCGGCCGCCACGGTCTGACCGAGACAGAGACACACAGAGGAATCGGCAGTATGAAGATCGACTGGGAAGCGCTCGGCTCCGTCTTCGGGGTCAGCCTCTTCGCCACCGTCGCCCTCGTGGCCCTCTTCACCCTGGGCCTGGTGGGCCTGTCCAAGCACGAGGCCGCCACCGAGCAGGGCGGCACCGCCACCCTGGCCCGCAGCGGCGCGTACCTGTGCTTCGCGCTCGTCGCGGCGGCCGTGACGTACGGGATCTACCTGATCGTCGCCTGATCACCGCCTGATCCCGCGCTCCGGCGCGGGCCGGGCGCGAGAGCTCCCTCCGGGTTCGTCCCGGGGGGAGCTTTCGCACGTCCCGGCCCTGCCGCACCGCAGGTCAACGGCGAGTTGACGGGCCTTCCGGGTGCGTGGTGGACTGCCCGAGCCAATACGGCGGCATGGAGAGGAAGTCCGGTGCGAATCCGGCGCGGTCCCGCCACTGTCACCGGGGAGCGCACGCCGCGCGTGCGCCCCGGGAGCCAGGAACTCTCGCCGCCGGACACGTCGAACCAGGGCGCGGACCCTGAGTGAGGACATACCTGCCACCATGCGTGCCGATCGCGTCTTCGCGTACGGCGCCACGGCGGGCCTGATCGGCGACCGGATCCTCGGTGATCCCCGCCGAGGGCACCCCGTGGCCGCCTTCGGACGAGCCGCCGCCGCAGTCGAGCGCACCCTGTGGCGTGACGACCGCGGCCGGGGCGTCCTGCACACCCTGCTGTGCGTCGGGGGCGCGGCCGCCGTCGGCGCGCTGGGCGCCCGCGCGGTGCGCTCCCGGCCCGCGGCCGCCCGTATCGCCCTGACCGCCGCCGCCACCTGGGCCGTCGTGGGCGGCACCTCGCTGGGCAGGGAGGCCCGTGCCATCGGCGGCGCGCTCGCCGTCGGGGACGTCGAGGTGGCCCGCGAGCGGCTGCCCCACCTGTGCGGCCGCGACCCGCACTCGCTGGACGGACAGCAGATGGCCCGGGCCGTCGTGGAGTCCGTCGCCGAGAACACCTCCGACGCGGTGGTCGGGGCCCTGGTGTGGGGCGCCGCCGCCGGGGTCCCCGGACTGCTGGCGTTCCGCGCCGTCAACACGCTGGACGCGATGGTCGGCCACAAGTCCCCCCGCCACCTGCGCTACGGCTGGGCCTCCGCACGGCTCGACGACCTCGCCGGCTGGCCCGGCGCGCGGCTGACGGCCCTGGCCGCCGCGGTCGCCGGTCCCGACCGGCGCGGAGCCGTGCGCGCCTGGCGCGCGGACGCCACCGCGCACCCGAGCCCCAACGCCGGTCCCGTCGAGGCCTCCTTCGCCGGGGCGCTCGGCGTCAGACTGGGCGGGACCCTGACCTACGGCGGCCGGGTGGAGCACCGGGCCGTCCTGAACGGCGGGGCGGGCCGGCCGGTGGAGGTCGCGGACATCGAGCGGGCGGTACGGCTGTCACGGCAGGTGACGTGGCTGGCCCTGGGCGCCTGCGTGGCCACCCGGCTGCTGGTGGCACGAGGGGTACGACGGGCACGAGGGGTACGAGGGGGACGCGCATGAGCGGCACGGGGCGCGGCGGGGGCCTGCTGGTCGCCGGCACCACGTCGGACGCGGGCAAGAGCGTGGTCACCGCGGGCATCTGCCGCTGGCTGGCCCGCCAGGGCGTGAAGGTGGCGCCCTTCAAGGCGCAGAACATGTCGCTGAACTCCTTCGTCACCCGGGAGGGCGCCGAGATCGGGCGCGCCCAGGCGATGCAGGCCCAGGCGGCCCGCGTGGAGCCGACCGCGCTGATGAACCCGGTGCTGCTCAAGCCCGGCAGCGACCGCAGCAGCCAGGTCGTGCTGCTGGGGAAGCCCGTGGGCGAGATGAGCGCGCGCGGCTACCACGGCGGACGGCAGGAACAGCTCCTCGGCATCGTCACGGACTGCCTGGAGCAGCTCCGGGGCACGTATGACGCCGTGATCTGCGAGGGGGCCGGCAGTCCGGCGGAGATCAACCTGCGCCGGACCGACATCGTGAACATGGGGATCGCGCGGGCCGCGCGCTTCCCGGTGGTCGTGGTCGGCGACATCGACCGCGGCGGGGTCTTCGCGTCCTTCTTCGGGACGACGGCGCTGCTCTCCCCCGAGGACCAGGGGCTGATCGCCGGGTACCTGGTCAACAAGTTCCGCGGCGACGTGTCGCTGCTGGAGCCGGGCATGGAGATGCTGCGCGGCCTGACCGGCCGGGCGACCTACGGCGTGCTGCCCTTCCAGCACGGGCTGGGCATCGACGAGGAGGACGGCCTGCGCGTCTCGCTGCGGGGCGCCGTCCGCGAGTCCGTGGTGGCGCCGCCCGTGGGCGAGGACGTGCTGCGGGTCGCCGTATGCGCGGTACCGCTGATGTCGAACTTCACGGACGTCGACGCGCTCGCGGCCGAACCGGGGGTCGTCGTGCGGTTCGTGGACCGCGCCGAGGAGCTGGCCGACGCGGACCTGGTCGTCGTACCGGGCACCCGCGGCACGGTGAAGGCCCTGGCGTGGCTGCGCGAACGGGGGCTGGCCGACGCGCTGGCGCGGCGGGCCGCCGAGGGCCGGCCGGTGCTGGGCATCTGCGGCGGCTTCCAGGCCCTGGGCGAGCACATCGAGGACGACGTCGAGTCGAAGGCGGGCTCGGTGGAGGGCCTCGGTCTGCTGCCGGTGCGCGTCCGCTTCGAGCGCGAGAAGACCCTGGCCCGCCCGACCGGGACCGCGCTCGGCGAGCCGGTCGACGGGTACGAGATCCACCACGGGGTGGCCGAGGTCCTGGGCGGGGAACCCTTCCTGGACGGCTGCCGGGTGGGTGCGGTGTGGGGTACGCACTGGCACGGCTCGCTGGAGTCGGACGGCTTCCGCCGGGCGTTCCTGCGGGACGTGGCGGCGGCCGCCGGGCGGCGGTTCACACCGGCTCCGGACACCTCCTTCGCCGCGCTGCGCGAGGAACAGCTCGACCTGCTGGGCGACCTGATCGAACAGCACGCGGACACGGACGCGCTGCTGCGGCTGATCGAATCCGGCGCCCCGGCCGGCCTCCCGTTCCTCCCGCCGGGCGCCCCGTGACGCCCGGGGCCCCGCGCACGCATACCCGTACCCGTACAGAGAGAGGCATCGCATGAGCACGCCCTATCCGTTCACCGCGGTGGTCGGCCAGACCGACCTGCGGCTGGCGCTCCTGCTGAATGCCGTGAGCCCGGCGGTCGGCGGGGTGCTCGTGCGCGGCGAGAAGGGGACCGCCAAGTCCACCGCCGTGCGCGCGCTCTCCGCGCTGCTGCCGGCCGTCGACGTCGTGCCCGGCTGCCGGTTCTCGTGCGCGCCCGTCGCGCCGGATCCGGACTGCCCCGACGGTCCGCACGAGGACGGTCCGGGGAGCGCCCGGCCGGCCCGCATGGTGGAGCTGCCCGTCGGCGCCTCCGAGGACCGCCTCGTCGGCGCCCTCGACATCGAACGGGCCCTCGCCGAGGGCGTGAAGGCCTTCGAGCCGGGCCTGCTGGCCGACGCCCACCGCGGGATCCTCTACGTCGACGAGGTCAACCTCCTCCACGACCACCTGATCGACCTGCTGCTGGACGCCGCCGCGATGGGCGCCTCGTACGTGGAGCGCGAGGGCGTCTCCGTCCGGCACGCTGCCCGGTTCCTGCTCGTCGGCACCATGAACCCGGAGGAGGGCGAGCTGCGCCCGCAGCTCCTCGACCGCTTCGGGCTGACCGTGGAGGTCGCCGCCTCCCGCGAGCCCGCCCAGCGGGTGGAGGTCGTCCGCCGCCGGCTCGCCTACGAGGACGACCCCGCGGGCTTCGCCGCCCGCTGGTCGGGGGACGAGAGCGAGGTCCGCGCCCGGGTCGTGGCCGCGCGGGCGCTGCTGCCACAGGTCCGTCTCGGGGACAACGCGCTCCTGCAGATCGCCGCGACCTGCGCCGGCTTCGAGGTCGACGGCATGCGGGCCGACATCGTGATGGCGCGGACCGCGACCGCGCTGGCCGCCTGGGCGGGCCGGACCACCGTGCTCAAGGAGGACGTCCGGCAGGCCGCGCTGCTCGCGCTCCCCCACCGGCGGCGCCGCAACCCCTTCGACGCGCCCGGCCTGGACGAGGACAAGCTGGACGAGATCCTCGACCGGTTCCCCGACGAGGAGCCGCAGGACGATCCGGACCCGGAGCCGGACCCCGGGACCGACCCGGAGCCCGACCCGGACGGGGGCCCCGAGAACCCCCAGGGCCCGGACGACGGCGGCGGCCCCGACGGCGGCGGCGGGGTGCCCCCGCAGGGAGGCGGCCCCCAGGACGCGCAGCCCCCGGCGGAACCCGCCGAAGCGCCCGCCGACGCCCCGGAGGGCGCCCCGCAGCCGCCCGCCCAGGAGGCCGGACCCGAGCAGGCCGCCGTACGGGCGGCCGAGCCGTTCCGGACCAAGATGCTGAGCGTTCCGGGGCTGGGCGAGGGCGCCGCCGGGCGGCGTTCGCGCGCCCGCACCGCGCACGGCCGCACCACCGGCGCCCAGCGCCCCCGCGGCCAGCTCACCAAGCTGCACCTGGCGGCCACCGTGCACGCGGCCGCCCCACACCAGAAGGCGCGCGGCCGCGCCGGGCGCGGCCTGGTGATCCGCAAGGACGACCTGCGCCAGGCCACCCGGGAGGGCCGCGAGGGCAACCTGGTCCTCTTCGTCGTCGACGCCTCCGGTTCCATGGCCGCCCGGCAGCGGATGAGCGCGGTCAAGGGCGCCGTGCTGTCGCTGCTGCTGGACGCCTACCAGCGCCGGGACAAGGTCGGCCTGGTCACCTTCCGCGGCGCCGCCGCCGAACTGGCGCTGCCGCCCACCTCCTCGGTGGACGCGGCCGCCGCCCGGCTGGAGAAGCTGCCCACCGGTGGGCGCACCCCGCTGGGGTCCGGGCTGCTGAAGGCCCACGAGGTGCTGCGGATCGAGCGGCTCCGGGATCCGAGCCGCCGGCCGCTGCTGGTCGTGGTCACCGACGGGCGGGCCACCTCGGCCGGGGCCGTCGGGGGCGACCCGCGCGAGCTGACGTCGCGCAGTGCCCGGCTGCTGGCCGCCGAGGGGGTCGCGTCCGTGGTCGTCGACTGTGAGTCGGGGCCGGTCCGGCTGGGACTGGCCGGGGCCCTGGCCGCCGACCTCGGCGGGCCGGCCGTCACCCTCGACGGGCTGCGGGCCGACTCCCTGGCCGGGCTCGTGAAGGACGTACGTACCGCAGTGACCACTCCCGCTTCCCACACCACCAGGAGGGCCGCGTAATGCCCCAGGGACAGCCGTCCGTCGTTCCGGACGACGGGCTCACCACCCGCCAGCGCCGCAACCGCCCGCTCGTCTTCGTCCACACCGGGCCCGGCAAGGGCAAGTCCACGGCCGCCTTCGGGCTGGCGCTGCGCGCCTGGAACCAGGGCTGGCCGATCGGGGTGTTCCAGTTCGTCAAGTCGGCGAAGTGGAAGGTCGGCGAGGAGAACGCGCTCAAGGTGCTCGGCGCCTCCGGCGAGGGCGGCACCGTCGTCTGGCACAAGATGGGCGAGGGCTGGTCCTGGGTCCAGCGGGACGCCCAGCTCGACAACGAGCAGGCCGCCAAGGAGGGCTGGGAGCAGGTCAAGCGCGATCTGGCCGCCGAGACGCACAAGCTGTACGTGCTCGACGAGTTCGCGTACCCCATGCACTGGGGCTGGATCGACGTCGACGAGGTCATCGAGGTGCTGCGGAGCCGTCCCGGCACCCAGCACGTGGTGATCACGGGCCGCAACGCGCCGGAGAAGCTGGTGGAGTTCGCGGACCTCGTCACCGAGATGACGAAGGTCAAGCACCCGATGGACGCCGGCCAGAAGGGCCAGAAGGGCATCGAGTGGTGACCTCGTTCGACATGCCCCGGCTGGTCGTGGCCGCGCCGTCGTCCGGCAGCGGCAAGACCACCGTGGCCACGGGCCTGATGGCGGCCTTCGCGGAGCGCGGCCTCGCCGTGTCCCCGCACAAGGCCGGGCCCGACTACATCGACCCCGGCTACCACGCGCTGGCCACCGGCCGGCCGGGGCGCAACCTGGACGCCTTCATGTGCGGGCCGGAGCTGGTCGCCCCGCTGTTCGCGCACGGGGCGGCCGGCTGCGACCTCGCCGTGGTCGAGGGCGTGATGGGGCTCTACGACGGGGCCGCGGGCCGGGGCGAGCTGGCGTCGACGGCGCAGGTGGCGAAGCTGCTGCGGGCGCCGGTGGTGCTGGTGGTCGACGCGTCCTCGCAGTCGCGGTCGGTCGCGGCGCTGGTGCACGGCTTCGCGTCCTTCGACCCGCAGGTGCGCCTCGGCGGCGTGATCCTCAACAAGGTCGGCTCCGACCGGCACGAGGTGATGCTGCGGGAGGCCCTGGAGGAGGCCGGGATGCCGGTGCTCGGCGTCCTGCGCAGGGCCCCGCAGGTGGCCACGCCGTCGCGCCACCTGGGGCTGGTGCCGGTGGCCGAGCGGCACGCCGACGCGCTGGCCGCCGTGGCGGCGCTGGCCGAACAGGTGCGGGCGGGCTGCGACCTGGACGCCCTGATGGCGCTGGCGCGGACGGCCCCGCCGCTGCCCTGCGAGCCGTGGTCGCCGGCGACCGCACGGGCGGGCAGCGGGGACGCCGCACCGTCCGGCCGGCCCGTCGTCGCCGTGGCCGGCGGGGCCGCGTTCACGTTCTCGTACGCCGAGCACGCCGAGCTGCTGCGGGCGGCGGGTGCGGAGGTCGTCACCTTCGACCCGCTGCGGGACGAGGCGCTGCCCGAGGGCACCGGCGGCCTGGTGATCGGCGGCGGGTTCCCCGAGGTGTACGCGCCCGAGCTGTCCGCCAACGCACCGCTGCGGGCGGCGGTCTCGGCCTTCGCCGCGGCCGGTGGTCCGGTGGCGGCCGAGTGTGCCGGGCTGCTGTACCTGGCGCGGTCGCTGGACGGGAAGCCCATGTGCGGGGTGCTCGACGCGGACGCGCGGATGTCGGAGCGGCTGACCCTCGGCTACCGCGAGGCGGTGGCGGTCTCCGACAGCTCGCTCGCGGCGGCCGGTACCCGGCTGCGCGGGCACGAGTTCCACCGGACGGTGATCGAGCCGGGCGCCGGGGCGGCTCCCGCGTGGGGGTTCACGCACCCGGAGCGCCGGGTCGAGGGCTTCGTCCGGGGCGGTGTGCACGCCAGCTACCTGCACACGCACTGGGCGGCGGAGCCGTCCGTCGCCCGCCGTTTCGCCGAGGCCGCGGCCGCGCACGCGGCGGCCGTACGGGAAGCCGCGGCAGCACGGCGGTGAGACCCGCCGGCTCACTCCGCGATGCCCACCACCAGCCAGATCCCGGCGACCCCGCCCACCGTGCACATCAGCGTGGACAGGGCGGGGTGCTTGTGGTGCGCCTCGGGCAGGATCTCGGCGGCCGCGAGGTAGAGCAGCAGGCCTCCGAAGAACCCGAGGTACGCGCCGAGGGGTTCCTCCGGAAGGGTGAACAGCAGAGTGGACGCGGCTCCCACCACCGGGGCGACCGCGTCCGCGAAGAGCATCATCAGGGCCTTGCGGCGGTCGTTGCCGTAGAGGCTGGTGAGCGTGTAGGTGTTGAAGCCGTCGGCGAAGTCGTGGGTGATCACGGCCAGCGCGACGGCCACGCCCATCCCGCCGCCGACCTGGAAGGCCGCGCCCAGTGCCACGCCGTCGGCGAGGCTGTGGCCGACCATCGCGGAGGCGGCGGTGAGCCCGACCTGCGGGACGCGCGCGCCGTTCTCGGCGCCGTGCGCGGCCTGCCGCACGGCCAGCAGCCGTTCGACGACGTGGGCGACCAGGAAGCCGGCCACGAAGAGCAGCAGGGCGAGCGGGACGCCGAAGACCTCCCTGCCGGCCGCGTGCAGGGCCTCGGGGAGCAGGTCGAGGCCGACGACGCCGAGCATCAGCCCGCCGGCCAGGCCCAGCACGAGGTGGCGGCGGTCGGTGACGCGCTGCGCCGTCCAACCGCCCAGCAGGGTCATCAGGAACGCGCCCAGCGCCACGATCACGGCCATGTGCCCCTGAATACAGACTCCCCGGCCCGCGCGCACGTCCGCGCGCGGAGGGCCCGCGGAGCGGTGTTGACGAATGAATGACCGATGTCGGGTGAGGTGCCGGTGACGGTGACTACGGAGGGAGGCCCCGGAGTGGGCGAGTACACGACGCGGCTGGTGGTCGGGGTCGGCGGCCGTGCGGGGGTCTCCGTCGAGGAGGTCTGCGCCCTGGTCGAGGAGACCCTGCGGGGCGCCGGGCTGGCCGCGGAGTCGGTCACGGCGCTGGCCACGGTGGACGTGAAGGCGGCCGAGCCGGGGATCGCCGGCGCGGCGGAACGTTTCGGCGTGCCCCTTCTCGGCTATCCTGCGGACCGGCTGGCCGCCGTCGCCGTACCGCACCCCTCGGAGGCGGTACGGGCCGCGACCGGCACCCCCTCGGTGGCGGAGGCCGCCGCCCTGGTGGCGGGCGGGGAACTCCTCGTGCCCAAGCGGCGCTCGCTCTCGGCGACCTGCGCGGTGGCCACGGCCGAGGCGCACGATCTGCGCCACCACGGGGACGCCGAGGTGGTGGACGCGGGCTCCGCCCTGGTGGACCTCGCGGTCAACGTACGGGCGCACACGCCCCCGGAGTGGCTCAAGCAGCGGATCGCCGCCTCCCTCGGGGACCTCGCCGCGTATCCGGACGGGCGGGCCGCCCGCGCGGCGGTGGCGGCGCGGCACGGGCTTCCGGTCGAGCGGGTGCTGCTGACGGCCGGGGCGGCGGAGGCGTTCGTACTGATCGCGCGGGCCCTGGGCGCCGTACGGCCGGTCGTGGTGCATCCGCAGTTCACCGAGCCGGAGGCGGCCCTGCGGGACGCCGGTCACCAGGTCGAGCGGGTGGTACTGCGGGCCGCGGACGGGTTCCGGCTCGATCCGGCGGCCGTGCCGCAGGACGCGGACCTGGTGGTCATCGGCAATCCGACCAACCCGACGTCCGTCCTGCACCCCGCGGTCGACCTGGCACGGCTGGCACGGCCGGGGCGGATCCTGGTGGTGGACGAGGCCTTCATGGACGCCGTCCCGGGCGAACGGGAAGCCCTCGCGGGCCGGACGGACCTGCCGGGTCTGGTGGTGCTGCGGAGCCTGACGAAGACGTGGGGCCTGGCGGGACTGCGGATCGGCTACGTGCTGGCCGAGCCCGAGGTGATCGCGAAGCTGGCGGCGGCGCAGCCGCTGTGGCCGGTGTCCACGCCCGCCCTGGTGGCGGCCGAGGCCTGCGTGGCTCCGGCGGCGCTGGCCGAGGCGGAGGAGGCGGCCCGGCGGATCGCGGTGGACCGGGCTCACCTGCTGGCGGGGCTCGCGGAGTTCGACGAGGTGGAGGTCGCGGGCGTGGCGGAGGGGCCGTTCGTCCTGATCAGGGTGGCGGACGGCGCGGAGGTCCGCACCCGGCTGCGGGCCCTGGGCTTCGCGGTCCGCCGCGGGGACACCTTCCCCGGGCTGGACCGGACCTGGCTCCGGCTGGCGGTGCGCGACCGGGCGACGACGGGCCGGCTGCTGCAGGCCCTGGACCGCGCCCTCGCCCTGACCTCCCGCTGACCTCCCGCTTTCCTGCCCCCCGTTCCCTGACCTGCACGTTTCTCCGGGCTCCGGGCCCGGGTTCACCCGAACGGCCCACCTACGATGGCTGCGGGGGCGGGGCCGTTCGAGGATCCCCGCATCGGGCTGACGAACAACGGGGGGCAGAAAAGTGAAGGCATCCGCCGCGATAGGCACGGCGCTGGCCGCACTGGTGGTCGCGGGCGGCGCGCTGTACGCCGTACCGCAGCTGCTCGAAGGGGACGGCGGCTCCGCCGCCGGGCAGCGCCTGGGGAACGGGCCGGACCGGGGCGCGACGTCCCCGCCGACGGTGCCCGCGGCTCCGGCAGGGCAGCCGTTCACCCTGCTGGCGACGGGGGACATCATCCCGTACCCGTCGATCATCCAGCGGGCGGGGGACGACGCGGGCAAGGCCGGGGAGTACGACTTCACGAAGATACTCGCGGGCGTGAAACCCCTGGTCTCCGCCGCCGACCTGGCGATATGCCACCACGAGATACCGTACGGGCGCCCCGGCGGCCCCTACACCGGCTATCCCACCTTCAAGGCCCCGCACCAGCTGGCGGACGCGCTCAAGGACGCCGGGTACGACGGGTGTTCCACCGCCTCGAACCACACGCTGGACGACGGCTACGAGGGCCTGGCCCGCACCCTGGAGCACCTGGACCGGGTCGGCATCCCGCACGTCGGCTCGGCGCGCAGCGCGGAGGAGGCCAAGGCACCGGCCCTGCTCTCCGCGGGCGGCGCGAAGGTCGCGCAGCTGTCGTACACGTACGGCACGAACGGCATCCCGCTCCCCCGGGACAAGCCGTGGGCCGTGAACCTGATCGACAAGGACCGGATCATCGCCGACGCCCGCGCGGCCCGGGCGGGCGGGGCGAACGTGGTGGTGCTGAGCGTCCACTGGGGCACCGAGTGGCAGACGGCGCCCGACGAGCAGCAGAAGGAACTGGCGCAGGCGCTGACCGCCTCCCGCTCGGCCGACGGCCTCCCCGACATCGACCTGATCATCGGCACGCACAACCACGTGCCGCAGCCCTACGAGAAGATCAACGGCACCTGGGTGGTGTTCGGCATGGGCGACCAGGTCGCCAGCTTCGTCCCGGCCGACAAGCTGCGCGGCAACCAGTCCTCGGTCCCCCGCTTCACCTTCGCCCCGGCGGCCGACCGGCCGGGCCGCTGGGAGGTGGTGAAGGCCGAGTACCTCACGCAGTACTCGGACATGGGCCCGCCGTTCCGCGTCGTCTGCGCCTCCTGCGCGGCCTCGGACGAGGCGCTGCCGGCCGCGAAGCGCGACGAGTACGCCCGGATCGACCGGCAGGTCACCGACGCCGTGCTGTCGCGGGGCGCGGGCGGACAGGGACTGGCCCACGCCACCCGTTGAGCACTCCCCTCCGATGTGCTCGCCGGGTGGCGCGGTCCCGTACCCCGGCCGCGCCGCACGGTGGGCCCGCGGACCGGGGGCGCCGGCCTCCGGGCCGGGAGCGCCCGGCGGCTCTACTGGGTCTTGCCGCGGCGGGTCAGGAAGAGCGCGCCGCCGCCGAGCGCGAGCAGGGTCAGCGCACCGCCGGTGATGTAGGGGGTGAGCGAACCGCCGCCGGTCTCGGCGAGGTTGGCGTTCGCGGTGGTGCCCGAGCCTTCGGTGGCGCCGCCGGTACCGGTACCGCTGCCGGTGCCGGTGCCGGTCTGGGTCTTGATGTCGGGCTGGTCGGACGCCTTCGTCGTCGGGGCGGAGCCCTTGGGGGACTCGCAGTGCGCCTCGGCCAGCACGATCTCGCCGTCCACCTGTGCCACGTTCAGGCTGAGCGGGTTCACGGCCACCTTGAGCCGGAGCGCGGCCGCGGCGGCCGTGGTGGAAGTGGTCTCGGTACTGGAGAGCTCCAGGCTGACCATGCCGACCCCCGGCACCTCGACCTTGGTGGGACCGCCCGCCGACAGGGTGACCTTCTTGCCGAGCGCGGTCACCGTGCCCAGGACGTTCGCACTGGCCACCGGCTTCTTGCCGGCTTCGCAGACGGCCTTGGAGGTGACCTTCTCCACCTCGATCAGCGAGAGCAGCGGCAGCCCGGGGACGTGCACGCGGGCCTTGGCCAGGTTGGCCTCGGCCTCCGCCTTCGTCTTGTCCGCGGTGGCCTTGGAGGTGGCGACGTCCGCGCGCAGGACGCTGACCGGCCTGTTCCCCTCGACCCCGTCCAGCGTGACGGTCAGCGCGGTCTTCTCGGCCTTAGCGGGGGCGCTGACCTCGTTGAGGGTCGCCTTCAGCGGGACGTGCACGGTCTTGTTGAGCAGGCCCACGTCCAGCCCGGTGCGCAGGACCACGGCACCGGACCTGCCCTCTCCGCCGGCGGGGGTGCCTCCCGTGGCGGAGGCGGGCGGTGCGGTGAGCAGGACGACCGCTCCCGTGGCGAGCAGAACGGCCGCGGGCATGCGGAAGGTGTTGCTGTTCAAGGTGGTGGAACCCCCGGGGAGTTGGGTGCCGTCGCGCGGCCAATGGGGGACATCGCGCGCGCCGACGGCTTCGACCCTGGGAATCCTTACTCAATGTGGGTGACGGGGCAGCTACCTGAGGTCACTTCACCCCAACGGGTGGTTTCCGTGCGGGATTTCGATTTGCGGCGCCGCTCACCGCACCGCGCTCAGGCCCTGACCCTGCCGTCGACGACCACCCGTCGCGGCTGCGCCAGGACGCCCACATCGGCGCGCGGGTCGGCGTCGTAGACCACGAGGTCCGCCGGCGCGCCCTCGGTGAGCCCCGGCCGGCCGAGCCACTCGCGCGCCGCCCAGGCCGTCGCGGAGAGGGCGTCCAGTGCCGGGATCCCGGCCTTGACCAGCTCGGCGACCTCCGCCGCGACGAGCCCGTGCGGCAGGGAGCCCCCGGCGTCGGTGCCGACGTAGACCTCGATGCCCGCGTCGTAGGCGGCCCGGACGGTGTCGTAGCGCCGCTCGTGGAGCCGCCGCATGTGCGCCGACCAGCGGGGGAACTTCGCGTCGCCGCCCGCCGCGAGCTTGGGGAAGGTGGCGATGTTGACGAGGGTGGGGACGATGGCGACCCCGCGCTCCGCGAACAGCGGGATGGTGTCCTCGGTGAGGCCGGTGGCGTGTTCGATGCAGTCGATGCCCGCCTCGACGAGGTCGCGCAGGGAGTCCTCGGCGAAGCAGTGCGCGGTGACCCGGGCACCCAGCCTGTGCGCCTCGGCGATGGCCGCCTCGACCTCGGCGCGCGGCCAGCAGGCCGTCAGGTCGCCGGCGTCGCGGTCGATCCAGTCGCCGACCAGCTTGACCCAGCCGTCACCGCGCCGCGCCTCGCGGCCGACGTACTCGACGAGGTCGGCCGGCTCGATCTCGTGGGCGTAGTTGCGGATGTAGCGGCGGGTGCGCGCGATGTGCCGGCCCGCCCGGATGATCTTCGGCAGGTCCTCGCGGTCGTCGATCCAGCGGGTGTCGGAGGGCGAGCCGGCGTCGCGGATCAGGAGGGTGCCCGCGTCGCGGTCGGTGAGCGCCTGCCGTTCGGCGGTGTCGGCGTCGACCGGGCCGTGCGCGTCCAGTCCCACGTGGCAGTGCGCGTCGACCAGCCCGGGCAGGACCCAGCCGGTGACCGTGGTGACCTCGCGGGCGCCGGGCGGGCGCTCGTAGGAGACGCGCCCGCCGACGACCCAGAGCTCGTCGCGGACCTCGTCGGGCCCGACCAGCACCCGCCCCTTCACGTGCAGCACGTCGCCCGTGCCGCTCACATCGCGCACATCGCTCACATCGCTCATGGCGGCACTGTACGTGCGGACCCCGTGGCGTCAGGAGGCGGAGAGCACGTCCAGGAGCCGGTCCACGTCGGCCTCCGTGTTGTACAGGTGGAACGAGGCCCGCAGGAGGCCTGCGCGGGCCGAGGTGAGGATGCCGGCCGCCTGCAGGGCGGGCTGCCGGGCGTCCAGGCCCGGCACGGAGACGATGGCGGCATCGCCGGGCACGGGCTCGTGGCCGAGGCTCGCCAGTCCGGCGCGGTAACGGGCGGCCAGGGCGGTGTCGTGGGCGTGCACGGCCTCGATGCCGATCCGCTCGATGAGGGCGAGCGAGACCTCCGCGGCGTGGTAGGCGAGGAAGGCCGGGGACTCGTCGAACCGCCGTGCGGAGTCGGCCAGTCGCGGCATCGGCCCGTAGACGGCGTCCCACATGGACTCCGCCGCCACCCAGCCGGCGTGCAGCGGGGTCAGGGTGTCCTGGGCCTCGCGCGACACGGTCATGAAGGATGCCCCGCGGACGCTGAGCAGCCATTTGAAGCCGACGGCGACCGTGTAGTCGTACGGCGAGGCGTCGAAGGGGAGCCAGCCCGCCGCCTGCGAGGCGTCCACCAGCATCCGGGCCCCGTGCGCGGCCGTCGCCCCGCGCACCGCCGCCAGGTCGGCCTTGCGTCCGTCCGCGGACTGTACGGCGCTGAGCGAGACCAGGGCGGTGGCGGGGCCGACGGCCTCGGCGAGGGACTCCAGCGGCGCGAACCGCACCTTGAGGTCGTCCCGCACCACGAACGGGTTGATCACGGAGGCGAAGTCGCCCTCCGGGCACAGCACTTCCGCACCGGAGGGGAGCGAGGCCGCGACGAGGCCGACATGGGTGGAGACGGCCGAGCCGACGGCCACCCGGTCGGCGTCCACCCCGACCAAGCGGGCGAAGGAGGCGCGGGCCCGGTTCACGCGGTCGAAGTCGCCGAAGCCGGTGGGGATCCCGGCCCCCGCCGCCTCGGCCAGTTCCCGTACGGCCGCGACGGCGGCACGCGGGACGACCCCGCAGTTGGCGGAGTTGAGATAGGTGGTGGAGTGGGCGAACTCGGCACGGGTCGCTTCGGCGATCGAAAGATCCATGCCGTCAACTCTGCGCCAGGAAGCACTCAAAGTCCATTGGCGAGTTTTACTCGCCCACTCCAAGTCACACTTATACCTGCGGGACTTTATGCCTGCGGGACCGCGCACGCCCCGTCGGGCTCGCACGCGTCGGCCGCGGCCGCCGGCTCCTCCACCTCGCGCCCGGCCCACGCCTGCTCCAGGGCCCGGGTGAACACCTCGGCCGGCTGCCCGCCGGAGATCCCGTAGCGGCGGTCGAGGACGAAGAACGGCACGGCGTTCGCGCCCAGCTCGGCGGCCTCGCGCTCGTCGGCGCGGACCTCGTCGGCGTAGGCGGAGCCGTCGGCGAGGACGGCGCGGGCCTCGGCCTCGTCCAGACCGGCCTCGACCGCGAGCGCGATCAGCACCTCCGGGTCGAAGACGGAGCGCTCCTCGCCGAAGTTGGCCCGGTAGGCGAGGTCGAGCAGCTCCTCCTGCCGGCCCCTGGCGCCGGCCAGGTGCAGCAGGCGGTGGATGTCGAAGGTGTTGCCGTGGTCGCGCCCCTCGGTCCGGTACGTCAGCCCCTCGGCGCGGGCGCTCGCGGCGACGTGCTCCTCCATGCCGCGCGCCTCGTCGAGGGTGCGGCCGTACTTCTTGGCGAGCATCTCCACGACGGGGGCGGTCACGCCCTTGGGGCTGCCCGGGTCGAGCTCGAAGGACCGGAAGACGACCTCCACCTCGTCGCGGTGCGCGAATTCGGCCAGCCCCTTGGCGAAACGGGCCTTGCCGATGTAGCACCAGGGGCAGGCGATGTCGCTCCAGATCTCGACGCGCATGATCCTTCTTCTCTCCGGGGTCGCTGGGGTGACGGTTTGCTGTTCAACCATCAGTGGTGTGAACCAACCGCCCTGCCGTCTCATTCCCCGGACACGACGGATCCCGCGTGGCGGGCGGGGCCGGCCACGCGGTCTCAGACGACGTCCAGCCAGAGGGTGAGGTGGCTGCCCGACGGGGGCGCGGACGGGTCGGGCGCCCAGCCCTGGGCGGCGTAGAAGGCCTGGGCCCGGAGGTTGTGCTCGTAGACCTCCAGGCGGACCCGGCGGATGCCCGCGCGGCGCCAGACCTCCAGGCAGGCGCCGTGGAGGGCGGCCCCGGTGCCCCGGCGCCAGCGGACCGGATCGACGTGGAGCTGGGTGAGGGTGGTCCCGCCCTCCTGGATTTGGAAGGCCGCGACCCCGGTGAGCTCGCCGCCCTCCTCGGCGCACAGCACCCCGCCCTCGGCGGCCTCGCGGGCGACGGCCGCGGTCCAGCCCTCGCGGGTGCGGGCCAGCTCGGCCTCGCCGGCGTAGGCCTCTTCGGGTATGTGGCCCTGGTAGTAGGTGGCCCGGGCCCTGGTGTGCAGGGCGGCGATGGCGTCGAGGTCGGCGGGTCGCGCATTCCTGATCATGAAGACAGATACGCGCCGGGAACCCCGTCGGTTCCCGGCGCGTCGGGCGCGGAGCCCCGCGTGCTCGCCTTCCGCTACTTCTTCAGCCAGGCCTGCATCATCTTCTGCGCGATCGGTGCGGCGAGCTTGCCGCCGCCGATCTCGGAGCGGTCGGTGTCGGAGTTCTCGATCACCACGGCCACGGCGATCTGCTTGCCGTTCGCCTTCCCGTACGAGGTGAACCAGGCCAGCGGCGCGAGGCTGTTGTTCACACCGCGCTGCGCGGTACCGGTCTTGCCGCCCACCTCCGCGCCCGGCACCTGGGCCGGCTTGCCGCCGCCCTCGGTGGCGACCGTGCGCATGGCGTCCCGGACCATCGAGGCCGTCTTCTCCTTCATGACCTGCTGGGACTTCGGGTCCTTGAAGCTCTCCAGCACGTTGCCGTTGGCGTCGGTGACCTCGGAGACCATGTGCGGGGCGACGAGCTTGCCGCCGTTCTCGATCGCGGCCGTGACCATGGCCATCTGCAGCGGGGTGGCCTGGACGTCGAACTGGCCGATACCCGTCTGCGCGACCTGGTCGATCGACATCTTCTTGGACGGGTACTTGCTCGGCGGGTTGGTGCGGACCGGGGTGTCGATCTGCGTGTTGAAGCCGAGCTTCTCGGCGGTTGCGCGCATCTTGTCCTGGCCGAGCTTGGAGGCCAGCTCGGCGAAGACGTTGTTGCAGGACAGCCGCAGGGCGGTGCGCACCGAGACGTTGTTGCAGGCCGCGGAGCCCGCCTCGCTGGGCAGCGGGGTGCGGGTGCCGGGGATCGTGTACGGGTCGGGGATGCCGGTCTGCCGGTCGATGTCGGTGACCAGGCCGTTCTCGATCGCGGAGGTGAGGGTGACCAGCTTGAAGGTGGAGCCGGGCGCCTGGGGCTTGCGGAGCGCCACGTTCTCCAGGGCCTTGCCCTTGTCGGCGGAGAGCGCGTCCCATGCCTTCTGGTCGTTGGCGCCGGCGATGCTGCCCGGGTCGAAGGAGGGGTTGTTCACGACGGCGAGGATCTCGCCGGTGGCGGGGTCGATGGCCACGGCCGCGCCCTGCTTGCCCTGGAGCGCGTCGTAGGCGGCCTTCTGCACGTCCTTGTCGATGGTGGTGAGGACGTTGCCGGGGTCGGCCCGCTTGTTGGTGAGCATGTCCATCACGGTCTTCAGCCGGCTGTCGGAACCGTTGAGGACGTTCTTGTAGACGCCCTCCAGCATGCTGGTGCCGAAGGCCTGCGAGCTGTAGCCGGTGACGGGCGCGTAGAGGGGGCCGTCGACATAGGTCCGCTTGTAGCCGAAGTCCTTGCCGCCCGTCTTCTCCGAGCCGGTGATCGCCTCCCCGCCCACGATGATGTTGCCCAGCGGGTTCTCGTACTGCCCGATGAGATTGCGGCGGTTGTGCTTGTCGTCTGCGAGGGCCTGGCCTTGGTACGCCTGCACCCAGGTGACCCGGACCAGCAGGGCCAGCACCAGGAGCAGACAGAAGACCGACGCACGCCTGATCGTTTTGTTCATCGCCCGAAAAGACGTCCCGGCGGCTCCAAGCGTTCCGCTCTGCCCCGATTGTGGCCGACTTCTCAGGCTTTCCTCATGATGAATCCTCCCTCGTAGGCCGCGATGACCGCCTGCGTGCGGTCGCGGGATCCGGTCTTGGCGAGGACCGACGCGACGTGGGTCTTGACCGTCTGGGGGCCGACCCCGAGGCGTTCGCTCATCTCGTGGTTGGACAGTCCGGTGGCCATCAGGCGCAGTACGTCGGCCTCGCGGTCGGTGAGCCGGGCGATCCACGGTGCGGTGGCCGGGGCGGCGGCCGCCGCGTGGGTGGCGGCGAGGGAGCGGACGGCGGCCGGAAAGAGCAGCGAGTCCCCGCGGGCGACGATCCGGACCGCCCCGATCAGCTCGTCGGGGTCGGCGCGCTTGAGGAGGAAGCCGACGGCTCCGGCGCGCAGCGCCTCGTAGACGTAGGCGTCGTTCTCGAAGGTGGTGACGACCACGATCCTGGGCGGCTCGGCCATGGTGGCGAGGATCTGCTCGGTGGCCCGGATGCCGTCGATCTCGGGCATCCGGACGTCCATCAGCACCACGTCGGGGGCGAGGGACCGCACGAGCGGGACCGCCTCGGCGCCGGTGGCGGCCTCGCCGACGACCTCCAGGTCGGCTTCCGCCTCCAGGATGACCCGCAGCGCGGTGCGGACCATCCGCTCGTCGTCGCAGAGCACGATGCGCAGCGGCGGCCGGCCCCCCGGGGCCGCGGCGGTCATCGGCCGCCGCCGGCCAGCGGGAGGACCGCGCGCAGCCGCCACCGGTCCCCGTCGGGGCCGGCCTCGACGCTGCCGCCGAGCAGTGCGGCCCGCTCCGCGGAACCGCGCAGCCCGCGGCCCCCGGTGGTGCGGGGCTCCCGGCCCTCGGGCGCGGCGGGCGGATTGGTCATGGTGATCTCCAGTTCTCGTCGTGCGGTGTCGTGGCCGGCCCGGACGAGGATCCGCAGGTCCACCGGGCCGGCGCCGTGGCGCAGTGCGTTGCTGAGGCCTTCCTGCACGATCCGGTAGGCCTCGCGGGAGGTGGTCTCCGGGAGCCGGGCCCAGTCCCCCGCGGGCCCGGGGTCCTGGTGCGCGGTCACGGGGGTGCCCGCGGCGCGGGTGCGGGCCAGCAGCCCGTCGAGGTCGGCGGCGAGGGTGGGCGCGGGGGCGGTCGCACCGTCCGGCCGGTCCGGGTCCCCCTCGCGCAGCAGGCCCAGTACGGCGTCCAGTTCGCCCACCGTCCGCCGGGTGGTGTCCTCGATCGCGGTGAGCGCCTCCCGTACGAAGTCGGGGTCGCGGTCCAGCATCCGCCGGGCCGCGGCCGCCTGGAGGGTGACGGCGCTGAGCGCGTGGCCGACCGCGTCGTGCAGCTCCCTGGCCAGCCGGTTGCGCACGGCCAGGTCGGCCGCCCGCTCCTCGGCCGCCGCGAGCCGGTCCGCCGCCGTGGGCCCGAGCAGGACGGGCGCCAGCCGGGCCAGCAGCTCCCCCGCCCCGGCCGCGCACACGGCCAGTGCGGCCAGCAGGGCGATCCCGAGGAGCGGCGCCGTGTACGTCTCGACACCGGTGTTGAACCACCCGAAACCCAGCCGGACCTCGCGCAGTCCGCTCACGAACGGCAGCACGATCAGCACCACCGCCATGGGCGGCACCGCCAGCGTCATTCCGCTGACCAGCGCTCCGACCCCCAGGTGCAGGGTCCACCAGGCCGATGCCCGCACCCGGGCGGCCCATGACCGCGCCGGCCCCTCGGCGAGCCGCTCCCCCGGCACCGCGCACATGGCCCGGACGGCGGTCACCGAGAGCGGCCGGACCAGTGCGTACATCCCGGTGGCGGCGACCAGGGGCAGGGCCGCGGCGTAGGCGGCGAGGGACAGCGGCAGGGAGGACAGGGCGTTGGCTCCGCCGGCCGCCGAGCCGACGGCCACCGAGGTCAGGAGGAAGTACGGCATCAGCAGGGCGCCGCCGAGGATCTGGTGGACCCACCGCAGTCGGGCCCGCGCGCCCAGCAGCCGGCCCGCGCCGTGGCGCATCAGCTCTCGCGTCGGGATATGAGGAACCGGGTGAGGACGGCGGTGGTGAGCGCTCCCGTGACCATCTGGCCAGCGTAGATCAACTGCGCGGCGGCGGACGGTCCTTCACCGTCGCCGAGCTGCGGCCCCAGCGAGGCGTTCAGCAGCCAGGCGCCCCACGCCAGGGTCGCTGCGCCACCGACCCAGGCGAGCCCGAGCGGCCACCGCGCCCGGAGCGCCCCGCCGCGGGCCAGGAGCAGCGCTCCCGCTCCCGCGGCGAGCGCACACATCGCGTGCGCCACGGATCCGACGGCGCTCTCCGCCGAGAACGCCTCGGCCCGCTCCGCACTCAGCCCGGCGGTGCCGCCGAAGGCCCAGTAGAGGAACGACGCGGCCAGGACCAGGGCTCCCGAGGCCGCGGCTGCCGCCACCACCCCCGTGGACGACGGCAGCCGCTCTCCCGCCGCGCCCTGCCAGCGCCGGCCCCAGCGCCGACGCGCATAGGGCACGAACAGCCCGGCCAGGGCGAGTCCTTGGACGGTGAATCCCGTGTAGACGACGATGAAGACCCAGGAGTCCAGGAAGGGCTCCCGCGCGGCCGCCACCTCCGGGCCGTCCCCGAAGCCCAGGGCCCGGACGAGCAGCTGGCCCGGGAATCCGAGGAGGATCGGGGTCAGCAGGCCGGTGGCGGTGAACACCGGAACGGTCAGCATCCAGGCGGGCGTTCTCAGCCCCCAGGGTCTGGTGAGGACCAGGACGAGCAGGATCACGCACGCGTCCATGGCCAGCGTGACGGCATTGGCCACCGTGAGGAACGGGCCGGCCTCCAGCAGCACGCTGCCGTCCGGTATCCCGATCCGGCTCCCGGCCAGCCAGGCGGTCTTGAGCGCCAGGTACGGCGCCGTCGCGGCCAGGGCCGCCGCCGCGAGGACGCGCCTCCCGGCCCCGGCCCCGGTTGCCGGAGCGGGAGCCGGGGCGGAGTCGAAGGAGGGCACGGAAGGGGAGGGCGCGGAAAGGGAGGGGGCAGAAGGGGAGGGGGCGGAGGCGGAGTACTGCGGTGCGTGCTTCGTGCGAGCGTCCCGTGTGGTCATGCCCCAACGGTCCCGTGCGCGGCGGCCCGCCACCTCCCCCTCATTGGGGAACCGCCTCCCCCGCGCGGGGGAGGAACCGTCCGGGACCCGACGTCCCACGCACCGTCACATGCGGCGCGTCACCACCGACAGCCGGTCGCGCGCCTCGAACAGCGCCGCCTTGATGACCTGCTCGTGCCCCGGTGTCAGCCGCGCCACCGGCACCGAACAGCTCACCGCGTCGCGGGCCGGCGTGCGGTACGGCACGGCCACCCCGAAGCAGCGCAGCCCGAGCGTGTTCTCCTCCCGGTCCAGCGCGTACCCCTGTTCCCGCACCAGCTCCAGCTCCTCGATGAGCTGCTCCCGGTCGGTGATCGTGTGCTCGGTGACCGCCTCCAGCCGCCGCGGCAGCAGCGCCCGCACCTCCGCGTCCGAGTGCGTGGCGAGCAGCGCCTTGCCGAGCGCCGTCGAGTGCACGGGCAGCCGGCGCCCGACCCGGGTGAAGGGCCGCAGGTAGTGCTGGGACTGCCGGGTGGCCAGGTACACCACGCTCGTCCCGTCGAGCCGGGCCAGGTGGATGGTCTCCGTCGTGTCGTCGGAGAGCCGGTCCAGGGTGGGCCGGGCCGCGGCGACCACCTCGTCCCCGTCGATGTAGGAACTGCCGACGAGCAGGGCCCGTACGCCGATGCCGTACCGCGTACCCGTCGCGTCCGTCTCCACCCAGCCGAGGTTCACCAGCGTGCGCAGCAGCATGTAGAGGCTGGACTTGGGCAGGGAGAGGTCGTTCTGGATGTCGGCCAGGCTGTGCAGCCCCGGCCTGGCCGCGAAGTGCTCCAGCAGCAGGACGGTCCGGACCGCCGATTTGACCGGTGCCGCCTGGGCGGGGATCCCCGACTCGGTCGTCGTCATGCGCCTGCTTCCCCTCTGGTCGCCTCTTGTCACGCGGAGGACCCGGAAATAGAGTCCGCAGCAGATGTGATCATTCATCCACCGGAACTGCGTTCAGAATACTGAACGATCCAGGAGGCAGTGGGCCATGACAACGACACCAGTCTGGAGTGTGGACCCCCGCACCGGGAAGCAGCGCGAGCAGGTTGCGGTGGAAGCCACACCCCGCGAGGTGGACGAAGCCGTACGGGCCGCGCACGCCGCGCGCGGCCCGCTCGCGGACGCCACCGTCCGCGCCGCCTTCCTGCGCACCGCCGCCGCCCTGCTCGACGAGGCGGCCGCCCACGTCATCGAGGCCGCCGACGCCGAGACCGCGCTCGGCCCGGGCCGGCTCACCGGCGAACTGGCCCGCACCACCGGTCAGCTGCGCGCCTTCGCCGACGCCGTCGACGAGGGGTCCTACCTCGACGTCCGGATCGACCGCGCCGACCCCTCCCTCACCCCGCCGCGCCCCGAGCTGCGCCGCTACAAGGTTCCCCTCGGCGTGGTCGCCGTCTACGCCGCCTCCAACTTCCCGCTCGCCTTCTCCGTCCCCGGCGGGGACACCGCGAGCGCGCTGGCCGCGGGCTGCCCCGTCGTCGTCAAGGCCCACCCCGACCACCCCGCCACCTCCGAGCTGTGCGCCTCGCTGCTGCGCCGGGCGGCCGTCGCGAACGGGCTCCCGCCCGAAGTGGTGGGCGTGGTCCACGGGTTCGACGCGGGTCTGGAGCTGATCCGCCACCCGCTGGTCGCGGCCGCCGGATTCACCGGTTCCATCCGGGGCGGCAGGGCCCTGTTCGACGCGGCCGCCGCCCGGCCCGTACCCATTCCCTTCCACGGCGAACTGGGCTCCCTCAACCCCGTCGTGGTCACCCCGGCCGCCGCCGCCGAGCGCGCCGAGGAGATCGGCGCCGGTCTGGCCGGTTCGGTCACCCTCGGCGTCGGCCAGTTCTGCGTGAAGCCCGGCCTGGTCCTGGTGCCCGACGGCCCGGACGGCGACCGGCTGACCGGCGAGCTCACCAAGGCCCTCGGCGAGACCGAGCCCGGCGTGCTGCTCGACCACCGGATGCGGGAGAACTTCGTCTCCGGGGTGCGCGAGCGGGCCGCGCTGCCCGGCGTCGACGCCCCCGTCACCCCGGGATCGGGCGGCGAGCACACCGTGGGGGCGGGCTATCTGACGGTGCGGGCCGAGGACCTCCTCGCGGGCGACGGGCACGACGTCCTCCTGGAGGAGTGCTTCGGCCCGGTCACCGTCGTCGTCCGGTACGCGGGCCGGTCCGAGGCGGGCGCGGTCCTCGGGCGCCTCGGCGGGAACCTGAGCGCCACCCTCCAGCTGTCGGCCGCCGAGGCCGAGGGCGCCCCCGGCCCGGCCGCCGAGCTGATCGGGCAGGTCACGCAGCTGGCGGGCCGGATCGTCGTCAACGGCTGGCCGACCGGGGTCGCGGTGGCCCCGGCCCAGCACCACGGCGGGCCGTACCCGGCGGCGACCTCGCACTCCACCTCGGTGGGCGGCACGGCGATCGAGCGCTGGCTGCGGCCCGTGGCCTTCCAGTCGGTGCCGGACGCACTCCTTCCGGCAGAGCTGCGCGAGGCCAATCCGCTGGGCCTCCCGCGCCGGGTGACCGGCGACTGACCCGCCTCCGACCGGCGGCCGACCGGCGGGGAGCAGCGACCGCGCCGGCGTCCCGAATCCCGGCGCCCCGGCGCCCCGCGCACCGGCCGCCCCTCGCGCACGAACAATCCCGTTGCCCGCCCCGCCCCGCGCGGGGCAGGCTGCGGGCCATGCCGAGACCACACGGGTTCACGTACGACGTACGGCGCGACGGTTGCGTCGTCATCACCCACCAGGGCCGCGCCGCGGCCACCCTGCGCGGGAACCGCGCCGCCGCGTTCCTGGCCGAAGTGGAGGGCGGTGATCCGCAGCTCGTGATGGCCCGCTGGACCGGCTCCTACAAGTTCGGCAACGAGCGCACCGCCAAGAACCACCCCCGCAACCGGGGCGGAAATATCCCCCGAAGGTAAGGGAACGGCAAAGCACCTCCGCTCGTTCTCCGGGCATGACCGCTATGACCCCTGGATCCAACCTGCCGCTCAACGCCGTCAGCGTGACGGTCGACGTGGCTGCGCCGGTGCGGCTCGACGTGTCCGCGCTGCTCCTCACGGCGGACGGCAAGGTGCGCTCCGACGCCGACTTCATCTTCTTCAACCAGCCCTCCGGGCCCGGTGTCGCCTACCGGTCCGGCGGCGGCGCGGCGCCGGACTCGGTCACCGTGGACACCTCCGCGGTGCCCCCGGGCATCGAGCGGATCGTGGTCACGGCCAGCCCCGACGCCGCCGGGCAGACCTTCCAGGGCATCGAGCCCACCGCCACCGTGCGCAACGCCGACGGCGGTGCGGTGATCGCCTCGTTCACCCCGCCGCAGCTGGCCACCGAGACCGCGCTCGTCGTCGTGGAGATCTACCAGCGCGGCGGCGTGTGGAAGGTCCGCGCGGTCGGCCAGGGGTACGCGAACGGCCTCGCCGGCATCGCCACCGACTTCGGAGTCAGCGTGGACGAGGAACCGGCTCCCGCGGCCGCCGTGACCCCGCCGGCACCGGCCGCCCCCGCGGCACCCCCCGCTCCGCCCGCCCGGCCGACGGTCCACCAGCCCTCCCCCTGGCTCACCGCCGGTGCCGGCACCCCCGCCCCGGTCACCCCGGCCCCGGCTGCCGCCCCCGCTCCCGCCGCGCCCCCGGCGGCCCCGCCCGCCACCGGGAAGATCAATCTGGACAAGGGCCGGGTCAGCCTCCAGAAGAACCAGACCGTCTCCCTGGTCAAGGGCGGCCGCCCGCTGCTCTCGCAGGTCAAGATGGGCCTGGGCTGGGAGCCGGCCTTCCGCGGCCGGGACATCGACCTCGACGCCTCCGTCATCGCGTACGGCCCGCAGCGCAACCACATCGACAGCTGCTACTTCGGCAAGCTGTCCATCCTGGGCGGCGCCATCAAGCACTCCGGGGACAACCTCACCGGTGAGGGCGCGGGCGACGACGAGGTGATCGTCGTCGACCTCGGCCGGCTCCCGGCGGACGCCACGGGGCTGGTCTTCACGGTCAACTCCTTCTCCGGCCAGAAGTTCACCGACGTGGCCAAGGCCTACTGCCGCCTGATCGACGCGGCCAGCGGCGAGGAGCTGGTGCGCTTCGACCTCACCAGCGCCGAGCCGCAGACGGGCGTGATGATGGCGAAGCTGATCCGTCAGTTCTCCGGCGAGTGGGAGATGACGGCCATGGGCGAGTTTGTGAAGTCGCGCACAGTGCGCGGCATGGTCAAGCCCGCCGCGCAGGCACTCTGAGCAGGTGGGCGGGCACGGGCGGCCACCGGACGGGTCCGCGGGTGATGGATGCCACGCGTAATCCGTGGGTGGCTGTCAGTGCCCGCCCGTAGCCTTGGAAGCATGCACGAGACCTTCACACCCGCGGGGCCCGCCCGCCCGTCCGCCGCCGAGGCGAACGAGGCGATCCGGCACCTCGTGGAGACCAGGGTGGACGGCGAGTGGCCCTCCGAGGCGTATGAGTTCCTGCTCGCCGAGTGGGCCGAGGCCTCCCGCGCGGAGGTTTCCCCGGCCCACTGAGGCCCGCGATGCCGGCCGGGCGGATCGTCAGTGTGCGCGCCGCCACGGCCCGGTGACGGCCAGCATGATGCCCGGGTCCTGGATGTTGGCGTACAGCGTGCGTCCGTCCGGGGAGAAGCAGACACCGGTGAATTCGGAGTATTCGGGCTGCTCGGCCGACCCGATGTTCAGTTCGTTGCGCGCCAGCGGGTAGGTGCGGCCCGTTTCGGTCGCGCCGAACAGATGCTGCAGTCCCGAGCCGTCCTCGGCGATGACCAGGCCTCCGTACGGCGACACGGTGATGTTGTCCGGGCCGTCGTAGCCGCCCTCCGCCGACGGGTCCGCGTTGACGCCGATGAGGACGGTCAGCCGGATCGTGCGGCGCTTGGGGTCGTAGAACCAGACCTGTCCGTCGTGCGCGGCGCCCGGGCTCTCCTCGCGGGCGTACGAGGAGACGAAGTAGGCGCCTCCATCGGCCCACCACATTCCCTCCAGCTTGCGTCCACGCGTCACCGCGCTGTCCGCGAACTGCTTGCGGACCGGCACGGTGCGCGCGTCGCGGTCCGGCACGTCCACCCAGTCGACGCCGTAGACGGTGCCGATCCGCGTGGCGCGCGAGAGGTCGTCGACGAACCGGCCCGAGCTGTCGATGCACTTGGCGGCCTGGAGCACGCCGGCGTCGTCGGCGAGCGTACGGAGCCTGCCGCGCCCGTGCCGGAAGCCGCGGGGCGGGGTCCAGCGGTACAGCAGCCCGTTGGGCCCGGAGGCGTCCTCGGTCAGGTACGCGTGGCCCTGGCGCGGGTCGATGACGACGGCCTCGTGGTCGTAGCGGCCGAAGGCCTTGACCGGCCGCGGGTCGCGGTTGGCGCGGCGGTCGTGCGGGTCGACCTCGAAGACGTAGCCGTGGTCCTTGGTCATGCCGTTCTTGCCGGCGAGGTCGGAGTTCTCCTCGCAGGTCAGCCAGGTGTCCCAGGGGGTGGCGCCGCCCGCGCAGTTGGTCGAGGTACCGGCGATGCCCACCCATTCGGCGACCTCGCCGCCGCGCCGGACCTCGACGACCGTGCAGCCGCCGGCCGCGGCCGGGTCGTAGACGAGGCCCTCGGCGAGCGGGACGGGGCGGGCCCAGTTCTCCCGCTTGCCCTTGAGCTCGTGGTTGTTGACGAGCAGGGTGACGCCGCGGTGGCCCTCGAAGGCCGCGGTCCCGTCGTGGTTGGACGGGGTGGTCTCGCCGGACTCCAGCCGGGTGACGCCGCTGTGCGTGATCACGCGGTACCTGAAGCCGGCGGGAAGGGCGAGGATGCCGGCCGGGTCGGGGACGAGCGGGCCGTAGCCGGGCTCACAGGGCCGCCCGTGCTCGTCACGGCCCGCACCGTCCTCGGCCGCGAGCGCCCCCGGAGCGGTGGCGAGGGCGCCGACCGTCCCGGTGAGCGCGACTCCCGCGCCGGCGATGACGGTACGGGCGGTGAAGTCTCTGCGGCTGAGCGGCATCGGGTCTCCAGGGGTGGGGAGTGGTGCGCCTGTCGTGCGGTCGTCGGCGCACACGCTCCCGCCCGCACGTGAACGGCGGCTGAATTACCCACGAAGAGGGACCGGCCCCTTGCCGGTCGGCGTCAATGGCCAACTCCGGACCAGGAACGGCGCATTGTCACCGGCTGCCCGGACCGGGTCCTCAGGGCCTGCGCGAGCGCGCCTTGAAGGCGGCCCTGCGGGCCTCCTTCGCCGCCTTCCGGTCCGGGTGCAGCCGGCCCATCTCCTCCAGGACCTGCGCCGTCGACGGGTGCTCGACGCGCCACACCTTCTCGAAGAAGCCCGTGTGATGAGCGGTCAAGGTCTCCATCAGGAGGGGCAGCTCCTCGCTCTCGCCGTCGGCGGCGAGCTGCGCCGCGATCGTGTCGACCGTCAGCCAGAAGACCATCTCGGGGGCGGGCGCCGGCACGTCGGCCACGCCGTGCTCCGCCATCCAGACCCGGGCGAGCCCGCCGAGCTCCGCGTCGGCCAGGACCGCGCGGACCGCCGGCTCGGCCTCCGGTCCGGCCGGCGCGAGGGCCTGCTGGCAGCGCAGCCTGCGCAGCGGGCCGCCCTCGTCGTCCCCGCGCGCGGCGGCCAGCAGTTCGGCGACCGCGGCGGCCGTCTTGCGGCCCGCCATCCACTGCTCGATCTCGGCCTGCGCCGCGTGCTCGGGGTAGGCGGAGACGGCGTCGAGGAGGGCGTCGGCGCCCTTGCCGGCCAGCTCGCCGACCGCGGGGGCCTCCACTCCGGCCTCCAGCATCCGGGCGCGGATCCCGTAGAGGCCGAGGGGGGTCAGGCGGACCATGCCGTAGCGGGAGACGTCCTCGTCGTCGGCCTCCGTCGCACCGCCCGGGCCGTCCTCGTCGGCCTGCGCCATCAGCTCCTCGTCGACGGGCCGGAACTCCACCAGTCCGATCGGCTCCAGCTGCCGGAACTGGTCGTCGAGGCGCATCATCGCGTCCGAGACCCGCTCCAGGACGGCGTCGGTCGGCTCGCCCATTCCCTCGGGCACGACCATCGACGCGGCCAGCACCAGAAGCGGAATGGGCCGGTCCGCGGCGCCGCCCTCGGTGACGGTGAGCAGGTAGAGGTTGGCGAGGACCTCGTCGAGGAAGTCCGCCTCCCGGCCCGGGTTCCAGTCCAGCCGGTCGAAGTCGATCTCCCCGCCCGCGTCCAGCGCGTCGACCAGGTCCTCCAGGTCGGGCACGGCCGCGTCGGCGAGCACCGCCTCCAGGGCCGCCCGCCACAGGCCGAGGACGTCGCCGGGGGCCCCGCCCGTCACCAGCGCCAGGTCCTCGCCGGGCGCGGCCGTGCCGTACGGCTCCTCGCCCGCCTCCCCGGCGCCCTCCGCGACGCTGTCGGCCGCGGCGGTGCCCTCGGCGGCCGCGTCCTCCTCCGGCTCGGTCACGTCCACCAGGCCGGTGTCCACGGCCACCCGCCAGGCCTGGCTCGCGTACCCGGCGGCGTCCTCGTCCGCGGTGTCGAGGCCGAGATGGGCGGCGGCCGCGGGCAGCTGGTCGGCCGCCAGCTCGCCGCCGACCCCGACGCGGGTCGCGGGCCCGGCCCAGCGGGCCAGCCGTACGGCGCGCGCGAACAGCGGGGCGCCGAGGGCGTCGCGCGCCAGCTCCGCATCGGAGTGCAGCCGTACCGGCGGCAGTGTGGGGTGCGACTCAGCGGACATGGGGAGGCTCTCCTCGCGGACGCGGTGGTGACGGGCGGGCCCTGACGGTCCGGCCGGGCGGCCGGACCGTCATACGCGCCCGAAAACCGGCGACATGGCCGACATGACGGGGCAGTGCGGGCATGGCCGATGTGGCGCAGATGACAGCCGTGGCCGTCGTACGGCGACCCAGCGTAGACGCATATCGGGCGCACCCGGCGGGCCATCGCCTTTGGTTCATCCCACAGTCAGCTGCCGTCTCCCCTGGAGGGCTTGACAACTTTGCTGGCAACACAGGAAATTGACGCGCGTAGACGTTTGGGGGCTGACCAACCCCCCGCAGATCTCGCTGTTCGCAGCCTCTCCCTACCCCTCTCCCACACCGGAGTTTCCTGACCATGCGCTCCTCGCATCCCCGCTCCGCCGCCGTCGCGGCCCTCGTCGCCTCCGCGCTGGCCACCGGCCTGCTCGCGGGCTCCGCCGACGCGGCCGAGGGCGCGGCGTCCGCCGACCCGGTACGCATCCACGACATCCAGGGCACCACCCGGATATCCCCGCTCAACGGCAAGCAGGTCGCCGACGTCGAGGGCATCGTGACGGGCGTGCGGACCTACGGCTCGCGCGGTTTCTGGATCCAGGACCCCGACGCCGACGACAACGACGCGACGAGCGAGGGCGTCTTCGTCTTCACGAACTCCGTCCCGACCGTCGCCGTGGGCGACGCGGTCAAGGTCTCCGGCACCGTCGGCGAGTACATCCCCGGTGGCGTGAGCTCCGGCAACCAGTCGGTGACCCAGATCTCCAAGCCGGCCGTCACCGTGGTCTCCTCCGGCAACGCGCTGCCCGAGGCCACCGCGATCAACGAGTACACGGTCCCCGCCGAGTACACCCCGGCCGGCGACCCGGCCGCCGGCGGCAGCATCAACGGCCTGACGCTGGAGCCCTCGCGCTACGCCCTGGACCACTACGAGTCCCTCGAGGGCATGAACGTCAAGATCGGCACCTCGCGCGTCGTCGGCGCCACCGACCCGTACTCCGAGCTGTGGGTCACGGTGAAGGGCTGGGAGAACACCGCCAAGCGCGGCGGCACCGTCTACGGCTCCTACGAGTCCCAGAACACCGGGCGCCTGCAGATCCAGCAGCTCGCGCCGATCGCGCAGCAGCCCTTCCCCGTGGCCAACGTCGGCGACAAGCTGACCGGCACCACGGAAGGCCCGCTGGACTTCAACCAGTTCGGCGGCTACACGCTGGTGGCCCGCACCCTCGGCACCGTCAAGGCGGGCACCCTCGCCCCCGAGAAGACCAAGCCGCAGACCGAGCAGGAGCTCGCGGTCGCCACGTACAACGTCGAGAACCTCGACCCGACGGACCCGCAGGAGAAGTTCGACGCGCTGGCGAAGGCCGTCGTCGAGAACCTCGCCTCCCCCGACGTCCTCGCCCTGGAGGAGATCCAGGACGACAACGGCGCCAAGAACGACGGCACCGTCTCGGCGGAGCAGACCCTCACCAAGTTCACCGCGGCCATCGCGGCGGCGGGCGGCCCGGCCTACCAGTGGCGGACCGTCAACCCCGAGGACAAGAAGGACGGCGGCGAGCCCGGCGGCAACATCCGCCAGGTGTTCCTCTTCAACCCGGCGCGGGTCTCCTTCACCGAGCGCGCCCCGGGTGACGCGGTCACGGCGACGGGCGTCGTCAAGGAGAACGGCAAGACCCACCTGACCCACTCCCCCGGCCGCGTGGACCCCGCGAACCCGGCGTGGGCCGACAGCCGCAAGCCGCTCGCGGGCGAGTTCGTCTTCCGCGGCAAGACGGTCTTCGTGATCGCCAACCACTTCGGTTCGAAGGGCGGCGACGAGGGCCTGACCTCGCACCACCAGCCGCCGCTGCGTTCCTCGGAGGCCAAGCGGCTGCTCCAGGCGCAGGCCGTGAACGGCTTCGTGAAGCAGATCCTGGCGGAGGACAAGAACGCCAACGTCCTCGTCCTCGGCGACATCAACGACTTCGAGTTCTCCGCGACCACGGACGCGCTGGCGGACGGCGGGGCGCTGTACCCGGCGATCAAGTCGCTGCCGAAGGCCGAGCGCTACTCGTACGTCTACCAGGGCAACGCCCAGGTGCTGGACCAGATCCTGACCAGCCCGGCGATCAAGAAGTTCACGTACGACAGCGTGCACATCAACGCGGAGTTCGCCGCTCAGAACAGCGACCACGACCCGCAGGTGCTGCGCTTCCGCCCGTAGTCCCCGGGCCAGGAGCAGCAGGGGGTCCGGCCGCCGTCCCGGCCGGGCCCCCTGCCACAATCCCGGCATGATCTTCCGTATCGCCACCCGCCGGGACCTGCCGGCCGTACTCGCCCTGCTCGCCGACGAGGACCGGGTCCTCGACCCCGCCTCGATGCCGGTGGGCGAGGAACACGAGCGGGCCTTCGCCGCGATCGAGTCGGACGCCCGCAACGAGATGCTGGTCCTCACGGACGCGGACACGGAGGCCGGCGGGGGCGGGACCGTCGTGGGCTGCCTGCAGCTGACGTACATACCGGGCCTGGGCCAGGGCGGGCAGGAGCGGGCCCTGGTGGAGGCCGTACGGGTCCGCGCGGACCGGCGGGGCGAGGGACTCGGCGCGGAGCTGATGCGGCTGGCCGCCGAGCGGGCCCGCGGGCGCGGCTGCGGCCTGATCCAGCTCACCAGCAACAAGCGGCGCACGGCCGCCCACCGCTTCTACGAGCGGCTGGGCTTCGCGCGCAGCCACGAGGGCTTCAAGCTGCCGCTGGAGCGGCCGTGACGGGCCGGTAGCGGGCGAGATAGGGACTTTCGCCCCTGGCGTGACGCTCGCCACATCTCCACCGAATCGACCGGTTGTGGTGTTGAGTATCTGCACGCCCGATCTTGTCCCGGCTCGCACCGCCCGCACCCCTGGAGGATCCTGGTGTTCCCCTCGATCTCCCTCGCCCAGGAAATCGGCCTCGCCGTCCTGTTCGTGGCAGCGCTCGTCTGGGTGGCCGGTCTGGGCCACATGCGGTGGGGCGGCCGCGTCCGGCAGCCGGAGACCGGCCGAGCGGTCGAGGCCCTGCCGATGATCCCGGCCCAGCGCACCGCCGCCGCGCACCCGATGGAGTCGGTCCAGCTGACCGAGGCCGAGGAGCAGGCCTTCGCGGGCCTGATCCGCACCATTCCGCTCCACTGAGGGGTGTACCGGACGCCGTCGGGGCCACGCGCCTGACCTCCCGCAAAACCTGCGGCCCCACGCGGGTGCGGCCGCTACGATCGGCCCATGACGACACCTGGGGCGGATGCCTCGTAGATCCCCGCGGAGGCTGAGGGCCGAGGCGCCCACCGGCCCGCGGGACACGGTCGGCACGCTGCTCATCGGCACGTGTCCCGGACCGCCCGCGTGCACCGCGGTGCACACCTACCTCTTCGTCGACGGCCTCGACCTGATCACGCGCAGCGACCGCAGGATGGCCGGACTCGCCCCCGGACTGCTCCTGCGCCCGGGCGGCCCGCTCCACCCCGCTGACACCCCGCGCACGGTGGACGTGGCCGCCGAGGAAGGTCCCGACCCGGGACCTGACCGGCTGACCATCCGGGTCCGGCTGCGCGGGGAGACGGTCGTCTGGTCCGACCTCATGTTCCCCGGCGCCGACGGCATGGTGGTCGAGGAGGTCCGCTTCCGCCTGGACCAGTACCTGGGCGAGATCGAGCGCGCCCGCACGGCGCTGCCCGCCCCGCCCTGACCACGACCGAGCGCCCTCCCGGACCACCGGGTCCGGAAGGGCGCTCGCAGACGTGTACGACCGTCAGTTGTGGCTGTGCAGGACCTCGTTCAGGCCGCCCCAGTTCGCCTTGTACGGGCGGGCCTCGACGGCGCCGGTCACCGAGTTGCGGCGGAAGAGGATGTTGTCGGCGCCGGAGAGCTCCAGGGCCTTGACGATCTGGCCGTCCGGCAGGGTGACGCGGGTGCCGGCGGTGACGTAGAGGCCGGCCTCGACGACGCACTCGTTGCCGAGGGCGATGCCGATGCCCGCCTCGGCGCCGATCAGGGTGCGCTCGCCGATCGAGATGATCTGCTTGCCGCCGCCCGAGAGGGTGCCCATGGTGGAGGCGCCGCCGCCGATGTCGGAGCCGTCGCCGACGACGACGCCCGCGGAGATGCGGCCCTCGACCATGGAGGTGCCGAGGGTGCCGGCGTTGAAGTTGACGAAGCCCTCGTGCATGACCGTGGTGCCCTCGGCGAGGTGCGCGCCGAGGCGGACGCGGTCCGCGTCGGCGATGCGCACGCCCTTGGGGGCGACGTAGTCCGTCATCCGCGGGAACTTGTCGATCGAGGTGACCTGCAGGTGCAGGCCCTCGGCGCGGGCGTTGAGGCGGACGGTCTCGACCTGGTCGACGGCGACCGGGCCCAGCGAGGTCCAGGCGACGTTGGTCAGCAGGCCGAAGACGCCGTCGAGGTTCTGGCCGTGCGGCTTGACCAGGCGGTGGCTGAGCAGGTGCAGGCGCAGGTACGCGTCGTGCGCGTCCAGCGGCTTGTCCTCCAGGGAGGCGATGACCGTGCGGACGGCTACGACCTCGACGCCGCGGACCGCGTCGCTGCGGATCGCCTTGGCCGCGGCGGCGCCGAGGAGCTCCACGGCCTGCTCGGCGGTGAGGCGCTCGGTGCCGGCCGGGCCGGGCTCGGCGATCAGCTCGGGGGCGGGGAACCAGGTGTCGAGGACGGTGCCGTCGGCGGTGAGGGTGGCAAGTCCGGCGGCGACGGCGCCGGTGGTACGCGTAGCAGTCATGCCCGAAACCTAACCGGCGACGGGCTGCGGTTGCGAACCGGTCTCATGTGCCGGTCGGAGCGCGTGTCGGCGCCGGCGCGCCGAGGCCCACAGCACTGCCGCGCCCGCCGTCGCCGCGAGCCCGGCGCACAGCGGCCACAGCAGCCCCGGCGCGGCGGCGTACAGCGCTCCGCCCAGCGGCGGGCCGATGACGACCCCGCTGACCGAGATCCCCGCGTACAGGCTCTGGAACCGCCCGACGGCGTGCTCGGGCGCCTCGTCGGCGACGTAGGCGGTGGCGGTGGTCTTGTAGAGGATCTCCCCGAGGCTCAGCAGGACCATCATCACCACGGCGCTCGCGATCCCCGCCCCGAACAGCAGCGCCCCGTACCCGGCCCCGACCAGCACCAGCCCGGCGGCGATCACCGGCAGCGCGGGCCGCTCGCGCAGCGCGACGGCGGCGGGCAGCTCCAGCAGCAGGATCACCCCGCCGTTGAGGGCGATGACGAGCCCGAAGGCGCGCGGGTCCAGGCCGTGGTCGGTGAGGAAGACGGGGAAGGTGTAGTACTGCTGGCGGTAGACGACGTCGGTCACCAGGATCGCGCCGAGCACCACCAACAGGGCCGGCCGGGCCCGCAGTTCGGCGGCGATTCCGCGGCCCCGACCCCCGTCCGGGGCCGCGGAGGTCGTGCGGGGTGCGCCGCGGGCCGGGACGACGCGGGCGGTCCAGAGGGCGAAGAAGAGGGTTCCGACGCCGTCGGCGACGAAGAGCCAGTCGTACGAGAGCCCGGTCGCGACCATGGCGCCCAGCGGCGGTCCGAGGGTGAAGCCGCCGTTGGACGCGCACCGTACGAGGGCGAAGGCCTGGCGGCGGCCCCCCTCCGGGACGGTGACCGCGACCAGTGCGGAGTTGGCGGCCCGGATCACGCCGGAGGCGTACTGGGCCGCCGGCATGGCCGCGAAGAGGAGCGGCGTGGGCAGCAGCGGGATGACCGCGAGGGCCACTCCGGCGAGGGTGGCGGCGGCGAGCAGCACCCGGCGGTGGCCGTAGCGGTCCCCGTACCAGCCGCCGCTGAAGTTGCCCGCGACCAGGCCGATGCCGCCGATCCCGGTGACGATGCCGGCCTGGGCGGCGCCGAGCTCGCGCGGGCCGGTCAGGTAGAGGAAGACGAAGACGAAGGTGAAGCTGACGACGGCGTTGACGAACACCCCCGCAGCCAGCAGCCACACGACCCTCGGTATGTCCTTGAACCCCTGCAGCACACCCGTGCCCCCCGTATCCGGCTAGTCAGTTCCTTTTGGGAACGGACTATGTCAGCATGACAGCCTTGGGTCAACGGACAAAGGAGCTCCCATGGCCCAGCGCACACACCTCGGCGACGCGGACTGCGCCATCGCCCAGGCCCTCGACGTGGTGGGCGACTGGTGGACCCTGCTGATCGTGCGCGACACCGCGCGCGGCCTGCACCGCTTCGACGAGCTCCAGCGCGAGCTGGGCGTGTCCCGCAAGGTGCTCACGGAGCGGCTCAAGCTGCTCGTGGAGGCCGGGGTGCTGTCGCGCGAGCCGTACCAGGAGCGTCCGGTGCGGCACGAGTACCGGCTGACCCCGCGCGGGCGGGGGCTGCTGCCGGTCCTGGTGGCCCTCCAGGACTGGGGAGACACCTGGGTCCTGGGAGAGGGAGAGATGACGGCGACGACCGACGCGGCATCGCGCGAGGCGGAACGGGTCCACGCGCTGCGCGGCACGCGGGTGCCGGAGCTGATGCTGCCGGACCGTTTCGGCGGGCTCGGCGACCCGGTGGCGGACACGCCGTTCACGGTCCTGTACTTCTTCCCTGGCGCCTACGCGCGGGCCGAGTCCTACCCGCCCGACTGGGCCGGGATCCCGGGCGCCAAGGGCTGCACCCTCGAGTCCTGCACCTACCGCGACCAGCTCGCGGAGTTCACGGCCGCCGGCGCCACCGTGCACGGGGTCTCGACCCAGCGCCCGGACGAGCAGCGGGAGTTCGCGGAGCAGGAGAAGCTGCGCTTCCCGCTCCTCTCGGACGCCGACCTGGAACTGACGACCGCGCTGAGGCTGCCGACGTTCCGGGCGGCGGGCGTGAGCCGGATCAAGCGGCTGACCCTGGTCGTCGACCGCGACCGCACGGTGCGCGAGGTGATCTACCCGATCCGCGACATCGAGGCGAGCGTGCGCACGGCCCTGGCGGCGGTGCGCACGGCGTAGCCGCCCTCCAGGACACCCTGCGGCCCTGCAGCCCTCCGGCCCTCCGGCCCTCTGAGCCCGCTAGGCCCTCGGGCGCAGGACCCGGGCCAGGACCTCACGGGCGTACGACTCGTCGTACGCGGCGTCCGTCAGCAGGACCTGCAGGCCGATGCCGTCCATCACCGCCACCAGCGCCCGGGCCGTGACCGGGTCGGTCCTCGGGACCAGCGCCTCGGACGCGGCCTCGCACCACTCGGCGGCGACCGGCCGCAGGGCCGGGCGGCGCAGTGCGGCGAGGTAGAGCTCGTACTCCAGCTCCACCCGGCCCCGGTCCACCGCCAGGAACTCGCCCAGGAGGCGGGCCAGCGCCCCCGCGAGGTCCGCGTCCGGATCGGCCAGTGCCGGCGACTGCGCCACCGCCCGGGCGAAGCCCTCGTTGGCCTGCCGCAGCGCCGCGACCAGCAGGTCGTCGAGGGTCTTGAAGTGGTACGTCGTCGAGCCCAGCGGTACGTCGGCCTCCGCGGCCGCGCTGCGGTGGCTCAGCCCGGCGATGCCCTTGGCGCCCACCACCCGGATCGCGGCGTCGATGATCCGCTGGCGCCGGTCCGGGTCGTAGCGCCGCGCGCCCCGCGGCATCAGTGCGCCCCGCCCAGGTTCAGCAGGACGACCCCGCCGATCACGAGGGCGATCCCGGCGATCTTCGCGGCGGTGACCGCCTCCCCCATGAACACCATGCCGATCGCGGCGATGGCGGCGGTGCCGACACCGGCCCATATCGCGTAGGCCGTGCCGACCGACATGGTCTTCAGGGTCTGCGCGAGGAGGGTGAAGGCTATGGCGTATCCCAGCAGGGTGCCGAGCGAGGGCCACAGCTTCGTGAAGCCGTCGCTGTACTTCATGGCGGTGGTGCCGGCGACCTCGGCGGCGATGGCTGCGGCGAGCAGGACATAGGGCATGCGTACAAGAGTACACATCGATACGTACACCTGTACACATGCGGACGCGCGCGCATGGCCCGGGACTCCTGCGGCCCGCGGCGCTACCCTGACGCCTCCTCGGACGACGGACGACGGACGACGGACGACGGACGACGGACGACGGGCAACGGGCGACGGGCGACGAAGGGGCGGGCGGCGCATGGCGCAGCATTGGACCCACCAGGGCGGCGGCTGGCTTCCCCCGCGTGCTCCCCGGCCGGGGGTGATACCCCTGCGGCCGCTGGCCGCCCGGGAGATCCTCGGCGGCGCCCTCACCGCGCTGCGCCGGTACGGGGGCCGGCTGCTCGGGGCCCTGCTCCTCGGCCAACTCGGCGGGCTGCTCCTGCTCGCCGCGGTCGGCGGGGCGGCCACCCTCGCCTCCCTCACCCGTACCGCCGGCAGCCGGGCCTTCGTCTACGTCCTCGTCCCGGCCACCGCCCTGTTCCTGCTGTTCAGCTGGGCGCTGGCGGGCGCCCTGGCCGCGGCCCTGCTCCGGCCGGCCGTGCTCGGCCGCCCGGTGGCCGCGCGCGAGCTGCTGCGGGCCGCCCTGCCCAGGACCCCTGCGGTCCTCGGCGCGCGGCTGCTGGCCCTGCTGGCGGCCGTCGGACCGGGGGCCGCCGCCTTCGCCGCCGGGCTGCCGCCGCTCGGGCTGCTGCCCCTGGCCCCGGTCGCCCTGTGGCTCGCCGTGCTCTTCGCCCTGGCGCCCACGGCCGCCGGGTACGAGGCGCTCGGCCCGGTGGCGGCCCTGCGCCGGTCGGCCCGCCTGGTGCGCGGTGCCTGGTGGCGGACCCTCGGTGTCACGGCTCCGGCGGGCGCACTGGCGCTGGGGGCCTCGTACGTCCTCCAGCAGTGGTTCGGCGCCCTCGGGCTGCTGCTCGCGCCGGCGCTGCTGCTGACCTTCCCACAGCTGGCCGTCGGGCTGCTCTACGCCGACCGGCGGCTCCGCCGCGAGCACCGGGCCGGGTCGCTCGCGGCGGAGCCCCTGATCACGAGCCCCTGAGCACGGGGATCACGCGCCGTCCCTGATCACGGGTTCAGCGTGAACCAGGCCGCCCGCGCCTTCTTCCACTCCGCGTGCGTCAGGTCCTTGGCCTCGGTGCCGTCCCCGTACAGGTCGGCGGAGCCGCTGTCGGTGACCAGCTGCACCCGGGCCCCCGCCGCCGTCAAGTCCGGGACCTCCACGATCGCCTCCCAGCCGCCCGGGTCGGTGGTCGGCAGGTCGGCCCGCTTGACCGGGGCGTGTCCCGGGACTCCGTCCCACTGGTAGAGGGCGTACGGGTCGGAGTTGTCGTCGGCGGCCCACGAGCCGGCCAGGATCAGGTACTGCCCGGCCGCGTTCTTGCGGATGTCCCGCACGGCAAGCCCGCCGAGGTCCAGCTCGACACCGGCCCCGAAGACCGCCTTGGCCCCGCTCGCCAGGACCTGGTCGAAGTTGGTGACCGGCACCAGCAGTGCCTTGCCGCCCGGCACCGCCGGCGCCAGCGGGGCGCGGAAGCCCAGGTAGGCGGTGGTCGTGGAGCCCGGCGCGAACTCCAGGCCTTCCACGTTGAACCCGTCGATCTGCTTCGGCGCCTCCCCGTCCGCGGTGCCCGCGGCGAAGCCGTACCTGTTGCCGTTCGCCTTGTCCCAGGCGACGAGGTCGTCACGGAGCTTCTTGTACGAGCGCCCGTACGCCAGCTGCGTGCCCGAGCCGGATCCGCTGACCGTGGTGGTGAACACCGTGTTCCGGGGCGCCTTGTACTCGCCGTCCTTGTTGTTGCCGAGCGAGCCGGTCCAGTAGATGGTGTTGCCGATCCGGGTCGCCCCCTCGATGTCGACCTCCTTGCTGACACCGAGCTGCGAGCTGAAGTCCCAGGTCTTGACCGGCGCGCCCGAGCGGGAACGGTCGTACAGGCGCAGCACGTTGGACTCGTCGTCGGCCACCACCGCGTACCCGCCGCCCACGTCCACGGCGGCGGAGGCGTCCGCCGAGCCGGTGAGGTAACGGGCGTCCGCCGGGTTCTGCACGGCGGCGGAGGCCGCGTAGTACAGCGTCTTGGTGGCGGTCTTGCCGCCCAGCCCGGTGACCTTGACGGTGAGGTTGGTGTAGCCGCGGCCGCGCGCGGTGACGGCCAGCTGCCGGACCGCCCCGGCGCCGGTGACGCTCACGTCCCCGGTCCCGGCGACCGAGGGCTTGCTCGACGCCGAGGCGCTGACCGTCAGCGCCGAGACGTCGGCGCCGCTCTGGCCGACGGTGACGTTCACGACCGGGTCCCCGGTCGCCCCGACGGCCCCGGACAGGTAGGACGCGGACAGCGCGATCGTCGGCGTCCCGTACGTCACGGCCTGGGCGGGCGCGGTGAGCCCGGCGATCAGCAGCGCGGCGAGGCCGGCGGTCCCGGCGGCGAAACGAACGGTCACAGGGGGTCCTCTCGTATGCGCCGCCACGTCGTGACGGCCGTCGAGAAGATTCGGCGACGGTGGACAACACGGGGTGCACGCCGTCCGTCCACCCGGAGAACAGCCGTCCGGACCGGGGCGTCGATCAGGAAAAGGATCCGGAAAGGGACCCGGAGAGGGATCCGGAGAGGGATCCGGAAAGCACCGAGGGCCCCCGGCACGACCGTGCCGGGGGCCCTCCTGCGCGAGCGGGGGTGATCAGACGTTGAAGCCGAGCGCGCGGAGCTGCTCACGACCGTCATCCGTGATCTTGTCCGGGCCCCACGGCGGCATCCAGACCCAGTTGATCCGGAGTTCGTTGACGATGCCGTCCGTCGCCGACTTCGCCTGGTCCTCGATGACGTCCGTCAGCGGGCAGGCCGCCGAGGTCAGGGTCATGTCGAGGGTGGCGATGTTCGCGTCGTCGATGTGGATGCCGTAGATCAGGCCCAGGTTGACGACGTCGATCCCCAGCTCGGGGTCGACCACGTCGTAGAGGGCCTCGCGGACCTCCTCCTCGGTGGCCGGCTTGGTCGACGCCTCGGGCGTCGCGTTCTCGGTCATGCCGTCTTCCTCTCCGCGTCGCCCAGGGCCTGGGCGGTCGCGTCCTTCCACGCCATCCAGCTCAGCAGGGCGCACTTCACACGGGCCGGGTACTTGGAGACGCCGACGAACGCGACCGCGTCCTCCAGCACCTCCTCCATGGCCTCGTCGGGCTCGATCTTGCCCTTGGACTGCATCATCTCCAGGAACACGGCCTGGATCTTCTGCGCCTCGGCCAGTTCCTTGCCCACGAGCAGCTCGTTCAGTACGGAGGCGCTGGCCTGGCTGATGGAGCAGCCCTGGCCCTCGTAGCTGACATCCGTCAGCTTCTCACCGTCGTACTTCACGCGCAGCGTGATCTCGTCGCCGCACGTCGGGTTGACGTGGTGCACCTCGGCGTCGCCGTCGCGCAGGCCACGCCCGTGCGGGTGCTTGTAGTGGTCCAGGATCAGTTCCTGGTACATCGAATCCAGCTTCACTGCGTCCTCGTCGCCTCGTCCGTCAGCCGAAGAAGTTCCGTACGTGCTCCAGCCCGTCGATCAGCGCGTCGACGTCGGCCGGAGAGGAGTACAGGTAGAAAGACGCTCGCGTCGTCGCCGGAATTCCGTAGCGCAGGCAGACGGGGCGCGCGCAGTGGTGTCCCACGCGGACCGCGATGCCCTGCTCGTCCAGGACCTGGCCGACGTCGTGCGGGTGGATGTCGCCGAGCACGAAGGAGATCGCGGCTCCGCGGTCCTCGGCCGTGGTGGGGCCGATGATCCGCAGGTCGGGCACCTCGGCGAGGCGCTTGATCGCGTACTCGGTGATCGCGTGCTCGTGCGCGGCGATCTTGTCCATGCCGATCGAGGTCAGGTAGTCCACGGCCGCGCCGAGGCCGACGGCCTGGGCGATCGGGGGCGTACCGGCCTCGAACTTGTGCGGCGCGGGGGCGTAGGTCGAGGCGTGCATCGACACGGTCTCGATCATCTCGCCGCCGCCGAGGAACGGAGGAAGGTCCTCCAGGAGCTCCTGGCGGCCCCACAGGACGCCGATGCCGGTCGGGCCGCACATCTTGTGGCCGGTGAAGGCCACGAAGTCGGCGCCGAGCGCCTGCACGTCCAGCGGCATGTGCGGAGCGGCCTGGGAGGCGTCGATCAGCACCAGCGCGCCGACGTCCTGGGCGCGCCGGACGATCGCCTCGACCGGGTTGACCGTGCCCATGATGTTGGAGACCAGCGTGAAGGAGACGATCTTCGTCTTCTCCGTGATGACCTCTTCGATGTTGGACAGGTCGAGCCGGCCGTCGTCGGTGAGGCCGAACCACTTCAGCTTCGCTCCGGTGCGCTGCGCGAGCAGCTGCCACGGCACGATGTTGGAGTGGTGCTCCATCTCCGTGATGGCGATCTCGGTCTCGCGGTCGACCCGGTAGGGCTCGTCCGCCCAGCCGAGCATGTTCGCCACGAGGTTGAGCGACTCCGAGGCGTTCTTGGTGAAGATCACCTCGTCGCGGCTCGGCGCGTTGATGAAGGCGGCGACCTTGTCGCGGGCGCCCTCGTACAGCGCCGTGGCCTCCTCTGCGAGCACGTGGACGCCGCGGTGGACGTTCGCGTTGTGCTGCTCGTAGTACTCGTTCAGCGCGTCGAGCACCTGGCGCGGCTTCTGCGAGGTCGCAGCGTTGTCCAGGTAAACGATCTTCTTCCCGTCGTGGACCACACGATCCAGCAGGGGGAAGTCCTTGCGGATCGCCTCGATGTCGAGGAGGCCAGGCAGCTGTGTCACGCGGTCGCGCCACCCTTCACGTACTTGTCGTAGCCCTCGTTCTCCAGCTGGTCGGCGAGCTCGGCGCCGCCGGACTCGGCGATGCGGCCGTTCGCGAACACGTGCACGAAGTCGGGCTTGATGTAGCGCAGGATGCGCGTGTAGTGGGTGATCAGCAGGGTGCCGACCTCGCCGGTCTCGCGGACGCGGTTGACGCCCTCGGAGACGATGCGCAGGGCGTCGACGTCCAGGCCGGAGTCGGTCTCGTCGAGGATCGCGATCTTCGGCTTGAGGAGCTCCAGCTGGAGGATCTCGTGGCGCTTCTTCTCACCGCCGGAGAAGCCCTCGTTGACGTTGCGCTCGGCGAAGGCCGGGTCCATCGACAGCTGCTCCATCGCGGACTTGACCTCCTTCACCCAGGTGCGCAGCTTGGGGGCCTCGCCGCGGATGGCGGTGGCGGAGGTGCGCAGGAAGTTGGAGACCGAGACGCCGGGGACCTCGACCGGGTACTGCATGGCGAGGAAGACGCCGGCGCGGGCGCGCTCGTCGACGGACATCTCGAGGACGTCCTCGCCGTCGAGGGTCACCGTGCCGCCGGTGATCGTGTACTTCGGGTGACCGGCCAGCGAGTACGCCAGCGTGGACTTGCCGGAGCCGTTCGGACCCATGATGGCGTGCGTCTCACCCTGCTTGACGGTGAGGTCGACGCCCTTGAGGATCTCGCGGGCGCCGTTCTCGGCCTCGACGGAGACGTGCAGGTCGTGGATTTCAAGCGTTGCCATGGATACCTCAGGACTCCTGGGTGAGGGAGACGAGCACGTCGTCCCCTTCGATCTTTACGGGGTATACGGGGACGGGGCGCGTCGCGGGCAGACCGGAGGGCTTGCCGGTGCGCAGGTCGAAGGCCGACCCGTGCAGCCAGCACTCGATCATGCAGTCCTCGACCTCGCCCTCCGAGAGCGAGACGTTCGCGTGCGAGCAGATGTCGTTGATCGCGAACACCTCCCCGTCGGTGGAGACGATGGACACCGGCGTGCCGTCGAGTTCCACCCGCTTGGGGGTGTCCTCCTCCAGCTCGCTCAGCGCACAGGCCTTGACGTAGTTCATCAGACGGAACCCTGGAGCTCGGCCTCGATCTTGGCGATCAGGCGCTCCTCGATGTCGTCGACACCGATCTGCTGGACGAGCTCGGCGAAGAAGCCGCGGACGACCAGGCGGCGGGCCTCGTCGGCCGGGATGCCGCGGGCCTGCAGGTAGAAGAGCTGCTCGTCGTCGAAGCGGCCGGTCGCGGAGGCGTGGCCGGCGCCGACGATCTCGCCGGTCTCGATCTCCAGGTTCGGCACGGAGTCGACCCGCGCGCCGTCCGTGAGGACGAGGTTGCGGTTCATCTCGTACGTGTCGGTGCCCTCGGCGCTCTTCTCGATCAGCACGTCGCCGATCCAGACCGCGTGGGCGTCCTGGCCCTGCAGGGCACCCTTGTAGACCACGTTCGACTTGCAGTGCGGCGCGTCGTGCGTGACCAGGAGGCGGTGCTCCTGGTGCTGGCCGGCGTCCGTGAAGTACAGGCCGAGCATCTCGGCCTCGCCGCCGGGGCCCGCGTAGGTGACGCGCGGGTGCAGGCGGACGAGGTCGCCGCCGAAGGTGACGACGACGGACTTGAAGCTCGCGTCACGGCCGACGAGGGCGTTGTGCTGCGAGGTGTGGACCGCGGTGTCGTCCCAGTCCTGGACGGACACGAAGGTCACCTTGGCGCCGTCGCCGACGAGGATGTCGACGTTGGCGGCGCGCACGCCGTCACCGGTGTGGTCGATCACGATGATCGCCTCGGCGAAGGGCTTCACGTCGAAGACGGTGTGACCGAAGGTCGTGCCGCCCTCGCCGTGCAGGGCGACCCGGATGGGTTCGGTGAGCACGGTCTCCTTGGGCACGGTGATGACCGTGGCCTTGGCGAACGAGGAGAAGGCCTGTGCGGCGACCCGGTCGACGGGGGTGCCGGCCTTGCCGATCCGCTCGTCGCCGCGCTCCACGGACTCGACGGTGACGCCCTCGGGCGCGTCGATCTGGGCCTTCATCGTGCCGTCCGCGACAGCGGTGCCGTCGTGCAGGCCCTTGAGGCGGGCGAGCGGCGTGAAGCGCCACTCCTCCTCGCGGCCGTGCGGGACCGGGAAGTCGGCCACGTCGAAGGACGGGGGCGCGCTCATCCGGGTGGCGACGGTGGACTCGGCGGCCACCGCGATCGCGCCGGCGGTGGTGGAGCCCGCCGGAATATTCTGAGCCTCAGCCATGGCTGTCGTCTTGCTCGCTCTCTTAAGCAGGTCTGCGTCTGCGTCTGTGGATGTGCTGCGGGCGGGGCGGTCGGGACTAGCCGACCGAGCCCTCCATCTGCAGCTCGATCAGCCGGTTGAGCTCCAGCGCGTACTCCATGGGCAGCTCCTTCGCGATCGGCTCGACGAAGCCGCGCACGATCATGGCCATGGCCTCGAACTCGGTGAGGCCGCGCTGCATCAGGTAGAAGAGCTGGTCGTCGGAGACCTTGGAGACGGTGGCCTCGTGGCCCATCGTCACGTCGTCCTCGCGGACGTCCACGTACGGGTACGTGTCCGAGCGGGAGATCGTGTCCACGAGCAGCGCGTCGCACAGCACGTTGGACTTGGAGCCGGCGGCGCCCTCGCCGATCTCGACCAGGCCGCGGTAGGAGGTGCGGCCACCGCCTCGGGCCACCGACTTGGAGACGATGTTCGAGGAGGTGTTCGGCGCCATGTGGACCATCTTGGAGCCGGCGTCCTGGTGCTGGCCCTCGCCCGCGAAGGCGATGGACAGGGTCTCGCCCTTGGCGTGCTCGCCCATCAGGTAGACGGCCGGGTACTTCATGGTGACCTTGGAACCGATGTTGCCGTCGATCCACTCCATGGTCGCGCCCTCGTACGCCACGGCGCGCTTGGTGACCAGGTTGTAGACGTTGTTCGACCAGTTCTGGATCGTCGTGTAGCGGCAGCGGCCGCCCTTCTTGACGATGATCTCGACGACGGCGCTGTGCAGCGAGTCCGAGGAGTAGATCGGGGCGGTGCAGCCCTCGACGTAGTGGACGTAGGCGTCCTCGTCGACGATGATCAGCGTCCGCTCGAACTGGCCCATGTTCTCCGTGTTGATGCGGAAGTAGGCCTGGAGCGGGATGTCCACGTGGACACCCTTGGGGACGTAGATGAACGAGCCGCCGGACCACACCGCGGTGTTCAGCGACGCGAACTTGTTGTCGCCGACCGGGATGACCGTGCCGAAGTACTCCTGGAAGAGCTCCGGGTGCTCCTTGAGCGCGGTGTCCGTGTCGAGGAAGATCACGCCCTGCTCCTCCAGGTCCTCACGGATCTGGTGGTAGACGACCTCGGACTCGTACTGGGCCGCGACACCGGCGACGAGGCGCTGCTTCTCCGCCTCCGGGATGCCGAGCTTGTCGTACGTGTTCTTGATGTCCTCGGGCAGGTCCTCCCAGGAAGCGGCCTGCTTCTCGGTGGAGCGCACGAAGTACTTGATGTTGTCGAAGTCGATGCCCGAGAGGTCGGAGCCCCACATCGGCATGGGCTTCTTGCCGAAGAGCTTCAGGCCCTTGAGGCGGAGGTTCAGCATCCACTCCGGCTCGGACTTCTTCGCCGAGATGTCGCGGACGACAGCCTCGGACAGACCCCGCTTGGCAGCGGCACCGGCCGCGTCGGAGTCGGCCCAACCGTATTCATAGGTGCCCAGGCCATCGAGCTCAGGGTGAGCAGTCTCCGTGGTCATGCGGGGTTCCTCCCGGCCGTACTTGCAGATACTGATGTGTCGGTCTGTGTGGTGCCCGCGCTTCGCGGAATGAACGTCGTGCACACTCCGTCGCCGTGGGCGATCGTGGCGAGGCGCTGCACGTGCGTCCCGAGCAGGCGGGAGAAGACCTCGGTCTCCGCCTCGCAGAGCTGCGGGAACTGCTCGGCCACGTGGGCGACCGGGCAGTGGTGCTGGCAGAGCTGTTCACCGCTGTGCGGACCGGGAGCGCTCTTCGCCGTAGCAGCGTACCCGTCCTGCGTCAACGCCTTCGCAAGGGCCTCCGTGCGGCCCTCGGGGGCGGCCGCCTCGACGGCCTCCCGGTAGGTCTGCGCCTGCGTCTCCATCCGCGCCCTGGCGAAGGCGGCGACGGCCGCCTCGCCCTGTTCGCCGCCGCCGACGGACTGCGCGATCCAGCGCAGGGCGTCCGCGGCGAGCGTGTCGTAGGACTGGTCGAAGGCGTCGCGACCGCAGTCGGTGAGCGCGAAGACCTTGGCGGGCCGACCCCGGGTCCGCGCTCCGTACACGCGCTGCTCACGGGCTTCGACCACGTCGTCGGCGACGAGCGTGTCGAGGTGGCGGCGGACGGCGGCCTGGGTGAGGCCGAGGCGCTGGGCGAGGTCGGCGACGGTGGACGGACCGTGGTCCAGGATCGAGCGCGCCACCCGGTTGCGGGTTGACCGCTCCCCGGTGGTGAGCTCCCCCTGGGGGGTCTCGTTCTGCCGTTCGCCGTATTTCACAACGCCATTGTTGCGTAATTAACCGAGCCCGGACAAGCCGTGACGGACGCCACGCCTGGTGGCCTCCATCACTAAGGGTTACCTTATTTATCTACGGAGAGTTAATCGGAGGGGTTCATTCCGCTATCTCCCCGAATACGTTCCGGAGCCCTCCGCGCGGCTCCCACCAGCACTCATGCATCCGCCGCGGCTCCGTGCCCCCACCGCGCCGACTTCCCGAAAAGATCACCGAAAGCGGATGGGCCGTCCGGGCCGGCCGGACTGAAAAAAGCCATTTTCACTGCCCGGCGTTCGAATCCCAGGCGCCCGGAGCCCCGCCGCACCCGAATTCGGGGGCCCGGCTCCCGGCCACCCGGCGCCCGGGGCCCTTCCCGCGGCTCCGTAGACTCACCCACCATGAGCAACGACCCCGCCGTGGAGATCCGCGGACTGGTGAAGCGGTACGGCGCCACGACGGCGGTGGACGGGCTGGACCTCACCGTCCGCGGCGGCTCCGTCACCGCGGTCCTCGGTCCCAACGGCGCGGGCAAGACGACGACCGTCGAGACCTGCGAGGGCTACCACCGCCCCGATGCCGGCACCGTCCGCGTCCTCGGCCTCGACCCGGTCGCCCGGGCCGAGGAGCTGCGTCCGCGGATCGGCGTGATGCTCCAGTCCGGAGGCGTCTACTCCGGGGCCCGTGCCGTCGAGATGCTGCGCCACATGGCCAAGCTGTACGCCGACCCGCTCGACCCCGACGTCCTGGTGGAACGCCTCGGCCTGGGCAGCTGCGGCCGGACCCCCTACCGCCGGCTCTCCGGCGGCCAGCAGCAGCGCCTCGCCCTGGCCATGGCCGTCGTGGGCCGCCCCGAGCTGGTCTTCCTCGACGAACCCACCGCCGGCCTGGACCCGCAGGCCCGCCGCGCCACCTGGGACCTCGTACGGGAACTGCGCGCCGACGGGGTCACCGTCGTCCTCACCACCCACCACATGGACGAGGCCGAGCAGCTCGCGGACGAGGTCGCCATCGTGGACGCGGGCCGGGTCATCGCCCACGGCAGCCCCGAGCAGCTGTGCCGGGGCGGCGCCGAGAACACCCTGCGCTTCACCGGCCGGCCCGCCCTGGACCTGGCCTCGCTGCTGAAGGCGCTGCCCGACGGCACCGAGGCGGCCGAGACCACCGCCGGCGTCTACCGGGTGACCGGCGAGGTCGACCCGCAGCTGCTGGCCACCGTCGCCTCCTGGTGCGCGCAGAACAGCGTGCTGCCGGACAGCCTCTCGGTGGAGCGGCACACCCTCGAAGACGTCTTCCTCGAACTGACCGGTAAGGAGCTGCGCGCATGAGCGCCGGTACGTTCACCCCCCGCCCGGGGGCCGCGCCCGTGTCCCGCATGATCCTCGCGCAGACGGCGCTGGAGACCCGGATGCTGCTGCGCAACGGCGAGCAGCTGCTGCTGACCGTGATCATCCCGGCGCTGCTGCTGGTGCTGTTCTCCGCCGTCGACATCGTCGACACCGGCGCCGGTAAGTCGGTGGACTTCCTGGCCCCGGGCATCCTCGCCCTCGCCGTGATGTCCACCGCCTTCACCGGCCAGGCCATCGCCACCGGCTTCGACCGCCGCTACGGGGTCCTCAAGCGGCTCGGGGCCTCGCCCCTGCCGCGCTGGGCGCTGATGGCCGCCAAGACCCTCTCGGTGCTGGTCACCGAGGTGCTGCAGATCGCCCTGCTGACGGCGATCGCCCTGGCGCTGGGCTGGTCCCCGCAGGGGAACCCGCTGTCGGTCGCCGCGCTCGTCCTGCTGGGCACCGCCGCCTTCTCGGGGCTCGGGCTGCTGATGGCGGGCACGCTCAAGGCCGAGGCGACCCTGGCCGCCGCCAACCTGGTCTTCCTGCTGCTGCTGGTCGGCGGCGGGGTGATCGTGCCGATGGAGAAGTTCCCGGCCGGTGTGCAGTCCGTGCTGGGGCTGCTGCCCATCTCGGCCCTGTCCGACGGGCTGCGCGAGGTGCTCCAGCAGGGAGCGGTGCTCCCGTGGGGCGACGCGGCCGTCCTCGCGGCCTGGTCCGTACTCGGTCTGGGCGCCGCCGCGCGGCTCTTCCGCTGGGAATGAAACCCTTTCCCTCGCGACGGCCGAGCCGCGAGGATGGGCGCCTCCACACATGAAGCCGGGGGGCGGACATGGTGCAGCGGGAGGCCGTACTTCGGCTGGACGACCGGTGGGCGCGGGTGCGGGCGGGGGCCGCGCAGGTGGAGCCGGCGGAGCGGGAACGGCTCCTCGACGAGCTGATCGGCGCCCTGCGCGCGCTTGACGACGACCCCGAGTGCTCCGCCCTGCTCGGGCTGCGCCTCGCCGACCGGGCCGCCCTGCGGTTCGCCGCGGGGGACCGCGCGGGCGCCCTCGCCACGATCGAGGAGGGCCTGCGCAGCTCCGAACGCGCCGCCCGGCACACCCCGGAGTACGCCCGCTGGTACGCGCGCGGGCTGATCAACCACGGGGTGTGGCTGGCCTGGCCGCTGAGCGACGCGGACCGGCTGCCCAGGCACCCGCTGGGCGCGGCCGCGGGCGAGGGCCCCAGCGCCATGGAGCGGGCCGCCGGTGAGCGGGCCCGCGACCTGACCCGTACCGCGGTGGAGGTGTGGGCGGGACTGGACCAGCGCGATGCGGTCAACCGGCGGGGTCTCGCCCAGGCCAAGGTGTTCCTCGGCGACCGCCTCGCCGAGCTGGGTTCCACCGAGGACGCGGTGGCCTGGGCCGTGGACGCGGAGTCCGATTTCCGCCGGCTGCTCCTGGCCGATCCCGCGGCGGAGGAGGCCGAGGCCGCCGAGGAGGCCCTCGACCACATCGGCCGCCAGCTGGAACTGCGCCTGCGCTACCTGGCCTTCGACGAACTGGTCGGCCTGCGCACGCGGGGGCTGCTGCCCGAACGGCTGCTGCCCCGGGCCGTGGTGGCCGCCCGCATCCGCTCGGTGGACGAGCCCGAGATCGCGGCCCGGCTGCACCTCGGCGCCGAACAGGTGCGCACGATGCTGGAGGTCACCCCCTGGCTCGCGGTGTGGCGCTTCGACGTCCGCGGCTCCGACGGACTGTGGAACGCACTCCCCCATCCCTGGCACAGCGCCACAGAAGTGAGGAACCGGACAGCTGAGGACGTAGGGGCTGAATTAGTACGCGGCTTCACGGGCTCGCCGGACCACCCGGGCGACGCCGCGCACTGGCGCGTCCTGCTGTGGTGGCACGAGGAGGGCGACCCCGCCGGTGCCAGGTTCCGGCTGCTCGCCGGGCCCGACGCACCACCCCCCACCCCCTCGTGAAAGTTTGCACAAGGGGTCGCCTACGATATGGGGCGTGTTGAACCCCCTCGCTTACATCGCCAGCCGCTGGACTCCGTCACCCCGGATCGTCCGGCGGGCCGCGCTCGCCGCGCTCGTCATGAGCGTGGCCATCGTCGTCACCGGCGGCGCGGTGCGGCTGACCGGATCCGGTCTCGGCTGCGACACCTGGCCCAAGTGCACCGACGACAGCCTGATCGTGACGCAGGAGCAGGGGCTCCACGGCGCCATCGAGTTCGGCAACCGGATGCTGACGTACGTGCTCAGCGCCGCCGTCGGCTGGGTGATCGTCGCGGCCCGCTCGGCCGAGCCCTGGCGCCACTCGCTCACGAAGCTCGGCTGGGTCCAGTTCGCGATCGTCATGTGCAACGCCGTGCTCGGCGGCATCACCGTCATGACGGGCCTCAACCCGTACAGCGTGGCCGGGCACTTCCTGCTCGCCACCGCACTGATCGCCGTGACGACCATCACCTGGCACCGCGTCGGCGAGGGCGACACGGCCCCCCGCCCGCGCGTCCCCGGCCCGGTCCGCAAGCTGTCGTGGGCGCTGATCTCCACCACGCTCGTCCTGATCGCGGCGGGCACGGTGGTCACCGGGTCCGGCCCGCACGCCGGTGACAGCAGCGAGATCAAGCGCATGCCGTTCGACTGGGACACCACCGCGCACGTGCACGCGATCGCCGCCTGGGTGGTCTGCGCGCTGGCCGTCGCCATGTGGCTGGTGCTGCGGGTGGTCGACGCCCCCGTCGACACCCGGGCCCGCGCCCGCGACCTGCTGCTCGTCCTGCTCGCCCAGGGCGGCATCGGCTACGTGCAGTACTTCACCGATGTCCCCGAGGTCCTGGTAGCCGTGCACATGCTGGGCTCCTGCCTGGTGTGGATCGCCGTGCTCCGGCTCGCGCTGAGCCTGCGCGAGCGGCCGGCCGACGAGGCGGGGACCCCCGCGCCGGGCGACGCACAGCTCTCCTCCGTCTGAGTCCGGGCCCGCCGTTCCGGACCGGCCCTCACGGCCGGTCCAGCCGGTAGACGCGGCGGGCATTGCCCGCCGCGACCATGGCCGCCACCCGCTCCGCGTCCCGCCAGGACCAGGACCCCTCGGCGGCCCAGCCGCCCAGCACCCGGCCCAGCGCCTCCCGGAACACCAGGGCGCCCACCGCGTGCAGTTCGGGCAGCCGCCCTCCCCCGCTGGAGAACACCAGCTTCCCGAACGGCGCGAGCTCCAGCAGTTCGGCCAGGACCGCCGCGGCCCGCGCCCCGGTGCGCGCGAGGCCCGCGCCGGCATCTGCGTAGACGTGCGGGAAGGCCTCCGCGAGCCGCGCCGCGTGCCGGTGGTACGGGTATCCGCCGAGCAGCACCAGCCGTGTCCCGCGCCCCGCGGTGGCCCGTACGAACCCGGTCAGGGCGGCGGGGTCCTGCGTACCGGTGTGGAGCTGGAGCGGCAGCCCGGACGTCACCGCGCTCCAGAGCAGGTGCCGCAGCAGAACGGGGTCCCGTACGGCTCCCCCGCGCGGCCGCCCGTCCAGCCAGCGTCCGGCCGCACCGCGCACCTCGCCCGGGCCGGGCGGATCGGGATCGAAGGCCGTGCCGTCCGCGCGGCCCGGGACCGTCGCGCAGGCGAAGGCGGCCGCGCCGGCGGCGGCGTGGTGGACGGCCTCGGCGAGATTGGCCAGGAAGGCGGCCACCGTCCCGGAGGTGTCGGCCGCCTGCTCGGCCAGTAACTCCAGCCGGACGGTCTCGAAGGCCTCGGCGTCGGCGGCGAGCGCCAGTTCCTTGGGGGTGGTCAGGTCCCCGGCCGCACCGGTGTCGACCAGATAGGCGCCGACTCCGGAACCGCGCAGCAGGCGCCGCGCGGACTCGTCCGGGCCCAGCTCGCGGCGCCGGGCCAGATAGCGGGCCGGGGCGGCGTGCGGCTCCAGCCCCAGCAGCGGCGGACACCAGCGGCGGACCGCGAAACCGGTCTGGGTGTCGAAGAAGGTGGTGCCGGCGGCGGGCGGGCCGGCCGAGTGGATCAGCTGGGCCTCGAAGGTGCCCAGTCCCAGCTCCGTACGGAGGACTCCGTGGCAGTACTGGTCCACCAGGGGCGGCGTTTCGATCATCCGGGCATCCCGTTGCGGACGTGGGGAAGGCGCTTCCACACGTCCTAACGGGTGAGCGGGGTGTGAGGTGTTGCTCGGGCTGTTGACCGAGCCCGGACGGCGGCCCCCGGAGGGGCCCCGGGGGCGGTCAGGCCGCCGGGTTCTCGGACCCGCCGAGCTGGATACCGGCCATCCGCGACCACTCGTACGGGCCGGTCCGCACGCGCGCGGCGAACTCCCCGTCGAACTCCTCGTGGAGGGTCAGCCCGGCCTTCTCCGCGGCCAGCTGAGCCACCGCGAAGGTCGGGGCCACCAGGTCGCCCCAGCCGCCGTCCGTGCCCACGAGCACGATGCGGGTGCCGGCCTGGCCGATGTGGGCGAGCTGGCCCTCGGCGCCGCCGTGCTGCTTGGCGAAGGCGCCGATCTGCTTGGCCAGCTTCGCGGCCGTACGGTCCTGCTTCTTGTCCGCGGCGCCTGCGGCGGCCGCGGTGTCTGCGGTGTCTCCCATGGAAGCCATGCTACCGGCGAGTAATCAGCGGAGGAAGGGATCCACGGCCACCGCCACGAACAGCAGCGACACGTAGGTGATCGACCAGTGGAACAGGCGCATCTCCTTGAGCTTCGCACCCGTCACGCCCGCCTTGGCCCGCGCGTGCAGCGCGTGCGCCTCCCACAGCCACCAGCCGCCGGCCACCAGCGCGACCGCCGTGTAGAACCAGCCGGTGTACCCCAGCGGGGTCAGCAGCAGCGAGACGCCGACCATGACCCAGCTGTAGAGGACGATCTGGCGCGCCACGACCTTGTTGCCGGCCACGACCGGGAGCATCGGCACACCGACGCGGGCGTAGTCGTCGGCCACCTTCATCGACAGCGGCCAGTAGTGCGGCGGCGTCCAGAAGAAGATGACGAGGAAGAGGATGACGGCGGCCCAGGAGACCTCGTTGCGGACCGCGGACCAGCCGATGAGCACCGGCATGCAGCCCGCGATGCCGCCCCAGACGATGTTCTGGGTCGTGCGCCGCTTCAGCAGCATCGTGTAGATGACCACGTAGAAGAGGAGCGCACCGAGCGAGAGCGCCGCCGACAGCCAGTTGACGAGCAGGCCGAAGAACAGGGTGGAGACCACGCCCAGCGTGATGCCGAAGACCAGGCACTCCCGCGGGCTGACCATGCCGGTCACCAGCGGGCGCTGGGAGGTCCGGTCCATCAGCGCGTCGATGTCGCGGTCGATGTACATGTTCAGCGCGTTGGCGCCGCCCGCGGACAGGTAACCGCCGACGCAGGTCACCAGGACCAGCCACAGCGACGGCACGCCCTGTTCCGCGAGGAACATGACCGGCACTGTGGTGATCAGCAGAAGTTCGATGATCCGCGGCTTGGTCAATGCCACGAAAGCCATGACGCGGGTCCCGAACGGCCGGTGACCGGGGCTCGTCCCGAGCACCCCCGCTGGACGGGATTCGACGGCCGTCACGCACACCCCTGAGAGAGAATCCAGCAAGCTCCGACTCGGGCCGTTCACAACGTGAAGGCCCGGTTAAGGCTTGCGCGTACCACGCCACTGTAGACGTTGCGCTTACGTCGCCCCGCGCCGGGGTCGCCTCGTGTTGGGCCGATCGGACCGTGCATACATACGGGGGACGGCGCCCGCCGCGCACCCGTGGCCGGGTGAACACGGGTCGGCGGCGCGATGACGGACCGCCTGCACTCGAATAGCTGCACGCCGTTGCGGGGGTAGGCTCGGAATCGCCGGTGCACCGTTCGTCACCGGGATACAAACATGTGGAGAGGAGCCCTGACCCACGGTGAGCACCAAGCCGACCACCACAGAGCTCGAGTGGACCGAACTTGACCAGCGGGCCGTCGACACCGCCCGCGTCCTGGCCGCCGACGCGGTCCAGAAAGTCGGAAACGGCCACCCCGGTACGGCGATGAGCCTGGCCCCCGCCGCGTACACCCTCTTCCAGAAGGTGATGCGGCACGACCCGGCGGACCCCGAGTGGGTGGGCCGCGACCGTTTCGTGCTCTCCGCGGGGCACTCGTCCCTGACCCTCTACACCCAGCTGTACCTGGGCGGGTTCGGGCTCGAACTGGACGACCTGAAGTCGTTCCGCACCTGGGGCTCCAAGACCCCCGGCCACCCGGAGTACGGCCACACGGCGGGCGTCGAGACCACCACCGGCCCCCTCGGCCAGGGTGTCGCCAACGCGGTGGGCATGGCCATGGCCGCCCGCTACGAGCGCGGTCTCTTCGACCCGCAGGCCGCCCCGGGCACCTCCCCGTTCGACCACATGGTCTACGCGATCGCGGGCGACGGCTGCCTCCAGGAGGGCATCTCCCACGAGGCGTCCGCCCTCGCCGGCCACCAGAAGCTCGGCAACCTCGTCCTGCTGTGGGACGACAACCACATCTCCATCGAGGGTGACACGGAGACGGCCGTCTCCGAGGACACCATGAAGCGCTACGAGGCGTACGGCTGGCACGTCCAGCGCGTCGAGCAGCAGGAGAACGGCGACCTCGACCCGAAGGCGCTGTTCGCGGCGCTGCAGGCCGCCAAGGCCGTCACGGACCGCCCGTCCTTCATCGCGGCCCGCTCGATCATCGCCTGGCCCGCCCCGCACGCCCAGAACACCGAGGCCGCCCACGGCTCGGCGCTCGGCGACGACGAGGTCGCGGCCACCAAGCGCGTGCTCGGCTTCGACCCGGAGCAGACCTTCGAGGTCGCCGACGAGGTCATCGCCCACACCCGCAAGGCGCTGGACCGGGGCCGCGAGGCCAAGGCCGCCTGGGAGAAGGACTTCTCCGCCTGGCGCACCGCCAACCCGGAGCGCGCCGCCTCCTTCGACCGCATCAACGCCAACGAGCTGCCCGCGGGCTGGGAGGACGAGCTCCCGTCCTTCGAGGCCGGCAAGGCCGTCGCGACCCGCGCCGCCTCCGGCAAGGTCCTCCAGGCGCTCGGCGCGGTCATCCCGGAGCTGTGGGGCGGCTCGGCCGACCTCGCCGGCTCCAACAACACCACCATCGACAAGGACTCCTCGTTCCTGCCGGTGGGCAACCCGCTGCCGGAGGCCGACCCGTACGGCCGCACCATCCACTTCGGCATCCGCGAGCACGCCATGGCCGCGGCCATGAACGGCATCGCCCTGCACGGCCACACCCGTATCTACGGCGGCACCTTCCTGGTGTTCTCCGACTACATGCGCAACGCCGTGCGCCTGTCCGCCCTGATGCACCTGCCGGTGACCTACGTGTGGACGCACGACTCCATCGGCCTCGGCGAGGACGGCCCGACCCACCAGCCGGTCGAGCACCTGGCCTCGCTGCGCGCCATCCCGGGCCTGACGATCGTCCGCCCGGCCGACGCGAACGAGACCGCGATCGCCTGGCGCGAGATCCTCAAGCGTCACACCAAGGTGTTCGGCAAGGGCACCCCGCACGGTCTGGCCCTCACCCGTCAGGGCGTGCCGACGTACGAGGCCGACGAGAACACCGTCAAGGGCGGCTACGTGCGCTTCGAGGCGGAAGGCGGCGACGCCCAGGTCGTCCTCATCGGCACCGGCTCCGAGGTGCACGTGGCCGTCGAGGCGCGCGAGCAGCTCCAGGCCGCCGGCATCCCGACCCGCGTGGTCTCGATGCCGTCCGTCGAGTGGTTCGAGGAGCAGGACCAGGCGTACAAGGACAGCGTCCTGCCGCCCTCCGTCAAGGCCCGCGTCGCGGTCGAGGCGGGCATCGGCCTGACCTGGCACCGCTACGTCGGTGACGCGGGCCGGATCGTGTCGCTGGAGCACTTCGGTGCCTCGGCCGACGCGAAGGTGCTGTTCCGCGAGTTCGGGTTCACGCCGGAGGCCGTCGCCGCCGCCGCCCGCGACTCCCTCGCCGCCGCCGCGCGCTGACGCCCGTACTACACCAGTAGGAGATGCAATTCCCATGACAGACGCACTCAAGCGCCTCTCCGACGAAGGCGTGGCGATCTGGCTGGACGACCTGTCCCGCAAGCGCATCACGTCCGGCAACCTGGCCGAGCTCATCGACCAGTCGCACGTGGTCGGTGTCACCACCAACCCGGCGATCTTCCAGAAGGCGATCAGCGGCGGCGAGGGCTACGAGCAGCAGCTCACCGACCTCGCGACCCGCAAGGTCACCGTGGACGAGGCGCTGCGCATGATCACGACGGCGGACGTCAGGGACGCCGCCGACATCCTGCGCCCCGTCTACGACCGCACCGACGGCCAGGACGGCCGCGTCTCGATCGAGGTCGACCCCCGTCTGGCCCACAACACCGCGGCGACGATCGCCGAGGCCAAGCAGCTCGCGTGGCTGGTGGACCGGCCGAACACGCTCATCAAGATCCCGGCGACGAAGGCCGGCCTGCCGGCGATCACCGAGGTCATCGGCAAGGGCATCAGCGTCAACGTCACGCTGATCTTCTCGCTGGAGCGCTACCGCGAGGTCATGGACGCCTACCTGGCGGGCCTGGAGAAGGCCAAGGCCGCCGGCCTGGACCTCTCCCTGATCCACTCGGTCGCGTCCTTCTTCGTGTCCCGCGTGGACACCGAGATCGACAAGCGCCTGGACGCCGTCGGCACGGACGAGGCGAAGGCCCTGAAGGGCAAGGCGGCGCTCGCCAACGCCCGTCTGGCCTACGAGGCCTACGAGGAGGTCTTCTCCTCGGACCGCTGGAACGCCCTGGAGCGCGCCGGCGCCAACAAGCAGCGTGCGCTGTGGGCCTCGACGGGTGTCAAGGACCCGTCGTACAAGGACACCCTGTACGTGGACGACCTGGTCGCCCCGAACACGGTGAACACCATGCCGGAGGCCACCCTGGAGGCCACGGCGGACCACGGGCAGATCACGGGTGACACCGTGCGCGGCACCTACGAGCAGGCCCGCGCCGAGCTCGATGCGGTCGCGAAGCTGGGCATCTCGTACGACGATGTCGTTCAGCTGCTGGAAGACGAGGGCGTCGAGAAGTTCGAGGCGTCCTGGAACGACCTGCTGAAGTCGACCGAGGCGGAGCTGCAGCGCCTCGCCCCCACGGAGGCCTGACCACTTTGTCTGTAAACGGAGCGAACCCGCTTCGTGACGCACAGGACCGGCGGCTCCCGCGCATCGCGGGGCCGTCCGGCCTGGTCATTTTCGGCGTTACGGGTGACCTGTCGCGCAAGAAGCTGATGCCTGCCGTCTACGACCTGGCCAACCGCGGCCTGCTCCCGCCGGGCTTCTCCCTCATCGGGTTCGCCCGCAGGGAGTGGGAGCACGAGGACTTCGCCCAGGAGGTGTACGAGGCGGTCAAGGAGCACTCGCGCACCCCCTTCCGTGAGGAGGTCTGGCAGCAGCTGGTGCAGGGCTGCCGCTTCGTCCAGGGCGACTTCGACGACGACGCCGCCTTCGAGACGCTGAAGGCGACGATCGACGAGCTCGACAAGGCGCAGGGCACGGGGGGCAACTTCGCCTTCTACCTGTCCGTCCCGCCGAAGTTCTTCCCCAAGGTGGTCCAGCAGCTCAAGGACCACGGTCTGGCGCAGAAGGAGGGCTCCTGGCGGCGTGCCGTCATCGAGAAGCCCTTCGGCCACGACCTGAAGAGCGCCGAGGAGCTCAACAAGGTCGTCCACGAGGTCTTCCCGCGTGACGAGGTCTTCCGGATCGACCACTACCTCGGCAAGGAGACCGTCCAGAACATCCTGGCGCTCCGCTTCGCCAACACGATGTTCGAGCCGATCTGGAACCGGTCGTACGTCGACCACGTGCAGATCACCATGGCCGAGGACATCGGCATCGGCGGCCGGGCGGGCTACTACGACGGCATCGGCGCGGCCCGCGACGTCATCCAGAACCACCTGCTCCAGCTGCTCGCGCTGACCGCGATGGAGGAGCCCGGCTCCTTCCACCCCAAGGCGCTGGTGGCGGAGAAGCTCAAGGTCCTGACGGCGGTGCAGCTGCCGGAGGACCTGGGCAAGCACACCGTGCGCGGCCAGTACGCGGCGGCCTGGCAGGGTGGCGAGAAGGTCGTCGGGTACCTCGAAGAGGACGGCATCGACCCCAAGTCGAAGACCGACACCTACGCGGCCATCCGTCTGGAGATCAACAACCGCCGCTGGGCGGGCGTCCCCTTCTACCTGCGGACGGGCAAGCGCCTGGGCCGCCGGGTGACCGAGATCGCGGTGGTCTTCAAGCGGGCCCCGTACCTGCCGTTCGAGTCGGGCGCGACCGAGGAGCTGGGGCAGAACGCCCTGGTCATCCGGGTCCAGCCGGACGAGGGCGTGACGGTCCGCTTCGGGTCCAAGGTTCCGGGCACCTCCATGGAGGTCCGGGACGTCACGATGGACTTCGCCTACGGCGAGTCCTTCACGGAGTCGAGCCCCGAGGCGTACGAGCGGCTCATCCTCGACGTGCTCCTCGGCGACGCGAACCTCTTCCCCCGCCACCAGGAGGTCGAGCTGTCCTGGAACATCCTCGACCCGATCGAGGAGTACTGGGACAAGCACGGCAAGCCCGCGCAGTACCCGGCGGGCACCTGGGGGCCGGTCGAGGCGGACGAGATGCTCGCACGAGACGGACGGAGCTGGCGCCGGCCATGAAGATCGACCTCACGGAGACCAACTCCAGCAAGATCAACGCCGCGATGGTGCAGGCACGCCGGGACATCGGCACGCCGGCCATCGGCATGGTCCTCACGCTGGTGATCGTGACCGACGAGGAGAACGCGTACGACGCGCTCAAGTCGGCGAACGACGCGTCCCACGAACACCCCTCGCGGATCGTCGTCGTCATCAAGCGGGCCAGCCGCTCGCCGCGCAGCCGCCGGGACGCCCGGCTCGACGCGGAGATCCGCGTCGGGGCGGACTCCGGCAGCGGTGAGACGGTCGTGCTGCGCCTTCACGGCGAACTGGTCGACCACGCCCAGTCGGTGGTTCTCCCGCTGCTCCTCCCGGATGCGCCCGTGGTCGTCTGGTGGCCGGACGGTGCTCCCGCCGACCTGGCGGGCGACCCGCTGGGCACGCTCGGGCAGCGCCGCATCACGGACACGTACTCCTGCGAGGACCCGGTCGGCACGCTCGGCTCCCGGGCGGGTGCGTACGCGCCCGGGGACACGGACCTGTCGTGGACCCGGATCACCCCGTGGCGTTCCATGCTGGCCGCGGCGCTGGACCAGCAGGCCCTGTCGGTCGTCTCGGCGACCGTCGAGGGCGAGGCCGACAACCCGAGCTGTGAGCTGCTGGCCATGTGGCTGGCGGACCGGCTCCAGGTCCCGGTCCGCCGCACGCTGTCGGCGGGTCCGGGCCTGACGGCCGTACGTCTGTCGACCAAGGACGGCGACATCGTCCTGAACCGGGCGGACGGCGGGCTGGCCACGCTGTGCATGCCGGGGCAGCCCGACCGGAACGTGGCGCTCAAGCGCCGCGACACGGCCGAGCTCCTGGCGGAGGAGCTGCGCCGGCTGGACCCGGACAACACGTACGAGGCTTCGCTGAAGTACGGCGTGTCCCAGCTGGCGGCGGCCTCCTCGAAGCCGGAGGCGGCTGCCGAGGAACCGGCGGAAGCGGCTCCGGCCGCGAAGCCGGCGGCCAAGCCGGCCGCCAAGCCGGCGAAGAAGCCCGCGGCCAAGTAGGCGGGCCGGTAGGCCCACTGCTGGGGCTCCGCCCCAGACCCCGCGCCTCAAACGCCGGCGAGGCTGGTTCTTCCAGCCCGTCCGGCGTTTGAGGACCGGGTCCGGGCAGCGGCGCCCGCGGCACCGCACCCCCGGAACTACCAAGAAGGCGGCAGCACATGGGTATGACGACTCCTCAGGTCGTCGTCCACCGGGACAAGGAACTGATGGCCGAGGCCACCGCGGCCCGGCTCATCACGAAGATCGTCGACGCCCAGGCGGCCCGCGGCACCGCGTCCGTGGTGCTCACCGGCGGACGCAACGGCAACGGCCTCCTCGCCGCACTGGCCACCGCCCCGGCCCGCGACGCGATCGACTGGCACCGGCTCGACCTGTGGTGGGGCGACGAGCGGTACGTGCCCGCCGACGACCCCGAGCGCAACCACACCCAGGCCCGCGAGGCCCTCCTGGACTCCGTCCCGGTCGACCCCGCCCGCGTGCACGCCATGCCGGCCTCGGACGGCCCGTACGGCGCCGACGTGGACGCGGCCGCCGCCGCGTACGCGGCCGAGCTGGCACGGGCGGCCGGTCCGGAGGACCACGGTCCGGTCCCCACCTTCGACGTGCTGATGCTGGGCGTCGGCCCGGACACGCACGTGGCCTCGCTCTTCCCCGAGCACCCCGCGGCCCGGGAGACCGACCGCACGGTGGTCGGCGTGCACGGCGCGCCCAAGCCGCCGCCCACCCGGATCTCGCTGACCCTCCCGGCCATCCGGGCGGCCCGCGAGGTCTGGCTGCTGGCGGCCGGCGAGGACAAGGCCGGAGCGGTCTCCATCGCCCTCGGCGGGGCCGGCGGCGTGCAGGCACCGGCCGCGGAGGCGTACGGCCGCTCGCGGACCCTGTGGCTCCTGGACCGGGCGGCGGCGGCCAAGCTGCCGTCCGGGATGTATCCTCCGGCCTCCTCCTGACGGGAGCCGACGCGAAGGGCCCGCTCTCCCCGGGGAGAGCGGGCCCTTCGCGCATGCGTCAGCCGTGTACGTCAGCCGTGTGCGTCAGCCGCGGCCGCGCAGCGTCCGGTAGGTCGCGACGAGCTCCTGCGTGGAGGCGTCCAGACCGGGGACGTCCGCGCCCTCGGTCAGTGCGGGCTCGACGCGCTTGGCGAGGACCTTGCCGAGTTCGACGCCCCACTGGTCGAAGGAGTCGATGTTCCACACGGCGCCCTGGACGAACACCTTGTGCTCGTACAGCGCGATCAGCTGGCCGAGCACCCCGGGGGTGAGTTCGGTGGCCAGGATGGTGGTCGTCGGGTGGTTGCCGTGGAAGGTCTTGTGCGGGACCAGCGACTCCGGCGCCCCTTCCGCGCGGACCTCGTCGGCCGTCTTGCCGAAGGCCAGGGCCTGGGTCTGCGCGAAGAAGTTGGCCATGAGCAGGTCGTGCTGGGCCGCGGGGGCCGCCTCCAGCTCGGCCACCGGCTTGGCGAAGCCGATGAAGTCCGCAGGGATCACCTTCGTGCCCTGGTGGATCAGCTGGTAGTAGGCGTGCTGGCCGTTGGTGCCGGGCGTGCCCCAGACCACCGGGCCGGTCTGCCACTCCACCGGATTGCCGTCGCGGTCCACGGACTTGCCGTTGGACTCCATGTCCAGCTGCTGCAAGTACGCGGTGAAGCGCGAGAGGTAGTGGCTGTACGGGAGCACCGCGTGCGACTGGGCGTCGAAGAAGGCTCCGTACCAGATCCCCAACAGGCCCATCAGGAGCGGGGCGTTCTCCTCGGCGGGCGCCGTGCGGAAGTGCTGGTCCATCAGGCGGAAGCCGGCCAGCAGGTCGCGGAAGGCGCCGGGGCCGATCGCGATCATCAGGGAGAGCCCGATCGCGGAGTCGAAGGAGTAGCGCCCGCCGACCCAGTCCCAGAACCCGAACATGTTGGCCGGGTCGATGCCGAACTCGGTGACCTTCTCCGCGTTGGTCGAGAGCGCCACGAAGTGCCGTGCCACGGCGGCCTGGTCGCCGCCCAGCCCCGCGAGCAGCCAGCCGCGGGCGGAGGTGGCGTTGGTGATGGTCTCGATCGTGGTGAAGGTCTTGGAGGCGATGATGAACAGCGTCTCGGCCGGGTCCAGGTCGCGCAGGGCCTCGTGCAGGTCCGCCCCGTCGACGTTGGACACGAAGCGCACGGTCAGGCCGCGGTCGGCGAAGGCCCGCAGGGCCTCGTAGGCCATCGCGGGGCCCAGGTCGGAGCCGCCGATGCCGATGTTGACGACGTTCCTGATGGGCTTGCCGGTGAAGCCGGTCCAGGCGCCCGACCTGATCCGGTCGGAGAAGGCGGCCATCTTGTCGAGGACCTCGTGCACGCCGGGGACGACGTTCTCGCCGTCGACCTCGACGACGGCGTCCGCCGGGGCGCGCAGCGCGGTGTGCAGGACCGCCCGGTCCTCGGTCGTGTTGATCTTCTCGCCGCGGAACATGGCCTCGCGCAGTTCGGCCACGCCCGTCGCCGCGGCCAGTTCGCGCAGCAGTTCCAGCGTCTCGTCGGTGACGAGGTGCTTGGAGTAGTCGATGTACAGGTCCCCGACCCGCAGGGTGTAGCCGGCGCCGCGGCCGGGATTCTCCTCGAACAGCTGCCGCAGATGCGTCCCGCCGAAATCCTCCCGGTGCTTGCCGAGCGCCAGCCACTCGGGCGTCCGGTTCAGCTTGATACGGCTGCCTGCGTTCATCTCGGACATCAACCCACTTCTTCCGTCCTGTCGTGCCCCGCCGATCACCAACTTAAGGGATCACAAGCGGCGCAACGCACACAAAGAGGCCCGGCCCCGCAGGAGAGATTCCTGCGGGGCCGGGCCTCACGTCACATTCACCGGGCGGTGTCAGATCTCGCCCCGGAGCTTGGCGAGCGCCTCGGCGAGGATCGCCTCGCCGTCAGCGTCCGAGCGCCGTTCGCGTACGTACGCCAGGTGCGTCTTGTAGGGCTCGGTGCGCGGCGGCGCGGGCGGGTTGTCCCGGTCCTGGCCGGCCGGGAACCCGCAGCGCGGGCAGTCCCAGGTGTCCGGCACCTGCGCGTCGCTGGCGAAGCTCGGCTGCGTCTCGTGCCCGTTCGAGCACCAGAAGGAGATGCGCAGGCGGGGCGCAGACTCGCCGCGCTCTGCCTCACCCATCGGCCCCGCTCCGACCCGGCTACCACGGATCGCGTTGCCACTTGCCACGGTCGTAACTCCCTGCGTGATGGTGCCGCGGAGTGTGAGTGGAGAATCCGCCGCGGAGCGCCCAAGTCTACGTAAGGCCCAACGCACGTCCAGTGAGCGGAGTTACTGATTCCGCGCCGTGGACGCCTGCCTCATCATAGGTCGGGCGATGCCGACCGGACTGCCGGAATGGCGAGAACGGTCAGCTGCTCGACTTCATCACCAGGCCGAGCGCGACGATGCACGCGAACCAGAGCAGACCCACCACGACGGTGATGCGGTCCAGGTTCCGCTCCGCGACGGAGGAACCGCCGACCGACGACTGCATGCCGCCGCCGAACATGTCGGAGAGGCCGCCGCCCTTGCCCTTGTGCATCAGCACGAGCAGCATCAGCAGGGCGCTGAAGACGATCAGGGCGATCGAGAACCCCATAATCACGGCTGATTCCTACTTTCTGGCTTTTTCGGGCTTTCCGGCTTTGCGAGATGTGCGCGGGGGCCAGCTGCCGGAACTCCAGCCTCTGGCCCCCGCAAGGGTACGACGGATCGGCCCTACCGCATACTCACTGGTCGCGGAAGCGGACGATCTTGACGAACTCGTCCGCGTCGAGCGCCGCGCCGCCGATCAGGGCGCCGTCGACGTCCGGCTGGGCCATGATCTCCGCGATGTTCCCGGACTTCACGGAGCCGCCGTACTGGATGCGGACCTTGTCGGCCAGCTCCTGCGAGTACAGCTCCGCGAGACGGCCGCGGATCGCCCCGCAGACCTCCTGGGCGTCCTCGGGGGTGGCTACCTCGCCGGTGCCGATGGCCCAGACGGGCTCGTAGGCGATCACGACGGACTCGACCTGCTCGGCCGGGACGTCCTTCAGGCCGCCGTCGACCTGGGCGAGGGTGTGGGGGACCTGCTGTCCGGCCTTGCGGACGTCGAGGCCCTCGCCGACGCACAGGATCGGGGTGATCCCGTGCTTGTACGCGGCCTTGACCTTGGCGTTGCAGATCTCGTCGGTCTCGCCGTGGTACTGGCGGCGCTCGCTGTGGCCGACGGCCACGTACGTGCACTTCAGCTTCGACAGCATCGGGCCGGAGATCTCGCCGGTGTAGGCGCCGGAGTCGTGCGCCGAGATGTCCTGGGCGCCGTACTTGATCTTCAGCTTGTCACCGTCGACCAGGGTCTGGACGGAGCGCAGGTCGACGAAGGGCGGCAGGACCGCGACCTCGACGGCGTCGTAGTCCTTGTCGGCGAGCGCGAAGGCGAGCTTCTGGACGTGGGCGATGGCCTCGAGGTGGTTGAGGTTCATCTTCCAGTTGCCCGCCATGAGCGGGGTGCGGGTGGTCATGCGGGTTCAGCCCTCCAGGGCGGCGAGGCCGGGGAGCGTCTTGCCCTCGAGGTACTCGAGGGAGGCGCCGCCACCGGTGGAAATGTGGCCGAAAGCGTTCTCGTCGAAGCCCAGCGTACGGACCGCGGCGGCGCTGTCGCCGCCGCCGACGACCGTGAAGGCGTCGCTGTCGACGAGGGCCTGCGCGATCGCGCGGGTGCCTCCGGCGTAGTCGGGGTGCTCGAAGACGCCCAGGGGACCGTTCCAGAAGACGGTCGCCGCGTCGGCGATCTTCGAGGCGTACAGCTCGCGGGTCTTCGGACCGATGTCCAGACCCTCCTTGTCGGCGGGGATCTTGTCCGCGTCGACGGTGGTGTACTCGGCCGGGGTCTTGCCCTTGAGGTCGGGGAAGTCGGTCGAAGCCAGGATGTCGACCGGCAGGACCAGCTCGACGCCGGTGGACTCGGCCCGGGCCATGTACTCCTTGACCTTTTCGACCTGGTCCTTCTGGAGCAGGGAGATGCCGACCTCGTAGCCCTTGGCGTAGAGGAAGGTGTAGGCCATGCCGCCGCCGATCAGGAGGCGGTCGGCCTTGCCGAGCAGCTCGTCGATGACGGCGAGCTTGTCGGAGACCTTGGCGCCGCCGAGGACGACGACGTAGGGGCGCTTGACCTCGTCCGTCAGCTTCTTCAGGACGCCGACCTCGGTGGCGATCAGGTAGCCGGCCGCGTGCGGCAGGCGCGCGGGCAGGTCGAAGACCGAGGCGTGCTTGCGGTGGACGGCGCCGAAGCCGTCGCCGACGTAGACGTCGGCGAGCTCCGCCAGCTGGTCGGCGAAGGCGCCGCGCTCGGCGTCGTCCTTCGAGGTCTCGCCGGCGTTGAAACGCAGGTTCTCGATGACGGCGACCTTGCCGTCGGTGAGGGCGGCGACGGTCTCCTTGGCGGAGGACCCCACGGTGTCGGTGGCGAACGCCACGTCCGTGCCGAGCAGTTCACCGAGGCGCGCGGCGGCCGGGGCGAGCGAGAAGGCCGGGTCCGGGGCGCCCTTGGGGCGGCCCAGGTGCGAGGCCACGATGACGCGGGCGCCGGCCTCGGCGAGCTTCGCGATCGTGGGCCGGACGGCGCGGATGCGGCCGTCGTCGGTGATGGTGCCCTCGGCGAGCGGGACGTTGAGGTCCGCGCGGACGAAGACCCGCTTGCCCTTGACGCCTTCGGCGAGCAGTTCGTCGATCGTCTTCATGTGTTTCTGACTCCTTTGGGCGCCCGTGTCGGGGGCGAAGAACGACTGGCAAGCTACAGGGTCCGGACTGCGCATCGTCGCGCGGCCCGGACCCTGTGCTTCACATCGTGGTTTCAGCCCTGGAAACTCAGAGCTGGCCGCCGACGAAGACCGTCAGGTCCACGAGGCGGTTGGAGTATCCCCACTCGTTGTCGTACCAGCCGACGACCTTGACCTGCTTGCCCTGGACCATGGTCAGGGAGGAGTCGAAGGTGCAGGACGCCGGCCAGTTCACGATGTCGGAGGAGACGATCGCGTCCTCGGTGTAGTCGAGGATGCCCTTCAGCTGGCCCTCGGAGGCCTTCTGGAAGGCGGCGTTGATCTCGTCCTTGGTGACCTCGCGGTCGAGCTCCAGCACGAGGTCGGTGACCGAGCCGGTCGGGACCGGGACGCGCATGGCGATGCCGTCCAGCTTGCCCTTGAGCTGCGGGAGGACCAGCGCGGTGGCCTTGGCGGCACCGGTGGAGGTCGGGATGATGTTCTCGGCGGCGGCGCGGGCGCGGCGCAGGTCCGAGTGCGGGAAGTCCAGGATGCGCTGGTCGTTCGTGTAGGCGTGGACCGTCGTCATCATGCCCTTGACGATGCCGAAGTTCTCGTCCAGGACCTTCGCCATCGGCGCCACGCAGTTCGTGGTGCAGGACGCGTTGGAGATGACGTGGTGGCTGGCGGCGTCGTACTTGTCCTGGTTGACGCCCATCACGATGGTGATGTCCTCGTCCTTGGCCGGGGCCGAGATGAGGACCTTCTTCGCGCCGGCCGCAAGGTGCTTGGCGGCGTCGGCCTTCTTCGTGAAGATGCCGGTCGACTCGATGACGATGTCGGCGCCCAGCTCTCCCCAGGGGAGGTTGGCGGGGTCGCGCTCGGCGAAGGTCTTGAAGGTGTTGCCGCCGACGGTGATGGTGTCGTCGGTGTGGGACACCTCGGCCTTGAGGCGGCCCAGAATGGTGTCGTACTTGAGAAGGTGCACCAGGGTGGCGTTGTCAGTCAGGTCGTTGACACCGACGATCTCGATGTCCGCTCCCTGCTCCAGGAGGGCCCGGAAGTAGTTGCGGCCAATGCGGCCAAAACCGTTGATGCCTACGCGGATCGTCACGAACCGATCTCCTCGTTGGTGCGCCGGTGAGAGCGCCGGCGAGCTGAAATGGGATGTCCCCGACCGCTTACGACCCTACCTCTCCGTGAGCTTTTGGGTGACATCGGTCGAGGGCTGACACTCCCCCCACTTCGCCGGGGTATCCCCTGCGAGGCCCGCTCCGGACGCTCCGGTGCGGGCCTCGGGGACCTTGGTCCCGGTCACTCAGGGTGAGCGTCGAGGATGGCGCTGATCAGCGGTTGAGCGAGCGGAGCGCCTTACCGACTAGTAGGGCGCGGTCCGCCGCCGCGGGCAGGTGTTCCAGGCCGAAGCCCAGAAGTACGGTGTCACGCGTGGTCACCGAGGCGAAGGACCGGAAGAGCTCTCCGGTGCGGGTCCAGTCGCCCGCGACGTCGGGGCTTCCGGCCGGTGCGCCCTGGGCGGCCCAGGCGCCGAGGGAGGTCTCGAACCCCTCGACGGCCTGCTCCCCACTGCCGGTCGACAGGCGTGCCTCGTCCGCGAAGACGCCGCGTCCGGCCGAGCCGGGGTCGGTGATGTAGGAGAGCGAGAGCTCGACGGACCGGCCCGCGTAGGCGCTCAGGTCGAAGGTGACCTGCTTCCAGCCGCCGGAGGACCCGGTGAAGGTGTTCCACTGGCCGCTGGTGCCCTGCGCGGTGCAGCCGCCGCCGTCCAGGGTGAGGTAGTGGCGCAGGAACGGGTGGCCGTTGATGAAGAACCCGGCCTCGCACTCCTCCGGTACGGCCGCGCTGCTCAGGCCGCCGGCCTCCGGCAGCATGGTCCAGTCGTCGCCGCCGGCGCTGCGGGCCTCCAGCGCGGCGTGGTCGTAGCCCTCCTCGGTGTTCCAGTTGAGGGCGAGCTTCAACTGCGGCCTGTCGGCCGCGGTGACGCCGGTGAGGTCGACGGTGCGCACCAGCCGCTTCCAGTCGCTGTCGGTGTGCAGCGCCGAGGCCATCCCGGTGCCGGCGTAGGGGGCGTACGGGTTCGTGATCCCGGTGTACTGCCCCGCCTGCGCGCTCTTGAACTGCGGGAACTGCGCCGGCGCCAGGGTGTCGGAGGTGACCGTGTAGGCGCCGGGGGCGTTCAGCGGGTTGCCCGCGGCGTCCCCGAGGCCGCCCTTGGCGTCCTGCAGGGCCCCGGTGCCGGCGAAGCCGGTGGCCCCGGGGGTGCTGGTGCGGCCGTAGGCGCCGAGCCAGTACTGGCTGAAGTCGTTGGTGACGGCGCGCCCGACCTGGGCGTTGCCGCCGGCCAGCTCACCGGCCTCGATCAGCCGGCCGCCCTCGTTCAGGAAGTCGCGCACCGCCAACTGCGTGTCCCCGCCGGGCGACTTGGCTCCGGTGTAGTGGACGGCCGTGCCGAAGTGGGAGAGCACCCCGAGGTGGTGCGGGACGCCCTGGACGGCGACGTCCCAGACCGCGGCGGAGCGGCCGTTGGCGCGCAGCGCGTCGACGTACGTCTGGGCGTGCTGGGCGGTGGCTCCTTCCTCGGCGATCACCAGGACGTCCGCGCGCGGCCGCTCGGCCACCGTGTACGTGAAGTGCTCGCTGGAGACCTGCCTGCCGGAGCGGTCGCGGCCGGTGAACCAGACCTCGACCCTGTCGCCGGGCCGGGCGCCCTCGACCTCGGCGCGGTACTCGTCGAACCAGTTGTTGTCCTCGCCGCCGTAGACGTCGCCGCCCTTCCAGGCCTTGAGGTCCTCGTCGTGGGTGCGGCCGCCGTTGATCCGGTAGTTGAGCTCCTTGTCCTTGAGCGCCTTGCGGGCCGTGACGGCGACCTCCTGGTCCTGTCCGCGGGCCGCGTAGGAGGTGGTGAAGGGGTCCGGGGTGAAGTCGGCGGCGCTCAGGCCGACGGAGGACGCCGGGCGGTCCGGGTGCGCCGCGCTCTCGCCGACCGCGAGGGCGAAGGGCACGTTCTTGGCGAACTCCGCCTGGATGAGCTTCTCGTCGTCCGGGAAGTTGAAGCCGGAGGCGCAGTCCTCTGGCTTCCACTGGTCGTTCGGGTCGCTCGCGGAGGCGGTCTGGCAGGTGGTCATCTCCGGCGTGAACATCATGATGCCGTTGACGTTGGCGCCGTGACCGTCGGCCTCGCCGTTGGTGGTGTAGAGCTCCGAGGACACCTGCGGGTAGTAGCCGGGGACCGCCGGGTTCTCGGGGGTGCCTGCGAGGGCCTTGTAGGCGATGTCGTCGGGGGTGGGGGTGGCCACCTGCCAGCCCACGCCGTAGAGGATCAGCTCGGCGGCGGAGTGGTAGTTGATGGCGTAGTCGAAGCCGATGCGCTTCTCGAAGGCGTCGAGGGCGGTGGTCTCGGGCTCGGAGGAGGCCTTGGGGCCGCGGTAGGTCTCGCTGGCCTGGTTGGGCGAGGAGCCCTCGTTGTCGTAGCCCCACTTGTAGGCGAAGTTGCGGTTGAGGTCGACCCCGTCGCCGGTGGTGATCTTCCCGTCGCCGTTGTTGTCGCGCACGTTCTTGCGCCACAGCCGCTGGCTGTCGGCGGCGTGCGTGTAGTCGTAGCCGTCGGGGTTGGCGCTGAGCAGGAACCACAGCTCGCTGGAGTCCACCAGCTTCGTGATCCGCTGGTCCTTGCCGTAGTTGTCGAGGGTGTGGTGCATCAGCCGCCGGGTCATCTCGGGGGTGATCCACTCGCGGGCGTGCTGGTTGGACATGTACAGCACGGAGGGCTTGGAGCCGTCCCTGGTCTTCTTCGCGTTCTTGCTGACCTTGAGCGCCAGGATGTCCTTGCCCTGGACGGTCCTGCCGATGGAGACGACCTTGGTGAGCGCCGGGTTCTCCTGGGCCGTGCGCAGGATCTCCTCCTGGAGGCCGCCCTTGCCGCTGTACGGGCGGAACACGCCGTCGCCGGCGGCCTTGGCCCGGGCCAGGCCCTGGGCCGGGATCGTGCGCTCGGCGAGCCGGACGCCCTGGGCGGCGAGTTCGCCGGCCTGGGATCCGGTGAGGAAGAGCTCGACCCGGGCGGTCCCGCTCTCCGGGGCGCGCTCGGTGAGCTCGTGGGCGTCCTGGCCCGCGGCGAGGACGAGCGGCACCTGTTCCTTGGTGATGTCGGCGTCGTAGACCCTCACCTCCTCGGCGCCGGACGCGCCGGCGGTGCCGGGCCGGGCCTGGGCCGCCGCGGGCAGCGCGGCGAGTGTGGTTCCGAGAACGAGTGCGCTTGCGGCGAGGACGACTCTCGCGCGGTGACTCATGTGCCCCCCTGGGCGTCGGCTGCCACGAAAGGTTCGGACGCCAGACTCAAGACCGGCCCATGCTCATGTCAATGGGGCATACCGCGAAGGGGCCCGCACGAGTGATCGCGCGGGCCCCTTCTGCCGTAGGTCTTCCTGCTAGCCGGCCATGTTGTCGGCCATCTCCTCGCTGAGGTCGAGGTTGGACTCGGTGCCCGGAATGCCGAGGTCCTGGGCCCGCTTGTCGGCCATCGCCAACAGGCGCCGGATCCGGCCGGCGACCGCGTCCTTGGTCAGCGGCGGATCGGCGAGCGCTCCCAGCTCCTCCAGGGAGGCCTGCTTGTGCTCCATGCGCAGCCGGCCGGCGGCGGCGAGGTGCTCGGGGACCTCCTCGCCGAGGATCTCCAGGGCGCGCTGCACGCGGGCTCCGGCGGCCACGGCGGCCCGGGCGGAGCGGCGCAGGTTGGCATCGTCGAAGTTGGCGAGGCGGTTGGCGGTGGCGCGCACCTCGCGCCGCATCCGCCGCTCCTCCCACGCCAGCACCGACTCGTGGGCGCCGAGGCGGGTCAGCAGGGCGCCGATGGCGTCGCCGTCGCGGACCACGACCCGGTCCACTCCGCGCACCTCGCGCGCCTTCGCGGCGATGGAGAGCCTGCGGGCGGCGCCCACCAGGGCCAGGGCGGCCTCCGGGCCGGGGCAGGTGACCTCCAGGGAGGAGGACCGGCCCGGTTCGGTGAGCGAGCCGTGGGCCAGGAAGGCGCCGCGCCACGCCGCCTCGGCGTCACAGGTGGCCCCGGAGACCACCTGCGGGGGAAGACCCCGGATGGGGCGTCCGCGGCCGTCCACGAGGCCCGTCTGGCGCGCCAGCTGGTCGCCGCCGGCCACGACGCGGACCACGTAGCGGCTGCCGCGGCGCAGTCCGCCGGGCGCCATCACCACGAGGTCGGAGGAATGGCCGAAGATCTCCAGGATGTCCTTGCGGAGCCGTCTGGCGGCGATCCCGGTGTCCAGCTCCGCCTCGATGACGATGCGGCCGCTCACCAGGTGCAGCCCGCCCGCGAACCGAAGGATCGCCGAGACCTCCGCCTTCCTGCAGCAGGTCCGGGTGACGGGCAGGCGGGAGATCTCGTCCTTCACCGCAGGCGTCATCGCCATGGGCCGATCCTTCCATGCATCCGAAAAATACGGTCGTACGCGGCGGCCAGCAGCTCCGGGTCGTGCTTCGGCGAGCCGTCCTGCCTGGCCACGGGCGCCAGCTCGACCGCGGCACCGAACCGTTTCGCGGCATCGGCAAGGGACTCGCGGTCGGGCACGGCGGCCTCGTCGGCCAGCACCACGTCCAGGGCGAGTTTAGGGGCGTGTCGGGCCAAAACCTCCAAATGACGCTGCGGAGAGAAGCCCTCTGTTTCGCCGGGCTGCGGCGCGAGGTTCAGCGACAGGACCCGCCGGGCCTTGGTCTCGACGAGAGCGTCCAGCAGTTCCGGCACCAGCAGGTGCGGGATCACGGAGGAGAACCACGAGCCCGGGCCCAGCACCACCCAGTCGGCGTCCAGCACCGCCGCGACGGCCTCCGGCACGGCCGGCGGGGCGCTCGGCACGACCTGTACGGAGAGCACCTCGCCCGGGGTGAGGGCCACGGTGGCCTGCCCGCGGACGGTGTCGACGTCCTCGGGGCGGGCCGGGTCGTGGCCCCTGACCAGGGCCTGGAGCTCCAGCGGGACCGCCGACATCGGCAGTACCCGGCCCTGTGCGCCGAGCAGCCGGCCGACCAGGTCGAGGGCCTGGACGGGGTCGCCGAGCTGTTCCCACAGCGCGACGATCAGCAGGTTGCCGACGGCGTGCCCGTGCAGGTCGCCCTCGGACTGGAAGCGGTGCTGGATGACCCGGGCCCAGGTCTGGCCCCAGTCGTCGTCCCCGCACAGCGCGGCGAGGGCCTTGCGCAGGTCGCCGGGCGGCAGCACGCCGAGCTCCTCCCGGAGCCGGCCGCTGGAGCCGCCGTCGTCGGCGACGGTGACCACGGCGGTGAGGTCACCGGTGATCCGGCGCAGGGCGGCGAGGGAGGCCGACAGGCCCTGTCCGCCGCCGAGCGCGACCACCTTGGGCGTGGCGCCCCTCCGGCGGCCGGAGCGGCCTGCGCCGTCCTCTCCCCGTCCCGGGGTGAGGCGCCGCAGGCGGCTCAGCCGCGGGGTCCGTGCGGTCACTCGCGCCCCATGTCCCGGTGGACGACGACGGTCTCGACTCCCTCGGAGGCGAGGCGGGCGGCGAGCTTCTCGGACATGGCGACGCTGCGGTGCTTGCCGCCCGTGCACCCGACCGCGATGGTCACGTACCGCTTGCCCTCGCGACGGTAGCCGGTGGCGATGAGCTGGAGCAGCTCGGTGTAGCGGTCGAGGAACTCCTTGGCGCCGGGCTGGCTGAAGACGTACCCCGACACCTCCTCGTTGAGCCCGGTGAAGGGACGCAGCTCCGGGACCCAGTGCGGGTTCGGGATGAAGCGGCAGTCGACGACGAGGTCGGCGTCGACGGGGAGGCCGTACTTGTAGCCGAAGGACATGACGGTGGCCCGCAGCTCGGGCTCCTCGTCCCCGGCGAACTGGGCGTCCATCTTGGCGCGCAGCTCGTGCACGTTCAGGCTGGAGGTGTCGATCACCAGGTCGGCGTCGCCGCGCAGCTCGCGCAGGAGGTCGCGCTCGGCGGCGATGCCGTCGGTGATGCGGCCGTCGCCCTGGAGCGGGTGCGGGCGGCGGACCGACTCGAAGCGGCGGACCAGCGCGTCGTCGGAGGACTCCAGGAAGACGATGCGGCGGGTGACGCCCTTGCTGTCGAGGTCGGCGAGGGACTCGCGCAGGGCGTCGAAGAACTGGCGGCCGCGGACGTCGACGACGACCGCGATGCGGGCCACGTTGCCCTGGGAGCGGGCGCCGAGCTCCACCATGGTGGGGATCAGCGCCGGCGGGAGGTTGTCGACGACGAACCAGCCGAGGTCCTCCAGACACTTGGCCGCCGTGCTGCGGCCGGCCCCGGACATACCGGAGATGATCACCAGCTCGGGGATGCCCGCCTCGGCGGTCTCGCCGGGCTCCACTGTCGTGCCCGTACTCACCTGTGCTCCGTCTCGGTCGTGCGTGGTCTCGTGCTCGGTCATTGCTCGGTCCCCCGTTCGGACGATGCTCCCGCTGGCGCGGGGTTCTCATCCTCAATGATCTCTCCTGTGGCCGTATTGACGGCAGGACCGGCGGGGACCGCCCCGGCGAGGGCCGCGGCCACGGTTTCGGCCGTCTTCCGTCCTATGCCCGGGACCTCGCAGATCTGGTCGATTGTCGCCTGTCTCAGCTTCTTCACCGAACCGAAGTGCTTCACGAGGGCCTGTTTGCGGCTCTCGCCGAGGCCGGGCACCTCGTCCAGCGGCCCCGACTTCAGGCGCTTGCCGCGCTTGCTGCGCTGGTACTGGATGGCGAAGCGGTGGGCTTCGTCACGTACCCGCTGGAGCAGGTAGAGGCCCTCGCTGGTGCGGGGCAGGACGACGGGGTCGTCCTCGCCGGGCAGCCAGACCTCCTCCAGCCGCTTGGCGAGGCCGCACACGGCGACGTCGTCGATGCCGAGCTCGTCCAGGGCCCGCCGGGCGGCGGCCACCTGCGGCTGCCCGCCGTCGACCACGACGAGCTGGGGCGGGTAGGCGAAGCGCTTGGGCTTCCCGTCGTCCTCGGACGGCCCGTCCTCGCCGTCCTGGGGGTCCCACTCCCCCGTCTTGGACTTCTCCGCGAGGTAGCGGCGGAAGCGCCGGGAGACCACCTCGTGCATGGACCGGACGTCGTCCTGCCCCTCGAAGGACTTGACCTGGAAGCGCCGGTACTCGCTCTTGCGGGCCAGGCCGTCCTCGAAGACGACCATGGACGCGACGACGTCGTCCCCCTGCAGGTGGGAGATGTCGAAGCACTCGATGCGCAGCGGTGCGCCGTCGAGCTCCAGGGCCTCGGCGATCTCCTCCAGGGCGCGGGAGCGGGTGGTGAGGTCGCTGGCGCGCTTGGTCTTGTGCAGGGCGAGGGACTGCTGGGCGTTGCGGTGGACGGTCTCCATCAGCGCCTTCTTGTCGCCGCGCTGCGGTATCCGCAGGCTGACCTGGGACCCCCGGCGGTCGGCGAGCCACTGGGCCAGCGCGGGCGTGTCCTCGGGGAGCGCGGGGACCAGTACCTCCTTGGGGACGGACTCGCCCTTCTCCTCGCCGTAGAGCTGCTGGAGGGCGTGCTCGACCAGGCCGGCGGTGTCGACGGCCTCGACCTTGTCGGTGACCCAGCCGCGCTGGCCGCGGACGCGTCCGCCACGGACGTGGAAGATCTGTACGGCGGCTTCGAGCTCGTCCTCGACGACGGCGATCAGGTCGGCGTCGGTGGCGTCGGCGAGCACCACGGCGTTCTTCTCCATGGCCCGGCGCAGCGCCCCGATGTCGTCGCGCAGCCGGGCGGCCTTCTCGTACTCCATGTCCTCGGCCGCGATGTGCATCTCCTTCTCCAGCCGGGAGAGGTAGGCACCGGTGCGGCCGGCCATGAAGTCGCAGAAGTCCTCGGCCAGTTCGCGGTGCTCCTCGGGGGTGACCCGGCCGACGCAGGGCGCGGAGCACTTGCCGATGTAGCCGAGGAGGCAGGGGCGGCCGATCTGGGCGGAGCGCTTGAACACTCCGGCGGAGCAGGTCCGCACGGGGAAGACCCGCAGCATCAGGTCGACGGTCTCGCGGATGGCCCAGGCGTGGGCGTACGGACCGAAGTAGCGCACGCCCTTCTTCTTGGGCCCCCGCATGACCTGGACCCGGGGGTACTCCTCGTTCAGGGTGACGGCGAGGGAGGGGTAGCTCTTGTCGTCGCGGTACTTGACGTTGAACCGGGGGTCGTACTCCTTGATCCAGGAGTACTCCAGCTGGAGCGCCTCGACCTCGGTGGAGACCACGGTCCATTCCACGGAGGCGGCCGTGGTCACCATGGTGGCGGTACGGGGGTGCAGGCCGGCGACGTCCTGGAAGTAGTTGGCCAGGCGCTGGCGCAGGCTCTTGGCCTTCCCGACGTAGATCACCCGGCGGTGCTCGTCGCGGAATCTGTAGACCCCCGGGGAGTCGGGGATCTGCCCCGGCTGGGGGCGGTAGCTGGAAGGGTCGGCCATGCCAACCACCCTACTGGCGCGCGCCGACAACGAACCGTAGCCCTCCGGGCCGGTCTGCGGATCCGCGCGCCCCGCAGACCGGGTCCCGGGGCACCCGAACCAGCCTCGCCGGCGATCGAGGCACGGGGCCGGGGCGAAGCCCCAGGGCACCCCAACCAGCCCCGCCGGCGATTGCGGCACGGGGCCGGGGCGAAGCCCCGGGGCACCCGAACCAGCCCCGCCGGCGTTTGAGGCGCGGGGCCGGGGCGGAGCCCCGGGGCACGGTGGAAGGGCGGGGCGGGGAGAGCCGCCCGCAGGGCCCGGCCCCGGGGTGGGGGGCGGGCCGGGCCCTGCGGGGGGGGCCGCTCAGGCCTGCGGGCCCGCCCGGCGGGAGCGCCGCACGGCGGCCGCACCCAGCGCCCCGAGCGCCAGCACACCGGCCCCCGCCGCCCAGGGCACCTCGGCCCCCTCGGCAGCGACCGGCACGGCATCGGCATCCGCACCGGCCTCGGCGTACCCTCCCGCCGCGCCGCGCTCGGCGTACGGGGAGCCGGGGAGCTTGTCCCCGTAGGCCGTGGCGACCCGCGCCCGGTAGCCGCCGAGCGTCGTGCCCGCGGCGCCCACGGCGCGCACGGCGTCCTCGTCCAGCGGCAGCACCCGGTTTCCGCCGGCCACGTACCAGGCGTCGATCTGCGGTTCCCGGAACACCGTCCCGCCGGGCAGTTTCGCAGCGCCCAGTTGCGCGTAGCGGAACTCGTCGTCGCCGGTGGCGATGTTCACCACCTGCCAGCCGGCCTCCGTCCGGGCGGTCCACAGGGCGGCCTGCTGCCCGTCGGAGGAGACCGCCCTGCTGGCGAGGAACTCCAGGCGGGCCACCGGCGCACCCGCCCGGCCCGCGACGAAGTCCGGGGAGAGGTGGTGGACCGGTATGGCCTCGCCCTCGATGCGGGGCTGCGCGGCGGCGAGGGAGACCTTGCCCTCCCGGGCGAAGAACCGGGAGAGCGTGGCCAGGGTGTCGGGGGCGGTCGCCGCCTGCGCGGCGGCCGCCCTGTTCTCGGCGGTGGCCGCCGGGGGCTGCGGCACGGGAGCCGCGGCGACGGGGGCCGCTGCGGCGGCCTGCGGGGCGAGCCCGAGGAGGGCGGTGGCGGCGAGGACGGCCGCGGCGGCCGAAGCGCGCAGGGTCATGGTGCTCACGCCCCGATCCGGTAGAGGGAGTGGGTCCAGGAGAAGGTGTTGTTGTTGACGTACCAGGCGTGGGAGGCCCAGTTGTAGCGGTCGCTGGAGGGCCAGGGGTCGCCCCAGTAGACCCAGTTGTTCGCGGTGTCGTAGCCGTAGACGACGTGCATGTGGCCGCCGCCGTTCGACCACTGGATGCGGGTCTCGATCGGGCGGTTCGCGTTGATCTCGGTCTGGACGGTGGAGTACTGCAGCCAGCCGTTGACGTACGAGCCGGGGTTGACGCCCGCCCAGCGCAGCCCGGTCTGGACGTTGCCGAGGGTGGCCTGGTTGTTCGGGCACTCGGTGCCCTGCTGGCGGTTGAAGGCGGCGTTGCAGAACTGGTTCTGGCTGTAGTTGCGGCCGAACCAGGTGGCGATGGTGTTGCCGCCCGCGGCCCAGCACCAGTTGGTCTTCTGCTGGGCCTGCATGGTGATGTTCAGGCGCTTTTGCGCCAGGGCGAGGGCGGGACCCGTGTCGGCATCGGCGGCGGTGGCGGTGCCGGCGGGCAGGGCGAGGAGCAGGGCGGTGAGAACGGCGGTGAGGAGGGCGGCCGGGGAAAGCCGCCGGTTTCGGTTGCGCATCGCGTTCCTCCCGAGGTGGGGAGTGGGGGTGGAGGAGCGCGTCCGGACGCTGTGGAGGAGCATCAGGGAGTTGTCGCGATCAGGTCAACGCGCTTCAATACGCGATGACGTTGCAGTGTGAACGGTGGGACTGCGGTGTGAACGGTTGCTGTCGTTTCACCTGGTCCCCCGGAGCTGCCGCCGTGATCCCCCACCTCGGCGCGTGTGAACGTTCACAGAGGAGTCGCCATGCGGCCTTCCACGGATCCGGCGAACACGGCGGAACTGAACCGGCTGCTGCGCGGCGGCCCCTTCCACCTCGCCCTGCGCGCCGCCCTCGCCGCCCGCGGGCTGCCCCTCCAGCGGGTGCAGCACCGGCTGGCCGCGCAGGGCATCAAGGTCGGCGTGACCAGCCTCAGCTACTGGCAGCAGGGCGCCCGCAGACCGCGCCAGCCGGAGTCCCTGCGGGCCGTCACCGCCCTGGAACGGATCCTGGAGCTGCCCGACGGCGCCCTGGTCAGACTGCTGGCCGTCCCGGACCCGGCGGCCGTCACGGGGCCCGCCGCCCGGCCGGCCGGACGCTCCTACCGGGCCCTGTTCAGCGGGGGCGGGACGGTGGAGCGGCTGCTGGACGGCATGGAGCTCCCGCCGGACGGCGGACTGCACTCGCTCGGCCACCACGAGCGCGTCCGCATCGGAGCGGCGGGCGAGCTGCGGGGCCGCGAGTCCCAGCAGATCGTCCGGGCGCACCGGGACGGGGTCGACCGCTACCTCGCCGTGCACCACGGCGACCCGGGCTGCGACGTCTCCCGGGTGCGCGTGACGCCGTACGAGAACTGCCGTACCGGCCGGGTACGGTGCCACCCCGAGGCCGGGGTGGTGGTCGCCGAGCTGCTCTTCGACGCCCGGCTGAGGCGCGGTGACACCTACGTCTTCGGCTACGGCGTCGAGGACGGCACGGGCCCGCGCAGCGGCGAGTACGTGCGCGGCTTCAGCTACGCGGGCGGCCAGTACATGCTCCAGGTCCGCTTCGACGCGGCGGCCCTCCCGGTGCGCTGCCGGCGGTTCGCCCGTACCGGACCGGACGCCCCGCGCACCGGCCTGGCGGACCTGACGCCGAGCGGGCGGCACCGGGCGGTGCACCTGGTGGAGCAGTCGGTGCGGCGCGGGATCCTCGGGATCGCCTGGGACTGGGACTGATCGGGGCGGCTCCGTGCGGCCCGGTGCCACCAGGTGACGGCCCGTACGGATCAGCCCGCGACGAGCTTGCCGTTCTCCGCACGGACGGGCACCTCGGGCAGCGGCCGGTCGGCCGGCCCCTGCAGGACCTTGCCCGTGGAGACGTCGAACCGGCTGCCGTGGCAGGGGCAGTTCCCCTGCCCCTCGACGATCTTGTCGAGTACGCAGCCCGCGTGCGTGCACTGGGCGCTGAACGCCTTGTACTGGCCCTCCGCCGGGCAGCTGACGATCAGCTTCCGCTCCCGGTAGAGCTTCGCGCCGCCCACCGGGACCTCGGCCGCCGCGCCCAGGTCGACGGGTGCGGTGGGGGTCGGCGGAGTGGTGCCGCCGCTGTTGGTCTCCGTGGAGCAGGCCGTGAGCGCCGCCCCGGCGCCGGCGGCCCCCGCGAGCGCGGCGGCGCCCTTGAGGACGGTACGGCGGGCGGCGGACTGCGGCGCGGACATGCGGTTCTCCAGGGGTGCGGGCGCGGTGGGGCCGGGTGGTGCGGGCACGGACGGGGGCACGGGCCGGTTCCGGACCCGGGCACCGGCCCACCCGACGATACCGGCGTCCCATGGAGTACCTTCCTCCGCGTGATCGTCGTCGGCGGAGAAGCCCTCATCGACCTGGTGCCCGCGGCCGGACCGCCGGGCGCGCTGCTGCCCCGGCCGGGCGGCGGGCCGTACAACACGGCGCGCGCCCTCGGCCGGCTCGGCGCGGAGGCCGCCTTCTGCTCCCGGGTCTCGACGGACGGGTTCGGCGAGAGCCTGCTGGCCGGGCTGCGGGCCGCCGGGGTGGACGTCTCGCTCGTCCAGCGCGGGCCGGAGCCGACCACCCTCGCCGTGCCCTCCCTCGCCCCGGACGGCTCGGCCTCGTACGGCTTCTACGTCGAGGGCACCGCGGACCGGCTGTTCACCCTGCCGCCCGCCCTCCCGGAGGGGGCACGGGCCCTGGCGCTCGGCACCTGCTCGCTCGTCCTGGAGCCGGGCGCGAGCGCGTACGAGGCCCTGCTGCGCCGGGAGTCGCGGCGCGGGCTGCTGACCCTGCTGGACCCCAACATCCGGCCGGCGCTGATCGCGGACCCGGCGGGCCACCGCGCCCGCCTCACGGAGCGGCTGCTGCCGCACACGGGCATCCTCAAGCTGTCGGAGGAGGACGCGGCCTGGCTGGGCGGGCGGGTCGGGGACTGGCTGGCGGCCGGCCCCTCGGCGGTGGTGCTGACCCGTGGCGCGGCGGGCCTGACGGTCTGGACGCGGGAGGGCGCCGAGCACTCGGCGGCGGCCCGTCCGGTCACGGTGGCGGACACGATCGGGGCGGGTGACACCGTCAACGCCGCCCTGCTGCACCGCCTGGCGGCGGATCCGGGAGCCCCGGTGGACTGGCCGGACGTCCTGGCCTACGCCGCCCACGCGGCGGCCCTGACCTGCACCCGCCCGGGAGCGGAACCCCCGTACGCGTCGGAACTCGACGCCTAGCCTCCCGGCCGGCGGCGGAACTCGGCGCACAGCCGCCGGCCGGTACGCGCGCCGCGGCGGCCTGCCGATCGGCACCGCAGGTCACCGGCACCGGCTCCCGATCGCCTGCGGGGAGCGCGAGTCCGCACCGCGGCCGGGGCCACCCTCGACCTGCCTGCCGCCGGACGGCAGGAGGGGCCCGGCACGGCTGCCGGGCCCCTCCTGTTCCGCTGAGCCGAGCGCAGCGACTAGGCCTTGCGGGCCCGCGCCGTCGTCTTCTTGGCCGCCGTCTTCTTGGCGGGGGCCGCCTTCTTCGCCGCGGCCGTCTTCTTGGCCGGGGCCTTCTTCGCCGCCGCCCGCACCGGGGCCGCCGCCGCGTCGGAGACCCGGTCGGCGCCCAGGATGTCCCGCAGGAACTTGCCCGTGTGGCTCGCGCCCACCGAGGCCACCTGCTCGGGCGTGCCCTCGGCCACCACCAGGCCGCCGCCGTAGCCGCCTTCGGGGCCCATGTCGATGACCCAGTCCGCGGTCTTGATGACGTCCAGGTTGTGCTCGATGACGATCACCGAGTTGCCCTTGTCGACCAGCCCCGACAGCACCTTGATCAGCTTCGAGATGTCCTCGAAGTGCAGGCCCGTCGTCGGCTCGTCCAGCACGTACACCGTCCGGCCCGTCGAGCGCTTCTGCAGCTCGGAGGCCAGCTTCACGCGCTGCGCCTCACCGCCCGACAGGGTCGGCGCGGACTGGCCGAGGCGGACGTAGCCCAGTCCGACCTCGTTCAGCGTCTTGAGGTGGCGCGCGATCGTCGGCACCGCCTCGAAGAAGCCCAGCGCCTCCTCGATCGGCATGTTCAGGACTTCCGCGATGGACTTGCCCTTGTAGTGGACCTCCAGCGTCTCCCGGTTGTACCGGTCGCCGTGGCAGACCTCGCACGGGACGTAGACGTCCGGCAGGAAGTTCATCTCGATCTTGATCGTGCCGTCGCCGGAGCAGTTCTCGCACCGGCCGCCCTTGACGTTGAAGGAGAAGCGGCCCGGCAGGTAGCCGCGCACCTTCGCCTCCATCGTCTCGGCGAAGAGCTTGCGCACGTGGTCGAAGACGCCGGTGTAGGTCGCCGGGTTGGACCGGGGCGTCCGGCCGATGGGCGACTGGTCGACGTGCACCACCTTGTCGACGAGGTCGTCGCCGTCGACACGGGTGTGGCGGCCCGGCACCGATCGGGCGCCGTTCAGCTCGCGGGCCAGGTGCGTGTAGAGGATGTCGTTGACCAGCGTCGACTTGCCCGAGCCCGACACACCGGTCACGGCCGTCAGCACGCCCAGCGGGAAGGACACGTCGATGTCCCGGAGGTTGTTCTCCTTGGCCCCGTGGACGGTCAGCCTGCGCTCGCCGTTCACGGGCCGGCGGATGTCCGGGATCTCGATGGACTTCTTCCCCGACAGGTACTGCCCGGTCATCGACTCGGTGTTCTTCAGCAGTTCCTTGAGCGAACCGCTGTGGACCACCTTGCCGCCGTGCTCGCCCGCGCCCGGACCGATGTCCACGACCCAGTCGGCCACCTTGATGGTGTCCTCGTCGTGCTCGACGACGATGAGGGTGTTGCCCATGTCCCGCAGCCGCACCAGCGTCTCGATCAGGCGGTGGTTGTCCCGCTGGTGCAGGCCGATGGACGGCTCGTCCAGCACGTAGAGCACGCCGACCAGGCCGGAGCCGATCTGGGTGGCGAGCCGGATGCGCTGGGCCTCGCCGCCCGACAGGGTGCCGGCGGCCCGGTTGAGGGAGAGGTAGTCCAGGCCGACGTCCACGAGGAAGCGCAGCCGCTCGTTGACCTCCTTCAGGACCCGCTCGGCGATCTTCTTGTCGCGGGCGTCGAGGCGCATCCGCCCCAGGAAGTCCGCGCACTCGCTGATCGACATGGCGGCGACCTCGGCGATGGACTTCTCCATCACCGTCACCGCGAGCACGATCGGCTTGAGGCGGGTGCCCTCGCAGGTGGGGCAGGGCACCTCGCGCATGTAGCCCTCGAAGCGCTCGCGGCTGGCGTCGCTCTCCGACTCCGCGTGGCGCCGCTTCACGAACGGCACGGCGCCCTCGAAGGCCGTGGTGTAGGCCCGCTCGCGCCCGTAGCGGTTGCGGTAGCGGACCTCGATCTGCGTCCGGTGGCCGTACAGCAGGGCCTTCTTCGCGCGCACCGGCAGTCCGGCCCACGGGATGTCCGTGCGGAATCCGAGCTCGCCGGCGAGCGCGCCGATCAGCCGCTGGAAGTAGTCCTTGGTGTGGCCGAGCGACCACGGGGAGACGGCGCCCTCGTCGAGGGACTTGTCCTCGTCCGGGACGATCAGCTCCGGGTCCACCTCCATGCGCGTGCCGATGCCGGTGCACTCGGGGCAGGCGCCGAAGGGCGAGTTGAAGGAGAAGGAGCGCGGCTCCAGCTCCTCGAAGGACAGGTCGTCGTACGGGCAGTAGAGGTGCTCGGAGTACATCCGCTCACGCTCGGGGTCGTCCTCGGCGAGGTCGACGAAGTCCAGGATGACCATGCCGCCGGAGAGGCCGAGGGCCGTCTCCACGGAGTCGGTGAGCCGGCGCTTGGCGCTGTCCTTGACGGTGAGGCGGTCGATGACCACCTCGATCGTGTGCTTCTCCTGCTTCTTCAGCGTCGGCGGCTCGGAGAGCTGGATGGTCTCCCCGTCCACCCGCGCCCGGCTGTAGCCCTTGGTCTGGAGGTCGGCGAAGAGGTCGACGAACTCGCCCTTGCGCTCGCGCACCAGCGGCGAGAGCACCTGGAAGCGGCTGCCCTCGGGGAGCGCGAGCACCTTGTCGACGATCGCCTGCGGCGACTGCCGCGAGATGGGCCGGCGGCATTCGGGGCAGTGCGGCTTGCCGATGCGGGCGAAGAGGAGGCGCAGGTAGTCGTAGACCTCGGTGATGGTGCCGACGGTCGAGCGCGGGTTGCGCGAGGTGGACTTCTGGTCGATCGAGACGGCCGGGGAGAGGCCCTCGATGAAGTCGACGTCGGGCTTGTCCATCTGCCCGAGGAACTGACGGGCGTACGACGAGAGCGACTCGACGTAGCGGCGCTGACCCTCGGCGAAGATCGTGTCGAAGGCCAGGGAGGACTTGCCCGACCCGGAGAGTCCGGTGAAGACGATGAGCGAGTCGCGGGGCAGGTCGAGCGAGACGTTCTTGAGGTTGTGCTCGCGAGCGCCACGAACGATGAGACGGTCGGTCACGCCGGTCCGCACCTTTCTTGAGAGAGCGGGGGGCACGGCCCCCGTCCCAGGGTATGGGGGGCGCCTCTGCGGTGGAGATGGAGTCTGGACTTCGAGCGTATAGCACGCACATTCGATTTACGGCACTCCGCAGACCTCTTCACCCGATCGTGTGGCCAGGGGCTCCGCGCACTAGGCTCGAAGCCATGACTGATCATGTGCACGACCTGCGATCTGTACGTGAAGCCACGGACCGACTGCTGACCGCGGTCGCGAAACTGGACAACGCCGCCCTGTCCGAGGAGTCACACCTCCCGGGCTGGACCCGGGGCCACATCCTGGCCCACCTCGCACGCAACGCCGACGCCCTCCTGAACGTCTTCGAGGGCCGCCCGATGTACGAGAGCGGCGAGGCGCGCGACGCGGACATCGCACGCGACGCCGGCCGGCCCCTGGAAGAACACCTGACGGACCTCCGTGATTCCGGGGCCCGCTTCCTCGCCACCACCGAGCACGACCAGGACTGGTCCCGCACCGTCGAGCTGCGCAACGGCGTCACGGACCTCGCCTCGAACGTGCCCTTCCGCCGCTGGGTCGAGGTGGACCTCCACCACGTGGACCTCAACATCGGCTACGAGCTCTCCGACCTCCCGGAGGAGTTCACCGACCGCGAGATCGCCTTCCTCGCCGACCGCTGGTCGGGCCGCCCGGAGGTGCCCGCGACGGCCCTGGCCGCCGCCGACGGGCGCACCTGGCGCACCGGCTCCGCCGGGGACCCGGCCGTGACCGTGTCCGGCTCCCCCGCCGCCCTGCTCGCCTGGCTGGCCGGCCGGGGCGACAAGGGCGCCTCCCTGACCGCCACCGGCGGCCCGCTGCCCGTGCTCCCGCCGCTGTAGGAAGACACCTCTAGGATCAACACATGACGTACACCGGAGAGGTCAAGGTCGGCGGTCCGGCCGACGTGCACGAACTCGCGGACCTGATGATTTCCAAGGTCGCGGTGGGTTCGATGAACAACAACGCGTACCTGCTGCGCTGTCGGGCCACCGACGAGCAGCTGCTCATCGACGCGGCGGCCGAGGCGCAGACCCTGCTGAACCTGATCGGTGACGACGGCATCGCCTCCGTCGTCACCACCCACCGCCACGGCGACCACTGGGGCGCGCTCGCGGAGGTCGTGGCGGCCACCGGCGCGCGGACCTACGCGGGCGCCCTCGACGCCGAGGGCATCCCGGTCGCGACCGATGTCGCGGTCGCGGACGGGGACACCGTGCGCGTGGGGCGGGTCGAGCTGACCGCGCGGCACCTGGTCGGCCACACCCCCGGCTCGATCGCGCTGGTCTACGACGACCCGCACGGCCACGCGCACGTGTTCACCGGCGACTGCCTCTTCCCGGGCGGCGTCGGCAACACCCACGACGACCCGGAGGCCTTCAAGAGCCTCCTCGACGACGTGCAGCACAAGCTCTTCGAGCAGCTGCCCGACGAGACCTGGGTCTACCCGGGCCACGGCAACGACACCACCCTCGGCGCGGAGCGTCCGCACCTGGCGGAGTGGCGCGAGCGCGGCTGGTAGGAGCCGTCCGGGGATCGCAACGCGTCAACTTCGGTACGCGGAGCACTCCTTCCGGTCGTTGACGGCCGAACTCATGTCCCGGCGGGCGGGGAGGCGGTATTTGGTGCGGCATGCATCAGGACCCCTCCCCGCCCCCCGCCCCGGCCGCCTCTCCCGCCCCGGCCGCGCCGGCCGCCGAAGACGGCGGCCCCGCCCGGCCCGGCATGCTGCGGCTCGCCTCCGCGGCGCTCGCCGGGACCGCCATCGAGTTCTACGACTTCTTCGTGTACGGCACGGCCGCCGCCCTCGTGCTCGGCCCGCTCTTCTTCCCCTCCTTCTCGCCGCTCGCCGGGACCCTCGCCGCCTTCGGCACCTTCGGCGTGGGCTTCCTCGCCCGCCCGCTGGGGTCCGCCGTCTTCGGCCACATCGGCGACCGCTACGGCCGCCGCCCGGTCCTGCTGGCGTCCCTGCTGCTCACCGGCCTCGCCACGGTCGCGGTCGGCTGCGTGCCGACGTACGGGACGATCGGCATCGCCGCGCCCGTGCTGCTGCTCCTGCTCCGCTTCCTCCAGGGCCTGGGGCTCGGCGGGGAGTGGGGCGGGGCGGTGCTGCTGACCGCCGAGCACGCGCCGGAGCACCGGCGGGGACTGTGGGCGAGCTTCCCGCAGATCGGCCCGGCCGTGGGGTTCCTGCTGGCCAACGGCCTGATGCTGGGGCTGTCCGCCTCGCTGACCGACGCCCAGTTCACCTCCTGGGGGTGGCGCGTGCCGTTCTGGGCGGCCGGGCTGCTGGCCCTCGCCGGGTTGTGGCTGCGCCGCTCGGTGGAGGAGACCCCGCAGTTCCGTGCGCTCGCGGCGACCGGGCGGCGGGCCGACGCACCGCTCACCGAGGTCTTCCGGGGCCACTGGCGGCTGCTCCTGCTGACCGGCGGGGCCCTCGCCGTGGGCTACGCCGTCTTCTACGCGGTCACCACCTGGTCCCTCGCCTACGCCACCGAACACCTCTCCGTGGGCCGCACGACGATGCTGGCCTGCATCATGGCGGCCGTGGCGTTCAAGGGCCTGATGACCCCGCTGCTGGCGATGCTCGGCGACCGCTACGGGCGCCGGCCGCTGTGCCTGGCCGGCTGTGCGGCCAGCGCCGTGTGGATGTTCCCGCTGGTGGCGCTGTTGCGGACGGCCGACCCGCTCCTGATGACGCTGGGCTTCGCGGTGGCGCTGCTGGGCATGGTGACGATGTTCTCGGTGGTGGGCGCATACCTGCCGGAGCTGTACGCCCCGCGGATCCGCTGCACGGGGGCGGCCGTCGGCTACAACCTGGGCGGTGTGCTGGGCGGGGCGCTGACCCCGATCGTGGCGACGGCGCTGGCGGACGGCTCCGGTCCGCCGTGGGCGGTCGCGGCGTACCTCACCGCGATCGCCCTGGTCAGCCTCGGGTGCTTCGCGCTGCTGCCGGAGACCAACCCCCTGGTGACGGGGAAGCCGTCGGGAACGGAGACCGGGGCGAGGAAGACGGAAACGGGGGCGGCCGAAACGGCCGCCCCCGTCTAGAACCGGGAACCGGGTCAGGCGTCGATGCGCTCCGTCGGGGCGGCGGCCTCGGCCGCCGCCTGCTTCTTCGAGGCGATCAGGCTGGTGATCGTGGTGATGACCAGGACACCGCAGATGACGCCGAGGGAGACCGGGATCGAGATGACCGGGACGTGGACCCCGGACTCGTGCAGGGCGTGCAGCACCAGCTTGACGCCGATGAACCCGAGGATGATCGACAGGCCGTAGCTGAGGTGGACCAGCTTCTTGAGCAGGCCGCCGATGAGGAAGTACAGCTGGCGCAGGCCCATCAGCGCGAAGGCGTTGGCCGTGAAGACGATGTACGGGTCCTGGGTGAGGCCGAAGATGGCGGGGATCGAGTCCAGCGCGAACAGCACGTCGGTGGTGCCGATGGCGAGCATGACGATCATCAGCGGCGTCATGATGCGCTTGCCGTTGTTGACGATGAAGAGCTTGGTGCCGTGGTACTGGTCGGCGACGCCGAACTTCTTCTCGACGGACTTCAGCAGGCGGTTCTCCTCGAACTCCTCCTCGTCCTCGTCCTTGCGCGCCTCCTGGATCAGCTTCCAGGCGGTGTAGATCAGGAACGCGCCGAAGATGTAGAAGACCCAGCTGAAGCTGGCGATGATCGCGGCGCCGGCGGCGATGAAGACCGCGCGCAGGACGAGTGCGATCAGCACGCCGATGAGCAGCACGCGCTGCTGGAGGTGGGAGGGCACCGCGAACTTCGCCATGATCAGGACGAAGACGAAGAGGTTGTCGACGCTCAGGGACTTCTCGGTGATGAAGCCCGCGAAGAACTCCTGCGACGCCTGGGGGGTGCCGAAGAACCACAGGCCGAGACCGAAGAGCACGGCGAGGACGATCCAGACGACCGTCCAGGTACCGGCTTCCTTGATCGATACGTCATGGGGCTTGCGGCCGATGAAGAAATCGGCGCCGATGAGCAGGGAGAGACCGAGGATGGTCGCGACCCACAGGGCCCAGGAAACTTCCATGGTGAATACGCCTCCGGCGGATGGCTCAGCACTTCGTCAGCGTCATCGCTGCCGGAGGTCTCTTCCACCCGGGCGGCCTGGAGGCCGTGGGCCGACGCCCCGGGACGACTTGCGCTCATTCAAACGCAAGCGTCCGTATTGACGGGCACGCCGTAGCAGGAAAGCAGGAATACTCCCCTCCGCGGGGACGAGCTTACCCGCCGAAGGCGGTAAAGGTAAAGGGAATGCCAAAGGATGGTCACGTACGGGTAGTGCGCCGGGCCTCCGCCACCCGGTCGAGGGCCTGGTCGAGGACCCTGCTGGTCTGCGGCGGAAGGTCCGGTTCGAAGGTCCAGGCGTGGTGCACCCAGGGGTCCGCGAGGTGGTTGTCCGGCACCGGCGAGAGCCGCATCAGCGAGCGCCACAGCGGGTCCAGCAGCGGCCCGTAGGCGGAGGCCTCGTCGCGGTCGGCGACCATCAGCAGGTGCACGCCGACCGCCGCGCCCTCGTCCGCGAGGTAGCGCAGCTGGTTGACGGCCCGGTCGTCGAAGCCGTGCGGGAAGTCGTGCACGATGAGCAGCTGGTCGGCCGTGTCCACGTCGGGCGGCAGGTCCTCGGGGGCTCCGGCCTTCAGCGCCATCTGTACGAGGTCCACCCGGCGGGTCAGCCCGGCCAGCGTCCCGGACACCCCCGTGGCCCCGGCGGCGGGCGGCGCGGCCAGCACCCCGGCCCGCACCAGGGGCTCCAGGGAGGCGGCACCCGCCCCGGCCGCGTCGATGACGTGGACGGAGAACCGGTCGGCGGGGTGGACGGCGAGCAGCCGCACCGCGTGGGCGACGGCCATGTCCATGGCGGTGCGGCGCAGCCGGTCGGTGTCCATGGCCATCGCGGCCTCGGAACCGGTGCGGCCGTTGTCGATCCACAGCCCGCGCTCCAGCGGGACCCGGACCAGCATGGGGATGCGCAGGTCGGGCCGCTCGGGCAGGTGCAGGTCGCCCAGGCGCAGGGCGAGGGGGCCCTCCTCCGGCATGCGGTGGCCGTGCCAGACGGGGTTGTCCCAGCGGGCGTACGAGGCCGGCAGCGCGGGCTCGACGACCTCGGACTCGGCGATCAGCTGGGCGAGGTCGCGGTCGAGGACGGCCTGGGCCTGGGCGACCAGTTCCTCGCGGCGGGCCCGGGCGGTGTCGCGGGCGGCGTTCCCGGAGCCGCCGATGCGGTGGCGCGGGTCCGAGAGGGCGTCGTCGAGCTCGCGGTCCATGCGGTTGTCGGCGAACTCCACGGCGCTGCGGTAGGCGGCGACGGTGCGCGCCAGGTCCTCGAACATGCCCCAGACCTGGTTGTAGAGCCGTTCGTCCATGGACCAGCCGCTGGCGTCGCCGGCGACCGGCCGCGGGGGCTGCCCGGGCTCCGCGGCCGCGGCGGCCCGCGGGGCCGGCTCGGGCGGCTCGCTGCTGGTGCGGCGGCGGCGCGGGTGGGTGTAGCTGATCGTGGGCGGGGAGCCGTCGCCGGCGGTCGCGGGACCGGGCGTGCCCGCGTACGGGACGCCGGAGACCGGGAGCGGGTCCGGGGGCTCCGGGGCGGGCGCGGGGGCCCGGTCCGGGGTCCGCGGGGCGTGCAGGTCGCCGACGAGGGTGGGCATCGTCGCGAGCGTCACGTCGGCGTCCTTCACCGGGGCGGCGGCGCCCAGCGCGGCGGCGGCCAGCTCCCGGGCGGCCGGTGCGGGCATCCCGCCGTCGGCGAGGAGGGCGCCCAGGCCGTCGGCGTAGCCCTGGCCGACGGCGCGGACCTTCCAGGCCTCCTGGCGCCGGTACAGCTCCAGGGCGATCACGGCGGTCTCGGCGTCCAGCCCGGTGAGGGTGTAGCCCGCGATCTCGGTGCCGCCGTCGGGGGCGGCCACGGCCACGTGGGAGGCCGGGACCGCGCCGAAGCGGACCGGGCCGCCGGGCGGCAGGACGAGCAGCACGCCGACGCGGTGGACGTCCGCCGCGACGGCGTCGAGGTCCACGGCGAAGGTGTGCCGGTCGGCGAGGTCCGCCGGCGCATGCACGCCGGGGAGGGACCTGGCGCCCGGGTGGGCCAGGACCTCGGTGCCGGTGAGCCGGCCCTGTTCGTCGGCGAGCGAGGCCAGGGCGAGCACGGGCGTGCCCGCCGAAACCCTGATCTCCACCGCGCTCTGGGACACGGGGTGGTTCTGCCCCCGGACCAGTTCGGCCGTCATCGTGCAGCCCCTCCCCCGTGCCTTTTCTCTTCTTCCGGTACTGCCGGTCGTGCTACAGGTGCGGCAGGATCGCCGGCATCAGGTCCTGGAAGGTGCGGCCGTTGGCCGGGTTGCCCAGGGCCGTCATCTGCCAGCCGGAGCCCACGCGGGACACCTTCGCCATGATCTGCGCGGTGTACGCGCCGCCGCCGTCGAGGGTGTAGCGGGCCAGCTCCTGGCCGTTGGTCTCGTCGACGATGCGGCAGAAGGCGTTCTGCACCTCCTGGAACGTCTGGCCGGTGAAGGAGTTCACCGTGAAGACGATCTGGTCGATGTGGACCGGCACGCGCTGGAGGTCGACGAGGATCGCCTCGTCGTCCCCGCCCTGGCCGACGCCGCCGACGAGGTTGTCGCCGGTGTGGCGCACCGAGCCGTCGTCGCTCTGCAGGTGGCGGAAGAAGACCACGTCGACCGGCTGCTTGTCGGCGAAGAGCACCGCCGACGCGTCGAGGTCGATCTCCCGCGTCCGCGAGCCGAACAGTCCGCGGCGCTTCGCCGCCTGCCAGCCCAGGCCCATCCGGACCGCGGTCAGCGTGCCTCCGTCCGCCTTCTGCAGACTGATGGCCTGACCCTTGGTCATGTTGACCGTCACGCGCGTCCCCTCTCCATAGCCCGCCCCAGTTGACTGGTGCGCAGCGTGTTCCTGCGGCTGTGACCCAACCCTACTGACAGCCCCCGGCTCAGGCGAGGCCCGCTTCCTTCATCTGCCGGAGCTCCTTCTTCAGCTCGCCGACCTCGTCCCGGATCCGGGCCGCGACCTCGAACTGGAGCTCCGCGGCGGCGGCGCGCATGCGTTCGGTCATCTGCTCGATGAGCGAGGCCAGTTCGGCGGCCGGGCGGTCGGTGAGGACCTCGGCGCCCTTGGCCCCCTTGGCCGGTTTCGTCCCCTTGCCGCCCTTGGCGCCCGCCCGGGCGTGGGCCGCCAGCGCCGGCACGGGTGCCTTGGCGCCCTTGCCCTCCTTGCCCTGCCGGTATCCGGTGCCGAGGAGCTGCTCGGTGTCCAGCTCCTCGCGGGCGATGGTGGCGACGATGTCGTTGATCTTCTTGCGGAGCGGCTGCGGGTCGATCCCGTTCGCCGTGTTGTAGGCGATCTGCTTCTCGCGGCGCCGGTTGGTCTCCTCGATCGCCTTCTCCATGCCCGGCGTGATCTTGTCCGCGTACATGTGGACCTGGCCGGACACGTTGCGCGCGGCGCGGCCGATGGTCTGGATCAGGGAGGTGCCCGAGCGCAGGAAGCCCTCCTTGTCGGCGTCGAGGATCGCCACCAGGGACACCTCGGGCAGGTCGAGGCCCTCGCGCAGCAGGTTGATGCCGACCAGGACGTCGTACTCGCCGGCCCGCAGCTCGCGCAGCAGCTCGATGCGGCGCAGGGTGTCGACGTCGCTGTGCAGGTAGCGGACCTGGATGCCGAGCTCCAGGAAGTAGTCCGTGAGGTCCTCGGCCATCTTCTTGGTGAGGGTGGTGACCAGGACCCGCTCGTCCTTCTCCACCCGCTTGCGGATCTCGTGCACCAGGTCGTCGATCTGGCCCTCGGTGGGCTTGACCACGACCTCGGGGTCGATGAGGCCGGTGGGGCGGATGATCTGCTCGACGAAGCCGTCGCCGCGCGAGAGCTCGTACTTGCCGGGGGTCGCCGACAGGTAGACGGTCTGGCCGATGCGCTCCTGGAACTCCTCCCACTTCAGCGGCCGGTTGTCCAGCGCGGACGGCAGCCGGAAGCCGTGGTCGACCAGGGTCCGCTTGCGGGAGGCGTCGCCCTCGTACATGGCGCCGATCTGCGGGACGGTGACGTGCGACTCGTCGATGACCAGGAGGAAGTCCTCCGGGAAGTAGTCGATGAGGGTGTTGGGCGCGGAGCCCCGCTCGCGGTCGTCCATGTGCAGCGAGTAGTTCTCGATGCCGGAGCAGGAGCCGATCTGGCGCATCATCTCCAGGTCGTAGGTGGTGCGCATGCGCAGGCGCTGCGCCTCCAGCATCTTGCCCTGCTTCTCCAGCTCGGCGAGGCGCTCGGCCAGCTCGGTCTCGATGCCGGCGATCGCCTTCTCCATGCGCTCGGGGCCGGCGACGTAGTGGGTGGCGGGGAAGACGTAGAGCTCGCGGTCCTCGCTGATGACCTCGCCGGTCAGCGGGTGCAGGGTGGAGAGCGCCTCGATCTCGTCGCCGAACATCTCGATGCGGACGGCCAGTTCCTCGTAGACCGGGAAGATCTCGATGGTGTCGCCGCGCACCCGGAAGGTGCCGCGGGTGAAGGCGACGTCGTTGCGCGTGTACTGGATGTCGACGAAGCGGCGCAGCAACTGGTCCCGGTCGAGCTCCTCGCCCACCTTGAGCGAGACCATCCGGTCGACGTACTCCTGCGGGGTGCCGAGGCCGTAGATGCAGGACACGGAGGCGACGACGATCACGTCCCGCCGGGTCAGCAGCGAATTGGTGGCGGAGTGGCGCAGCCGCTCCACCTCCTCGTTGATCGAGGAGTCCTTCTCGATGTACGTGTCCGACTGCGGAACGTAGGCCTCGGGCTGGTAGTAGTCGTAGTACGAGACGAAGTACTCGACGGCGTTGTTCGGCAGGAGCTCGCGGAACTCGTTCGCCAGCTGGGCGGCCAGCGTCTTGTTCGGCGCCATGACCAGGGTGGGGCGCTGGAGCTTCTCGATCATCCAGGCGGTGGTCGCCGACTTGCCGGTGCCGGTCGCACCCAGCAGGACGACATCCTTCTCACCTGCACGGATGCGCTTCTCCAGCTCGGCGATGGCCGCCGGCTGGTCGCCGCTGGGCTGGTAGGGGCTGACGACCTCGAAAGGCGCCACCGTGCGTTCGATCTTCGATACGGGCCGCATGACTCCACCGTACGACCCCCCACCGACACTCACGTCTCCCCGCCCGGTCCCGGCGTGCTCCGGGCGGCCCGGCCGGTCCGGGCCGCCGTCATCCGTTCTGGTCCGTTTGTCGTAGTTCGGTGGCGGCTCGGTGATCTTCAACCCCATGATCGCGGTGAAGTGCATCGCCACAACGTCTGCCGCTCCGCACCCGTCTGACGCAGGAACAGGGCTCACGACCCGAGGAGAACGCACATGTACGTCCGACCCGCCGCCGCGGCCGCCGCCGCATTCCTGGGCTTCACCCTCACCCTGCTGGGCGGGACGGCGTCGTACGCCGCCCCCGGATCCGGCCCCGGACCGCTGGGCCTGGGGGGACCCGTCGTGTACGCCCACCGGGGCGCCTCGGCGTACGCGCCGGAGAACACCCTCGCCGCGGTGGACCTGGCGATGCGGATGGGCTTCGACTGGGTCGAGAACGACGTGCAGCGCACCAAGGACGGCGAGCTGGTGGTGATCCACGACGACACCCTGGCCCGGACGACGGACGTCGAACAGCTCTTCCCCGACCGCAAGCCCTGGAAGGTCAAGGACTTCACGGCGGCCGAGATCGCCCGGCTCGACGCGGGCAGCTGGTTCGGCGAGGAGTACGCGGGCGCCTCCGTGCCGACCCTGCGGCAGTACCTCGACCGGGTGCAGCGCAACCGGCAGCGGCTGCTGCTGGAGATCAAGAAGCCGGAGCTCTACCCGGGGATCGAGGAGCAGACCCTGCGGGTGCTGGGCGAGGCGGGCTGGCTCGACGCGCGCCACGTCTCCCAGCGGCTGGTGGTGCAGAGCTTCAGCGCCGACTCCGTGCGCATCGTGCACGGGCTGCGCCCCGACCTGGTGACGGCCTTCCTCGGCACCCCGCCCGTGGCGGACCTGCCGCGGTACGCGGAGTTCACCGACCGGATCAACCCGTGGCACACCACCATCACGGCCGACTGGGTCGCGGCCGTGCACGACCTGCTCGGGGCCCACGGCAGGGCGATGGAGGTGGACACCTGGATCGTGGACGACGCCGCGACCGCCCGGAAGGTGCAGGAGATGGGCGTGGACGGGATCATCACGAACGCCCCGGACGTGGTCCGGGAGGCGGTCGGCGGCTTCTGAGCGCCCGGGCGGCGACGGGTCGGGGGGTGACGGGGCGGGCGGCGACGGGGCGGGCGGCGACGGGGCGGGCGGCGACGGGCTCGGGCGCCCGGGCCTGTCGGCGGTGCGCCGTACCGTGGAGGCGTGGACAGCACCGAGCGGCCCCGCGGGCCGCACCTCGAATGGACCGTCGTCGCCAGCGACATCGGCCCCCTGCTCCTGGCCGCGACCCCCGAGGGGCTGGTCCGGGTCGAGTTCCATGCCGGGCCGGACCGGCTCGACCGGATGATAGGACCGCTGGTCTCCCGGCTCGGCGCCGACGCCCGGCGGCCCGCACCGGGCGCGGAGGAACTGCTGGCCGAGCCGGTGCGCCAGCTCGCGGCGTACTTCGCCGGTTCGCTGCGGCGCTTCGACCTGCCGCTGGACTGGCGCCTCAGCTCGGGCTTCAACCGGCAGGTGCTCCAGGAGCTGGACCGCTCCGTGCCCTACGGAGCGGTCGTCGGCTACGGGGAGCTGGCGGCCCGCGTCGGACAGCCCGGCGCCGCCCAGGCCGTGGGCAACGCCATGGGGTCGAACCCGCTGCCGCTGGTGGTGCCCTGCCACCGGGTCGTGGAGAACGACGGCGGCATCGGGGGGTTCGGCGGCGGCCTGGAGACCAAGCGGCAGCTCCTCGCCCTGGAGGGAGTGCTCCCGCAGCCCCTGTTCTGAGCCCGGTGCGACCGGTGTGACCTGCGGGCCGGACTCGCAGGCACGACCCCGGTGACCTGCGGGCCGGGCCCGCGGTGCCGGCCCGGTTCCGCCGGACGGTAAGGGGTGGCACACTGCGGCGGTGACTACTGCTGCTGCCGCCGCACCCGGCCCCGCCGCGTCCGCCGGGTCCCTCGCGACCCGCACCCCGCGCCCGCGAGGGCGGTGTACGGCGTGACCGCCTCGCCCGGCACGGACCGGCCCGCCCCGCCGCTCGCCCTCCCGGACCTCGCACGGCTCCAGAAGCGCACCTCCCGGGTGCTCATCGCCGGCCAGGTGCTCGGCGGCCTCGGCGTGCCGATCAGCATCGCCCTGGCCCCCGTCCTGGCCACCGAGGTCAGCGGCACCGAGGCGCTGTCCGGCTTCGCCTCGACCGCCTCGGTGATCGGCACCGCCCTGGTCTCGCTGCCGCTCGCCGCCCTGATGACCGCGCGCGGCCGGCGCCCCGGGCTGGTCCTGGCGTACGCGATCGGCGCCGTCGGGGCGGGCCTCGTCGTGCTCGCCGCCACGATCAAGAGCTTCCCGCTGCTGCTGCTCGGCATGGCCGCCTTCGGCGCCGCCTCCTCCGCCAACCTCCAGGCCCGGTTCGCCGCCGCGGACCTCGCCGCCCCGGACCACCGGGCCCGGGCCATCTCGGTCGTCGTGTGGGCGTCCACCCTCGGTGCGGTGCTCGGCCCCAACCTGTCCGCCCCGGCGAGCCGCAGCTTCGCGGGGACCTCCATACCCGAGACGGCCGGCCCGTTCGTATGGGCCGCCGTCGTCTTCGTGCTGACCGGCGCGCTGATCGCCGTACTCCTGCGCCCGGACCCCCTGCTGACGGCGCGTGCGCTCGCCGCGCCCGAGGAGCAGGCCCGCGGGGGCCACTCGATCCGTGCGGGAATCGCCGCCGTGAAGGCCTCGCCCCGGGCCCGCCTGGCGCTCCTGACCGTCGCCGTCTCCCACACCACCATGGTCTCGATCATGGTCATGACCCCGATGGACCTGAGCCACCACGGCGCCGGGCTGGAACTCGTCGGGCTGGTGATCAGCGGTCACATCGCGGGGATGTTCGCCTTCTCCCCCCTCATGGGCTGGCTCGCGGACCGGCTCGGACGGCTCTCCGTGATCGGCCTCGCCGCGGGGCTGCTGTCGGTCGCCGCCCTGCTCGCCGGGACGGCCGGGCCCAGCCACGGCCGGAGCGCCCTGGGCCTCTTCCTGCTCGGCCTCGGCTGGTCCGCCGGGATGGTGTCCGGTTCGGCCCTGCTGACCGACTCGGTGCCGCAGCCCGCGCGGGCCGCCGTACAGGGCCTGAGCGACCTGACGATGAACACGGCCGCGGGCGTGGGCGGGGCCGTCTCCGGCGTGATCATGTCCCAGGCGGGCTACGGCTGGCTCAACGCCGTGGGGGCCTCGCTGCTGCTGCCGATGGCGGCGCTCGCCCTGTTCACCGCGCGCCGCCACCCCGCGGACCCCAAGGGGGTCAGTAGCTGATGTGGTAGGCCTTGCGGAGCGTCTCGTGGACGGTCCAGACCGTCTTGTCGCCCTCGCGCAGGACGCAGGCCGAGCCGGGGCCGAGTTCCAGGGTGTCTCCACCCTCGACCTCGACCGTGGCGCGCCCGCTGACCACGACGAACAGCTCGTTCGCCTCGACGTCGGTGACCACGCCCGGGGTGATCTGCCAGATCCCGCGCACCTGCTTGCCGTCGGCCGACTCCCACAGGACCTTGCCCGTGACGACCGGATCGCCGGAGACGATCTGTGCGGGGTCGAGGTCGTCGGGCTCCAGCTCCACGTCCGCGACGGTGACGGCGAAAGAGGCTTGGGCGGGGGCGGCGGAGTGATCACTGGTGCTCATGGCGCGCCAGCCTAGTGCGGCCCGTCCGCCCGGCGCGGTGGCCACAGCGTCCAGGAACGGACCGGCCTACGAGTCACCCTGTCCAGTCGGACCGGGACGCCTGGCGGAGAGGACCGGCTGGTGGAAGCCGGTGTCTGCCGGCGCGTGCCAGGCGGTGGCGCACAGGCCCGCCTCGCGGGCGAACTCCGCGGTCACCTCCTGCGGGAGCGCCCAGTAGGTGGCGCGCGAGGTCCGGGGCGTCCAGGTGTCGCCGGCCGGCAGAAGCTGGAAGAGCTCCAGGTCGTAGCGCTCGCCGTCGGCGTGCCAGTGCCACAGCTGGAAGGTGATCGTCCGCTGCCCGTCGGGGCCCGTGCGGACGTGCGGGGCCTCGCTCTGCGGGCGGGCCCGGAGCAGGTCCGCGTAGGGGCGGGTGGACAGCAGGAGCAGTCCGCCGGGGCGCAGGACCCGCCGGGTTTCGGCCAGGGCGGCGCGCACGTCCTGTGCGGTCAGCAGGTGGGGCAGCGCGTTGTCGGCGCAGACGACGGCGTCGAAGGAGGCGTCCGCGAAGGGCAGGGCCCGCATGTCGGCGGCGGCGACCGGCAGATGGAGTCCGCGGCGGGCCGCCTCCCTCGCGGCGCGGGCCGCGGAGAGCGGGCTCAGATCGGTCCCGGTGACCCGGTGGCCCCGTGCGGACAGGCCCAGGGACTGGGTTCCGATGCCGCAGGCGTTGTCGAGGACCGTGTGCGGTGCCGGGCCCAGCGCGGCGGTGAGGAGGGCGTCGAGGGCCCGGCCCTGCCGGGTGACGGACGCGTCCCAGTCCGCGTAGATGAGGTCGTAGCGGTCGGCGAGTCCGTCGTAGAAACCGCGCGTGTCCATGGAGGAACGCTACTCGGACAGCTTGTGACGGGTGGGGCGGGAGTGCGTTTGGAGGCGCCGATCCCGTGCCATGGATGGGGACATGTCACAGCACAGAGCAACTGCGTCCCTGCCCGGTGTACCGGTCCTGTCGGAAGAGGTGCGCGAAGCGCTCGCGCGGGGCGGGCCGGTGGTGGCCCTGGAGTCGACGATCATCGCGCACGGCCTGCCCCGCCCCCGCAACCTGGAGGTGGGCCTCGAACTGGAGGAACTGGTCCGCTCGGAGGGTGCGGTTCCGGCGACGGTCGCGGTCGTGGACGGCGTGGCCCGCGCGGGCCTGGACAAGACCCAGCTGGAGCGGATCGCGGCCGGGGACGGCGTGCGCAAGCTCGGCCACCGGGACCTGGCGCCCGCGCTGGCGACGGGCGCGACCGGGGCGACGACGGTGTCCGCGACGGCCTTCCTCGCGGCCAGGGCGGGCCTGCGGGTCTTCGCGACGGGCGGGCTGGGCGGCGTGCACCGCGAATGGGCGCAGACGCAGGACGAGTCGGCGGACCTGTCCCTGCTGGCCCGGACCCGGATCACGGTGGTGTGCGCGGGCGTGAAGTCGATCCTGGACGTACCGGCGACACTGCAGCGGCTGGAGACGCTGGGGGTGGGGGTGCTCGGCTACGGCACGGAGCGGTTCCCCGGGTTCTACCTGGCCGATTCCGGCGAGCCGGTGGACTGGACCGTGCACCGGCCCGAGGAGGTCGCGGCGGTGATGGCCGCTCAGGACGCGCTGGGTGGCACCGAGTCGGCGCTGCTGGTGGCCAATCCGGTGGCGGCCGCGGAGCAGCTGGACCCGGAGCTGCACGACCGGGTCCTGGCCGAGGCCCTCGCCGTCTGCCGCGAGCAGGGGATCACGGGCCAGGCGGTGACCCCGTTCCTGCTGGGGTTCCTGGTACGGGCGACGGACGGGGCCTCGCTGGAGGCGAACCTGGCGGCGGTACGAGGCAACGTGCGGCTCGGTGCCCGGATCGCCGGGGCCTGGGCGGCGCGCGCATGACGGCTGCGGGAGCCCTGCTCGTCGTCGGGGACGTGGTGACGGACGTGGTGGCGATGCACCCCGAGCCGATGGTCCCGGCGACCGACACCGCCGCCCGCATCCGCACCCTGCCGGGCGGCGCGGGGGCCAACGCGGCGTGCTGGGCCGCCCGTACGGGCAGCGCGGAGGTACGCCTCCTCGCGCGGGTGGGCACGGAATCCGCGCGGTGGCACGAGCGGGCCCTGGTGGACGCGGGGGTGCGGCCGCGGCTGGTGATCGACCCGGAGGAGCCGACCGGGACGGTGGTGGCCCTGGTCGGCAAGGACGCGGAGCGGACCTTCCTGACCGACAGCGGTGCCTCGCTGCGGCTGTGCCCGGCCGACTGGGCCCCGTCCCTGCTGGACGGGGCGGGGCACCTCCACCTGTCGGGTTATCTGTTCTTCGCCGACAGCAGCCGGGAGCTGGCCATGGTCGCGCTGCGGGCCGCGCGGACCCGGGGGGTGCCGGTGAGCGTGGACCCCGCGTCGGCGGGGTTCCTGGCGGCGCTGGGCCCGCAGCGTTTCCTGGAGGCCGTGGCGGGGGCGGGGGTGCTGCTGCCGAACGAGGACGAGGCCCGGCTGCTGGCCGGACTGCCGGAGGGGGCCGGCGTAGCCCGTGCGGCGACGGCGCTGAGCAGGCGGGTGCCGCTGGTGGTGGTGACCTTGGGCCCGGCGGGAGCGCTCGTGGCCGAACGGGGCCGGATCACGGCCGAGGTGGCGGCCGCGGACCCGGCCGAGGCGGTGGTGGACTCCACGGGGGCGGGCGACGCCTTCACGGGCGCCTTCCTGGCGGCCCGCCTGGAGGGCGCGGCCCCGCCGGACGCGGCCCGCGCGGGCTGCCGCGCGGCAGCCCGAGCCATAACCCGCCCGGGCGGCCGCCCCTGACACCCCGCCCCTGAGGCCCGGGCCCGACCAGCGCCCGAACCAGCCCCACCCGGGGAGCTTGAGGCACGGGGCCCGGGGCAGCGCCCCACCCACCCAGGGCGCCGGCCCGGGCAGAGCCCGAACCGCACCTCACCGGCGCTCGGGGCCCTGGCCGGGGCAGCCCCCGAACCCAGCCCAGCGGCAGCCGGAAGCTTGAGGCGCGGGCCCGCGGCACAGCCCCACCCACCCGGGGCCCGGCCCGGGCAGAGCCCGAACCAGCCCCGCCGGCGATTGAGGCGCGGGGTCCGGGCCGGCGCCCCGCCCACGCAGGGCGCCGGGCCGGGCGGAGCCCGCCACCCCGCCCCGCCGCCCCGCGGGGTCACCGCTCCCGGATGCCCGTCCAGGCGGGGTGCCGGGGATCATCGGCCCGCACCACCGCATCGGCGGCGGACGCCGGATCCACCTCGGCCTCGTACCGGGCGAACGCCGCCCCCGTCCACCGCTCGGACTCCTCGGTCCGCCGCGCCAGCGCCCCCGGCGACAGCCGCACGTGGACGCTCAGGTCGAAGGGGAACCACCGCCCCAGCAGCAGCGGCCCGTGCACCAGCAGCACACCGCCGGCCGGGAGTTCGACGTAGGGGCTGCGCGTCGCCCGGTCGGTCACCGGATCCCACAGGTCCGGCAGCACCCGCCCCGTCCCCCCGGGGTCGGTCGGCCCGAACACCTCCCGCCAGAGCGCGGCGGTGTCGTACCAGCCGTCCAGGTACGCGTCCACGTCCTGCCGGCCGAACTCGTAGCGCAGGGAGGCGGGCCGCAGGAACCCGCTAGTCGGCACCACCAGGACGCGGCGTCCGCGCAGCCGCAGCTCCTCCGCGAGCCGCCCGGCGAGGGCCGCGGTGTCCGCCGCGGGCGCTCCGTCGATGCCCACGCGCTGCCGGCCGTCCAGTCCGGGGGCGTTGCCCGGGTCGTCGAGGTGGCCGGCGAGCCGCTCGGCCATCCGCTGCCATGTGATCGCTTCCCACTGCACCGGCCCATTGTCAGTGGTCGCCCGTAGCTTTTTCACGAGGGATCACCGCGGAAACGACGCCGGTGGACCGGTGTTCGGGGAGGGGTCTGTCATGGCTCGGGAGACGACGTACCTGGAGCTGTCGCAGGACGGCGGGGGCGCGCACAAGTTCTACGAGGTGACCGTGGACGGCACGGCCGTGTCCGTGCGCTACGGGCGCATCGGCGCGCCGGGCCAGTTGCAGAACTCCTCGTTCCCGACGGCCGAGAAGGCCCGGGCGGCCGCCGCGAAGAAGATCGGCGAGAAGGTCCGCAAGGGGTACGCCCCGGCCGTGCAGGGGCAGCGCGCCGCCCGGGCGGTGACGCGCCGCCAGGTGACGTCGGCCCCTTCGACGGCGCGTGCCGTCGCCCCGGTGCTGTGGCGTTTCCGTACCGGTTCCGCGGCCTTCGGGATCCACGTCGACGAGGACCGCTGCTGGGTCGGCAACCAGGCCGGCGACGTGTACACGCTGAGCCACGGCGGTGAGGTGCTGGCCCGCTACTCGCTGCCCGACGGGGTGAAGTGCCTGGTGGCGGACGAGTTCTGGATATACGCGGGCTGTGACGACGGCACGGTGTACGACCTGTCCTCGAAGGTCCCCTTCGGTGCCTACGGCATCGCGGCGGACGTGGACATCTACTGGCTGGACATCCACGAGGGCGTGCTGAACGTCTCCGACGCGAACGGCGGCCTGACCGTCATCGACCACGAGGACGAGCACCAGTGGTCGCGGAAGTCGTCGGGCACCGGTGCGTGGATGGTCCGGGCCGACGAGCGGGCGGTCTACCACGGGCACAGCGCCGGTGTGACGGCCTACGCGGCCGACGGCACGGGGCAGTTGTGGCACAGCGCCACGCCGGGTGGTGTCCTGTTCGGCTGGCAGGAGGAGCACTCGGTGTACGCGGGCACGGTCCGCAACACCGTGCAGCGGCTGTCGAAGGCCTCGGGGGCGACGGAGGCCACCTACCGGTGCGACGCGGCGGTGTATTCGTGCGCGACCTCGCCGGACGGCCGGCACGTCTTCGCGGGCGACTCCTCCTCCTCGGTCTACTGCTTCGACGCGGACGGCAACCGGCTGTGGAAGCTGGGGACGGGCGGCGGCTCGGCCCTGTCGATGCAGTATTTGGACGGGCGGCTGTACCTCGTCACCACGGACGGCTCCCTGGTCTGCGTGGACGCGAGCGAGCAGGCGATCGCGGCGGCCCAGCAGGGTTCGGTGCCCGCGCCGATGGATGTGAAGTCGGCGGCGGCGCTGCCGGTGTTCACCCCGGCCGCCTCGGCGTCGGCGGTGGCGACCGTCTCGATGGCCGCGGTGGCCTCGGAGCCGGCGGGCGGTGTGGTGGTGGAGTGCGTCCAGCAGGGCGGCCGGATGCGGGTGCAGGTGGTGTCGAGCGGCTTCGAGTCCTCCTGGAACGTGCAGTTCCCGCGGGGGATCAGGGAGGTCGGCGCGCGGTACGTGGTCGACGGCCTGCACGCGGCGTCCGGGGGCTTCTACCGGGTCCGCGGGGAGATACGCCGCCTGGTGTGAGCGCGGCCGGCCCGCTCGGGCGGCGGCTCAGTGGGGGTGCTGCCGGCAGACCTCCGGTGTGACACCGGAGGGCGCCGGCGTGGGTATGGAGAAGGCGGTCCCCTCGGGCAGCCGGGGGGTCACGTGGAGCACGACCGGCTCGGTGCCGAGGTTGTGGCCCAGGTGTATGTGGCCGATGCCGGCGGGTTCCACGAAGGCGGTTCCGGGCCGGTGCACCTCGACGGTGAGGTCGTGCAGGACCCGGGTCAGGGTGCCCGACAGGACGACGGCTTCGAGCCGCATCCGGTGGTAGTGCCAGCCGGTGCAGCCGCCCGGCGGGATGGTGATCTCGTGGCCCGCCGGGATCGTGGTGACGCATGCCTTTCCGGTGCTCATGCCGAAGCCGGTCACCGGCGCCAGTGCCGTCGTCGTCCGCCGTACGCCCATGTGTGCCTCCTCGGTGGACCGACCCCCGTGGTCAGCGGTCCAGGGCCCACCGTAGGAGCGATCAGGCCGATCCCGGAAGGGTCGGTGAAACCTCAACCGCCCTTCTCCACCAGGTGATATGAGGGGCGCAGGGCGGTATCACACCTGTATGAGCCTGCTCGTGTTCGAGTCTGCGAAGCAGATCCACTGTGCGGAGTGCCGGCGGGGCCCCCTCCGGCACCTGGTCCGCGAGGCCGGCGTGCCCCGGTGTCTGGACTGTGCGGATCTGGGGCATCTCGTCTATCTTCCGCGCGGGGACGCCGCGCTCACCCGCCGCTCCCGCGAGGCCAGTTCGCTCTCGGCCGTCGTGGTGCGCTTCCACAGGCGGCGGCGCCGGTACGAGCGCCTCGGGCTCCTCGTCGAGGACGCCGCCCTGGCCGCTGCGGAACGCGCCTGTCTCGCGGACTCCGAGGCGCGGGCGCGGCGCCGGGAGCGCGACCGGCTGCGGCGTGCGGCGGAGGACGTCCGGTTCACGGCAGCCTTCGCCGCGGAGATCGTCCGGCTGTTCCCCGGCTGTCCGGCCGACCGGGCCGTGGCGATCGCCACCCACGCCTCGGTGCGCGGCAGCGGCCGGGTGGGCCGCACCGCGGCGGGGCGGGCCCTGGACGAGGCGGCCGTCTCGGTGGCGGTGCGGGCGGCGGTGCGGCACACCGACACCGAGTACGACGCCCTGCTGATGGCGGGTGTCCCCCGCTTCGCGGCCCGCGCCCGGCTGGCTCCGCGGATCGACGCCATCCTGGACGGGTGGCGCACCGCGGCACGGAGGGAGGCTAGTTGAGCCGGAAGCGGCGGTAGAGGAGGACACCGCCGAGCAGCGCCGCTCCGCCCACGGGCAGCAGGTACCCGGCGCCGTCGGCCCCGGTGTGGGCGAGCGCCTCGGTGTGCCGCGGCGGCTTGGCCTCGGTGACCGGGACGACCGGCGCGACGGGAGTGACCGGCGTGACCGGGGTGACCGGCTTCTCGACGACGGGCGGCTGGACGGGCTTGCCGGGGGTGGGCTTCTCCACGTTGACGGACGTGTTGCCGTGGACGGGGTTCCCGATGCCGACCACGTTGACGGAGTTGCCGCTGACGTTCAGCGGGAGGTCGACCGGGAGCTGGATCCCATTGCCTGACAATACGCCTGGAGAATCCTTTCCGCGCCCCTCTGCCACCGCTCCCCCGCCGTTCCCCCCGCCCTGCTGCGACGAGCCGCCGCCGCCTCCGCGCGAGTCGTTGGCACAGCTGTTTCCGGCCGCGGGGTTCAGCGCGCCGACGACGTTCACGGTGTTCCCGCAGAGGTTCACCGGCAGATTCACCGGCAGCTGCACCAGGTTCCCGGACAGCAGACCGGGCGAACGCTCGGCCTTGCCGCCGGCCTCCGCATCGGCGTGGGCGAGTCCGCTCACACCCGCGACGGCCAGGCCGCCGCCTGCAACGACCGCCGCGATCAAGCCACTTCGACGACTGTGACGCATCACTTTCCTGCCTTCCGGATGGATTTCGGGGGCCAGCCCCGCACCGGAAACAACGCCTCCAAACCCATACGGGTTATAGAGGTGGTAGGGATTTCACTCAATCGTGTACTGGGTACTGGGTACTTCATGACTGATCGCCCACTGCTGCTCCTCGACGTGGACGGCCCGCTCAACCCCTTCCGCTCCCTCTCCGCCGGCCTGCGCGGCTACCGCAGCCACCGCATGTGGCCGGACGTCTGGCTCTCCTACCGCGATCCGGAGACCCGCAGGGCCCGGCGCGGCGCCCGCGTCCGCCTCCACCCCTCCCACGGCGCCCGGCTGCTGGCCCTGCCCTTCGAGATCGCCTGGGCCACCGCCTGGACGCACCAGGCCAACACCCTGATCTCCCCGCACATCGGGCTCCCCGGCGACCTGCCCGTCGTCGCATGGCCCGAACTGTTCGCCGAGGACCCCGACGGCCTCTCGTGGAAGACCCGCCATCTGCGGGACTGGGCGGCCGGCCGCCCCTTCGCCTGGGTCGACGACATGATCACCCCACAGGACCGGGCCTGGGTGGCCGTCCACCATCCGGCCCCGGCCCTGCTGCTGCGCGTCCACCCGCGCCACGGCCTGCGGGACCGCGACTTCACCGCCCTGACCCGCTGGGCGGAGGGTCTCAGCCCAGCAGGGCGCTGACCGGGTCCGGGGAGGGGCGGCCCGTGGGCCACCAGTCCTCGTCGCCCGGGCGGGACTCGTAGGCGTACCAGAGGGCGTCGCGGCCGAGCCGGAGCTGGCGGGTGTGGGCCGTCAGCCGGTTGCGGTCCGGGCGGAAGGCGCCCTGCGCCGCGGCCAGGAGCGCGGGGCGGGCCCGGTCGAAGGGGCCGGCCGGCGGGTCCCAGGGGTCTTCGAGCGCGGCGAGGGCGGGGCGCCCGCCCTGCCGCCAGGCGGCCGCGGCCCGCGCGAGGTCGGTGGTGGTGCGCCCGGTGGCGCGGGCCAGGTCCCGGTAGAGGGTGCGGGCCGCACCCGTCAGGCCGGAGGTGGGCTCGGCGGAGGCCAGCCGTACGGCGTCCTGCCAGAGGGAGAGCCCGGCGATCGGGTCCTCGCCGGTGGTGAGCAGTGCGAGGGCGCGGGCGGCCGCGTCGGAGGCGAGCTGGTCGAGGGCCAGCGGGTCCGGCGCCGCCGGGTCGGCCGGGTAGGCGGGCGGAAGGCCCGCCGCGGCGGGCGGGGCGAGCGGCGCGGGCAGCGGCGGCAGGACGGTGCGGGCGAGCGCCTCCCGGGCCCCGACGGCGGGGAAGTCCGGCGCCGCGTCGGGCTGTTCGCGCGCGGCATGGGCGGCATTGCGGCGGGTGAGGTCCTCCAGGAGCTCCCGCTCGCCGCGGCCGCGCAGGAGCAGCAGGACGAAGGGGTCCTCGTCGAGGAGACGGGCCGCGCGGTAGCAAAGGGCGGCGGCGTGCTTGCACGGCGGACGCCCGAAGTCCGGGCAGGAGCAGTGCGGGACGAGCTCGCCCGCCCCCGGCAGGACGGTCCCCGCCAGCGACTGCGGGACCTCGCGCTCCAGCAGGGCGCCGAGCGCCGCCGGGTCGGCCGCGACCTCCTCCAGCAGCTCGCTCCACTCCGGGTCCGCGAAGGCGGGCAGGGTCAGCTCGGTGCGGTACGGGCGGGGCCGGCTGCCGCGGACGTACGCGACGATCCGGCCGGGGGTGACGGTCACCGCGTCGACGTGCCCGGACTCGGCATAGGCGCGGCCCCGGGCCAGGCGGGCCGGGTCGCCGGAGGTCTCCTCCAAGGCGGCCACCCAGGCACGGCCCCACCAGCTCACCGCCTCCGCCCCCGCGGGCACGGTCTCGAAGGTGCGGCGGCGGTCGTCCCGCGCGGTGATCATGCGGGCCTCCGCAGGGAGACGAGGTCGGCGAGTTCGCGGTCGGTCAGCTCGGTCAGCGCCGCCTCGCCCGAGCCGAGGACGGCGTCGGCCAGGGCCCGCTTCGCCTCCAGCATCTCGGCGATGCGGTCCTCGACGGTGCCCTCGGCGATGATCCGGTGGACCTGGACGGGCTGGGTCTGGCCGATGCGGTAGGCGCGGTCGGTGGCCTGTTCCTCGACCGCCGGGTTCCACCAGCGGTCGAAGTGGATGACGTGGCCCGCGCGGGTGAGGTTCAGACCGGTGCCGGCGGCCTTGAGGGAGAGCAGGAAGACGGGGACCTCGCCGGCCTGGAAGCGGTCCACCAACTCCTCGCGGCGGGCGACGGGAGTACCGCCGTGCAGGAGCTGCGCATCGATCCCTCGGGCCGACAGGTGCCGCTCGATGAGCCGGGCCATCGTCACGTACTGCGTGAAGACCAGCACCGAACCGCCCTCGGCGACGATCGTGTCGAGCAGCTCGTCCAGCAGGGCGAGCTTGCCCGAGCGGTGCGGCAGCCGGGGCTGCTCCTCCTTCAGGTACTGCGCGGGGTGGTTGCAGATCTGCTTGAGCGAGGCGAGCAGCTTCATGATCATGCCGCGCCTCTCGATGCCCTCGCTGGACTCGATCACGGCCATCGCCTCGTCCACGGCGGCCTGGTAGAGGGAGACCTGCTCCCGGGTGAGGGACACCGGATGGTCGGTCTCCGTCTTCGGCGGCAGCTCGGGCGCGATACCGGGATCGGACTTCTTGCGCCGCAGCAGGAACGGCCGTACGAGCGCGGACAGGCGGGCGACCGCGGCCTCGTTGCCGCCGTCCTCCTCCTGCTGGTGCTCCACGGGGCGGGCGTGGCGGGCCCGGAAGGTGGTCAGCGGGCCCAGCAGGCCCGGCGTGGTCCAGTCGAGCAGGGCCCACAGCTCGGAGAGGTTGTTCTCCACCGGGGTGCCGGTCAGCGCGACCCGGGCCGGCGCCGGGATCGTGCGCAGTGCCTTCGCGGTCGCCGAGTGGGGGTTCTTGACGTGCTGCGCCTCGTCGGCGACGACCATGCCCCAGCGCTGTTCGGCGAGCTGGGCGGCGCTGGCGCGCATCGTCCCGTAGGTGGTGAGGACGAACCCGCCCTCGCAGGACGTCAGGTCCTCGGTGCTGCGGCCGCCGCCGTGGAAGCGGCGTACGGGGGTGCCCGGGGCGAACTTCTCGATCTCCCGCTGCCAGTTGCCCAGGAGCGAGGCCGGGCAGACGACGAGCGTCGGCTCGCGGCGGTCCCGGTGCAGGTGCAGCGCGATGAGGGTGACGGTCTTGCCCAGGCCCATGTCGTCGGCGAGGCAGCCGCCGAGGCCGAGGGAGGTCATCAGGTCCAGCCAGGCCAGGCCGCGGGCCTGGTAGTCGCGCAGGGTGGCCTTGAGGGCGGCGGGCTGCGGCAGCGGCTCGACCTCCCGCGTCAGCCGCTCGCGGAGCGCGGCCAGCGCGCCCACGGGCACCGCCTCGACCGGCTCGCCGCCGACCTCCGCGGTCCCCGACAGTGCGGCGGCCAGCGCGTCCACCGGGTCCAGCAGGCCCAGTTCGCGCTTGCGCGCCTTGCGCACCAGCTCCGGGTCGACCCGCACCCACTGGTCCCGCAGCCGTACGACGGGCCGGTGGGCCTGTGCCAGCGCGTCCATCTCGCCGGGGGTGAGCCGGTCGCCGCCGAGGGCCAGTTCCCAGGAGAAGGCGAAGAGGTGTTCCGCGTCGAAGAACGCGGTCCCGTCGGTGGCGGATCCGGGCGCGGTGGAGCGTACGACGGCGGTCGCGGACAGCGTACGGGCCAGGTCGCGCGGCCAGTGGACGACGACCCCGGCGGCCCCCAGCCGGTTCGCGGCGGCCCCCAGCAGGTCTTCCAGCTCGGGGTCCGACAGGGCCAGCGCGTCGGGCACGGGCTGGTCCAGCAGCCGCAGCAGGGGCGGCCAGACCCGCGCGGCCCGGCGCAGGGCGAGTACGGCGTCGATCCGCGCCCGGGGCCCGAAGCCGGCCCCCGCGGTACCGGCCCAGAGCTGCCCGGCATCGGTGACCAGCGTCGGGTCGGCGAGGCTGTGGACCTGGACGACGGCGGCCCCGGCGCGCCGGGTCTCCTCCCCCTCGGCCTCGTCGAAGAGGCGGAAGGAGGACAGGTCGAGGCGGAGCGAGAGCCCGACCCCGCTGTCGGATCCGGCCGCGACCTGCGCGGCCCATTCCTGTATCCCGGGCACCCGCTGCGGTTCCCGGGCGGCGAACGGCCGCCCGGCGGCGACGGCCGCCGCCGGGGTGCGGGGCAGGCTGTCGGCGACGGCGTCGAGGAACGCGCGGACCAGCGCCTCCGGTTCGGGCAGCCGGAGCGGGCGGCGCCCGGCGAGGGGCGTCGCGTACCCCTCGTGGGGCAGGGCGGCGGCGACCGCCCTGAGGTGGGCGATGTCGGCGGCGTCGAGCGGGCCCGCGCGCCAGGCGTCGATGCCCTCGGGGGTGAGCCCGGGGAGCAGCCGGCCGCGCGCGGCCAGGGTGAGGGCCTGCACGGCGGCGGTGCCCCAGGCCCGGGTGGCGGGGTGCGCGAGGCCGCCGCGGGGGGCCTGAGCGAGCAGGGGCAGGGCGGCGGCGACGGAGAAGGTCACCGCGGGCACGGTCCGGCTGCGGACCCCGGTGCCGTGCGGCCGCACGACGGTGAGCGGAGCGGGGGTGCCCGCCTCGGGCAGGGGGTCCCCGGCGGGCGACCAGAAGGCGACCCGCCCCTCCCGGGGGACGGCCGCGGGCAGGAAGACGGCGGCATGGCGCAGCAGCGCCGCCGCGTGCGGCATCGACCGCTCCTGCTCCCGCGTGAGCGTCTGCGCCCGCGCGAACGTCTGCGTCTGCGTCCGAATCTGCGTCGTCATGGTGTCCCCCTCCCTCACGATGTCCTCACCGGTCCTGCCGACCCTTCCCCACGAGTCTAGGTGCGGCCACCGACAACACCCTCTGACCTGCGGTTTCAGCGGGCCCAGCGGCCCTGTTCCAGGGCGTACCCGTAGACGGGCCGACCGGTGGCCGCGCTCGTGCGCAGGGGCCGGCCCCCGTCGTCGATGCGCAGGGTCCCCGACCCGGCCGGTGAGGACCAGCGCAGGTCCAGGGACCAGTCGCAGTCGCAGCCCGTGGTGGCCGCCGCCACCCGCAGGACGACCGGCTCGGCGGCCGAGACCCGCATCGGGAAGGCCGGGGCGGGGAGCCGGTTCCCGGCGTCGTTCCCGGCGACGGGGCGTGCCAGCGGGCGCGGCGCGTCGAGGTTGACGGCGAAGACGGCCGGGGTGATGCCCCCGCCGCAGCCCTGCGACATCTGGTAGACGTTCCAGGCGGGCGGGGTACGTCGCGCCGCCACCCGCACCTCCAGGCCCTCCAGGACCACCGCGCCCGCGCCCGTGCCGTGCAGGGTGACCTCCACGGTCTGGTCCCCGGCGTGGACGGCGCGCTGCGCCGAGGCCCAGGCGGGCGCGTCCGCCTCCACGGGCGGCGGGGGCACCGATGCGGGCCCCCGCTCGGACAGGTAGGCGTGGTCGCAGCCCGCGGCCCACACGTGCGTCCGCACCGCCGCCCTGAGGGGCGCCGCCGGCGCCTGCCCGGGGGCGGACGGCGGGGCGGAGGACGGGGCCGGTGCCGCGGTCGGTTCCGCCGACGCTGCCGAAGGCGGGGCCGAGCCCGTCGCCGAACCCGCCGCGGGCTCCGACGGAGCCGCTCCCGCCGCCGAGGCGGATCCGGCGGGTCCGCCCGTGGCGGCCCCCGGGCCGGCGCCCGCGCCGGGGTGCGGCGCACCCCGGTCGGGTCCGGTCACCGCCAGCAGCGCCACGGCCACCGCGCCCGCCGCCAGCCCCGCGGCACCGACCACGGCCGCCCTGCGCCGGTACCAGCGCGGACGGACCCCGGGCTCCGCCACCGCGGCCGGACCGACCACCAGCACGGCCGTCTCCGCCGCAGCGGCAGCATCCGGGGCCGGGGCGGGTACCGGCGGCTCCGGGGCCGGGGCAGGTACCTCCGGCTCCGGCTCCGGTACCGGCGCCGGCGCAGGCGCCGGCGCGGCCGTCCCCGCCCGCCTCCGCGCGTCCGCCAGCAGCCATGCCCGGTGCAGGTCCACCGCCTCCGCCGCCGAGGCCCCGCAGGCCCGCGCGAAGCGGTCCACCACCGCGAACTCCGCCGGCAGCGCCTCCCCGTTGCAGTAGCGGTGCAGCGTCGACGTACTCGTGTGCAGCCTGCGCGCCAGGACGCCGTAGCTCAGCCCGCCACGCTCCTTCAGCTCCCGCATCAGCCGCGCGAAATCCTCGGCCTCACTCACGCCGTCCCCCGTCCCGTGTCCCGTGGCTCCGTTCCATGCCTGAGGTGTTACCCCAGGTGACAGCGCGTACGGGCGTTCCAGTGTCCCGATTTCGCCCCGAACCCTCGCCCTGCGCCCGTGCCGGGGAACAGCCTTGTCAGGCATACCGATCCATCCACGGGGAGACCGACATGTTCCGACGTACCGACACCGCCGCCGCCCTCGCCACCGCGCTGGTCGCGGCGGCCGCCACCCTCGTCCTCACCACCTCGACCTCCGCCGCGGCCGCCGGCGCACCCGGCTTCCTGACCGGCACCGACCTGCCGCCGCACCCGACGTCCCCCTGGTACTCCGGCGAGATCACCAAGGGGCTGCCGGAGACGGCGCCGTTCTGCCTGGACGGCGCACTGCCGTCGGCGGGCAGCTGGCACCGCACCTTCGGCACGGAGCTCGACACCGGGGCCGTGCAGGTCTCCGTACGGTCCGCCTCGCCCGCCGCGGCCGCCAAGCTGGTCGGCACGCTGGAGCGCAAGGTCGCCGCCTGCGCCGCCGACTGGCTGCGCACGACCCCGGGCGGCACGGCCTCCTGGCAGGACTACGGGACCCTGCCCGTGGAGGAGGGCGCGCACGTCTACGGGGTCCACACCTCGATCCCGGAGTCCGAGCCGGGCGTGCACCTGTACGGGATCGGGCGCGACGGCTCGACCGTGACCGTCGTGAAGTGGGGCCAGATGGGCGACCTGTCGCAGGCCCCGGTCGCCGCCTTCAAGAAGACGACGACCAAGGCCGTGAACAAGCTCCACCCGTAACCGGCAGCCCGTAGCCCGTAGCCCGGAGGGGCGGCCCGGCGGGCCGGCCGAGTGGGACCATGGACAGCGAGAGGCGATGGCCATGCGTTCCGGAAACGAGCCGGTGACAGCCCGCAGTCCGCTGCGGCTGCGGTTCTGGCTGGGGGTCTGGGGGCTGGTCTGGTCCGCCGCTGGGACGGCCGCCTTCTCGCTGGCGGGCCGTCCCGGATGGGCGGCGGCGTGCGGGGCGCTGGCGGTGGTGGTGAGCGTGGACCTGTTCATGATCGTGCGCCACATCCACCAGGGTCCGCACTACCAGCCGGGCCGGGACGTCCCCCCGTACGAGCCGCCCGCCGGCCACTGACCGGCGCCCGGCCGGATCACGCGGTCAGGCGGGCGATCGGGCCATCGGGCCATCAGCGGTCAGGCCTGCTCCTCGAAGCGGGCGGCCGCCAGGTACTCCGGCTGCGGGTCGAGGGCCGCGGCCAGCCTGAAGTGCTTGCGCGCCTGCTCCGGTCGGCCCGCGCGCTCGTGCGTGCGGGCGAGCGCGAAGTGGGCGAAGGCGTTGTCCGGCTCCCGCTCCAGCACCAGCTCGAACTCCAGCTCCGCCGGACGCAGTTGGGCGGCGGCGAAGAAGGCCCGGGCACGCAGCAGCCGGGCCGCCGTGTTCTCCGGGTGGGCGGCGATGACCGAGTCGAGCAGCTTGACCGCGCCGCGCGGGTCGCGGGCGGCGAGCAGCTGCTCGGCCGCCCGGAAGTCGATGACGTGTGTTTCCGGGCTGGACGGCGTGGGACGCGTGGTCTCGGACACGGTATGGATCCTTCCCTCTACCGGCGCCTTCAACGCCCCCGCCCCACCCGCTATTCCATGCACACGTCAGGCGGTGGCGCTTCCGGGGGCCCGGTCCGGGGCGCTTCCCGGGGCCCCGCCCGATGCCCGGTCCGCGGCCCGGGCCGTGAGCTCTTCCCACACCTTGCGCACCTGCGGCTCCAGCGCGTCCAGCGGCCCGTCGTTGTCGATCACGAGGGTCGCCACCGCCAGCCGCTGCTCGCGCGTGGCCTGCGCGGCCATCCGGGCCCGGGCCTCCTCCTCGGCCATCGCGCGCAGCGCGGTCAGCCGGGCCAGCTGCGTCGACGGGGCCGCGTCCACCACGACCACCAGGTCGTAGAGGGGCGCGAGGCCGTTCTCGGTGAGCAGCGGTACGTCGTGGACGACGATGGCGTCCGGGCCGGCGGCGGCCTCCAGCTCGGCGGACCGGGCCCCGACCAGTGGGTGCACGATCGCGTTGAGGGTGCGGAGCTTGTCCTGGTCCGCGAACACGATGGAGCCGAGCTTGGGCCGGTCCAGGGCTCCCTCGGGGGTCAGCACCTCTTCCCCGAAGGCCGCGACGACGGCCGCGAGCCCCGGCGTACCGGGCTCCACGACCTCCCGTGCGATCCGATCGGCGTCGACGACGATCGCCCCGTACCCCGCCAGCAGTCGCGAGACCTCGCTCTTGCCGGCACCGATTCCGCCCGTCAGGCCCACTTTCAGCATGCCCCGCAGCTTAGGGGGTGTCCGGCGATCCCCGTACACCCGTGCGGGCGCCGGACCCCCGTACGGGTCTCAGCCCTCGCCCTCGCGCTCCGCCAGGAACCGCTCGAACTCGCGGCCGATCTCGTCCGCCGACGGCAGCTCCGCCGGCTCCGCGATCATGTTGCCCCGCGTCTCGGCCCCGGCGGCGGCGTCGTACTGGTGCTCCAGCCCCTGCACCAGGCTGACCAGCTCCTCGTCGCCCTCGCGGATCTGCCGGTCGATCTCCGTCTGCGTACGGTGCGCCTCGGTCCGCAGCGCGTGCGCCACGGCCGGCAGCACCAGGCCGGTCGCCGCCGTGATGGCCTCCAGCACCGTCAGTGCGGCGTCCGGGTACGGGGAGCGCGCCACGTAGTGCGGTACGTGGGCGGCGACACCGAGCACGTCGTGCCCGGCCTGGGACAGGCGGAACTCCACCAGGGACTCGGCGCTGCCGGGCACCTGGGCCTCGTCGAAGGGGCTGCGGTGCCCCGGCATGAGGTCGGTCCGGTTGCCGTGCGGGGTGATGCCGACGGGCCGCGTGTGCGGGACGCCCATCGGGATGCCGTGGAAATTGACCGAGAGCCGGACCCCGAGGCGCTCGACGATCTGCCGGACGGCGACGGAGAACCGCTCCCACTCCACGTCCGGCTCCGGGCCGGACAGCAGCAGGAACGGCGCGCCGGTGGCGTCCTGGACCAGCCGGACCTCCAGCCGGGGCTCCTCGAACTCCGCCCAGTGGTCGCGCTGGAAGGTCAGCAGCGGACGGCGCGCCCGGTAGTCCACGAGCCGGTCCGCGTCGAAGCGGGCGACCACCTGGTGGGGCAGCGTGTCCAGGAGCCGCTCGACGATCTGCTCGCCGGCCTCTCCCGCGTCGATGTACCCCTCGAAGTGGTACAGCATGACCAGCCCGGCCGAGTCCTGGGCGACCGCCAGGTCCGCCACCGCCAGACCCTTGGCATCCCATTCGTACAAGCCCTGTGGATCAAGCACCGCCACCACTCCTCCTCGTCTCGTTCTCTGCCAAGAACGTCCAAGGCCGCGCCGCCATTCCCCAGTTGGCCGCCTTCACAGGAACGCAATCGATCACGAAGGGCCCGGAACCGCGGAACCGCACCGGAACACCGGGACACCGGGAACGCGGAGAGGCCCGCCCCCCGAAGGGGACGGGCCTCACCGTCGTACTCAGTCAGCTCTGCTCACACCGGAGTGCGATGCGCGCTGCGATCAGCTCTGGCCGCCGGCCAGCTTCTCGCGGAGCGCGGCCAGGGCCTCGTCCGACGCCAGGGCGCCGGAGGTCTCGTCCGACTCCGAGGAGTAGGAACCACCCGAGATGCCCGCACCGGCGTTGCCACCGGCGGCCGGGGCGGCAGCGCCCTCGGCAGCAGCGGCCTCGTCGGCCTCGCGGCTCTTGATGACCTGAGCCTGGTGCTGCTCGAAGCGAGCCTGCGCCTCGGCGTACTGGGTCTCCCAGGCCTCGCGCTGCTTCTCGTAGCCCTCGAGCCAGTCGTTGGTCTCGGGGTCGAAGCCCTCGGGGTAGATGTAGTTGCCCTGGTCGTCGTAGGACGCGGCCATGCCGTACAGGGTCGGGTCGAACTCGACCGACGCCGGGTCGGCACCGAAGGACTCGTTGGCCTGCTTCAGGGACAGCGAGATCCGGCGACGCTCGAGGTCGATGTCGATGACCTTGACGAAGATCTCGTCGTTGACCTGGACGACCTGCTCCGGGATCTCCACGTGGCGCTCGGCCAGCTCGGAGATGTGGACCAGACCCTCGATGCCCTCGTCCACACGGACGAACGCACCGAACGGAACCAGCTTGGTGACCTTACCCGGGACGACCTGACCGATCTGGTGCGTACGGGCGAACTGCTGCCACGGGTCCTCCTGCGTCGCCTTCAGCGACAGGGAGACACGCTCGCGGTCCATGTCGACGTCGAGGACCTCGACGGTGACTTCCTGGCCGACCTCGACAACCTCGGACGGGTGGTCGATGTGCTTCCAGGACAGCTCGGAGACGTGAACCAGACCGTCGACGCCACCCAGGTCCACGAAGGCACCGAAGTTGACGATCGAGGACACGACGCCGGAGCGGACCTGACCCTTCTGGAGGGTGGTGAGGAACGTCTGGCGGACCTCGGACTGGGTCTGCTCCAGCCAGGCACGGCGGGACAGGACCACGTTGTTGCGGTTCTTGTCCAGCTCGATGATCTTCGCCTCGAGCTCCTTGCCCACGTAGGGCTGGAGGTCGCGGACGCGACGCATCTCGACCAGGGAGGCCGGGAGGAAGCCGCGGAGGCCGATGTCGAGGATGAGACCACCCTTGACGACCTCGATGACGGTACCGGTGACGATGCCGTCTTCTTCCTTGATCTTCTCGATCGTGCCCCAGGCACGCTCGTACTGAGCGCGCTTCTTGGACAGGATCAGACGGCCTTCCTTGTCCTCCTTCTGGAGAACCAGGGCCTCGATCTCGTCGCCGACCTTGACGACCTCGTTCGGGTCGACGTCGTGCTTGATCGAGAGCTCGCGGCTCGGGATCACGCCTTCCGTCTTGTAACCGATGTCGAGCAGGACCTCGTCCCGGTCGACCTTCACGATGACGCCGTCGACGATGTCGCCGTCGTTGAAGTACTTGATCGTCTCGTCGATCGCGGCGAGGAAGGCTTCCTCGTTACCGATGTCGTTGACCGCTACCTGCGGAGTGGTAGAGGTGGTCTCGGTGCTGCTCGTCATGTGGGAAAGGGCTCCGGTTACGGACAGAAAGTCGTAGGTACTGCTACGCCGGGAGCCCTTATCGGCATCTGCCGAAGAAGCCGGACAGCCAAGGAAGCCCTGATCCGCACAAGCGGGAAGGGCCTCGAAAACCGAGGGGACATCAACAGATGCAAGCGCAGCCTGCTAGGTCTGAGGAGCACAGGCTCGCAGCGCAACTTGTAGCATACGGGGGCGGCCGGACAGGGTCAATGCGCGAAGGCCCACACCCCGGGCGGATCACCGCACAACCGGCACAATTCATGGGCGGGAACGCCCTGATGGCGGTTCCTGCCACTTCCCAAGACATTCGCAGACTACGACGACGGGCCCCATGAACCAAGAGGACGACGCCCCCGAAGACGCGTACGCGGCCGATTCCGACTCCGCGGACGACGCGGAGGCCACACGCCGTGACGCCGGGGAAGCGGAGAGCAGCCGCGCGAGCCGCGGCTGGTGGGACCGCAACGCCGACGAGTACCAGAGCGAGCACGGCGCCTTCCTCGGCGACGACCGCTTCGTGTGGGGGCCCGAGGGGCTCGACGAGGCGGACGCGGCCCTCCTGGGCCCCGCCGCCTCCCTCAAGGGCAAGGACGTGCTGGAGATCGGCGCCGGCGCCGCCCAGTGCTCGCGCTGGCTGGCCGCCCGGGGCGCCCGCCCGGTCGCCCTCGACCTCTCCCACCGCCAGCTCCAGCACGCCCTGCGCATCGGCGAGGACGTCCCCCTGGTCGAGGCCGACGCGGGCCGGCTCCCCTTCCGCGACGGCTCCTTCGACCTCGCCTGCTCCGCCTACGGCGCCGTCCCCTTCGTCGCCGACCCGGTGAACGTCATGCGCGAGGTGCACCGCGTGCTGCGCCCCGGCGGCCGCTGGGTCTTCTCCGTGACCCACCCGATCCGCTGGGCCTTCCCCGACGAACCCGGACCCGAGGGCCTGACCGTCTCCGCCTCCTACTTCGACCGGACGCCTTACGTCGAACAGGACGAGCAGGGCCGCGCGGTCTACGTCGAGCACCACCGCACCCTCGGCGACCGCGTCCGCGACGTGGTGGCGGGCGGCTTCCGCCTGCTCGACCTCGTCGAGCCCGAGTGGCCCGAGTGGAACGGCCAGGAGTGGGGCGGCTGGTCCCCGCTGCGCGGGAACCTGATCCCCGGCACCGCGATCTTCGTCTGCGAGAGGGCCTGACGTCTTGATCCGCCAGGCCGCCCTCGACGCCCTTCCCGTACGCGAGGCCCTGCCCGCGCTGGTCTCCGCGCTCGACGCCCACGGCACCGCGGTGCTGTGCGCGCCGCCCGGCACCGGCAAGACGACGCTGGTGCCGCTGGTCCTCGCGGGCCTGGTGGGCGGCGGGCCGCGGCGCCGGGTGGTCGTGGCCGAGCCGCGGCGGATCGCCGCCCGGGCGGCGGCGCGCCGGATGGCCTGGCTGCTGGGCGAGCAGGTCGGCGCGTCGGTCGGGTTCACGGTCCGCGGCGAGCGGGTGGCCGGCCCCGGCACGGTGGTGGAGGTGGTGACCACCGGGGTGCTGCTCCAGCGGCTCCAGCGCGACCAGGAGCTGGCCGGCGTGGACGTGGTCGTCCTGGACGAGTGCCACGAGCGGCACCTCGACGCCGACACCGTCGCCGCGTTCCTCCTCGACGTACGCGAGACCCTGCGCCCGGAGCTGCGGCTCGTGGCGGCCTCGGCGACGACGGACTCCGCCGGCTGGGCCCGGCTGCTCGGGGGCGCGCCGGTGGTGGAGGCCGCGGGGGTCTCGTACCCGGTGGAGACCGTCTGGGCGCCCCCGGCCCGCCCGGTGCGGCCGCCGCACGGGATGCGCGTGGACCCGGCGCAGCTCGCGCACGTGGCCTCGGTGGTGCGGCGGGCGCTGGCGGAGCGTACGGGCGACGTGCTGTGCTTCCTGCCCGGCGTCGGCGAGATCGCGCGGGTGGCGGGGCAGCTGGGCGGTGTGGACGCGGAGGTGCTCCAGGTCCACGGCCGGGCCCCGGCGGCCGTGCAGGACGCGGCGCTGACGGCCTCGGAGCACCGCCGGGTGATCCTCGCGACGGCGGTGGCGGAGTCGAGCCTGACCGTCCCCGGGGTGCGCGTGGTGGTCGATTCGGGGCTGGCCCGCGAACCCCGCGTGGACCATGCCCGCGGGCTGGGCGCGCTGGCGACCGTACGGGCCTCCCGCGCAGCCGGACGCCAGCGGGCGGGCCGGGCCGGGCGCGAGGCGCCGGGCGTGGTGTACCGCTGCTGGACGGAGGCGGAGGACGGCCGGCTGCCGGCGTTCCCCGCGCCGGAGATACGCATCGCCGACCTGGCGCAGTTCGCACTGCAGGCGGCGTGCTGGGGCGACCCGGACGCGTCCGGGCTGGCGCTGCTGGACGCGCCGCCGGCCGGGGCGATGGCCGCGGCGCGGGAGGTGCTCGTGGCCGTCGGCGCGGTGGACGCGGCCGGGCGGCCGGGCCCGCGCGGGCTGCGCATGGCCCGGCTCGGGCTGCACCCGCGGCTGGCGCGGGCCCTGCTGGACGGCAGCGCGGCGCTCGGCACCCAGCGGGCGGCGGAGGTGGTGGCGCTGCTGGGCGACGAGCCGCCGCGCGAGTACGGGGACGACCTGGCCGCGGCCTGGCGGCGGGCCCGCGCGGGCGGCGACGCGTACGCCGCCCGCTGGCGCGCGGAGGTCCGCCGCCTCTCCCGTGCCGTGACCCCTGCGGGGCGCACCGCCGAATCCGGGACCGCAGCCGTCGGGCGGCCGTCGGCGAATCCAGCCCCTCCGGCGTTTGAGGAGCGGGGTGCGGGGCGGAGCCCCGGCGGCGGCGCCGCACCCGATGACCTCGCCGCCGGGCTGATCGCCGCCCTCGCGTTCCCCGAGCGGGTGGCGAAGGCCAGGGGCGAGGGGGCCTTCCTCATGGCCTCCGGGACCGGGGCCGCGCTCGGCGACGGATCACCGCTGCGGCACGCGCCCTGGCTGGCCGTCGCCGTCGCCGACCGGCCCCCGCACTCCGCCTCCGCACGGATCCGGCTCGCGGCGGTCGTCGACGAGGACACCGCCCTGACCGCCGCCGCACACCTGCGCACCGACGCCGAGGAGGTGCGCTGGGAGGACGGGGACGTGGTCGCCCGCGCGGCGCAGCGGCTGGGGGCCGTCGAGCTGGCCGTGCGCCCCCTGCGCACCCCCGACCCGGCGCTGGTACGGGCGGCCCTGCTCGAAGGGCTGCGCGCCGAGGGGCTGGAGCTGCTGCGCTGGTCCCCGGACGCGCGGACGCTGCGGGCGCGCCTGGCCTTCCTGCACCGGACGCTCGGCGGCGGGTGGCCCGACGTGGAGGCGGACGGGGTGCTCCTGGAGCGGGCCGACGACTGGCTGGAGCCCGAGCTGTCGCGGGCCCGGCGGCGCGCGGACCTGGCCCGGATCGACGCCGGCCAGGCCCTGAACCGGCTGCTGCCGTGGGCCACCGGCGAGGCGGCCCGGCTGGACGAGCTGGCTCCGGAGCGCCTGGAGGTGCCCAGCGGGTCCCGGATCCGGCTGGACTACTCCGCCGAGCACGGGCAGCCGGTGCTGGCGGTGAAGCTGCAGGAGCTGTTCGGGCTCGCCGAGACCCCGCGGGTGGCGGGGGTTCCCGTACTCGTCCACCTGCTGTCGCCGGCCGGGCGTCCGGCGGCGGTCACCGCCGACCTGGCCTCCTTCTGGCAGGGCGGCTACCGCGCCGTACGGGCGGAGCTGCGCGGCCGCTACCCCAAGCACCCCTGGCCGGAGGACCCGGCCACGGCCGAGCCCACCCGGCACACCAACGCCCGGCTCAGGCGCTGACCCCGTCCCGCGGGACGGGTCCGTCGTCGCGTGCCCGGCGGCCGCGGGCCTCCAGCCACAGGGCCAGCCCGAGCAGTGCGAGGCCGCCGGCGGCCAGGCCGGCCGGGGCGTAGGTGTGCAGCGCGAGGACCTTGGCGCGGTTCGCCTTGACCAGGGCGACGGTGTGGTCGGAGTAGTCCTCGCGCAGGGTGACGTGTCCGGCGAAGGCGGTGAGCCTGCCGTCGGGGCCGCCCGAGGCGATGCCGCCGCGCATCTCCTGCTGGATGTCCTGTTCGGCGTTGACGGGTGCCCCGGTCACCGGGTCGACCCAGAAGCGCACCTTGGCGGTGTACCAGAGGGTGGTGCCGGTGGCCGCCTCGATCGTCGCGGGGTCGATGCCCTCGATCGGCATCTTCTTCGGCATGGCCACCTTGGTCCAGGGGACGGTCTGCTCGAAGTAGTAGACGTCCATGCCCTTGAAGCGGCGCGGTCCGACGTAGTGGATCGGCGAGGAGGTGCGGGTCTGGGCGTCGAAGTAGAGGTAGTCGCGCGGCTCGGTGAAGAAGGGCCATTTGAACTCGATGCCCTGGCGCTTGACCGGGTCGCCGTCGACCATCTCCCCGGTGGCGTGCACCGGGTCCTGGGTGTGCGCGTCGAAGATGTAGCGCTCGGGGATCTGGGAGACCATCCTGCCGTCCGGGCCGATGATGTAGGACAGCGTGTCCCAGACGACGACGTCCTTGCCGGCGTCGGCCTCGATCTCCCTGGAGGCCTCCACGTTGCCCTTGAGGGTCTGGACGATCGTGACCTTGTCGACCTTCTTGGGCTGCATGCCGCCGGCGTAGTCGAGGAGGGTCGCGTCCTTCGCCTCCAGGACCATCTCCTGGTACTGGTTCGGCGGGATCTTCGCGAGGCGCGGGTACGCGTACCAGCGCAGCAGGGGCGCGAGGGCTGCGCAGAACACGGCTAGGGCCAGCAGGACAAGGCTCGCTCTGCGTCGCACGGCCGGGCCCTCCTCTACTGTCCGGGCGCGGGGGGCGCGGTGGTGAGCAGGGGCTTGGGTGAGGTCTCGCCCTCGGGCACCCCGAACGCCGTGACGGCGAACACGAGGGCCAGCGCGGCCGCGAGGCCGATGACGGCGGCGACGAATGCGCGCATGCCGGGGCTCCGGAATCTGATGAGGCGTCAGAGATGGGGCACCGTAGCAACGCGGGGGCGAGATGAGAACCGTCTGGGCGCCCGGTCCGCGGCCTGTGGGCGGACACGGCGGAGCCACCCGCCCGTGGGGGGTGGCGGGTGGCTCCTCCTTCAGCCCGTACGGGAGGGCGGGCGCCCGGTCAGACGGTGCAGCCGGGGCCGGTGAGCGGGCGGACGCAGACGTTGGGGCTCGCGCCGCCGTCGTTGGTGTTGGTGCCGGCGCCGCCGTCGAGGACGTCGGGGCCGTTGCCGCCGAAGAGGGCGTCGTCGCCGTTGTTGCCGGAGAGGGCGTCGGGGCCTTCCTGGCCCTCGACGCGGTCGTTGCCCTCGCCGCCGGTGATCCGGTCGGCGCCGTCGCCGCCGCACAGGAGGTCGTTGCCGCCGCGGCCGTCGATGACGTCGGCGCCGCCGAGACCGAAGATCACGTCGTCGCCGGGGGTGCCGACGAGGAGGTTCGGGAGGTTGTTCCCGGTGATGGTGGGTGCGGTGTTCGCGCAGGTCCGGACGGGCGCGGCGACGACGGTCAGCTGGAAGTCCCGGGTGATCGGGGTGACGTTCGGGTCCGGGTCGGTGGCCCGCACGGTGACGTCGTAGGTGCCGGTCGCGGTCGGGGTCCCGGAGATGACACCGGTGGCGGGGTCGAGGGCGAGGCCGGGCGGCAGGGCGCCTGCGGTGACGGCGAAGGCGGGGGCGCCGGAGCCGCCGGAGGTCTGCAGGGTGGTGGAGTAGGGGCTGCCCTGCGTGGCGTTCGGCAGCGGGCTCGTGGTGACCCAGGCGAGGTTCTGGATGGTGTAGGTGAAGACGAGCGTCGGACGGGTCGCGGGCGTTACCGGGGTGGCCACCGGGTTGGTGACGGCCGTCGGGGAGGCGTAGGAGGAGCCCGCGCCGGCGCCGCCTGCGCCACCGGCGCCGCCGTACCAGCCGCCGCCACCACCGCCACCGCCGATGCTGGGATTGCCGTTGCCGCCCTGCGCGGGGGCGCCGTTGCCGGCGGCCGGCGACAATCCCGCGGTGCTGCCCCCGCCGCCACCGCCGGGGCCCGAGTCGGCCCGGCTGCCGCCGCCACCGCCGCCCGCGGTGTAGGAGGCGGCCGCACCACCGTGGTTGCCCATGGAGAGGATGGTGACACCGCCACCGGTACCGGCGCCGGTTCCCATGAAGCCGCCCCCGATCGTGGTGCCGTTGCCGCCGTTGTTGTTGCCGCCGCCCCCGCCGCCACCGATGCCGAACCCGCCGCCGGCGCCGCCGGCCGCGATCGCGTTGGGAATCGAAGCGCCCTTGGCGCCGCCGGGACCGTTGCCGGTACCGCCGCCGCCCAGGTTGACGCCTCCCGCGCCGCCGCCGCCGGAGGCGACGAGCAGCCGCGGGTCGGTCGCCGTCGCGCCCGTGAAGGCGCAGCTTCCCGCCATGCAGGTCTGGATGGCCGTGGCCCCGCCACCGCCGCCCGAGCCGCCCGTGGCGGCGGCGCCGGCGCCGCCGCCGTTGTAGCCGCCGGCCTGGCCCGCGCCCCGTCCGGCGAGCTGGAGGTAGAGGGTGGCGCCGGAGGTCACGGCGAGCGAATCGGCCGTGACCTGGCCCGCGCCGCCCCCCGCACCGCCCCCGGCGGCGGCGCCCGAGCCGCCGACCGCGGTGATGGTCCTCAGCGAGGTGACCCCGGCGGGCACGGCGAAGGTGAACTCGCCGCCGGCGTCGCCGGTGAGGGAGTAGGTGCACGTGATGGTGTTGCCGACGATCTGGACGTCGATCCCGGTGCTGCCGCCCATGGAGTCGGTGCCGCACTCGCCGACCGCGAGGGCGGGCGTGGCCGTCAGCAGGGAACCGGCGAGTCCGCCGGCGAGCACGGCCGAGGTGACGAGCAGCCGGGAGGACGCCCGGAGCAGGCGACGGGACGTGCGGCGGGGCCGGGAGGTGGGGTGGAACGGCATGGCGCTGTGTGTCTCCTTGCGGCGCGGCAGCAACGGTCCGCGGGCGCCGTCCGGCCTGGGCCGGGCGCGGCGGACGGGCTGCGGGAGTGGGCGAACCGTCCGGGTCGGCGGAGGCCTCAGTGAGGTGGCAGGAGCCGACTGCGTCCGGTGGCCGGGCCACGTCTCAGTCGCATCGGAAACCCTCCCGGAACGTGCGGACCGGCACCGCCTGTGGCGGTGCCGGTGATCCGGAAGTCATACAAACGTGCGCCCGGGTGGACACGGCCGCGGGCACGCCGCGTCCACCCGGCGATCACCCGGACGGCGCTACGGCGCCGGGGTGGACGTCGGCGCGGGGGTCCGGGCGGGCTTCGGGGTGGCCGTGGGTGCCGGGGTCCGGGTGGGCGCCGTCGCGGCCGGAGTGGGGGTCGGCTTCGGCGTCGGGGTCACGGTCGGACTCGGGGTGGGCGTGGGCGTGGGGGTGGGCGTCGGGGTCGGCGTGGGCGTCGGCTTCGGATCCGGCGTCGGGGTCGGCGTCGGGGTGGGCTTGGGATCCGGCGTCGGGGTCGGCGTGGGCTTCGGGTCCGGCGTCGGGGTGGGGGCCGGCGTGGGCGTCGGCGTCGGCTTCGGGTCCGGCGTCGGGGTCGGCTTCGGCGTCGGGCTCGGCGTCGGGCTCGGCTTCGCCGGTGCGGGGGCCGGTGCCGGTGCCGGCGTACCGCCGCTGCCGCTGCCGCTGTCCGGGACCTCGTGCGTGCCCTTGAGGTAGTACGTGAACCAGGACCGGACCGTCCGCAGGTACTCCGTGGAGTGGTTGTAGGAGAGCACCGCCCGGTCCAGGTCGGCCTCCACGCGCAGGTCCCGGGTGCCCGCGCACAGGTAGCGGGCGGCCGCGAGGGCCGCGTCGTGCACGTTGTTCGGGTTGCGGCGCCCGTCGCCGTCCGCGTCCTGGCCCCAGGCCGCCCAGGTGGAGGGGATGAACTGCATCGGCCCGACCGCCCGGTCGTACCGCGCGTCGCCGTCGTAGGCGCCGCCGTCGGTGTCGCGGATGTTCGCGAAGCCGTTGCCGTCGAGCACCGGTCCGAGGATCGGCCTCAGGGTGGTCCCGGCCGCGTCGACCTGCCCGCCGCGCGCCTGCCCGGACTCCACCTTGCCGATGGCCGCCAGGAGTTGCCAGCGCAGGCCGCAGCCGGGGTCGCTCTGTCCCACGGTCCGCTCCGCCCGCCGGTACGCCGCGAGCACGCTCGCCGGTATCCCCTGCGCCCCTTCCCCCGGCCCGGTCACGACCGGTGTGGCGGGCTGTGCGGGCGGCGCCGCCGGGTCCGTGCCCGGCGTCGTCGGCGGTGTCCCGTCCGGCAGCAGCACCGCCGGCGGCTGCGGGCTGACCAGCGGGGGCAGCTCGGTGAAGTACGCCGAGTCGCCGCCGCTCGCGTCGGCCGGGAGCGGCCCGTCCGCGGCGTTCCCGCCGCCGGCCGCGACCGTCGCCTCCGGGGCGAATCCCGCGGGACCCCGCGAAGCGGTCAGCGCGGCGACCGTCAGCGCGCAGACCAGCGCGGCCGTGGTCCCCCTGCGCAGCCTGCGGCCGAATATCCGAGACGACATGTGCCGAACCCCTCCCCCTCGACGTCCGCGTGACCCTACGTCAACTCCCTGCAACCAGCACGCACCGAGAGCCGGAATTCACCGGATCCCCACGTCCTCGGGCAGGTCACGCATACTGTCGGGACCCTTCGGGCGCATTGGCCCGAAGTAAGGAACGACGACAGCAACATCCAGAAGAGGTGCCATGCCGTTCACCCTCAGCCATGCGGCGGCCGTACTTCCGGCCATCCGCCGGACGGGCCGTGCACGGGGTCCCCTCGTCGCCTCCGCGATGGTCCTCGGCTCCTTCGCGCCGGACACCTTCTACTTCACGGACGCGGTCGTCGAGGGCTTCATGGCGTACGGCAGCGTCACGCACTCGCTGCTCGGGGTGTTCACGCTGGACGCGGTCCTCACGGCCGTCCTGGTGGGGTTCTGGCTGCTGCTGCGCGAGCCGCTCGTCGCGCTCCTGCCGGGCCGCTGGCAGGGCCGGGTCCACGCCCTCCTGCGGGGCGAGGAGTGGCGCGCCCGCCGCCGACTGCCCGCGCTCGCCTCCTGGTTCTACGTGTCGGCGGTCGCCGGTTCGCTCACGCACGTGCTGTGGGACAGCTTCACGCACGGGGACCGGTGGGGTACGAACGCGATGCCCTGGCTCGGCGAGCCCGTCGCCTTCGGCTTCCCGCCCTACACCTTCCTGCAGTACGGGAGTTCGGCGATCGCGGCCTGCGCGCTGCTGTGGTTCACGGCGACGGCGCTGCGCCGGCTGCCGGCCGGTGCGCCGCCCGCGTCGGTGCCGGTGCTCGGCCGCGCGGAGTACTGGGGTGCGCTGGCGCTGATCGCGGCGGGCGTCGCGGTCGGGGTGACCTTCCGCGTGATCCGCTTCTTCACCTTCTTCGACCGCATCCGCACGCCCCTCGACATCATCCCGACCATCTGTTTCGGTGCGGGCGGCGGCCTGTGCGTGTCCCTGCTGGTCTACGGGGTCCTCGTACGCCTGCGGCAGCGCCGCGGCCGTGACCGTGACCGTGACCGGCACCACGACGGCCGCTCGGACGAGGAGACGCGAACGCCCGTCCCCGCCGCCTGAGCAGACGGGGACGGGGACGGGCGCTGTTCGCTCGTCGTCGCGCGACGCGCGGGATCAGTGCGCGGCGGACTCCCAGTCCGCGCCGACGCCCACCGACACGTCCAGCGGGGCGCGGAGCTCGACGGCGGCGCCCATCTCGCGGCGCACCAGCTCCTCCACCTGCTCGCGCTCGCCGGGGGCGATCTCCAGCACGATTTCGTCGTGCACCTGGAGCAGCATCCGCGAGCGCAGGCCGGCCCCGGTGATCGCCTTGTCCACGCGCAGCATCGCGACCTTGACGATGTCGGCGGCGGTGCCCTGGATCGGGGCGTTGAGCGCCATCCGCTCGGCGGCCTCGCGGCGCTGGCGGTTGTCGCTGTTGAGGTCGGGCAGGTACCGGCGGCGGCCGAAGACGGTCGCCGTGTATCCGGTGGCCCGGGCCTCGTCCACCACGCGCTGGAGGTAGTCGCGGACCCCGCCGAAGCGCTCGAAGAAGGTCTCCATCAGGCCGCGCGCCTCGGCGGGCTCGATGTTCAGCTGCTGCGAGAGGCCGAAGGCGGACAGCCCGTACGCCAGGCCGTAGGACATGGCCTTGATCTTGCGGCGCATCTCGGCGTCGACCTGGTCGCGCTCGACCCCGAAGACCTGGGAGGCGACGGTGGTGTGCAGGTCCTCGCCGGAGGCGAACGCCTCGATCAGGCCCTCGTCCTCGGAGAGGTGGGCCATCACGCGCAGCTCGATCTGGCTGTAGTCGGCCGTCATCAGCGACTCGAAGCCCTCGCCGACGACGAAGCCGCGGCGGATGGCCCGGCCCTCGTCGGTGCGGACCGGCACGTTCTGCAGGTTCGGGTCGGTGGAGGACAGCCGGCCGGTCGCGGCGACCGTCTGGCTGAAGCTGGTGTGCACCCGGCCGTCGGCGGCGATGGTCTTGACCAGGCCCTCGACGGTGACGCGCAGCTTGGCCTGCTCACGGTGCCGGAGCATGATCACCGGCAGTTCGTGGTCGGTCTGCGTGGCCAGCCAGGCCAGCGCGTCGGCGTCCGTGGTGTAGCCCGTCTTGGTCTTCTTCGTCTTCGGCAGGTCCAGCTCGCCGAAGAAGACCTCCTGGAGCTGCTTGGGCGAGCCGAGGTTGAACTCGTGGCCGACCGCCGCGTGCGCCTCCTTGACCGCCTGCTGCACCGCTCCGGCGAACTGCTGCTCCATGGCCTCCAGGTGGTCGCGGTCGGCGGCGATGCCGGCGCGCTCCATCCGGGCGAGCAGCTCGGAGGTCGGCAGCTCCATGTCGTGGAGCAGTTCCGCGGCGCCCACCTCGGTGAGCTTGCCGGCGAAGGCGTCGCCCAGGTCCAGGACGGCGCGGGCCTGCGCCATCAGCGCCTCGGCCTCGGCCGTCTCGTCGGCACCGAAGGCCAGCTGCCCGTCGGCGGCGGCCGGGGCCAGCTCGCGGTGCAGGTACTCCGTGGACAGGGCGTCCAGGGCGAAGGAGCGCCGGCCCGGCTTGACCAGGTAGGCGGCGAGCGCGGTGTCCATGGTGACGCCGTCGAGGCTCCAGCCGTGCTCGGGGAAGACCCGCATCAGGCCCTTGGCGTTGTGGACGACCTTGGGGCGGGCCGCATCGGCCGCCCAGGCCGCGAAGGCCCGCTCGTCGCTCTCGTCGAGCTCGGCCGGGGTGAACCAGGCGGCGGCTCCCCCGGCGGCGGCCAGCGCGACCTCGGCGACGCTGCCCTGGCCCAGGGCCCAGCTGTCGACGGTCGCGACGCCCAGCGGCCCGCCCGCGTGGCTCTCCAGCCACGGCGCCAGCTCGCCCGTGCCGAGCACGGACGCGTCGAGTTCGACGCCGGCCGCGGGCGCCGGAGCGGCCTCCTGCTCGGCGGCACCCGGGTCCACGGCCAGCAGCCGCTCGCGCAGCGACGGGTTGCGGATTTCCAGCACGTCCAGCACGCCGGTCACGGCGGACCGGTCGTACGGCAGGCGGCCCAGGTCGGCGGCGCCCTGGGGCAGCTCCACGTCCTTGACCATCTCGGTCAGGACCCGGTTGAGCTTGACGGCCTCCAGGTGGTCCCGGAAGTTCTGCCCGGCCTTGCCCTTGACCTCCTCGGCGCGCTCCACGAGCTCCGCGAACGACCCGAACTGGGTGATCCACTTGGCGGCGGTCTTCTCGCCGACGCCCGGGATGCCGGGGAGGTTGTCGGACGGGTCTCCGCGCAGGGCCGCGAAGTCCGGGTACTGCTGCGGGGTCAGCCCGTACTTCTCCTCGACCTTCTCCGGCGTGAAGCGCGTCAGCTCCGAGACGCCCTTGGTCGGGTAGAGCACGGTCGTGTGCTCGGAGACGAGCTGGAAGGAGTCCCGGTCGCCGGTGACGATCAGCACCTCGAAACCGAGGGCCTCCGCCTGCGTCGCCAGCGTCGCGATCACGTCGTCGGCCTCGAAGCCGTCGACGGCGAACCGCGGCACCTTCATCGCGTCGAGGAGCTCGCCGATCAGCTCGACCTGCCCCTTGAACTCGTCGGGCGTCTTGGAACGGTTCGCCTTGTACTCGGGGAACTCCGTCGAACGCCACGTCTTGCGGGACACGTCGAACGCCACCGCGAAGTGCGTGGGCGCCTCGTCGCGCAGCGTGTTCGCCAGCATCGACGCGAAGCCGTAGATGGCGTTGGTCGGCTGCCCCGTCGCGGTCGTGAAGTTCTCCGCGGGCAGCGCGAAGAACGCCCGGTACGCCAGGGAGTGCCCGTCCATGAGCATCAGGCGGGGGCGGTCCGCTGCGGTCGTCTGGTCCGTCTTCTTCGATGCTGAATCTGCCACGTCCCCGATCCTAGGCGCCCCCACCGACAATTCCGGCCCGTCGCCCCCACCGGCGCATCCGCCCCACCGGACGCCCCCGGCGCACCCGGCCGGGGCGCCGCGAGCACCGGACCGCCCTCCCCGAACCGCGTGGGTCGTGCAAGGATCGAAGCACGCGGCCACCCGTGCTGCACCCGTACGTACGCTCGAAGGGGAGCGCGATGGCGACCAAGCCGCCCACAGGTGATCCGGTCCAGGACGCACCGCAGGTCACACCGCCCAAGCACGCGGCGGCCGGCCTTCCGGCGATCGGCCACACCCTGCGCATCGCGCAGGAGCAGATGGGCCTGGCCCGTACCGCCCGCACGCTCCTCAAGGTCAACCAGAAGGACGGCTTCGACTGCCCCGGCTGCGCCTGGCCCGAGGGCGACAAGCGGCACACCGCCGAATTCTGCGAGAACGGCGCCAAGGCCGTCGCGGAGGAAGCCACGCTGCGCCGGGTCACCCCCGAGTTCTTCGCCGCGCACCCCCTGGCCGACCTGGCCACCCGCTCCGGCTACTGGCTGGGCCAGCAGGGCCGCATCACCCAGCCGATGTACCTGCCCGAGAGCGGCGACCGCTACGAGGCGATCAGCTGGGAGCGCGCCTTCGAGGTCATCGCGCAGGAGCTGACCGCACTCGACTCCCCCGACGAGGCCCTCTTCTACACCTCGGGCCGCACCAGCAACGAGGCCGCGTTCCTCTTCCAGCTCTTCGCCCGCGAGTTCGGCACCAACAACCTGCCCGACTGCTCCAACATGTGCCACGAGTCCTCGGGCTCCGCACTGACCGAGACCATCGGCATAGGCAAGGGCAGCGTCTCCCTCGAAGACCTCCACCAGGCCGACCTGATCATCGTCGCCGGGCAGAACCCGGGCACCAACCACCCGCGCATGCTCTCCGCCCTGGAGAAGGCCAAGACCGCCGGCGCGAAGATCATCTCGGTGAACCCGCTGCCCGAGGCCGGCATGGAGCGGTTCAAGAACCCGCAGACCCCCCTCGGCATGCTCCGGGGCACCGCCCTCAACGACCTGTTCCTGCAGATCCGCATCGGCGGCGACCAGGCCCTCTTCCGCCTCCTCAACAAGCTCGTCATCGAAACGGAGGGCGCCACCGACGAGGCGTTCATCCACGAGCACACCCACGGCTACGAGGACCTCGCGGCCGCCGCGAAGGAGGCCGACTGGGACGAGACCCTCACGGCCACCGGCCTGACCCGCCCCGAGATCGAGCGCGCCCTCGCCATGGTCCTCGCCTCGAAGCGCACCATCGTCTGCTGGGCCATGGGCCTCACCCAGCACAAGCACGCCGTCGCCACCATCCGCGAGGTCGTCAACCTCCTCCTGCTGCGCGGGAACATCGGCCGCCCCGGCGCCGGCGTCTGCCCCGTCCGCGGCCACTCCAACGTCCAGGGCGACCGCACCATGGGCATCTTCGAACGCCCCGCACCCGCCTTCCTCGACGCCCTCGACAAGGAGTTCGGCATCACCTCGCCGCGCGGCCACGGCTACGACGTGGTCCGCTCCATCCAGGCGATGCGCGACGGCCGGGCCAAGGTCCTCTTCGCCATGGGCGGCAACTTCGTCGGCGCCACCCCCGACACCGAGGTCACCGAGGCCGCGATCCGCCGCACCGCCCTGACCGTCCACGTCTCCACCAAGCTCAACCGCTCCCACGCGGTCACCGGCCGGCGCGCCCTGATCCTGCCCACCCTCGGCCGCACCGACAAGGACGTCCAGGCCTCCGGCCGGCAGTTCGTCACCGTCGAGGACTCCATGGGCATGGTCCACGCCTCCCGCGGCAACCTCGCCCCCGCCTCCCCCCACCTGCTCTCCGAGCCCGCGATCGTGGCCCGCATGGCCCGCGCCGTCCTCGGCTCCGCCTCCGCCACCCCGTGGGAGGACTTCGAGCGCGACTACGGCGCCGTCCGCGACCGGATCGCCCGCGTGGTCCCCGGCTTCGAGGACTTCAACGCCCGCGCCGCCCGCCCCGAGGGCTTCCGCCTCCCGCACGCCCCCCGCGACGAACGCCGCTTCCCGACGAAGACCGGCAGGGCGAACTTCACCGCCGCCCCCGTCGAGTACCCGCGGGTCCCGCCGGGCCGGCTGCTCCTGCAGACCCTGCGCAGCCACGACCAGTACAACACCACGATCTACGGCCTCGACGACCGCTACCGCGGCATCACCGGCGGCCGCCGCGTCGTCATGGTCAACCCCGCCGACGCCGCCGAGCTGGGCCTCGCCGACGGCTCGTACACCGACCTGGTGAGCGAGTGGAAGGACGGCGTGGAGCGCCGCGCACCCGGATTCCGCGTCGTGCACTACCCGACCGCCCGCGGCTGCGCCGCCGCGTACTACCCCGAGACGAACGTGCTGGTCCCGCTCGACTCGACCGCGGACACCAGCAATACCCCGGCCAGCAAGTCCGTCGTCGTGCGCTTCGAACCCGCCTGATAGAACGACCTCAGGAAAAGAAGGTTAACGAGCGTTGACGAACGGAGCCTGACCATGGGTGAGCAGCACGCAGTGAAGTTCCCGCAGGAGGTCCTCGACGAGTACGCGGCCCTGGGCATCGACCTGCCCGCGCTGTTCTCGGCCGGAGACCTCGGCGAGCGCATGGACATCCGCATCCTGGAGGCCTCGGCCGACCGCGTCGTCGGCACCATGCCCGTCAAGGGCAACACCCAGCCCTACGGACTGCTGCACGGCGGGGCCTCCGCCGTACTGGCCGAGACCCTCGGCTCGATCGGCGCCATGATGCACGGCGGCATCAGCAAGATCGCCGTCGGCGTGGACCTGAACTGCACCCACCACCGGGGCGCCCGCAGCGGCATCGTCACGGGCGTCGCCACCCCGGTCCACCGCGGCCGCTCGACGACCACCTTCGAGATCGTCATCACCGACGAGCAGGACAAGCGGATCTGCACCGCCCGCCTGACCTGCCTGCTGCGCGACGTCGACCAGGTCGCCGGCGGCGCCGAGGCCCACTCCCAGGCCTGACCGGCCCCGGAGCCCCGCTCCGGAGCCCCGCTCGGGCGGACCGCCGCCCGCCGGTACCGGCGGGCCTGCCCGCCGACACCGGGCCGCCCGTCCGTCGGCCGCCCGGGGCGGTACCGGCCCGCCTGCCGGCCGCCCCGGCCCGCCTGGCCGCCGGGTACGGCACCGGCCCGCCTGCGCACCCGCACCGCCGGCCCGACCGGCGGTGCCGGGCCGGCTCCGCCGGGCTCGCCGCGTCCTGCCGGTCCGGCCCGACCGGCAGGACACCCCCCTCGGGCCGACCCTTTCCGGCCACGCCTCTCCCCCGCCGGACGTCGCCCCCGGTCCTCCGCCGCGCCCGCCGGCCCGGCCGCAACGGCGCCGCAACCGCCCGGAATCCGCCACTCCGCACGCTTCGCGGTGACATCTGTTGTCTCACCGGTGGTCACCGCCTACCGTCCCCCCATGGGGACCATGCCACGCACGGCCCGGTACGCCGCCCACACCCTCCTCGCGGCGCTCGCCCTGGCCGGATGCTCATCCTCCGCACCACCCTCCGCGGCGGGCTCCGCGAGCCCCTCCGCCCCCACCCCCGCCTCCCCCGTACAGGTGTGCACGAGCCTCGTGTCCTACTGGGCGAAGGAGACCCTCCTGGGCACCACCTGGTCCGGCCTGGACTGGGAGCAGAAGGGGCTGTCCAACGACCAGTACGCGATCCACGAGGACGCGGTGGCCGCAGGGCGTGCGGAGGAGCGAACTGCCGGGCGGGAAAAGGCACTTGAGCTGATCGATCGCTTCGTGGCGCAGCGCTGCGCCGAGCAGGGCGGCGCCACCCGCAGCTCGGAGAACTGGCGCCCTCCCGTGTGACCGGCGTCACCGCATTCCGACCACGCTGTCCGTCTTCCGGGCAGGTGCCCCCGCGGGGTCGAACCGCAGGTGGGAGACCCTGCCGCCACCGAAGCAAGATCGTTCACAGTCCCGACACAACGCCGCAATCATCACTCTGCGTAATTCCCGAGACGGCTCGAATCCGCCTTTTCCCTCGAGAATGGCCACCCGGAGGATTCTTTCGGGCACGCGCAGCCACATTCGGCTCAATTTGATCTAAGACAGGAGCATGAAGGCCTCAAGCCCCTTAGAGGAACTGCGATTTCTCACCATGCGGACGATCTCAAGGGGGGTTAAATGTCCGGTTTGTTCAAACTCCCACCACACATTCTTGGCCTTGGCATAACAAGAGCGTCACATCCTCCTTTCCCGCCTCCCGGTGCTCGCCACCTCGGCCCTAGAGTCACGGCCAGTCACCGCGCCGCAGGGCGCGAATCAGCACGGCCGTGGACCTCTCCAGTGCGGCCCGGCGACCCAACGGCACCTCGACAGAGGGCTGCGCCAGGGAAAGGAAGAATCGTGCGACACCGTTCTTTGCTCATCCTCACCACCGTGATCACCACGGGAGCACTGACCCTCACCGCTTGCGGATCGCGCGACGGAGGCTCCAAGGACAACAGCGGCGGCAAGAAGACCGTCGTCGTCATCGGCGTCGACGCCCCGCTCACCGGATCCCTCTCCGCTCTCGGTCAGGGCATCAAGAACTCCGTGGACCTCGCGGCCAAGACGGCCAACAAGAACAACGAGGTCCCGGGCATCGAGTTCAAGGTCGAGGCCCTCGACGACCAGGCCGTCCCGGCCTCCGGCCAGGCCAACGCCACCAAGCTCGTCGGCAACAAGGACGTCCTCGGCGTCGTCGGCCCGCTGAACTCGGGCGTCGCCCAGCAGATGCAGGGCGTCTTCGCCTCCGCCAAGCTGGCGCAGGTCTCCCCCGCCAACACCAACCCCGCGCTCAGCCAGGGTGACAACTGGGGCAAGGGCGAGTTCAAGCGCGGCTTCGACACCTACTTCCGCACCGCCGCCACCGACGTGGTCCAGGGCAAGTTCGCCGCCCAGTACCTCTTCAAGGACGCCGGCAAGAAGAAGGTCTTCATCGTCGACGACAAGCAGACCTACGGCGCCGGCCTCGCCGCGATCTTCGCCGAGGAGTTCAAGAAGCTCGGCGGCGAGGTCGCCGGCACCGACCACGTCACCGTGAAGGAGACCGACTTCTCCTCCACCGCCGACAAGGTCAAGTCCTCCGGCGCCGACTCCGTCTACTTCGGCGGCCAGTACCCCGAGGGCGGCCTGCTCGCCGACCAGATCAAGAAGGCCGGCGCCGCCGTCCCGCTCATGGGCGGCGACGGCATCCAGGACCCCGCCTTCATCAGCGCCTCCGGTGAGGCCAACGAGGGCGACCTCGCCACCTCCATCGGCTACCCGGTCGAGAAGCTCGACACCGCCAAGAAGTTCATCGAGGACTACAAGGCCGAAGGCTACAAGGACCCGTACGCCGCCTACGGTGGCTACTCCTACGACGCCGGCTGGGCCGTCATCCAGGCCGTCAAGGCCGTCGTCGCCGCCAACAGCGGCAAGCTCCCCGACGACGCCCGCGCCAAGGTCGTCGAGGCTCTCGGCAAGGTCTCCTTCGAGGGCGTGACCGGCAAGGTCGCCTTCGACCAGTACGGCGACACCACCAACAAGCAGCTCACGGTCTACAAGGTCGAGGGCGGCAAGTGGGTCGACGTCAAGAGCGACACCTTCAACCAGTAAGCCCGTAGCACCCAGCACCACCCGTAACACCTGAACCAACGCCGCGCGAGGGCGCAAACAGTGCCCTCGCGCGGAGTCTTATCCGACACGCTCATCGGAGGCCCTGCGGTGCACGAACTGCCGCAACAGCTGGCCAACGGCCTGGCCCTCGGTGCTCTCTATGGCCTCATCGCCATCGGGTACACCATGGTCTACGGCATCGTCCAGCTCATCAACTTCGCCCACGGCGAGATCTTCATGATCGGCGGCTTCGGCGCGCTCACCGCCTACGCCATCCTCCCGACCGGCACCACCCTGCTGATCGCGATACCCGTCATGATCGTCGGCGGCGCCATCTGCTCCGTCGCCGTGGCATGCGCAGCCGAACGCTTCGCCTACCGCCCCCTGCGCAGCGCTCCAAGGCTCGCACCCCTCATCACCGCAATCGGCCTCTCGATCGCGCTGCAGCAGCTCGTCTGGCAGTTCTACCCGGACGCCAAGAAGGCCGTCAGCTTCCCGGAGTTCAAGGGAGCCGCCTTCAAGATCACCGACAGCCTCGCGATCCAGCGTGCGGACCTCTTCGTCCTCATCCTCGCCCCGCTCTGCATGCTCGCCCTCGGCGTCTTCGTCCAGAAGAGCCGCAGCGGCCGCGCCATGCAGGCCACCGCGCAGGACCCCGACACCGCCAAGCTGATGGGCATCAACACCGACCGCATCATCGTCATGGCCTTCGCCATCGGTGCCGCGTTCGCCGCCGTCGCAGCCGTCGCCTACGGCGTCGACAAGGGCCAGATCAACTTCGAGATGGGCTTCATCCTCGGCCTCAAGGCCTTCACCGCAGCCGTCCTCGGCGGCATCGGCAACATCTACGGAGCCATGGTCGGCGGCGTCGTCCTCGGACTCGCCGAAGCCCTCTCGATCGCCTACATCGAAGAGATCCCCGGCATGCAGCAGCTCGGCGGCGGAGCCTGGTCCAACGTCTGGGCCTTCGTACTCCTCATCGTCGTCCTCCTCGTGCGGCCCCAAGGCCTGCTCGGCCAGCGCGTCACGGATCGGGCGTGAGAACCATGACCACCAACACCACCCCGCAGACGCAGACGCCGACGGAGACCGCGAAGACGGCACCCGCCCCCGCGACCCTCCTCTACGCGATCGTCGGTGGCAGCCTCCTCACCATCGTCAGCGCCTTCCTCGCCTGGACGTGGACCGCCGACTTCCCCGGCGACCTCACCTTCTACGGCAGCCCCGCCGACCTCCAGTACATAACCCTGGCCGGCGCCGCCCTCACCCTGGTGCACGCGCTCGCCGCACTCGGCGTCAAGGGCTTCGGCTGGCTCACCCCCGCCGGCTCCCGCAAGCCCATCTGGTTCCTGGCCCTCGGCAACATGGCCGCCACCTGGTTCACGGTCATCGCGATCACCGTCGTCCTCGGCGGCGTCGTCAACCTCGAACCCGGCGCCTACGTCGCCCTCGTCGGCTCCCTCGTCCCGGCCCTCGCCGCGTACAAGCTCCCCGACGACAGCCGCAAGGTCACCCCGGCCAAGAGCACGCTGCCCAACTGGGCCGAGATCCTCATCATCACCGGCGTCTTCGCCCTCGGCCTCTTCGTCATCACCTTCGGCATCGACACCGATGACAAGGAACCGCAGCTCTTCGTCGCCTACCTGATCACGGTCGGCCTCGCGGCCCTCGCCCTGAACAAGTCGGGCCTCCTCGCCCGCTTCTCGGTGCTCACCGCGAACAACCGCCAGGTCACCCTCCTCGGCACCGCGGCCGCCGCGATCGCCTTCCCGTTCATCCAGCAGAGCGGCGACACCTACACGCTGATCGCGGTCAACATCCTGATCTTCGCGACCGTCGCCCTCGGCCTGAACATCGTCGTCGGCCTCGCCGGCCTCCTCGACCTCGGCTACGTCGCCTTCCTCGGCGTCGGCGCCTACGCCGCCGCCCTGGTCTCCGGCAGCACCGCCTCCGCCTTCGGCATCCACCTCCCCTTCTGGGCGGCGGTCATCGTCGGCGCCATCGTCTCGCTGGTCTTCGGCGTGGTCATCGGTGCACCGACCCTCCGCCTGCGCGGCGACTACCTCGCCATCGTCACCCTCGGCTTCGGAGAAATCTTCCGCATCGCCATGGGCAACCTCGACGGCACCTCCGGCCCCGACGTCACCAACGGCCCGAACGGCATCCCGAACATCCCCCACCTCGAAATCTTCGGGTGGAACTTCGGCGAGTCCCACATCGTCGCCGGCATCGAACTCGGCGCCTACGCCAACTACTACTTCCTGATGCTGCTGGTCATGGCCCTGGTCGTCGTGGTCTTCGCCCGCGCCGGCAACAGCCGCATCGGCCGCGCCTGGGTCGCCATCCGCGAGGACGAGACCGCCGCCGAAGCCATGGGCATCAACGGCTTCAAGGTCAAGCTCATCGCCTTCGCCCTCGGCGCCACCCTCGCAGGCCTCGCCGGCACCGTCCAGGCACACGTCAACACCACGGTCGTCCCCGAGAACTACGTCTTCGCCGGGCCCGTCCCGCCGAACTCCGCGTTCCTCCTCGCCGCCGTCATCCTCGGCGGCATGGGCACCATCCGCGGCCCCATCCTCGGCGCCGCACTGCTCTTCCTGATCCCGGCGAAGCTGGCCTTCCTCCAGGACTACCAGCTCCTCGCCTTCGGCATCGCCCTCATCCTGCTCATGCGCTTCCGCCCTGAAGGCCTCATCGCCAACAAGCGCGCGCAGCTCGAGTTCCACGACGACACCGCTGACCAGGCCCCCAAGGACCTGGCCACCGCCAAGGCGGGGGCGTGAACGACATGACGACCACCACGGACACCACCACCACGACCACCACGAAGACCACGGTGCTCGAAGCCAAGGGCGTCACCATGCGCTTCGGCGGCCTCACCGCCGTCAAGGGCGTCGACCTCCAGGTCAACGCGGGCGAGATCGTCGGACTCATCGGCCCCAACGGCGCCGGCAAGACCACCTTCTTCAACTGCCTCACCGGGCTGTACGTCCCCACCGAGGGCTCCGTCAGCTACAAGGGCAAGGTCCTCCCGCCCAAGCCCCACCGGGTCACCGAGGCCGGCATCGCCCGTACCTTCCAGAACATCCGGCTCTTCCACAACATGACGGTGATGGAGAACGTCCTCGTCGGACGCCACACCCGTACCAAGGAAGGCCTCTGGTCCGCCCTGCTGCGCGGCCCCGGCTTCAAGAAGGCCGAAGCCGCCAGCGAGGCACGCGCCATGGAACTCCTCGAGTTCATCGGCCTGGAGCACAAGGCCGACCACCTCGCGAAGAACCTCCCCTACGGCGAGCAGCGCAAGCTGGAGATCGCCCGCGCCCTCGCCAGCGACCCCGGCCTCATCCTCCTGGACGAGCCCACCGCCGGCATGAACCCGCAGGAGACCCGCGCCGCCGAAGAGCTCATCTTCGCGATCCGGGACATGGGCATCGCCGTACTCGTCATCGAGCACGACATGCGCTTCATCTTCAACCTGTGCGACCGCGTCGCCTGTCTCGTCCAGGGCGAGAAGCTCATCGAAGGCACCGCCTCCGAGGTCCAGGGCGACGAGCGCGTCATCGCGGCCTACCTCGGAACTCCCTTCGAGGGCGAGCCCGGTGCCGAGGAAGTCGCCGAGGTCGAGGCCGCGGAAGCCCACGCCGAGGCTGCGGTCGAGGCTGAGGTCGAGGCCGAGCCGGTGGCCGAGGCTGCGGCCCCGGCCGCCGCCGAGACCGAGACCGAGACCGAGGCGGAAGCCGCGGCCGAGGACGAGGCCCCCGCGGACGCCGAGGGCGACGCGGACAGCACCACCAGCACCACCAGCACGGAAGGAGAGGCCAAGTGACCGCACTGCTCAAGGTCGAGGACCTCAAGGTCGCCTACGGCAAGATCGAAGCCGTCAAGGGAATCTCCTTCGAGGTCAACGAAGGTGAAATCGTCTGCCTCGTCGGCACCAACGGCGCCGGCAAGACGACCACCCTCCGCACCCTCTCCGGGCTCCTGAAGCCCACCGCGGGCAGCATCACCTTCGACGGCCAGCCCCTGGTCGGCGTTCCCGCCCACAAGATCGTCGCCCTGAAGCTGGCGCACTCCCCCGAGGGCCGCCACATCTTCCCCCGGCTGACGATCGAGGAGAACCTCCAGCTCGGCGCCTTCCTCCGCAGCGACAAGGACGGCATCGAGAAGGACATCCAGCGCGCCTACGACCTCTTCCCCATCCTGGGCGAGCGTCGCAAGCAGGCCGCCGGCACCCTCTCGGGCGGTGAACAGCAGATGCTCGCCATGGGCCGCGCGCTCATGTGCCAGCCGAAGCTCCTCATGCTGGACGAGCCCTCCATGGGTCTCTCCCCGCTGATGATGCAGAAGATCATGTCGACCATCTCCGAGCTCAAGGCCTCGGGCATGACGATCCTGCTCGTCGAGCAGAACGCCCAGGCGGCGCTCTCCCTCGCCGACCAGGCGCACGTCATGGAGATCGGCAAGATCGTCCTCTCGGGCACCGGCCAGGACCTCCTCCACAACGAGGACGTCCGCAAGGCCTACCTCGGCGAGGACTGACACAACGTGTGAGGCCCGCCTCCCTCGGGGGAGGCGGGCCTCACGCATGTCCCGGGGAGCCCGGGACGTGAACCGGACGGGAACTACTTCCCGCCCTCCTTCTTCTTCGACTCGGCGTCCTCGATGACCACCTCGGCGACCTGCTGCATCGACATCCGGCGGTCCATGGAGGACTTCTGGATCCAGCGGAAGGCCGCGGGCTCGGTGAGCCCGTACTGCGTCTGCAGGATGCTCTTCGCCCGGTCGACCAGCTTGCGGGTCTCCAGCCGCTGCGAGAGGTCGGCGACCTCCTGCTCCAGCGCGCGCAGCTCGGCGAACCGGGACACGGCCATCTCGATGGCCGGCACCACGTCGCTCTTGCTGAACGGCTTCACGAGGTACGCCATGGCTCCGGCGTCCCGGGCCCGCTCCACGAGGTCGCGCTGCGAGAACGCCGTCAGCATCAGGACGGGGGCGATGGACTCCTGCGCGATCTTCTCGGCGGCGGAGATCCCGTCCAGGACGGGCATCTTCACGTCGAGGATGACCAGGTCGGGCCGGTGCTCGCGGGCGAGCTCGACGGCCGTCTGCCCGTCGCCGGCCTCGCCGACGACGGTGTAGCCCTCTTCTTCGAGCATCTCTTTGAGGTCGAGACGGATGAGCGCCTCGTCCTCGGCGATGACGACCCGGGTCGTCAGCGGCGGAACGTGCGACTGGTCGGCGTCGGGCGTGGGCGTCGACTCGTGCTCGGCGGTCACGGGGGCTCCTCTTTGCGGGGCGCTGCTGCTTGGATGAGCCTACCTAGCAGCGCCGCCCGGCGGTCACCCGGTACACTCCGACGTGCGACCTTGCCGGGTTGGTGGAATGGCATACACGGATGTCTCAAACACATCTGCCCGTGAGGGCTTGCGGGTTCGAGTCCCGCACCCGGCACCGCGTTCGAAAAGTGGACGTTCACCTTCGCGTGAACGTCCACTTTTTGCTACGTGCAGCCACCCATGGTCACGCACAGTTGTTCCATGGAGTCCCACAGCCTCGGCGTACGGCAAACGGCGCTGTCCCTGTTGCGTGGCGGCGCGAGAAACGCGGACGTCGCACGCCACCTCGATGTCCCGCTCGGAACCGTCAGCTACTGGAAACACATAGACCGCCGCAAACGGGGCGAGCCGGTTGCTATCCGACCGTCACTCCTGTGCCCCCGCTGCGACGGACGGGCTCTGGACCTCTCCGCCTACGCCTACCTGCTGGGCCTCTACCTCGGCGACGGCCACATCAGCCACTACGTGAAGCACAAGGTCCCCAGCCTCATGATCACCCTGGACAACGCGTGGCCCGGCATCCAGGACGAGGCAGAAGCCGCACTGCACGCCGTCTTTCCGCACAATGCCACGTGTCGTGTGCGAACCGTCGGAGCACAGAACATCAAGGTGTACTTCAAGCACCTGCCATGCCTGTTCCCGCAGCACGGGCCCGGGAAGAAGCACGAGCGGCGGATCGTCCTCGAAGACTGGCAGCAGGAGATCGTCGACGCGTGCCCGTGGGAGTTCGTCCGGGGGCTGATCCACTCCGACGGGTGTCGGATCACCAACTGGACGGTGCGCAACGGCAAGCGCTACGAGTACCCGCGGTACATCTTCACCAACAAGTCGAACGACATCCGGAGGCTCTGTACCGACACGCTCACCGCGCTCGGTGTCGAGTGGACGGTCCTGGCGCGCGGCAGCGACCCGTTCAACGTCTCCGTCGCCCGGAAGGCGTCCGTCGCGCTCATGGACGCCCACATCGGGGCGAAGTATTAGCCCTGGGAGATCGTCGGGCCGTCCGGCTACGGTGCGGGCATGGTGAATTACGTGCTGGTCGCAGGGGCACGGCTCGGGGCGTGGGCGTGGGACGAGGTGGTGCCGTATCTGCGCGCGGCCGGCCACGGCGTCCATCCGTTGTCGCTGTCCGGTCTTGCCGAGAAGCAGGGTGTTCCGGCGGGGCAGGCGACTCATGTCCAGGACATCGTTGCCGAGGTGGAGCGCCTGGATCTGCGTGAGGTGGTGCTGGTGGGTCACAGCTACTCGGGCATCCCGGTGGGTCAGGCCGCCGAGCGGATCGGTGACCGGTTGGCCCGCGTGGTGTTCGTCGACTCAAGTGTTCCGGTCGACGGCGAGTCGTTCGTCTCCGCCTGGCCGGACGGCAGGGCGGCGGTGGAGGCGTCGATCGCCGGGAGCGGCGGGTTCTGGCCGCTCGCGCCGGCTGCTCATTTCGACGGCGAGGGTCTGACCGATGAGCAGATCGCACGCCTCGTGCGCGGCTCGACCCCTCACCCGGGTGCCACGCTGACCGAGCCCGCCGTGCTGTCGGGGCCGCTCGGGGAGCTTCCGGCGACGTACGTCCTGTGCGTGATGCCGGGGACCGAGCCTGAGGACGCCGGGCCCGACGAGGTCGTGGCCGAGCTGGTGGACGGCAAGCGCTGGCGGCTGGTCACGATGGACACCGGCCACTGGCCGATGTTCTCGCGGCCGCGCGAGCTGGCGCAGGTCCTCCTCGATGCCGCCGTGGAGTGAGAGCGCCTCGTGGTCCTGCGCCCCGCTCCCGTAGTCATCGGACGATGCAGATGTGCGGCAGCGGTGCGTCCGCCTCGCCTTCCGCCGTGAGGACTTCGCGTGCCAGCTGCCGGGCGCGGGCCCATCCCGCGTCGGTGGACAGGGCCTCCCTCGTCCACCGATCCACCCCTGCGGGCCGGCTCATCTCGTTGAAGATCTCGTCGATCGTCCGCAGGGGAGGCTGTACCTCCGGACTGAGCTGCCCCTCTTCGACCAGTTGGCCGGCCAGTCGGAAGCCGTCATCGAAGCCCAGGGCGATCTCGTCCGGTGGCACGTCGTACCTCTGCAGCCATGCCAGTTGAGCCGTTGCGTCTGCCGCGACCACGGCCACCGCTTCGATCAGCATGCGACGGCGTGCCGAAGGACCAGGAGTGTTCACGGGGTCATCGTGACACGGGTCCGCTTGAGGCGAGCGGTCACCCCGTCGTCCTCCTGGGCGGGTTCGCCCGTGCTTCCTGGGGCACGAGAGGGGCCGCATAGCAGTGGACGGCGACCGTCTGGGTGGGGGTCCACTGCTGGTCGACCGTGCCGAGCAGGTGCCAGCCGAGGCGTTCGTACAGTGCTGCCGCGGCGGTGTCGGTGGCGACCACGTCGAGGACCGGGTGGAGGCCGTGGGCGCGGGCCTGTGCGCCGGCACGGGCCATGAGGGCCGCTCCGATGCGGTGGCCGCGGGCGGACGGGGCGACGAAGAGGCGGCTGATCACGGCGGTCGCGTCGGGGCTCGCCCCTGTGCGGGCGCTCCACAGGCTGGGGGCCGCGTCTGCGGGGTCGCTGCGGGAGAGGCCGATGTGGCCGGCGAGGGTGCCGTTCAGTTCGGCGACCCAGGCGTGGAGGAGTGCGGGTGGGGTGAGCCATGCGTCGGGCGCGGCGGGCCAGTTGACGGGGTAGCCGTCGTGTTCGTGGACCTGGGCGAGGATGTCCGCGCAGGGGCCGAGGTCGTGGGGGGTGCGGTCGCGGACGGTCGTGGTCACGGGAGGGGTTCCGGGTCGGTGGCGAGGCGGGCGTGGAGGTGTTCGTCGTGGTGGCGGCCGTCGCCGAAGAGGTGGGACTGGCGGAGGGTGCCTTCGGGGAGGTAGCCGCAGCGTTGTGCGACGCGGCAGGAGGCGTCGTTGCCGGTGGCGTGGGCGATTTCGATGCGGCGGGCGTCGGCGGTGCGGAAGCCCCAGGTGGTGACGGCTCTGGTGGCGCGGGTGGCGAGGCCGCGTCCGCGGGCCTGGGGAAGGAACCAGTAGCCGATCATGGCCTGTCCGTCGGCGCGGTCGGTCCAGCGGAGGTTGACGGTGCCGAGCAGGGTGCCGTCGGTGCCGTCGGTGGTGTCCAGGGCGGCGAAGGCGGCGCCGGCGCCGCGGTCCCAGCCGTCTTCGCGGGCTTCGAGCCAGGTCTGGGCGGCTTTGTGGTCGGCTGTGGCGAGGGGGTTCCAGAGGGCGATGGCCGGGTCGGCCGCGGCGGCGACGAGGTCGTCGAGGCGCTCGGTTCCGGCGGGCGGGCGGCCCCAGGGGTGGAGGGTGAAGTCTCCCAGGTCGAGCGTGGTGCGGACGAAGGCCCGTAGGGGGGTGCTCATGGCGCCCTTCCTACTCGGCCGTCGGGCCTGCCGCCAGCCCATTTCCTTTGGTCAGGGCCTGTTGCCGTCGCCGCCGGGGTCGGAGTGCGGCTGTTCGAGCGGCTCGATGACGTGCAGGGGGTGGTCGTCTCCACCGCGCCGGGTGGTCCGGCGCGGTGGGGCGGGGTGGTTCAGTGGACCGCGTCGCCGATGTGGTGGATGCGGACGAGGTTGGTGGAGCCGCTGACGCCGGGGGGTGAGCCGGCGGTGATGACGACGACGTCGCCGGTGACGCAGCGGCCGATGCGCAGGAGTTCTTCTTCGACCTGGGCGACCATGGCGTCGGTGGAGTCGACGTGGGGGCCGAGGAAGGTTTCGACGCCCCAGGTGAGGTTCAGCTGGGAGCGGGTGGCGGGGTCGGGGGTGAAGGCGAGGAGGGGGATGGGGCTGCGGTAGCGGGAGAGCCGGCGGACGGTGTCGCCGCTCTGGGTGAAGGCGACGAGGAACTTGGCGTCGAGGAAGTCGCCCATTTCGGCGGCTGCGCGGGCGACGGCTCCGCCTTGGGTGCGGGGCTTGTTGCGGTCGGTGAGGGGCGGGAGGCCCTTGGCGAGGATGTCCTCTTCGGCGGCTTCGACGATGCGGGACATGGTGCGGACGGTTTCGACGGGATATTTGCCGACGCTGGTCTCGCCGGAGAGCATGACGGCGTCGGTGCCGTCGATGACGGCGTTGGCGACGTCGGAGGCTTCGGCGCGGGTGGGCCGGGAGTTGTCGATCATCGAGTCGAGCATCTGGGTGGCGACGATGACGGGTTTGGCGTTGCGCTTGGCGAGCTTGATGGCGCGCTTCTGGACGATCGGGACCTGTTCCAGGGGCATTTCGACGCCGAGGTCGCCGCGGGCGACCATGATGCCGTCGAAGGCGGCGACGATCTCGTCGATGTTGTCGACGGCCTGGGGCTTTTCGATCTTGGCGATGACGGGGAGGCGGCGGCCTTCTTCGTCCATGATGCGGTGGACGTCTTCGATGTCGCGGCCGCTGCGGACGAAGGAGAGGGCGATGACGTCGGCGCCGGTGCGCAGGGCCCAGCGGAGGTCTTCGATGTCCTTGTCGGAGAGGGCGGGGACGGAGACGGCCACGCCGGGGAGGTTGAGGCCCTTGTGGTCGGAGACCATGCCGCCTTCGATGACGCGGGTGCGGACGCGGGGTCCGTCGACGGCGGTGACTTCGAGGGTGACGCGGCCGTCGTCGACGAGGATGCGTTCGCCGGTGGTGACGTCTGCGGCGAGGCCCTTGTAGGTGGTGCCGCAGGTGTGGCGGTCGCCTTCGTGGTCTTCGACGGTGATGGTGAAGTCGTCGCCGCGTTCAAGGAGTACGGGGCCTTCGTGGAAGCGGCCGAGGCGGATCTTCGGGCCTTGAAGGTCGGCGAGGATGCCGACGCTGCGGCCGGTCTCGTCGGAGGCCTTGCGTACGCGCTGGTAGCGCTCCTCGTGTTCGGCGTAGGTGCCGTGGCTGAGGTTGAGGCGGGCGATGTCCATTCCGGCTTCGACCAGTGCTTTGATCTGGTCGTATGAGTCGGTGGCGGGGCCCAGGGTACATACGATTTTCGCTCGGCGCATGGGGCGAGCCTATTCCCCTACCAACGGGTAGGTAATCGCTTCCGGGTGTCCTCTCAACAACCAATGGGCAAAAGCTTGTTGACAATTGTTGAATGTGCGTGGGGGTGCTCCGATGAGCACCCCCACGAGCCCGTTTCGCCCTGATTTCAGAGCTGCGGCGGGGTCATCGTGAAGCGTGCGTTCACCTGGGCGTGGACGGTCTGGCGCTGGGGTTCGAGGTCGAGCGGCGGGGGGCCGCCCTTCACGTCGGCGCTGAAGGCCATGGTGCGCATGCCGGAGCCGCCGGGGGCCTGCGCGAAGGGGGTGGCGTTCTCGGTTCCGAGGTCGGCGAGTTCGACGAGGGCCGCGAGGCTGGCCCCGAGGGCGTCGGCGTATTCGCGGGCGCGCTGGACGGCTTCGAGCACGGCCTGGCGGCGGGCTTCGCCGTGGGCGGGCGAGGTGGGGCGCAGGGCCCACCAGGGGCCCTCGACCTGGGTGAGTTCGAGGTCGGCGAGGCGGGTGGTGAGTTCGCCGAGGGCGGTGAAGTCGCTGAGTTCGGCGGTGATGTGGACGCGGCCGTGGTAGGCGCGGACGCGCTCGCCCTTGCCGTGGCGGGTGAGTTCGGGGGTGATGGAGAGGACGCCGGTTTCGAGCTTTTCGACGGGGTCGCCGTAGCTCTTGACGAGGTCGAGGACGGTGTTGTTGCGGCGGGTGAGGTCGTCGAGCGCGGTGCGGCGGTCGGTGCCGCGGGCGCTGACGGTGATGCCGATGCGGGCGATTTCGGGGTCGACTTCGAGGCGGGCTTCGCCGCGGACTGCGACACGGGGCACTTCGGGGGTGCCGTAGGGCTGGTGCGATGCGTCCTGGGTCATGGATTCACTCTCGCACTGTCGCCCGTTCGGGTGTGGTCACCGGATCGAAACCTGACGGGGGTGTTGCGGCTTGTTACCCGTGGGTCAGAATCTACGCGCGTTGTTCAGGCCTCAAAAGGGAGATGGCATGGCGTTCGACCGCAGGACTTTCATAGGGACCACGGCCGCCACCGGCGCGGCCGTGGCGCTGGCGGGGGCCACGAGCACCCCGGCTGCCGCAGCCGCGACGCAGCAGCCGGATGCGAGGAAGCCGCAGCCGCGGACGTACGCGTTCACGGTGATGGGGACGACCGACCTGCACGGGAACGTCTTCAACTGGGACTACTTCACGGACAAGGAGTTCGACGACAAGGCGCACAACGACGTCGGTCTGGCGAAGATCTCGACCCTGGTGAACCAGGTGCGGGCGGAGAAGGGCCGGCGCAACACGCTGCTCATCGACGCGGGTGACACCATCCAGGGCACGCAGTTGTCGTACTACTACGCGAAGGTCGATCCGATCACGGCGCGGCGTGGTCCGGTGCACCCGATGGCGCAGGCGATGAACGCGATCGGCTATGACGCGGCGGCGCTGGGGAACCACGAGTTCAATTACGGCATTCCGGTGCTGCGCAAGTTCGAGGAGCAGTGCGATTTCCCGCTGCTGGGGGCGAACGCGCTGGATGCGAAGACGCTGCGGCCGGCGTTCGCTCCGTACAGCATGCACAAGCTGCGCACGCCGTGCGGGCGGGACGTGAAGGTGGCGGTGCTGGGGCTGACGAACCCGGGCATCGCGCTGTGGGACAAGGCGAACGTGCAGGGGAAGATGACGTTCCCGGGGCTGGAGGAGCAGGCCGCGAAGTACGTGCCGAAGCTGCGGTCGATGGGTGCGGACGTGGTGATCGTGTCGGCGCACTCGGGATCGAGCGGCACGTCCTCGTACGGTGACCAGCTGCCGTACGTCGAGAACGCGGCGGCGCTGGTGGCGGAGCAGGTCCCGGGGATCGACGCGATCCTGGTGGGGCACGCGCACACGGAGATCCCGGAGTACCGGGTGAAGAACACGGCGACCGGCAAGGACGTGGTGCTGTCGGAGCCGCTGAAGTGGGGGCAGCGGCTGACGCTGTTCGACTTCGAGCTGGTGTGGGAGAAGGGCCGCTGGTCGGTGGCGAAGGTCGCGGCGAAGGTCCTGAACTCGAACACGGTGGCGGAGGACGCGAAGATCACGCGGCTGCTGTCGGACGAGCACCGCAAGGTCGTGGCGTACGTGAACCAGGTGATCGGCACCTCGACGCAGGCGATGTCCTCGGCGGAGGGCCCGGTCAAGGACGTGGCGATCATCGACCTGATCAACCACGTGCAGGCGGAGACGGTGAAGACGGCCCTGGCGGGTACCCAGTGGGCGGCGCTGCCGGTGCTGTCGCAGGCCTCGTGCTTCTCGCGGACGGCGGCGATCCCGGCCGGGCAGGTGACGATCCGGGATGCGGCGGGTCTGTACCCGTTCGAGAACACGATGGAGGCGCGGCTGGTGACGGGTGCGCAGCTGAAGGACTACCTGGAGTACTCGGCGCGGTACTTCGTGCGGACGGCGCCGGGTGACGCGGTGGATCCGGCGAAGCTGACGAACGCGGAGAGCATTCCGGACTACAACTACGACGCGGTGTACGGGCTGGCGTACGACATCGACATCGCCCAGCCGGCGGGTTCGCGGATCTCGGGGCTGTCCTTCCAGGGGAAGGCGGTGGATCCGGCGGCGCAGTTCGTGCTGGCGGTGAACAACTACCGTGCTTCGGGAGGCGGGAACTTCCCGCACGTGCCGCAGGCCAAGCAGCTGTGGTCGAACTCGGACGAGATCCGCAACACGATCATCCAGTGGGTGAAGGCGAAGGGGACGATCGACCCGGCGCAGTTCGCCTCGGTGGACTGGCGGCTGACACGGGCGGGCGTGCCGGTGTTCTAGTACGCCCTCGCGCGTGACGGGGCCGGTGTCCGCGGCGGCGGGCACCGGCCCCGCGCGTGTTTTCAGGCGTCGGTGTGGACGAGGTGGGGCGGGACGGCGGCGTCGAGGGCGGCGATGAGGCGTTCGCCGCGTGCGACGTGGTCGGGGTGGATGTGCAGGTGGCAGCCGCAGCCGGTGAGGACGACGCGGCCGGGGCCTTCGTGGCGGACGAGGGCGATCTCGTCGAAGCGGATGTCGTGTTCGTCGCGGTTGCCGTCGCTCAGGACCAGGCCCCAGGGGGTGAGGAGGTATTCGCCGCTTTCGTCGCGGGGGGTGATGAGGCGGCGGAGGGGGTTCTTGCGGAAGCGGGTGCCGGCGGTGCGGGGAGTGGCGGGGTGCTCGCCGTGGGAGCGCCAGCAGGTGGAGTTCGGCAGGGGGGTGCCGCGGAGGGTGGCGGGCCGGGGGAAGACCTGGGCCGGCACGACGAGTACGGCGTCGGTGAGGGCGCGTTGCAGGTGGTCGGCGACGTCCTGCGGGGTGACGGCGGCGTGCTGGGCAAGGAGGGTGCCGGGGTCGTGGTAGGGGATGCCGAAGTGCTCGCTTTCGACGGCGCGTTGGAGGGAGGTCCAGCGGTCGTGGTGGCAGCGTCCGTCGTGGCAGTGGAGTTCGGCGCGTGCGTGCTCGGTGAGGGCGTCGAGTTCCTGGCGGGTGGGGCCTCGTCGGGCGAGGTTCAGGGCTTCGTTCCAGAGGATGTCGGCGGCTTCTTCGGCGTGGCCGTCGGCGGGCTGCAGGACGAGGACGCGGTCGAGGGTCAGTCGGTCGCGGAGGAACCGGTGGAGGGTGACGCCGTCGGATATGCCGCGTGTGTCGTGCGTGAGGTGTTCGACGCGCCGGGCCAGGACGTGGCAGGCGGCGACGGCGGCGGGTTCGTGGGCGCGTGAGGTCAGCAGGAGGGAGACGGTGTCGACCAGGCGGTGCTGCCAGGTGCCGGGTACGCCGGCGCGCCGGCGGGGGGCGGCGCGGTCGGGTCGGGGGCCGTCGGGCAGCGGGAGGGTGAGTCCGGCGGGCGGTGGGCCGTCGAGGGCGAGGACGGCGTTGGCGCGGGTGAAGTGGGTGGCGGCGTGGGTGCGGACGGCGTCGGGGCTGAGCCGGGTGTACATGTCGGGGTCGTGGTGCAGGACGAGGCCGAGGCCGTGGGGGCCGTAGCGGGCGCTGAGGGGTTCGGCGCCGCGGTGGTCGCAGGTGCGGGGCGGGTGGAGGCCGAGGAGGCGGGTGGCGTGCTCCGTGTACTGGGTCGGCAGGTCGCTGAGGGCGCTGCAGACGGTGTGGAGGAAGCCGGTGACCTCTTGGGGGGTGCCCCTGACGGCGAAGTGGGTCGCCTCTTCCTCGACGGAGCTGGTGAACTCGTGGGGCCGCCTGCCGAGGTGCGTCGTCACGAGGGCTTCGACGAGGTGGGCTGTGCCGAGGGTGGGGGCGGTTTCGTCCCGCAGTCCGGTGCCGAAGGAGAGGACCGCGCTGAGGGGGCCCGGTGCTGGGGCGGCCTGCCACAGGACGGTGACCCCGTCGGCGTTGGTTCGCTGCATGACGGCGACGATAGCCGCAGGTCAGGTGTGGTGGGCCGAGGGGGCCGCCGGATCGGGCCCGGTGGGGTGTCCTGTCGGTCCGGCCCGATCGACAGGACACCTGCTACGGGTGCTCGACGAGCGGGAGGAGATCGCCCGCGGGGCGGGGACGGGTGTGCTCGCGCTGTTCGAGGCCGAAGGTGGTGAAGGCGGTACGCGGGGGCTGGGGGTAGGGCTCTTTGCCGGTGAGGGTGTTGAGGATGGCGGCGCTGCGCCAGGCGGCGAGGCCGAGGTCGGGGGCGCCGACGCCGTGGGTGTGGCGTTCGCCGTTCTGGACGAAGATGCTGCCGGTGACGGAGGGGTCGAGGACCATCCGGTGGCGGTCGTCGATGCGGGGGCGTCCGGAGGAGTCCTTGCGCAGGTAGGGGTCTAGGCCTGCGAGGAGTCGGGTGAGGGGTCGTTCGCGGTAGCCGGTGGCGAGGACGACGGCGTCGGTGGTGAGGCGGGAGCGGGCGCCCTGTTCGGCGTGTTCGAGGTGGAGTTCGACCTTGGTGGTGGCGACGCGTCCGGCGGTGCGGACGGTGACGCCGGGGGTGAGGACGGCGTCGGGCCAGCCGCCGTGGAGGGTGCGGCGGTAGAGCTCGTCGTGGATGGCGGCGATGGTGGCGGTGTCGATGCCCTTGTGGAGCTGCCATTGGGCGGGGACGAGCTGGTCGCGTACGGGTTCGGGAAGGGAGTGGAAGTAGCGGGTGTAGTCGGGGGTGAAGTGTTCGAGGCCGAGTTTCGAGTACTCCATGGGGGCGAAGGAGGGGGTGCGGGCGAGCCAGGTGAGGCGTTCGCGGCCGGCGGGGCGGGCGCGGAGCAGGTCGAGGAAGACTTCGGCGCCCGACTGGCCCGATCCGATGACGGTGACGTGCTCGGCGCCGAGGATGCGTTGGCGGTTGTCGAGGTAGTCGGCGGAGTGGATGACGGGAACGGTGGGGGCTTCGGCGAGGGGGCGCAGGGCGTCGGGGACGTGGGGGGCGGTGCCGATGCCGAGGGCGAGGTTGCGGGTGTGGGTGCGGCCGAGGGCTTCGGCTTCGCCGGCGGGGTCGAGCTGGGTGAAGTCGACTTCGAAGAGGTCGCGTTCGGGGTTCCAGCGGACGGCGTCGACCTGGTGGCCGAAGTGGAGTCCGGGGACGCGGCCGGCGACCCAGCGGCAGTAGGCGTCGTATTCGGCGCGGTGGATGTGGAACTGCTCGGCGAAGTAGAAGGGGTAGAGCCGTTCTTTGTGCCTGAGGTAGCTGAGGAAGCTCCAGGGGCTGGAGGGGTCGGCGAGGGTGACGAGGTCGGCGAGGAAGGGGACTTGGAGGGTGGTGCCGTCGATGAGGAGGCCGGGGTGCCAGCGGAAGTCGCGGCGCTGCTCGTAGAAGGCGGTGGCGAGTTCGCCGGCTCCTTGTTGGGGGAGGCCGTGGGCGAGGGCGGCGAGGGACAGGTTGGACGGTCCGATGCCGATTCCGACGAGGTCGTGGGGTGCATCGAGCTGGGCGGTCATCGGTGGGTGCTGCCTTCCAGGAGGGCGATGAGGGTGTCCAGGTCTCCCGCCGTGGTGTGCGGGTTGAGCAGGGTGGCTTTGAGCCACAGGCGGCCGTCGGCGTGGGTGCGGCCGAGGACGGCGCGGCCTTGGTGGAGGAGGGTGCGGCGCAGGGTGGCGAGTTCGTCGTCGGTGGCGCGGGTGGGCCGGAAGAGGACGGTGCTGATGGTGGGTGGGGCGTGGAGTTCGAAGCCGGCGTGGGCGTCGAGGCGGCGGGCGAGGTGCCGGGCGAGTTCGCAGGTGCGGTCGATGAGGTGGGCGAGGCCGTCGCGGCCGAGTGAGCGCAGGGTGGCGGCGATCTTGAAGGCGTCGGGGCGGCGGGTGGTGCGCAGGGAGCGGCCGAGGAGGTCGGGGAGGCCGGCTTCGGTGTCGTCGGTGGCGTTGAGGTAGTCGGCCTGGTGGGCGAGGGGGGCGAGGAGGGCCGCGTCGGGGACGGCGAGGAGTCCTGCGGCTACGGGCTGCCAGCCGAGTTTGTGCAGGTCGACGGTGAGGGAGTGGGCGCGGCCGAGTCCGGCGAGCCGGTGGCGGTGGCGGGGGCTGAGGGCGAGGAGGCCGCCGTAGGCGGCGTCGACGTGGAGGTCGGCGCCGTGGTGCTCGCAGAGGTCGGCGATGGCGGGGAGCGGGTCGATGAGGCCCGCGTCGGTGGTGCCGGCGGTGGCGGTGACGAGGGTGGGTCCGGGGGTGGCGGCGAGGGTCTCGGCGAGGCGGGCCGGGTCGAGGATGCCCGCGGGTGTGGGGAGTTCGGTGGCCGGGGGCAGGCCGAGGAGCCAGGCCGCGCGGGGGACGGAGTGGTGGGCGGCGGCTCCGTGCAGGACGGTGAGGCGGGGGCCGTGGCGTTCGCGGGCGAGGAGCAGGGCGAGCTGGTTGGCTTCGGTGCCGCCGGTGGTGACGAGGGCGTCGGGGTGGGGGGTGTCGTAGAACTCGGCGGCGAGGGTGCGGGTGAGGAGGGCTTCGATCGCGGAGGCGGCGGGGGCCTGGTCCCAGGAGTCGAGGGAGGGGTTGAGGGCGCCGGCGGCGAGGTCGGCGGCGGTGGCGACGGCGAGCGGCGGGCAGTGCAGGTGGGCGGCGCAGAGGGGGTCGGCGGGGTCGGCGGCGCCGGCGGCGAGGGCGTGGACGAGGGTGCGGAGGGCTTCGTGGTCGCCGGTGCCGTGGTCGGGCAGTACGGTGCCGAGCGCTTCGCGGATGTGGGCGGTGACGGTGTCGGGGCCGCCGGCGGGGAGCGGGCCGCGGCGGTCGGCGGCGCCGGTGCGGAGGGCGTCGAGGACGGTGTCGAGGAGGGGCCGCAGGGCCTGGGGGCCGGTGGCTCCGCCGGCGAGCGGGTTGCGGTGCGGGGTGCCGTGCGGGGTGCCGTGCGGCGCTGTCAACGGGACCTCCGGGGGCTGGCGGGGCGCCGTGCGGGGCGGGGCACCCGACCAGTACAACGATCAGACCCGAATGGGGTAACCGCCGGGGTTTGTCCGAATCAGCCGGGGCCCTGCGGGCGGCTGGCCGGTGCGGGTGGGGCCGGTGCCGGGGGCGGGGTGGGGTGCCGTCCGGGACTGCATGATTTATGGCGCCTGAACCGGGCCGGTTGGTACAACCTCCTGCCGCGCCGACAAATCACGTTCTACGTCCCGGACAGCACCCCACCCCGCCCCCGGCACCGGCCGCGCGGCCCCGGCCCCGCATCGCCCCGGGTCGGGGTGACGGGGGTCGGGCCGCGCGGCCCGGCCCCCGTACTGCCGAGCGAACCCGCAGGGTCAGCGGCGGACGCGGAGGGCGCGCGCCAGGTCGTCCAGCTGGTCGACGAGCTTGCGGCGCAGGAGGGGGATGACGTCCGGGTCGGCGAGGCAGGCCCGGCCGGCCTTGAGGTTGGCCTCGTCGACGGCGTGGGCCGGGAAGGCGTAGCGGCCCGCGGCCTCGCCGATTGCGGGGCCGCGTCGGGCTCCGAGGGCGACGGCCTCGGGGTAGTAGCGGGTCACGTACTCCGCTGTGAGGTCGGCCTGTTCGGGCTGCCAGAAGCCCTGGGCGGTGGCGCTGAAGAGGTAGTTGGAGAGGCTGTCGTCGTGGAAGAGGCGGTCCCAGGCGGCTGCCTTGGCCTCGGGGGTGGGGAGGGCCGCGCGGCAGCGGGCGGCGCCTTCCTCGCCGGTGGCGCTGGGGTCGGCGGCCAGGGCGGCGTCGATCTCGGCCTCTCCGACGGCGCCGAGGACGGCGAGGCGGGTGAGGACGCGCCAGCGCAGTTCCGGGTCGAGTGCGGGGCCGCCGGGGACGGTGTCGTCGGCGAGCCAGGCGGCGATGGTGTCGGGCTGGGTGGCGCTGCCGACGAGGGTGCGTACGGCGGTGAGCCGCATGCCGGGTTCGGAGCCGTCCTCGGTGCGGCGGAGCAGGTCGCGGGCGATGGTGGTGAGGGTGGCCAGTGCCTCGGGCCGGTCCTCGGGGGCGACGTAGTGGTCGGCGATCTGGGTGCGGGCGAAGGTGAGGACGCCCTGGACGATGGCGAGGTCGTGTTCCTCGGGCAGGTGCGCGGCGGCGGTGGCCAGGAAGTCCCGCGGGTCGAGTTCGCCGTCGCGGACCATGTCGCGCAGGCAGTTCCAGACGACGGCGCGGGTGAGGGCCTCGGGGATGCCGGAGAGGCCGCGCAGAACCGTTTCGAGGGAGGTCTCGTCGAGGCGGACCTTGGTGTAGGTGAGGTCGGCGTCGTTGAGGAGGAGGAGTGCGGGGCGGGTGCCGCCGGCCGAGATGACCTCGTCGGAGGGGACGTCGAGGTCGAGGAGTTCGCGCAGTTCGAGGATGCGGCCGTCGACGGGGTCGTGGTCGTAGACGCCGACGGCGATGTGGTGGGGGCGGCTGCCGGCGTGGTCGACGGTGAGGGTCCAGCCGTTGGTGCCTTCGGGGTCCTCGATGCGCGGGGTGAGGGTGTCGATCCCGGTGGTGCGCAGCCAGGCGTCGGCCCAGGCGCGGACGTCGCGTTCGGTGTGGGCGGCGAGGGAGTCGATGAAGTCGGCGAGGGAGGCGTTGGCGAACTTGTGGCGGGCGAAGTGGGTGTTGATGCCGGCCAGGAAGTCCTTCTCGCCGAGCCAGGCGACGAGCTGGCGCAGGGCGGAGGCGCCCTTGGCGTAGGAGATGCCGTCGAAGTTGAGGAGGGCGGAGGCGGTGTCGGGTACGTCGTCGGGGGCGGGGGCGACGGGGTGGGTGGAGGGGCGCTGGTCGGCGTCGTAGCCCCAGGGCTTGCGGGTGACGCCGAAGTCGGTCCAGGTGTCGGTGAAGCGGGTGGCTTCGGTGAGGGTCTGGTAGCCCATGTATTCGGCGAAGGACTCGTTGAGCCAGATGTCGTCGAACCAGGCGAGGGTGACGAGGTCGCCGAACCACATGTGGGCCATCTCGTGGGCGATGACCATGGCGCGGGACTGGCGTTCGGTGTCGGTGACGGCGGAGCGGTAGATGAACTCGTCGCGGAAGGTGACGAGGCCGGGGTTCTCCATGGCGCCGGCGTTGAACTCGGGTACGAAGGCCTGGTCGTAGGAGTCGAAGGGGTAGGGCTCGGTGAACTTGACCTGGTAGCGGTCGAAGCAGGCCTTGGTGATGGAGAGGATCTCGTCGGCGTCGGCGTCCATGTACGGCGCGAGGGACTGGCGGCAGTGGATGCCGAAGGGCAGTCCGGCGTGTTCGGTGGTCACGCTGTGCCAGGGGCCTGCGGCGACGGCGGCGAGGTAGGTGGAGATGACGGGGGTGGGCGCGGACTGCCAGATGCCGGCGCCGTCGATGTCGCGGTCCGCGAGGCGGGTGGTGATGCCGTTGGCGAGGACGGTCCAGCCGGCGGGGGCGGTGACGGTGAACTCGAAGACGGCCTTGAGGTCGGGCTGGTCGAAGGCCGGGAAGACCCGCTGGACGTCGTCGAGGAACATCTGGCTGTAGACGTACGTCCGGCCGTCCGCGGGGTCGGTGAAGCGGTGCAGGCCCTCGCCGGTGCGGGAGTAGCGCATGCGGGTGTCGAGGTGGAGCTCGTGGGGGCCCTGGGTGAGGCCGGTGAGCGGCAGCCTGTTGTCTTCGAGGGCGGCCGGGTCGAGGGGGTTGCCGTCGAGGGTGGCCGAGCGCAGGGTCTCCGGCTTCAGCTCCACGAAGGTGTCGCCGCCGGTCCGGGCGGTGAACCGGATGACGGTGGTGGAGTCGAAGGTGTCGTCGTCGCCGGTGAGGTCGAGGGTGACGGCGTAGTGGTGGACGTCGAGGAGCTGGGCTCGGAGCTGCGCTTCGTTGCGCTTGAGTGCGGACATGGGCCCATGCTGCCCCAGGGGGCGGCCGGACCCCGAGCGTCTACTCTTCGCCCGCGGCGATCGTCTCGTGGTGGCGGATGACCTCGGCGATGATGAAGTTGAGGAGCTTCTCGGCGAAGGCGGGGTCGAGCTTGGCGTTCTCGGCGAGCTGGCGGAGCCGGGCGATCTGGCTGGCCTCGCGGCCGGGGTCGGCGGGGGGCAGCTGGTGGCGTGCCTTGAGGTGGCCGACCTGCTGGGTGCACTTGAAGCGTTCGGCGAGCATGTGGACCACGGCCGCGTCGATGTTGTCGATGCTGTCCCGCAGGCGGGCGAGTTCGGCGGTGACGCTCTCGTCGATGCCGTCGGCGGTGCGGCCCTGGCCGTTGCCCGTGCCGTTGTCGAGGTCGCTGATGTTCATGGTTCCCGAGCTTACGTGGCGCGGGCGCGCAGGTCGCGGGGGCAGTCGGCCTGTGAGACGGCGGGCCGGGAGGTGGGTGGCTCACAGGGGCAGGACCGCGGTGACGACCCAGCCGCCTTCGGGGCTGGGGCCCGCGGTGAGGTGGCCGCCGAGGGCTTCGGCGCGTTCGGTCATGCCGGCGAGGCCGTAGCCGCCGCCGCGGGCCTTTTCGGAGAGGCGGGCGGGGTGGCCCCCGTCGTCGGCGACGCGGACTTCCAGGCCGGCGGGGACGGTGCGCAGGGTGACGCGGACGGCGGTGGCGGTGGCGGCGTGCTTGGCGGTGTTGGTGAGGGCTTCGAGGACGATGCGGTGGGCGGTGGCCGCGACGTGGGCGGGGAGTCGGTCCTGGAGCCCGTTCTCGATGGACAGGACGACGGGCGGGCCGGTTCTGGAGAAGCGTTCGGTGAGGGTGCGGAGGTCGGCGAGGCCTGCGACGGGGGTGGTGGCGGTGGTGGCGGGTGGGGAGCCGTTGCCGCTGTCGCTGTCGCTGTCGCGGAGGATCTTGACGAGGCTGCGCATGGAGCCGAGGGCTTCGTCGCCGGCGGTCTCGATGCGGCCGAAGGTCTCGGCGGCGCGTTCGGCGGAGACATGGGTGAAGCGGGCGGCGCGGGCCTCGACGACGATGCCGGTGACGTGGTGGGCGACGAGGTCGTGGAGTTCGCGGGCGAGTTCGAGGCGCTCGACGGTGCGGACGGCGCGCAGGTCGAGTACGCGCTGGGTGGCCTGGAGGCGCAGCAGGATCGAGTAGGCGCCGACGACCACGGCGAGCACCGAGAAGAGGAGGGTGAAGCGGCCGGGGTCGGTGTCCCGGGCGGGTACGGCCATGCAGCCGAGGCCGAGGACGGGGCCGAGGACGGCGGCGGTGCGGGCGGGGGCGTGGAGGACGACCTGGGAGAGGAGGACGAGGAGGGCGACGGCCTCGCCGGCACCCCAGACGACGAGGGGGTGGTGGCCGAGGACCAGCAGGAGGCTGACGGTCCAGGAGACGGCGGCGGCGAACCAGGCTCGGGTGAGGAGGGGGACGGCCGGCCAGGGTACGGCGCTGAGGCAGACGAGGACGCCGGAGGTCCACAGCGCTGCGTGGGGCAGGCTGGGGCGGCGGGCCAGGACGACGCCCTCGAAGGTGACGAGGGCGAGGAGGGCCAGGGCGAGGAAGAGGCGGAACCAGGGTGCGGCGTGCGGGTGGCCGCGCACCCAGCCGCCGAGGGGACTCACGAGCGGCTCCCGGCTGCGCCGATGCCCGCGGGGGTACGCCCCCACCCCGGGATACCGGTCCCCGGGCACAGGCCCCGGCCCCGGCCCCGCGGGGTACGCCCGGGCTGCGGCTCGGCGGCGGCGCCGGGGCGCCCCGGGGCTCCGTGCCTCGCGCTCCCCCGGCGGGAGCGGGTTCGCTGCCCGGCGGCGCGCGGCGCGAGGGGCTGGTGCTGCCCGGCCGGAACGGCGCTGCGGGGCTGGTGCTGCCCGGCCGGAACGGCGCCGCGGGGCCGCGGGGCATCGGGTCGTGCGGGGGTGTCGGGCGGGGGGAGTCGGTGCGTCACGTCGTCGTGGCGGCCAGGCCGCTTTCCCAGGCCCATGCGGCGATCTCGACGCGGTTGCGGGCGTCGAGCTTGGCCTGGACGTTGGCCAGGTGGGTCTTGACGGTGGAGAGGGAGACGTAGAGCTCGCCGGCGATCTCGGCGTTGGTCATCCCGCGGGCGAGGCAGCGTACGACGTCCCGTTCGCGTTCCGTGAGCGGTTCGGCGGGGCGGCGGGCCCGGGCGGGCGGGGTCTTCGGGGCCAGCTCGCGCAGCAGCCGCACGGTGATGGCGGGCGAGACGAGGGCGTCGCCGGCGGCTGCCGCCCGTACGGCCTCAACCAGCATGGCCGGGCTCGCGTCCTTGAGGAGGAAGCCGGACGCTCCGCCGTGGAGCGCCGCGTGGACGTACTCGTCGAGGTCGAAGGTGGTGACGATGACGATGCGGGGCCGGTCGCTGCCGGACAGCCGCCGGGTGACTTCGAGGCCGTCGAGCCCGGGCATGCGGATGTCGAGGAGGAGGACGTCGGGCCGGTGCTCGGCGACCGCGGCGAGGGCGGCTTCTCCGTCGACGACGTCGGCGAGGACCTCGATGTCGGGCTGGCTCTCGAGGATCATCCGGAAGCCGGTCCTGACCATTTCCTGGTCGTCCGCGATGACCACGCTGATCGCCATGCGCCACCTGCCCCACTGTCGCCCGCTGCCACCGGTTGCCTCCCATGGGACCGGTGGGTGCGTCGGCCCGCAACCGCACGGCGGGCCGCCGGGAGGGTGTCGCGAGGCGCGGGCTGCGGTGCTGCGGCCTTGCGGTACGTCGGTCCACGCTACGGGGGCGGGAGCGGGTGCGCCTCGCCCTTCCGGCCGGTTCGTACCCGGCCGGAAGGACGAGGCGCTGCGTGGGCCGTGGGGGCTACAGGGTCGCCGCGGCGCTCTTGATCTGGGCGGCGAAGGTGGAGACCTCGGTGTAGACGCCCGGGTAGTCGGGGCGGGCGCAGCCGATGCCCCAGCTGACGATGCCGACCTGGATCCAGGCTCCGGCGTTGTCGCGGCGGAACATGGGGCCGCCGGAGTCGCCCTGGCAGGTGTCGACGCCGCCCTGGTTCAGGAGGCCGGCGCAGATCTCCTCGCCGGGGACGAGGTCGCTGTAGGCGGCGCCGCAGGCGGCGTCGGAGACGAAGGGGACGGTGGCCTTCATGAGGTAGCGCTGCTGGCCGCCGCCCTCGCGGGTGGCGCCCCAGCCGGCGACGGTGAAGGTGCCGTTGTCGTAGGCCTTGGTCTCGGCGATCTTGAGGGTGGGCAGGTTGATGGGCTTGGCGAGCTTGATCAGGGCCCAGTCCTTGCCGGTGCCGTTGTAGCCGGGGGCCCGCAGGACCTTGGTGGACTTGACCTTGATGGCGCTGGAGCTGTTGAGGTCGACGACTCCGGCGGTGGCGGTGATGGAGGTGTTGTTGCCGGAGCCGCTGACGCAGTGGGCGGCGGTGAGGACGATCTGCTGGGTGTAGAGGGCGCCGCCGCAGCCCATGGAGAGGCGCACCATGAAGGGGAATTCTCCCTGGGCGGCTCGGGTGCCGCCTACGACGGGTGCCGGGCCGGCGGAGGCGGTGCCGGGCTGGAGGCTGACGGCTGCGAGGGCTACGGCGCCGACGGCGAGGGTGCGCTTCATGAATCGCACGAGGCTGGACACAGTCAACACACTGCCTTTCGTGGGGGGTTGGGCCGTGCGTGTCATCGGGGATGAATGACGGGTCCATGACACATCAGGAGGATGGCGGCCAACAAGAAGGCAGTTTCGGCCAACTCCCGTCAGGGCGACAGGGATTGCTGTAAGGAGGGCCCGATGGAGGAGAACGGCGGGCCGGGCTCGGTCATCGAGCACGGTTTTCCGCACCTGGCGGTCGTGCGCGCCTCGATCACCGCGCTCTTCCGCCGCATGTCCGGCGACGGGATCCGCGCCCACGCCGCGAGCTTCTCCCCCGCCGACGCCGCCTTCGACGCCTCCGAGGACCTGTACCTGGGGGCGCAGCGGGTGGCCTCGGCGATGGTGCGCGCGCTGCGGCTGCCGGACGCGCGCATGGTGGTCGCCTTCCGCCCGATGCAGGAGGCCGCCGCCGTGGAACTGGACGCGGGGCCGGAGTACTTCGTCGAGGTCAACGACCGCTTCCGCACCCACCGGCGGGACCTGGCGGCCGCGCTGGCGCACGAGGCCACCCACGTGCTGCTGCACCGGCTGGAACTCGCCTTCCCCGATCCGGCGGAGAACGAGATCCTCACCGACACCGCCGCCGCGTACCTGGGGGTGGGCTGGCTGCTCCTGGACGCCTACCGGGAGGACGCCCTCACCCACCAGAGGTTCGGCTACCTGACGCCGGAGGAGTTCGGCTACGTCCTCGCCAAGCGGGCCGCGCTGCTGGGCGAGGACCCGTCCCCGTGGTTCACCAGCCCGCAGGCGTACGAGGCCTACGTGCGCGGGAGCGCACTGGCGGCCCGGGACCACCGCCGGGCACCGCTCGCCGCCGCCGGCCCGGCGGCCCGGCGGCGGTACGCGAAGGCGCGGCGCACCGGGACCACCCCGGCCGACGGGTCGGCGTACCGCTTCGAGCGCGACGCCACGGGCGCCGGCGCCGGACTGCGGGTCGACTTCCCCTGCCCGGTGTGCGGGCAGCGGCTGCGGGTCCCCGCGCGCGGACGACTGCGGGCGCGGTGCGGCCTGTGCCGCACGGTGCTGGAGTGCGACACGTAGTCCCGGACGTCCCGGCGGCCCCGGCCCGCGCGCACATGGCTTGATCATTCACCGGTCGGTCGCGAAAAGTTTCCTACCGGCCAGTAGACATGGGTGCGGTTCTCGCCAACTCTGGTCACGTCCATGTCAATTCATGACCGAGGAGCACCCCACATGCGCCTGCCCCGCCGCACCCGAACGCCCCGTACCGCCGCCGCCGGCCTCGCCGCAGCGGCCGCCGTCCTGACGCTCGTTCCGGCCACCGCGGCCGAGGCGGCCCCCGCCGCCGCGCCCGCGCCCGTCTCCGCCCCGGCGAACGCCTCCGCGCCGGGCGGGAACGCGGCGATCCTCGGCATCGACTACGCCGCCTGGCAGCGGGAGGTGGCCGCCATCGTCGACGCGGCCCGTCCGGCCATCGAGCAGCGCATCGCGAACTCGCCCGCCGGCGAGAAGCCGGCCCTCGTCCTCGACATCGACAACACCTCGCTGGAGACGGACTTCCACTGGTTCTGGACCTACCCGACGCCCGCCATCGCCAAGGTCCGCGCCCTGACGCAGTACGCGCACGCGCGCGGCGTGGCGGTCTTCTTCGTCACGGCCCGGCCCGGCATCATCCACTCGCTCACCGAGTACAACCTCAAGGCCGTCGGCTACCCCGTCTCGGGACTCTACGTCCGCGACCTGCCCGATCTCTTCGAGGAGGTCAGCGCCTACAAGACGGGCAAGCGCGCGGAGATCGAGGCGCGCGGCTACACGATCATCGCCAACATCGGCAACAGCCCGACCGACCTGGTCGGCGGCCACGCCGAACGCACCGTCAAGCTCCCGGACTACGGCGGCAAGCTCTCCTGACGCGCGAAGGGGAACCGCCCGGTTCCCCTTCACACCCGGCCCTCGCCCGGCCCTCGCGCGACCCTCGCGCAGCCCTCGCACGCCCCCCGCACGGACCGTCGCGCACACCACGCGGACCATCGCGCACAACATGATGGCCCGACTGCGGTTCAGCGGGTGGACCCAGCGGGTAGTCATACCTCAACGCACCGACGAAGACTCGGGCCCGACCCCTCGCCAGGGGGCCGGGCCCGCTTCCGTTTCCGGCCTCCGCGGGCGGGCCCCGCCGGGCCGCCGGCGTCGCAGGCCAGGCCGCCGAGCCGTCCCCTGCCGTTAACTCCATGGTCCAAAGCCCATTTCGATTGCGTTAAAGGCGATCGACAGGCCCCTGACCTGGGTTTCCACCGTTACTAAACTCTGTTAAGTTTTCTTCTGCCGATAACTCCTGAGGAGGGGGACATGGCCACAACTCTGGGCCCAGCCAGGCCCGTACCCCGATCCGCATCCGCGCCGCCGGACGATCTCCGGTCCGTGATGCGGCTGTTCCCGACGGGCGTCACCGTCCTGTCGTCCGGTCGGGGCGAGCACGCGGCGGCGATGACCGCGAACTCGTTCGTCTCGATCTCGCTCGACCCGCCCCGCGTCCTGGTCTCCGTCATGAAGTCGTCCCGCACCTACCCGGCGATCGACTCCGGCGGGGAGTTCCAGGTCCACCTGCTCTCCGACCGCCAGGGCGACGTGGCGCGGCTGTTCGCCTCCCGCGACAAGCCCTTCGGGCGGGAGCTGGAAGGGCACTTCGCCGCCGACGGCGAGACCTCCCACCCGTACCTGCCCGGCGCCCTGGCCTCGCTCGGCTGCCGGATCGAGGAGCGGTTCCCCGGCGGGGACCACACGCTCTTCCTCGCCCGCGTGGAACACGTGCGGCCCGGCGAGGACACCGGCGGCGCGCTGCTGTTCCACCGGGGCCGGCTGACACCCGCTCCCGCGGCCGCGCAGTGAGCCCCGGCCCGGGCCCCGCGACCGAACGGGCCGTACCGGCCGAACCATCGGTACCGGCCGTACGGGCCGTACGCGGGGCCGTCACGGTGGCCGAGGACACTCCGCAGCAGATCGCGGCCGCCACCCGCCGGCTCGTCGGCGAACTCCTCGTCCGCAACGGACTGGACCGCGACGCCGTCATCAGCCTGATGTTCACCTGCAGCCCGGACCTCACCAGCGACACCCCGGCCCTCGCGCTGCGCGAGGAGGGCTGGGAGGTGCCCGTGCTGTGCGCGGCCGACACCGCCTGGTCCGGGGCGCCCGCCCGCACCGTCCGCGTCCTGGCCCACGTCACCTCGTGCGGCCCGCTCGCACCCGTCTACCTCGGCGACTCCGCGCCCACCCGTCCCGCGCAGTCCCCGGCGTAGCCCGTACCCACCGGTTGTCCACCTCACCGACCACCCACATCACGATCGAGGTCGAGACATGCAAGACCCGTCCCTGTACCCGGATCTCAAGGCCGTCCTGGAAGAACTCCGGGAAGCCTTCGGCGCGGAGCGCGTGCGGCACGACGCCACGGCTCCGCTCCCCCCGGCCCCCAACGTCTCCGCCTTCGCGGCCCGCGACACCCGCGCCGTGCTGCGGCCCGGCTCCGTCGCCGACGTACGCGCCCTCGTCGGCGCCTTCCACCACGCCAAGGCCTCGGGCGGCGAACTCCCGGGCCTCCAGGCCGTCTCCACCGGCCGCAACTGGGGGCTGGGCTCCAAGGAGCCCGCCGCCGGTCCCGTCGTACGCGTCGAACTGGACGGCCTCGACGCCCTGCGCGAGCTGGACACCGGGGCCGGCTACGCCGTCGTCGAGCCGGGCGTCACCCAGAAGGAGCTCTCCGAACTCCTCGCCGGCACCCGCAGGATGCTGAACGTCACCGCGTCCTCCGGCCACACCAGCGTCCTGGGCAACACCGTCGACCGCGGTGTGGGGCTGCGCCACCAGCGCACCGAGGACCTGCTCGGCCTGGAGGTCGTGCTGCCCGACGGCTCCCTCGCGCACGTCGGCTGGTGGCCCGGCGACACCGCGCACGGCAAGGGCGACGCCTTCAACCCGCTCGGTCTCGGCCCCAGCCTGCTGCACCTGTTCACGCAGTCCGACCTCGGGATCGTCACCGCCGCCGTGGTCCGGCTGCTGCCGCGCCCGGAGCGCCAGAGCACCGTCCGGGCCCGCTTCCGCCGCGAGGCGCTGGCCGAGGCGGTCGACGCGCTGCGCACGTGGAAGGCGAACGGCCTGGTCTCCGGTGTGATCAAGGTGTACGACACCGCGTCGACCGCGACCTACGGCGGCGGGGACACCGGCGGCGGCTACGTCGCCCACCTGAGCGTGGAGGGCACCGACCGCTCGGCCGTTGCCCTCCAGGAGGCCCTGCTGGCCGAGATGGCCGGGACGGGGCTGTTCACCTCCGACGGTCCCGGCGAGGAGCGGCCTCCCGCCGACGACGACGTCGTCGCCCACGTGGTGGACGCCGCCTACCGCGGTTCGGTCGCGCACAACGAGCGCATGCTCGCCGCCGCCACCGGCGCCACCGCCGACCGGGTGGACGCCGACGGCAACGGCTGGCTGTTCTTCCTGCCGTTCCTGCCCTTCGACGGCGCCTCGGTGGTGCGGGCCCTGGACATCCTGGACCGCATCCACCTCGCCACCGGCATCCGGCCCGGCTCCACGGTCAACGCCCTGGACGCCGACGTCATCGACCTCGTCGTGTCCTTCCCCTTCGACCGGGCCACGCAGGCCGAGGCCGCCCACAGCGCCCTCGACCTCGCCCACACCTGGTTCGCCGAGGCCGGCCTGCGCCCCTACCGCCTCGACTCCGGGCACGCCCGCTCCGTCGCGGGGGGCGCCGCCGCCGAGGCCGCCCTCCAGCGCGCCCTGCGCACCGCCGTCGACCCCCTCGGGGTCATGGCCGCCGGACGCTACGCGTGAGCGCCGCCGCCCCGTCCCACCCGACCCGCACCCCTGATGAGAACGTGATGACGACGACGCCGTACGTACCCGACACCGCCGAGGCGATCCTGGACCGCGCCCGCGAGCTCGTACCGGTCCTGCGGGAGAACTCCGCACGCATCGAGGCCGAGCGGCGGCTGCCCGAGGACGTCGTGGAGCTGCTCCGCGGCGCCGGGGTGTTCCGTGCCGCCATGCCCAAGACGTGGGGCGGTCCGGAGCTGACCTCGATGCAGCAGGCCGAACTCCTGGAGATCCTCTCCGCCGGCGACGTCTCCGTCGGCTGGTGCGCGATGATCGGCATGGACTCCGGCATCTACTCCGGCTACCTCGACGACGAGGTGGCCCGCAGGATGTGGCCGACCCTCGACCTGGCCAACTCCGGCTGGATCTACCCGCAGGGCAGGGCCGTCCGGGTCCCCGGCGGCTTCCGCGTCACCGGCCGGTGGAAGTTCGGCTCCGGCTCCTCGCACTGCGACTGGCTCGGCGCCGGCGTGCACGTCTTCGACGAGGACGGCCGGCCGGAGGCCGACCCGGTCACGGGCGCCCCGCGGCACTGGCGGGTGATGATCGCCCGGCCCGGCGCGTACGCGTTCCACGACACCTGGCACACCACCGGCCTGGCCGGCTCCGGCTCGCAGGACTACTCCTGCACCGACCTGTTCGTGCCCGAGGAGCGGTCCTTCTCCTTCTCCGACCCCCGGCGCACCGGCCCGCTGCACGCCACCCCGGACGCCATCCTGCGCAAGATGCCCGGCATCCCGCTCGGCATGGCACGCGCCGCGCTGGACCACGTACGGGAACTGGCCGCGCAGCGCACCGACCGCGAGACCGGCACCCCGTGGCGGGACGACTACCGGATCCAGTCGACGATCGCCCGCCTGGAGGGCGAGCTGATCGCCGCGCGCGCCGGGGTGTTCAGCACGCTCCAGGTGCAGTGGGACGCGCTCTCCTCGGGCGACGCGCTCAGCGACGACGCCCGGGTGGCCACCGCGATCGCCCGGCGCCACGCCTTCCGGACGGCCCGGTCCATCGTCCACGAGCTCTTCGACCTCGTCGGCGGGTCGTCCGTCTACAAGCCGAACCCGCTGGACCGCTGGCTGCGCGACGCCAACACGATGTGCCAGCACGCCGTCGCGCAGGACTCGGTCCTGCAGCTGACCGGGAACGTCCTGCTGGGCGGCACGTCCACCTCCCCCTTCTTCTAGAGACACAAGCGAGAGAAGCGTCCAACCGTCATGGATTCCATACGTGTTGTGCTGTTCACCGAAGTCAACTCCAAACTCGGATCACCGTTCCTGAGCATCCTGCACGGCCACCCGAACGTGGAACTGGCCGCCGTGGTCACCTCTCCGCCCGGGAAGCTGTGCTCGTACTTCACCGACGACGAGGAGGCCGTCGACGTCGCCGACCAGGCGCGCGCCCTGGGCGTGCGGGTCCTGCGCCCGCGCTCGGTCAACGACCCCGACGCCGTGGAGGCCCTGGCCGCCCTGGAGGCCGACCACTTCCTCGTCGGCAACTTCCAGCAGCTGCTGAAGGCCCCGCTGCTGGACCTGCCGCGGCGCACCGCCGTCAACTTCCACCCCTCGCCGCTGCCCGAGTTCGCCGGGCTCGCGCCGTTCTACTGGATGGTCCGCGAGGGCGCCTCGGCCGGCGCGGTGTCCGCGATCGAGATGGGCCGCAAGCTCGACGACGGCGACCTGCTGATGCAGCACCACATCCCGCTCTCGGGCCGCGAGACCGGCCTGGAGCTGCGCACCATGCAGGAGCGGGCCAACGTCCTGATGCTCCTCGACCTGATCCCGCACCTGGTGGAGGACACCCTGGAGCGCACGCCCCAGGACGCGTCCCGCCGCTCCTACTACGGGCGGCCGCGGGACGAGCACTACCGGCTGGACTTCTCCCTGCCGGCCGCCGTCGTGGAACGCCACGTCCGGGCCGCGTACCGCAGCCCCGGGGCCTGGTTCACCGCGCCCGGCGGGCAGCGCATCCGGCTGCTGTCGGCGGCGTACGGCGAGGAGGAGCGCCCGGCGCTCGGCGAACGGCCGCCCGGCACGCTGGTGCGCGACGGCGGCGGGCTGTACGTGGCCTGTGCGGACGGCGACTGGCTGCGGCTGGTCACGGTGGAATGCGGTGGACGCGAGGTGGCCGTGGACGACCCGGCCCTCGCGCTCCTCGGCGAAGCGACGACGGTGGGGTGAGCGATGTCCTTGTTCGAAGCGACACAGCAGGCCGAGGTGCCGACGCAGGTGCGGCGGGTGCTGCACGTGCCGGCCGGCGGCGGGAAGGCCACCTGGCTGTCCGGTGACGTCTACAGCGTGAAGGCGGGCGCGGCGGAGACCGGTGGGTCGATCGCCGTGCTGGAGGCCTCCGTCCCGCCCGGTGGCGGTCCTCCCCCGCACCGGCACGCCGACGAGGACGAGGCGTTCTACGTCCTGGACGGCCGGTTGACCATCCGGGTCGGCGAGAACACCTACGAGGCGGGCACCGGTGACTTCGTGTTCGTGCCGCGCGACACGGCGCACCAGTTCCACAACCACTCGCTGCACCACGCGAAGCTGCTGCTCATCTTCACTCCGGGGGGTGTGGAGAACTTCTTCCTGGAGGCCGGTACGGAGCCCGTCGCGGGCGTGCCGGTGCCGGTGGAGGACCCGCCGGGGGTGGCCGAGGTGGGGGCGCGCCACGGTGTGATTCCGGCCAGTTTCGACTGAGCGCGGACTGCCGAACCGCCTTTCTGAAACGACCGGTTGGAAATGGGGTAGCCTCGTGCCCATGGCCAGGCCCAAGGAGTTCGACCCGCAGACCGCCCTGGTGGCGGCGATGGAACTCTTCCGCCGCCAGGGGTACGAGGCCACCTCGATCCAGGACCTGGTGGACGCGCTGGGCATCAACCGCTCCAGCATGTACTCCGCCTACGGCTCCAAGCACGACCTCTACCTCAAGGCGCTGGACCTGTACTGCGCCGTCGAGGCGGACCGGGCCCGGGAGAACCTCACCGGGTCCGACGCCGGCCCCGCCCTGCCGGTCCTGCGGGCCTTCCTCCTCTCGTACGTCGACTCCGCGCTGGCCGACCCGCTGCGCGGCGGGTGCATGGTCACGCACGGCGTGCTGGAGCGGCTGCCGGGGGACGAGAAGGCGGCCGAGCGGCTCGGCGGCGCGCTGGGCTCGCTGGAGGAGGCCTTCGCCTACCTCCTGCTGCGGGCCCGGACCGCCGGCGAGCTGGCGCCCGGTACCGACGTACGGTCCACCGCCCGCTTCCTCGTCACCCTCACCCAGGGGCTGCGCGTGATGGAGCGGACGGCGGACCGGGACTACCTGGCCCAGGTCGTCGACCAGGCCCTGGCGGGCCTGTCCCGCACCGCCTGACCGCCACCCGACCACCACCTGACGTCCGCCTGACGCCCACCTGACCGAAGCCCAATTGGCCTGCTCCGCACCTGGGTTGAGCCTGCCCGCATTCTGGAACGATCGTTTATATACCGAAAGGTTGTGTCGGCCGTGCCCAAGGCCGTGTACGTCCTCGCCCTCGGCATCTTCGCCATGGTCACCAGCGAATTCGTGGTGGCCGGCCTGATGCCCCAGATCTCCGAGGGACTCGGGGCCACCATCCCCCAAGTCGGCTACCTCATCACGGCGTTCGCCGTCGCGATGGCCCTCGGCGGGCCGTTCCTGGCCACCGCCGTGCTGAAGCTCCCGCACAAGAGCGCCCTGATGGTCCTCTTCGCCGTCTTCCTCGGCGGCAACGTCCTGGCCGCCCTGTCCACCGACTACGTGACGATGGCCGTCGGCCGCGTCATCACCGGTGTCGCCTCCTCCGCCTTCTTCGGCGTGTCGCTCTCGGTCGTCGCCGAGATCACCAAGCCAGAGATGCGCGGCAAGGCGATCGGCGCCGCCATGAACGGCCTGATGCTCGGCACCCTGCTCGGCCTGCCCATCTCCACCTTCGTGGGCGGTCAGCTGGGCTGGCGGGCCGCGTTCTGGGCGATCTCCGCCCTGACCGTCGTCGCCGCCGTGGCCACGGTCTTCGGCGTGCCGTCGGTGACCGGCGCCGAGGCTGGGGGCGGCCCCTCCGTCAAGGAGGAGATGCGCGCCTTCAAGAACCCACGGCTGTGGCTGGTGTTCTCCACCTCCACGCTGATCATCGGCGCCACCTTCTCCGCGTTCAGCTACTTCACCCCGATCCTCACCGAGCTCACGGGCTTCAGCGAGGGCGCGGTGCCCTGGCTCCTGGTGGCCTACGGGGCCGCGACCGTCGTCGGCAACAACATCGTGGGCCGCTTCGCCGACAAGCACACCATCGTGACCCAGCTCGTCGGGCTCGGCCTCAACATGGTCTTCCTCGCCGGCTTCGCCCTCTTCGCCGAGGTCACCGCGCCCGCGCTGATCTTCATGATGGGCATCGGCCTGGTCGGCGTCACGATGAACCCCTGCATGATCACCCGGGTCCAGCGCACCGCGAACGCCCGCCCGCTGGTCAACACCGTGCACTCGTCCTTCATCACTCTCGGCATCGTCATCGGCTCCTGGCTCGGCGGTGTCGGCATCAACGCCTACGGCCTGCGGGCCCCGCTCGTCCTGGGCGTGGTCATGGCCTTCCTCGGCCTGTTCACCCTCCTCCCGGACCTGCGGCGCACGAAGGGCGGCACCGGCGGCTCCGCCGGTGCCGCCCCCGAGCGGCAGCCCGCCGCGGCCTGAGTCCGGCACCCTTCCGGACCACCCGACTCCACCCGACTCCCGCACACAGAAAAGGAATCATTGTGACGACCACTCTCCACGGCGTGGCCCTGGTGACCGGCGGCTCCCGCGGCATCGGCGCCGAGATCGCCCGTACGCTCGCCGCCCACGGCGCCGACGTAGCGATCACCTACCGCTCGAACAAGGAACAGGCCGAGGAGGTCGCCGGCCAGGTACGGGCGCTGGGCCGGCGCGCCGTGACCGTCGAGGCGGACGCCGCCGACGCGGAGGCCGTGACCGCGGCCGTGGACCGCGTCGTACGCGAACTGGGCCCGGTGCGGATCCTCGTCAACAACGCCGGGTACGCGGACATGACCTGCCCGCCGCTCGACGAGGTCCCGCTCGCCACCCTCGACCGGACCCTGGACATCAACGTCCGCGGCGCCTTCCTCACCGCCCAGGCCGTCTCCCGGTCCATGCCCGACGGCGGCCGCATCGTCAACATCGGCTCCTGCCTCGCCACGCAGGTGCCCGCCCCGGGCTTCACCCCGTACGCCATGTCGAAGGCGGCCGTCCACGGCCTGACCGTGGGTCTCGCCCGCGACCTGGGCGAGCGCGCCATCACCGTCAACCAGGTGGCGCCGGGCTCGATCGACACCGACATGAACCCGGCCGACGGCCCGTCCGCCGACTTCCAGCGCGGCCTCAACATCTTCGGGCGCTACGGCCGCGCCGAGGAGATCGCGAGCGCGGTCCTCTACCTGGCGAGCGACGAGGCCTCGTTCGTCACGGGCACCACCCTGACCGTCGACGGCGGCGCCAACGCCTGACGGCGCGCCGCCCCCGCGACGCCGGGTCCCGGAGACGCATCGAGCCCCCTGCTCCGCTCCGGGGCCCGGCCCCCTCCCCCACCACCACACAGTCCCCCCACCACGTAACGCACTCGCGCCACGCAAGGGAACCTGTCATGCCGCATCTGGACCGCCGCGGATTCCTCGCCGCCTCCGCCGTCGCCGCCGCCGGCGCGGGGATGGCCGGCCCGCTCACCGCCACCGACGCCGCCGCCGCTCCGGCACGCGGCCCGGCCGGCACACCCGGCCCGGCCGGCCCGAAGATCCTGCCGGCCGACCCCCGCTACCCGTCCCTGCAGACGGGGATCAACCGGCGCCACGTGGCCCGCCCCGAGTACGTCAAGATGATCCGCTCGGCCCGCGACGCCGAGGACGCGCTGCGCGAGGCGATCCGGGGGCGCAAGCGGATCTCCGTCCGCTCCGGCGGCCACTGCCTCGCCGACTTCACCTGCAACCCCGAGGTCGAGGTCCTCCTCGACTTCTCCGAGATGACCGCGGTCGGCTACGACGAGCGGCGCCGCGCCTTCCACGTCGAGCCCGGCGCCCACCTGATGGCCGTCTACGAGGCCCTCTACAAGGGGTGGGGGGTGACCCTGCCGGGCGGCGTCTGCCATTCCGTCGGCGCCGGCGGCCACATCAGCGGCGGCGGCTACGGCCTGCTCTCCCGCGACTTCGGCCTGGTCGTCGACCACCTGTACGCCGTCGAGGTGGTCGTCCCCGGCTCCGGCGGCCGCCCCCGCACGGTCGTCGCCACCCGCGAGCCCGGCGACCCGCACCGCGAGCTGTGGTGGGCCCACACCGGTGGCGGCGGAGGCAACTTCGGCCTCGTCACCCGCTACTGGTTCCGCACGCCCGGCACCGAACACGCCGCTCCGGAGCGCCAGTTGCCCGCCCCGCCGGCCCGGCTGCACGCCTCGGCCATCGACCTGCCGTGGGCCGGCCTCACCGAGGAGCGCTTCGTCCGGCTGCTGAAGAACTACGGCGACTGGCACGAGCACCACTCCGGCCCCGACTCGCCGGGCCGGCACCTGTCCACCCTCTTCAACGCCAACGCCCGCAGCTTCGGCTCCCTGACCCACTACGCGCAGTCCTCCTCCCGCGAGAGCCTCGACGGCTACCTCGCCGCCCTGCTGCGCGGCACCGGCCTGACCCCGCGCGCCGTGGAGCGCCCCAGCGGTGAACTGGCCGCCATGCCGAACCTCCTCACGCCCCGCGAACTGCCCTGGCTGGACGCCGCCCGGATGGTCGGCTCGCCCAACCCGGTGTGGGCCAACCCGCTGGCCCGCGTCGGCCTGAAGTCCGCCTACCACCGCCGGAACTTCACCGACCACCAGCTGAAGGCCGCGTACCGGCACCTGTCGCGGACGGACAACCCCGACACCTCGATGGTCCTGCTCTCCTTCGGCGGCGCCATCAACGCCCACCGGGAGCAGGACACGGCGGCCGCCCAGCGCGACTCCGTCTTCAAGGTCCTCTACCAGGTGATCTGGTCGGACGCGAAGGACGACGCGAAGGAGACGGCCCGGCTGCGGGCCTTCTACGCCGACGTCCACGCCGAGACCCGCGGCGTCCCGGTCACCGGCGGGGTGACCGACGGCTGCTACATCAACTACCCCGACACCGACCTGGCGGACCCGGCGGTCAACACCTCCGGCGTCCCCTGGCACGAGCTGTTCTACAAGGGCAACTACGAGCGGCTGCGGGCGGTCAAGCGCGCCTACGACCCGCACGACGTCCTGCGGCACAAGCTCTCGGTCGCGCCGTGACGGACGGCGGCGGGCAGACGTTCCGCGGACGCCACCTGACCATGATGGCCATGGGCGGCGCGGTCGGCACCGGACTCTTCGTCGGCTCGGCCGAGACCGTCCGCGCGGCCGGTCCGGCCGCCCTGGTCAGCTACGCGCTGGCGGGGCTGCTGGTGCTGCTGGTCATGCGGATGCTCGGCGAGATGGTCGCGGCCCGGCCGATGGCGGGCTCCTTCGCCGACTACGCCCGGCTCGCCTTCGGCGACTGGGCGGGCTTCACGGTCGGCTGGCTCTACTGGTACGCCTTCGTCGCGATCGTGGCCATCGAGGCGATCGCGGGCGGCCAGATCGTGCACGGGTGGCTGCCGCAGGTCCCGGCGTGGACGTGCAGCCTGGTGCTGCTGGGGGCGCTGACCGCGGTGAACCTGCGCTCCAGCCGGTCCTTCGGGACCGCGGAGTTCTGGTTCGCGGTCGTCAAGATCGGGGCGATCCTCGCGTTCCTGGTCCTGGGCGGCGCGTACCTGCTGGGCGGCGGGCCGTCCGGTCCGGCGCTGGGGAACCTCACGGCGCACGGGGGGTTCGCCCCGCACGGGTTCGGCGCGGTCCTCACCGCCACCGTCGGTGTCGTCTTCGCCTTCGGCGGGACGGAGATCGTGGCGGTCGCGGCCGCCGAGTGCCCCGATCCGGGCCGGGCCGTCGCGCGGGCCACCCGTCAGATCGTCTGGCGGATCCTGGTGTTCTTCCTCGGGTCGGTGCTGCTGGTGGTCGCGATCGTGCCCTGGCCGGAGATCTCCGGCGGACAGAGCCCGTACGTGACGGCGCTGGACCGGATCGGCGTGCCCTTCGCGGCGTCGGCGATGAGCGCGGTGATCCTGACCGCGCTGATGTCCGTACTGGGCTCGACGCTGTACGCCTCCTCGCGCATGCTGCACACGCTGGCCGGGCACGGGGACGCGCCGGGGTGGGCGGCCGCGCCGCGGCGGGCGGTGCTGCTCGGCACCGTGGTGGGCTGCGGGGCGGTCGTGGCGCAGGCGGTGAGCCCGGGGCGGACCTTCCCCTTCCTGCTCAACTCGACCGGTGCGGTGCTGGTCATCATGTATCTGGGGATCGCCCTCTCGCAGTTCGTGCTGCGGATCCGCACCGAGCGCGCCGAGCCCGAGAGGCTGACCTTCCGGATGTGGGGGTTCCCGTACCTGACGCTGCTGGTGGTGCTGGCGCTGTCGGCGGTGCTGTGCTCCATGCTGTTCTCCGCGCAGACGCGGCCCCAACTGCTGATGAGCCTGGGCAGTCTGGGGGTGGTGCTGGTGGCGTGCGTCCTGACGCGCGGCCGGCGGAGGAGGACCGGCGAGTTGCGGTTCGTCAACACGGTAAGGTAAGTAAACGGTGTTTGTACGGGGGGTGCGACACTCTCGCCCTGTCCCTGAGGAGGAGCCCCCCATGCAGACCCTGTCCCGCCGCGAACGCCTTCGGATCGAGACCACCGCGCAGATCAAGGAGGTCGCGCTCGGCCTGCTCGCCGCCGGTGACGTCGCGGGGATCACCCTGCGCGGCATCGCGCGCGAGATGGGCATGACGGCGGCGGCCCTGTACGGCTACTTCGACACCCGGGACGACCTCCTCGCCACGCTGGCCGCGGACACCTACAACCGGCTGGCCGACCAGCAGGAGGCGGCCCGGGACGCGCTGCCCGAGGACGCGACCGCGGCCCGGCTGCTCGCGGTCGCGGGCACCTTCCGCGAGTGGGCCCGCACCCACCCGGCGGAGTTCCGCCTGACCTACGGGGACAGCTCCCCGGGTTACGCCCCGACGGCCGACATCGTGGTGGCGGCCGCCCGCCGATGTTGCATGATCCTCCTCGGTCTCGTGGACGCCGCCTGGCCGCAGGCGCCCGAGCAGCTCAAGCGGGCCGAGGCGGAGTGGGCCGACTTCGTCCCCTCCCTGGCCGCGCTCGCCCGCGAGTGCTTCCCCCACCTCCCGCCGCAGGCGCTGCTGGCGTCGCTGCGCGTGTGGGGCCGGATGTACGGCCCCGTCGCGCTGGAGGTCTACCGCCAGTTCGGCCCGGACGCGAACCCGCGGGTGCTGTTCCAGGCGGAGATGGACTCGGCCCTGGAGATGCTGGGCCTGGAGAAGCCGTCCGCGGACACGGCCGGGGCCGTGTCCGCGAAGTAACGCCGGGCCGGCCTGCGCCGATCGGCCGGTCTCACCCCTGGGCCGGCCTCAGCCCTCGGCCGGTCTCACCCCTGGGCCGGGCCGGATCCGTAGGCCGGGAGCGGGGGTTCGGCCGCGGCGAGGAGTTTGAGCGCGGTCTCGCCGGCCTCCGCGGGGGTGCGCCGGGCTCCGCGGTCCGCGGTGGGGCCCGGCCGCCAGCCCTCCATGACCGTGATCCGGCCGCCCTCGGTCTCGAAGACCCGGCCGGTGACCCCGGCCGAGGCGTCCGCGCCGAGCCAGACCACGAGCGGTGACACGTTCTCGGGGGCCATCGCGTCGAAGCCGCCGTCCTCGGGGGCGGCCATGGTCTGCGCGAAGGTCCGTTCCGTCATGCGGGTCCGCGCGGCCGGGGCGATCGCGTTGACCTGGACCCCGTACCGGCCCATCTCGGCGGCCGCGACCAGCGTGAGGCCGAGGATGCCCGCCTTGGCGGCGCTGTAGTTGCCCTGGCCGACGGAGCCCAGCAGCCCTGCCCCGGAGGAGGTGTTGACGACGCGGGCGGCCACCGGGCGGCCCGCCTTCGCCTCGGCCCGCCACCACGCGGCGGCGGCCCGCAGCGGCAGGAAGTGCCCCTTCAGGTGGACCTGCATGACGGCGTCCCAGTCGTCCTCACCCAGGTTCACCAGCATCCGGTCCCGCAGGAATCCGGCGTTGTTGACGAGGGTGTCGAGGCGCCCGAAGGCGTCGAGGGCCGCCTCCACCAGGGAGTCCGCTCCCTGCGGGGTCGCGATGTCCCCGCCGTGCGCGACCGCCTCGCCACCGAGCTGCTCGATCTCCCGGACCACCTGCGCCGCCGGGCCGTCCGGCCCGGGCAGCCCGTCCAGGCCCACGCCCAGGTCGTTGACGACGACCTTCGCCCCCTCGGCGGCGAAGGCCAGCGCGTGGGCCCGGCCCAGCCCCCGCCCCGCGCCCGTCACGATCACGACCCGGCCCTCGCACAGTCCCGCCATCTCAGCTCTCCTTGTTGACAGTTGCCGCATCCAGGAACGCCGGGCGCTCCCCGCCACCGTGCAGCAGCAGGCTGGCCCCGCTCACGTACCGCGCCCGGTCGGAGGCGAGGAAGACCGCCGCGTCCCCCACGTCGGCCGGCTCGGCGAGCCGTCCCAGCGGGACGGTCGCCCCGACGGCTTCGATCCCGGCCTCGTCCCCGTAGTGCAGGTGCGCGAGTTCGGTCCGCACCATGCCGAGGACCAGGGTGTTCACCCGTACCTCGGGTGCCCACTCGACGGCCATCGAGCGGGCCAGGTTCTCCAGGCCCGCCTTGGCCGCCCCGTACGCCGCCGTCCCCGGCGAGGGGCGGGTCCCGCTGACGCTGCCGATCATCACCACCGAGCCCCGGGTCCGCGCGAGCCAGGGGCGGGCCGCGAGTGAGGCCGTCATCGGGGCGACCAGGTTGAGCTCGACGACCCGTGCGTGGCGCTCGGCGTCGCCCTCCCCGAGGAGCCGGTACGGGGTCCCGCCGGCGTTGTTGACCAGGCAGTCCAGTCGCCCGTACCGGTCGGCGACCGCGTCGAGGAACTCCCGTACGGCGCCCGGGTCGCGCAGGTCGAGCGGGGTGAAGGACGCCTCGCGGCCGCCCGCCGCCACCGGTTGGTCCGGGGGCCGCCGGGCGCAGACGGCGACCTCCGCGCCGGCCGCGAGGAAGGATCGGGCGATCCCGGCCCCGACGCCCCTGGTTCCACCGGTGACGACGACAACCCTCCCGTCGAGCTCCATCGGCTGCTACCTTCCTCACCTAACAAATGTTTGGTGGAAAGGTAGCTGATCCTCTCATGGGTGTCTCCACCTCCGCCCCGGACAAGGGCGTCGCACTGGTCACGGTCGACTTCCCGCCCGTCAACGCGCTGCCCGTGCAGGGCTGGTACGACCTCGCCGACGCCCTGCGGGCCGCGGGCCGCGACCCCGAGGTCCGCTGCGTCGTCCTCGCCGCCGACGGCCGCGGCTTCAACGCCGGCGTCGACATCAAGGAGATGCAGCGCGACACCGGCCACGCGGCCCTGATCGGCGCCAACCGGGGCTGCTACGAGGCCTTCGCCGCCGTCTACGAGTGCGAGGTGCCGGTGGTCGCCGCCGTGAACGGCTTCTGCCTGGGCGGCGGGATCGGCCTGGTCGGCAACGCCGACGCGATCGTCGCCTCCGACGACGCCGTCTTCGGCCTGCCCGAGCTCGACCGGGGCGCGCTCGGCGCCGCCACCCACCTGGCCCGGCTGGTCCCCCAGCACCTGATGCGCGCCCTGTACTACACCTCGCGCACCGCGACCGCCGCCGAACTGCACGCCCACGGCTCGGTCTGGAAGGTGGTCGCGCCCGGGGCACTGCGCGGCGCCGCGCTGGAGCTGGCCGCCGAGATCGCACGGAAGGACGGCTACCTGATCCGGCTGGCGAAGGCGGCCATCAACGGCATCGACCCCGTGGACGTGCGCCGCAGCTACCGCTTCGAACAGGGCTTCACCTTCGAGGCCAACCTCAGCGGGGTGGCCGACCGGGTCCGCGACACCTTCGGGAAGGAAGAGCGCGCATGAGCGACAAGTCCATGACCGTCGATGAGGTGGTCGGGCGGCTGCGCAGCGGAATGACCCTCGGGATCGGCGGCTGGGGGTCCCGGCGCAAGCCCATGGCCCTGGTCAGAGCCCTACTCCGGTCCGAGATCACCGATCTCACCGTGGTCGCGTACGGCGGCCCGGACGTCGGCCTGCTGGCGGCCGCCGGCCGGATCCGCCGGCTCGTCGCCCCCTTCGTCACCCTCGACTCCGTCCCCCTGGAGCCCCACTACCGGGCCGCCCGCGAACGGGCCGCCTTCGCGCTCACCGAGTACGACGAGGCCATGTTCATGTGGGGCCTGCACGCCGCCGCCAACCGGCTGCCCTTCCTGCCGGTCCGGGCCGGCCTCGGCTCCGACGTGATGCGGGTCAACCCGGAGCTGCGCACCGTGACCTCGCCCTACGCCGACGGCGAGGAGCTCGTCGCCGTGCCCGCCCTGCGCCTGGACGCCGCCCTGGTCCACCTCAACCGCGCCGACCGCCTCGGCAACGCCCAGTACCTGGGCCCGGACCCGTACTTCGACGACCTGTTCTGCGAGGCCGCCGACGCCGCCTACGTCTCCTGCGAACAGCTCGTCGAGACCGCCGAGCTCGCCAAGGGCGGGCCGCCGCAGTCCCTGCTGATCAGCCGGCACTGCGTCACCGGGGTGGTGGAGACCCCGAACGGCGCGCACTTCACCTCCTGCGCGCCCGACTACGGCCGCGACGAGGCCTTCCAGAAGCTCTACGCGAGCACGCCCTGGCCCGAGTTCTCGGCCCGCTTCCTGTCCGGGGCGGGCGAGCACGACTACCAGCAGGCCGTCCGGGCCTGGCAGGAGGAGCAGCAGTGACCACGACGACCGCCACCCGCGCCGAGTACTGCGTGATCGCCTGCGCCGAGGCCTGGCGGGGCGACGGCGAGGTACTCGCCAGCCCGATGGGCCTGATCCCCTCCTTCGGGGCCCGGCTGGCGAAGCGGACCTTCTCCCCCGACCTGCTGCTCACGGACGGGGAGGCCCTGCTCGTCGGGCTCGACGGCACGCCCGAGGGCTGGCTCCCGTACCGGCGCCACCTGACCATGGTCACCGGCGGCCGGCGGCACGTGATGATGGGCGCGAGCCAGATCGACCGGTTCGGCAACCAGAACATCTCCTGCATCGGCGACTGGGAGCGGCCCGACCGCCAGCTGCTCGGTGTGCGCGGCGCTCCCGTGAACACCCTGAACAATCCGGTGAGTTACTGGATCCCCCGGCATTCGACGCGGGTGTTCGTCGAGCGCGTCGACATGGTCTGCGGCGTCGGCCACGACCGGGCCGCCGAGGCCGGGGTGACCCGCTTCCACCGGCTGCCGCGGGTCGTCAGCGACCTGGGCGTCTTCGACTTCGCCGGCCCCGGCCGCACGATGCGGCTGGCCTCCCTGCACCCCGGGGTCACCGTCGAGCAGGTCCGGGCGGCGACCGGTTTCGAGCTGGCGCTGCCCGACGAGGTCCCGTACACGCGGGAGCCGACCGGGCCCGAACTGCGGCTGATCCGCGAGGTCATCGATCCGAAGGGTCTGCGCGACCGGGAAGTGCGGGGCTGATCCGGTGGAGACGGCGTTCACGAAGCTGGTCGGGGTCCGGCACCCCATCGTGCAGACGGGCATGGGCTGGGTCGCCGGCCCCCGCCTGGTGTCGGCCGCGGCGAACGCCGGCGCCCTCGGCATCCTGGCCTCGGCGACGATGACCACGGAGCAGCTGCGCTCGGCGGTCCGCGAGGTCAGGTCCCGCGTCCCGGAGGGCACCCCCTTCGGCGTCAACCTGCGCGCCGACGCCGGGGACGCACCCGAACGCGTCCGGCTGATCATCGACGAGGGGGTGCGGGTCGCCTCCTTCGCACTCGCGCCGTCCGAGGAGCTGATCGGCCGGCTGAAGGACGCGGGCGTGGTCGTCATCCCATCGATCGGAGCCCGGCGGCACGCCGAGAAGGTGGCGGCCTGGGGCGCCGACGCGGTGATCGTGCAGGGCGGCGAGGGCGGCGGGCACACCGGGGACGTGGCCACCACCGTCCTGCTGCCGCAGGTCGTGGACGCCGTGGACATCCCGGTGGTCGCGGCGGGCGGCTTCGGCGACGGCCGCGGTCTGGTCGCGGCCCTGGCGTACGGGGCGGCGGGCATCGCGATGGGCACGCGGTTCCTGCTGACCTCGGACTCGACCGTCCCGGACGCGGTGAAGGCCGAGTACCTGAGGGCGACGGTCCGGGACGTCACCGTCACCACGGCCGTCGACGGGCTCCCGCACCGCATGCTCCGTACGGAGCTGGTCGAGTCCCTGGAGCGGGCCGGCCGGGCCCGGGCGCTGGTCCGGGCGGTCCGGCACGCGGCGGGCCTGCGCAAGCTGACCGGCCTGAGCTGGCCGCAGATGGTCCGCGACGGCCTGGCGATGAAGCACGGCAAGGACCTGTCCTGGAGCCAGGTCCTGCTGGCCGCGAACACTCCCATGCTCCTCAAGGCGTCCATGGTCGAGGGCCGCACGGACCTCGGCGTCATGGCATCGGGCCAGGTCGCGGGGGTGATCGACGATCTTCCGTCCTGTGCGGAGCTCGTCTCCCGCGTCATGGCCGAGGCCCACTCCGTGCTGGACCGTCTCCACGGGTCGCACGGACCGCACCCGCTCGACGCCCTGCCACCACCAGGGTGATCCCCCTTCTCCGTCACAGGAGTCGCTCCCATGAGCCGTGTCAGAATCCGCAGAGTGGCCGCGGCGGCCGTCGCCGCCTTCGCCCTCGCCGCCTCACCGACCGCCGCGTACGCGTCGGCGGCGCCCGCAGCCGGGGTCGCTGCCCGGCACCACCAGCAGGCTGAAACGATCCGCCAGATCACTCTCCAGGGCGCCGTCAACGTCCGCGACCTCGGCGGCTACCGCACCTGGACCGGCGGCCAGGTCCGCCAGGGCCTGGTCTACCGGTCCGACGCACTGGGCAAGCTGACCGATGCCGACGTCACCACCGTCTCCGGTCTCGGCCTCACGAAGGTCATCGACTTCCGCATCCCTATGGAGGTCCAGTACGACGGCGCCGACCGGCTGCCCGCAGGACTGTCCGCCACCGCCCGCCCGGTCAGCGACCTCGGCCTCTATGCGACCCTCGTCGGGGCCATCGGCAGCGGCGACCCCGTCACGCAGGAGCAGATGCTCGGCGGCGGGCGCGCCGAGGCCTACATGCGCGACATCTACCGCACGTTCGTGACGAGCCCCGAGAACCGGGCGCAGTTCGCGGCGACGCTGCGGGAGCTCGCGGACGGCCGGCAGGGCCCGGTCCTGTACCACTGCACGTCCGGCAAGGACCGGACGGGCTGGATGAGTTACGTGCTGCTGCGCGCCCTCGCCGTCCCCGAGGGCACCGCCGAGCGCGACTACCTGGCGTCGAACACCTTCCGCGCCGCCTACGACGCCAAGGTGCGGGCGGGTCTGAAGCAGTCGGGCCGGATGCAGAACCCGGACCTGCTGATCCCGCTCCAGGAGGTCCGCCAGGACTACCTGGACTCGGCGACGGCGCAGATGGAGGCCGACTACGGCAGCTTCTACGGCTACCTGACCGAGGGCCTCGGCCTGGACCTGCGGACGCTGGCGAAGCTGCAGAGCCGGCTGGTCCGGTAGCGGACACGACGACGGGCAGTGCGCGAAGCACTGCCCGTCGTCGTATACCGGTCGTCGTACGTCGGTCGTCGTCCGTCGCGGGGAGCGGATCAGACGGCGCGGCGGCGGCCCTGGCCGCCGGTGCCGACCCGGCTGCGCGCGGAGGCCGCGGCGGCGCCGCCGCCGGAGCCGCCCGTGCCGCGCCGGCCGCGCTCGCCGGAGCCGCCGGAGCCGCCCTGACCGCCGCCCTGGCCGCCGCGGCGGGCCTGGCCCGCGCCGGAGGCCGCCGGGGCCTGGCCGGAACCGGAGCCGCCGCCGGAACGGCGGCTGCGGCCGCCGGCCGCCGGGGCGCCGCCGGTGGCGGATCCGGTGCGCGGGCCGCCCGAGCGGCGGCGCGAGCCGGAGCCCGAACCGGAGCCGCTGCGCGCCTTCGGCGCGGGCTGCTGCGGCACTTCCAGCACCACCGGGATGCCCGAGGGCTCCTTGGCGCCGGTCAGCCGGGCCAGCTCCTCGTCGGAGGACTTGATCTGCGCGGTGCGCGGGGAGATCCCGGCGTCCGACATCAGCCGGGTCATGTCCCGCTTCTGGTCGGGCAGCACCAGCGTGACCACGCTGCCGGACTCGCCGGCGCGCGCGGTGCGGCCACCGCGGTGCAGGTAGTCCTTGTGGTCGGTGGGCGGGTCCACGTTGACGACGAGGTCGAGGTCGTCGATGTGGATGCCGCGGGCCGCCACGTTGGTGGCGATCAGCGCGGTGACCTCGCCCGTCTTGAACCAGTCCAGGGTGCGGTTGCGCTGCGGCTGGGAGCGGCCGCCGTGCAGGCCGGAGGCGCGTACGCCGTCCGCCAGGAGCTTCTTGACCATGCGGTCCACGCCGCGCTTGGTGTCCACGAACATGATCACCCGGCCGTCGCGGGCGGCTATGCGCGTCGCCACGGCCTTCTTGTCGGTCTCGTCCATGACGTACAGGACGTGGTGCTCCATGGTGGTGACCGCGCCGGCCGACGGGTCGACGGAGTGGCCGACCGGGTCGGACAGGAACATCTTGACGAGCTTGTCGATGTTCTTGTCGAGGGTCGCCGAGAAGAGCATGGTCTGGCCCTCGGGCCGGACCTGCTTGAGCAGCGCGGTGACCTGCGGCATGAAGCCCATGTCGGTCATCTGGTCGGCCTCGTCGAGGACGGTGATCGACACCTGCGAGAGGTCCGCGTCACCGCGGTCGATGAGGTCCTTCAGACGGCCGGGGGTGGCGACGAGCACCTCGGCGCCGCGGCGCAGGGCGCCCGACTGCCGGTTGATCGACATGCCGCCGACGACGGTGGCGATGCGCAGGTTGACGGCCGTGGCGTACGGAGCCAGGGAGTCGGTGACCTGCTGCGCGAGCTCGCGGGTCGGTACGAGGACCATCGCGAGCGGCGCCTTCGGCTCCGCGCGGCGGCCGGCGGTACGGGCCAGCAGCGCCAGGCCGAAGGCGAGGGTCTTGCCGGAGCCGGTGCGGCCGCGGCCGAGCAGGTCGCGGCCGGCGAGGGAGTTCGGCAGGGTCGCGGCCTGGATGGGGAACGGCTCGGTGACGCCCTGGGCGGCGAGGGTCTTCAGCAGCGCCTCGGGCATGTCCATGTCCTCGAACGCGGCGACCGGCGGCAGCGCCGGGACGGTCGGCTCGGGCATGGTGAATTCCTGCGGCCGGGGTGCGGGCGGGGCGGACTTCTGCCGTCCCGCGCCAGCCTTCGGACGCCCCTGGGCCGCTCCTCGTCCCCGGGTGGGGCGGCGGCTGGGACGTGCGGAGCTGGAGCTGGTCATGCGAGAAAGCCCTCCTGAAACCGGCAGGTAGAACAAAGGTCGAGACAGCAGACAAGCCGGGGCCCGCACCTCGCGGTGCGGACCCCGGCATGCTGAAGAAATTAGGCGGGGATGATGTTCTCCGCCTGGGGGCCCTTCTGGCCCTGCGTCACGTCGAAGGACACGCGCTGGCCCTCGGTGAGCTCACGGAAGCCCTGGGTGGCGATGTTCGAGTAGTGGGCGAACACGTCCGGACCGCCACCGTCCTGCTCGATGAAGCCGAAGCCCTTTTCCGAGTTGAACCACTTCACGGTGCCAAGTGCCATTTTGAATCTCCTGAATAGGCGGCAAGGGCCCCATCCGGAGATCCCGGGAAAAACAATAAAAGCGCCTGAGGAACATTCCCGTCAGGCGCACATAAAGTTCATGGGTACCACAACTGCAACGCTGCCTAAGCTAGCACATCCTGGTCCCGAGGTGTGGACGGGCGGGTGTGAACTGCGCCCCGCGTGCTACCGGCCGGGGCTCGGAAGTGCCTGGTGGCGGGCTCCCCCAGCTGGTTTGATCATCGGATGGCAGCGATCAGAGAGCCCTGGGGGCTCAGTGTGCTCGGTGCGGGCAGCGTGTCCGCCGAACCCCGTCTCGCCTTCGTGGACCTTGCGGTCGACCTCATGGCCCCGACGCCGAAGGTGGCCTTCGCGGAGGCGGGGGCGGCCGTCGCCCGGCTGCGGCAGACCCTGCGGGACCACGGCATACCGGACGCGGACGTCTCCGGCTCGCGGCTGCGGCTGACCTCGCAGCACAGCGGGTACGGCGCGGACCGCGCCTTCCTCGGCTACAGCTGCGAGGCGCGGTACACGGTGCAGACGGAGGCGCTCGACCGGATCGAGCTGCTGATCGAGGACGCCGTCGCGGCCGGCGCGAACCGCGTCGACGACGTGCGCTTCGAGGTCCTGGACAAGCCCGCGATGCGCGACGAGGCGCGGCAGCGCGCGGTGGCGGCCGCCCGGCGCAAGGCCGAGGTCTACGCGGAGGCCTGCGGGGTCGAGCTGGGAGCGGTGATCCACATCGAGGACGTGAACCCGGAGTTCGGCGGCGGCCACGGCCACAGCGTCGGCGGCGCGGACCACGAGCACGACGGCACCCTCGCCCCGGGCTCGGTCCGCGTCGACGCCGCGGTCCTCCTCGGTTTCGCCCTGGTCTCCTCCTGACCGCCGCGGCGGGGGCGGCGGACCGCCGGCCCCGCCGGGACGCGCCGGGCCCCGCCGGGACGCGCCGGACACCCCTCAGAGGCGTTCGATGATCGTCACGTTGGCCTGGCCGCCGCCCTCGCACATGGTCTGGAGGCCGAACCGGCCGCCGGTGCGTTCCAGCTCGTGCAGGAGGGTGGTCATCAGCCTGACCCCGGTCGCGCCGAGCGGGTGGCCCAGGGCGATGGCGCCGCCGTTGACGTTGACGCGTTCCGGGTCGGCGCCGGTCTCCTTCAGCCAGGCCAGCACGACCGGGGCGAAGGCCTCGTTGATCTCCACCAGGTCGATGTCGGCCAGTGACATGCCGGTCTTCTTCAGGGCGTACGCCGTCGCCGGGATGGGTGCGGACAGCATGCGGATGGGGTCCTCGCCGCGCACCGAGAGGTGGTGGATGCGGGCCCGGGGCCGCAGGCCGTGTTCGCGGACGGCCCGCTCGGAGGCGAGCAGCATGGCCGCCGCGCCGTCGGAGACCTGGGAGGAGACGGCGGCGGTGATGGTGCCGCCCTCGACGACGGGCTTCAGCGCCGCCATCTTCTCCGCGGTGGTGTCCCGGCGCGGCCCCTCGTCCGCGGCGACGGCCCCGTAGGGCGCGATCTCGCGGTCGAAGCGGCCCTCGTCGGCGGCGCGCACGGCCCGCCGGTGGGAGGTGAGCGCGTACTCCTCCATGTCGCGGCGCGAGATCCCCCACTTCCGGGCGATCAACTGGGCGCCGTGGAACTGGTTGACGGGGGCGTCGCCGTACCGGGCGCGCCAGCCCGCGGAGCCCGCGTAGGGGCCCTCGGTGAGGCCCAGGGGTTCGGCGGCCTGCCGTGAGGCGAAGGCGATCGGGATCATCGACATGTTCTGGGTGCCGCCGGCGACCACCAGGTCCTGGGTGCCGGAGAGCACTCCCTGCGCGGCGAAGTGCACCGCCTGCTGGGAGGAGCCGCACTGGCGGTCGACGGTGACCCCGGGGACCTCCTCGGGCAGGCCGGCGGCGAGCCATGCGGTGCGGGCGATGTCCCCGGCCTGCGGGCCGACCGTGTCGAGGCAGCCGAAGACCACGTCCTCCACGGCCGCCGGGTCCACCCCGGAGCGTGCGACGAGTTCCCTCAGGACGTGTGCGCCGAGGTCGGCCGGGTGGACGGCGGACAGACCGCCTCCGCGCCGCCCCACGGGGGTGCGCACGGCGTCGACTATGTAGGCCTCGGGCATCGGGACTCCTCGGACGGTCGGACCGGTCGGACCGGTCAGGTGGGGCGCAGGGCGATCCCGTCCAGGACCATCGACAGGTACTGGCGGGCGATCTCGTCGGGGCTGTGCTGTCCGCCCGGCCGGTACCAGGAGGCCGCCACCCAGACCGTGTCGCGCACGAAGCGGTAGGTGAGGCGGATGTCGAGGTCGGCCCGGAAGACCTGGGCGGCGACCCCCCGCTCCAGCGTCCCCAGCCAGGCCTTCTCGAACTTCACTTGCGAGTCGGACAGGTAGTGGAAGCGGGGCTGGGCGGAGAGGGTGCGGGCTTCCTTCTGGTAGATCGCGACGGCGGCGCGGTGCCGGTCGATCTCGCGGAAGGACTCGGTGACGAGGGCCTCGATGGTCTCCCTGGGGCCGAGTCCGGCGGCGAGGACGGCGTCGTAGCCGTCCCACAGCTCGGTCAGGAAGGCCGAGAGGATCTCGTCGAGCATCGATTCCTTGGAATCGAAGTGGTAGTAGAGGCTGCCGGCGAGCATCCCGGCGGCGTCGGCGATCTTGCGGACGGTGGTGGCGTTGTAGCCCTGGGCGGCGAAGACCTCGGCGGCGGTGTCGAGGAGTTCGCGGCGCCGCTCGGGCGAGGGGGTCACCTGCGGCTTCTTCTTGGCTGCGGGCTGGGCCGCGGGCTTGTTCGTGGGCACGCGTCCATTGTCGGGCTAGGCGCGCTGGCTGCTGACGGACACCGTCTCGCCGGTCATGTACGACGCGTAGCCGCTGGCCAGGAAGACGATGACGTTGGCGACCTCCCAGGGCTCGGCGTACCGGCCGAAGGCCTCGCGGGCGGTGAGTTCGGCGAGGAGCTCCTCACTGGTGACCTTCACCAGGTGCGGGTGCATGGCCAGGCTCGGGGCGACCGCGTTGACGCGTACGCCGAACCCCGCGGCCTCCAGGGCCGCGCAGCGGGTGAGCGCCATGACCCCGGCCTTGGCGGCGGCGTAGTGGGCCTGGCCGGTCTGGGCGCGCCAGCCGACGACGGAGGCGTTGTTGACGACGACTCCGCCCCCGCCGGATGCCTTGAAGGAGCGCAGTGCGGCGCGGGTGCAGCGGAAGGTGCCGTTCAGGGTGACGTCGAGGACGCGGGTCCACTGTTCGTCGGTCATGTCGACGAGGGCCGCGGTGCCGCCGAGCCCGGCGTTGTTGACGACGATGTCGAGCTGGCCGTGGGCCTGTTCGGCGAGCGCGAAGAGGGCGCGGACCTGGTCCTCGTCGGTGACGTCGCAGGGCAGGGAGGCGACGCGGCCGGCTCCGAACTCGGCCGTGAGCGCGTCCTCGGTCTCCTTGAGCCGGCGGGCGTGGGCGTCGCCGATGACGATGCGGGCGCCCTCCTCCAGGAAGCGGCGGGCGGTGGCCCCGCCGATCCCGGCCCCCGCGGCGGCGGTGATGACGGCGGTGCGGCCCTGCAGCAGGTGGTGGCCGGCGGTGTACCGGGGCTCGTTCATGCGAACTCCTCGACGCTGCTCATGGCCGTACGTTAACCTACCAAACACTTGTTAGGGAAGTGACGGCGTTCGAGGAGGCGGGCACCCGATGGACCTGACCCAGACGGCGGAGGTGGCGGCCTTCCGGGCCGAGGCGCGCGCCTGGCTGGCCGACCACGTACCCGCCTCCCCCCTGCCCTCGCTGGAGACCCGGGAGGGCTTCGCCGCGCACCGGGAGTGGGAGGCCCTGCTGCACGCCGACCGCTGGGCGGTGGTGTCCTGGCCCGAGGAGTACGGCGGCCGGGGCGTCGACCTCGTGAAGTGGCTGGTCTTCGAGGAGGAGTACTGGGCGGCGGGCGCGCCCGGCCGGGTCTCGCAGAACGGCATCAGCCTGCTGGCACCGACGCTCTTCGACCACGCGACGGCGGAGCAGCGGGCGCGCGTGCTGCCGCCGATGGCGGGCGGAGAGGTCGTCTGGGCGCAGGCCTGGTCGGAGCCGGAGGCGGGCTCCGACCTGGCCTCGCTGACCTCGCGCGCGGTCCGCGCGGAGGGCGGCTGGCTGCTGTCCGGGCAGAAGACCTGGTCCTCGCGGGCGGCCTTCGCCGACCGGGCCTTCGGCATCTTCCGCACCGACCCGGACGCCCCGAAACCGCACCAGGGGCTGACGTACCTGATGTTCGACCTGCGGGCGCCCGGGGTCACGGTGCGGCCCATCGGCCGCCTCGACGGTAAGCCGGCCTTCGCGGAACTCTTCCTGGACGAGGTCTTCGTACCGGACGAGGACGTGATCGGGGAGCCCGGGCAGGGCTGGCGGATCGCGATGTCGACCACCGGCAACGAGCGCGGGCTGACCCTGCGCTCCCCCGGCCGGTTCCTGGCGGCCGCGGACCGGCTGGCCGCCCTGTGGCGCGCCCAGGGGGACCCCGCCGACACGGCGCTGGCCGACCGGGTGGCCGACGCGGTGGTCGGGGCGCGCGCCTACGAGCTGTTCACCTGGGCCGGCGCCTCCCGCTTCGCGGCGGGCGGGGCCGTGGGCGCCGAGTCCAGTCTGAACAAGGTGTTCTGGTCGGAGTACGACATCGCCCTGCACGAGACGGCGCTGGACCTGCTGGGCGCCGACGCCGAGCTCGCGGACGGGGAGTGGGCCGAGCCGTGGGTCTTCTCGCTGGCCGGGCCGATCTACGCGGGAACGAACGAGATCCAGCGCGACATCATCGCCGAGCGGCTGCTCGGCCTGCCGAAGGGCCGCCGCTGATGCGCTTCCTGCCGACCGACGAGCAGTCGGACTTCGCCCGTACGCTGCGCTCCCTGCTGGGCTCGGCGCAGGTCCCGGCGGCGGTACGGGCCTGGGCGGACGGCGATCACGGGCCCGGGCTGGCGCTGCGGTCGCGGCTCGCCGGGACGGGCCTGTTCGCGCTGGCCGCACCCGAGGCGTACGAGGGGGCCGGCCTGCTGCCGCTGGAACTGGCGCTGGGCTTCGTGGAGCTGGGCCGGGCGGGCGTGCCGGGGCCGGCGGTGGAGAGCGCGGCGGTGTCGGTGCTGCTTTCGGAGCTGGGGGACGAGGCCCTCGCCAAGCGGTTCCTGCCGGACCTGGTCGCGGGCCGGGCCTGGGCGACGCTGACGCTGCCGGGCGGAAGTCCCTACGCCCTGGACGCGGACGCGGCGGCGCACTGCTTCACCGTGTCGGCGGCGGGCGAACTGCGGCTCGCCGCACCGGACCCGGCCCCGGGGGAAGCGCTGCGGTCCACGGACCCGGCGCGGCGGCTGTCCCGGCCCGCGGTGGCCGGGGGCGAACTCCTCGCGGCGGGCCCGGCGGTGGCCCGCGCGGCCGGGGCGGCCGGGCGCTGGGCCCGGCTGCTGACGGCGGCCCAGTGCCTGGGCGTCGGCGAGGCCCTGCTGGAGCGGACGGTCGGATACGTCAAGCAGCGCACCCAGTTCGGGACGCCGATCGGCTCCTTCCAGGCGGTCAAGCACCGGCTGGCCGACACCCTGCTGGCCCTGGAGTTCGCCCGCCCGCTGGTGTGGGCGGCGGCGCTGACGCTGGCACCGGGCGACGTGGCGGCCGCGAAGCTGCGGTGCGGCGAGGCGGCGTACCGCGCGGCGATGACGGCGCTCCAGCTCCACGGTGCGGTCGGCTACACCGAGGAGCTGGACCTGTCGCTGTGGCTGCGCAAGGCGCGCCCGCTGCGGGACGCCTGGGGCACGCCGTCGGCCTGCCGGGCCGAGGTCCTGCGGTCGGTCACACCCGGGTGACATGGAGGCTGACGACGTAGCTCTCCTCGACGGTGCCGTCGGGGAAGAGCGGGGCGAGCAGCTCCCGTTCGGCGGCGAAGTAGGCGCGGGTGCCGGCCTCGCCCAGCATCAGGAAGGCGGAGTGGCTGGCGAGGTTGGCGAGGTGCGCGTCCAGCGGGATGCGCCGGGACCAGCGCACGGACCGGCTGGTGAACCCGCCGAGCCCGCGGGGCAGCGTACGGAAGCCGTTGCCCTTGGCCGCGCCGAAGAAGTCCGCCAGCCGCTCCTCCTGCTCGGCGATCCAGGGCACGGTGAGGTCCGCGTCGTTCCACCAGATGGCCAGCGCACCGCCCGGGCGCAGCACGCGGCGGGCCTCGGGGACGGAGCGGGCCGGGTCGGTCCAGTGCCAGGCCTGGGCGTAGGTGAGCAGGTCGAACGCGCCGGTGGCCAGCGGAAGCCGGTCCCCGTCGCCGCGCACGACCGGGATCGCGGGGTGCGCCCGGCGCAGCTGCGCGGCCATCCCGTCCCCGGGCTCCACGGCGACGACCTCGGCGCCGCGCTCGTGCAGCAGGGCGGTGGCGATGCCGGTGCCGGCGCCCACGTCGGCCACGCGCGCCCCGGCGAGCGGGCGGTCGGCGAGCTCCTCGACGGCGTCGAGGAGGGCCGGCGGGTAGCCGGGCCGGTGAGCGGCGTAGGAAGCGGCTGCGGCATCGAAGGAACGGGCACGTGTCGTCATGCGTCCATTGTTTTCGATCACACGTACCAGGCAACAAGATCGAGGTATCAGGACATGCGCAGGACCATCTCCGCCATGACGCTGTGCGCGGCGGCGCTGCTGCTCACCGGCTGCGGGAGTGCGGAGCCGAAGCCCGCCCCGGAGGGCGGGAAGCAGCAGCCGCAGCCCGCGGCCTCGCAGGACCAGGGCCAGAAGCCCGCGCCGGCCCCGGCCGCCGGCGGCGGCGCGAAGCACGACGTGACCCTGGAGGTCGGCGGTACGGGCAGGACGGCCGTCATGTACAACGGCCTCGGCAGCGGCTTCGAGCAGCAGGACCTGCCGTGGTCGAAGTCGGGCACGGCCGAACTGACCGCCGCGGAGCAGAAGGTGGGCTACCTGGTCAGCGTCGTCCCCGGCACGGTCACGGGCGCCGACGGCAAGCTCCAGCAGGCCCCCTGCACCATCAAGGTGGACGGCAAGGTCGTCGCGCAGAGCGACGGCGTGACGAACGTGAAGGGCTGCTCCTACACGATCAAGCAGTAGCCGGCGGACCCCTGCGCCACCCTGCCGCGGTGCCGCGCGCCACGCGCCGCCCTGCCGCCCTGCCGTCCTGCCGTCAGGCGGGAGAACGGCGCAGGGAGATCCGGACCAGGACGGCGGTCTGGAGCAGCAGGAGGGCGCCGGTGCCGGCCGCCTGCCACAACGGCCGTTCGGGGCGGCCGCCCGGGGCCCAGGCCGGCCCGTCGGGATCCACCGTCACCGTCAGCCGCGCCCCGACCGCGAGGTCCATCGTCAGCGGGCCGGGCAGCTCGCGGCCGGCCTCGGTGCGCAGGCGCAGCGAGGGTGACAGGCCGCCGCCGTCCTCCACCATCGTCCGCCCGGCGACCACCGCCACCTCCTCCCGGCCCCGGTCGTGCAGGACGTGCCGGTCCCAGGTGATCCCGCCGAGCACGGCGATCCCGACGGCGGTGAGCGCCACGGCGGTACGGGCCACGAACTCGGCGTCCGTGCCGTGCGGTACGGCCGCGCCGGCGACGAAGACGGCCAGCAGGACCGGAACCCAGAGGCCCTCCGGCCCGCGCAGCATCCAGATCGCGCCGAACTCCACCGCCAGGAGGAGGCAGTTGCGCAGGACCGCTCCCGTCAGCCTCCGTGTCAGATCAGCCATGGACACATCATGCCCGGGCCCGGCGGAGCGGGGGCACCCCGTCCGCCAGGCGGTCGCGGGGCCGTGATCGGGCAGGCGTCAGGCGGTGGTCATCCCGCCGTCGACCGTGAACTCGGCGCCCGTCACGTACGAGGACGCGTCCGAGCAGAGGAAGAGGACGAGCTCGGCGACCTCCTCCGGCCGCCCGATCCGCCCCAGCGGCAGGTGCGACCAGTCCCGCCCCTCCACGGCCCCGGCCACCATCGGGGTGTCGATGGCCCCCGGGTGCACCGAGTTCACGCGGATGCGGTCACCGGCCAGGTCGAGCGCCGCCGACCGGGTCAGCCCGCGCAGGGCGAACTTGGTGGAGCCGTAGGCCGCGTGGCCCGGTATCCCGACCAGCCCGGCGGTGGAGGAGACGTTGACGATCGAGCCGCCCCCGCCCGCCCGCAGCACCGGGGCCACCGCCTGGATGCCGAGGAACGGTCCCAGCAGGTTGACCCGCAGGAGGGCCTCGAAGTCGTCGAGCCGCTGCTTCTCCACGTGGGCCGTGCGCCACAGGGCGGCATTGTTGACCAGGGCCGACACGGTGCCGAAGGCGCGGACCGCCTCGGTGATCACCGCCGCCCAGCTCGCCGGGTCCGCGACGTCGTGGCGTACGTAGAGCCCCCGGTCGCCCAGTTCGGCGGCGACGGCCCGGCCCTCGTCCTCCCGTACGTCGGTGACCACGACCCGCGCGCCGGCCCCGGCGAAGAGCCGCGCCCCGGCGGCTCCCTGGCCGCGCCCGGCGCCGGTGATGACGACGACCTTCCCGTCCAGCCCGGTGCGCGCCACTTCCATCCCCTCCCCATATGACGATTAGGCATACTTCTAGCAGGCGGGTCCGTCGGGCGGAAGGGCGCCGGGGGCGCCACGGGAGCCGGTCGTAGACTGCCCTGCGTGGCCGACGAGACGAACACGCGCGCGCTCCCCGCGACCGGCTGGGCGGTGCTCGGACTGCTCTCCTTCGGGGAGGAGCTCTCCGGCTACGACCTGAAGAAGTGGTCGGACCTCTCCTTGCGGTTCTTCTACTGGAGCCCGTCCTTCAGCCAGATCTACAGCGAGCTCAAGCGCCTGGAGAAGGCGGGCTACGCGACCTCGCGCCGGATCGGCCACGACACCGGGACGCGCGACAAGCGGGTCTACCGGATCACCGACGAGGGCATGGCGGCCGTTCGGGACTGGGCCCGGACGGCCCCGGTCGACCCGCCCGTCCTCAAGCACGGGCCGATGCTGCGACTGTGGCTGGGACACCTGCTGGAGCCGGAGCAGATGCGCGAACTCCTGCTCCAGCAGCAGGAGTTCGCTGAGGACATGCGCCGCCGCGCGGCGGCGGACGCGGAAGCGGCGCAGGCCGACCCGGCCTGGGCCTACCCCGCCCTCACCCTCAAGTGGGCCGAGCGCTACTACGCCTCGGAGCGGGACCTGGCGGCCGCCGCGCTGGACGACATCGCCGGGCTCGGCGGGGCCGGCGGGCCCGACCGGGGCCGGTCGGCCGATCCGTCGTCGTAGCCCGCGGCGGCGGCCCTTCCCCGTACCCTCGGCCCATGACGAGCAGCGCCATCAGCCTCCGCAAGGTCGAGGAGTCGGCTCCGGCCCTCGTGAACCTCTACAAGACGGCCGGCATATCCCTGCGCAAGCACGGCCTGGAGGGCGGGCGCGCCGCCGTCTACCTGGTCCTGGACTACTCCGGGTCGATGCGGCCGTACTACCAGGACGGCAGCGTGCAGGCCCTCGCCGACCGGGTGCTGGGGCTGTCCGCCCACCTGGACGACGACGCCCGCGTGCCGGTGGTCTTCTTCTCCACGGAGGTCGACGCAGTCGAGGAGATCTCCCTGCCCGGGCACGAGGGCCGGGTCACCGAGATCGCCTCCCGCCTGGGCCACATGGGCAAGACGGCCTACCACGCGGCGATGGACGCGGTCATCGACCACTACCTCGACTCCGGTGCGACGGCCCCCGCCCTCGTCGTCTTCCAGACCGACGGCGGGCCGATCAACAAGCCGTTGGCCGAGAAGTACGTGTGCAAGGCGGCCCGGCTGCCGCTGTTCTGGCAGTTCGTCGGCTTCGGCAACACCCGCAGCACGCAGTTCGACTTCCTGCGCCGGCTGGACGAGCTGCCCGTGCCCGAGAAGCGGCCCGTGGACAACGCGGGCTACTTCCACGCGGGCCTCGACCCGCGGACCGTACCGGACGGCGAACTCTACGACCGCCTCGTCGGGGAGTTCCCGGCCTGGCTGGCGGCGGCGCGCGGTGCGGGCATCGTGCGCGCCTGACCGGGGCGCGCCGGTGGCCGCGCTTTGATGGACGTATGACGCATACCAGTTGGGCAGTGTTCGAGAAGGCGGAACCGGACTTCGCGGCGGCCGTCGAGGCCCGCTTCGCGCAGTACCCGCACCACGTCCTGGCGACCCTGCGCAAGGACGGCTCCCCCCGGGTGACCGGCCTGAACGTCGACATCCGGGGCGGCGAGCTGTGGCTGGGGATGATGGCGGGCTCGATGAAGGCCCGGGACCTGGAGCGCGACCCGCGGTTCGCGCTGCACACCAATCCGGGCGAGGGCGAGACCATGCCGGACGGGGACGTACGGATCTCCGGGCGCGCGGTGGAGCTCCTGGACCCGCCCGAACTCCACCGGTACGCGGAGGAGACGGAGACCCCGCACCCCTTCCACCTCTTCTACGCCGACCTCACGGAGGTCGTCCACATCGGCATCGAGGGCGACGACCTGGTGGTGCGGACCTGGGTCCCGGAGCACGGCCTGCGCACCTGGCGCCGGGGCAACGACGACGAACCGCCGCGCGAGGACCCGGCGCCGCAGGACGAGCCGGGCGGCGGGGGCCTGGCCCGCTAGCGGGGTTTCCCGGCGACCGGGGCGGTACCCGCCGGGCCGAGGGCGGACGGGTCGACGTCCACCCAGCTGCGGTCGATGGTGAGGGTGACCCCGCCGTAGCCGGCGGCGTGGTCGCCGCGGAACTGGTGGGCGCGGCGCGGGCCGGCCCACTGGGTCGTGCGCGCGGGCAGGCCCATGTCCGCGTCGCCGACGGAGGCCGAGAGGTTCCAGCGGGCCACCCACAGCACGTCCGGCATGGCCTCGGGGGCCTGGTGGTGGTGGGCGCTCAGCGTCTTGGCGCCGGCGCTCGCCGAGACGTAGGCGGCGGAGCGGTAGCCGAGCTCGTGCAGCCGGACCGTCCAGGCGGTCAGGTAGGAGACGACCGGGGCGTCCCAGGTGGCGCGGTCCTGGTGGTTCTCCACGTCGTTGTAGAGGAGCGTGCCGGGGGGCAGGCCCAGCGAGCGGGCCGCCGCCACGGCGCCCTCGGCGGCCGTCCGGCCCTGCGCGTTCGCCTCGGAGGGGTCGGCGGACATCCCGGTGGCGGCGTTGTGCCAGGGCTGCGGGCCCACCCAGATCGGCATCAGGTGCCAGCCGGCCGCGGCCTGCCGCCGGATCCAGTCGGCGGTGAGGCGCGGCTGGGCGCAGGCCCGTGCGGGGCCGCCGATGTAGACGCCGATCGCGCCGAAGGGCGAGGCGGTGCGCCAGGTGTCCATGGCCTTCTGGGTGGGGGCGGTGCAGGTGTCGAAGCCCTCGCCCCTGAAGGCCTCCTGGACCGTGCGGGGCTTCGCGCCGCCGGCGTTCGCGGCGGGCGTGGCGACGGGACCGGGGGCCGGCGGGGCGGCGGGGCGGGGAGCCGAGGGGGCGGCGGGGCCGGGGGCCGGCGGGGCGGCGGGACCGGGAGCCGGCGGGGCGGCGTCGGCCGGCACGGCGCGGGACCGGCCGAGGACCCTGCGTACGGCGTCGGGTGCGGCCCCGTAGGAGACGGTGGCCATGACCCCGGGCCGGAGCAGGGCGTAGCGCAGCTCGTTGCTCGCGGACCGGTGGGGGGCTCCGGGCAGCGAGCGGGCGGATTCCACGGTGACGGTGGGGATGTCGGCGCGCTCGGGGGCCCCGTCGAGGGGTTCGAGGTGCAGGGTGTCGGCGCGGGCGGCGACGGCCCGGCCGGTGCATTCGCCCTGCGTGCCGGCGTGGCCGAGGTACAGGGTGGGCAGGTCGAGGCGGAGGCAGGCGTCGGGGTTCCGGTCGAGGTCGACGACCCGCCAGTCGGCGGGGAGGGCGAGGCGCAGCCCGTGGTAGTCGACGGTCTGCGCCTCGGCGGCGGCGGGCGTGGCGGTCGCGCCGGGAATGAGCAGGGCGGCGGCGCCGAGGAGCCCGCTCAGCAGCGTTCGGATGGGGGCCATGGTCCAGAGGGGTACCAGACGCCGGACCTCGTGAACGGTGCTCCGATCGCGCGCAGTTGGACCGTCCGGCCCATCGGGTCCCAGCCCGGCCCGTCGGGGCGGGTCACCTGCACGAGTGAGACGGGCCCGGGCGAGTAGGGCCGGAAGGTGGCGGTGGGCAGCACGGGAACGGGCTCTTAGGATCTCGGTCCATGACGACGCCCGATTGCTACGCGTGCGGCAAGGAGTCCGAAGCCGAGTCGAAGGGCCTCCCGCCACGGGAGTGCGTGGTGCAGGACCGGCATTGGCGAGTGGCTCACGACTTCAACACCGCGTTGCCCGGCTGGCTGGTGCTCCTGCCGCGACGCCACGTCACCGCCGTTCACGACCTCACCGATGCCGAGGCGTCAACCCTGGGGGTGTGGCAGGTCCGGCTCTCCCGGGCCCTGCAGAACGTGACGGGTTGCGCCAAGACCTACGTCGTGCAGTTCGCCGAAGCCGAGGGCTTCTCGCACGTCCACTTCCACATCGTGCCGCGCATGGCCGATCTGCCCCCGGAGCATCGCGGACCGGGCGTCTTCGAGCTGCTCCGGCGACCGGAGCGGGAACGGGTGACGGCTGAGCAGGCGGACCGGACGGCCCTCGCTCTGCGGTCCGAGCTCCGCGGCGACCCGAACGCCGAGTGACCGATCACCGAATCCACGTCGGCCCCCGCCGGTAGTTCGGCAGGGGCCGACGGTTCGGACCGTCTACTTCAGGTGGCGGTCGAAGAACCGGTTCCCGTCCTCCACCTCGAACCACGGGGTGCCCGTGTGTCCGCCCAGGTTGGCGTGGAGCGTCTTCTCCTCGGCGCCGAAGGCGTCGAACAGGTCCAGGGCCCGCTGCCGGGGGTTCCCCTCGTCGTCCCACTGCAGCAGGAACAGCAGCGGCACGGTGACCTGCCGGGCCTCCTCGCGCTGGGCGCGGGGCACGTAGCCCCCGGCGAAGAGGCCGGCGGCGGCGATGCGCGGCTCGGCCACGGCGAGGCGGATGCCGAGGGCGGTCCACCCCGAGTACCCGACCGGGCCGCCGATCCCGGGCAGTTCGAGGAGGGCGTCCAGGGTGGTCCGCCATTCCGGGACCGCGTTCTCGACCAGCGGGCCGATCAGGGACTCGAAGATCCCGTCGACCGGCTCGCCGGCCTGCATCGCGCGGCGGAGCTCGGCCCGCACCTGCTCGTCGGCGGCGGACCGGGGCCGGTCGCCGCACCCGGCAGCGTCGATGCTCGCCACCGCGTAGCCGGCCGCCGCACAGTGCCGGGCCCGGGCCACCAGCCGGTCCGCGCTCTTGGGCAGGCCGTTGTTGTGGGCCATCAGGATCAGCGGGACGGGCGCGGCGGACTCGGGCGTCCACAGGGTGCCGGGGATCTCGCCGAGGGTGAATTCGCGTGCGAGGACGCCGTCGTCGAGGCGGCGTTCGGAGGTGACGTGCATGGTCGTGCCCTTCGGGAATGCGCGTTGACGGCGCTCCCGGACGACCTGCCTACCGCCCGACCGTGACCCCGCAGGGGAGCACCCATGTCGATACTGCGTTCACGGGTACCACCTCCTCCTGCTGTCGCACGGCCCACGGAAACGTACCAGCGGCCACGCCGGTCCGCGCAACGGTTTTCAAGAGAGTACTGCGGGTGGCATTGCTCTGGTGGTTGACCTGCACGTTTCACGGCGCCGGGCCCCCAGCCCTCTGCGCATCCCACACCATATTCGTCACCATGACGCGAATTTGCTTGCACTTAGGCGTCGTTCAGCCTGCTCTGCGATGCTTGGGGCCGATCGAGAGGGGCCGCAGCGATGCAGTGGAAGATCCACGGGGAACGTCCGATCTATGAGAACCCATGGGTGAACCTGTGGCTCACCGACATCGAGACGCCGGACGGGCACCGCTGGGAACACCACGTCGTCAAGCTCCGCCACCTGGCCGTGGCCGCTGTGATCAACGACCGCCAAGAAGTCCTGATGATGTGGCGCCACCGCTTCATCACGAACGCGTGGGCCTGGGAGCTGCCCATGGGCCTGGTCGAAGCGGACGAGACACCCGGTGAGGCTGCCGCCCGTGAAGTCCTCGAAGAGACCGGCTGGCGTCCCGGCCCGATGAAGCCGCTGATCTACGCAGAACCGGCTAACGGCATCACCGACTCCCAGCACCACCTGTTCCGCGCCGACGGCGCCACGTACGACGGCCCGCCGACCGAGAAGAACGAGTCGGACCGGATCGAGTGGATCCCGCTGGCGAACATCCGGGGCATGATCGACCGCCGCGAGATCGTCAGCAGCGGCTCCCTCGTCGGCCTCCTCTACGTCCTGATGGACGAAGGGGTTCGCTGACCCTGCGGGGGAAGCATCGCTCGTAGGCGTGCCTCGAAGGCGACTGCGGCCGGCACCTCGCGATACGGCGCACTTGAACCCAGGGTGGCTCGCGCGACGACGGTTTTCGCGAACGTCGCTGTCAGTGCCGCTGGTTAGCGTGAACGGTGTTCGTCCGGAACGTTCGTCCGGAACCGGAGACACATGGGGGATCACGTGAAGCAGGTACACGGGCGCGGCCGGGCCGTCGCCGTCACCGCACTGACCGCCGCGCTCACGCTGGCACTCGCCGCCGGTACGGCCCAGGCCTCGTCGGGCGACGAGATCATCGGCTACCCGGGACCCGACGGGCTGATCTGGATTCCCGAGCAGGCCGGTTCCAGCGGCTTCGTCTCGGGCGGCCTCTCGCCCCGGCTGGACACGTTCATCACCTTCGGCTGCGCGGGCGGCGGCACCATAGAGGTGGCCTTCCACCTGGAGAACCACCCGGACCGCGACCCGGCGCCCTTCACGGTCGACTGCCCCGAGAGCGACCCGGCGCGCGTCACCGTCCCCCTCGGCACCGGCCTCGGGGGCGGCTTCCAGGCCTGGGTGACGGCCTCGGGCCCCTCCACCCGCTGGGGCGCCACGGTCGTCCAGCCCGAGTAACCCCACAAGCGCCACAGCGCCCGCCACCCCTGGTCGGGGACGTGGCGGGCGCTGCGTCGCCCTCCTGTCAGGCGGGCACCCACCTGAACCCGGCCCTGACCGTCTTGCCCACCACCTCCTCGCGGACTTCCAGCTCGTCAGCGAGCACGCCGACCAGCCAGAGGCCACGCCCTCCTTCCGCCTCGGAACCGGGCTGCCGTAGCACCGGGCAGCCCGGTCCGCTGTCGCGCACCTCGATCCACAGCACGTCCCGCTCCCGCGTCAGCCTCACCAAGAACTCACGTCCGGGCGGAGTCCCGTGCAGCACGGCGTTCGCCGCCAACTCGGAGGCGCACAGGCGTATGTCGTCCCACCGTTCCGACACGCCCCACCCGGCAAGCGTGTCGCCGACGAACTGCCGGACCGCACGCGCCGAAACGCGAACTCGCGGGAATCGCTGTTCCCTGAAGGAGGACACGGACCCACCACCTCACTCTGCGCTTTCACAGCAGCACAGAAAGTATCGCTTTTCGCGAAAGCCAGCAAGGTTGGAGACTGTGGGTGCGCCGGGCTCCGTCGCATAACGTGGAAGCTACGGAGCGGACTTCAGGCATGGGAGGCACTGTGAGCGGCAGCAAGTGGACCAGTAGGTCGATGCCGTATCTGACGGCGCGCCCGCCCGGCGCGACGGACGCCTGGACGGGGGAGGCCGCGGACGCCGGCCGACGGGGCGGTCAGCGCGTCCTGCACGCGGGAGAGGTGACCTCTCCCGCCGCCGTAGCCCGGATGCTCGGCCTGTCCGCCGGAAGCACAGTGGTGACGCGCCGAAGGATCATTGAACTCGACGGCGAACCGAACGAGCTGACGGACACCTACTACCCTCCGGACATCGCCACCGGTACCGCTCTCGCCGGCACGGCGAAGATCCGCGGCGGTGCCGTCACCCTGCTGGCAGCCCTGGGGCACGTCGGCGTACGCGTCGTCGAGGACGTGACGGCACGGATGCCCGACGCCCATGAGTGCGCACAGCTCGACCTCGCTCCGACGGAGCCGGTTCTGCAACTCGCCCGTACCACCTACGACTCAACGGACCGGGCCATCCAGGCGGACATCATGATCATGCCCGCCGGCCGCCAGAGCCTTCGGTACGAGATCACGATCGGATGACCTTGCCCAGCCACGAAGCCGACGGACACGACCCTCGACCGCTGCACGCCCGCATCGCCGCCGATCTCCGTGAGGAGATCCTGAGCGGCGAGCCGGCGGCGGGTGCCAAGCTCCCCTCGACCGCTCGACTCAAGGAGCGCTTCGACGCCTCCAATGCCACCATCCAGAAGGCCGTGCAGCTGCTCAAGGACGAGGGACTGGCGGTCGGACGGGCTGGAGCCGCCGTGACGGTACGGGCGAACCGGCAGCGGACCGTCCGCCCGGCCGAATCCCTCACTCCGGCGGGCTCCGGGGAGGCGTACCCGTGGCTCGCGAACGTCACGAACCGTCGCTCCTCCGTGCGCAGTGTCCTGCTGTCCGTCGAGGAAGTGCCGGTCACCGGCGACGTGGCCGAAGCCCTCGGCCTGCCGAGCGGGGAGACGGCCGTCCGCCGCCGACAGCTGATCACCATCGACGGTGAACCGGCCGAACTGGTCGCCTCCTACTACCCCCTGGACATCGCGCACGCCACGGCACTTGCCGAGCCGCGCCTGATCCGGGGCGGTACACCGACCTTGCTGGCCGCTCTCGGCTTCCCGCCGCGCCACAGCGTCGACCGCGTCTCCGCCCGCGTGGCGACGCAGGAGCAGTACGGGGCCCTGCGACTCCCCGGTGAACTGCCGGTCCTGCGCACCCTCCGCACGGTGTACGGCGACGACGCCCGACCGGTCGAAGTCACCGTCCTGGTCAAGGCCGGCCATCTCTACGAGCTTCAGTACGAGTTCGCGCCCGAGACGTGACCGAACACGCCACAGCGCCCGCCACCCCTGGTCGGGGACGTGGCGGGCGCTGCGTCGGGTGTTCCGTACGCCGTTGTACGGACCGTATGAGGGGTCCCGCCCTTCGCGAGGCGGGGGCGCTGCAGGGCCCCGGGGCCCGGGCCCGCACCGACGGCCGGCGCAGCCGGGCGAAGCCCGGGAGGCCGCCCGCGGCCGAGCGGTGCGAGCACGGCGTCCAGGAGGACTACACGGTGAGCGAGCGGTCCGTCGGCTTGACCGGGTACGGGAGGGTGCTGCTGCCGGTCAGGAAGCGGTCCACGCCGCGGGCGGCCGAGCGGCCCTCCGCGATGGCCCAGACGATGAGCGACTGGCCGCGGCCCGCGTCGCCGGCGACGAAGACGCCGTCGACGTTGGTCGCGTAGGAGGCGTCGCGGTCGATGTTGCCGCGGGCGTCCAGGTCCACGCCGAACTGCTGGACCAGGCCGTTCGCCTGGTCGGTGCCCGTGAAGCCCATGGCCAGGGTGACCAGCTGCGCGGGGAGGACGCGCTCGGTGCCGGGCTTCTGGACGAGCTTGCCGTCCTCGAAGGCCACCTCCACCAGGTGCAGGGCTTGGACGTTGCCGTCCTCGTCGCCCTCGAAGTGGGTGGTGGAGACGGAGTAGACCCGCTCGCCGCCCTCCTCGTGGGCCGAGGTGACCTTGTAGAGCATCGGGAACGTCGGCCACGGCTGGTTGGCGTTGCGGTCCTCGCCCGGCTTCGGCATGATCTCCAGCTGCGTGACCGAGGCCGCGCCCTGGCGGTGGGCGGTGCCCACGCAGTCCGCGCCGGTGTCGCCGCCGCCGATGACGACGACGTGCTTGCCCTCGGCGGTGATCGGCGGGGCCAGGAAGTCGCCCTCCTGGACCTTGTTGGCGAGCGGCAGGTACTCCATCGCGAAGTGGATGCCGTTGAGCTCGCGGCCCGGGACCGGCAGGTCGCGGGAGACGGTGGCGCCCGCCGCGACGACCACCGCGTCGAACCGCTTGCGCAGGTCGGTGGCGGTGATGTCGCGGCCGACCTCGATGCCGGTGCGGAACTTGGTGCCCTCCGCGCGCATCTGCTCGATGCGGCGGTTGATGTGCACCTTCTCCATCTTGAACTCGGGGATGCCGTAGCGGAGCAGGCCGCCGATGCGGTCCGCGCGCTCGTACACGACCACGGTGTGGCCGGCCCGGGTCAGCTGCTGGGCGGCGGCGAGGCCCGCCGGGCCCGAGCCGATCACGGCGACGGTCTTGCCGGACAGGCGCTCGGGGGCCTGCGGGGTGACGTCCCCGTTGTCCCACGCCTTGTCGATGATCGAGACCTCGACGTTCTTGATGGTGACGGCCGGCTGGTTGATGCCGAGCACGCACGCCGACTCGCACGGGGCCGGGCACAGGCGGCCCGTGAACTCCGGGAAGTTGTTCGTCGCGTGCAGCCGCTCCGACGCCGCCGCCCAGTCGTCGCGGTAGGCGTAGTCGTTCCACTCGGGGATCAGGTTCCCGAGCGGGCAGCCGTTGTGGCAGAACGGGATGCCGCAGTCCATGCAGCGGCCGGCCTGCTTGCTGATGATCGGCAGCAGCGAGCCCGGGACGTAGACCTCGTTCCAGTCCTTCAGCCGGTCGGCGACGGGACGGGAGCAGGCGGTCTCGCGGGTGGTGGTGAGGAAGCCCTTCGGGTCAGCCATGGGTCGCCGCCTCCATCATCTTCTCCGTGGTCTCGGATTCCGAGAGTCCGGCGAGCTCAGCGGCGTCCTTGGCGGCGAGCACTGCCTTGTACGTGGTCGGGATGATCTTGCTGAAGCGGTCCACCGCGACGGACCAGTCAGCCAGGAGCTTCGCGGCCACGGTCGAGCCGGTCTCCTCCTCGTGGCGGCGCACCACATCGTGCAGCCACTGCTTGTCGGTGTCGGACAGGGCCTCGACCGCGCCCGCGTTGCCGACGTTGACGTTGTGCGGGTCGAGGTCGACGACGTACGCGACGCCGCCCGACATGCCGGCCGCGAAGTTGCGGCCCGTCTCGCCCAGGACGACCGCCGTGCCGCCGGTCATGTACTCGCAGCCGTGGTCGCCCACGCCCTCCGAGACGACCAGGGCGCCGGAGTTGCGGACGCAGAAGCGCTCGCCGGTGCGGCCGCGCAGGAACATCTCGCCGCCGGTGGCCCCGTAGCCGATGGTATTGCCGGCGATGGTGGAGTACTCGGCGAGGTGGTCGGCGCCGCGGTCCGGGCGGACCACGATCCGGCCGCCGGAGAGGCCCTTGCCGACGTAGTCGTTGGCGTCGCCCTCCAGGCGGAGCGTGACGCCCTTCGGGACGAAGGCGCCGAAGGACTGGCCGGCCGAGCCCGTGAAGGTCAGGTCGATGGTGTTGTCGGGCAGGCCCGCACCGCCGAACTTCTTGGTGACGTGGTGGCCGAGCATCGTGCCGACGGTCCGGTTGATGTTCCGGATGGCGACCTGGGCGCGGACCGGCTGGGCCGCCTCGGCGGACTCGGCGTTCAGCGCGTCGGACGCGAGCTCGATCAGCTCGTTGTCGAGGGCCTTCTCCAGACCGTGGTCCTGCTCGATGAGGGCGTGGCGGACCGCGCCCTCGGGCAGCTCGGGCACGTGGAAGAGCGGCTCCAGGTCGAGACCCTGCGCCTTCCAGTGCGAGACGGCCTTGGTGGTGTCCAGCAGCTCGGCGTGGCCGACGGCCTCCTCGATCGTGCGGAAGCCCAGCTCGGCGAGGATCTCGCGCACCTCCTCCGCGATGAACTCGAAGAAGTTCACGACGAACTCGGGCTTGCCGGAGAAGCGGTCGCGCAGCACCGGGTTCTGGGTGGCGATGCCGACCGGGCAGGTGTCCAGGTGGCAGACGCGCATCATGACGCAGCCGGAGACGACGAGCGGCGCGGTCGCGAAACCGAACTCCTCGGCGCCGAGCAGCGCGGCGATGACCACGTCGCGGCCGGTCTTGAGCTGGCCGTCGGTCTGGACGACGATGCGGTCGCGCAGGCCGTTGAGCAGCAGGGTCTGCTGGGTCTCGGCGAGGCCGAGCTCCCAGGGGCCGCCCGCGTGCTTGAGCGAGGTGAGCGGGGAGGCGCCCGTACCGCCGTCGTGGCCGGAGATCAGGACGACGTCCGCGTGGGCCTTGGAGACGCCCGCCGCGACCGTGCCGACGCCGACCTCGGAGACCAGCTTCACGTGGATGCGGGCGACCGGGTTGGCGTTCTTGAGGTCGTGGATGAGCTGGGCGAGGTCCTCGATGGAGTAGATGTCGTGGTGCGGCGGCGGGGAGATCAGGCCGACGCCGGGCGTCGAGTGACGCGTCTTGGCGACCCAGGGGTAGACCTTGTGGCCGGGCAGCTGGCCGCCCTCGCCGGGCTTGGCGCCCTGCGCCATCTTGATCTGGATGTCGTCCGCGTTGACCAGGTACTCGCTCGTGACACCGAAGCGGCCGGAGGCGACCTGCTTGATGGAGGAGCGGCGCGCCGGGTCGTACAGGCGCTCGGGGTCCTCGCCGCCCTCACCGGTGTTGGACTTGGCGCCCAGCTGGTTCATGGCGATGGCGAGGGTCTCGTGCGCCTCCTTGGAGATGGAGCCGTACGACATGGCGCCGGTGGAGAAGCGCTTGACGATCTCGGAGACGGGCTCGACCTCGTCGATGGAGATCGGGGCGCGGCCCGGCTGGCCGGTCTTGAAGCCGAACAGGCCGCGGAGCGTCATCAGGCGCTCGGACTGCTCGTTCACGCGGTCCGTGTACTGCCGGAAGATGTCGTACCGGCGGTTGCGGGTGGCGTGCTGGAGGCGGAAGACCGTCTCCGGGTCGAACAGGTGCGGCTCGCCCTCGCGGCGCCACTGGTACTCGCCGCCGATCTCCAGGGCGCGGTGCGTGGCCGCGACGCCGGAGGCCGGGTACGCCTTGGCGTGGCGGGCGGCCACCTCCTTGGCGATGACGTCCAGGCCGGCGCCGCCGATCTTGGTGGCGGTGCCGTTGAAGTAGGTCTCGACGAACTCGTCGTTCAGGCCGACGGCCTCGAAGACCTGGGCGCCGCGGTAGGAGGCGACGGTGGAGATGCCCATCTTGGACATGACCTTCAGGACGCCCTTGCCGAGCGCGTAGATCAGGTTCTTGATGGCCTGCTCCGGCTCCAGGCCGGACAGGAAGGTACCGGCGCGCAGCAGGTCCTCGACGGACTCCATGGCGAGGTACGGGTTGACCGCGGCGGCGCCGTAGCCGATGAGCAGGGCGACGTGGTGCACCTCGCGGACGTCGCCGGCCTCGACCAGCAGGCCCACCTGGGTGCGCTGCTTGGTGGCGATGAGGTGGTGGTGCACGGCGGCGGTAAGCAGCAGCGACGGGATCGGCGCGTGCTCGGCGTCCGAGTGGCGGTCCGAGAGGACGATCAGGCGGGCGCCGTTGGCGATGGCCGCGTCGGCCTCGCCGCGGATCTCCTCGATGCGGGCGGCGAGGGCCTCGCCGCCGCCGGAGACCCGGTAGAGGCCGGAGAGCGTGGCGGCCTTCATGCCGGGCATGTCGCCGTCGGCGTTGATGTGGATGAGCTTGGCCAGCTCGTCGTTGTCGATCACCGGGAAGGGCAGGGTGACGCTGCGGCAGGACGCGGCGGTCGGCTCCAGCAGGTTGGACTGCGGGCCGATCGAGGAGAGCAGCGAGGTGACGAGCTCCTCGCGGATGGCGTCCAGCGGCGGGTTGGTGACCTGCGCGAACAGCTGGGTGAAGTAGTCGAAGAGCAGCCGGGGGCGCTCGGAGAGGGCCGCGATCGGGGAGTCGGTGCCCATGGAGCCGAGCGGCTCGCCGGCGGTACGGGCCATCGGCGCGAGGATGACGCGCAGCTCTTCCTCGGTGTAGCCGAAGGTCTGCTGGCGGCGGGTGACGGAGGCGTGCGTGTGCACGATGTGCTCGCGCTCGGGCAGGTCCGTCAGCTCGATCTCGCCGGTCTCCAGCCATTCGGCGTAGGGGGCGGCGGAGGCGAGCTCGTTCTTGATCTCGTCGTCCTCGACGATCCGCTTCTGGGCGGTGTCGACGAGGAACATGCGGCCGGGCTGCAGGCGGCCCTTGCGGACGACCTTGGCCGGGTCGATGTCGAGGACGCCGACCTCGGAGCCGAGGACGACGAGGCCGTCGTCGGTGACCCAGTAGCGGCCGGGGCGCAGGCCGTTGCGGTCGAGGACCGCGCCGACCTGGGTGCCGTCGGTGAAGGTGACGCAGGCGGGGCCGTCCCAGGGCTCCATCATCGTGGAGTGGTACTGGTAGAACGCGCGGCGGGCCGGGTCCATGGAGGTGTGGTTCTCCCACGCCTCCGGGATCATCATCAGCACGCTGTGCGGCAGCGACCGGCCGCCGAGGTGGAGCAGCTCCAGGACCTCGTCGAAGGAGGCCGAGTCGGAGGCGTCCGGGGTGCAGATCGGGAAGATGCGGTCGAGCACGCCGTCGCCGAAGGCGTCCGACGCCAGCTGGGACTCGCGGGCCTTCATCCAGTTCCGGTTGCCCTTGACCGTGTTGATCTCGCCGTTGTGCGCGACGAAGCGGTACGGGTGGGCGAGCGGCCAGGACGGGAAGGTGTTCGTCGAGAACCGGGAGTGGACCAGGGCGAGCGCCGAGGCGAAGCGGCGGTCGGAGAGGTCCGGGAAGAAGGGCTCCAGCTGGCCGGTGGTCAGCATGCCCTTGTAGACGATGGTGCGGGCGGAGAGCGACGGGAAGTACACGCCGGCCTCGCGCTCGGCGCGCTTGCGCAGCACGAACGCCTTGCGGTCCAGCTCGATGCCCGTGCTGCCGTTGCTGACGAACAGCTGGCGGAAGGCGGGCATGGTGGCGCGGGCGCCGTTGCCGAGCAGGTCGGGGGTGACCGGGACCTCGCGCCAGCCGAGGACCGTGAGGTTCTCCTCGGCGGCGATGGCCTCGATCTGCTCCGCGGCGACGGCCTGTGCGGTGCCGTCGGCGGGGAGGAAGGCGATGCCGACGGCGTACGCGCCGGCCTCGGGGAGCTCGAATCCGGCGACCTCGCGGAGGAAGGCGTCCGGCACCTGGGACAGGATGCCCGCGCCGTCGCCGGAGTCCGGCTCGGAGCCGGTGGCGCCACGGTGCTCGAGGTTCCGCAGAACGGTCAGGGCCTGCTCAACGAGTGTGTGGGTGGCCTCGCCGGTGAGGTTCGCCACGAATCCGACGCCGCAGGCGTCCTTCTCGTTGCGCGGGTCGTACATGCCCTGCTGGGCGGGGCGACCGTCCATGGGCGACCAGGCGGTGGTGCTGGAGCCGGTCGCGGAGTGCGTGGATGCGGAACGCATCGGCTCTCCCGTCGTCGTCGTGGCATAGGTGCTTGCCGAGGGACGACGTTGGCCCTCTGCGAAATTTCGTGCAGATTACATGATGACGACAATCCCGAGAAGCGGATATGCCATTCCAGCATGCGGACACTGCGCGAGGCAGAAAGAGGGGACTTCCGCGGCGCTCCACGGGCGGATCGCGGGGGTGGCGCTGGGTGTTCCCGGCGTGTTCCCGCGCATCCCGGCGTATCGCGTGGGGCGGAGGTCCCGATACAGGGCGAGCATCGTTGCCCGCCCGGAGTCCTGGAGTAATGCCCGGCGGACACGGGATCGAAACCGCCGAGTAACGGACTACTTATGTTGCGTCCTGCATAGTGTCTCACTCCGAGGGCGGTCAGCCTATGGCTGCGCCGATCCAGGTTCCCAGGACGTACGTCACACCGGCGGCCGCGCCGCCGAGCAGCAGCTGGCGCAGGCCGCTGTACCACCACGACCGGGCGGTGACCCGGGCGACGACCGCGCCGCAGGCGAAGAGCCCGGCCAGCGCGAGCAGCACCGCCGGCCACAGGGCCGTGGCGCCGAGCAGGTACGGCAGTACGGGGAGCAGCGCGCCCAGCGCGAAGGAGCCGAAGGACGAGACGGCCGCGACCAGCGGCGACGGAAGGTCGTCGGGGTCGATGCCGAGTTCCTCGCGGGCGTGGATCTCCAGGGCCTGCTCGGGGTCGCGGGACAGCTGCATGGCGACCTCGCGGGCGAGCGCCGGCTCGACGCCGCGGGAGACGTAGAGCTCGGCGAGCTCCTCCATCTCGTCGACGGGGTGCTTGCGCAGCTGCTGCCGCTCGATGTCGAGCTCGGCGAGGACCAGCTCGCGCTGCGAGGCCACGGAGGTGTACTCGCCGGCGGCCATCGAGAAGGCTCCGGCGGCGAGGCCGGCGAGGCCGGTGATCACGACGGTCTGCGGGGCGACGGCCCCGCCGGCCACGCCGGTCATCAGCGCGAGGTTGGAGACGAGCCCGTCCATCGCACCGAAGACGGCCGGCCGCAGCCATCCACCGTTCACGTCGCGGTGGGTGTGGTTGTCGCGGTGGGCGGTGTGCAGCGGTGCTTCGATGTCGATGATGGACATGCGGTGCTATCTCCCCAATTGTCTTCATGGGCGCCATGACGCGCCCGGCTCCCCCTGGACACCTCGAAACTACGCACGATTTTTGCCGCCCGCCAGCAAGGAAGGCCGTACTTACCTGCGGTTTTGCGCCTCGGCGACCGGGTGACGCGGGTGTTCGCGGGGTGTTTCGCGGCGCGCGACAAACCGCATGACATGGCACAAATCCCCCAAGGGCCCATGATGGGCCCCATCCGAGCGGGAGAGGCGCGCCAATGGAGCCGGTGAAGCAGATTGCATGCAATCCGCAGGTCCTCCTGGAACGGGCGAGGGGCGCACTCCTGGGGCTCGCGGTGGGCGATGCGCTCGGCGCCCCCGCGGAGAACATGAAGCCGTCGCAGATCCGGGCGAGATGGGGCCGCATCGAGGGCTTCGTCTCGGACGACCCGGCGGGCACGGACGACACCGAGTACGCGATCTTCTCGGGGCTGCTGCTGGCCCGCCACGGCTCGGCGCTCACCGTCAGCCACGTCGAACGGGCGTGGCACCACTGGATCGCGGACCTCGACGAAGGCCCCTTCCGGGGCGCGGGGTTCTCCGAACGCGGCACCCTGGAGAACCTCCGCCGGGGCCTGGCCGCGCCCATCTCCGCCCAGCACCGGCACGCGTGGTCGGACGGACTGGCCATGCGGGCCGCGCCGTTCGGCGTCTTCGCGGCGGGACGGCCCGCCGAGGCGGCGCGGCTGGTCGCCATCGACGGCACGGTCAGCCACGACGGCGAGGGCATCTACGGCGGCCAGGCCGTGGCGGCGGGCGTGGCGGCCGCGATGGCGGGCGGCAGCGCGGCGTCCGTGATCTCCGCGGCTCTCTCCGTCATCCCGTCGGACTCGTGGACGGCCCGCTCCCTGCGCCGCGCGGTCACCGCCGCCCCGCGCGGGGAACGGGCGGTCCGCTCGGCGGTGGTCATCGGCGGCTACCCGTGGACGGACCTGGCTCCGGAAGCGGTGGGCCTGGCGTTCGGCGCCTTCGCCGCCTGCCGGGGCGACTTCTCCTCCTCCGTGCTCACCGCCGTGAACATGGGCCGCGACGCGGACACCACGGCCGCGGTGGCGGGGGCCCTGGCCGGCGCGATGTCGGGAGCCGCGGCGATCCCCGCCGCCTGGGGCTCGGCCATCGGCCCGGTGCGCGGCAGCTGTCTCCCGTCGATGCGGGGCTACCACGTCCTGGACATCGCGGACCTCCTCACCCCCGAATACGAGGCCGCCCGATGACCCAGACCCCTCTGAACGACCCCGCCCCGGCGGACCGCTCGGCCCCGCCGGCACCCGACCCGGCGCCGAGCCCCGGGCCGGAGGCCCGGAGGTGGCCCGTACCGACCGCCCCGGCGGCGGACGCCCGGACGCTGCCCGTCCCGACGGACCTCCCGGCGGACCCGGCGGAGCCCGGGGCGGGGGCCCGGCTGCGGCCCGTGCCGGCAGGGGCGGCGGCTCCGCTGCGGGCCGTGATCCGGGCCGGGGCGCCGCCGCACCCCGCGGACGCCCCGCCCGGGCAGCCGACGGCGGACCGCCGCCCCATCGAGGGCCTCCTCCTCGGGCTCGCCGCGGGCGACGCGGCCGGCTGGCCCGCGGCCCGCCACCGCGCCAGCCGGATGCCCGAGTGGACCCGCCGCCTCACCCGCGAGCTCGACACCTTCGCCGAGCAGAACGCCACCACCACCCTCCCCGTCCCCATCGCCCTCAACCAGCCCCCGGAGCCGCTGCGCCTCGGCCCGTCCGACGACGCCGAATGGGCGGCCTTCGTCGCCGAGTCCGTGCTCACCGCCGCCGGCGTCCTCCTCAGCGACCTGTCCCGTTCCCGCCGCATGCGCGCCGCCATCGACCTCGCCTGGAACGCCCTCGCCTCCGAGGTCGCCGCCGCCGCGGAACGCGCACCCGAGGTGGAGTCCGCCGTACTCCCCCTCCGCGCCCGCATCTCCGTACGCGCCGGCCTCGGCAACCTCGCCACCGGTCTGCGCCCGCCGGCCACCGGCCACGACAACCCGCACTACTTCGACGACGCCGCCTGCGTCCGCGCCTGCGTGCTCGCCGTCGTCCACCCCGGCGACGCCCTGGCCGCCGCCGACCTCGCCGAGTTCGACGCCCGCTACACCCAGGACGGCGACGGCGTGCACGGCGCCCGCGCCATGGCCGCCGCCGTCGCCACCGCCCTCACCACCGCGGACGTCGACGCGGCCGTCGACGCCGCCCTCGCCCAGCTCCCCGGGGCCACCGAGATCGGCCGCAACGCCCGGCACGCCGTCGGACTGGCCCGCGCCCACGCCGACGGCGGCGCGTTCGCCATCGTCCCGACCCTGGAACACGAGATCGTTGACCACGTGTACAGCTACGGCATCGCCGCCGCCGAAACCGTCCCCGTGGCCCTGGCCCTCGCGACCGCCGCCCGCGGCAGGACGGCCGAGGCCGTACCGGCCGCCGCCTGCCTCTCCCGCGTCGCGGACTCCGCCCCCGCCCTCGCCGGCGCGCTCACCGGCGCGATCGGCGGCGGCGACTCCGTCCCGGCCGCCTGGCGCGAGGCCTGCCGCACCCTCTCCGGCTGCGCCCTCCCCCGCCTCGCCGGCACCGACCTCGTGGAACTCGCCGCGCTCCTCGCGCACACGGAACTCACCTCACCCAAAGGATGATTCGGACATGACGCTCACGTTGGAGGACCGGGCCCGCGGAGCCCTCGTCGGCGCCGCCGTCGGCGACGCGCTCGGCGGCCCGGTGGAGGGCTGGACCCCGGACCAGATCGTCGAACGGCACGGCGGCCGCGTGCACGGCATCGTCGGCCCGTGGCACGAGAACTGGCGCACCGCCCGCCCCATCGCCCCGTACCACAAGGGCGACGGACACGTCACGGACGACACCCTGATGACGCACGCGCTGGTACGGGTCTACGAGACGGTACGGGACCACCTCGACGCGTACGCCGTCGCCGAGCACCTCGTCCCCGACCTGATGTCCGTTCCGCGCTGGATCCCCGAACTGGAGGCGGAGGCACTGCCGTTGCAGCGGATCTTCCTCGCGGAGAAGTGGATGGTGACCCGCCTGCACTACGCGCACGCGGACCCGCGCGAGGCCGGCACCGGCAACATCGTCAACTGCGGCGCGGCCATGTACATGGCTCCGGTCGGCATCGCCAACGCGGGCGATCCGGCCGGGGCCTACGCCGAGGCCCTCGACATCGCCGGCGCGCACCAGTCCTCGTACGGGCGGGAGGCCGCGGGCGTGTTCGCGGCGGCGGTGGCGGCGGCATGCGTGCCGGGGGCGACGGCCGCCTCCGTGGTGGAGACGGCCCTGTCCCTGGCCAAGGACGGCACGCGGGCGGCGATCGCGGCCGTGGCCGAAGTGGCGGGCGGGTACAGGGACTTCGAGTCGGCGCTCGCTCCGCTGCGGGCGGCGGTGGCCCCCTACGACTCGGTCGGCCCGGACTACCGCGCCCCGTCGCTCGACGCCCGCCGCCCGTCCCGCCTCCATGCGATCGAGGAGCTGCCGATCGCGTTGGGGATGCTGCTCGTCGCGGACGGACGGTACGAGGGGGCCGTGCTCGGGGCGGTCAACTACGGGCGGGACTGCGACTCCATCGCCACCATGGCGGGCGCGATCGCCGGGACCCTGGGCGGCGAGGCCGTGGTGCCGGCGGTCTGGGCGAAGCAGGTGGCCGAGGCCAGCCGCCTGGACCTGCAGGCCCCGGCCGTTGCGCTGGCCGCCGTGGCCCGGGAGATCCACGCCCGCGACCGGGCCCGCCGCCGCGCCCACGAATCGGCCTTCGCCGCGATCACGGCCCCCTGATGCCCCCGCCCCCCTGCGACCCCCTCCACCACGGACCGGCGGCGCCCCCCGCGCCCCCCGCCGTCCGGCACCGGGCCACGGTCCCGGACGCCCCCACCGCACCCCCACCGCCGGCCGGCCCCGGCCTTGCCGCCGCCCCGCCCGACCGCCCCGGCCCGGCCCGGGGCCCGGACAACGCCCACCCGGAGCGCGACGCCGGACCGGCTTCCGCCTTCAGCACCCGCGCGGCCGCCCGTGACTGCGCGGCCACGGGGCCGACGGTCGACCCGGACCCCACCGGTCGGCCCTCGCCCCGGAGCCCGGAGACCGACGGCCCGCAGCGCGACGCCGGATCCGCGTCGCCGGATCCGGCGCCCCACGCCCCCGAGCGCCCCGATGGACCCGCGTCCGCGCCCCGCGCCGCCGCGAGGGCGGCGGGTACCGCGCCGCCGCCCTCCGCGGACCGCGTGCGGCTGACCTGGGCGCAGCCCGAGGACCTCCTCGGGCACGAGTTGCGCCAGGCGGCCGAGGACGGGCGCGACCCCGGCCCCGCGCAGCGGGCCTGGGCGGCCGCGGGCGGCCACCCGGCGCCCGGGCGCGCCGGAGCCTCGCCCACCCCCGCGCCCCCGCACCTGCGCGCACTGGCGGCCCGCCTGCTGGACGAACTCGCCCGCCTGCCCTCCCCTTTGACCGCGGACGAGCCCACCGCCTGGGCGGCCATCGTCGCCGCCTGCCCGACGGCCGACTCCCGGGCCCCCGCCCGTACGGGCCCGGGGCCGTCCGGCCCGGTTCCCGGGGCCGGGCCGGACGGGGCGGCGCGGGCTGCCGGCCCGGGGGCCGGACACGCGGCCTCCGGCCGGGACGCGCACGCCCGGCCGGGCGACGGGGGCCCGCCGCCCGGCGACGCACTGCGCGGACGGCTCGAAGCCGCCTGGGTCGGGCGGGCCGTCGGGTGCCTGCTCGGGAAGCCCGTAGAGAAGCTGCCGCTGGAGGGGATCCGGGCCCTGGCCCGCGCCACCGGGAACTGGCCGCTCGGCGACTGGTTCACCGCCCGCGGCGTGCCCCCGGAGCTCCTCGCGGCCCACCCGTGGAACCGCCGCTCCGCCCCCACCTCCCTCGCCGAGAACATCGACGGCATGCCCGAGGACGACGACCTCAACTACCCCCTCCTCGGCCTCCTCCTGCTCCAACGCCACGGCCGGTCCTTCACCACCGCCGACGTCGCCCGCCTGTGGCTCGACGAGCTGCCCGCCGGACGCACCTTCACCGCCGAGCGCGTCGCGTACCGCAACCTCCTCCTCGGTCTGGAGCCCCCCGCGACCGCCACCCACCACAACCCCTTCCGCGAGTGGATCGGCGCCCTCATCCGCGCCGACGTGCACGGCTGGACCAACCCCGGCGACCCGGCCGCCGCGGCGGCCCAGGCGTACCGGGACGCCGCCCTGACCCACACCGGCAACGGCGTCTACGCCGCCCTCTTCGTCGCCGCCGCCACCGCCGAGGCCGCCACCGGCCGCGCCGACGTCCACACCGCCCTGCGCGCCGGGCTGGCCGCCGTACCGCCCCGCTCCCGCCTCGCCGAGGCGATCCGCTTCGGGGTCCGTACGGCCGCCGACGAGGCCGACTTCGACCTCGTCGTCGACCGGCTGCACGCCCGCTACGGGCACTACCACTGGGTCCACGCCGTCCCCAACACCGCCCTGATCGCCGCCGCCCTCACCCACGCCGACGGAGACTTCACCCGCTCCGTCTGCCGTGCGGTGTCCGGCGGCTGGGACACCGACTCCAACGGAGCCACCGCCGGCGCCCTCGCCGGGCTGCTCACCGGCTCCCCGGACCGGATCCCGCACCGCTGGACCGCCCCCCTCAAGAACCGTCTCGCCACCAGCGTCCCCGGCTTCGACGGCATCGGCTTCGACACCCTCGCCCACCTCACCGCACAGGAGGCAGCACGCTCATGACGGCCATCGCCGTGCTCGGCAGCACCAACATGGACCTCGTCGCCTACGTCGCCAAGGCCCCCCTCCCCGGGGAGACGGTCACCGGCCGCGCGTTCCGGACCGTCCCCGGCGGCAAGGGCGCCAACCAGGCCGTCGCCGCCGCCCGCTCCGGCGGGAAGGTGGTGATGATCGGCGCGGTCGGGGCCGACGAGTTCGGCGTACGGCTGCGCTCCGCGCTCACCGCCGCCGGTGTCGAGACGGCGGCCCTGCGCACCGTCGAGGGCACGAGCGGCACCGCCCACATCACCGTGGACGACGAGGGCGGCAACCGCATCGTGGTCGTCCCGGGGGCGAACGGCAGCGTCACCGCCCTGGAGGCGGGGGACGAGGCCCGGATCGCCGCCGCCGGCGCCCTCCTCCTCCAGCTGGAGCTGCCCCTGTCCGCCGTGCTCGCCGGGGCCCGCGCCGCCCGCGCGCACGGCGTCCGTACGGTGCTCACCCCGGCCCCCGTCCAGCCGCTGCCCGCCGAGCTCCTCGCCGCCACCGACCTCCTGGTGCCCAACGAGCACGAGGCGGCGGCCCTGACCGGGCTGACCGACCCCCGGCAGGCCGCCGAGGCACTGCTCGCCACCGTGCCCGAGGTGGTCATCACCCTCGGCGCGGCCGGCGTCCTGCACGCGGTGCGGGGCCGGGACCCGCTGAGCGTGCCCGCGCCCCGGGTCCGGGCCGTGGACACCACCGCGGCCGGGGACACCTTCGTCGGCGCCCTGGCCGTGGCACTGGGCGAGGGCCGGCCGATGCCGGAGGCGCTGCGGTGGGCCTCGGCCGCGGCCGCGCTGTCGGTGCAGCGGCACGGGGCCCAGGACTCGATGCCGACCCGCTCCGAGACCGACGCCTTCGCGCTGGCCGCCTGGGAAGCGGAACCCCGCCCGGCGGGCCGCGGCTCCGGCGAGGCCGGGACCGGGACCGGAGCCGCCTCGTGAGCCCCGAGGAGACGCACCGGCGGGCGCCCGGCCCCGCCGAAGCCGCGGCCACCCCGCTCCCCCACCGCACCGGCCCCGTCCCCCCGAAGCGCGGCCGAGGCTCCGACCCCGCGCCCGCCGCCCGGCCGGGGCGGAGCCCCGCCAAGGGGCCCCTGCGCGGGCTGCGGGTGCTCGATCTCGCGACGCTCTTCGCCGGGCCCCTCACCGCCACCCTGCTCGGGGACTTCGGTGCCGACGTCGTCAAGGTCGAGCACCCGGCCGTCCCCGACCCCTCCCGCGGCCACGGCCCCGCCAAGGACGGCATCGGCCTGTGGTGGAAGCTGCTCGGCCGGAACAAGCGGACCATCACCCTCGACCTGTCCACCCCCGGCGGCCGGGACACCCTGCTGCGGCTCGCCGCCACCGCCGACGTGGTCGTCGAGAACTTCCGCCCCGGCACCCTGGAGAAGTGGGGCCTGGGCTGGCCCGAGCTGTCGGCGGCCAACCCGCGCCTGATCCTGGCCCGCGTGACGGCCTTCGGCCAGCAGGGCCCGTACGCCCACCGCCCCGGCTTCGGCACGCTCGCCGAGGCCATGAGCGGTTTCGCCGCGGTCACCGGGGAGCCGGACGGCCCGCCGACCCTCCCGCCCTTCGGGCTCGCCGACTCGATCGCCGCGCTGACCTGCGCGTACGCCGTGATGACGGCGCTCGCCGGACGGGACCGCACCGGGCACGGGCAGGTCGTGGACCTCGCCATCATCGAGCCGATCCTCACCGTGCTCGGCCCGCAGCCGCTCTGGTACGACCAACTGGGCCACGTCCAGCCGCGCACGGGGAACCGCTCCGCCAACAACGCCCCGCGCAACACCTACCGCAGCGCCGACGGCCGCTGGCTGGCGGTCTCCGCCTCCGCCCTGTCCATCGCCGAGCGGGTGATGCGGCTGGTCGGCCGGCCGGAGCTGATCGCCGAGCCCTGGTTCGCCACCGGCGCCGGGCGGGCCCGGCACGCCGACGTCCTCGACGACGCGGTCGGCGGCTGGATCGCCGAGCGCAAGGCGGAGGAGGTCGTGTGCGCCTTCGAGGAGGCCGAGGCGGCCGTCGCGCTCGTCTACGACGTCCGCGACGTGATGGCCGATCCGCAGTTCGCGGCCCTCGACACGGTGACCGAGGTCGAGGATCCGGAACTGGGCCCCCTGCGGATGCAGAACGTCCTCTTCCGGCTGTCCGAGACCCCCGGCGGTATCCGCTGGGCGGGCCGTCCGCACGGCGCGGACACCACCGAGGTACTGGCCGAGCTCGGACTGTCCGGGGCCGAAATCGCCGCGCTGCGCACCGAGGGGGCCCTGTGATCCTGACCTGGCTGTACGCGCCGGGCGACCGCCCGGCGGTGGTCGGCAAGGCGCTGGGCCGCGGGGCGGACGCCGTCATCGTCGACCTGGAGGACGCGGTGGCGGTCTCGCGCAAGGAGTACGCCCGCGCCGCCACCGTCGAGCTGCTCTCCGAACGGCCGCCGGTCCCCGTTCACGTCCGCGTCAACGCCCTCGATTCCCCGTGGGGCGGCGCGGACCTCGCCGCGCTCGCCGGGCTGCGCGGGCTCTCGGGGCTGCGGCTGCCCAAGATCTGTGCGCCGGAGCAGATCGCCGCGGCCGCCGATCGTACGGGCGGGGTGGGCCTGTACGCCCTGCTGGAGTCTGCGGTGGGCGTGGAGCGCGCGTACGAGATCGCCCGCGCGCACCCCGCCCTGCGCGGGCTCTCCCTCGGTGAGGCGGACCTGCGGGCGGACCTGGCGGTCAGCGCCGAGGAGGGCCTGGACTGGTGCCGTTCCCGGGTGGTGGTCGCGGCGCGCGCGGCCGGGCTGGCGCCCCCGTCGCAGTCGGTGTTCCCCGACATCCGGGACCTGGAGGCGCTGGCGGTCTCCTGCGCCCGCGGCAGGGCCCTCGGCTTCCTCGGCCGGGCGGCGATCCACCCGCGCCAGCTCCCGGTGATCGAGCGGGCCTACCTCCCGGCGCCCGAGGAGGTCAGCGCCGCCGTGGAGGTGCTCAGTGCGGCGCGGGCCGCGCCGGGGGCGCTGGCGCTGCCGGACGGCCGGTTCGTGGATCCGGCCGTCGTGGCGTCGGCGCACCGCACGCTGGCGCTGGCCGCGCGGGTGGCGGTCCACTGAAGCCCCGCCGCCCGGACGTGCGAGAGGGGTGCCGCGTCGTACGCGGCACCCCTCCTTGCGACCGTTTCCCGGTCAGGACTTGTCGGCGTCCGTGGCCTCGGCGTCCGTGGCCGGCTTGCGCAGGTCCGCCTTGACGGCGCCCTGGGCGAGGGCCGGAGCGGAGCCCTTGGGCGCGGCCTCGGCCGCCTCCACCGCCGGCTTGTCCTCGGTCTTCGCCACAGCGGCCTCGCCGTTGTCCTTGGCCTCGACCGCGGCCTTGCCCGTGTCCTTGGCGTCGACGGCAGCCTTGCCGTCCTTGCCGCCCTCATCGCCGGGGCGGTCCGGCTCGACGATCTCCTCGCGGCCCGGCCGCAGCTTCGCCGAGAGGACGAAGTAGACCACCGCGAGCACGAAGACGACGATCGAGGTCCAGACGTTCAGCCGGACGCCCAGGATGTGGTGCGCCTCGTCGACGCGCATGTACTCGATCCAGCCGCGGCCGACGCAGTACGCGGCGACGTACAGGGCGAAGGCCCGGCCGTGGCCGAGCTTGAAGCGGCGGTCGGCCCAGATCACCAGGAGGGCGACGCCGACGCACCACAGCGACTCGTACAGGAAGGTCGGGTGGTAGGTCCCGGCGTCCCGGTTGGGGCCGGCGCTGATCTCCACCGCCCAGGGCAGGTCGGTGGCCCGGCCGTAGAGCTCCTGGTTGAACCAGTTGCCCCAGCGGCCGCAGGCCTGGGCCAGCGCGATGCCGGGGGCCAGGGCGTCGGCCCAGGCCGGCAGCGGGATGCCGCGCAGCCGGCAGCCGATCCAGGCGCCGACCGCGCCCAGCGCGATCGCGCCCCAGATGCCGAGGCCGCCCTCCCAGATCTTGAAGGCGTCGACCCAGTTGCGGCCCTCGCCGAAGTAGAGCTGGTAGTCGGTGATCACGTGGTACAGGCGACCGCCGACCAGCCCGAACGGCACCGCCCACACGGCGATGTCCGCGACCGTGCCCGGCTTTCCGCCGCGCGCGATCCAGCGCTTGTTGCCGAGCCAGACGGCGACGAAGACGCCGATGATGATGCAGAACGCGTAGCCGCGGAGCGGGATCGGTCCGAGATGGATCACGCCGGTCGACGGACTGGGGATGTAAGCAATGTCCATGGCAGACCTGACGCTACCCTGCCGGACGGTGCGTACCGCAACCCGCCCGGCAGGGTCGAAACCAAATCCAGACATGGATCGGCGGAAGTCAGCCCCCCGAGGACCCGTTCCCGGAGCCGCTCCCGGAGCCGTTCCCCGTCCCGTTCCCGGTGCCGTTCCCGGACCCGCTCCCCGAAACGGTCGCGGAATTCCTCGACGCCGTCCTCGACGCCGACGGTGAGGCCTTCGCCCCGCCCTTCCCGGTGTCCGTCCCGCTGTCCGTCCCGGTGTCCTTGCCCGACTCCTTGCCGGTCTCCGTCCCGGAACCCTTCGCGCCGGCCCCGCCGGAGCCCTTGGCGCCCGCTTCCACCTTCTCCTTCAGCTTCTGCGGGGTCAGCGGGTTGGCCTGGTCGGAGAAGATGTCCTTGCCGTCGAGCAGCACGGTCGGCGTGCCGCGGAAGTTCCCGGCGGCGAACGCCTCGTGCGACTTGGCCACCCAGCTGTTGTGGGTTCCCTCCTCGACGCACGCCGTGAACTCGGGGGTGACCAGCCCGTCCACCTTGCCCGCCAGCTCCAGCAGCTTGGCGTTCTTGCCGTAGGCATCGTCGACCTCCTGCGGCTGGTTCTGGAAGAGGACGTCGTGGTACTCGGTGAACTTGCCGGCGTCCTGGGCACAGGCCGCCGCGTTCGCCCCCTTCAGGGAGCCGCTGCCGCCCATGTTCCCGTCGATGAGCGTGACCAGGTGGTAGTCCACCTTGAGCAGGCCCTTGGCCTCCAGCTCGTGGATGGTGTCCCGGTAGTTGTCCTCGAAGGACTTGCAGGCCGGGCAGCGGAAGTCCTCCCACACGGTGAGGGTGGCCTTCGCCTCGGGCTTGCCCGTCTGGATGGCGAGAGCGTCCTTGCCGGTGGCGCCGCTCGGGGCGACGACCGGGCCGCCCTTGGCGCTGGTGTCCTTGCCGGCATTGGCCGCGATCACGCCCACGACCGTCGCCAGGCCGAGGACGCCGACCACCGCCGCCGCCACGATCAGGGTCCGCCGGCGCTTGTCCCGGGTCTTCTGCCGCTCGCGCTCCGCTTGGAGTCGCTCCCGGGCCGATCGTTTCGTCGCATCGCGGTTGGCACCGTCGTTCTTGTCGCTCACGCTCCGCCAAACGAAGCAGGGAGGCACTCGCGTGCCTCCCTGCTCGCCATTCCACCCGATCGGACTACAGAACCCGATCAGGTGTCCGTTTTGTCTCAGCTCCTGCGTACGCCTGCCGCAAGCTCGCCCGCCAGCGCCCGTACGGCGTCCAGCCCGGCCGGCAGGTCCGGCGCGTCCAGCAGCAGCTTCACGAAGGCCGAGCCGACGATCACCCCGTCGGCGAAGCCGGCCACCTCCTTGGCCTGGGCGGCGTTGGAGACGCCGAGGCCGACGCAGACCGGGAGCTCGGTGGTGGCCCGCGTACGCCGCACCAGGTCCTGCGCCTGGTTGCCGACCGATTCGCGGGTGCCCGTGACGCCCATCAGCGAGGCGGCGTAGACGAAGCCGGAGCCGGCCGCCGTGATGGTGGCCAGGCGCTCGTCCTTGCTGCTCGGCGCCACGACGAAGACGGTCGCGAGACCGTGCTTCTCGGCGTGCTCGCGCCACAGCGCGGACTCCTGGACCGGCAGGTCGGGCAGGATGCAGCCGGCGCCGCCCGCCGCGGCCAGCTCGGCCGTGAACCGCTCGACGCCGTAGCGGTCGATCGGGTTCCAGTAGGTCATCACCAGGATCGGCGCGCCGGTCGCCTCGTGGGCCTCGCGCACGGTGCGGAGCACGTCGGCGATCTTGACCCCGCCGCGCAGGGCGATGTCGTCGGCGGTCTGGATGATGGCGCCGTCGAGGACCGGGTCGCTGTGCGGGAGGCCGATCTCGACGACGTCCGCGCCGCCCGCGATGACGGCCTTGACCGCGTCGATGGCGCCGTCGACGGTCGGGAAGCCCGCCGGCAGGTAGGCGACGAGCGCGGCGCGGTCCTCGGACTTCGCCTTGGCGAGCGTGTCGCTCAGCAGCTGGATGTTGCCGTTGCTCACTTCGACTCCCCCTCGGCGCTCGCGCCGTCGTACAGCCCGAAGTAGCGGGCCGCCGTGTCCATGTCCTTGTCGCCGCGGCCGGACAGGTTGACGACGAGCAGGCCGTCCTTGCCCAGCTCCTTGCCCAGCTCCAGGGCGCCGGCGAGGGCGTGCGCCGACTCGATCGCCGGGATGATGCCCTCGGTGCGGGAGAGCAGGCGCAGGGCCTGCATCGCGGCGTCGTCGGTGACCGCGCGGTACTCGCCGCGGCCGGCGTCCTTGAGGTAGGAGTGCTCCGGGCCGATGCCGGGGTAGTCCAGGCCGGCCGAGATGGAGTACGGCTCGGTGATCTGGCCCTCCTCGTCCTGCAGGACGTAGGAGCGGGAGCCGTGCAGGATGCCGGGCTCGCCCGCGGTCAGGGTGGCCGCGTGCTCGCCGGTCTCGACGCCGTGCCCGGCGGGCTCGAAGCCGACCAGGCGGACGCCGGCGTCCGGGATGAAGGCGTGGAAGAGGCCGATGGCGTTGGAGCCGCCGCCGACGCAGGCCGCGACGGCGTCGGGCAGCCGGCCGGCGCGCTCCAGGATCTGGCGGCGGGCCTCGACGCCGATGACGCGGTGGAAGTCGCGGACCATCGCCGGGAAGGGGTGCGGGCCGGCGACCGTGCCGAAGAGGTAGTGGGTGCGGTCCACGTTGGCGACCCAGTCGCGGAACGCCTCGTTGATGGCGTCCTTCAGGGTCCGCGAGCCGGACTTCACCGCGATGACCTCGGCGCCGAGCATGCGCATGCGGGCGACGTTCAGCGCCTGGCGCTGGGTGTCGATCTCGCCCATGTAGATGACGCATTCGAGGCCGAAGAGGGCGCAGGCGGTGGCGGTGGCCACGCCGTGCTGGCCGGCGCCGGTCTCGGCGATCACGCGGGTCTTGCCCATGCGCTTGGTGAGCAGCGCCTGGCCCAGCACGTTGTTGATCTTGTGCGAGCCGGTGTGGTTGAGGTCCTCGCGCTTGAGGAAGATCCGCGCGCCGCCGGCGTGCTCGGCGAAGCGGGGCACCTCGGTGAGGGCGCTCGGGCGGCCGGTGTAGTTGACCATGAGGTCGTTGAGCTCGGCCGCGAAGGACGGGTCGCCCTTGGCCTTCTCGTACTCGACGGCGACCTCGTCCACGGCGGCGACGAGCGCCTCCGGGATGAACTTGCCGCCGAAGTCGCCGAAGTAGCCCTCGGCGTTGGGAACGTGACCCTCCGGGTCCGGGATGAAGAACTCGCTGGACATGATCCAGTGCTCCTACGGGTGCGAGATGCGGCGGGTGGTTTCACCGTATTGCGCCGCCCGCCCGTGCCGCGGACACCCCGCTGGGGGATGTCGTGGTCACGGTGCGGAGCGGCCCGCTCCCGGAGCCGGTCGGCCCGGGCAGCAGGCCGTACGGGACCGCGCGGCGACGCGGTACGCCTTCGCGTACCGGGCCGCGGCAGCCCTCGTTACGGCGCGTCTCCGCGGCGCCATCGCATGCCGTTGACCTGGCCGGGCTCGGAGCCGATCACGTACCGGACCCGCCGCCCGTGGACGCGCCGTGCCGGGGCGCGGCAGCCGCGGGGGCGGCAGCCGCGCGCCAGGGGCGCGTACGCCGTCGGCACGCCGCCCGGGCCGCGGCGGGATGCCGGCGGCGCGGGCTGCGTGCGGACGCAAGGGCGGTCGGGGGTCACGGGACGGGTCAGCTCCGTCCGTGGCGCAGGGCCGGGTGGGCGCCGGCGGCGACGAGGTCGGCCACGGCCGCCTTCGGGTCGCGGCCGGTGACCAGGGACTCGCCGACGAGGACGGCGTCGGCGCCCTCGTTCGCGTAGGCGATCAGGTCGTGCGGTCCGCGGATGCCGGACTCGGCGACCTTGACGATGTGGGGCGGGATCTCGCCGACGACGCGCTCGAAGGTGGAGCGGTCGACCTTGAGGTCCTTGAGGTTGCGGGCGTTGACACCGATGATCTTGGCGCCGGCGGCCACCGCGCGCTCCACCTCCTCCTCGTCGTGGACCTCGACGAGCGGGGTGAGGCCGATGGACTCGGCCCGCTCGATGAGGGAGACGAGGGCCTCCTGCTCCAGGGCCGCGACGATCAGCAGCGCGAGGTCGGCGCCGTAGGCGCGGGCCTCCCAGAGCTGGTACGCCGTGACGATGAAGTCCTTGCGCAGGATCGGGATGTCCACGCGGGCGCGGACGGCCTCCAGGTCGGCCAGCGAGCCGCCGAACCGGCGCTGCTCGGTGAGGACGGAGATGACCGCCGCACCGCCCGCCTCGTAGTCCGCGGCGAGCCCGGCCGGATCCGCGATCGCGGCCAGCGCGCCCTTGGAGGGGCTGGAGCGCTTGACCTCGCAGATCACCTTGACGCCGTCGCCGCGCAGGGCCGCGACGCCGTCCTTGGCCTGGGGCGCCTTGGCGGCACGCTCCTTGAGCTCGTCGAGGCTCACGCGGGCCTGCCGTTCGGCAAGGTCTTCGCGGACCCCTTCGATGATCTCGTCGAGCACACTCACGCGAGCGGCCCCCTTCCGGGTCGATGACGGTCGGCCGCCCTGCAGACACGTACCACTGCAAGGTCGGCAATCAAATGGTATCCGGCGGAGGCGTCGCCCTCCGCACTCGGTTGACGGCGTCCCAGTAACTGGACATTCGGAATACGCCCTTCATCCCGGCTGTACGCGGGCCTCAGGGTGCCAGGGCCGTCCCGAAAGAGAGATTTCGGACAACGGCGAAAACCAGTACCACCGCGCCCACCGCCCACGCATGGGCGGGACGCAGGACGATCCTCGGAGCCGGCCCGCCGCGGTAGGCGCGAACCAGCCACAGGGCCATGAAACCCGCGAAGACGAAGTAGCCGACGACCGCGAGGGCATTCGACCCGAAAGCAGCGGCCAGGTCCCCGTGGGCGAACGCGTGCGCGCTGCGCAGCCCGCCGCAGCCGGGGCACAGGACGCCCGTCAGCCGCAGCAGCGGGCAGACCGGGTAGTGGCCCGGCTCGTTGGGGTCCACGGCGCCCACGTAGGCGAACGCCGCGCCGGCCGCGGCCAGGTAGAGCGCCGGGGCGGCGAGCCGCCTGGCGCGGGACGCCCGCTGGGGCACCGCGGGCACGGCCGGCACCGCGGGCACGGCCGCACCCGCGGGCACGGCGGGCCCGGCCTGCGGACCGGGTCCGGGGTCGGGGGTGCTGGAGGCGTCCACCTGCTGATTCTCTCCGCTCACGACAAAAGGCGCAGCCCGGCGGGGCCGCGCCTTTCGGCTCTCTTCCAGGACCGGCGCAGGTGGCGCGCTCAGGCCTTGGCGGGGACCTTGTTCGCGGCGATGACCTCGGCCAGGTCCTTGTGGGTGGCCTTCGGCGCGCCCATGCCCGCGGCCTTCATCGCCAGGCCGACGACACCGCCGAGCGCGACGACGACCATGCCGGCCCAGAAGCCGAGGGGGTTGGCGAGCACCATGAAGGCGCCGGAGATGCAGAAACCGATGAAGGCGATGATGACACCGGTCCAGGCGGCCGGGGTGTGTCCGTGGCTAGTGCCCGCCATGAGTTTGCTCCTCGTTGCTCTGTCGCGCTGCTTCGTCGAACGTGCGGTCTGTGTCGGACGCTCGGTGACATTGTCCCGCACCGGGCGGCCTCACCGTCCAGCGGGGGTCGGCTCGGGCGCCGGGTCGCGGGCCCGGCCGGGGCCGGGTCAGCGGGTCCGGTCGCCGCTCGGACCCGTGGTCGGGTCCTCGCCGCGGTCCAGAGCCTTCCACAGATCTTCCGGCCGGTCCGGATCCACCGCCGCGACGGCCCTCGGACGGGGCCTGCCGTCACGCTCGTAGCGGCCGCCCATCGCGGGCCAGCCGCGGCCGAAGCGCAGCGCCAGCAGCCCGGCGGCCAGGATCAGGACCGCTCCGGCGGCCGTGACGTACGGCCACGTCGTCTGGGTCAGGCCGGCCACGTGCGCCGCGCTGTCCGCGGTCGTACGGGCGGCCTGCGCGTCCAGGACGCTGCGGCCGTCGGAGCCGAAGAGGGCCGACAGCGCCGCGCCGAGCCCGCTGAGCGCCAGCAGGCCGGACACCAGCAGCCGGCCCTTGCCGCGTACGGCGAAGACGGCGACCAGCGCGGCCAGGCCGACGATGGCCAGGGCCGCCGGGAGCCCGGTCACGGCCCGCCCGTCGGCGCTCAGCTGGAGCGAGTCGCTGCCGATGGCGGCCGTGCCCCGGGCCCAGACGCGGCCGGAGGCGAGCAGGACGACGGTGGCGCCGAGCGCGCCGAGCAGCAGCGCCGCGGCCACGCTGCGGCGGCTGCTGCGGCTGCTGCGGCTGTCGGGGGCCTCGGGCTCGGCGGAGGCATCGGAACGGGGCGGGGGTACGGCACTCACGTACCCCACTATCCCCTACGCCCTCAGGAGCCGCTCAGGCGGTTCGCCGCTGCCACGGCCCGCAGCACGGCGGCGGCCTTGTTGCGGCACTCGTTGTCCTCCAGCTCGGGCACCGAGTCGGCGACGACACCGGCTCCGGCCTGCACGTACGCCGTACCGTCGCGCAGCAGCGCCGTACGGATGGCGATGGCGGTGTCGGAGTCGCCGGCGAAGTCCAGGTAGCCCACGCAGCCGCCGTAGAGGCCGCGGCGGGAGGGCTCCAGCTCCTCGATGATCTGCATGGCGCGCGGCTTGGGCGCCCCGGAGAGGGTGCCGGCCGGGAAACAGGCCGTGAGCACGTCGAAGGCGGTCTTCCCCTCGGCCACGCGCCCCGTCACGGTGGAGACGATGTGCATGACGTGGGAGTAGCGCTCGATCGACATGAAGTCGACGACCTCGACCGATCCGGGCTCGCAGACCCGCCCGAGGTCGTTGCGGCCCAGGTCGACGAGCATCAGGTGCTCGGCGCGCTCCTTGGGGTCGGCCAGCAGCTCCTCGGCGAGGTCGTTGTCCTCCTGCGGGGTCGCGCCCCGGTGGCGGGTGCCGGCGATGGGGTGGACCATGGCCCGCCCGTCCTCGACCTTGACCAGCGCCTCCGGGCTCGACCCGACCACGTCGAAGCCGTTCTCGAAGCGGAAGAGGTACATGTACGGGGACGGGTTGGTGGCGCGCAGCACCCGGTAGACGTCCAGCGCGGAGGCCGTGCAGGGGGTCTCGAACCGCTGCGAGGGCACCACCTGGAAGGCCTCGCCGGCCCGGATGCGCTCCTTGATGTCCTCGACGGCCGCCTGGTACTCCTCGCCGCCCCACAGGGCGGAGTACTCGGGCAGCGCGGAGGCGGGCAGCGGGGCCGGGACGTAGGGCGCGGGCCGCGCCAGGTCCGCCTCCATGGCGTCGAGGCGGGCCACGGCGTCCGCGTACGCCTCGTCGACCCCGGAGTCGAGGTCGTTGTGGTTGATGGCGTTGGCGATGAGCTGGACGGTGCCGTCCCAGTGGTCCAGCACCGCGAGGTCGGAGGTGAGCAGCATCGTCAGCTCGGGCAGTTCCAGGTCGTCGCTGCCGTGCTCGCCGATGCGCTCCAGGCGGCGGACGATGTCGTAGCCGAGGTAGCCGACCATGCCGCCGGTGAAGGGGGGCATCTCCCCCGCAAGGTCGCGGGGGGTGTGCAGGGCCCCGACGGTCGCGCGCAGGGCGTCGAGGGGGTCGCCGTCGGTGGGTACGCCGACGGGCGGGGTGCCGATCCAGTGCGCCCGGCCGTCGCGGACGGTCAGGGTGGCGTCGCTGCGGACCCCGACGAAGGAGTACCGGGACCAGGACCGGCCGTTCTCCGCGGACTCCAGGAGGAAGGTGCCGGGGCGTTCGGCGGCCAGCTTGCGGTAGAGCCCGACGGGCGTGTCCCCGTCGGCGAGCAGCTTGCGGCTCACGGGGATGACGCGGCGGTCGGCCGCGAGCTTGCGGAACGTCTCAAGATCCATTGCGTGGGGACCCCTACCTAGTCGGCTGCGCGGAGGAGGACGTCTTCGTCGAAGCAGGTGCGGGAGCCGGTGTGGCAGGCGGCTCCGACCTGGTCGACCCGGACGAGCACGGTGTCGGCGTCGCAGTCGAGGGCGACGGACTTGACGTGCTGGAAGTGGCCGGACGTATCCCCCTTCACCCAGTACTCCTGGCGGCTGCGGGACCAGTACGTGCAGCGGCCGGTGGTCAGGGTGCGGTGCAGTGCCTCGTCGTCCATCCACCCGAGCATGAGCACCTCACCGGTGTCGTACTGCTGGGCGATGGCCGGTACCAGGCCGTCGGCGGAGCGCTTGAGGCGCGCGGCGATGGCGGGGTCGAGGTTGCCGGGGCGGGGGGTCGTACTCATGGAGCCATTGTGCCGGGCCCGGATGGGGGTGGTGATCCATGTCCGTCTGATGGGCGGGCGCGGGGCGGGTTCCGGCCGTAGGCTGGCCCGCATGTCTACCCATGCGAAGCGTGAACGACTGCTGCTGGCGGACCTGTTGGAGGCGGCCGGTCCGGAGGCCCCCACGCTGTGCACCGGCTGGCGGTGCCGGGACCTGGCCGCGCACGTGGTGGTGCGGGAGCGGCGGCCGGACGCGGCGGGCGGCCTGCTGCTGAAGGTGCTGAAGGGGCGGCTGGACGCGGCGATGGCCGAGTACACGGCCAAGCCGTACGAGGAGCTGATCCAGCTGATCCGGACCGGGCCGCCGCGGATGTCGCCGTACGCGCTGAAGCAGATCGACGAGGCGGCGAACGCGGTGGAGTTCTACGTCCACGCGGAGGACGTCCGCCGGGCCCAGCCGGACTGGTCCCCGCGGGAGCTGGACCGGGTGTTCTCGGACGCGCTGTGGTCCCGCCTGGAGAAGATGGCCCGGCTGACGGGGCGCCGCTCGCCGGTGGGCCTGGTGCTGAGGCGTCCGAACGGTCAGACGGCCGTGGCGCACAAGGGTGCGCCGGTGGTGACGGTGACGGGGGAGCCGGGGGAACTGACGCTGTTCTGCTTCGGCCGGCAGGCGTCGGCCGCGGTGACGCTGGACGGCGAGAAGGAGGCCGTCGCGAAGCTGACGGTGGCGGAGCTGGGCCTCTAACCCTTGCCCTGGCCGGGCGCTGCCCTTGTCTTCCGGGTGCGGGCCGGTGGCCGCGCCTCAAGCGCCGGCGGGGCTGAGTCTGGCTTCGAGGTGGGGGTGTGGGGACGGTGGGGGGTGTCCCCGCAGGACGAGCGCGCAACCACCGGGTACGGCCGAGAGGAACTGGCACGCGCCGAGCCGAGGAGATACCCCCCGGCGGCCCCGCACCCTCACCCCCACTCCCGACCCCGCCCAGGGACACCAAACCAGCCCCGCCGGCAATTGAGGCGCGGCCACCGGCCCGCAGGCGGGGATCGACGGCAGCGCCCCGAGTCGGCAGACCCCGCCGGGGGCGACGGGCTAGCGGACCGGGTGGCCCGCCTCGCGGAGGGCCGACTTGACCTCGGAGATGCGCAGGTCGCCGAAATGGAAGACCGACGCGGCGAGCACCGCATCGGCACCCGCCTCGATCGCCGGGGCGAAGTCGGCGAGGCGGCCCGCGCCGCCCGAGGCGATCACCGGCACGGTGACGTGCTTGCGGACCGCCGCGATCATCTCGGTGTCGTAGCCGTCCTTCGTGCCGTCGGCGTCCATCGAGTTCAGCAGGATCTCGCCGGCGCCCAGCTCCGCGGCCCGGTGCGCCCACTCGACGGCGTCGATGCCGGTGCCCCGGCGGCCGCCGTGCGTGGTGACCTCGAAGGTGCCGGACTCGGTGCGGCGGGCGTCGACCGACAGGACGAGGACCTGCCGGCCGAACCGCTCCGCGATCTCCTGGATCAGCTCGGGGCGGGCGATGGCGGCCGTGTTCACGCCCACCTTGTCCGCTCCCGCGCGCAGCAGCTTGTCGACGTCGTCGGCCGTGCGGACGCCGCCGCCCACGGTCAGCGGGATGAAGACCTGCTCGGCGGTGCGGCGCACCACGTCGTAGGTGGTCTCGCGGTTCCCGGAGGACGCGGTGATGTCGAGGAAGGTCAGCTCGTCGGCGCCTTCGGCGTCGTACAGCTTGGCCATCTCCACCGGGTCGCCCGCGTCGCGCAGGTTCTGGAAGTTGACGCCCTTGACGACGCGGCCGTTGTCCACGTCCAGGCAGGGGATCACGCGTACGGCGAGGCTCATGCGGGCACCGCCTTGTACGCCTCGACCTCCACCTCGACGACCATCGACGGGTCGACGAAGCCGGAGACGATGAGCATCGTCGCGGCCGGGCGGACCGCGTCGAAGAGTTCCTTGTGGGCGCGGCCCGCGTCGTCCACGTCGCGGGCGTGCGTCAGGTACATGCGGGTGCGGACGACGTCCTCGGGGCCGAGGCCGGCCTGGGCGAGGGCCTTGAAGGCGACGCCGAAGGCGGCGACGGTCTGCTCGTAGGGGCCGCCCGCGTCGGCCGCGGTGCAGCCGGAGACCAGCACGAGGCCGTTCGGCAGCTGCACGGCCCGGGAGTACGCGATGACGTCCTCGTAGGGGCCGCCGGAGGAGATGCGGCGTACGGCGCCGGTGTCGGGGGAGCTGCTCATGCGGAGACCACCTTCAGGGCTTCTTCCAGGGTGAAGGCCTTGGCGTACAGGGCCTTGCCGACGATCGCGCCCTCGACGCCCAGGGGGACCAGGTCGGACAGGGCCCGCAGGTCGTCGAGGGAGGAGATGCCGCCGGAGGCGACGACGGGGCGGTCGGTGGCGGCGCAGACGTTCTTCAGCAGCTCCAGGTTGGGGCCGGTGAGCGTGCCGTCCTTGCCGATGTCGGTGACGACGTAGCGGGCGCAGCCCTCGGAGTCGAGGCGGGCGAGGGTCTCGTAGAGGTCGCCGCCCTCGCTGGTCCAGCCGCGGCCCTTGAGGGTGGTGCCGGTGACGTCGAGGCCGATGGCGATCCTGTCGCCGTGCTCGGCGATGGCCTTGGCGGCCCACTCGGGGGTCTCCAGGGCGGCGGTGCCGAGGTTGACGCGGGTGCAGCCGGTGGCGAGGGCCGCGGCGAGCGAGGCGTCGTCGCGGATGCCGCCGGACAGCTCGACCTTGATGTCCATGGCGCGGGTGATCTCGGCGACCAGGGCGCGGTTGTCGCCGGTGCCGAAGGCGGCGTCCAGGTCGACCAGGTGGAGCCACTCGGCGCCGGCGGACTGCCAGGCGAGGGCCGCCTGCAGCGGGGAGCCGTAGGAGGTCTCGCTGCCGGAGACGCCGTGGACGAGGCGGACGGCCTGGCCGTCGCGGACGTCGACCGCGGGGAGGAGCTCGAGCGTGTTCGGCATCAGAGGGTCTCGATCCAGTTGGTGAGGAGCTGGGCGCCGGCGTCGCCGGACTTCTCGGGGTGGAACTGGGTGGCCCACAGGGCCCCGTTCTCCACCGCCGCGACGAAGCGTTCGCCGTGGGTGGCCCAGGTGACCTTGGGGGCGCGGATCAGCGGGTTGGTGACTTCCAGGCTCCAGTCGCGCGCCGCGTAGGAGTGCACGAAGTAGAACCGGGCGTCGGCGTCCAGGCCGGCGAAGGCCTGGCTGTCGGCCGGGGCCTCGACGGTGTTCCAGCCCATGTGGGGGACGATCGGGGCCTTGAGCGGGCCGACGGTGCCGGGCCACTCGTCGAGGCCTTCGGTCTCCACGCCGTGCTCGATGCCGCGCTCGAAGAGGATCTGCATGCCGACGCAGATGCCCATGACCGGGCGGCCGCCGGAGAGGCGGCGGCCGATGATCCAGTCGCCGCGGACGTCCTTGAGGCCCTGCATGCAGGCCGAGAAGGCGCCGACGCCGGGGACGAGGAGTCCGTCGGCGTCCATGGCCTTGTCGTAGTCGCGGGTGATCTCGACGTCGGCGCCGACGCGGGCGAGGGCGCGCTCGGCGGAGCGGACGTTGCCGAAGCCGTAGTCGAAGACGACGACCTTCTTGGTGGGGCGTGCTGTGCTCATTCCCAGATTCCTTGGATTCGCAGGACTCCGGCTGCCAGACACATGGCGGAGGCGAGGGCGAGCAGGATGATGACCGACTTGGGCATCTGCTGCTTCTGGAAGGAGTAGACGCCCCCGGCCAGGAAGAGGCCGAGGACGATCAGGATGGTGTTCAGCCCGTTCACTGCTAGAGGGCGCCCTTCGTGGAAGGCAGGATGCCGGCGGCGCGCGGGTCGAACTCGGCGGCGTAGCGCAGCGCGCGGGCGAGGGCCTTGAACTGGCACTCCACGATGTGGTGGGCGTTGCGGCCGTACGGGACGTGGATGTGCAGGGCGATCTGGGCCTGCGCGACGAAGGACTCGAAGATGTGCCGGGTCATCGTCGTGTCGTAGGAGCCGATCATCGGCGCCATGTTCTCGGGCTCGGTGTGCACGAGGTAGGGGCGGCCGGACAGGTCGACGGTGACCTGGGCGAGGGACTCGTCGAGCGGCACGGTGCAGTTGCCGAAGCGGTAGATGCCCACCTTGTCGCCGAGGGCCTGCTTGAAGGCGGCGCCGAGCGCGAGGGCGGTGTCCTCGATGGTGTGGTGGGAGTCGATGTGCAGGTCGCCGTCGGTCTTGACGGTGAGGTCGAAGAGGCCGTGGCGGCCGAGCTGGTCGAGCATGTGGTCGTAGAAGCCCACGCCCGTCGAGACGTCGACCTTGCCGGTGCCGTCGAGGTTTATCTCGACGACGACGGAGGTCTCCTTGGTGGTCCGTTCGACCCGTCCGATGCGGCTCATGCGTGCTGCTCCTTCTTCAGTGCGCGAACCGCTTCCAGGAACGCGTCGTTCTCTGCCGGGGTGCCGGCGGTGACCCGCAGCCGGCCGGGTACGCCGTTGTCCCGGACCAGGACCCCGTGGTCGAGGATCTTCTGCCAGGCGGTGTGCGAGTCCTCGAACTTCCCGAACTGGATGAAGTTCGCGTCGGACTCGGTGACCTCGTAGCCGATGGCCCGCAGCTCGGTGACGAGGCGGTCCCGCTCGGACTTGAGCTGCTCGACGTAGCCGAGCAGGGTGTCGGTGTGCTCCAGGGCGGCCAGGGCCGTCGCCTGGGTGACGGCGGACAGGTGGTACGGCAGGCGCACCAGCTGTACGGCGTCGACGACGGCGGGGTGCGCGGCCAGGTAGCCCAGGCGCAGGCCGGCGGCGCCGAAGGCCTTGGACATGGTCCGGGAGACCACCATGTGGGGGCGGCCCTCGATGAGGGGCAGCAGCGAGTCCCGGTGGCTGAACTCCACGTAGGCCTCGTCGACGATGACGAGGGAGGGCTTGGCCGCCTGGGCGGCCTCGTAGAGGGCCAGGACGGTCTCCGCGTCGACGGCGGTGCCCGTGGGGTTGTTGGGCGAGGTGATGAAGACGACGTCGGGGGCGTGCTCGGCGATCGCCCGCTCGGCCGCCTCCACGTCGATCGTGAAGTCCTCGCGGCGCGGGCCGGAGATCCAGCCCGTGCCGGTGCCGCGGGAGATCAGCGCGTGCATGGAGTAGGAGGGCTCGAAGCCGATCGCGGTGCGGCCGGGTCCGCCGAAGGTCTGCAGCAGCTGCTGGATGACCTCGTTGGAGCCGTTGGCGGCCCATACGTTCTCCCGCGCGACCGGGTGCTTGCCCGTACGGGTGAGGTAGGCGGCGAGCTCGGTGCGCAGCTCGACCGCGTCCCGGTCCGGGTAGCGGTTGAGGGTGCGGGCGGCGTCGGCGACGCGCTCGGCGATGCGCGCGACGAGTTCCGCGGGCAGCTCGTAGGGGTTCTCGTTGGTGTTCAGCTGGACGGGCACGTCCAGCTGCGGGGCGCCGTACGGGCTCTTGCCGCGCAGTTCGTCCCGGATGGGGAGGTCGTCGATGCCGATGCTCACGGGGTGGGGACCTTCCATCCGAAGCGCGCCTTGAGGGCGGCGCCGTGGGCGGGCAGGTCCTCGGCCTCGGCGAGGGTGACCACGTGGTGGGTGACCTCGGCGAGGGCGTCGCGGGTGTAGTCGACGATGTGGATGCCGCGCAGGAAGGACTGCACGGACAGGCCGGAGGAGTGGCAGGCGCAGCCGCCGGTGGGCAGCACGTGGTTGGAGCCGGCGCAGTAGTCGCCGAGGGAGACCGGGGCCCACGGGCCGACGAAGATCGCGCCGGCGTTGCGGACGCGGGCGGCCCAGGCGGCGGCGTCGGCGGTCTGGATCTCCAGGTGCTCGGCGCCGTAGGCGTCGACGACCTTGAGGCCGTCCTCCAGGCTGTCGACGAGGACGATCGCGGACTGCTTGCCGGCGAGGGCCGGCTTGATCCGGTCCTCGACGTGCTTGGTCGCGGCGACCTGCGGCTCCAGCTCCTTCTCGACGGCGTCGGCGAGCTCGGCGGAGTCCGTGACGAGGACGGCCGCGGCCAGCGGGTCGTGCTCGGCCTGGCTGATCAGGTCGGCGGCGACGTGCACCGGGTCGGCCGTGGAGTCGGCGAGGACGGCGATCTCGGTCGGGCCGGCCTCGGTGTCGATGCCGATGCGGCCGGTGAAGTAGCGCTTGGCGGCGGCGACCCAGATGTTGCCGGGGCCGGTGACCATGTTGGCGGGCGGGCAGCCGTCGGGTCCGGTGGTGCCGTACGCGAACATCGCGACGGCCTGGGCGCCGCCGGCGGCGTACACCTCGTCCACGCCGAGCAGGGCGCAGGCGGCGAGGATCGTCGGGTGCGGCAGGCCGCCGTGTTCCTTTTGCGGCGGGGACGCGAGCGCGATCGACTCGACGCCCGCCTCCTGGGCCGGCACCACGTTCATGACGACGGAGGACGGGTACACCGAGCGGCCGCCCGGGGCGTACAGCCCCACGCGCTCCACCGGAACCCATTTCTCGGTCACGGTGCCGCCGGGGACCACCTGGGTGGTGTGCTCGGTGCGGCGCTGTTCGCGGTGGACGATCCGGGCGCGCCGGATCGACTCCTCGAGGGCTGCGCGGACGGCCGGGTCGAGCTCGTCGAGGGCGGCCTTGAGCGCCTCGACGGGCACCCTGACCTGCTCCAACGTCACTCCGTCGAACTTCTGCGCGTACTCGATCAGCGCCGCCGTGCCACGATGATGGACGTCCTCGCAGATGGGCCGCACCTTCTCCAGGGCAGCTTCTACGTCGAACTCGGCACGGGGCAGCAGGTCGCGCAGGGCGCCGCCCTCGGGGAGGGCGTCACCGCGCAGGTCGATACGAGAGATCACCTCCCAATTCTCTCAGACCGCCTCGCGCCACCGTTCGCCCGTATCACTGGCTGATACACGTCCCGGACGTCACAGGTCCCCGTTAGCGTTCGTCTACACGTACATGACAGCGGAGGGGGACCGCGGTGACCGAGGCGAGCTCGGACGGGGAACCGGCGGATCTCAGTGCTTCCGAGCGCCGGATGTGGGAGGCCTTCCGCACGGGCAGCGTCTGCGATCTCAGTGCCCGCGCCGCCGACCGGGACGATCCGCACGCCGACCACGTCTGGGGTGCCGGGCGCAGCGTCCGCGCCGGGGTGGTGGCGCTGCTGCTGCTCCACGGTCCGCCGCCGGTGCCGGGGCGGGTGGCGTCCCTGAAGCTGCGGGGCGTACGGATCACCGGGCGGCTGGATCTCTCCGGTGGCACGGTTGCTCCGTACGTGGAGCTGCAGTCCTGCCGCTTCGACAGCGAGATCCAGCTGTCCGAGGCCCGTTTCGGCACGTTGCGCCTGGTCAACTGTGCGATCCCGCGGCTGGAGGCGTCCCGGCTGCACACCGAGGGCGATCTGCACCTGCCGCGCTGCCGGGTGGCTCGGGGGATCCGGCTCACCGACGCGCAGATCGGGACCGACCTGCTGGTGAGCCAGGCGGTGGTGCAGCGGGACAACAAGGGGCGGGCGATCGCCGCCGACGGGATGTCGGTCGCGCAGGACTTCCAGGGCGAGCTGCTGGAGACGTACGGGGAGGTGAGCCTGCGCGGCGCGAAGGTCGGCGTGTCGATGAACCTGCGCGGGGCCCGGCTGCGCAATCCCTCCGGGCGGCACGCGCTGAACGCCCCGCAGCTGACCGTGGAGCGGACCCTCTACCTGACCTCGATCGCGATGGGCTACGGCCGGGGCGGCTCGGGCTCCTCCACTCCCCCGTACGGGCTGGGGCAGACGCCGACGCGGGGGCAGCGGGCGCAGCCGTTCGAGTGCCGGGGCGGGCTGCGGCTGGACGACGGCCGGTTCGGGGACGCCATCGACTTCTACGGGGCGCGGTTCCTGCTCACGGACGAGCAGGAGATATCGCTGCGCCGGATCCAGACCCCGGAGTTCCGTTTCGTCGGGGAGGGGCCGGAGCGCGGGCGGGTGGTGGTGTCCGGGGCCAAGGTGGTCAAGCTGGTCGACACCTCCACGAGCTGGCCGGGCCCGGGCGGGGTGTCCGTCGAGGGCTTCGAGTACGAGAACCTCGCGCCCCGCGGCCACTTCCCCCTCTCCCGCCGGCTGGCCTGGCTGGAGGCGGCCACCCCCGAGTACTCGCCGGGCCCCTACGAGCGGCTGGCGGCGGTGCTGCGGGCCAGCGGCGAGGACGCGGAGGCGCGGGAGGTGCTGCTGGCCAAGCAGCGGCGGCGCCGGGCCACGCTGCCGCCGGGCCCGAAGGCGTGGGGGTACCTGCAGGACTGGACGGTGGTCTACGGGTACCGGCCGGGCCGGGCCGCCCTGTGGATGGCCGTGCTCTGGGCGGCCGGGGCGCTGATGTTCTCCCAGCTCGACCCGCCGGCGATCAAGCAGGACGAGCATCCGCAGTGGAGCGCCCCGCTGTACGCGCTGGACCTGCTGCTGCCGGTGATCGACCTGGGCCAGCAGGGTCAGTGGAAACTGGCGGGCGGCTGGCAGTGGGCGGCGGCGGGCCTGGTCATCATGGGCTGGATCCTGGCCACGACGGTGGCGGCGGGGGCCTCCCGGCTGCTGCGGCGGGGGTGACGGGGCGCGTCTCCGGACGATTACGCTGTGCGTCGTGACCACCGTTCGCCTGCCCCTCTTCCCGCTGAACTCGGTGCTGTTCCCGGGACTCGTCCTCCCGCTGAACGTCTTCGAGGAGCGTTATCGCGCCATGATGCGCGAGCTGCTGAAGGCGGGCGAGGACGAGCCGCGCCGATTCGCGGTCGTCGCGATCCGCGACGGCCGGGAGGTCGCCCCGACGGCGCCCGGCCTGCCGGACCCCACGGCCCTGCCGGAGCGCGGCCCGGCCGCGGGCTTCGGCGCGGACCCGATCCAGGCGTTCCACCGGGTGGGCTGCGTGGCGGAGGCGGCGACGATCCGGGAGCGGGAGGACGGCAGCTTCGAGGTCCTGGCGACCGGTACGACGCGGGTCCGCCTGCTGTCGGTCGACTCCTCGGGCCCGTTCCTGACGGCGGAGCTGGAGGAGCTCCCGGAGGACGCGGGCGACGGCGCCGGGGTCCTCGCGGAGGGCGTGCTGCGGGCCTTCCGCAACTACCAGAAGCGGCTGGCCGGGGCCCGTGAGCGGTCCCTGACCGGTGCGGAGCTGCCCGACGAGCCGTCGGTGGTGTCGTACCTGGTGGCCGCGGCTGCGGTGCTGGACATCCCGGCGAAGCAGCGGCTGCTCCAGGCCCCGGACACGGCGACGCGGCTGGCGGAGGAACTGAAGCTGCTGCGCACGGAGACGGCCGTGATCCGGCACCTGCCGTCGCTGCCGGCGGTGGACCTGACCAGGGCTCCGACGAGCCCCAACTGACCGGACCGACGGGGGACCGATGGCGAAGAAGACGAAGCAGGCGGCCGGCACCCCGGCGATCGTGGCCCTGACGGCGGCCGGGGTGGCCTTCACCACGCACGCCTACGAGCACGACCCGGCGGCCTCCTCGTACGGCGAGGAGGCGGCCGAGGCGATGGGCGTCTCGCCGACGCAGGTCTTCAAGACCCTGGTGGCGGACGTGGACGGCGTCCTGACGGTGGCGGTGGTGCCGGTGTCGGGGTCGCTGGACCTGAAGGCGCTGGCGACGGCGGTGGGCGGCAAGCGGGCGGCGATGGCGGACCCGGCGCTGGCGGAGCGCACCACGGGCTACGTCCGCGGCGGCATCTCCCCGCTGGGGCAGCGCAAGCGGCTGCGCACGGTCATCGACGAGTCCGCGACGGCGCACCCCACGATCTGCTGCTCGGCGGGCCGCCGCGGCCTGGAGATCGAGCTCTCCCCCGCGGACCTGGCCACCCTCACCGACGCCGTCCTGGCCCCGATCGGCCGGGCCTAGGCCGAGCCGGCCCGGAGGGTCAGGGGCGCGGGGTCTCCGACGCGGCCGGACCGGTGTCGGCGGGCGGCAGCGCCGCCTCGGCCGGCGGCGCCGGCTGGTAGTAGCCGCTCCACCCGGCCAGCGGGTCCGGCTCGGGATCCCGCGGCGTCCACAGCGCGGTGAACCCCAGGTGCAGCAGTACGGCGGTCATCGGCCAGGCCAGCAGCGCCCCGTGCGCCAGCAGCTCCAGCGGCGCGTCGAACGGCACCCCCTTGCCCGCCGCGGCCGCGGCGGCGGCCAGGTCCGTGGAGGACGAGCCGAGCCACAGCCCGAACCGCCACCCCGCCAGTGCGGCGAAGCAGGATCCGACGGCGAGCCCGATCACCAGCGGCACGCCGCCGGCCCGGCGCCACAGGAAGGTGCCGACGGCGCTGAGCACGCCCAGCCCCAGCGCCAGCAGGAAGAAGGTCCCGTCGGCGGCGATCCGCGCTTCGCTCTCGCTGTTGCGCAGGAAGACCGCCTCCCCGTTGGAGACGTACTGGACGCGGGGCGCCAGCCACCACCACAGCAGTCCGAGGAGCAGCCCGGCCACCGCGACCGCGAGGGCCACGACGGCCCCGTCGCGGATGTCCTCCGGGCGGATGGCCGCGGCGGTGTCACCCGGCTTCTCGGGCGGCGACGGCGGCGGGTCGAACGGGGACTGCGGGGTCACGGCTTCGGTCACCCCCACATCGTGCCAGGTGTGTCGGGCGGCGGCGTCAGCGGACGGCCGCCCGGCGGTACGCCCAGGTCGCGACGGTGAGCGAGAGGACGCCGACGGCCGCGCACACGCCGAGGTCGAAGACGACGGCGGCCCAGTCCGGCGACGCCTCGAAGGTCCGGGCGAACGCCTCCACCCCGTACGTGGACGGCAGCAGGTCCCGCGCCCAGACGATCACGGCCGGCATCCGCTCGGGCGGCAGCACCCCGAGCAGCAGCGCGGCCGACATGCCGAGCTGTCCCGCGAGGGTGGCGAGCTCCTGGCGGGGTGCCAGCAGCCCCAGGGCGGCGCCGAGCCCGGCCAGGGCGGCTCCGGCCAGCGGCACCACGGCGGCCAGGATCCACAGCCCGCTCATCGGCAGCCCGAACAGCAGGCACCCGAAGACGGCGGTGACCAGGGTCCCCGGCAGCGTGAAGGAGGCGTACGCGGCCGCCGCGCCCAGCACCACCGAAGCGGGCGGCACGGGCAGGGTGGCGTAGTGGTCGAGTCCGCCGCCGGCCCGCAGCTGCCCGAAGTACTGCGCGAGCAGGTTCAGCGCGACGAAGGCGACGACGAGCACCGAGGAGCCGGCCACGACGGCCCGGGCCTCCGAGCCCCCGTCGACGACGCCCCGCATCAGGATCATGATGCCGACGGACTGGAAGGTGGCCACGAACAGCAGCGGTATCCGCGCCACCCGGGCCCGGGAGAGCTGCGCCCGGTAGACGGCGGCCAGCGAGGGGAAGAAGCGTGCGCCGGGCGCCAGCGGCGCGGCTTCGGCGGCCTCGGCGCGGCCCGGAGCGTCGCCGGCCGGTGCGGCCCCGGCCCCGACCCCGGTTTCGTTCTCGGTCTCGGGTGCCGTCGGGGCGTCGGGCGCGAGCACGGCCCGGACGGCCCCCGTCGAACGGTCGCTCACGACTTCACCAGCCCTTTCGTCTTGCCGCCGAGGGCCAGGTACACGTCTTCGAGGCTGGGGGTGGCCAGGGTGAAGTCGTCGAGCGCGGCGAAGGCCGGGCCCCCGGTGACCGAGGCCACCGCCGCCCTGGCCTCGTCCGGCGGCAGCCGCAGCACCCAGCGGCGCCCCGACTCCACGGCCCGGTCGCGCAATCGGGCGACCTCCGGTACCGCGAGCGGGGCGGCTTCGCGCCACACCAGTTCCAGCCGGACCTCGCCCGAGACGCGCGCCTTCAGCGCGGCCGGGGTGTCGCAGGCGATGACCTTGCCCTGGTCGATGACGGCGACCCGGTCGAGGACGGTCTCGGCCTCGATGACGTTGTGGGTGACGAGCAGGACGGTCGCGCCGTGCTGGGCGCGGCGCCGGTCCACGGCCGCCCAGACGGCCCGCCGGGCCACGGGGTCCATGCCGGTGGTGGGCTCGTCGAGGACCAGTACGGGCCGCTCGCCGACGAGGGCGGTGGCGAAGCAGGCGAGGCGCCGCTGGCCGCCGGAGAGCTTCTTCAGGGGCCGTCCGGCGATGCCGGTGAGCCCGAGTTCCTCCAGTACGGCGTCGCGCGCGGCGCGTGCCGACCGTACGTCGAGTCCGCGCAGCCGGCCGGTGGTCTCGGCGGCCAGGGCCACCGTGAGCTCGTCGAGGGCGGTGGACTCCTGGCCGAGGTAGGCCAGCAGCCGGGAGGCCCGTCCGGGGTGGCGTACGAGGTCGTGGCCGAGGAGGGTCACGCTGCCCGCGTCGGGCCGCATCAGGCCGGTGAGCTGGCGGACCAGGGTGGATTTGCCGGCGCCGTTGGGGCCGAGCAGGCCGAAGATCTCGCCGCGCCGGACGTCGAGGCTGACGCCGTCGTTGGCGCGGGTCTCGGGCAGGGCGGGGGCGCCGCGCCGTCCGCGGACCGCGGGATACGTCTTGACCAGGTCACGCACCGCGCAGACCACGTCCGGCGCCGCTCCCGCGGCCGCTGCCGTGCCGTTCTGCGCCTGTGCTGTGCCCGTACTCACGAGGGAGCAGCCTACGGGGTTCCCGCCCCTACTCGGCCGCCGGGGTCAGCGGGGCGGCGAGGTCGGCGGGTCCGGTTCCGGGTGCGGCGGCCGGTACGGCGGCGACGTGCTCGGCGGCGGCGCGTACGTCGATCTCCCTCCAGAACCCGGCGCGGATGGCGTAGCGGTCGTGCTCGTCGATCTGGTCGTCCTTGTGCGCGAGCAGGCCGAACCGGGCGGCGTAGCGCAGCAGCTCGCCGTCGATGCGGTGCGGGATGCGCGGGTACATGGTGGCCAGTTTCTGCAGGTGCACGGTCTCCGGGAGGCGTTCCATCCAGCGCCGGGCGAACACCTGTCCCACCTCGAACGGGTCGCCGCCGACGGTGGTGATGTCCTCCTCCCGGTCGGCCCAGCGCTGTTCGGCGCTGGTGAGCTGGGCGAGGGTGGGCAGCGAGGCCGTCTCGGCGGGTTCGCCGAGCGGTCCGGCGCGGTCGATCCAGCCCCGGTCGGAGGACCAGCGCAGGGCGCTGGCGGGGGACGGCGTGGTGCTCGCCGCGGCCTGCTGGCCGCCGTGCGGTGCGGGCGCGCGCAGGGCTCCGGCGAGGTCCTTGGGGGTGGGGACGCTCTTTCCGCCGGGGGTGGTGGGCGCCGGTACGGGGACCGCTTCGCGTTCGTCGTCCGCGGGGGCGGCGGCACCGTTGCGGGCGGCCTCGGCGAGCGCGGCCTCGGGCAGCGGCGCGGAGAGGATGGCGGCGATGTCGGGGCGGGGTACGGGCGGCGGGGAGCACAGTCCGGTGAGGTCCTTGGCGCGGACGGCGCGGGTGATCCAGGCGCGGTCGAGGACGCGGCGTTCGTCGGCCTCGGCGACGAGGTCCTCGGACTGGTTGTAGTCGCCGTCGGCGGCCTGGACGGCCCACAGGTGGACGGCGACGCCGTGTTCCTTGGCGGACATCAGGCCGGGCAGCAGGTCTCCGTCGCCGGTCACGAGGACCACGTCGGAGCAGGCGCGGTTGCGGGCGAGCTCGGTGAGCTCGGCGTGCATGGCGGCGTCGACGCCCTTCTGGGCCCAGCGGCCGTCGCTGCGGGTCAGGGCGCCGAGGCGGACGGTGACGCGGGGCATGACGCGCAGCCTGCGGTGTTCGGGCTGGGGCACCCGGTCGGGTGCGCCGTCGAACCAGTAGATGCGCAGCAGGGGCTGCTCGGTGTCGGCCTCGGCCCGCTCGCGCAGGCCCTGGATGAGGGCGGCATGGTCGACGGTGATCCGGGAGCGGGAGGGCTCCCCGGCGAGAAGGCTGGCGGCGGCGCCCAGCAGGTAGCCGGCGTCCACCAGGACGACGCAGCGGTCCACGCGTTCCACCCTCTTCCCTGGGGGTCCCGCTGTGTTTTCACGGGTTCCCCGAGTCTGCCCGACCTCAAGGGCGTTGAAGGCCGGAACTCGATCATCGGCGTGGCGGATCTCACTCGGGGGCGGACGGCGGGCCTCGGCTACGCGCAGTAATGATCCAAAATGCGCGGTTTCTGGGGCTGTGTGAGTGTGAAGGCGGTCCTGGCCCCTAGACCCTCACGGAGGCTCCACCATGGCCAAGAACAAGAACCAGAAGCAGCCGGCGAAGCAGCAGACCCGCTCGTCCGGGCCGGACGCGTCGCGCTCGTCGGATTCCCCCGAGCAGTCGTCCCAGGCGCCCAGTCCCATGGACCTGGCCCACAAGAGCAAGCAGAAGAAGTTCGGCCACAACTGACGTCCTTCGCGTCGGTCTGTGACGACCGGAACCGAAAGGGCCTGCCCGGCGACGCCGGGCAGGCCCTTCCGTGCGTGGGGCGGCCGCCGCTATCCGGCCAGGCAGGACGGGCCGAGCAGGACCTTGAGGTCGCCGAAGAGGGCCGGGTCGGGCTGTACGCGGTGCCGGTCGAGGCGCAGGACGGTGGTGGTCCGCGGACCCTGGAGCTTGATCCGCACCTCGGTGTTGCCCTTGTGGTGGCGCAGGATCTCCCCCAGACGGGTCACCATCGGCGGCGTGACCTTGACCGTGGGGATGGTGAGGACCACGGGGGCGTTGGTGCCGGCCGAGGAGAGGTCGGGGACCATCATCTCCATGGCGACCAGGCGGGGGACGTCCTCGCGCTTGTCGAGGCGGCCCTTGACGAAGACGACGGTGTCCTCGACCAGCTGGGTGGAGACGAGCTGGTAGGTCGCGGGGAAGAACATGCACTCGATGGAGCCGGCCAGGTCCTCGACGGTGGCGATGGCCCAGGCGTTGCCCTGCTTGGTCATCTTGCGCTGCAGGCCGGAGATGATGCCGCCGATGGTGACGACGGCGCCGTCGGAGTGCTCGCCGCCGGTCAGCTGGGAGATGCCGGCGTCCGTCTTGTCGGAGAGCACGTGCTCCAGGCCGAAGAGCGGGTGGTCGGAGACGTACAGGCCGAGCATCTCGCGCTCCTGGGCGAGGAGGTAGGACTTCTCCCACTCGACGTCGGAGAACTCCACGTCGAGGCCGAAGCCGGGCTCGTCGCCGGCGCTCTCGTCACCCATCCCGCCGAAGAGGTCGAACTGTCCCTCGGCCTCCTTGCGCTTGACGGCGACCACGTTGTCGATCATCGGCTCGTGGTGGGCGACCAGGCCCTTGCGGGTGTGGCCCATCTCGTCGTAGGCGCCGGCCTTGATCAGCGACTCGATGGTGCGCTTGTTGCAGACGACGGCCTCGACCTTGTCCAGGAAGTCGGGGAAGGAGGAGTACTTCCCCTTGGCCTTCCTGGTCTTGATGATCGAGTCGACGACGTTCTGGCCGACGTTGCGGACGGCGGTGAGGCCGAAGAGGATCACGTCGTCGCCCTGGGCGGCGAAGTTCGACTCGGACTCGTTGACGTTCGGCGGGAGCACCTTGATGCCCATGCGGCGGCACTCGTTCAGGTAGATCGCGGACTTGTCCTTGTCGTCCTTGACCGAGGTGAGCAGGCCGGCCATGTATTCGGCCGGGAAGTTCGCCTTGAGGTAGGCGGTCCAGTAGGAGACCAGGCCGTAGGCGGCCGAGTGGGCCTTGTTGAAGGCGTAGCCGGCGAAGGGGACCAGGACGTCCCAGAGCTTCTGGATGGCCTCGTCGGTGTAGCCGTTCTTGCGGGCGCCCCCTTGGAAGATGGTGAAGTTCTTCGCCAGTTCCTCGGGCTTCTTCTTGCCCATCACGCGGCGCAGGATGTCGGCCTCGCCGAGCGAGTAGCCGGCGATGATCTGGGCGGCCTTCTGCACCTGCTCCTGGTAGACGATCAGGCCGTAGGTGACCGCGAGCACCTCTTCGAGCGGCTTCTCCAGCTCGGGGTGGATCGGGGTGATCTCCTGCTGCTTGTTCTTGCGCAGGGCGTAGTTCGTGTGCGAGTTCATGCCCATCGGGCCCGGGCGGTATAGGGCCGACACGGCGGAGATGTCTTCGAAGTTGTCGGGCTTCATCAGGCGCAGCAGGGAGCGCATGGGCCCGCCGTCGAACTGGAAGACGCCGAGGGTGTCGCCGCGGCCGAGCAGTTCGAAGGTCTTGGGGTCGTCGAGCGGGAGGGCCAGGAGGTCGATGTCGATCCCCTTGTTGGCCTTCACCATCTTGACGGCGTCGTCCATGATCGTGAGGTTGCGCAGGCCGAGGAAGTCCATCTTCAGCAGGCCGAGCGACTCGCAGCTCGGGTAGTCCCACTGGGTGATGGTGACGCCGTCGGTGTGCCGCACCCAGACGGGCACGTGGTCGGTGATCGTCTCGCTGGACATGATCACGCCGGCGGCGTGCACGCCCATCTGGCGGACCAGGCCCTCCACACCGCGGGCGGTGTCGATGACCTTCTTCACGTCCGGCTCGTTCTCGTACATGCCGCGGATCTCGCCGGCCTCGCCGTAGCGGGGGTGCTGCGGGTCGAGGATGCCGGAGAGGGGGATGCCCTTGCCGAGGACGTCGGCGGGCATGGCCTTGGTGAGGCGGTCGCCCATGGCGTACGGGTAGCCCAGGACGCGCGCCGAGTCCTTGATCGCGTTCTTGGCCTTGATGGTGCCGTAGGTGCCGATCATGGCGACCTTGTCCTGGCCGTACTTCTCCGTGACGTACCTGATCACCTCGACGCGCCGACGCTCGTCGAAGTCGATGTCGACATCGGGCATGGAGACGCGCTCGGGGTTCAGGAAGCGCTCGAAGATCAGGCCGTGCGGGATCGGGTCGAGGTCGGTGATGCCCATGGCGTAGGCGACGATCGAGCCGGCCGCGGAGCCTCGGCCGGGGCCGACCGCGATGCCCTGGTTCTTGGCCCACATGATGAAGTCGGCGACCACGAGGAAGTAGCCGGGGAAGCCCATCGAGATGATCGTGTCCATCTCGTACTCGACCTGCTTCATGCGGTCCTCGGGGATGCCCCCGGGGAAGCGGCGGTGCATGCCGCGCATGGTCTCCTCGCGGAACCAGGTGACCTCGGTGTAGCCGTCCGGGATGTCGAACTTCGGCATCAGGTTCCGGAACGTGAACATGCCCTCGGTGTCGATCTGGTCCGCGACCAGCTTGGTGTTGGCGCAGCCCTCCTGCCAGGCGTCCGAGGAGTCGATGGCGTACATCTCGTCCGTCGACTTCAGGTAGTAGCCGGAGCCGTCGAAGCGGAAGCGGTCGGGGTCCGAGAGGTTCTTGCCGGTCTGGATGCACAGCAGGGCGTCGTGGGCGGTGGCCTCGCTGGCGTAGGTGTAGTGCGAGTCGTTCGTCACCAGCGGCGGGATGCCGAGCTTCTTGCCGATCTCCAGCAGTCCGTCGCGGACCCGGCGCTCGATCTCGATGCCGTGGTCCATCAGCTCCAGGAAGTAGCGGTCCTTGCCGAAGATGTCCTGGTACTCGGAGGCGGACTTCAGGGCCTCGTCGAACTGGCCGAGGCGCAGACGGGTCTGCAGCTCGCCGGAGGGGCAGCCGGTGGAGGCGATCAGCCCCTCGGACCACTTGCTGATGGTCTCCTTGTCCATGCGCGGCCACTTCGTGAGCCAGCCCTCGGCGTAGGCGTCGGAGGACAGCCGGAAGAGGTTGTGCAGGCCGGTGGCGTTCGCCGCCCAGATCGTCTTGTGGGTGTAGCCGCCGGAACCGGAGACGTCGTCGCGCTTCTGGTGCGGCTGGCCCCACTGGATGCGCCGCTTGTTGCGCCGGGACTCGGGGGCGACGTACGCCTCGATGCCGATGATCGGCGTGACCCCGGACTTCTGCGCGGTGTGGAAGAAGTCGTAGGCCCCGTGCAGGTTGCCGTGGTCGGACATGGCGATGTGCGTCATGCCCATCTCGTTGCACGCGTTGAACATGTCCTTCAGCCGTGCCGCACCGTCCAGCAGCGAGTACTGGGTGTGAACGTGCAGGTGCGTGAACGGCGTCTTGGTCACGGCGCTGGTCTCCTGGCGGCGGGGGGAAGGGGGCAGCTTCGAATCCTACGTCCCACGGGTGACAGATCACGGGCACGCAGCGGTACGGTCGGGCGTTGCAGAACCAGGGGCACCGTTCCGGCGTCCGGTCCGGCAGAGCCCGTACAACCCGTGCACCAGGAGGAACCCGCCATGGCGGTCCCCGAGACGACCGACGAGCAGCGCGCCGAGGAGATCCTCGACGTGTTCGACACCGCATTCGGTGAGCTGCTCGCCGCCGACCCCGCTGCCTTCCAGGTCAAGTTCCGCAAGATGGCGGCCTCGGCCTTCGCCTTCTACCGCGGCACGGCCTGCCTCTTCTACTCCGACCTGGAGCGGGACCGGCACGGCGGCCCGTACCTGGACGAGCGGACGGGCCGGGTGTGGATCCACGGCGATCTCCACGCGGAGAACTTCGGCACGTACATGGATTCCAACGGCCGGCTGGTCTTCAACGTCAACGACTTCGACGAGGCGTACGTCGGCCCCTTCACCTGGGACCTCAAGCGCTTCGCCGCCTCCGTCGCCCTGATCGGCTACACCAAGGCGCTCAGCGACGACCAGATAAGCGAGCTGGTGCGGATCTACGCGGGCGCGTACCGGGAGCGGATCCACCGCCTGGCCAAGGGCGCCAAGGACGAGGAGGTCCCCTCCTTCACCCTGGACACCGCCGAGGGCCCGCTGCTGGACGCGCTGCGCTCCGCCCGCTCCCGCACGCGCTTCTCCCTGCTGGACTCGATGACGGAGATACGGGACTACGAGCGGCGCTTCTCCTCCGGCGGCGGTTCCGTCGAGCTGGACGCCGCCACCCGCTACAAGGTGCTGGCCGCCTTCGACGGGTACCTGGAGACGCTGCCCGACGAGTCCCTCGTGCGCCCCGACTCCTACCGGGTCAAGGACGTGGTCGGCCGGCGGGGCGTCGGCATCGGCTCGGCGGGCCTGCCCTCCTACAACATCCTGCTGGAGGGGCACAGCGACGCCCTGGAGAACGATGTCGTGATCTACCTCAAGCAGGCGCAGACCCCGGCGGCCTCCCGGCACATCACGGACCGGGCGGTGCGGGACTACTTCCTGCACGAGGGGCACCGCACGGTGATCTCGCAGCGGGCCCTGCAGGCGCACGCCGACCCGTGGCTGGGCTGGACCGAGCTGGACGGCGCCGGTCAGCTGGTGGCGGAGGTCTCCCCGTACGCGGTGGACCTGGACTGGTCGGACCTGGACGATCCGGAGGAGATCGCGGCGGTGGTCGCCGACCTCGGCCGGGCCACGGCGACCATGCACGCGTCGGCCGACGAGGCGGAGAGCGGCCAGTCCCTGGTGCCGTTCTCGACCGAGCGGGCCATCGACGCGGCGATCGCGGCGGACGAGGAGGGCTTCGCGGAGCTGCTGGTCGACTTCGCGCACGCGTACGGGGCCCGGGCGCGCGCCGACCACCAGATCTTCGTGGACCTCTTCCGCAACGGGCGTCTCACCCCCTGAAACGGCTTCCACAGGAACACGTGGCACACTCGCCGGGATGGACTTTTCCGGGACGGGACTCAGAGGGCTGCGGGCCGCGCTGTTCAGCGCTGTCGTCGTGCTGCTCTCCTCCGGCTCGCACGTCCTGATGTCCCAGGCCCCGCTGCCGCCCGCGCTGGTGGGCGGGGCCTTCGCGGGTGTGTTCGCCATCGCCTGGGCGCTCGCCGGCCGTGAGCGCGGCTTCGGCCCCATCGCCGGGCTGCTCGTACCGCTGGAGCTGGCCGCCGACACCGTCTTCACCGCCGGCCAGCACCTCTGCTACGGCCCGGCCGGCGGCCCCGTCTCGGGGCCGCTGCGGGCCATGGGCCTGGAGGAGCTGTGCGGGGGCACGCCGGTGGGCGGGCCGCTGGCCGAGGTGACCGGGCCCGCCGCCGACGCGGCCGCCGTGCTGGCCTCGCCCGGCCCGTACACGCCGTGGCTGCTGCTCGGCGCGCACGTCTCGGTGGGGCTGCTCACGGCCGCCTGGCTGCGCCACGGCGAGCGGGCGCTGGGCCGGCTGCTGCGGGCGGTGGCGTCCTTCGCGTTCCGTCCGCTGCTGCTGGCGGCCGCCTCGGTGGCGGGGGCCTGCGAGCCGGCGCGGCGGGCGCTGCGCCCGGTCGGGGCGGGAGCCGGGGCGCGTACGCGCTTCCCCGCACACTCCGTGGGACGGCGGGGACCCCCCGTGCTCGGTGCGCTCGCGCGCGCCTGACGCACGTACGGCAGTCCCTTCCACGTCACACACCACGGAGATCACCATGAGTTCACGCAACAGCCAGGCGAACAAGGCGGCGGCCCGCGAGCGGCTGCGGGCCGAGCGCGAGGCGCAGGCCAAGAAGGACAGGATCCGCCGGCAGGTCATAGTCGGCGTCGGTGTCGTGGCCGCGCTGGGCCTGGCGGGCGGCATCGCCTACGGCGTCATGAAGGCCAACGAGCCCGACTACTGGGAGAAGGCCGCCAAGGCCGAGCTGGTCAAGCCGAAGAACACCACGGGCGACGACGGCACCACGGTCGTCGTCGGCAAGGCCGACGCGAAGAAGACCCTGGAGCTGTACGAGGACTCGCGCTGCCCCGCGTGCGCCTCCTTCGAGCAGGCCTCGGGCGAGCAGATCAAGAAGGACGTCGAGGCGGGCAAGTACAAGCTCCAGTACTTCGGCGCCACCTTCATCGACAACGCGGTCAAGGGCGAGGGCTCGAAGAACGCGCTGAGCGCGCTGGGCGCGGCGCTGAACGTCAGCCCGGAGGCCTTCCTGGAGTACAAGGGGGCCCTGTACTCCAAGGAGCAGCACCCCGAGGAGACCGTCGACAGCTTCGCCAAGGACGACTACCTGCTGAAGGTCGCGGACACCGTTCCGGCGCTCAAGGGCAACGCCGAGTTCAAGAAGGCCGTCGAAGACGGCACGTACGACCGGTGGGCGCTGGAGATGTCGAAGCTCTTCGACAAGTCCGGGGTGAAGGGCACGCCGACCCTGAAGATGGACGGCAAGAAGATCGACACCCCGCAGACGCCGGAGGCGTTCACGGCCGCGATCGACAAGGCCCTGCAGGGCTGATCCCGGGCATACCGGGAGACAGCCTCCCGGACCGCCGCACCGACGAGCGGGCGAACTCCCAGAGTTCGCCCGCTCGTTGCATTCCGACGTCTGTTCCCCGGGGTGTACCCGTCGGTAATATGATCATCCGTGACCAGTCATCTCACCCCTCACCCGGCCGCGGCAACCCCCCGCCGCCGTACGGTCGTTCTCGCCGCGGCGGCCACGGCCACACTGGCCCCGCTCGCCACGCTGGGCGCCGGAACCGCCCACGCGGCGGGCACCGCGCCCGCCTTCCTGCACGGCGTCGCCTCCGGCGATCCGCTGCCCGACGGCGTCCTGCTGTGGACGCGCGTCACCCCGACCCCCGAGGCCGTCCCCGGCTCCGGGCTCGGCGCCGCCGTCCAGGTGGGCTGGGAGGTGGCCGCCGACCGGGCCTTCTCCCGCGTCGTCGCCGGGGGAACCGTCACGGCGAGCGCCGCCACCGACCACACGGTCAAGGTGGACGTGCGGGGGCTCCAGCCGCAGACGCCGTACTGGTACCGCTTCACCGCGGGCCCGGCCGTCTCCCCCGTGGGGCGCACCCTGACCACCCCCGGCCACGACGTGACGACCCCGGGGGTCCGCTTCGGCGTGGTCTCGTGCGCCAACTGGGAGTCCGGCCACTTCTCGGCCTACCGCCACCTGGCCGCCCGTACGGACCTGCACGCGGTCCTGCACCTGGGCGACTACATCTACGAGTACGGCTCCGGCACCTACCCGGAGGCCAAGTACACCGTGCGCCGGCACGAGCCGCAGCACGAGATCGTCTCGCTGGCCGATTACCGCACCCGGCACGGCAAGTACAAGACGGACGCGGACCTCCAGGCCCTGCACCACGCGCACCCGGTCATCGCGATCTGGGACGACCACGAGTTCGCGAACGACACGTGGGCGGGCGGCGCCGAGAACCACACCCCGGGCACCGAGGGCGACTGGGCCGCCCGCGCCGAGGCCGCCAAGCAGGCCTACTTCGAGTGGATGCCGGTACGGACCTCCACCGCGGGGACCGTCTACCGCAGGCTGCGCTTCGGCACCCTCGCCGACCTCCACCTGCTGGACCTGCGCTCCTTCCGCTCGCAGCAGGTCAAGGTGGGCAGCGGTTCGGTGGACGACCCCGAGCGCACCATCACCGGGCGCGCCCAGCTGGACTGGCTCAAGTCGGGCCTCGCCGGCTCGAACGCGACCTGGAAGCTGGTCGGCACCTCGGTGATGATCTCGCCGGTGGCCTTCGGCTCGCTGCCCGCGCACCTGCTGGGTCCGCTCACCAAGCTGCTCGGCCTGCCGGAGGGTGGCCTCGCCATCAGCACGGACCAGTGGGACGGGTACACGGACGACCGCAAGGAGCTGCTGGGCCACCTGAAGGACCGGAACATCAAGAACACGGTGTTCCTGACCGGCGACATCCACATGGCCTGGGCGAACGAGGTCCCGGTGAACATGGCCACCTACCCGGGCTCGGGCACGGCAGCGACCGAGTTCGTCGTGACGTCGGTGACCTCCGACAACCTCGACGACATCCTGCACGTGCTGCCGGACACGGTCTCGCTGGTGGCCGAAACCGCCATCAAGGCGGCCAACTGGCACACGAAGTGGCTCGACATGGACGCGCACGGCTACGGCGTGCTGGACGTGACGCCGGAGCGCTCGCAGATGGACTACTACGTCGTGTCCGACAAGCGCCGGCCCGACGCGACCTCCGCGTGGTCCCGCTCCTACCGGACCCTGAACGGGACCCAGAAGGTGGAACGGTCCTACCAGCCCGTTCGCTGATTCCCTGATTGACCGTCAATTCTGTTGCCACAAGGGGCGTCTGGTACATACCAGACGCCCCTTGTGCGTTCTCGGCAACAAATCTTTTACGTACGGCTCTTGACCTGAATATGTCATGCACACATAAGCTTCGCGCCAGCTGAAGAAGATCCTTCAGGCCTCCACCCCCCACCACCCCCCACTCGCGAGGAGCACACGTGCGCGCGCCTGCCCGCATATCCCCCCTTCTCCGCCGCCGCCTGATGGGCACCGCGGTCCTGGCCGGAACCCTGGCCTTCACCCCGCTCGCCGCCCCCACCACGCTCGCGGCCGCCAAGACCCCCGCCGAGGTGTGCGCCGACGAGGCCGCCGCCCCCGCCAACGCCCGCGTCACCCGCGCCCACGACGAGCACGCGGACGAGCCGAACGAGCTCACCGACGCGCAGGCCAAGGCCATGGACGCCGACCTCAAGTCGAAGCTGGACAAGGCCCTCAAGAACCAGCCGCAGCGCAGCCTCGCCGCGGCCGAGGCCGTCGTGAACATCCCCGTGTACTTCCACGTCGTCCACTCCGGCACCACGGGCAAGCTCACGTCCACGGACGTCTCCAAGCAGCTCGCGGTCCTCAACGCGGCCTACGGCGGCCAGGGCACCGGCAACGTCAACACGAACTTCCAGTTCACCCTGGCGTCGACCGACTACACGGACAACGCGTCCTGGTACAACCTGGCCTCCGGCTCCCAGGCCGAGAAGGACATGAAGAACACCCTGCGCAAGGGCGGCCCCGGCGCGCTCAACTTCTACACCGCCAAGCTCTCCGGCGGCCTGCTGGGCTGGGCGACCTTCCCGACCTCCTACGCCTCCAGCCCCAAGATGGACGGCGTGGTCGTGCTCGACAGCTCGCTGCCCGGCGGCTCCTCCGCCAACTACAACGAGGGCGACACCGCCACCCACGAGGTCGGCCACTGGCTCGGGCTCTACCACACCTTCCAGGGCGGCTGTAACGGCAACGGCGACTACGTCTCCGACACCCCGGCCGAGAAGAGCGCCGCGTACGAGTGCCCGACGGGCCGCGACAGCTGCGCCAGCAAGCCCGGTGCGGACCCGATCCGCAACTTCATGGACTACACGTACGACTCCTGCATGTACCAGTTCACCGCGGGCCAGGTGGCCCGCATGAGCAGCAGCTGGACCGCCTACCGGGCGGGCTGACCCCGGCGACGAGGAGGGCCCGGCCCGGCATCCGCCGGGCCGGGCCCTTCCGTCTGCGCATCTCCCGCGCGGCTACAGGCTGTCGAGGAACCCGATCGCGGCCGTCCAGGCCTGCTCCGCGGCCTCGGCGTCGTAGTCGTCGAGGTCCGGGTCGGTGAACAGGTGCCCGGCGCCCGGGTAGCTGTGCACCTCGACGTCCGCCCCGGCCCGCTGCATCCGCAGGTACCAGGCCGTCAGCCAGTCGTGCGGCTCGAAGGGGTCCGGGTCCGCGATGTGCAGCTGTACCGGGAGCCCGTCCACCGAAGCGCTGTCCTCCAGGTCCGCCGTCCCGTGCAGGAGGAGCAGCCCGCGCGCCTTCTCGTCGGCCAGCGCCAGGTGCTGGGCCAGGGAACCGCCGAAGGAGAACCCCGCGTAGACCAGGCCCCCGTCGGAGTGCGGGGCCGAGGCCAGCACCGCCCGCTTCAGCAGCTCGTCACGGCCGATCTCGTCCTGGTGGGCCATGCCCTCCTCGACGGTCTCGAAGGTGCGCCCCTCGAAGAGGTCCGGCACCTGGACCTGGTGACCGGCCGCGCGCAGCCGGTCGGCCGCCGCCTGCACCGCGGGCCGCAGCCCGTACGTCGAGTGGAAAAGCATGATGTTCATGCCTCCATCGTGCCAGCCGCCGCGGGCCCCGGTGCGCCGCGGCTTCCCGCTACGTTCATCCCCATGGAGACGGAGAACTTCCTGCGCCCCGTGACGGTCATCGGCGGCGCGCTGGTCGCCACCCTGATCGCGGGCTGGCTGCTCGACCTGCTGCTGCGCCGGGCCGACGCCCGGCATCCCGAGACCCCGCTGTGGGAACTGCTGCGCCGCTGCCGGCTCCCCTTCCAGGTGGTGCTGTGCACCTCGCTCCTGCGGGGCTCCTACCGCCGGGCCGGGATCCTGCCGGACCATCCCGTCGGCGTCGGCCGCTTCCTCACCCTGGTGCTCATCGCCTCGGCGGCCTGGCTGGCGGTGCGCATCGCGACGGCCGTCGTCGACTCCACGTACGCGCGCTACGCCGCGGCGACGCAGGACGAGGCCAGGGTGCGCCGGGTGCGCACCCAGGTCACGCTGATCCAGCGGGTGGTCACGGCGGTGGTGGTCGTGGTCGCCGTCGCGGCGATGCTGCTGACCTTCCCCCCGATGCGCGCGGTCGGCGCCTCGGTGCTGGCCTCCGCGGGCGTCCTCGGCATCGTGGCGGGCATCGCCGCCCAGTCCTCGCTGAGCAACCTCTTCGCCGGGCTCCAGATCGCCTTCGGCGACACCGTCCGCATCGGCGACACGGTGGTGGTCGACAAGGAGTGGGGGCGGGTCGAGGAGATCACCCTGACCTTCCTGACCGTCCGCACCTGGGACGAGCGCCGCATCACGATGCCTGTGTCGTACTTCACGAGCAAGCCGTACGAGAACTGGTCGCGCGGCGGCGCGCAGATGACCGGAACGGTCTTCTGGCACCTGGACCACAGCGCGCCCCTGGACCTGATGCGGGAGCGGTTCGGGCAGATCCTGGCGGAGCTGCCCGAATGGGACGGCCGCGGCGGCGGCCTGGCCGTGACGGACACCACACCGCACACCGTCCAGGTCCGCGGCGTGGTCACGGCCAAGGACGCCGACGACCTCTGGACGCTGCGCTGCGCGGTCCGCGAACGGCTGATCACCTGGCTGGCCGCCCACCATCCCTACGCCCTCCCCCGCATCGCGACGTCCCCGGCGCCGCCCGCCCCGGACACGCCCCTGGACTAGCCCGCGAGCAGCGCGGCCGCGCACTCCCCGGCGAGGTCCTCGGCGTGCGCCGGCAGCGGCTCGCCCGCGCGCAGGGGCCGGCGGACGACCGAGAGCGGCAGCTCGATCAGGGCCAGGACGACCCGGTCCAGGCCCCGGGCGTCCGCGAACCCGAGGGACGCGGCCAGGCCGCCGATGGCCGCGTACACGCGCTCGTTCCCGGAGTCGGCGCGCCGGGTGTGCTCCTCGGACCAGTCCGCGCGGCCGAACTCCGCCGCGCCGTGGAGGAGGAGGGCGGCCTCCTCGGGCCGGGCGCGGCTCCATGCGACGACGTGGCGGGCGGCCGCACGGGCGGCCGTGTGCGGGTCGGGCTCGCCGTGGAGGCAGGCGAGGTAGCCCTCCTGGAACCGCTCGACGGTCCGCAGCCACACCTCGGCGAGCAGGGCGGCGCGTCCGGCGAAGCGGTGGTACATGGAGCCGCTCGGGGCTCCGACCGCCTGGGCCACGGCGGACATGGTCACGCCGCCCGGCCCGGCCGAGGCGGCCAGCCGCACGGCGGCGTCGAGGATCTGGTCGGTGTCGAAGCGGGGTGGTCTCGCCATGAATCAGAGAGTACCCTCCAGATTATTAGAGACCCATCTCTAATACGGGGAAAGGGGAGGGCGATGGGCGTCTTCAACGTGCACGAACGCGTACTGACCGCCGGGCCGGACCAGGTCGGCGCACTGATCGACACGCTGTCCCGCGGGGCGGACGACCGACTGTGGCCGGGCCGCCTGTGGGAGGAGATGGAACTCGACCGCCCCCTGGCCGTCGGGGCGGCCGGCGGCCACGGCCCGGTGCGCTACACGGTGTCCGCGTACGTGCCGGGCACCTGGGTGCGCTTCGCCTTCACCGGGCCCCGCGGCTTCCACGGCTTCCACGAGTTCACCGCGCTGCCCGTCGACGCGGACCGGACCGTGCTGCGGCACACCCTCGCGATGACCGTCAGCGGCGTCAGCCGCCTCACCTGGCCGCTGGCCTACCGCCCGATGCACGACGCCGTGCTGGAGGACTGCCTGGACCGCGCCGAACGGGCCTGCACGGGCGTCCTCGCCCGCCGGGCCCGCTGGTCCCCGTACGTCCGCTTCCTGCGCGGCCTGGAACGCCTGGTGACCGGGGGAGGCCGCTAGGACACCGCTAGGGCGCGCGCAGGCTGCGTACGTCGAGGTGGCGCAGCACCCGGTCGACGACCTCCGGGTCGGAGCCGGGTTCGCTGCGGGCGGCCAGCACCTCGTGCCGGGCGGCCGACATCATCTCCCGCTGGATCCGCTGGACGTCGTGGAGCCGCTGCACCCGCTGCGCGTACGCCTCGCGGCGTTCCTCGTCCACCATGTCGGGGCTGATCCTGGCCCCCACGTCGTACGCGCGCCGGTACAGCTGCTCGACCAGGTCCTCCGGTAGCTCCTCGACCTCCTCGATCTCCTTCAGCCGCCGCTTCGCGGCCTTGGCCGCGCGGACCGCCAGCTGCCGCTCGGCGTCCCGCCGGGCGTCGGTGTCCTCCTCCACGCCGAGGCGCCGCACCAGCCAGGGCAGGGTCAGCCCCTGGCACACCAGGGTCACCATGATCACCGCGAAGGCGATGAAGATGATCTCGTCGCGCGCCGGGAAGGGCTCGCCGGAGTCCGTCTCCAGGGGAATGGCCAGGGCCAGGGCGACCGAAGCCACCCCGCGCATCCCGGCCCACCACATCACCACGCTCTCCCGCCAGCTCAGCGGGATCTCCTCGTCGTAGTCGCGCCGCTGGTGCAGCTTCTGCGCGAGCCAGCCCGCCGGCAGCAGCCATGCCAGCCGTACGCCGACGACCACGGCGACGACGACCGCCGCCCATCCGGCCATCTCCCACACGCGGTCCTGCGCCGTCCCGAAGACGTTGTGCAGCTCCAGCCCGATCAGCCCGAAGGCCACGCCGGTGACCAGCGTGTCCACGACCTCCCAGAAGGTGTGCCCGGCCAGCCGCCCCAGCACGTCGTCGGCGTCGGAGGCGTACTCGGCGAGGAACAGGGCCGTCGTCAGCACGGCCAGCACCCCGGACCCGTGCAGCTCCTCGGCGACCGTGTACGAGACGAAGGGCACGAGCAGGGTCAGCCCGATCTGGAGGGTGGCGTCGCCGAGCCGGCCCATGAGCCGGTTGGTCGTCCACCCGAGGGCCAGGCCCACGGCCACGGCGACGACGGCGGACAGCACGAACTCCCCGAGCGCGTCGGGCCAGGAGAAGCTGCCGCTGACGGCCGCCGCGATCGCCACGTGGTACAGCACGATCGCGGTCACGTCGTTGAAGAGCCCCTCGCCCTCCAGGATCGAGACCATGCGGCGGGGCAGCCCGAGCGATCCGGCGACGGCGGTGGCCGCGACCGGGTCGGGCGGGGCGACGAGCGCACCCAGCGCGACGGCGGCGGCGATCGGCAGCGTGGGCACGACCGAGTAGGCGACGGCGGCCACGGCGGCGGTCGTGACGAACACCAGGGCCACGGCCAGCAGCAGGATGGGCCGCACGTTGGCCGCGAACTGGCGCCACGAGGTCCGCTGCACGGACGCGTACAGCAGGGGCGGCAGCACCAGCGGCAGGATGAACTCGGGCCGGACCTCGACCTCCGGCACGGCCGGGACCAGCGCGAGGACGACACCCCCGAGGGTCATCAGGACGGGCGCGGGCAGCCCCAGCCGGTCCCCGAGGGGCACCATGACCACGGCCCCGAGCAGGAGCACGAACAGCAGAGCAAGCTGATCCACTCCCCCACCCTGCCAGTCCCCCGCGCCGGGCCGCGGCGGTCAGGGCCGCGGCCGTGGCCGCGTGTCGGGCTCGCGTCCGCAGGCCCGGGCCACGGGCCGCGGGCCGCGGGCCACGGGCCGGAGGCTGCTACTCGCTCTCGGCGCGGATCACGTCGAGGGCGTGCTGGAGGTCCGCCGGGTAGCCGCTCTCGAACTCCACCCACTGCCCGTCCGCCGGGTGCTCGAAGCCCAGCCGGACCGCGTGCAGCCACTGGCGGGTGAGGCCGAGCCGCTTCGCGACGGTCGGGTCGGCGCCGTAGGTCAGGTCGCCGACGCAGGGGTGGCGGTGGGCGGACATGTGCACGCGGATCTGGTGCGTACGCCCCGTCTCCAGCTTGATGTCCAGCAGCGAGGCGGCGCGGAAGGCCTCGATCAGGTCGTAGTGGGTGACGGAGGCCTTGCCGTCCTGGGTCACCGCCCACTTGTAGTCCGCGCTCGGGTGGCGGCCGATCGGGGCGTCGATCGTGCCGCTCATCGGGTCCGGGTGGCCCTGCACCAGCGCGTGGTAGCGCTTGTCCACGACCCGCTCGCGGAACTGGTTCTTCAGCGAGGTGTACGCGCGCTCCGACTTGGCGACGGCCATCAGGCCGGACGTGCCGACGTCGAGGCGGTGCACGATGCCCTGGCGCTCGGACGCGCCGGAGGTGGAGATGCGGTAGCCCGCGGCGGCGAGGCCGCCGATGACGGTGGTGCCGGTCCAGCCGGGGCTCGGGTGGGCGGCGACGCCGACCGGCTTCATGATGACGACGATGTCGTCGTCGTCGTGGACGATCTCCATGCCCGGGACCGGCTCGGCCACGACCTCGACCGGCCGCGGGGGCGCGGGCATCTCGACCTCGAGCCAGGCGCCGCCGTGCACGCGCTCGGACTTCCCGACGACGCTGCCGTCGACCGACACCTTCCCCTCGGCCGCCAGCTCGGCCGCCTTGGTCCGGGAAAAACCGAACATGCGGGCGATCGCGGCGTCGACGCGCTCGCCTTCGAGGCCATCGGGAACGGGCAGGGTGCGGATCTCGGGAATCGTACTCACCCGTCGAGTATGCCGGACGGGGCGGACGGGCCGTCCCGCGCTCGGCGCTTCGATCAGTCCTTGTGGACGGTGCCGTCCGGGTCCAGGCCCTTGAACGACAGCAGCACGATGAGGATGCCGCCGCACACGATGGCCGAGTCGGCGATGTTGAAGACGGCGAAGTGGGCCGGTGCGATGAAGTCGACGACGGCCCCGCGGAACACGCCCGGCGAGCGGAAGATCCGGTCGGTCAGGTTGCCCAGCGCACCGCCCAGCAGCAGGCCGAGGGCGATCGCCCAGGGCAGGCTGTAGAGCTTGCGGGCCAGCCGGACGATCACCACGATCACGGCCGCGGCGATGCCGGTGAAGATGATGGTGAAGGCCTCGCCGAACCCGAAGGCGGCGCCCGGGTTGCGCACCGCCTCGAACTTCAGCAGGTCACCGATGATCTCGATCGGCGGCTGGTGCTCCAGCTTCGCCACGACCAGCATCTTGGTGCCGAGGTCCAGCAGGTAGGCGAGCACCGCCACGACGAGCAGAGCCGCGATCCGACGGCGCCCCTTGGGCGCGGCCGACTCCGGCTGGGCGTCGTCCCCGACCTCCGGCGTACCGATGATGCGCTCCGCCTCTGCCACGTGAGTCCCTCGAACTAGCCGACCCAGGCTTCTCCTGGACCCTGACCAGACGAGGGTACGTCAGGGCCCCCGCAGAGCGCCCGCCCCGCCTCCTGCCTAGTGCCGCCGCTCCTGCTTCTGCTTGCAGTCCACGCACAGCGTGGCCCGCGGGAAGGCCTGCATCCTGGCCTTGCCGATGGGCTGCCCGCAGTTCTCGCAGAGCCCGTACGTGCCCGCCTCCAGGCGTTCCAGGGCCCGCTCGGTCTGCTCCAGCATCGAGCTGGCGTTGGCCGCGAGCGCGAGCTCCGACTCCCGCGTGATGTTCTTGGTGCCCGTGTCGGCCTGGTCGTCGCCGGCGCCGTCGCCCGAGTCCCGCATCAGGCCGGAGATGGCCACCTCGGAGGCGTCGAGCTCGGCGCGCAGCCGCAGCACCTCCGACACCAGCTCCGCGCGGGCCTCCTCGACCTCCTTGGGCGTCCAGGGGTCCTCCCCCGGCCGTACGGCGAGCTCACCGGGGGCGGCGGCCGCCGCCGTGACCCGGGTCTTGGGGAGCCCGCTCGTGGCGGCCGCGGCCGTCTTCCGCGCCGCGCCGGTGCTCTTCTTGGCAACCACGTTCCGGACTCCAGTCTTCTTCGCGGCGTGCGCCGCCCCCTCGGCCGCGGCCTTCTTGGCCGTGACCGTCCGCTTGTCGACGGCGGTCGTCTTCTTCCCGGCCGCGGTCGCCTTCCCGGCCGCGGCCGTCTTCTTCGCCGCTGCCTTCTTGGTCGCTGCCTTCTTGGTCGCTGCCTTCTTCGCCGGAGCCTTCTCGGCGGCCGTTTCACGGGCCGCCGTCGCCTTCTCGGCGGGAGCCGGGTCCCCGGAGACCGCTGTCTTCTTCGCCACCATGGCCGCGGCCCCTTCACGTACTGTGATATTGCTCGCGAATCGTGCCGGAACGATAAATCGGCTCCGCCCCCGCGGCAACGGGGCACGCATCCGTCGAGGTCAACCTGCATCCGTTGTGCCCATCCGGGGGCCCGGTAATCCGCCCCTTGCGCCCCACCCGGCGCCGCGGCCGCCCGATGGCCCGTTCGGGTCACCGTCGGGCGCACTCCGGGCCCCGTCCCGGTCCCGCCGGCCGCCCCCCGCCACGCCGTGGCCGGGGGCCCGCGCGGGCCCCCGTAAACCGGTCTGCCGAGCACCCCCCGCACCCGTACACTGGCCCCAGCGAAAGGCATGGACGGGGACGAGTAGCGTCGGACGCAGCCAGGAGCGACCCGGGGACGGTGAGAGCCCGGGGGCGAGCGCGACGTGAAGGATCACCCCTGAGCCGCCGGAAGAAAGCCGCGGGTCCCCCGCAGGGCGAGTAGAACCGGCTTCGCACCCCAATGAGGGGGCCACCGGATCCGTCCGGCGGCCAAGGAGGGTGGTACCGCGGGAGCAGCAGTCGGCTCTCGTCCCTCCGGACGGAAGTGACACCCCGCCGGAGGAAGAGTTCAGCCTCATGACCACACCGCCGCAGTACCGCCCGGTACCCGCCCAGGTCGACCTGCCTGCCCTCGAGCACGCGGTCCTCGACTTCTGGCGCGAGAGCAAGACCTTCGCCAAGACCCTGGAGCAGTCCGAGGGCCGCCCCGAGTGGGTCTTCTACGAGGGCCCGCCCACCGCGAACGGCATGCCCGGCGCGCACCACATCGAGGCCCGCGTCTTCAAGGACGTCTTCCCCCGCTTCCGCACGATGCGCGGCTACCACGTGGCCCGCAAGGCCGGCTGGGACTGCCACGGCCTGCCCGTCGAGCTCGCCGTCGAGAAGGAGCTGGGCTTCAACGGCAAGCAGGACATCGAGGCGTACGGCATCGCCGAGTTCAACGCCAAGTGCCGCGAGTCCGTGACCCGCCACACCGACGCGTTCACCGAGCTCACGACCCGCATGGGCTACTGGGTCGACCTGGACGACGCCTACCGGACCATGGACCCCGAGTACGTGGAGTCCGTGTGGTGGTCGCTGAAGGAGATCTTCAACAAGGGCCTGCTCACCCAGGACCACCGCGTCGCCCCCTGGTGCCCCCGCTGCGGCACCGGCCTCTCCGACCACGAGCTGGCCCAGGGCTACGAGACGGTCGTCGACCCCTCCGTCTACGTCCGCTTCCCCCTCACCTCCGGCCCGCTCGCGGGCGAGGCGGCCCTGCTGGTCTGGACGACCACCCCGTGGACCCTGGTGTCCAACACGGCGGTCGCCGCGCACCCCGAGGTCAGCTACGTCGTCGCCACGAATGGCGAGGAGAAGCTGGTCGTCGCCCAGCCGCTGCTGGAGAAGGCCCTCGGCGAGGGCTGGGAGGCCACCGGCGAGTCCTTCACCGGCAAGGAGATGGAGCGCTGGACCTACGAGCGCCCCTTCGAGCTGATCGAGTTCCCGGCCCCGGCCCACTACGTCGTGAACGCCGAGTACGTCACGACCGAGGACGGCACCGGTCTGGTCCACCAGTCCCCCGCCTTCGGCGCCGACGACCTCGCGGTCTGCCGCTCGTACGGCCTGCCCGTCGTGAACCCGGTCCGCCCCGACGGCACCTTCGAGGAGGAGGTCCCGCTGGTCGGCGGCGTCTTCTTCAAGAAGGCCGACGAGAAGCTGACCGCCGACCTCGACGCGCGCGGCCGGCTCTTCAAGCACATCGCCTACGAGCACAGCTACCCGCACTGCTGGCGCTGCCACACGGCCCTGCTCTACTACGCGCAGCCGTCCTGGTACATCCGCACCACCGCCGTCAAGGACGCGATGCTGCGGGAGAACGAGAAGACCAACTGGTTCCCGGACTCCGTCAAGCAGGGCCGCTTCGGCGACTGGCTCAACAACAACATCGACTGGGCGCTGTCCCGCAACCGCTACTGGGGCACCCCGCTGCCGATCTGGCGCTGCGAGGAGAACCACCTCACCTGCGTCGGCTCCCGCGCCGAGCTGTCCGAGCTGTCCGGCCAGGACCACTCGAACCTGGACCCGCACCGCCCGTACATCGACGACGTCACCTTCACCTGCACGCACGAGGGCTGCTCCCTCGAAGCGGTCCGCGTGCCGGAGGTCATCGACGCCTGGTACGACTCGGGCTCGATGCCGTTCGCGCAGTGGGGCTACCCGTACAAGAACAAGGAGATCTTCGAGAAGCGCTACCCGGCGCAGTTCATCTCGGAGGCCATCGACCAGACCCGCGGCTGGTTCTACACGCTGATGGCGGTCGGCACCCTCGTCTTCGACAAGTCGTCCTACGAGAACGTGGTCTGCCTCGGCCACATCCTCGCCGAGGACGGCCGCAAGATGTCCAAGCACCTGGGCAACATCCTCCAGCCGATCCCGCTCATGGACCAGCACGGCGCGGACGCGGTCCGCTGGTTCATGGCGGCCGGCGGCTCCCCGTGGGCGGCGCGGCGCGTGGGCCACGGCACGATCCAGGAGGTCGTCCGCAAGACCCTCCTCACGTACTGGAACACGGTCGCCTTCCAGGCCCTGTACGCCCGTACGTCGAACTGGGCGCCCTCGGCGGCCGACCCGGCCCCGGCGGACCGCACGGTCCTGGACCGCTGGCTCCTCTCGGAGCTCCACGCGCTCGTCTCCGAGGTCACGGAGGCGATGGAGTCCTACGACACCCAGCGGGCCGGCAAGCTGCTGTCCGCCTTCGTCGACGACCTGTCCAACTGGTACGTCCGCCGCTCGCGCCGCCGCTTCTGGCAGGGCGACGCGGCCGCGCTGCGCACCCTGCACGACGTGGTGGAGACGGTCACCCGCCTCCTCGCGCCGCTGACCCCGTTCATCACGGAGCGGGTCTGGCAGGACATGGTGGTCCCGGTCACCCCGGACGCCCCGGAGTCGGTGCACCTCTCCACCTGGCCGGTCGCCGACACGACGGCGATCGACCCGACCCTGTCCCAGCAGATGCAGCTGGTGCGCCGCCTGGTCGAGCTGGGCCGCGCCACGCGTGCGGAGTCGGGCGTGAAGACCCGCCAGCCGCTGTCGCGGGCGCTGGTCGGCGCGACGGGCTTCGACGCGCTCTCCCCCGAGCTCCAGGCCCAGATCACGGAGGAGCTGAACGTCTCCTCCCTGGCCTCCCTCTCGGAGGTCGGCGGGTCCCTGGTGGACACCACGGCGAAGGCGAACTTCCGCGCGCTCGGCAAGCGCTTCGGCAAGGGCGTCCAGGACGTCGCCAAGGCCGTGGCCGCGGCCGACGCGGCGGCCCTGTCCCTGGCCCTGCGCTCCGGGGAGGCCACGGTGGAGGTGAACGGGGAGCAGGTCGCCCTCACCCCCGAGGAGGTCATCATCACCGAGACCCCGCGCGAGGGCTGGTCGGTGGCGTCCGACTCGGGCGCGACGGTGGCCCTGGACCTGGAGATCACCCCCGAGCTGCGGCTGGCGGGCCTGGCCCGTGACGCGATCCGGCTGATCCAGGAGGCCCGGAAGAACTCCGGCCTGGACGTGGCGGACCGCATCGCCCTGCGGTGGTCCTCCGCGGACCCGGAGGTCGTGACGGCCCTGACGGACCACGCGGGCCTCATCGCGGACGAGGTGCTCGCCACCGACTTCGCGGCCGGCGAAGCCGACGCCGCCTACGGCGACCCCTTCACGGACGAGTCCCTGTCCCTCACGTTCCGCCTCCGCAAGGCGTAACCCGAGGCAGACCGGCCCGCCCTTCCCCACCCGGGGGGGCGGGCCGTTCGCGTCCCCGGCCCGGTGGCCGCCCTTGCCCTGGCCGGGCGCTGCCCCTGTTTGTCCGGGTGCGACCCGGTGGCCGCGCCTCAAGCGCCGGCGGGGCTGGGTGTGG
>NZ_JBFBGM010000006.1:0-319467 GCF_040684695.1 Streptomyces erythrochromogenes
TGTCCCCGCAGGACGAGCGCGCAACCACCGGGTACAGCCGAGACATGCCCGCACGCGCCGAGCCGAGGAGACACCCCTCGGCGGCACCGCGACCCGGCCGCCACCGAGCCCATCCCGCCCCGCCTCCCGCGAGGGGAACCGCACCGCGACCCACCCGCACGATGCCGGATCCCCCCCGGCCAGGGCATGGCCCCGCAGCCGGATCCCGTACCGCCCGGCCAGGGCAGCCGTACCGCCCGGCCAGGGCAGAGGTAGGGCCGAGCGGCCGTGCCCGTCGGCGCTTTCGGGTGACATCGCCGCTCCGCTTCGGCCGCCCCCCGCCCCGAGGGGACGAGCATCGCAGGCGGCCGGCGTGCTCCGGTCACCAGCCGCCGAACAGGCCCGGCCCCGCGACGCGGCGGCTCCGGTCCGCCGCCGGGAGACCACGTGTACGTCCTGCTCGTCGCGAGCGCGTTCAACAGCCTCACCCAGCGAGTGCACGCCGAGCTGCGCGACCACGGCCACCGGGTGGCCGTCGAACTGGCCCTGCCCGGCGTCGCCCTGGGCGACACCGTGCGCCGCCACCGGCCCGACCTCGTCCTCGCGCCGATGCTGCGCACCGCCCTCCCCGAGGACGTCTGGGCCGCGTACACCTGCCTCGTCGTCCACCCGGGGCCGGTCGGCGACCGCGGCCCCTCCTCCCTCGACCACGCCGTCCAGGACGGCGAGACCCGTTGGGGGGTCACGGTCCTGCAGGCCAACGCCGAGATGGACGCCGGGGACGTCTGGGCCGCCGCCGACTGCCCGGTGCCCCCCGTCGGCAAGAGCGACCTCTACCGCGGCGAGATCGCCGACGCCGCGCTGGAGGCCGTCCTGCTCGCCGTGGAGCGCTTCGCCTCCGGTACGTACGTCCCGCGCCCCCAGACCGCCGGCCGGGCCCGGCCACCCGTGCGCCAGGACGAGCGCCGGATCGACTGGACGCGGGACGGCACCGAGCGCGTCCTGCGGATCCTGCGCGCCGCCGACTCCCGGCCCGGCGTACGCGACCACCTGCTCGGCGCCGACTGGTACCTGCACGGCGGTCACCGCGAGGACGGCCTGCGCGGCCGCCCCGGCGAACTCCTCGCCACCCGGGCCGGCGCGGTCTGCCGGGCCACGGCCGACGGGGCCGTGTGGATCCCGGAGCTGCGCGCCCCCCGGGTGGCGGGCCGGCCCGCCACCCCCCGGCTGCCCGCCACGCTCGCCCTCGCGGACCGGCCCGGCGGACTGCCCGCACTGCCTGCGCTGCCCCCGCTGCCGGAACTGCCCGCACCGCCCGACGCCGGCCCGTACCGCCCCGCCTGGTCCGACATCGGCTACCACGAGCAGGGCCGGACCGGCTTCCTGACGTTCTCCTTCCCCGGCGGAGCCATGAGCACCGCGCACTGCCGCCGGCTGCTGGACGCGTACCGGACCGCCTGCACCCGCCCCACCTCCGTCCTGGTCCTGGGCGGCGGCCGCGACTTCTTCTCCAACGGCATCCACCTGGGCGTCATCGAGGCCGCCGCGGATCCGGCCGAGGAGTCCTGGGCCAACATCAACGCCATGGACGACCTGGTCGAAGCGGTGCTGACGACCACCGACCGCCTCGTGGTCAGCGCCCTCGGCGGCAACGCCGCCGCCGGCGGCGCCATGCTCGCCCTCGCCGCCGACGAGGTCTGGTGCCGCTCCGGCGTCGTCCTGAACCCGCACTACCGCCTGATGGGGCTGTACGGCTCCGAGTACTGGACCTACACCCTGCCCCGCCGCGTCGGCCCCGTCCTCGCGGACCGCCTCACCACCGAGGCCCTGCCGCTGGGCGCCGCCGCCGCGCACCGGCTCGGACTCGTCGACCGTACGGTCCCCTGCGCGCCCGGCGACTTCTCCCGCGAGACGCAGCGCCTCGCGGTCCGTCTCGCGGCCCTGCCCGCCACCGACTCCCGGATCGCGGCGAAGAAGGCCGCACGCGAGCGCGACGAGGCGCGGCGCCCGCTGGCCGCCCACCGGGAGGCCGAGCTGGCCCGGATGCGGCGGACCTTCTTCGACCCGCACGCCCCCTACCACGCCCTGCGCCGCGCGTTCGTCCGCAAGGAACGCCCCGCGGCGACCCCGCCCCACCTCACCCGGGCCGCCGCGGACCGGCGCGGCGTCACTGGACTGGCGGAACCGGACGCGGCACCCGGCCCCGGCACCTGTTAGCAAGAAATGTGGAGCCGAGGCGCACCGCCCCGCCGCCCCACCCCCCACACCTGATCCCTCCCCGAGGAGGCAGCGCATGGCCGCAGTGACGAAGGACCCGGTCGAAGACCCCGTGATCCACATCCTCTGGATCAACGCGGGTCTCAGCTGCGACGGCGACTCCGTGTCCCTGACGGCGGCGATGCAGCCGAGCATCGAGGAGATCGTCACCGGCACCCTGCCCGGTCTCCCCAAGATCGCCGTGCACTGGCCCCTGATCGACTTCGAATGCGGCCCGGTCGGCGGCGCGGACACCTTCATCGAGTGGTTCTTCAAGGGCGAGCGCGGCGAGATCGACCCGTTCGTGCTCGTCGTCGAGGGCTCGATCCCCAACGAGTCGATCAAGCCCGAGGGCTACTGGTGCGGGTTCGGCGACGACCCGGCGACCGGCCAGCCCATCACCACCAGCGAGTGGATCGACCGGCTGGCCCCCAAGGCCCTCGCCGTCGTCGCCATCGGCACCTGCGCCACCTACGGCGGCATCCACGCGATGGAGGGCAATCCGACGGGCGCCATGGGCGTGCCCGACTACCTGGGCTGGGACTGGAAGTCGCAGGCCGGCATCCCCATCGTGTGCGTGCCCGGCTGTCCGATCCAGCCGGACAACTTCTCGGAGACCCTGACCTACCTGCTCTACCAGGCGGCCGGTTCGGCCCCGATGATCCCCCTCGACGACAAGCTGCGCCCCACCTGGCTGTTCGGCGCGACCGTGCACGAGGGCTGCGACCGCGCCGGCTACTACGAGCAGGGCCAGTTCGCCGAGACCTACGACTCCCCGAAGTGCATGGTCAAGCTGGGCTGCTGGGGTCCCGTCGTGAAGTGCAACGTCCCCAAGCGCGGCTGGATGAACGGCATCGGCGGCTGCCCCAACGTCGGCGGCATCTGCATCGCCTGCACCATGCCCGGCTTCCCCGACAAGTTCATGCCCTTCATGGACGAGCCTCCCGGCGCGAGGGTCTCCGTCACCGCGAGCGGGGCGTACGGGGCGCTGATCCGCAAGCTCCGCTCGGTCACCGCCCACACCGTGGACGAGGAGCCGAAGTGGCGGCGCGCCGGCCGCAGCCTGACCACGGGCTACCGCCCGCCCTGGTGACGGCCCGCCCCTCCCGCCCCCTCCCGCAGACAACGCCCCGCACGCACCGAAGAAGGGTCACGGCAGACACGATGGCACCGAACACGAAGGCGGCCGGAGACGGCAGCGGCCTGGTGGAGATGGCCTGGGATCCGATCACCCGGATCGTCGGCAGCCTCGGCATCCACACGAAGATCGACTTCAAGCAGAAGCGCGTCGCGGAGTGCTACAGCACCTCGTCGGTCTTCCGCGGCTACAGCGTCTTCATGCGCGGCAAGGACCCCCGCGACGCGCACTTCATCACCAGCCGCATCTGCGGGATCTGCGGCGACAACCACGCCACCTGCTCCGTCTACGCGCAGAACATGGCCTACGGGGTGAAGCCGCCGCACCTCGGCGAGTGGATCATCAACCTGGGCGAGTCCGCGGAGTACATGTTCGACCACAACATCTTCCAGGAGAACCTGGTCGGGGTCGACTACTGCGAGAAGATGGTCCGCGAGACCAACCCGGGCGTCCTGGAACTGGCCGAGCGCACCGAGGCCCCGCACGCCGGCGAGCACGGCTACCGCACCATCGCCGACATCATGCGCTCCCTCAACCCCATCGAGGGCGAGTTCTACCGCGAGGCCCTCCAGGTCAGCCGCTACACGCGCGAGATGTTCTGTCTGATGGAGGGGCGCCACGTGCACCCCTCCACGCTCTACCCGGGTGGCGTCGGCACGGTCGCCTCCGTCCAGCTCTTCACGGACTACATGAGCCGGCTCATGCGGTACGTCGAGTTCATGAAGCGCGTCGTCCCGCTCCACGACGACCTCTTCGACTTCTTCTACGAGGCCCTGCCCGGCTACGAGGAGGTCGGCCGCCGCCGGGTGCTGCTGGGCTGCTGGGGCGCGCTCAACGACCCCGAGCACTGCGACTTCACCTACGCCAACATGACCGACTGGGGACGGAAGATGTTCGTCACCCCGGGCGTCGTCGTGGACGGCAAACTCGTCACCAACGACCTCACCGAGATCAACCTCGGCATCCGCATCCTGCTCGGCAGCTCGTACTACGACGACTGGCAGGGCCAGGAGCAGTTCGTCACGCACGACCCGCTCGGCAACCCGGTCGACCCCCGCCACCCGTGGAACCAGCACACGATCCCGGCCCCGCAGAAGCGCAACTTCGACGACAAGTACAGCTGGGTGATGTCGCCCCGCTGGTTCGACGGCAAGGACCACCTCGCCCTCGACACCGGCGGCGGCCCCATCGCCCGCCTGTGGTCCACGGCCCTGTCCGGCCTCGTCGACGTCGGCTACGTCAAGTCCACCGGGCACAGCGTCGTCATCAACCTGCCCCGCACGATGACCAAGCCCGAGACCCGCTTCGAATGGAAGATCCCGAAGTGGTCCAACGCGCTGGAGCGCAACCGCGCCCGCACCTACTTCCAGGCGTACGCGGCCGCCATCGCCCTGCACTGCGCCGAGAAGGGCCTCGCCGAGGTCCGCGCCGGACGCACGCAGACCTGGGAGAAGTTCGAGGTGCCGGACGAGTCCATCGGCGTCGGCTTCACCGAGGCCGTCCGGGGCGTCCTCTCGCACCACATGGTCATCCGCGACGGCAAGATCGCCAACTACCACCCCTACCCGCCGACGCCGTGGAACGCCAGCACCCGCGACACCTTCGGCACGCCCGGACCGTACGAGGACGCCGTGCAGAACACCCCGATCTTCGAGGAGAACACCCCGGAGAACTTCAAGGGCATCGACATCATGCGCGCCGTGCGCAGCTTCGACCCCTGCCTGCCCTGCGGCGTCCACATGTACGTCGGCGGCGGCAAGACCGTCAAGACGATGCACGTGCCCACCGGCCTGAGCGGACTGGGCGGATGAGCGCCGCCGTCGACGCCCGGGAGGCGGGCCGCCGCGTCGAGGAGGTCCTCGATCGGCTGGCCGCCACCGGGGACCGCGAGGCGTGCGCGGCTGCCGAGGAACTGGTGCGCGTGCTCATGGAGTTCTACGGCGCCGGGCTCGCCCGGATCGCCGAGAAGCTGGGCGGCGGCCCGCTGGCCGCGGCCGCGGACGACGAGCTCGTGGCGAGCCTGCTGACCCTGCACGGCCTGCACCCCGAGGACGTCCGCACCCGGATCGCCCGCGCCCTGGCCGGCGCGGCCGACCCGGTGGAACTGCTCGGCTTCGACGAGGCCACCGGAGTCCTGCGGCTGCGCCCCGCGGCAGCCCCCACCGGCTGCGGCTGCGGCCCCGGCGGCGAGGAGGCCGGGCGGCGGACCCTGGAGGACGTCCTGACCTGCTTCGCCCCCGAGGTCACGAGCGTGGAGATGGAGCCCGCCCCGGCCCCGCAGCCCGCGCTCCTGCAGATCGGCACCCGGCCGCACAGCCCGGCACGGGTTCCGTGACCGGGCCCGCCCTGCGCCCGGGCCCGCGCGGGCTGCGCCGGTTCGCCGGCCCGCGCCCGCCCCGCCCCGAGACCTGCGAGCTGTGCGGGGTGGCGGTGCCCCCGGACGGGCACCGCCACCTGGTGGAGACCGAGAAGCGGACCCTGGTCTGCGCCTGCACCGCCTGCTCGCTGCTGTTCGACCGGCCCGGCACCCGGACCGGCCGCTACCGGGCCGTCCCCGACCGCTACCTGACCGACCCGGAGCACCGGCTCGACGACGGGGTGTGGGAACGGCTCCAGATCCCCGTCGGCGTCGCCTTCTTCTTCCGCAACGCCGCCCTGGACCGGCTGGTCGCCCTCTACCCCAGCCCGGCCGGCGCGACCGAGAGCGAACTCGATCCGCAGACCTGGCAGCAGGTCCTCGACGGCGGCCCGCTGGCCGCCCTGCTCGAACCCGACACGGAAGCCCTGCTCGTGCACCGCTGGGAAGGCCGCTCCGGCTGCTACCTCGTGCCGATCGACGTCTGCTACGAACTGGTCGGCCGGATGCGGATGCTGTGGCAGGGCTTCGACGGCGGGGCCGAGGCCCGGGCCGCCCTCGGTGCCTTCTTCGACGACGTCGAACGGCGGGCCAGGCCGGTGGCCCCCGCAGCCCCCGCGGGGGAGCGGTCATGACGCACTTCGGCTTCACCTGCACCGGCGTGCGCGCCGACCCGTACGCCGCCGGCCCCACCCTCGTCTTCCGCCTGCGCGTCACCGCCGACCCGGACACCCGCGTGCACGCCCTCGCCCTGCGCTGCCAGATCCGCATCGAACCGGCCCGGCGCGGCTACGGCCCCGCCGAGGCGGAGGGACTCACCGACCTGTTCGGCGAACGCTCCCGCTGGGGCACCACGCTCCAGCCCGTGCAGTTCGCCCAGGTGTCGGTCATGGTGCCCGGCTTCACCGGGGAGACCGAGACAGACCTCACCGTGCCCTGCACCTACGACATGGACATCGCCGCCACCCGGTACTTCGAAGCCCTCCAGGACGGCGAAGTCCCGCTGCTGATGCTGTTCTCCGGCACCGCCTTCACCGGCGACGCCGGCTTCCGGGTCGAGCCGGTGCCCTGGGACCGCGAAGCCGCGTACCGGATGCCCGTGGCCGTCTGGCGCGAGATGGTCGAGCAGCACTTCCCCGGCTGCGGCTGGCTCCGGCTGCCCCGCGACACCATGGACGAGCTGCTCGCCCACCGCTCCCGCCACGCCCTCGGCTCCTGGGAGGCGACCGTACGCTCCCTGCTGGACGCGGTGGATCCCGAGCAGCCGCCCCCGCCCGGGGCCGTCCGCCTCGGTGCGCTGCGCCCGCGCCTGACCGGGAGGACCGCCCCGTGACCACGACCACCACCGCGGACCCCCGCTTCGCCGCCGCCCGGCAGGTGGCCGACGCGGTCCTGCTGGAGGGGTACGTGCTCTACCCCTACCGGGCCTCCGCCGCCAAGAACCGGATGCGCTGGCAGTTCGGGGTCCTCGTACCCCCGGCCTGGGGCCCGGACCACGGCGAGCACGCCTTCCAGCGGACCGAGGTCCTGATGGAGCCCAAGGGCGACGCGACGCTCGCCCTGGAGCTGCGGTTCCTGCACGCGCAGCGGCGCACGGTCCAGCAGGCCCTGGACGGCGGCGGTTTCGCCGACGTCGACGAACTGCACCTGGCCGACCGGGTCCTCGTCCCCTGGGACGAGGGGACCGAGGAACACGTCGAACTGGCCGTCCCCGTGAGCGGGCTGGCGGGAGAGGGCATCAGCGTGCCGTTCACCCGCCCCGCCCGCGACGACACCGAGACCGTCCTCGACGCCGACGGCCGGACGGCGGGCCGCCTGGTGCGGCGCACCGAGGCCGTCGAGGGCGTCCTGCGGCTGCGCGCCGTCGAACTCGACGGCGCCTACCGGGTGTTCCGGCTCACGGCCGTCGTGGAGAACACCAGCGCGTGGACCCCCGCGGCCGGAGCCGGCGCCGACCGGGAGGCGGCCCTGCCCCGCTCGCTGGTCGCCGCCCACCTGCTGCTCGGCCTCGACTCCGGTTCCTTCCTGTCGATGACCGACCCGCCCGAATGGGCCAGGGAAGCCGTCGCCGCCTGCGACAACCGCCACACCTGGCCGGTGCTCGCGGGCGGGGAGGGCCGCGCCGACGTGGTCCTGTCCTCCCCGATCATCCTGGAGGACCACCCGGCCATCGCCCCCGAGAGCGCGGGCGCCATGTACGACGCCACCGAGATCGACGAGATCCTCGCCCTGCGCACGGCCGCCCTGACCGACCAGGAGAAGCGCGAGGCGCGCGGCACCGACGCCCGGGCGGCCGCCGTCATCGACCTCGCCGACTCCCTGCCCCCCGAGGTCCTGGAGCGGCTGCACGGCGCGGTGCGCTCCCTGCGGGAGGTCACCGGTCCGGACGGACCGGAGCGGATCCCGGAGATCCCCGACGAGGAAGCGGTGTTCAGGCCGGACACCCCCTGGTGGGACCCGGCCGGGGCCGGCGCCGTCGACCCGGCCCGCGACCGCGTCACCGTCGACGGCGCCCCCGTCGGCCCCGGCAGCCGCGTCCTGCTCCGCCCCGGACCGCGCCGCACCGATGCCCAGGACCTCTTCCTGCACGGCCGCGCCGCACAGGTCGAGGCGGTCCTGCACGACGTCGACGGGGGAGTGCATCTCGCCGTCACCGTGGAGGACGACCCCGGCGCGGACATCCGCCGCGAACAGGGCCGCTTCCTGTACTTCCAGCCCGACGAGGTCACCCTGCTGGAGGACGCGTGAGCCCCAAGGTCCTGATCGCGGGCATCGGCAACGTCTTCCTCGGCGACGACGGCTTCGGTGTGGAGACCGTGCGGGCCCTGTCCGCGCACCCGCTGCCCGACGGGGTCGAGGTGGTCGACTTCGGCGTGCGCGGGGTCCACCTCGCCTACCAGCTCCTCGACGGCTACGACACGCTCGTGCTGGTCGACGCCACCGCCCGCGGCGGCGCACCGGGCACGCTCTACCTCATCGAGCCGGAGGCGGAGGCGGCGGCGGGCGCTGATACGGCTGCGGCTGCGGGAGCCGGAACGCAGGCCGCGGGCCCCGGCGAAGGGCCCGTACTCGACGGCCACCACATGTCGCCCGACACCGTCCTCGCCCTGCTGGGCGCCCTGTGCGCCGGAACCGGCGCCACCCCTCCGCGGCGCACGCTGGTCCTCGGCTGCGAACCGGCCTGCGTCGAGGAGGGCATCGGACTGAGCGCGCCCGTGGCCGCCGCGGTACCGGAGGCCGTCCGCACGGCCCTCGACCTGCTCGACCGTCCGGCTCCCGACGAAGCCGGCGCACCCCGCCGTGAACTGAGGAGAACCCCATGAAGAAGGCCGTCATCAGCGGGGCCGCTCTCGCCGCCCTCGCCGCCGTCGTACTCCAGGTCCTTCCCGACCTCAGGCGCTACCTGCGCATGCGCAGCATGTGACACCGCTGCCGCCGCGCCCCCCCGCCGAACGGCGTACGGGGGGTGCGGCGCACCGGCGTGCCCGCCCGCCGCGCCCCCGTCCCGCCGGTGTAATGAGCCCCGGCAGGACGGAGTCCGATGCACGAGATGTCGATCGCCATGGCCGTCGTGGGCCAGGTGGAGGAAGCCGCCGGGGCGGCCGGCGCGCGGAGCGTCACGTCCGTACGGCTGCGGGTGGGCGAGCTGGCGGGGGTGGTGCCCGACGCTCTGGCCTTCTGCTTCGAACTGGCCTGCGCCGGAACGGTCCTCGACGGCGCCGAGCTCGTCACCGAACCCGTGCCGGCCCGCGCCCGCTGCGGCACCTGCCCCGGCACCTGGGCCGTGGGGATGCCCCCCGAGCTGTGCTGCCCCGGATGCGGCAGGGCCACGGACGTGGAACTGCTGTCGGGCCGCGAGCTGGAGATCCTCAGCGTCCGCTGGGAGGACGGCCCCGCCGGTGCCCGTACCCGCGAACCGATTCCCGAGGAGGCCTGAACCATGTGCCGAGTGGTCGATCTGCGGCAGGCGGTACTCGCCAAGAACGACGACGCCGCCCAGGCCCTGCGCACCGGACTCACCGCCCGCGGTACGACGGTGGTCAACCTGCTCTCCAGCCCCGGCAGCGGCAAGACGGCGCTCCTGGAGCGCGAACTGCTCCTCGCCCGGGAGCGGGGGGTGGCGGTCGCCGCGCTGACCGCGGACCTGGCCACCGAGAACGACGCGCTGCGGCTGGCCCGTTCGGGAGTACCGGTCAAGCAGGTCCTCACGGACGGGCTGTGCCACCTGGAGGCCGGGATGCTCGGCCGGCACCTGGACGGCTGGCTGCCCGAGGACACCCGCGTCCTCTTCGTGGAGAACGTGGGGAACCTGGTCTGCCCGGCGAGCTACGACCTGGGGGAGTCGCTGCGGGTGGTGCTCGCCTCGGTGACCGAGGGCGAGGACAAGCCCCTGAAGTACCCGACCGCCTTCGGGCTGGCGCAACTGGTGGTCGTCACCAAGACCGACATCGCGCAGGCCGTCGAGTTCGACGAGGCCGCCTTCCGCGCCAACGTCGAACGGGTCAACCCGGGTGTGGAGATCGTCATGACCTCGGCCCGCAGGGGCGAGGGCCTCGGGCTCCTGCTCGACCGGGCGCTGGCCGCCGGGGACGGGACCGGGACGCACACCCCGGTGATGGCGGGCCGGCAGCGGGCGCAGGGCCACGACCACGGACACGACCACGGACACGACCACGGACACCTGCACGGTCACGGGCACGGGCATGACCACGGGGCCGACCACCATCACCACCACCACGGCGCCGGCCACTCCCACGGGCCCGAGCACGGCCCCGGCCACGACCAAGGCCCCGGTCCCGGTCCCGGTCCCGGTCCCGGTCCCGGTCACGACGACGACCACGGCCCCGGCCACTCGCAGCCGCTCGTCCGGCCCGCCGCGCAGCCCCGCTGATGGAGGCGGTCCAGCGCCGCCGCGTCACCGTCCGCGGCGTGGTCCAGGGCGTCGGCTTCCGCCCCTACCTCTACACGCGCGCGACCGGGCTCGGCCTCGCCGGGCACGTCACCAACACCCCCGAGGGCGTCGTCGCCGAGGTCGAGGGCGCCCCGGCCGCCGTCTCGCGGTTCTGCGAGCACCTCGCGGCGGACGCGCCCCCGCTGGCCGTCGTGGACGCCGTCGACCACCACGAGGTCCCCGTCGCGGGCGGCGCGGGATTCACCATCATCGCCTCCCGCACCGGCGGCCCCGCACGAACGCTCGTCTCCCCGGACGTGGCCACCTGCGCCGACTGTCTCGCCGAGCTCGCGGACCCGGCCGACCGGCGCCACCGGCACCCCTTCATCACCTGCACGCACTGCGGGCCGCGGTTCACCATCGTCACCGGGCTGCCCTACGACCGCGCCCACACCACCATGGCCCGCTTCCCCCTGTGCCCCGACTGCGCCCGCGAGTACGGCGATCCCGCCGACCGCCGCTTCCACGCCCAGCCGGTCGCCTGTCCTGCCTGCGGCCCCCGCCTGACCCTGCTCACCGGGAGGGCCGGGCGGCCCCCCTGCGAGACCCCCGACGGGGACCCGATCGCCGGAGCCCGCCGGCTGCTGGCGGCCGGGGCGATCCTCGCCGTCAAGGGCCTCGGCGGCTACCACCTCGCCTGCGACGCCACCCACCCGGGCGCCGTGGCCGAGCTGCGGCGCCGCAAGGCGCGCGGCGACAAGCCCTTCGCCCTGATGGCCCGGGACGTCCGCGACGCCGAACGGTACGCGCACATCGGCCCCGAGGAACGCGCCCTGCTGGAGGGCGGAGTACGGCCCGTCGTGTTGCTGCGCCGCCGCAGCGCCGCGGATTGCGACCGCGGGGATTGCGACGGCGCGGCGCCGGGGCCACTCGCCGAAGGGGTCGCCCCGCGCTGCCCCGACCTCGGCGTGATGCTCCCGTACACCCCGGTCCACCACCTGCTGCTCGGCCTGCCCGGCGACCCGCCGGGCCCCCGCCTGCTCGTCATGACCAGCGGGAACCTCTCCGGAGAGCCCATCGTCACCGACGACGAGGAGGCCCTGGAACGGCTCGCGGGCCTCGCCGACGCCTGGCTCACCCACGACCGCCCCATCCACGTGCCCTGCGACGACTCCGTCGTGCGGGTCTGCGACGGCGAGACGCTGACCGTACGGCGCGCCCGCGGCTACGCCCCGCTCCCGGTGACCCTGCCGGTGCCGGTCCCCGCGACCCTCGCCGCCGGGGGCGACCTGAAGAACACCTTCTGCCTCGGCGAGGGGCGCCGCGCCTGGCTGTCCGCCCACATCGGCGACATGGACGACCTCGCCACCCAGAACGCCCTCGAACGCGCCGAGCAGCAGCTGGAGTCCATCACCGGCGTCCGCCCCGCACTCCTCGCGGCGGACCGGCACCCGGGCTACCGCTCCGCCCGGTGGGCGCGGCGCACCGCCGGAACCCGCCCGCTCGTCCACGTGCAGCACCACCACGCGCACATCGCCTCCGCCCTCGCGGAACACGGCCTCGACGGCGGACGGCCGGTGATCGGCGTCGCCTTCGACGGCACCGGCTACGGCGACGACGGCGCCGTGTGGGGCGGCGAGGTCCTCATCGCCGACTACGCCGGCTACACCCGCTTCGCCCACCTCGGCTACGTGCCGCTGCCCGGCGGGGACGCGGCCGTGCACCGGCCGTACCGGATGGCCCTGGCGCACCTGCGGGCCGCGGGCCTGGCCCGCACCCCGGACCTGCCGTGCGTCGCCGCCTGCCCGCCCGACGAACTGCGCGTACTGGAACGCCAGCTGGAGCGCGGCCTGAACTGCGTGCCGACCTCCAGCATGGGGCGGCTCTTCGACGCCGTCTCCTCGCTGGCCGGCGTCTGCCACCACGCCGGCTACGAGGCCCAGGCCGCGATCGAGCTGGAGGCCGCGGCCCTCGGCGCGGGCGCGGCCCGCCCCGGCTACACCTTCGCGCTGAGCCTCCCGGAGCCCCCCGGCGCTCCCGGCGCCGGCCCGGTGGTCGCCGACCCGGCGCCGCTGCTGACGGCCGTGGTGGCCGACGTACGCGCGGGCACGGACCCGGGGCTGATCGCCGCCGGCTTCCACGCCGGTGTGACCGCCCTCGTCGCCGAGCTCTGCGTGCTCGCGCGCGAGCGGCACGGCCTGGACACGGTCGCGCTGACCGGCGGCGTCTTCGCCAACACCCTGCTGTCCACCGGGTGCGCCCGCGCCCTGCGGGCCCGCGGTTTCACCGTCCTGCGGCACGGACGGGTCCCCCCGAACGACGGCGGGCTGTCCCTGGGCCAGCTCATGGTGGCGGCCGCCGCCACCCCCGAACAGCACCCGCACCACCCACAGCGAGGAGAAGCCCATGTGCCTGGCGGTACCCGGCAGAGTGCTTGACATCGGGGAGAAGGACGGCACCCGCATGGCTACCGTCGACTTCGGCGGCGTGCAGAAGGAGGTGTGCCTGGAGTACCTGCCGGACCTCCGGGTGGGGGAGTACGCCATCGTCCACGTGGGATTCGCCCTCCAGCGCCTCGACGAGGAGTCGGCCCGGCAGACCCTCGCCCTCTTCGAGGAACTCGGCATGCTCCAGGAGGAGTTCGGCGACCCGTGGGAGCAGGCGGCCGCCCAGGCCGGCGCCGACTCCCCCTGGCCGTTCGCCGACGGGCCCGCCTCCGGAGAGGTCGCCGCACCCCAGCACGTCCAGGAAGAAGGCCGGCCGTGAAGTACATCGAAGAGTTCCAGGACCCGGCCCTCGCGCGCCGGCTGCTCGACGACATCCACGCCACCGTGACCCGCCCCTGGGCCCTCATGGAGGTGTGCGGCGGCCAGACCCACACCATCATCCGGCACGGCATCGACCAACTGCTCCCGGACCAGGTCGAGTTGATTCACGGCCCGGGCTGTCCGGTGTGCGTCACCCCGCTGGAGGTCATCGACAAGGCCCTGGAGATCGCCTCCCGCCCCGATGTGATCTTCTGCTCCTTCGGGGACATGCTGAGGGTGCCCGGCACCGGCCGCGACCTGTTCCAGGTGCGCAGCGAGGGCGGTGACGTACGCGTCGTCTACTCCCCGCTCGACGCCCTGCGCGTCGCCCAGGAGAACCCGCAGCGCCAGGTGGTGTTCTTCGGCATCGGCTTCGAGACCACCGCCCCGCCCAACGCCATGACGGTCCACCAGGCCAAGAAGCTCGGCATCCGCAACTTCAGCCTGCTGGTGTCCCACGTCCGGGTGCCCCCGGCGATCGAGGCGATCATGCAGTCGCCGAGCTGCCGCGTCCAGGGCTTCCTGGCCGCCGGGCACGTGTGCAGCGTGATGGGCGTGAGCGAGTACCCGGAGCTGGCCGCGCGCCACCGCGTACCCATCGTGGTGACGGGCTTCGAGCCGCTGGACATCCTGGAAGGCGTACGCCGGGCCGTGCGGCAGCTGGAGCGCGGCGAGCACACCGTCGACAACGCCTACGCGCGGGCCGTCCGGCCGGAGGGCAACCCGGCGGCCCTCGCCATGCTGGAGGACGTCTTCGAGGTCACCGACCGGGCCTGGCGCGGCATCGGCGTGATCCCGGACAGCGGGTGGCGGCTCTCCGCCCGCTACCGCGACTTCGACGCCGAGCACCGCTTCTCGGTCACCGGGATCAACACCCGGGAGCCGGCCGAGTGCCGCAGCGGCGAGGTGCTCCAGGGGCTGCTGAAGCCGCACGAGTGCGAGGCCTTCGGCACCCTGTGCACCCCGCGCAGCCCGCTCGGCGCCACCATGGTCTCCAGCGAGGGGGCCTGCGCCGCGTACTACCTCTACCGGCGGCTCGACCTGGGGACCGTCCCCGCCGCCGCGACCACCCCGCTGGAGGCGAGCCCCGTTGTCTGACGCCGGTACCACCCTCGACATCACGGGCTGGACCTGCCCGGCCCCGCTGCGCGACCGCCCGCGCGTGGTGATGGGCCACGGCGGCGGTGGCGCGCTCTCCGCCGAGCTGGTCGAGCACCTCTTCGCCCCCGCCTTCGGCGGTGACGTGCTGGCCGGGCTCGGCGACTCGGCGGCCGTCTCCCTCGGGGGCGTCCGGCTGGCCTTCTCCACCGACTCCTACGTGGTGCGGCCGCTGTTCTTCCCGGGCGGCGGCATCGGCGACCTCGCGGTCAACGGCACCGTGAACGACCTCGCCATGAGCGGAGCGCGCGCGGCGTACCTGTCCTGCGGGTTCATCCTGGAGGAGGGCATCGAGATGTCGGTGCTGGCGCGCGTGGCCGAGGCCATGGGCGCCGCCGCACGGACGGCGGGCGTGGAGATCGCCACCGGCGACACCAAGGTCGTCGAGGCCGGCCACGGAGACGGCGTCTACATCAACACCGCGGGCATCGGGGTCATCCCCGACGGGGTGGACCTGCGCCCGCAGCGGGTCGTCCCGGGTGACGTCGTGATCGTCAGCGGCGAGATCGGGCTCCACGGAGTGGCGATCATGAGTGTCCGGGAGGGCCTGGAGTTCGGCGTGGACGTCGAGAGCGACTGCGCCGCCCTCGGCGGCCTCGTGCAGAGCATGCTCGCCGTCACCCCCGACCTGCACGTCCTGCGCGACCCCACCCGGGGCGGCCTCGCCGCCGCCCTGAACGAGATCGCGGCCGCCTCGGGCACCGGTGTGGTCATCCAGGAGCGCAGCGTCCCCGTGCCCGCGGCCGTCGCCAACGCGTGCGCGATCCTCGGACTGGACCCGCTGTACGTGGCGAACGAGGGCAAGCTGGTGGCCTTCGTGCCGCGCGAGCACGCCGAGGCCGTACTGGACGCGATGCGCGCCCACCCGCTGGGCCGCGGCGCGACCGTCATCGGCGAGGCCGTGGACGCCCACCCCGGCATGGTCGTGGCGCGTACCGCCCTCGGCGGCACACGCGTGGTCGACCTCCCGATCGGCGAGCAGCTGCCGCGCATCTGCTGACGCCTGCCCGCCTGCCCGCCTGCCTGCCCGGCCGGGCAGGCAGGGTCAGTGGTTGCAGCCGGTCGGCGGTCGTGGCCGGTCAGTGGTCGTGGCCGTCAGCGGTCGTCCCGCATGTCGTCCAGGTCCCGCTCGCCCAGGTCCCGCATCACATCCCGCATCGTCGCGTCCTCCCGGCCCCGCTCGTGCGCGACCTCGTCCGGGGTGCGCGGCCGACCGCCCGTCCTCGTCCGGCCCGGATCCGGCGACCGCCCGCGGATCCGCTCCGGCCCGGTGCCCCTGCTGCCCCTCTCGCCACCCATGACCGTTCACACCCCTTCCGTGCGTACCGGTCCCTGTACTGCGCCTACCCCTGCGCCGCGGCCCAAACGCGTTCCCGCTAGGGGATCTCCTCCTCGCGCGGCGCCCGCTCCGGCTGCCCTGGAGCGGCATCCCCGGACGCCATGGCCGCACGCACCTCGCGCTCGGCCCGCTCCGGATCGTCGACGGAGACGGCGATCCGGCCGAAGGGCGCCCCGCCGGCCAGTTCCAGGCAGAGCACGGTGCTCTCGGCCCTCACCGCGACGAAGTCCTCCCCGGCGGGCCTGTCCCGGACCCCGCTGCACCGGCCCGGGGACCACCGGCCCGAACCGGGCCGGCCGCGCAGCACCCGCCACCAGCTCCGCTCGACGCGCACCTCACGCAGCGACGACACGGGTACGCGCACCTGCCGCCGCCGCGCCGCCAGCCCCTCCCGCACCCCCAGCCGTACGACGACCTCGCCCCCTTCCACCGCCACCCGCGCCATGGACGCTCACCGCCTTCCTGGAGTGCGCCTCCCCAGGAACGCCGCACCCATGCCTGTCAGCGCCCCGGCCCGCGCCGGCCCGTGACGGTGGCGAGTGCCTTGACGGCGAGGTCGAGGGCGGCCGCGGCATTCGGTACGAGGTAGCTCGGATGCAGCTGTCGCCCGTTCGCCGGGCGCAGGTCGGCGTCGAGCCGCAGGCTCCAGTGGCCCGGCTGGCTGGTGGAGCGGTGCCGCACCGCCTGCGGCGTCTGCGCGTACTCCCAGCCGAACCGGAAGGGCCGGCGCTGCCGCAGTTCCTGCCGCAGCCAGTCCACGTCGTCGATGACGAGGAGCAGGCAGATCTCGGGCCGCAGCGTCAGCAGGTTCACCGAGACCCCGGTGTAGTACAGCTGCGCCGTCGCGCCGAGCATGGATTTGAGGCGCAGCACTTCCGGTTCCGCGGCCGGATCCGGTGGGCCCACGAACCGGGGACGCTCGTGCTCGTCGGCAGCGTAGATCTCCTCGACCCATTCCCGGTAGAAGTTGCGTTCCACCGAGAATTCCGTCTCGGACGGAAAGGGCTCCTCCGTCTGGGGCGCGAAGATGCCGGAGGGGGCGATGTGGTTGAAGTGGCTGTGTGTGGCGACGTGCTGGGACCGGTGGGGCAGGAGCACGTCGTACGACCCTCCGCCTGCCGCCAGCATCACGACGGTGCCGTGGGAGACGGCGGCGGCGTGATGCCGTCCGTCGGTCACGGGGTCGCCGACGCGGTCGTGCAGCCATCGCCGCCTGTCCAGCCGCTCCAGGGGCACCGGCCTGCCGGGGTCCTCGGCGAGCGCGGCCATCAGTTCCGCGTCGAGGTCCTCGGACGTGGCGAGCGAGGTGAAGTAGCGGCCGAGTTTGCAGTCGAGCCGGGGGCCGCGCTCTCCGCCCAGGCGCAGTTCGTGCAGTGCGTACGTGGAACCGGGAAAGAACGACCGGCGTTCGGCGTCCGTGCCGGCCTGGTACCTCCCCACGTACCGGTCGAACGCCTCACGGCCTTCGCCGGGGTCGAACTCCCCGTCGTACTCGGCCCACTCCGGCAGCTGCGAGCCGTGGAGGCGGCCGAGCACGGTCTCCAGGTCCGTGGTCGGAGCCGCCGGGTAGGCGCAGATCGGCATGGTCTGGCCCCACAGCTCGATCAGGGGGTGCCGGGGGTAGAGGGAGCGCAAGGTCTCCACGACTCCCGCACGCCCCAGGATCTCGGACCGCATCCGCTCCCTCTCCGCCTTCGCGGACACCGCCTCCGCGGTGGGGGACGGGCCCTTGTCGGGAGGGCTCGGCATCGTGAACGGCAGGTCGACCACCTCGCCGCGTTCGGCGCGGTGGTGCAGCCTGCGCCAGACCTCCACGCTGCCCAGGTCGGCGATCGCGTTCGCGCGGGCGGGTGATCCCGGAGCCGCCGCCCGTTTGAGACACGCGGTGATGAGGGGGCGGCAGAACCCGTCCCACTCCGGGAACTTGGCGGGCTTGCCGGCGTAGGCGTCGTAGAAGGTGGTGCGCGAGATCGCCACCGCTGTGGCCGCGTCGGCCTGGATCGCCCTGTAGAGCTCATCCGTCGTACGGAATCCGGCCATGTCCTTCAACTCGCGCAGCATTCCGATGAAGTTGGACTTGGCGTCCACGCCACGGCTCCGGTCCCGCATGTCGCGGCCCCTTCCTGTCAGCGCCGGGGCCCCCGATTCTCCCGCAGCAGGGCCGCACGGATACGGCAATCGCAGGATCCGTCCGGATCCGTCCGGGACGATCCGGAAACCGCCTGCCGGGCCCCGCCTGCCGGGATCGTCGGGAGCACGACCCGCCACGACGAAGGGACCGATGGTCATGGGGACGAACTCGCAGCGCGGCGACCGCCGCGCCCGCGTCACCGCTGTGGTGAGCGCGCTGGCCGTGGCCGTGGCGGCCGTCGCGGCGCTCGTGCTGGCCGTTGTCGAACCCGAGCTCGCGCAGGCCCTGGGATTCGCCCTCGCGGTACTGGCGGTCGCGACGCAGGTGCGCGAGCGGCGCACCCGCACCGCGGCCCGCGCCGACCGGGAGCAGGACGCCGCGGACGAGGACCCGGCGTGACCGGGGCGTCCCCGCTCCGCCCCGGCCGCCGCGGCCGCCCGGGCCGTCACCTCACGCGCGGCCCGGCGGCCGCCCGGCCGGACGGGCGCCGGTCAGCAGCAGGGCGTCCTGGCATTCGATCTCCCGCCGGTACCTGCGGTACGAAGGGTCCATCCGGTCCCGCAGGCCGCGCAGGCCCGGCTCCCGGGGCAGGACCACATCGGGGCGGAGGGCCGTCAGCCGTCGCCACGCGGGCCCGAGGACGAGGAAGCCCCGGAGGTCGTCGAAGAGCCGCCGGCAGGCCACCGTGAACCGCCAGGCGGCGGTGAAGTGCAGGCCGAGCACACTGGCCAGGACCGCGGCCTCGGTGAAGACGAAGTTCAGCACGCTGTACCAGGTGAACCAGTCTCCCTCCAGCAGCCGTTGACCGGACACCAGGATCAGCCGGTTCACACAGGTGACCGCGTAGGCCACCATCCCGACGGCCCCCACCGCCACCCCGACCGCGATGTGGCCGCGCACCATGCGGACGATCCGGATGCAGGCGACGGCCGAGGCCCCGGAGCACACCAGGAAGAAGAGGTTCCCGATCACGTAGACGCCGACGATCCGCCAGTCCCCGGTGTACTGGTTCTGGAGCGGATTGGTGCGCAGGGCCGGCGGGGTCGACGCCATCAGAGCGGCCAGCAGCCCGCTCACCGCCCACGCGGCCAGGAAGAGCCGCCCCCGCCACCAGGGAACCGAGCCCGCGCGCCCCAGGGGCGTCCACAGGTACGTGGCCAGCAGGGCCAGGCTCACCGAGACACCGGTGTCCATGACAATGGAGGCGATCCCGGGCACGGACGCGAACGGGATCCGTGCGCGGACCGCGGGGATGCCCACGAGCGCGGCGACGGTGAAGCTGCCCAACGCGGTCAGCAACATCGGGGCCTGCGGGGCGGGCCGCGAGCCGACCCGCAGGGCCACCATCTTGGCGAGCAGGGCCAGGCACAGGAACGCGGACAGCAGGGACTGCAGCAGGGTGATCACGTCGGCTCAGGCCCCGCCGAAGTACCGCTGCACGTCCCAGGCCACGCGCGCCTCGGCCCGGTGGTCGATCGCGCACTCGGCGAACGCGGCGGCCAGCAGCTCCGCCTCGCGCTCGGCCGCGGAGTCGTGGACCGAGCGGAACCGGACCACGGCGCCCCCGTCGGGGACGCCGTCGAGCGCGGACAGCGCGGGCTCGTCGGCCCGGTACCGCTCGCCCTCGTGCCCGCACAGGATGTGGGCGAGTTCGTGCAGCACGATGTGGTCGCGGTGCGCCCCGGTGGCCAGGTCCTGGACGATCACCACGTCGTCGCCGGTCCGGCAGACCCAGACCCCCATCGGGCCGGGTACGGGCAGGCGCGCCTCGATCACCCGGATGGGCCGGCCGCGCGCCGAGCCGATCTGGTCGCACAGCTCGTGGGCGGAGGAGTACGGGTCGAGCCGCAGGGAGCGGACGTACCTGCGGCAGTCGCGCATGGTGCGGAGCGGGCCGGGGGCGGTCACGGGGTCTCCTCCATGGTGTCGAGGATCGCGATGAGCCGGTCCCGCAGCTCGGGCGTCATGCGCCCGGCGCGCAGGGCGATGTGCTGCACCTGTCGGTCCGCCAGCGTGCCGAGTCCTTCGGCCGTGCCGGCGTCGACGGCAGCGGCCCGGCCCGGTGCGGGTGCGCTCTTGCCGGACGTGAGCCAGTCGACGGTGATCTCCGGATGGCCCTGGGCGAGGTGGTCGTTGACGAACCGGACGAGGGCGACGACCACGGCGATCGAGGGGTTGGTGTAGCGCCCGGACCGGAGCATCCCCAGGTAGCTGCGGGAGACCCGGACCCCGTAGCGGTCCTCGGAGCGGCTGATCAGGTCGGCGACCTCACCGGTGCCGAAGGTCTGCCACCGGCCCCGGTGGTCGCTGAACCCGGCTATGGAGAAGAGGTGGTTGATCCGGCCGGTGAGGCTCGTGCTCATCGGCCGGACCTCGCCCCCAGGACCGACCGGGCGTGGCCGGCCACGGCTGAGGCCTCCGCCGGGCCGAGCGGCCCCGACCGGACGGCTGCCGCGTTGGCGAGGAAGTGCTCCGGCCGGGAGGTCGCGGTCAGGACGGTGGTGACCTGGGGGTGCGCGAGGACCCAGCGCAGCAGGGCCTCGGACCAGCTCGCACAGCCCAGTTCGCGCAGGAGGCCGGCGGGAGGCGGCGTCGCCAGCAGCTCGCCTTCGCCGAAGGGCCGCATCACCACCACGCCGATTCCGGCCTCGGCGGCTGCGGGGAGGATGTCCTCGGCCAGGGCGGGTTCCGCCGCGTTCAGGTTGACCTGGACGAAGTCCACCAGGTCCTCGGCGAGGACCCGGGCCAGATCGGCGCGGCTGCCGCCCGTGCCGAAGGCGTGGTCGAACTGGTAGGTGACACCGGTGAACCGGACCCGCCCGGCCGCCTTCTGCCGCTCCAGCCAGGCCAGGTTGGACCGCCATCCGTTGAGGTTGTGCACCTGGAGGAGGTCGATGGAGGAACGCCCGTAGCCCGCGAGCTGGCGTGCGAACACGGCCTCGACCGCCTCCGGTTCGGTGTCCCAGATCTTGGTGGCGACGAAGAACGACGGGTCCGGACGGAGCAGCTCCGCCAGCCGGGGTTCCGCGTCGGAGTAGACCGGGGCGGTGTCCACCAGCCGGGCGCCGACCGCGCGGGCGGCCCCGAGCAGGTCGGCCAGCCGGTCCGGGCCGACCCGGTCGATCGTCCGCCAGGTGCCCAGTCCGAGCACCGGGAGGTCGACGTCGGCCTTGCGGGCCGCGCGCCGGGGCACGGTCGAGTTCATCGGTGATCCCTTCACTGCAAGCGGCCGGCGCAGGAGTACGCGCCGGATGTCGAGGCCCGAGGGGATCGTGAGCGGACGGGAAGGTCCCTCAGGCGGAGGCCGCGCCCGCGCCGACCGGTTCCGCCTCCGGCGCGGGGCTGGTGATCTGCGTGGCGTCGAGCAGCCCGGGGAAGCGGGCCTCGAGGTCGTCGCGGCGCAGGGTGATGATCCGGGTCGTGCCCCGGACCTCGGTGTGCATGACACCGGACTCGCGCAGCACCTTCAGGTGGTGCGAGAGGGTCGACTTGGCGATCGGGTAGACGAGCTGGCCGCAGGAGCGGGAGCCCTCCAGGAACATCACGCGCGCCACGTCCCGGCGGATGGGATCGCTGAGCGCGTGCAGCACCCGGTCCAGGGAGATCTCGGACCGATCGGGGTGGTGGAGCGGGCTGCGCATGGGCGACCTTCTTCGTGTGGTGGGCACCTGGGCCGCGCCTTCCCGGCGAGTGCCTCCGGGTGCCTCCGGGCTCGACAGATTCAACGTTCTACGATGATAGAAGATCTGAGCCTGCCGGAGGAGGGGCCGCGGAGCTGCGGAGCCGGGGAGCCGTGGAGCCACGGGGTCGCGGCCCTCGGAGCCCGGGCACCCGCTCACCCGCCGGGCACGAGCACGATCTTCCCGCCGACGCCGCCCCGCTGGGAGTGCGCCAGTGCTTCGCCCGCCCGCTCCAGTGGGTACCGGGCGGCCACCGGAAGCTCGAACGGCGCCGTGCCGATCAGGTCCAGGGTGCTCGCCAGCTCCAGCGGGATGTGTTCCAGGAAGGGGACCCCGCGGGCGTGGGCCGCCGGGTCCGGGACGATCGTGACCCGCCGGGCGGCGCCCGCCACGAGCCGGACGGCCGCCCCGGTGGGCCCCGGCCCGCCCGCGCAGTCCACCGACGCGTGGAACGGCCCGTGCTCGGCGAGGCGTTCGCACAGCCCGTCCCCGTAAGCGACCGGGGTCGCCCCCGCGGCACGGACCGTGCCGTGGCGGGCGGGCGAGGCCGTGCCGACCACCTCGCCCGCACCCAGCAGCAGGGCGAGCCGCGCCACGGCGAGGCCCACCCCGCCGGAGGCGCCGTGCACCAGCAGCCGTTCTCCCGGCCGCAGCCCCACCTGGTGCAGGGCCGAGTAGGCGGTACCGACGGCCACCGGGAGGACGGCCGCCTGTTCGTCGGTGAACCGGTCCGGGCGGAGGGTGAGTTCGTCGGCCTCCTGGGAGGCCGCCACGGCTTCGTACTCCCGGAACGCGCCCGGCCGGCCGTGCCGGATGACGTGGTCACCGGCCCGGAAGCGGCGCACCCCGGCGCCGACCTCCACGACCACGCCCGCCGCCTCGACGCCCAGGCAGCCACCGGGCAGGTCCATCGGCACGTATGCGCGGACCTCTCCGGAGAGGATCTTCCAGTCGATCGGGTTGACCCCGATCGCGGTGTGCCGGACCACCACCTGGCCGGGCCCGGCCACGGGATCGGGGACCTCGGCCGGGTACAGCACCCCGGGATCCCCGTACCGGTCGAAGAGGACGGCGGTGCTCATGCGCCCGCCTCCCGCTCCCGCGTGCGGAAGGCGCCGGCCGCCGCGTACACGCAGAGCGAGAGCAGGTAGGCGGCGACGGTGAACCCGGCCACGCCCCAGAACCCCCTGACGTTGTCCAGGAGCACCCCGCCGACGGCGCCGCCGACAGTGGTGCCGACGTACATCGCCGAATTGGAGAGCGAGGAGACGGTGCCCCGGGCGGTCTCGGTCTGCGACTGCAGGATGCTCATGAACACCGGGAAGACGCATCCGCCGGTCATCATCACCAGGGCCAGCAGGATCAGCGCGACCGGCAGGTTCGGGGCGAGCGGGACCAGGCAGTACAGGGCGGCCATGGTCAGCACGCCGGTCAGCAGGGACCGGTTCAGGCCCAGGCGCGTGACCATGCGGCTGCCGAGGAAGAGGGAGCCGATCACGTTGCCCGCGCCGACGGCCATCATCGCGGTGCCGACTGAGGCGACGTCCAGACCGAAGTCCTTGGTGAACCAGGATCCGAGGAAGGAGATCGCTTCGAAGTTGCCGGTCTGGAATACGAGGTAGCCCAGCAGGTACCAGCGCAGCCGGCCCGCGCCCAGCACGGACTTGTACGTGCCGAGGATGGCCTTGGCCCCGCTGCCGGCGCCGGGCCGGCCCGGGACCGACGGGAAGAGGCGGGCGAGCAGCAGCCACAGTGCCGCCGAGAGACCGCCGATGGCCCAGAACGGCAGGTGCCAGGAGCCCGCCGCGAGCCAGCTGCCGAGCGGGATGCCGGCGAACTGGGCGATGGACAGGCCCGCGGTGGCGAACCCCATGGTCCGGACGATCTCCTGGGGCTTCACCAGCACCGGGATGGAAGCCCAGATCTGCGGGGAGACGAACGCGGCGCTCACGCCGGCGAGGAAGCGGAAGAGGATCATCGTCCAGAATCCCTGGGCGAACCCGCACAGCGCCGTCATGACGATGAACCCGGTCAGCCCGGCCAGCAGCACCCTGCGCCGGTCCCGCCCGTCCGAGATCGGTCCGGCGATCAGCGCGAAGACGGCGTAGCCGAGGGCGTAGGCGCTGACCATCCAGCCCGAGATGTCGGGGGAGACGTCGAAGGCCACGGTCAGGGTCGGCAGCAGGGGGGCAACGAGGAAGGTGTCCGTCCCGATGACGAACATCGTGGCGAATGCGAGGAAGGCGACGGTCCGCGGCGAAGGGGCGGCCGGAGCCTGCCCGGGCGTCGCGCCGGCCGCGGAGGAGGAGAGGGATGAGGTGGTCGTCATGTCATCATCACCGCCCAGGAGCGGTTGAGTTTCCCTTCGAGCATGTGCAGTGCCTGTACCGCGATGAACCCCTCGTCGGTGGTCTCCGAGGGGGCGCCGGGGGCGCGGGAGAACCCTCCGTCGGCGCTCTGGCGGGCGGTGATCCACCGGACGCAGGCCCCGGTGTCGGCCGGCAGCGCACCCAGCATGTAGAGCCCGCCGATGGCGTGGTAGGAGCCGACGAAGCTCTCCGCGCCGTCCGTCCGGTAGCGGAAGCCGCCGGCCGCGGTCTGCAGGCCGCTCAGCCAACGGACGGTCTCGTCCGGGTGGGGCGGGCGCAGGCCGAGCGCGATCAGGGCGCCGATCGCACGGAAGGTCGCGAAGGTGTCGGACGGGGAGCCGGGCCGGTTTCCGTAGCCGCCGTCCGGGTTGCGGCAGGCGAGCAGGTAGGCGACGAGGTCGTCCTCGCGCTCGGGGCGGGCGCCCAGGGCGACGAGGGTCAGGGTGGCGAGGTGGGAGTGCCAGGCGTCGCAGGGGAATCCGGGAGCGTTGCCGAATCCGCCCTCCGGGCGCTGGCAGGACCGGAGGAAGGCCACGCAGGCGTCCCGGTCGAAGCCGGGGTGGTCCGCGCCGCCCAGTACGACGGCCGTCAGGACCGCGCAGTAGGTGGTGAACGTCTCGGAGGGCAGGGAGGGTTGTTCGCCGAATCCGCCGTCCGGGTTCTGCGTGGCGAAGACACCGGTGAGCACCCCGGGTGTGTCGGGCACCGGTTCGTCCAGGGCCAGCAGGTCGGACACCACGTGGAGCACCGAGAAGGTCTGGGCGGTGCGGTCGGAGCGCAGGCCGAGCGGCGACCGGTACGGGGTGAGGCCGTAGCCCAGGCCGGACGCGGTGGAGCGCAGCCAGCGCAGGTAGCGCGCGGTGTCGATGAGCCCCTCGGACAGCCGCCCGGTGGTGACGTGTCCCAGGTCGTTGTCGAACGGCTCAGGCTCCGGGCGTTCGAGGAGTTCCGGCGCGGCGCGGGGGCCGACCACCCGGTCGCCCAGTGCGGCCAGGGCCAGCAGCTGGGTGCGGGCGTGCTTGCCGTGGAAGGGGACGTACGTGGTGTTGCCGACGGCGAACGAGCCGGTGGTGCGCGGGGGCACCATGACGTGCCGGGCGAGCGGGACCGTCGGGTCGACGGGGGTGGAGAACCAGCTGCCCTGCCCGTGGAAGACACCGCCGGCCACCGGGTCGGTGTGCTGCTCCAGTTCTGCTTCTGCCTCCTGGGCGAGGGCCTTCAGGACGGCTACGGTCTCCGCGTCCGGTCCGTCGAGCGCGGCGACGGACCGCGCGGCCAGGGCGAGGAGGGCGTGGTCGGCGACGAACTTCGCGGGGAACGGCGAGTCGGGCCGTCCGTGCAGGGCGGCGACCGCGTCGACGCGCACCACCGAGTCCGCGGAGCTGCGGTCCCAGTAGCCTCCGGTGCCGATGTGGCGGTGGTGGGCGTGGACGTGGGCCAGGGTGCGGCGGGCCCGGTCCGCGGCGCCGGCGCGACCGCGCCGGTGGAGCGCCGCCCAGGCCAGTGCGGCCAGGGCCGTCGGGCCGGTGCGGTGGCCGCGGAGCGCGTCCGGAACCCCGCGCGGGGTCAGGCGGTCCCAGACGGCGTCACCATGTGCGTAGCGGTCCAGCCGCAAGGCCGCCGCGTCGAGGAAGGCCGAACCGGCGGCCGGGGTGAGGGCGTCGGCCGCCAGCACCAGGACGGCGGTCTCCTCCAGCGGGCCGGACTCGTCCAGGACCACGGTCGCGGAGCGGTCGAGCCGGGCCGGCCAGTCGTGGGTGAGGACCGCGCCGGTGACGTGGTCCAGGCGGCCCACGGCCTCGGCGAGCAGGGTGTCGTCGCCGGTCAGCGCTCCGGCCCGGTGCAGGGCCCAGGCGGCGAGTGCCTGCACGGAGGGGGTGCGGACGTCGCCGATGGGGTGGGGTGCTCCGGTGACGTCGAGCAGTTCGCGGAAGCCCTGGTGGTCCGGGTCCGTGAACTCCCGCAGGGCGCCGAGCAGTCGGCGTACGAGGTCGGTGTCGTCCGGGCCGGGGAGGGTCAGGAGGGCGAGGGAGGCGTCCCGCAGGGTGCGGTCGGGGGTGATCACATCGGAGGAGTCGCGGCCGAGGACGGCCGGGACGCGGGCCGCGTCGTCCAGGACGTGTTCCCGGACGAACGTGCGCAGGGAAGGCGGAAACGTGCGGAAGGAAGGAGGACTGGTCATCGGGTTCCTTTGGATCCGGAGCGCGTGGTCGGGCGCCCGCCCCGAATTTCGTTATTCGAAGAAGTTCGAAGTATAGGGAGCGTAGCAGACGACACGCTCGGACGGCAGTGGAGTGAGGGGGAGTTGGGGCGGACGGCGGTGTCAGGCGCGCGGTGGCGCGTGGGGGGTCCGGCTCGCGGACGGGATCACCCCGGTGGTGAAGCCGCCGGCGGGCACGTCGCGGACGACGACGGAGTCGGGGGCGACGACCGCGCCGTCGCCGAGCCGGCAGGGGCCGACGATCGTCGCCCCCGCGCCGATCGTGACTCCCGCGCCGATCCGGACCGGGCCGTCCTGCCAGGGCAGGGAGCGGCGCCCCGGGTCGTGGCCGCTGGAGACGACCAGGACGCCGTCACCCAGGTCCGACTCCGGTCCGATGTCGATGCCGCCGGATCCCTCCAGGATCGCCCCGGCGCCGATCCGGGTGCGCGTACCGACGCGTACGCCCCCGCGTGCTGACGGTCCGTCGGGGCGGCCCATGGCGACCACCCCCGGACCCAGGCTGACGCCGGGGCCGCCGGAGAGGGCGGCGTCGAGGAAGCCGCCCCCGGCCGAGATCCAATGGGCGGGCAGCGGCGCCCGGCCGGCGTCGGTGCGGGCGCGGACCCGGTCGATGGTGGCGGTGAAGTCGGGCGCCTCGTCCTCCGTCACCACGCGCCGGCGCAGTGCGCGTGCCGGCCGCCCCACGACGATCGTGTCGGGGGGAACGTCCGAGACGGCGTGCGCCCCCGCCGCGACGACGGCGCCGGGGCCGATCCGGACCCCGGGGTCCACCACGGCCCGCGCGCCGATCCAGGCGCCGGCGCCGATCGTGACGGGGGCGCCGCCCGGGCGCCCTATCCGGGCCAGCGAGGCGATCTGGCAGCCGCTCGCCGCGCTGACCCGGTCCAGCCGGGAGCGGAAGCCGACGAAGACCCCGCTGGCGAGGGCGGATCCGCTCAGTGAGGCCCCGAACCGGATCCAGCTGCCGGGCCCGACCGTCGTGCCGGGCGCCACGTCGGTGTCGCCCTCAATGAGCGCCGACGGCGCGAGGGAATGTTCCATGTAGCCGGAAACTAGTGTTCGGAGGGCGGGTTCGCAACTCACCTTCCGGGTTTCCGCGCCCGCTTTCCGGTGCGGCTGTCCGGCGTGAAAACTTTTCCAATGGGCATTCCTTGGGGGAATGCTGAATTCCGCTTGCACTTCTCAAGTGCGAACTTGACGAAGCTATTGCCCTTTGCGTGACCGCCGCCACGCCCCGCTGACCTTGGCGTTGGCTAGTATAGTGTTGCGCAGGCATGTTCGACGTTCTACGATCTTTGGACATCGCCTCCGAGTCGCGGTTGTGTCCGGGCTCGGGTGCACGGGGGCAACGGGGGGATCGCCATGTGGGCGATATCGACCCGTCCCTTCTTCCTGCCTCATTTATCCGGATGGCGCCATGCGCCTCGGAATAACGAGTGACACCGTCGAAGGGCGGATATATTTCATGCACGTATTGGTGACCGGTGGTGCTGGATTCATCGGCGGAAATTATGTGAGAAGACTTCTCGACGGCCGGTCGGGCCTCGCGGTGGACCGCGTGACCGTGCTCGACAAGCTGACGTACGCGGGCAACCTCGCCAACCTCGCCCCGGTGGCGGACCATCCCGGTCTGCGCTTCGTCCGGGGCGACATCGCCGATGCGGACCTCGTCCCGAAGCTGTTCGCCGACGTGGACGCGGTCGTCAACTTCGCCGCCGAGACCCACGTCGACCGTTCCATCCGCGACCCGGCCGAGTTCATCCGCACCAATGTCCTCGGCACCCAGAACCTGCTGGACGCCGCACTGGCCGCCGGCCTGCCGAGGTTCGTCCACATCTCCACGGACGAGGTGTACGGCTCCATCGACGAGGGCGCCTGGACCGAGGAATGGCCACTGGCCCCCAACTCGCCCTACGCGGCCGCCAAGGCGGGAGCCGACCTCCTCGCCCTGGCCTGCGCGCGGACCCACGGACTGAACCTCTCCATCACGCGCTGCAGCAACAACTACGGCCCGTACCAGTTTCCCGAGAAGGTCATCCCGCTCTTCGTCACGACGCTGCTGCGCGGCGGATCGGTGCCGCTCTACGGCGACGGCCTCAACATCCGCGACTGGCTGCACGTCGACGACCACTGCCGGGGCATCGACCTCGTCCTTTCCGAGGGCGAGGCCGGGGAGGTCTACAACATCGGCGGGGGACGGGAACTGACGAACCGTCGCCTGACGGAACTGATCCTGGAAGCCTGCGGTGCCGACTGGTCCGCCGTACGCCCGGTCGCGGACCGCAAGGGCCACGACCGCCGTTACGCCCTGGACGACTCCAAGCTGCGGGCACTCGGCTACCGCCCCGAGGTCGCCTTCGAGGACGGTCTCGCCGAGACCATCGCCTGGTACCGGGAGCGCGCCGACTGGTGGCGCCCCCTCCTCCCGGCCGCCCGCGGCATGGCGCACATCGATCCCACCGGAACGCCCGCGGACGCGCCCGGCCGCGGCACGGGCGTGAGCGCCGACATCGGCTGACGGCCGGCCGTACCACCCACCGCCACCCGCACAGGGCCCGGATCCGGCCGACCGGCTCCCCGTGCCAACCGTCCCGAAGGGGGAACCATGCGCGGCATCATCCTCGCCGGCGGCTCCGGCACCCGCCTGCGCCCGCTCACCAGCGTGCACTCCAAGCAACTGCTGCCGGTCTACGACAAGCCGATGATCTACTACCCGCTGTCCGTGCTCATGCAGGCCGGCATCACCGAGATCCTGCTCATCTCGACCCCCGAACACCTCGACAGCTACCGGGCGCTCCTCGGCGACGGCGAACGCCTCGGCGTCTCGCTCTCCTACACCGAGCAGCAGAAGCCGGGCGGCATCGCCGAAGCCCTGCTCCTCGGTGCGGAGTTCGCCGACGGCCAGGACATCTGCCTCATCCTCGGGGACAACATCTTCTACGGCCACCGGCTGCCCGACATGCTGCGCGCCGAGGCTGCCCGCCTCGACGGCTGCACCCTCTTCGGGTACCCGGTCAGCGACCCGGAACGGTACGGCGTGGCCACCGTCGACGAGACGGGCACCATCCTCAACCTGGAGGAGAAGCCCGCCGCCCCCCGCTCCAACCTCGCCGTCACCGGCCTGTACATGTACGACGGCGACGCGGTGCGCCGGGCCGCCGCACTGGCCCCCTCCGGCCGCGGGGAGCTGGAGATCACCGACCTCAACCTCACCTACGTCCGCGAGGACCGGGCCCGCCTGGTCAACCTGGGGCGCGGCTCGGCCTGGTTCGACACCGGCACCCACGACAGCCTCCTCGAAGCCGCCTTGTTCGTGCAGGTGCTGGAGAAGCGCCAGGGCATCCGGATCTCCTGCCTGGAGGAGGTCGCCTACCGGATGGGCTACATCGACCGCGAGCAGCTGACCCTGCTGGGCAAGGAGCTCTCCGCGTCATCCGGATACGGCCGGTACGTGATGGAGCTGGCGCGCGCCTGAGCCGCCCGGCGGATCCCGCCCTCCGCCTTCACTTCCCTCCCTTTCCCTCTCCTTCCCTTCTCTTCTCTGCTCTTCCTCTTCTCCTCCGCCGTGTCCGTGTTCCACAGCCGGCCCGAACCGGCCCCCGTACCCACCTCGAAAGGTGCCACAGATGAAGGTCCTCCACCTGCCGGCCGAGACCGGCACCGGCCACAACATGCGGGCCCTCGCGGTGGCCGCGAAGGTGCGCAGGCTGTTCCCCGGAGCGGAGCAGCACGTGTACCTCGGTTCCAAGAGCGCACTGTTCACCCCGATGTTCGAGGCCCTGGGCGTGCACGTGCACACCGCCTCCGACCAGCGGGACCACGCCAACACCTCGCAGCTCGCACGGCACTTCGACTGGGCCTCGTACGTCACCGGCTACCTCAACCACACCTTCATCAGCGGCGACCGGATGCTCGCCGCGATCGCGCTGATCGGCTCCGTACGCCCCGATGTGGTCGTCAGCGACTACAACGTCGCCGCATGCCTGGCCGCCGAGATCTCCGGGGTGCCGTACGTCCTGATCACCGAGCGCTACGACTTCACCCTGGGCCAGATCGACAACGCCGCCCTCCTGGAGGCAGGTTTCGTCCTCGACGACCCCGAAGAGGTCGACGCCATCCGGACCTCGCTCACCACCCTGTTCGCATGGGTGACCCGCCGGGCCCGCGCCGTCCTCACCGACAAGCCGAGCGTCCCCGAACTCGACCGGGGAACGCCCGTGTTCGAGGCCCTCGCGGCCGGCAACGGGCACGTCGTCGGCCCGATCGTCCGCGACGAATGCGCGGCGGACCCGGCACCCCGCGCCGAGATCGACGACCGCTTCGGCCTGCACGGCGCCGAGTACGCCATCGTCGGTTTCGGCGGCACCACCATGTTCACCGAGAACAAGGAACGGCTGCTCCGCGAGTACCTGACCGCCTTCGAGAAGCTGCGCGCCGACCGCCCCGATGCCCGGCTCGTCGTGATCGGCCGCCAGACCTTCAGCGAGGAGATCGACGGAGTCCTCCTCGTCGACTACGTCGCCGACTGGCACTCCCTGGTCAAGCACGCCAAGGTCATCCTCTCGCCCCCCGGCTGGCTCTCGGTCACCGAGCTCGCCGTCATGGACGCCCCCGTCGCCTACGTGCTCAGCGGACGGGACGAGTACCACGAGAGGGAGGCCATGACCCGGCTCGGCCACCTCGGATACACCACGGCCACCGAGCCCGACGCCGAGACCCTGCTCGCCGTCCTGCGCACGGCCTTCGAGGAACCGGACGCCTTCCGCGCCCGGGCCTCGGAGGCGTCCAGGGCCATCGCGCCGACCGGTAACGGGGCGGAGGCGGCCGCGAAGTTCATCGGCCAGGTGGTGGCCGAGGCGTCCGCCTACCGCAAGCCCGTCCACCTGGAGCCGGTCCACCTGGAGCCCGTCCACCCGGAGCCGGTCGAAGCGGTCTGACCACCCCTGCGGCCTCGTCCCGTCCGCCCCGCCCCGCCCCGCCTCGCCCGTACGTGTCACCACGCCCACGCCCACACCACGAGACCATCACCGACCCAAGGGTGTTTCGATTGTCCACGTACCCCGCATTCGCCGAGCCTCCCTCGCTGCCGTCGGCGACCCGCATGATGCTGTGCAACGAGGGCTCCACCACCGTGCTGCTGCAATCCCTCATGGACTCCTCGCTCTTCGCCGAGGTGCTGCCGGGCCCCGACCCGGCCGCCCTGCAGGACTCCGCCCACGTCACCGACGTCTTCGGCACCGGCCCCCACCCGGACCTGCGGATCCGCCGCTCCCGCCTGCGCGACCGCACGGGCGCCGTGGTCAGCGAGAACCTGATCACCTTCCGCCGGGGCGACGCCGCCCACGTCATACCCCGGGGCGCCACCCCCTTCGGCCTGCACACGCGCAGGCTGGGCCTGTACGAACGCCGCCGGATCCTCGCCACCGGCCTCACCGTCGAAGCCTTCGGCCTGCTTCCCGCCGACGCGCCCGGCCGCGCCTACGAGATCGCCTTCTCCAACGACGTCGTGGTCCTCGTGCACGAGGTCTTCAACCCCCGGTTCGTCACGACCACGGCCATGACCACGAGCACGAGCACGACCGAAGCCGGGGCGCGGTCCCGCGCCGGTCTCCCCGACCACCAGCCGCGCTGGCCCGACCCCCGGGAGACGGCCCACGTCCGACGGGTCCTCGCCCACGCGGACCCGCTCGTCCCCAGGCAGGAGGTCGCCGCCCTGCGGTCCGAACTCGCGGGCCACTCCTTCCTCCTCCAGGGAGGCGACTGCGCCGAGACCTTCGCCGACAACACCCCCCGCTCCGTCCGCAACCGTGTGGACCTGCTGCGTGCCATGTCCGCGCGGATCGCGCAGGCTTCGGGGGCCCGGGTCGTCACGGTCGGCCGGATCGCCGGCCAGTACGCCAAGCCGCGCTCGTCGGCCGTCGAACGGCGCGGCGGAAGCTCACTCCCCTCCTACTTCGGCGACGCGGTCAACAGCCCCGCCTTCACCGAGGCCGACCGCACCCCCGCCCCCGGGAACCTGCTGCGGGCCTACCGCGAGTCGGCCAAGACCCTCTCCTTCCTGTCCGGATCGGAGATCTACTCCTCCCACGAAGCCCTCCTCCTCGACTACGAGCTTCCCCAGGTCCGCGTCTCACCCGTCGACGGGGCCCGCTGGGCCCACTCCGGCCACCTGCTGTGGATCGGTGAGCGCACCCGGTCCCTCAGCGGCCCGCACATCGCGTTCGCGTCCGGCGTCGCCAACCCGATCGGCGTCAAGATCGGCCCGGGCTGCACCCCCGACGAACTCCTCGCCCTGCACGCGGCCCTCAACCCGGACAACGTCACCGGCCGCCTCACCTTCATCCTCCGGATGGGCCGGGCACTGGCCCACGAACGGACCCGGGACCTGCTCACCGCCGCGTCCACGGTGGGCCTGGCCGACCGCTTCGTCTGCGACCCCATGCACGGGAACGGGGTCACCAGTCCGGGAGGGATCAAGACGCGCACCATGCGAGCGATCGAGGAGGAGCTGCGCGGCTTCTTCGCGGCCTGCCGCGAGACCGGCACTCCGCCCGGTGGCGTCCATCTGGAGCTCTCCGGGGACGACGTCACCGAGTGCGTGGACGTGGACATCGACGACGCCTGGCTGGGACAGCGCTACCGCACCTCGTGCGACCCCCGCCTGAACCCTTCGCAGTCCCTCCATCTGGCCGACCTGATCGCGACGCTCCTGGTCACCACGGCTCCGGCCCTCAGCCTGACCGCCTGACTGCGTGACGACCTGACCGAAGGGCGGGGGCGGGGACGGGGGAGCAGGCACGTCCGGCGCCCCCGCCCCGCCCCTGCCCCGCTCTGCCCGGACCCTGCGGCCCCGGCCGACCCGGGCCCTGCCCTCCGCCCCGCCCCGACTCAGAAAGGCGCCAGCCCGTGCGCGAAATCATCCATGCCGGAGCACCGGGGACGGCGGCCCTCCGCCAGCCGACCCCCCGTCGCCCCCTCCTCGTACTGGCCCTGTGCTGGCTGGTCGTCCTGTTCGACGGCATGGACGTCAACATCTACGGGGCCGTCATGCCACGGATGCTCGCCGACCCCGCGATCGGGCTCACCTCCGCCACCGCCGGGACCATCGGCAGCTGGACCACCTTCGGCATGCTCGTCGGGGCCCTGGCCGCAGGCAACCTCACCGACTGGACCGGACGCAGGCCGGTCCTCGTCGGCGGCACCCTGCTGTTCTCGGCCGGCTCGGCCCTGTGCGCCGCCGCCCCGGGGGCAGAGGTCTTCGGACTGGGGCGGTTCGTCACCGGCCTCGGCCTCGGCGGCGTCATGCCCGTCTGCCTGAGCATGGTGATGGAGTTCGCGCCGGGCGCCCGCGCCGCCCTGACCGCCGGCGCGCTCATGACCTCGTACCACGTCGGCGGCATGCTCGCGACCGTCCTGGGCCTCACCCTGGCGGACGACAGCGGCTGGCGCCCGGTCTTCTGGGCCGGAGCCGTGCCGGCCCTGGTGGCCGCGCCGCTACTGCTGTGGCTGCTGCCCGAGTCCCCGGCCGTGCTGCTCGCCAGGGGGCGCACGGCCGAGGCCCGGAAGCTGGCCCACCGCTACGGCCTGCTGCCCCCGCACGCCGCGACGACGGCGCCGCCGCCGGCCGGGGCCCGGGCCCGCCTGCACGCGGCCCGCGCCCTCTTCCACGGCCCCGGCCGCAGGACCACCCCGCTGCTGTGGGCCGCCTCCTTCTGCGGACTGCTGCTGGTCTACGGCGTCAGCACCTGGCTGCCGCAGCTCATGCGGGCCTCCGGGTACGGACCCACGTCCTCCGTCGCCTTCCTCCTGGCCATCAACGCGGGCGGCATCGCCGGCATGCTGATCGCGGGCGCCGTCGCCACCCGGTTCGGAGCCGCCCGCGTCTCGGCCGACTGGTTCCTGCTGACGGCGGCCGGTGCGCTGCTGCTCGCCCTGCCGCTGCCGCTCCCCCTCACCTACGTGATCGTCACCGTCACCGGCATCTGGCTGTTCAGCGCCCAGGTCATGGTGTACGCCACGGTCCCCACCCGCTACCCGGCCCCGCAGGTCTCCGCCGGGCTGGGCTGGACCACCGGCGTGGGCCGGCTCGGCGCGGTCGTGGGCCCCGCGCTGGGCGGAGCCGTCGTTGCCCACGGCGCACAGCAGTGGGCCTTCGTCACCTTCGCCGCCGCCGGGCTGACCGGAGCCCTGGCCATCCACCTCGCGGGGAGGACCGCGTGCACGGCCTGAGACGCGGGGCGCCGAACGCCCCGGTTCCGAGTCCGGGGGAGGAGCGCCGGGCCCGCTCCACTGCGATGCGACTACGCTGGCGGTGCTGTCGCACGCGAACGAAGGACACCCATGGCGCGCCCCTACCGCCCCGGACCACAACAGTTCGTCTTCGCCGTCGGTGACGGCAACGACCACCAGGTCACCGTGAGCGACCCTCAGGAGGCCTACGTGGCCTTCTCGGCGTTCTTCCGGGACCGGGACTCCGACACCTACACCATCAGTGATGAACCGGCGGGCCAGAGTCTGGTGCTCATGCCGGGGCAGGGCGTGATCTCCCGGATCACCGGCGCGGACCGACCCCGGTCGGAGTACCTCCGGGTCGACAGGGCCAACCGCTACCTCCCGAGCGCGATGCTGTTCTTCGAGAACGGATACGCCGGCCTCGACCACTTCGGCCAGTGGTTCTCCGACCTCGCCGACCTCGACGCGTCACCGGAGACCCGCGGTGCCGCACGCGCCGCCACGTTCACGACGGAAGCGGCGGCGATCGAGGAAGTCGGCCGCATCTGGGGAGACTCGGGCATCGTGGACCCGAGCGACCAGTACTACGTCTTCTTCGACTCCCACGATGCCGACGACGACCGCGCCGAACGGGCCGAACTGCTGCAGCTGATCGCATTCCTCGGGATCGAACGGGTCGACGCCCCGGCCGGCGCCGCCCGCGGCGAGGTCTGGACGCGCACCGACGCACGCCTCGACGCCGAGTTCGCGCGGTGGTCGTGAAGGACATCGTCTTCACGCGCGGGAGCGGCTGGATCCCGAACGTCATCCATGAGGACGGCGGGCTCAAACTGATGCTCGGCGCCGGAGCGGACGCCAACCACGACCCGCGTACGTTCACGTTCCCCATCGGGGAAGCCCATCTCGCGGTGATCCGGACGGACCTGGGCCGGCACCTGCTGCTGTGGAGCGCGGTCCTTCCCCTCTGCGACGACGCCGGCACCGGGGGCCCGCTCGACGAGGACGCCGCCGTCGCGCTCCTGGACCCCGTGCTCCTCTCCCCGCCCGCGGACGTCGACTCGCTCTTCCGGCACATCCGCTGGGACAGGAGCCGGCTCGTCGCCCACGGCGCCGACATCGGCCTGCTGCAGCGCGGCCAGGTCTGCGCGGCGATGCGCTCGGCGACGCAGACCCCGAACGAGAAGCGCGCTCAGGAACATCGCGCGGACCGCCGGCGCGCCGAGCGCGGAACGGTACTCGGCCCCCTCGACGCCGCACTCCTGCGGTTCACGGGCCAGTACGCGCACGGCTCGACGGTCCCCAGGCGGCTGCCCGACGCCGTCGACGCCGCGCTGCTGCCCGAGGTGATGCGCGTGATCGCCACCGCGGAGCAGGCGTGCGCGGGGATGCGCATCGGCCTCGATCCGCGCCGGGGACGCCGCGCCACGGACAAGCAGGCCTGGGACACGATGGCGACGGCGGTCGACACGGCCGTGCGCCGCGCACATCCCCGACTCGCCGACGACGCGGTGCGCACGGTGAGCTTCCTGATGTGCTCCGAGGCCGCGGCACAAGCCAGGAACACCCCCGCCGCCGCCGACGAGGAGCCGGCCGGCCCCGGGGCTGCGGCAAAGACAGCCCTGTCGTTCACCGACGACAAGGGCGCCGAGAAGAAGTGGCGACGCGGCGGCCCGCGCAGCGCCGCCGCGGAGTTCTGGGAGTTCGTCGCCGACCGCTCGGCCGCGGACAACGAGGTGTTCACCATCGAGGACGAGGAGATGGGCGAGGGGATCCAACTGCACTTCTACGCGGACTCCCTCGCCCGGGTCACGACGGTCCGGCCGGGGAGGGGCGGGTCCGATCCGGAGTACCGGGTCGAGTACACCCTGGTCGACGGGCTCGCCGGATACCGCGACCTGGTGAGCACCTACGCCCGCGGCGGCTGCGCCGCCCTCGACCGGCACGGCCCCTGGATGTCGGACGTGGCCGACCTCGAACGCGCCCGCCGAAACCGCCGCTCCACCCGATAGCAACGTCGGCCACGGCTCTCACCAGTGAGTCAGGTCGTAGACGCCGGCAGGGGCACAGGGGTCTTCGGCGGGGGAGCGGTTGCCGTCGAGTTCGTCGGGGACGAGTGAGGGCAGTGCGGCCATGAGGGCCGTGTTGCCGGCACGGACCCGGCCGTCCGGGCCGAGGAGGGAGACGTCGAGCCCGATGCGGCCCGCGGTGTCGGGCGCGGTGACGTACAGGCGCGCGGTGGTCTCGTCCAGCAGGAGGAAGCCGTCCAGTCGCAGGTCGCTGCCGTCCTCCGGCTCGCCTCGGGGCTGAAGCATCGCGGCGGAGGCGTGAAGGGCGTCTCCGAGCTCGAACGTGACCTGGTCGAGGGCGTCGAGCACATGCGGACGGGCGTCCACGAGCGGGATGCCCGCGGGGTCGGTGCCGTCGGGTGCGGGGGGACGGACGAGGACCTGTCGGAGAGCTGCGACCAGGTGGCTCCAGGGGATGTTGTCGCCTCGTGGACGGACCAGAGGCACGTCGTACGCGACCGAGCGCTCCGGGCGACGGCCGTCCCAGAGCACGACACGGGTGACGCCTCGTCGTTCCGGTGGCAGCAGTACACCGCGGACGAGCATCACGTCGGTGGGCCCCGAGAGCGGCGATGACGTGAAACGGAGCAGGTGCCACATCAGGATGCGGTGCAGGTCCGCCAGTTCCTCGTCGTCCCACTCGGGTGACGGCTCGTCGGTCATGCCTGGTTGACCTTGTCGGGACAGCGGTTGCGGGGGACGCTGCGGCAGTAGGCCGTGATGACGCCGATCTTGGCGTTCCTGTCGCTGAGGGCGTATCGGTTGTCCGCCGTCCGCCAGTGGTGCTGGACGATGATGCGGATGTCGGCGATCTTGCGGGGCGGATCCAGCAACCCGCCTCTCGCCACGAGGGCGCCGTCGTAGACGAGCCGGTGCGGTTGGTCCTTGCTCGTCGTCGGGTTGCTGGTGCCACCGATGATCTTCTTGACGACGTCGGGGTTCGTGATGTTGTGCGGACCGGAAAAGTGCTTCCAGCCGAGTTCGCTGTTTCCGACCCGGGTCGGTACCACCTTGCCGCGTCGGTCTGTGCTGGTGAACTTCACCGTGGCCCAGCCCGGGGCCGCCGGGGCAGCTGCCGGGCTCTCGGTGCGGGGCGTCGCCGGAGGCGGCGAGGCGGCCCGCCCCCGACTGCCGAGCAGCTCCTCGTACTGCTCGTTCGACATCACGGCCAGCTCCTCCGGGCCCTCCATGGCCTGGGCGGGAGTGCCGCCGAGGAAGAGGGCCGTAGTGGCGGCGAGTGCGCTGAGACGGAGCAAGGGCAACCTCCGGACGAACGTGAGCCAAGGCGAACCGCTGACGCCTCACCGTAGCCGCTCGTCACGCAGAGTTCCCGGAGGAGAGCCCCAAGGTGCGGGAGCTGGATGAAGAGGGTCCGGCGCGAGTGGCTACAGCCAGTCGCGCTTCTTGAAGATGACGTACAGGCTGACGCAGACCACCGCCATCAGCAGGATTGCGAAGGGGTAGCCGGCTGCCCACTGCAGCTCCGGCATGGTCTCGAAGTTCATGCCGTAGATGGTTCCCACGAGTGTGGGTGCAAAGAGGATGGCGGCCCAGGCGGAGATCTTCTTGAAGTCGTCACCCTCGCGCCGCTGACCTGCGGAAATAGCCCGAACAGGCGGTCCGACCTACAACGATCAGCCTTTCCGCCTCTTTCACCGTGCTGCCAGTTTGTACGGCCGATCCTCCCCAGCCACTCCCCAACGGGGCTTCATTCTCCCCAGATTCTCCCCAGCCGAGGACACCGCAGCGAACAGATCGTGGTTGGTTAAGGCATGGTTCGGATACGCGGCCCCGCTACGTGCAGTGCGCGCAGGTGCCGACCGGTGGCCGACAGAGGGTGGCCGGTTTCAACCACTTGAAGCGGAAACGTAGCTGAGGCACCCTTTCCCGGTGCCGGGTGAAGAAGCGCACCTCATAGGTGCAGAGGCCGTCCAGCGGGCGAAGAGATGGCTCGAGGGCACCATGCGGGTGGCCCAGTCGTACACCAACACGGACGGTGCCTGGGCGAAGAAGCTCACCCTCCACTGGCCGCACGGTAATGAGAAGCAGTTCTCTTACGACCTCGGCGGGGTCATGCGTGGCGGGGACTGGGATGGCCAGATGTTCTGCGCCGAGGTCAAGTGGCGCCGGAACTCGAGTGATCAAGGTACGGAGTACAAGAGCTTTCTGGCCAAGTGCTACGTCGCGCTCAGCAAGGACTACATGCTCGGCGATCACTACATGTGGATCAGCTGGGCGCCGTTCCGTGCACGCGATTGGGACGTGCTCACAGCACCGGACACGATCCGGGAAGCCGTCCTGGCCGAAGCGGTTCGCGCTTTGGGCACGGAAGATCTCGACGAAGCCCGAGAACTGATCAAGGACGAGATCGTCAATGAGCTGTCGGCGCGGCTCTGGATCGTGGTCATGTCGGAGAAGCAGGAGAAGCTCGTTCCACTCGACGACTGGCGTGGAGTCGTCGCCCGCTTCTACAACAGCCAGGGGAAGACATCATGGTGACTCCCGTCGCGCCTGAGATCGATCGCGCGCTCGACCACCCCGACCCCCGTGAGGCGGTCGAACGGGTGAAGGACGTGGTGCAGCGTCGGCTGCTTGCGGTGTATCCCTCGGCCAAGATCGTCCGGACCACCTTCTTCAACCACACCTACGTTCCTGACCTGTTGATGACATGGAAGAGCGGCAGCCGGGCGGCTGAACGGCGGGTCTATCTGCGGGCTTCCTCCGATCCGGTTCTCCTCGCCAACGACGTGTTGTTGCTCGAACGAGAGCAGCATCCGCTCGTCGTGCCGCTGGGGCAGGTCGGAGAAGGTCCTGCGTGGACTCGACTGGACAACATCGCGGGGGAGCGGCAGACGCTCGTTCTGGATCCCTTCGGGCTTGGGGCCCTGCCTGCCCACTCGGCGACCCGCTCGCCGGTTGCACTCGCTTCCGACGCGATCGTCGAAGGCGGTCGCGGGATCATGGGACAGGACCAGGTGGAGCAGTTCCTCGCCTCGGTGGACCTGGGAGTGGGTGCGGCCCGCGAGGGCCGGGAGGCCCCGACTCGTGCCGCCCTGACCACGCTCGGCCGGCGCACGAGCCCGGGTGTGGCGCATCGGCTTTCCAGTTTCATGGCCGCAATGTGGCAAGGCAGCGGCCGGTCGATGACAGACTTCCCTGGCGAGGTGCCGCTGCGCTCGTCCCTCGACGCCACCTCTTTAAGCCTGCTGTTGTCCTCGGAGGAGATCGGCGACGAAGACTTCTGGCGGCGTATCCAGCCGCTTGTGGACATCAAGCCGCTGCTCGACAGCGGCATTACAAGCACCGAGAATCTGCAACACCTCATGCGCAGCGCCGTCGGCGCGTGGAAGGCCCATGTCTGCATGGTCGTCGAAGGGCGCAGCGCGGGCACCGGTACGGGTGGCAGTTGGCGCTGGATGGTGGACCGAGGGCGACTGGCTTTGCAGGGGCCCGATTTCATTGCGTACATCGCTGGCAGTCGCAAGGATCTGGAGTTCCCCGAGGAGCACGAGGTTCCGTTGTTGGCCGAGGTACGTGAGCGGGCGAACAGACACGGCATCACGCTCACGTCGATTCGCATGATGACGCCGAACCGGAGTATCGGATACGACTCGCCTGGCGAAGATGTCACCAACGACCCGCAACTGGACGGCATCAGCGCGGCACTGGGGCAGGAGGAGGGGGTCGTCGAGGCCCTGGCTATGACGCCTGGGGGGTACGCCTTGAGGTGTAACTTTTCCACACAGACAGCTGGCCCGCCCGGCGCTCGGGCGTTGCTCGTCTACGCCGATCTTTTGGGGACCGCGCTCCGCCTTCTGCGGCCATTCGGTGAGGAGAACGCGGCCGTGCTGCGCGACCTGCTGGGTGGAGGGCCTGTGCCGTCGGCACAGTGGTCGCAGCCGCCCCTGCCAGAGGCGTAAGCAGAGGACAGCGGGAGGGCCGAATTCCGTTGATCGGAGCCGTGTTCCCAATCACCTCCTGGCGCCGCCGATGGACTCGCCGTCTGTATTGCGAGCTACGCCGAGCTCTGGACCTGCGAGGCAGGACTGAGCCACAAAGGGCGTGGAGCACACCCCAACGGAGCGCTTCGCTCGGACGAGGCGCGCTTCTGCGGGTCGTGTATTTCAGCTTGTCGGCAGCCGAACCGGTCCCGGCACCAGCACTGCCAGACTGCCGGGCCAGCCGCGGGAGGTGGCGCGGCGGCGGGTTCGGATGTTTCCTGATCAATCGCGGACGGGTCGCATACCCTGATCTGTATGCATAGGGGGATGGAGTTAGCAGGCCGCTACCAGCTCGACAGCCGGTTGGGGCAGGGTGGCATGGGAGAGGTGTGGGCGGCGTCCGATCTGCGGCTGCGTCGTACCGTCGCCATCAAGATGGTGCTGGCCACGCATCTCCGTGATGACCGGCTCGCCGCCCAGGTCCTGGCACGCTTCCGCCGTGAAGGCGAGGCAGCCGCCCGGCTGAACCACCGCAACATCGCCGTCGTCCACGACCTCGGTGAGCACCGTGAGACGAGAGGCGATGGGCAGGAGGAAGTCTCTCCGTTCCTCGTCATGGAGTTTCTGGAAGGGCGTGATCTCGCGACGGTCCTACGTGAGGACCACCCCGGCGGGCTTCCCCTGGAGATGGTGCTGGAGTATGGCGCTCAAGTGTGCGACGGGCTGGCCGCCGCCCACGCGCGGAGCATCGTCCACCGCGACATCAAACCGTCCAACCTCATGCTGCTCGACGACGGCACCGTCAAGATCTGTGACTTCGGGATCGCCCAGATCCAGGACGGCACGCTCGGCTTGACCACGACCGGAGCGCTGCTCGGCAGCCCTCTCTACATGGCTCCTGAGCAACTCCGTGGACAGACACCGACGCACGCGGTCGACCTATATGCCCTGGGCGTCAGTCTGTACGAGCTCCTCACGGGGCGCGCCCTGTTCACAGCGGACTCTGCGTACGCCGTCATCGCCATGCACCTGTCTACTGTTCCCGAACCGCCCAGCACCCGCCAGCCCGCCATCCCGCCCAGCATCGACACCCTCGTCACCTCTCTTCTTGCCAAAGAGCCCGCCGGCCGTCCCTTCACTGCCGAAGACGTTGCCGCACTCCTGCGCTCCGCCCGCCTTGCCCCCGGGGCCATCTCCGATCCGGCAGCGGAGGTCTCTGAAACCGAGGAGGAGGAGCAGCACCACCTGCAGGCCGCCGAAGCCGGAGACACAGAGGCCATGTTCAGCCTCGCGCTGCTGCTGGGCGACACCGGGCGCATCGATGAGTCGGAACCCTGGCTCCGGGGCGCCGCTGAAGCCGGACATAGCGGGGCTATGTTCAGCCTCGCGCTGCTGTTGGAGGACACCGGGCGCACCGCTGAGGCGGAAGCCTGGTACCGGAAAGCCGCCGACACCAGAAACGCCGACGCCATGAACAACCTCGGACTGCTGCTGGAGGGCACGGGGCGCGGGGCCGAGGCCGAAACCTGGTACCGGAAGGCCGCAAGTGCGGGGAACATCAACGCCATGCAGAACCTCGGACTGCTGTTGCTGAACTCCGGGCGCAGCGGCCAGGCGGAAGCCTGGTACCGAAAAGCCGCAGACGCCGGCAATGCCGTCTGCATGAATAACCTCGGAGTCCTGCTGCACAACAGCGGGCGCAGCGGCCCGGCGGAACGCTGGTACCGGAGAGCCGCCGACACCGGCTACATCGACGCGATGTACAATCTCGTAGTTCTGCTGCAGGACACTGGGCGCGCCGCCCAGGCGGAGGCCTGGCACCGGAAGGCCTCCGACGCCTCTGACGGCGCATAGCCTGCGAGGGTTCCCAACCCTACCGCCGCGAAAGTGGGAGCACGGGACACCGGCAACGCCGAGGGGCATCGCCGCTCACCGGCGACGGGTCACCAACCCCGAAAGCAATGGCTAATGCCCGCACAGACCGCGCTCCGAGAATCGTCGTATCCGATCAGGGTCTTCTGGCCGATGCGCGGGCCAGGGAACCCCGCCGGTCCCGCTATGGGGCCGAGGCGAATTCAACCTCGGCGCTGCCACGGCCGGCCGCGATGTCCAGCAGGCGGACTGGTGGCCTACCCGGCGACACCACGCGTCAGTGAAGTCGTCGCCCTCACGCCGCTGACCTGCGGAAATCGGGTATGCAGGCGGTCTGGCCTGCAGCAATCGGCCTTTCCGGCTCTTTCTTCCTGCTGCCCGTTTATGCAGCCGATTCCCCCCCAGCGGCCCCCCAACGAGGCCTCATTCCTCCCCAGCTTCCCCCAGGGCAGGCAGCTTCTGGCGGTGGATTGCCGCTGAGTGACACTGCAGGATGTGGAGGTTGTGGTCCCTGTGGCCGATGAGTCTGAGCGACCTGTTGCCACCGCCGTTGTGGTGGACAAGGGGCGGTTGCTATTGGTGCGGCGTCGCATCGCGGAAGTTCAACTGATCTGCCGGGACCCGACGATTCCCTGTCGTCGTGCCCCCAGGCGAAGCCGGGCTGCAGGTCACCAGGCGATTCCGATGAGGAGGCACGCTGGTCGTCTCTGATGTGGTGCAGGGCCTCGATCTACCGGTGTTCGTATATGGGTTCGACGAGCATCAGCCGGGGCCCTCTACCTTGAGAGGGTGAAGCGGAGCCGCATCCTCGTGCTGACCAGTTCGTAACCAGCCAGGCCTGGTGCGCCGAAGGGATTAGGTAGCGAGGTGATGCGGCGGCGGGTGCGGTCCAGGACGTCAGAGACGTACACGATGATGTATGTCTCGTCCGGGCCCAGGTGAGAGGCCCGTTCCACCTCGGAGTCTCCGAGGATGAACTCGCCGCTGTTGCCGACCGAGGCCTTGACCTCGTACAGGTACGTTCGGTCTCCGTCGTGGATGCGGAAGTCGTAGCCCAGCCTGTCGTCCCCCAGTCCGCCGGCGATGACATGGGAACGCAGGCTGGATTTCCAGGAGGTCTCCTCGGGGACACCGAACTGCTGACGCAGCCAGGCACCCACGACCGTCTCACCGGCGAGGCCGATGGCTGTGGTCTTGTCCTGGTCGGTGGTGGGGGCGCGGTAGCCGCCGGATCCGCCGCCTGACCCCGGTGCTCGACGGGGTTTGCCAACGACCGGGGCCAGGACCCCTGTCGGCTGGGCGGGCGTGGCCAGTTGCTCGGGGGTCAGATCGCCAGCGACCGCCTGGGCAAGTTCCCTCAGTTCGTCCGGCTGAGTAGGCAGGGGCATCCCGTTGAGCAGGATGTGCGGTCCCGGTCCCCCCGCCACGGGGTTGGACCCGGAGGGTGAGCTGCTACCGGAACGCTGCCCGGGCAGTGGCACGTGGGACGTATCCAGACCCAGTTCGGCGCGTCGATCCGTCGCGGGCATCCCGTCGGGCCAGTAGCCGTGGCCCTTTAGCCAGCCGATGAGGACCGCAGAGGTGAGGGCCTCGAAATCGAGCAAGCCCTCTTCGTCCAGCTTCTGGACGAGGTCGGCGGCACCCGGCAGGGAGGGAGCCGATGCGGTACCTGCGCGTCGCGTCCACTCCTCGATGAGGCCTCGTAGCCTAGGCAGCGATCGGTGGACCACGCCGATGGACGTCTCGCGGACCTCCTCCAGGGGGCGCAGGGTGATCTGTCGACGGGGCGGAGCCGGAAGTCGGGCCGCGGCCCAGGCGTCCGCGTGGAACTGGAGCAGCTCGGGTGACAGGTCCCACAGGGTCGTGTGCCACAGGGGGTCGGGCTCGAATCCCGGCAGCGAGCGCAGCCTCAGGTATCCGGCGAGGGAGCGACCTGACCGGTGCACGCCGGCGTGGGCGTCGCGGACCCGCGCGGCGAGGGCCGGCTGGTTCCGTTGCAGCCACGCTTCGAACTGCTGTCGGTGCCTGGCCTGGTGGTCGAGCGTGGGCAGCCCCAGGGTCCGCCACGCCTGGTTGGCGTCGGCCAGCGAGACCGACAGTTCCGCCAGTTGCCGCTGCCGGTCGTCATCGTCGAGCAGCCGCAGCAGCACGTCCGCACGGTGGATATCGAGCCTGCCCGTAAGCCAGTCACGCAGTTCGGCACGACCGTGGAAGCTCTCCAGGCTCCGCTGCAGCTCCTCCGCGAGGTCGATGTCGACGCAGGCGAGGAGGGGGACGAGCAGGGCGCTTCCGGAGCGCCGCGAGGCCCGGTCCGCGAGGACGAGTTCCAGCCTGCGCAGGGGCACGTCGAGCGCGGCCGCGATCTGCTCGTCGTTGATCTCCTCCGTCTGCGGGCAGCGTTCCTGTAGCTCGATGAGCGCCGCGCGCAGGCCCTTGGCCAGGTAGGGCGCGCCGACGAGACCGGCGAGCCCCGCCGCCGCGTTCCGCAGCAGCCGCCACTTCGTGGGCTCTCCCGTGTGCAGGATGACGAGGCACGGTTGCGTGGGGTCCTGGTGCAGGAGCGAGTGATCGGCGGCCGATTCTTCGACTCTGTGCCCGGCGACCCAAACGACGGCCTCGCGCGCCACGGTGAACTCGCACGCCTGCAAGCGCCGGATTACTTCCGGCAGCGCTACGGGGTCCGGGCGCGAGGACCTTTCCTCATCGAGCTCCACCGCCGCGGCCACGAACGTGCGGAGCCATGAACCCGCGTATGTCAGCAGCGATTCGCGCGGTGCCTGGCCCAGGGGCAGGACCCCTGCGCGGATGTCGGTGTCGGCCTTGCTTGCGCGGCGGACCGCGAATCCCCCTCGCGCCTTCAGGTACCTGTGGATCCGCAGGCCGAGCATTCTGTCCTCGACAGGCAGGAGGGGAACCGGGACGCGTTCGAGTAGTTTCTGGTTCTGTGCCCCCTGCGGGTCGGGTACGTAGACGGTCTCGCCCTCCGGCACGCTCCGATGGGCCTCCAGTACGCCAGCCCGTGCGACGAGCAGGAGGTCCGGCGCTGCCAGGGAGGTCGCTGCGCCCTCGGGTGCGGAGAGCATTTCCGACCAGGCCTGCTCGTATGCCCGGCTCAGCGCGTACCGGTGAATCCCTTGGCGAAGGTACCCGTGCTCCTCCACGAGGGCGGGGAGATGACGGAGCCGGTCGGATGCGCTCCGCAGATCGTCCCAGGCGCGGATGCCCAGCAGACGCAGCCGGTCGGGCACCCCCGCGGACTGCCGCCGACGCAGCGCAGGGGGAACCACGGTCAGGTAGTCGGGTGGAGTCTCGTGGGAGTACCACCACCATGCCGTGGCGGCCGGGGCGAAGATGACCCCGCCTCCCTGAGCAGGTATCTGGGGGATCCAGGGTGCCTGGGCGAGGAAGGCCGACAGCGGTGTCGGCCACGGAGTGCCGTAGCTGTCCGACACGGGACGGACGAACCTCGTCTCGAGATCGCTGTCCTGCCAGGTCCCAAGACCGTGCACGATGAGTTCCGCGTACAACCGGCGGCTCTGCTCATCGAATTCGGCGTAGTCGTACTGGCCGGGGAGTACGGCCAGCGCCTTGCGGGACGGGTGGTATTCGACGGTGGCGTGGGCGACGGGCCGTCGATTGGGCCAGTGTTCGGCGGTGTCACGCCACTGCTTGGGGAAGTCGCCGCCCGCGTCCTTGTGCCACATGCCAGAAAACCACCATTCCGGCCTGTTGAGCCCCTCCCCTCTGACGCCGCCCAAGAACGCCTCGTAGCGGGGCCGCAGGCCATGGCGTACGCCGTTGCGTTCCAGGAACCGCAGCATGGTCTGGGGAGTCAGGCCCGATTCCCCGCAGATCTCCTCGGGTGTCAGCACGAGCCGGCCGGCGGTCGTCGCCAGTACGGGGATGCCTTGCACACCATCCAGGAAGCGGGTCAGGGTCTCGTCCACTGAACGGTGGTCCCCGGGCCAGCCGGGCCCGAACATGGCCCGGCTCGCCTCCAGCCACCCACCCCGGGTCGGTACGGTCAGTCCCTGCAGCGCGGGTGCCCTACGGCCAGCTCGCTCCAGCGCGGTTGATACCGAGCAGAGGTACCGCAGGCACTGGAACCGCAGGCTCTCGTCCTGGCCGTCGGCTCCCATGGCCGCCGTGACCACACGGAGAACGGCCTCGAACCCGTACTCCTGGACCAGGCGCTCGGACTGCAGCCAGCGCCGCCCGGAGGTCCGACGCTTGGCGCGCTTTCCGGACCAGTCAACCGACTCATGGACAAAGAGGACGTGACCGATCAGCCCTGCGGGCAGGGCCGGGAGGGCGGACGCGGAATCGGTGCCTCGTTCGAGGAAGACGCTCTCCGCGCCGGCGGGAGCGAGGGTCATCGTGGAACTAAGGATGATCTCCTTGCCGTGCAGCGCCGAGGCATTCGGGAAGTCGACGGACAGGTCGTAGTAGAAGTCGGCCCACCAGCCCGGGTCGAGGGGATCCTTGAGGGTCTTCTGCGCCAGCCGTTCGGCCCACCCGGCAACATGAGCCGGCCCCGGGGTGAGGGCAAGCCGGCGTGCGTCGGCCAGCACGGCGAGGCGCCGCAGCCGGACAGGGTGGAGCCCGGGGTCGATGAGGTGTTCCAGGCCGGTGGCGGCGAGGGCGTCCGGGGTGAACACCTTCGCGGTGTCCTGGCCGGTCCACAGGTATCCGTACCTGAAGGAGGTACGCCCGCCGGCCGGGGCGAGCACCGGCATGAACGGCACGTAGTCCAGTTCGTGGCCGAGCGCGTCGAACGCCGCTTCCAGCCGCTCCACCTGGTCCGGGCTCCAGCACATCATGTCTGTCAGTGCCCCGGCGGGCAGCGGGAGACGCCCCCGGCCGCCGAGCAGGACCGCACGAGCGCAGGCCGTCGCGAGGGTGTCCAGCAGAAGGTCGTTCCAGGGCATGGCTTCGTTGAAGGACCGCCGGTTCAGTTCGGCGAAGAACGGCGCGTTGACGAAGCCGTTGAGCGGCGAGGAGATCTGCTCCCCCATGGGGAGGAACGTATAGAGCCGGCCGCGGTCCAGCGGATCGCCGACCGGAACGGCAACGCTGACCTCGGCCTTCTTCGCCCACACCGCCCAGTCGGGGCGCAGGGTTCCCTCATCAACGGAGGTTGCGATGGCGGTCCGCGCCAGTTGCTCGTCGACCTTCGCCCGCACCAGGATCAGGCGCACCCCCCGGCGCAATGTGACCTCTTGGACCGTGAGGCCCTGGTAGCGGTAGAGCTGGCGCACCGTGCGGTCGTAACTCTTTCGCTGGGTCCTGCCTGCCGTCCTGCGGCCGAGGGTCACCCGTTCCAAACGGTTCAGGAAGAGCTCGAAGGGGGCGGCGCCGTCCATCAGTTCACCGAGCTGATCCCGGGCGGCCTTGGCCGCTTCCGGCGAGCGCAGCGGAAGCCGGACGACGGTGACGAAACCCCGCCGCCCGAAGCGCTGGGTGGCCTCCGGCACTTCGTCCAAGGGGATCGGCACTTTGAGCCGGAAGAGGTTGTCCTCCAGGTGGGCAGCCAGGCCTTCCTGGTCGGGGTCGACTTGACGGGCCAGCCAGGCGAAGTCGCCGGGCAGGGCGAAGCGGAAGCAGAAGCCGTCGAACGTCTTCGAACCGGCCCGTGACACGCTGTACAGCTCGGGGGACTCGGTGAGTTGGAGAACGCTCTTGAAGCCGACGCCCTTGTGCCCGATGCCCTCGTCGGGGCGCTTGCTGGAGAGCCCGATGTTGCACAGGTCGACGAAGTCCCCAGCACCCAAGGGCCTTCCGCCGTTGGCGACGTACAGGGTGCCGTGTTGGCCCTCGTCTTCGTCGAGGAGGATCTCGAGGCGCCCGTCTAGGGCACGTGAGGGGTGCGCGTCGTGGGCGTTCTGCAACAGCTCGATCAGAACACGCCCCTGATACTCGGGCGCGATGATCCTCTCGGCGACGGCTTTGAGTTCCTGGGCCGACTGCCGGCCGTCTTGCCAGTCTCGCAGGCAGCCACGGGCCTCCATGAGCGCCCTGTCCGTGACCGTCTTGCGCCAGGTGGCGGACTTGCGAGACCGCGCCTGCGCGGACCGACTACGTTCAGCACCCGTCACGTCGTACCCCCCCGAGACAACCGCAAGATGATCCTATCAGCGGGTAAGGGACTCGGCGGGGCCTTCCTGCCTGAGTGACCACGGATGAGACTTCGGTGCCTCCTCACCGCGCAACTCCATGGAATCCATGCAGGTGATTCCCGGGCCGCGCTGGCGCCGATTGCGCGGTCTCACTGAAGGCGCTACCCGGCGTCGAGCGTCGCTCCCGCGCCCACCTCCCCGCAGAGCTGTGCCCAGCGGGGCTTTGTTCTCCCCGGAATCTCCCCGTCGGAGAGCATTCGGAGACGACCGGCTGCTGCTTAGCGAGGCATCTGTGCACGTTGGGCTACGCCACATTGACTCCGTGCGCCCTGACCGAGCCGTCGATCCCGTTTACCTACTTCTGCCCGAATGCTCGGAGCTTCCAGATCGGCTCCGGCCCCTCAGGGGACCTGTGTCGGTACGGCTCCGCGATGACCATTGCTCTGGCAGCAGGCTCGGCGGGTGGCTGGAAGGCTCAGGCGAGGGCAGCGCATTCCCCAACCCCCCGGTGGCACCAGCGAAGCGGGAAGGCTGGTTGCGTCACTCTTTGACCAAGATCTTTATGGCCTCCCCGGCAACACGTTGGACTTGGGAGGAGAGGATGGTCGCCTTGCTATGCGCGACTCAAGGTCAGCGGGCCAGCAGGTATGGGACCAGGCCGTCGCGCTTCTCTCGCCGTCAAACCGAGGCCGAGGCTTCGTCTGGCTGGCCGTCCCCTGCGCATGCGCGGAGACAGGTCAGGTCGGTGTGCTGGCTGGAGCCTTGTGGGTGGGGTGGGCCATGATGGCAGTAGGCCCAAGTAGTAGCGCACCGCCCTTCGAACAGTTTCGGGCCGCGAGTAGAAGGAATGATCATGGCGCCCCCTGTATCCGACGCCCTCCGAAGCGGGCTGCCCGGCGAACTCCCTCAGACCCATCGAGACCTACTTGCTCTGTGTGCGCTTCGCGTCAATGACAAGTCCGTGGACTGGAGCCTGCTGGCCCGCACATGCGATAGCCCAGCGGGCATCGCGGCAACGCTCGAGGGGAACATCCGGGAGCAGTCCGAAACGGCCCGGGATAGCCTGCCGATCCTGCGTACTGGCCTACCCCACCTTGCGGAGGCTCGTGCTCGCGTAGCCGTCGAGCTGGAGGCTGCGGAGCTGGCCGGTGCGCGGATCGTCACCGTGCTGGACGCCGCCTACCCCGCGAACCTGCGGCTTGTGCCGGACAGGCCCCCATTCCTCTTCCATCTAGGAGACCTGTCGGACGCTGACCGCCGTTCGGTGGCCGTCGTCGGAACGCGCGGCGCGAGTGAGGACGGAATCAGCCGCGCGATGCGGATGTCGAAGGGGCTGGTCGCGGCAGATGTCGCCGTGTACTCCGGCTTGGCGCTGGGCATCGACTCCGCCGCGCACGCAGCGGCGCTGAACGCCGGGGGCCGGACGGTGGCAGTCCTGGGCCACGGCATCGCGTCGAAGGTCTACCCTGCGGCGAACGAGGGACTGGCCAAGCGAATCGTGCACGAGGGCGGGGCGCTGTTCTCGCAGTTCTGGCCCCTGTCGAACCCGGCAAGGTGGACCTTTCCCAGGCGTAACGTCGTCACCTCAGGAAGCGCCCTGGGAAGCATCGTGATCGAGGCGTCCAGGACCTCCGGCGCCAAGATGCAGGCGAGGATTGCGTACGAGCATGGCAAGCGCGTGTTCCTCCTGCGGTCGCTGGTCGCGCAGGAGTCCTGGGCTGCCAAGATGGTCGCCGCCGGCCGGGCTGTCGAGGTGGCCACGCTTGACGATGTTCTTGAGCGGTTGGACACGGCACCGGCTTCGCCGACTCGTGCAAAAGAGCCTTACCATCAGCTCTCGATCGCTGATCTGTAACGAAGCCTCGTCCCGCCGACTGCAGGGCTACTGCCCCCGCTTTGTCTCGCGGCACTCGGTTGGGATGACGTCGGAATGAGCTGGTTCAACCGTCCGTTTTCGACAGAGCCCTTGGAGGCGCTGGAGGTTCCGGTGCGGTAACCGGTGCGCTAGACCGCCGCAAGCTGCTCGGCCTGGCTGTAACTAGGCTGCATGGGCTCCCAGATGATGCCCTTCGTGAGGGTACACCGGAAGGAGTCACTCTGCGGCCTCCTAGTTTTTGCATCGTTGCTCGACCGCCCCAGCGGAGATGGACCACACCACAATGTTGGAGCTCCTCCTCGTGAGGCAGAGGTACGCCCAGCACCTGGTGACGAACTGGTCGGCGGCGAGCTCGTTCAAGAAGTCGCGGATGCGGCGCTGGTCGCGTCCTTGTAGATGTGCATCGGGTTAGCGGTGACCGGTCAGCAATGGGCCAGTCCCCAGTTGCCGGAGCGCAGCACGGTCGGCACTGCGATCTACCGCGGGCTGTCGGCACCTGGCCCGATGCCGGGAATACCGGTGTCTCCAGTGATGATCTTGCTCATGGTCTCTCGGAGCAGGTCACCGGGCCCTGTACCAAAACCGGGGGAGAGGTACTCGGTGGTGAAGTCGGCCGACGTCAGAGCATTGGTAGCGAACGCGCTTATCGTGACGCCGGGCCGCGGGGTGAAGAGCGTGTAGGGCTTGCGGTACTTGCCGATGGTCACGCCAATGACCTGCCGGGCGCCAGCCTTGGTGAGCAAGTTCCTGGCCCAGTCCAAGCTCATGCCCTCGGTGGTGAAGTCGTCGAAGACGATTACGGTCTTTCCCCTGACGGTGCTTCGGTACTTCGGGTTGAGGTGAACGGTGTTGGCCTGGGTGGCGATTGAAACGGTGTCATGGCGCCCGGTGGCGCGGGCCAGGCTGGTGTCCGTCGCCTTGCTTGCCCGGACGAGCAGGTCTCCCTTGTAGTACGAGCCCACCATGACCTTGGCGGGCTCAAGAAACTCGGCGAGTTGGTCGTTGACCCGACCAGGCGTGCTGCTTGGGTAGACGCAGAACCAGGCTCGGTGAGGCAGCGAGCCGTCCAGGTAGGCCGAGAAGAGCAGGTGCAACATCAGGATGTCGCGCGCACTCCCGTCCCCAATGGTCACTTTGTGGTCGTAGGTGAAGACGGTCTTCAAGTTGAAGGACGTCGGGCTGGTGCCGGGGAAGGACTCGTCAGGCTGGAAGAGCGAGCGCACCCGGAGCGCACGCTTCTCATCGTCAAGGGCGAAGATCCACTGCGGCTCGTGAAGGAGGTGCCGGTCGAGCAACCAGTAGAGGTCCGCCGGGTCGTCCGCCGTCAGGGCGGTTATTTGCTTGCCTAGAGCGCTCGCCCAGCGGGCGTGGATGTAGAGCACGCCGGCGTTGATGCCGGTCATCCAGTCCCACTCCGTGGTACCGACGATCACCAGCTGGTTCTTGCGGAGGTGGAGCCGTTCGGCCACCTGGTCCAGCCAGAGTCCACTGCCTCGAGCCTTGCGGCCGGGGATGTCTTCCTGGGAAAGGTGGAGTACAGGCTGTGGCAGCCCGACCGCGCTGCAGATCTCGACGGCGTCAATCGACTGATTTGTCAGCAGTACCCAGTCCACCCCCTGCTGGTCGAGAAGGTGGAGAAGCTGGTACATGTCCGGGTGGGGGGTTGTTGTTCCGGCTTGGAACACGGCCTTGTAGTCGAAGACCGCCGCATGCACTTTGCTTGCCACCGCACCCGCCCATCCTGCCCTGCTGCCGCGGGGCGATAGATCCGCTTGGTGCTCACATGATCCCGCATCAATCGGGGGTTGGGGGCGGGATTGGGGCGTCCTGGCCCACCGGGCACGCCCAGTCGTGCGGGAACCGGTGTGCGTTCACAGCCCAGCCGCCGGTCGCCGGACATCTACGGAGTCGGAGTGCGCATGCAGCGCAGGGCTGCGTGGACGGTCACCACGCCGCCGTACCGGCCTTCTCCAAGCCGGGCCCCGACGGATGCGAGTTGGTTAGCGAGCGGTCGCCCTAGCGGAAGATGGAGGCGCGGAGCGGACCTTTCGGTGCGTCCGTCAGCATTTCCGGGTCGCGGCGCTCGCCCGTGAGGCGTTTGCGGCTGCGTTGTCGCGTGCGATATATGCCCTCTCCTGCACATTGGCGCCGAATTCAGCCCACCCGTAGAAGAAGGCCACCAGGGCAGCCGTCGTTGCCACCCCGGAGGCAGTGGTTGCCAAAGCTCGAGCCACGCATGCGGGTAGGAGTGCAGCTCTGCCACCCCTGGTTTGGACGGTGATGTCGGCGCACCTTCCTGCCCATACTTCTAGGCCCTGCGCGGCCCGCGCGAGGAACGCTGCGGCGCAGGCGAAGAAGGCGTATGTGAACAGGATCCCAACCATGACCCGTTCTGCTATGCCGGGAGTTGGTCCTACGCCGGAGAAAGGCAAGCCTCGGATGCAATAGACGATTGCGGTTCCGGAGATGGCTGCCAGGAAGACGGCCCCGACGAGCGACCCGCTGATGTCTTCGTAGTCGTCCTCGGGTGCGTCAGTGTGGGTGGTCGATGCAGGGCGGCTCCGTCGTTGGGTGGGTACGAAGAGGTTCACGATGCTGCCGAGAACGTTGCCGGCTACGAACGTGCCCGAACCGTGGTTCGTCTGGTTTACGACCTTCTGCTCGGTCTCAGGGGGCTGGTCAGTCACGCTCGCGACCACCATGGTTGATCGTCAGGCTGCCGTGGTTGTCACCGCCGATGAACAAGCCGTTGCCGGTGTTGTGCTGGTTGTAGGTGGTGGGTCCGATGACGGTCAGCGTCTTGAACTCGGGGATCGCCTCCGGATGCGAGTCGAGGTGCGCTCGAATCAGCGGCGTCAGGCGGGCTACGAGTTCCTCCTAGGTGGCCCTTCGATCGTTGAGAACCGTGATCAGAGCATCCCGCTCAGCAGGGGTGCCTCGATGTACAAGCTCGCGGATCTTCAGTGCAACCCAAGCCGCGCCGCCTGTGACCGCTCCACTGACCAGCGCGACGGCCGATCCGGTCGCAACCTCTCCAACAACATCGGGCAGGCTCAAGGTCGTTGACTCCTATGAAGAGACGAAGGGAAGCCCAACGTACTGCCACGGGCGCGATCGGGTGGCATCTTTCGCGGTCGTGTCCATCACCTGCAGGGGTGCCCATTCTTGTAGCTGGGTGAAGCGGCGTGCCTCGCAGAATGAGCTGTCCGCCCATGACCTCGACGCACATGTGGAGTGGGCAGCGAACCCGATCAGCGATGGGTTGGGCAATCGCTGGCAGGTCTGGTGCTGGCGGGCAAGGTTCATATGTTGGGAGGGCCGCACTCTGGGGCAGTTCCGCCCTCTCTCGCTGAGTGACGTCCGGTGGGCGGCGCGTCGTATTCTGGGTGTTGGTACTGGGCGCCGCCTCTCGGTGGGTGGAGGAATCGCGCCCGGTCGGCCCTCTGTCGCGCATTCTCCCCAAATTCTCCCCACGGGGCCTCTGAGTGTGTGATCTAAGGTTCGCTTGCGCTAAGTTGATCAAGCCCGTGCGGCGAGTCGCTACAGCCAATCCCGCTTCTTGAAGATGACGTACAGGCTGACGCAGACGACGGCCATCAGCAGGATTGCGAAGGGGTAGCCGGCTGCCCACTGCAGTTCCGGCATGGTCTCGAAGTTCATGCCGTAGATCGTGCCGACCAGGGTGGGGGCGAAGAGGATGGCGGCCCAGGCGGAGATCTTCTTGATCTCCTCGTTCTGTTCGAAGCCGGCTTCGGCCAAGGCGCGCATTTCCGCGTTCTGTTGTTGGGAGACCAGGGTGGCGTTCACCGTGAGGATCTCGGTCAGGGCCTGGCGGAAGCCGTCGACGCGTTCGCTCGTGTGCGTGACGTGGTCCGCCACGTCGCGGAGGTAGCGCTGGAGTTCCTCGTCCGTGCCGTACTTCGCGAAGCCCGCCATCAGGCCGTGGAGCATGCCGACCAGGGGGCGGGTCGCGCGCTGGAACTCGACCATCTCGCGGGAGAGTTCGTAGATGCGGCGGGAGACCGCCGGGTCGCCGCGGAAGACTTCCGTCTCGATCTCGTCGATGTCCGTCTGGACGCCCTCCACCACCGGGGCGTAGCCGTCGACCACCGCGTCGAGGATGGCGTACAGCGCGGCCTCCGGGCCCAGGGAGAGGAGGTCCGGGTTGGCCTCCATGCGGCTGCGCACCGCCGAGAGGTCCGGGGTGCTGCCGTGGCGGACCGTGATCAGGAAGTCCGGGCCGACGAATACGTGGAGCTCGGTGAACTCGACCTCCTCCTGGGCGTCGAGGTAGCGGGCGGCGCGCAGGACGACGAAGAGGGTGTCGCCGTAGCGCTCCAGCTTGGGGCGCTGATGGGCTTCGAGGGCGTCCTCGACGGCGAGTTCGTGGAGGTTGAACTCGGCTGCGAGGGAGTGCAGTTCGCTCTCCGTCGGCCGGTGCAGGCCGATCCATGCCATCCCTTCGGGCTCCTCGCGCAGCTGCCGGAAGGTCTCGGCCAGGGTGGCGGGGGAGGCGACCCGGCGGCCGTCGCGGTAGACCGCGGAGTCGATCACACTGCGGTGCTCCGGGGGCGGGGGAGCGGGGGAGGCCGGTGCCGGTGCCGGAGCGGGCGGCGGCGCCGCGTCCGGGGAGGCGGAGCGCCGCCATCCCGCGCGCTTCGCGGCGGACGGCGGCGAGGGGCGGCGGTCAGGACGCTCCGGCATCGCAGGTCAGCTCCCGGTCGAACGTGTGTTTACGGGCAAGGGGCAGGATATAGGGGGAAAAGGATCCCGGTGCCGGCGCGGGAGCGATTCCGGCCGACCTTCGCCGTCGAGTTGCGGACAGTAGGTGTCCGCAAAGGTGGATAGCTTGCTGTCATGGCTTCCAGGACGACACATCCCGTACTCGACACCCGCGCGCTGAACCGTGCCACGCTCGCGCGCCAGCTCCTGCTGAGCCGCGCCGAGATGTCCGCGCGGGACGCCGTCGCCCACCTGCTCGGGCTGCAGGCGCAGAACGTCAAGCCGCCCTACTTCCAGCTGCACGCCCGGCTCGCCGGCTTCGACCCCGCCGAACTGGCCGGTCTCATGGAGTCCCGCGAGGTGGTCCGGATGGTCACCATGCGCTCCACCATCCACACCCACACTGCGCACGACGCCCTCACCCTGCGCCCCCTCGTCCAGCCCGCCCGCGACCGCGAGGTCGACTACTTCCGCAAGGGCCTGGTGGGAGTGGACCTGGACCGGCTGGCCGACCGGGCCCGCGACCTCGTCGACCGTGCGCCGCGCACCATGGCCGAGATCCGCGAGGACCTGCTCCGGGAGTGGCCCGACGCGGACCCGCAGTCCCTGTCCGTCGCCGCGCGCTGCCGGCTGCCGCTGGTCCAGGTCACGCCCCGCGGGGTGTGGGGCCGCAGCGGGCAGGTGCGGCTCACCACCGTCGAGAACTGGCTCGGCGAGCCCGCCGGAGCCGCGCAGCCCGTGGACGACGTCGTCCTGCGCTACCTCGCCGCGTTCGGGCCCGCCTCGGTCAAGGACATGCAGACCTGGGCCGGGCTGACCAGGCTGCGCGAGGCCTTCGAGCGGCTGCGCCCCGGGCTGCTCGTCTTCCGCGACGAGAGCGGCGCGGAGCTCTTCGACCTGCCCGACGCGCCCCGCCCCGACGCCGCCACCCCGGCGCCGCCCCGCTTCCTCCCCGAGTTCGACAACCTGCTGCTGTCGCACGCCGACCGGACCCGCGTGGTCGCCCCCGAGGTCAAGGGGCGCAGCTGGACCGGGAACCAGGCCCACTGCACCCTGCTCGTCGACGGGTTCCTCGCCGGCCTGTGGAAGCTGGAGGGCGCGGTACTCACCGTCGAGCTGTTCGACGGGGTGACGAAGGCGGCCGAGGAGGAGATCGTCGACGAGGGGGAGAAGCTGATCGCCGGGATGGGGGGTCTGCCCGACGGCCCCGGCCGGCCCGCCCCGACCGTACGGTTCGCGCCGATCCGCCCCTGAGGCACAGTCAACTCACGGCTGACGCCGCCCTGGTGGTCCGCGCACCGGACGCGGCACGATACCTGCCATGACGACCGAAAGTGCCCGGAACAGCGCCGCCGCCCAGTTCCTCGCCGCGCGGGACTTCCTGCTGGAGCGACGCGGCGACTACGAAGCCGCCCACACCGGATTCACCTGGCCCCGCCCGCACCGCTTCAACTGGGCCCTCGACTGGTTCGACCACATCGCCGCGGGCAACGACGCCGACGCCCTGCGCATCGTCGAGGAGGACGGCACCAGCGAGGCCCTCTCCTTCGCGCAGCTCTCCGCGCGCTCCGACGCGACCGCGAACTGGCTGCGCGCCCGGGGCGTCGCGGCCGGCGACCGGATCCTCGTCATGCTCGGCAACCAGCGCGAACTGTGGGAGGTGATGCTCGGCGCGATGAAACTGCGCGCCGTCGTCATCCCAGCCACCCCCCTCCTCGGACCCGCCGACCTGCGCGACCGGGTCGAACGCGGCCTCGTGCGCCACGTCGTCGCCCGCGCCGAGGACACCGCCAAGTTCGACGAGGTGCCGGGCGACTACACCCGGATCGCCGCCGGGGAGGAGGCCCGGGTTCCCGCCGGCTGGCTGCGGCTCCCGGACCCCGCCGACGCCGACGCCGAGGGTGGTTTCACCCCCGACGGGGAGACCCTCGCCACCGACCCCCTGATGCTCTACTTCACCTCCGGTACCACCGACCGCCCCAAGCTCGTCGAGCACACCCACGCCTCGTACCCCATCGGCCACCTCTCCACCATGTACTGGCTCGGCCTGCGCCCCGGCGACGTCCACCTCAACATCGCCTCGCCCGGCTGGGCCAAGCACGCCTGGTCCAACCTCTTCGCCCCCTGGAACGCCGGCGCGACCGTCTTCGTCCACAACTACGCCCGCTTCGACGCCGAACGCCTGATGGCCGAGATGGACCGGCACGGCGTGACCACCTTCTGCGCCCCGCCCACCGTGTGGCGGATGCTGATCCAGTCCGACCTCACCCGGCTGGCCAGGCCCCCGCGCGAGGCCGTTGCCGCCGGCGAGCCCCTCAATCCGGAGGTCATCGAGAAGGTCCGAGAGGCCTGGGGCGTCACCATCCGCGACGGCTTCGGCCAGACCGAGACCACCCTCCAGGTCGGCAACTTCCCCGGCGTCCCCGTCAAGCCCGGCTCCATGGGCCGCCCGGCGCCCGGCTACGAGATCGTCCTGCTCGACCCGGTCACCGGCAAGGAGTCCGCGGACGAGGGCGAGCTCTGCGTGGACCTGCGCGTACGGCCCGCCGGGGTGATGACCGGCTACCGGGACGACCCGGAGCGCACCGCCGAGGCCATGGCGGACGGGCTCTACCGGACCGGCGACATCGCCGCCCGCGACGCCGACGGCTACCTCACCTACGTCGGCCGCTCCGACGACGTCTTCAAGGCCTCCGACTACAAGATCAGCCCGTTCGAGCTGGAGAGCGCCCTCCTGGAGCACGAGGCGGTCGCCGAGGCCGCCGTCGTGCCCGCACCGGACGAGCTGCGGCTGGCGGTCCCGAAGGCGTACGTCACCCTCGCGGGCGGGTGGGAGCCCGGGCCGGAGACGGCCCGGGTGCTGTTCGAGCACTCCCGCGCCGTGCTGTCCCCGTACAAGAGGATCCGGTGCATCGAGTTCGGCGAGCTGCCGAAGACCGTGTCCGGCAAGATCCGGCGGGTGGAGCTGCGCGAGCTCACGGCGGCCGGGTCGGCGGCGGAGTACCGCGAGGCCGACCTGGGCTGAGCCGGGCTGAGCCGGGCCCGCGGGGGCGGTGCGGCGCCCCCGGTCCGTACGCGAGCGCGCCCGCGCCCGGTCCGTGGGAACCCGTACGTACGCGCCTACGCGGGCAGGTGCGCCTCGATCGCGGCGATGACCTCGGGGGCCTCGGGCTCGGTGCGCGGGCGGAAGCGCGCCACGACCTCACCGGCGGGGGAGATCAGGAACTTCTCGAAGTTCCACTGGATGTCCCCCGCCTCGCCGTCCGCGTCGGCGGTCTTCACCAGCTCCTGGTAGAGCGGGTGCCGGTTCTCGCCGTTGACCTCGGACTTCTCCAGCATCGGGAAGGTGACGCCGAAGCCGGCCGCGCAGAAGGTCTGGATGTCCTCGGCGTTGCCGGGCTCCTGCCCGCCGAACTGGTTGCACGGCACGCCGATGACCGTGAAGCCCTTCGCCTCGTACGCGAACTGCAGGCGGGCCAGCCCCGAGTACTGCGGGGTGAGACCGCACTGCGACGCGGTGTTCACCAGGAGGATCGCCTTCCCCTTGTGCGCGGCCAGGCTGGTCGGCTCGTCGGACAGGGTGGTCAGCGGGATGTCGTACAGGCTCACGGGACTCTCCTCGGACAGTCGGCGGGGTAATGCCCCGAGCCTACGGGGTCGGCCGCGGCGCACCCGCACCCACTACGCACCCGCACCCGCTTACGCGCCCGACCCCACCAGCGCGTCCGCCGGGTCGTTCACCGGCTGCGGCATGCCCGTGAGGTCCATGACGAACAGCGGTATCCCGAGATCGTCCGCGCGGCTGCGGGCGTCCTCGGTGTATCCGGCGAGCGAGAAGTAGACGCTGGTCGCAGAAGCCGTGAGCCCGTTCAGCCAGACGCACTCCACCGCCCGCAGCCCGGCCGGCGCGGTGGTCGGGTCCACCTGCGCGACCAGCCCCGGAGCGTGCAGGTCCACCGCGGCCGAGGGGATGGGACGGCCGTCGGGCTGCCGTACGTCCTGGAAGCCGAGCCAGCGCAGGTACAGCGCGGCGGTGGCCACCGCGTCCCGGGCCGTACGGATGGTCACGGGCCGGAACGCAGGCCGCGGGACGGCAGCCGCCGGACCCGGCGGTGTCCGCGCCGGGTCCGGTCCGGGCCGAGCCACCCGGCCGCCGTCGGTCCCGTCGCCGGTCCCGTCGTCCGTCCCGTCGGTGGCCCCGCGGCGAGGGTCCGCCGGTGCGGCCGCGCGACCCGTGGGAGCACGGCCCGTGGCCGCGGGGTCCGCCGCCGCGGTGGATCCCGGTCCCGCCGCTGCCCCCGAACCCGCACCCGCCCCCGCACCCGTCCCCGGATCCGCGGCCGGCTCCGCACCCGCACCGCGCCCCGTACCGGCCTCCGGCTGCTCCGGCGGGTGCACCGGAAGGCGCACCACCGTGCCGCACGATCCGCAGCCCAGCTCGGGGTGCGGCCACTCGCTCTCCCGCCCGCACGCCGTGCAGCGCACCGTCACCCAGCTGTCCGACCAGGTGCGGTGGGTCAGCAGCAGCGGTGGCGCGGACAGGTCCAGCGGGGGATGGACCGGGCTCCCGCAGGCGCAGGGGAAGACCGGCGCGGTGTAGCCGTTCTCGCGCAGGCACGCCGGGCAGCGCACCGGTACCGCTTCCGCCATGACCCCTGACCCCCTCCGTCGCCCTCCGTCGCCGTGCGTGGCTCCATGCTCCACCACCGGCGACCGCCGGGGCGAGCGTGCGCGCCATTTCCGCCCCGTTCCCGCCCGTGGATCGGTGATTTGTACAAGTCGTCGAGCGAGATGCGGCTTTTGGTGGTTTCCGGGGCCTCCCACCGCCTTGACGCCGAAGGAGACGCCGCTTAGCTTGTTCCGTATAGCAGAACAAAACTTCCGGATTACGGAAAAGCCTGACCGCCAGACCCGCAGGAGAACCTGATGCCTCGTATGACAGCCGCCGCTGCTGCAGTTGAGATCCTCAAGCTCGAGGGTGTCGAACAAGCGTTCGGTGTTCCCGGTGCTGCGATCAACCCCTTCTACCGCGAGCTCAAGAACGTGGGCGGCATCAACCACACGCTCGCCCGCCACGTCGAGGGCGCCTCGCACATGGCCGAGGGGTACACGCGCGCCAAGGCGGGCAACATCGGCGTCTGCATCGGCACCTCGGGTCCGGCCGGCACCGACATGATCACCGGCCTGTACTCCGCCATCGCGGACTCCATCCCGATCCTGTGCATCACCGGTCAGGCTCCGGTCTCGAAGCTCCACAAGGAGGACTTCCAGGCCGTCGACATCGCCGCCATCGCCAAGCCGGTCACCAAGGCCGCCACGACGGTCCTGGAGGCCGCGCAGGTCCCCGGCGTCTTCCAGCAGGCGTTCCACCTCATGCGCTCCGGCCGTCCCGGCCCGGTCCTCATCGACCTGCCCATCGACGTCCAGCTGACCGAGATCGAGTTCGACCCGGCCACCTACCAGCCGCTGCCGGTCTACAAGCCGCAGGCCAGCCGCGCCCAGGCCGAGAAGGCCCTGAGCTTCCTGCTGGAGTCCGAGCGCCCGCTGATCGTCGCCGGCGGCGGCATCATCAACGCCGACGCCTCCGACCTGCTGGTCGAGTTCGCCGAGCTGACCAACATCCCGGTCATCTCCACCCTCATGGGCTGGGGCGTCATCCCGGACGACCACGAGCTGGCGGCCGGCATGGTCGGCGTCCAGACCTCGCACCGCTACGGCAACGCGACCTTCCTGGAGTCGGACGTCGTCCTCGGCATCGGCAACCGCTGGGCCAACCGTCACACCGGTTACAACCTGGACGCGTACCTCGGCGACCGCAAGTTCGTCCACGTCGACATCGAGCCCACCCAGATCGGCAAGATCTTCGCCCCGGACTTCGGCATCGCCTCCGACGCCAAGGCCGCGCTGGAGCTCTTCATCGAGGTCGCCAAGGAGCTCAAGGCCGAGGGCAAGCTGCCGGACTTCTCCGCCTGGGCCGCCTCCGCCCAGGAGCGCAAGGCCACCCTGCAGCGCCGCACGCACTTCGACAACATCCCCATGAAGCCGCAGCGCGTCTACGAGGAGATGAACAAGGCGTTCGGTCCCGAGACCCGCTACGTCACCACCATCGGCCTCTCCCAGATCGCCGGCGCGCAGATGCTGCACGTCTACAAGCCGCGCCACTGGATCAACTGCGGCCAGGCCGGCCCGCTCGGCTGGACCATCCCGGCCGCCATCGGTGCCGCCACCGCGGACCCGGAGACCCCGATCGTCGCGCTCTCGGGCGACTACGACTTCCAGTTCATGATCGAGGAGCTGGCGGTCGCCGCCCAGCACAAGGTCCCCTACGTCCACGTCCTCGTGAACAACGCCTACCTCGGCCTGATCCGTCAGGCGCAGGGCGGTCTCGGCATCAACTTCGAGGTCAACCTCGAGTTCGAGAACATCAACACCCCGGAGCTCGGCGCCTACGGCGTCGACCACGTCAAGGTCGCCGAGGGCCTGGGCGTCAAGGCCATCCGCGTCACCGACCCGAACGAGCTGGGCGCCGCCTTCGAGCAGGCCAAGAAGCTGGCCCAGGAGTTCCAGGTCCCGGTCGTCGTCGAGGCCATCCTGGAGCGCATCACCAACATCTCGATGAGCAAGACCGTCGACATGAGCGACGTCACCGAGTTCGAGGAGCTCGCGACCGAGCCCGGTCACGCCCCGACCGCGATCAAGGCCCTGCAGGTCTGATCCCCGGCTCCGGCCGTACGCCGCGACCCCCGTCCCTCCGCGAGGAGGGCGGGGGTCGCGGCGCGTCCGTTCGGGGCTCCTTCGCGTGCGTCGGCCGCCGTGGGCCGGGAGGGCGGGCCCCGGCGCAGGACACTGGCCGGAGCCTCCGGCTGCCGCCGGGGCCGGCGGATTGCGAGGTGGCCGCGGTGGCACAGGCTTCGACGGGCGGACCGGGCGGACCGGACAGTGGCGGCCCTGCCGCCGGTGGCGTCGGTGACGCCGAACTCGGCGGATACCGGCAGGAGCTGAAGCGCACACTGGGCTCCTTCCAGGTGTTCGCGATCTCGTTCGCGTTCATCTCGGTGGCGGTCGGCGTCTTCGCGACCTACGACGAGGTGCTGCGGACCGCCGGGCCGGTGGGCATCTGGCTCTGGCCGGCCGCCGCGGTGGGGCAGACCCTGGTGGCGCTGGTGGTCGCCCAGTTCGCGGCCCGCATCCCGCTCAGCGGATCCTCGTACCAGTGGGCCTCGCGGCTGGGCAGTCCCCGGGTCGGCTGGTGGTTCGGCTGGCTGACCTTCTGCTATCTGGCGATCGCGGTCGTGGCCATCGACAACGCGCTGGCGAGCCAGGCCTTCATGCCGCTCGCCGGGATCGCTGCCGACGAGGGCACCGCCCGTGTGATCACCCTGGTGGTGCTGTTCCTCCAGGCCGTCCTCGCCATCGCCTCGACGCGCCTGGTCGGCTGGATCAACTCGGCCGCGGTGGGCCTCGAAGTGGTGCTCGTCGTGGTCGTGGCGATCGCCCTGCTCGTCGCCGTGGCGGTCACGGGCGACGGCTCGCCCGCCAACCTCACCTCGCGAGGCGTCGCCGCGCACGCACCCGACTACTTCGCCGTGGGCGGCGGTCTGATGCTCGCGATGATCATGGGCCTCGCCACCCTCGTGGGCTTCGACTCGGCGGCGAACCTGGCCGAGGAGGCCAAGGACCCCCACCGCAGCGTCCCCCGCGCGATCGTGGGGTCGGTGGTCGCCGCGGGGATCCTCGGGATGCTCCTCCTCATCGCCCTCACCGTCGCGATCGAGGACGTCGCGCGGATCAGCGCCGACGGCTCGCCGGTCGCGGCGATCATGCGCGACCGGCTCGGTCCGGCCGCCGAGAAGGTGCTGCTCGTCGCGATCTCGTTCGCGTTCTTCGGCGCCGGGATCGTCGTGATGACCGCCTGCTCGCGGCTCGTCTACGCGATGTCGCGCGACGCGCGCTTCCCCGCGCACGGCGTGATGCGGCGCGTGGACCCCCGTACGCGGACGCCGATCCCGGCGACCCTGCTGATCCTCGCCCTCGGGTGCGTCCTGATGGTCGCGCTGCCCGGCGCGGCGCTGCTGGAGCTGATCACGGCGTCGACGATCCTGCCGGCCCTCATCTACGGGGCCACGATCGTGCTCTACCTGGCCGTACGCCGCCGCCTGGGCCGCCGCGAGGGCGCCTTCGACCTCGGCCGCCTCGAACTGCCCGTCGCGGTCTGCGCGCTGGTCTGGACCCTGCTCGCGCTGTTCGTCCTGGTGACGCCGCGGGAGGCGCTGGTCCCCGTCGTGGTCGTGGCCGGCCTGCTGGTCCTGGGAGGGCTGTTCTTCCTCGGGATGCTGCTCTTCGACCGCGAGGCCCTGGACACCGAACCCGGCGCCGACACCGACTGGTAGGGGCCCGGCCCGCCCCCCCGCCCCCCGCCCCCGTGCGGTGTTCGGGAACACGTCCGACCTGCCGCCCGCCCTGCGGCCCGCCTTCGTGCCACCGGCACGCCGAGCACCCGGGTACGGCAAAGCGCCGAGTCACGGGACCGTCCGTGACTCGGCGCTCTGGTTTGTTACCGCCCGACGGTGCGAGGCTGGCGCGACAGGACGTTCGCACCGCCGGGCGGAGTGTGTGGGGAGGATGTCCCCCCTTCCTGCAGGGCGCTCTGTGCGCAGCCCCTGGAGGAAGAGGAGTGGCTGGGACCGTGGCGGGCGGGCGACGAGAACTCCGGCACCGTCTCCCTCAGGTCAAGAGACGGGCCTCGGAACCCATTACCACCGCACTGGCTCGCACGCTCGCCACGGTCCTCGTCCTGCCCTCGCCGCGTACCACCCCTCATCCGGGTCCACGGGTCGGGCTCAGCACCCGGGGCCTGACCTCCCGTCAGGCCCCCGGTACATCCATGTCGGCTCAGGCGTCGCGCAGGGCGCGCACGGCCTCCTCGACGCGGCGGCCGTAGTCGGCGTCCGCGGCGTGGAAGTGAGCCAGGTTCTTCTCGATGACGTCCTCGAGGGTGACCTGCGAGAGGCCGCCGGCGATGTTCGCCACCAGGCGCTGCTTCTCGGCCTCCGACATCAGGCGGTAGAGCTCACCGGCCTGGAAGAAGTCGTCGTCCTTCGTGTGGGCCGGGGCCTCGTGGGTGCCCGTGTAGCCGGAGACGGCCTTCGGGGCGCCGAGGGCGAGACCGGTCTCGGCCGGGCCCTGGTACGAGTTGGGCTCGTAGTTCTTGTCGTGGCGCGAGCCGTTGCGCAGCGCCATGACGCCGTCGCGGCCGTAGTTGTCGGCCTTCGTCGCCTTCGGGGCGTTGACCGGCAGCACGGTGTGGTTCACACCGAGGCGGTAGCGCTGGGCGTCGGCGTAGGCGAACAGGCGGCCCTGGAGCATCTTGTCCGGCGAGGCGGTGATGCCCGGGACGAAGTTGTTCGGGGAGAAGGCGGACTGCTCGACCTCGGCGAAGACGTTGTCCGGGTTGCGGTCGAGGACCAGGCGGCCCACGCGCTGCAGCGGGTAGTCGGCGTGCGGCCACACCTTGGTGAGGTCGAACGGGTTGAAGCGGTAGTCCGCGGCCTCGGCGGCCGGCATGATCTGGACGTAGAGGGTCCAGCTCGGGTTCACGCCGCGCTCGATCGCCTGGAGCAGGTCGGTCTGGTGCGAGTTGGCGTCCTTGCCGACGAGCTCGGCGGCCTGCTCGCCGGAGAGGCAGCGGATGCCCTGGTTCGTCTTGAAGTGGTACTTGACGAAGAAGGCCTCGCCCTGCTCGTTCGTCCACTGGTAGGTGTGCGAGCCGTAGCCGTTCATGTGGCGGTAGGACGCCGGGATGCCGCGGTCGCCCATCAGCCAGGTGATCTGGTGCGTGGCCTCGGGGGCGTGCGCCCAGAAGTCCCAGACGTTGTCCGGCTCCTGCTTGCCCGTGAAGGGGTCGCGCTTCTGGGAGTGGATGAAGTCGGGGAACTTGATCGGGTCCTTGATGAAGAACACCGGGGTGTTGTTGCCGACGAGGTCGTAGTTGCCCTCTTCGGTGTAGAACTTCAGCGCGAAGCCGCGGGGGTCGCGCACCGCGTCCGCGCCGCCGAGGGAGTCGGCGACGGTGGAGAACCGCAGGAAGGTCTCGGTCTTCTTGCCGACCGTGTTCAGGAAGGCGGCGCTGGTGTAGGCGGTGACGTCGTCGGTCACCTCGAAGTAGCCGTACGCGGCCGAGCCGCGGGCGTGCACCACACGCTCCGGAATGCGCTCACGGTTGAAGCGGGCGAGCTTCTCCAGGAGCTGCTGGTCCTGGATCAGGAGCGGGCCACCGACGCCGGCGGTGGCGGAGTTCTGGTTGTCGGCGACCGGGGCGCCGGACTCGGTCGTCAGCGTGCGCTTCGACATGGTGACCTTCCGTACGGGTAACTGCTGACGGAAAGCGTCTTCCGTCATGCGGAACAGCCTAAATTCGGCGAGAACTAAACGTCAACAGTTTGTTGAACGAAGTTGTGGGGTGAGGTGACCCGGACGGTGCCGGCGCTTGGGCGCGACAGGACAGGTGTCAGCACCGGCACCGTCCGGAGACTCAGTGCCCCCTGCGTGAGGGGACGGTCCGGGCCCCGTGGGGGCCCGGCGGGGGGACTCAGACCTGGGCGCCGGAGAGGCGCTCGACGGCGCGCAGCAGGGCCGAGTGGTCCAGGCCGCCGTCACCCTGGGCGCGCAGCGAGGCGACCAGCTGGGCGACGACCGCGCCGACCGGGAGGGCGGCACCGACGTTGCGGGCGGCGTCGGTGACGATGCCCATGTCCTTGTGGTGCAGGTCGATCCGGAAACCGGGCTTGAAGTCGCGGTTCAGGAAGTTGTCCTTCTTGCGGGTCAGGACCGTGGAGCCGGCCAGACCGCCGTTGAGGACGTCCAGGGCGGCCGTGAGGTTCACGCCCGACTTCTCGAGGAAGACGACGGCCTCGGCGCACGCCTGGATGTTCACCGCGACGATGAGCTGGTTGGCGGCCTTCACCGTCTGGCCGGAGCCGTGCGGGCCGCACAGGACGATGGTCTTGCCGAGGGTCTCCAGGATCGGCAGGGCCGTGTCGAAGTCGGCCTGCTCGCCACCCACCATGATCGACAGGACGGCCTCGATGGCGCCGGCCTCGCCGCCGGACACCGGGGCGTCGATGACGCGGATGCCCTTCTCGGCGGCGTTCTTCGCCAGGTCCACGGAGGTCTGCGGGGTGATCGAGGACATGTCGACGATCAGCGCGCCGGACTTGGCGTTCTCGAGGATGCCCTCGGGGCCGTAGTTGATGGCCTCGACCTGCGGGGAGGCGGGCACCATCGTGATGATCACGTCGGCGTCCTTGACGGCCTCGGCGATCGAGCCGGCCGCGGTGCCGCCGGCGGCGGCCAGGCGCTCCAGCTTGTCCTGCTCCAGGGTGAAGCCGGTGACCGAGTAGCCGGCCTTCAGCAGGTTCTCGGACATGGGGGAGCCCATGATTCCGAGACCGATCCAGGCAATCGACGGAAGCGCAGTGGGGTTGCTCATGATGAGGGTCCTTCTCTTAATGCTTTGTACGAAAAGTGCGTGAGGTGCCTGGCTGATCGCCCGGACTTCGTCCTCTTACTCGGCGGCGCGGGCCTCGGCCGGCAGCCATGCGAAGGAGGCGGCGGCGTCCGCGGCCTTGTACTCCAGGCCGACGTAGCCCGCGTATCCGGCCTTCTTCAGCTGGTCGAGCAGCTCCTCGAGGGGCAGCTCGCCGGTGCCCGGAGCACCTCGTCCCGGCTTGTCCGCGATCTGGACGTGCCCGGTCTTGGCGGCGTACTTTTCGATGACCTCGGAGAGGTCCTCATCGTTCATCGCCAGGTGGTACAGGTCGAGCAGGAACTTGGCGTTGCCGAGGCCGGTGGCCTCGTTCACCTTGTCCACCACCTCGATGCCGGCCGGGGCGCTCACCAGCGGGTAGAGCGGCGACTCGGGCTTGTTGAGGGTCTCGATCAGGAGGATCGCGCCCACGCGGTCCGCGGCCCGCGCCGCCACGACCAGGTTCTCCAGGGCCAGCTCGTCCTGGACGGCCGGGTCCACGCCTTCGACGCGGTTGCCGTACAGGGCGTTGAGCGCCTTGCAGCCGACCGAGGCGGCGAAGTCCGCAGCCACGTTGATGTTGGCGTTGAAGCGGTCCGACTCCTCACCGGGTACCGAGACCGCGCCGCGGTCCGGGCCCGGCAGCCGGCCGGCGTAGAAGTTCAGGCCCACCAGCTGGGTGCCGGCGTCCTCAAGAGCCTTCTTGAGGGCGTCGAGCTCCGCCTGAGCGGGGGTGGGGGTCTCGATCCAGGGCCACCACAGCTCGACCGCCGTGAAGCCCGCCGCGGCGGCGGCCGCGGGGCGCTCCAGGAGCGGGAGTTCCGTGAAGAGGATCGACAGGTTCACATCGAAGCGCTGGTCCGTGTATCCCATGAGGGGTGTGCGCTCCTTCCGTATTGCGGAAGTTATTTTCTGCTTGATGGAAGACTGCATGGGGTTCCGCGCGGATGTCAAGTGCGGACTCCCGAAAAATCGAGACGCCGCGGTAGCTTGACGGCGTGCGATTGAGAGTGGAGTTCACGACCGAGCCCTTCGATCTCGAAGAGGCCCCCGACCATGCCGTGGCGGCCCGCGAGGTCATCCAGAAGGCCCAGCTGGAGGCGGTGGACGTCGGCCCCTTCGGCAACACCGCGGAGGGCGAGGCCGACCGGGTGCTGTCCGCCGTGAGCGCGCTGCTGCGCGACTCCCTGGGGGCCGGGGCCACGCGGGTCACCCTCCAGGTCAACGTGATCGGCGAGGAGACGTCATGACCGAGCCCCGCGACCACCCCTTCGTCGCGGCGGTCAAGCCGCTCGTGGACGCCATGGGCGGCGAGCTGATGGACCCGTCCCAGGCCACGCCCGACGACGTCGTGCTGACCTGGGAGGGCCGGGAGCTGCTCGCCGTGCGCCTGCCCCAGCTCTCGGACTCGCTGGACCACATCCTGGCCGCGCTGGAGCGCCGGCACGGCGTACCGCTGGCCCAGCTCGACCGGAAGTCCAAGCAGGACGTCGTGCGGATACTGGAGGCGCGGGGCGCCTTCTCCGTGCGGCACGGCGTGGAAACGGTCGCGGGCGCGCTGGGCGTGAGCCGCTTCACGGTCTACAACTACTTGAACAGGGAAAACCCCGGCAAGAACGCCCAAGCGTGAACAGATTCTGACTCACGGTGACGAGCCGCCGCCCAATTCACCCGGGCGGCGGCTTTTGTGTACGGGAAGTTTCAACAAAGTGTTGACGCCGTGTTGTGGAGAGCGTTAGCTATGCGCAGCCCGTCAAAGCAACAACAGGCCACGGAGGCCTACCGTGACTTCGAGTCCGACCCCGGGTCTCACCCGGATCAACACCTTGGAGGACGGCGCGGCCACGGCCGAGCTGCACGAGGTGTGCGCCAGCTCGGTGTGGGGGAGCAAGATGCTCGCCCAGCGCCCCTTCGCCACCGCCGAGTCCCTGTTCGCCGCGAACGAGGCCGCCATGGCGGAGCTCACCGCGGAGGACCTGGCCGAGGCGATGGGAGGCCACGCGCCGATCGGCCGGCCGAAGCCGGGAGACCCGACCTCCGCCCGCGAGCAGCGCGGCATGGCCGGCGCCTCGGAGGAGCTCAAGAACGAGCTCCTCGAACTGAACCTGGCCTACCAGGAGAAGTTCGGCCACGTCTTCCTCATCTGCGCCACCGGTGCGACCGGTGAGTTCATGCGGGACGCGGTCAAGGTCCGGATCGACAACTCGCCGGAGCAGGAGCGGGAAATCGCCCGCGGCGAGCTCGTCAAGATCAACAAGATCCGCCTGACCCGCCTCGTAGAAGGAGAGTGAGCCCGACCATGAGCACCGAGACCACCGCGTCGGTGTCCACGCACATCCTGGACACCAGCATCGGCAGGCCCGCCGAGGGCGTCGCCATCTCCCTGTCGGCCCGTACGGGCCTCGACGGCGAGTGGGCGGCCCTGGGCGGCTCCGCCACCGATGCCGACGGGCGCTGCAAGGACCTGCCGGCGCTGCCGGAGGGCACCACACACGTACGTCTCGACTTCGAGACCGAGACGTACTTTTCGAAGAAGCAAGCCGAGGCGCAGCAGGACGCCCCCCGCGTAAGGGACAGCGCTACGTTCTTCCCCGAGGTCACCATCACGTTCGCGGTGAACCCGGGCGAGCACTACCACGTACCGCTGCTGCTCAACCCGTTCGGCTACTCCGTTTACCGAGGGAGCTAGCATGGCCACGATTCTGGGCCAGAACCAGTACGGCAAAGCAGAGAACCGCGTCGTCAAGATCACGCGGGACGGCGACACGCACCACATCAAGGACCTGAACGTCTCGGTCGCCCTCTCCGGCGACATGGACGACGTCCACTACTCCGGCTCGAACGCCAACGTCCTGCCGACGGACACCACCAAGAACACGGTGTACGCCTTCGCCAAGGAGTACGGCATCGAGTCCGCCGAGCAGTTCGGCATCCACCTGGCCCGCTGGTTCGTGAACAGCCAGGAGCCGATCCAGCGCGCGCGCATCCGGATCGAGGAGTACGGCTGGGAGCGCATCGCCACGTCCGACGCCAACTCCAAGTTCATCGGCGCCGACGAGGTCAAGCACTCCTTCGTCCGCCAGGGCCAGGAGACCCGCGTCACCCAGATCACCTACGACGGCCAGAACTGGGAGGTCATCTCCGGCCTCAAGGACCTCGTCGTCATGAACTCCACGAACTCCGAGTTCTGGGGTTACGTGAAGGACAAGTACACGACCCTGCAGGAGGCGTACGACCGCATCCTGGCCACCCAGGTGTCGAGCCGCTGGCGCTTCAACTGGTCGGACGACGAGCAGCGGATGCCCAACTGGGAGAAGTCCTACGCCGAGACCCGCAAGCACATGCTGCAGGCCTTCGCGGAGACCTACTCCCTCTCGCTGCAGCAGACCCTCTACCAGATGGGTTCGCGCATCATCAACCACCGTTCGGAGATCGACGAGGTCCGCTTCTCGCTCCCGAACAAGCACCACTTCCTCGTCGACCTGGAGCCCTTCGGCCTCAAGAACGACAACGAGGTGTACTTCGCCGCGGACCGTCCGTACGGTCTGATCGAGGCCACGATCCTGCGGGACGGCGCCGACGCGCGCATCCCGGTGGACATGACCAACCTCTAAAGAGCGCGGCACGCGCGTCCCGGGGCTCTCCGCAGTGGCCCCGGGACCGCGCGACACGGCCCAACTTCCTGAATCGGCACCCGGACGCACCCCACGGGACGGCAGTACTGTCAGCTGCCAAGGCCCCGGCTCCGGCACTCAAATCCCCTGGGTCCTGCCGTGCCCGCACCGCCACTGAAAGCACGAGGAAGTCCCATGGCAGCATCGGCAGCCCATGACAGCGCCACCCAGCGCATCGTCATCGAGAACTGTGCGATCGCGACCGTCGACGCCCATGACACCGAGTACGCCTCGGGCCACGTCGTCGTCGCAGGCAACAAGATCGAATTCATCGGTGCGGGCAAGGCCCCCGAGAACCTCGAGAACGTAGTCCGCCGGATCGACGGCACCGGGCACCTCGTGACCCCCGGTCTGGTCAACACGCACCACCACTTCTACCAGTGGATCACGCGCGGCCTGGCCACCGACCACAACCTCTTCAACTGGCTGGTCGCGCTGTACCCGACGTGGGCGCGCATCGACGAGCAGATGACGTACACGGCCGCGCAGGGCTCCCTCGCCGCGATGGCCAAGGGCGGTGTCACCACCGCCATGGACCACCACTACGTCTTCCCCAAGGGCTCCGGCGACCTGTCCGGCTCGATCATCCGGGCCGCGTCCGAGATGGGCGTCCGCTTCACCCTCGCCCGCGGCTCCATGGACCGCAGCGAGAAGGACGGCGGCCTGCCCCCGGACCACGCCGTCGAGACCCTCGAAGGCGCGCTGGCCGACACCGAGGCGACCGTCAAGAAGTTCCACGACGCCTCCTTCGACTCGATGACCCAGGTCGCCGTCGCCCCCTGCTCCCCCTTCTCGGTCTCCACCGAGCTGCTGAAGCAGGGCGCCGAGCTGGCCCGCCGCCTCGGCGTGCGCATGCACACGCACGGCAGCGAGACGGTCGAGGAGGAGAAGTTCTGCCACGAGCTCTTCGGCATGGGCCCGACCGACTACTTCGAGTCGACCGGCTGGCTCGGCGAGGACGTGTGGATGGCGCACAGCGTCCACATGAACGACTCCGACATCGCCGCGTTCGCCCGCACCAAGACCGGTGTGGCGCACTGCCCGTCCTCCAACGCCCGTCTGGCCGCCGGCATCGCCCGGGTACCGGACATGCTCGCCGCCGGCGTCCCGGTCGGCCTCGGCGTGGACGGCACCGCCTCCAACGAGTCCGGTGAGCTGCACACCGAGCTGCGCAACGCGCTGCTGATCAACCGTCTGAACCCGGTCCACCGCGAGCGCGCCCTGAACGCGCGCCAGGCCCTGCGCCTGGGCACGTACGGAGGCGCCCAGGTCCTCGGCCGCGCCGACAACATCGGTTCGCTGGAGGTCGGCAAGTGCGCCGACCTGGTCCTGTGGAACCTCAGCACCTTCCTGCACTCCTCGATCTCCGACCCGGTGACCGCCCTGGTCTTCGGTGCGGCCGCCCCGGTGACGGCCTCGTTCGTCAACGGCAAGCAGATCGTCGAGAACAACCGGCTGCTCTTCGCCGACGAGGACGCCATCGCGGTGTCCACGCGGGAAGAGGCCCAGCGCCTCGCGCGGATCGCGCAGGCCTGATCCCCCGGAGTCCGGCCGGGGGGGACGGCCCCCGGCCGGCGGCCGCGGACCCGAGCGGGGTCCGTGGGCAGCCGTTCCCGGGAGGCGCCCGAGGAGATCCGAGGGCGTCCCCGGGAGCGGTGACTCGTGCCACCAGCGCCATGGCGCATCGCGGGAGCGGCGATTGGGCGAATCGTTTCTGCACCCCTTGGGACAAGAAGTAGAACCACCTGCTCCACCCACAACTTCACACGCGCTCGACTCGCACCGCTTTCGCACCACCTCCATGACACCCACGTCCCTGCCGACGTGTTACCCGACCGGAGGAAGCCGTGGCCCAACCGCCCAGGTTTCGCAAAGACGCAGTCGCAGTACCGGAGGAGAAGCACCCGGTCGACGAGACCCTGCCTCCGCTGAAAATGTTCACGAGCGGCCTGCAGCACGTGGCCGCCATGTACGCGGGTGTCGTGGCCCCGCCCATGATCGTCGGCCCCGCGGTCGGACTCTCCGCCACCGAGACCGCCTTCCTGATGGGCGCCTCGCTCTTCACCGCCGGCCTCGCCACCCTCCTGCAGACCCTCGGTTTCTGGAAGATCGGCGCCAAACTCCCCTTCGTCAACGGCGTCTCCTTCGCCGGTGTGACCCCGATGATCGCCATAGGGAAGGGGGAGGGCGCGGACGCCCTCCCCGTCATCTTCGGCGCGATCATCGTCGCCGGGGCCATCGGCTTCCTGGCCGCCCCCTACTTCGGCAAGCTCGTCCGCTTCTTCCCGCCCGTCGTCACGGGCACGGTCATCACCCTGATCGGCGTCTCGCTCCTGCCCGTGGCCTTCAACTGGTCGCAGGGCGGCAACCGCACCGCCGCCGACTACGGCTCGATGAAGAACATCGGCATGGCCGCGGTCACCCTGGTGATCGTGCTGCTCCTGCGCAAGTTCCTGCGCGGCTTCCTCCAGCAGATCTCCATCCTGCTCGGCCTGGTCGCGGGCACCCTGATCGCCCTGCCGCTCGGGATGACCAGCTTCGACGCCGTCAGGAACGCCTCGGTGGTCGGCTTCCCCACCCCGTTCCACTTCGGCGCGCCGCAGTTCCAGGTCGCCGCGATCGTCTCGATGTGCATCGTCATGCTCGTGTGCATGACCGAGTCCACCGCCGACATCCTGGCCCTGGGCAAGATCGTCGGCCGGCCGGCGGACGAGAAGGCCATCGCGGGAGGCCTGCGCGCCGACACCCTCGGCAGCGCGATCAGCCCGCTGTTCAACGGGTTCATGTGCAGCGCCTTCGCCCAGAACATCGGCCTGGTCGCCATGACCAAGGTGCGCAGCCGCTTCGTCGTCGCCGCGGGCGGCGGCATCCTCATCCTGCTGGGCCTGTGCCCGATGGCGGCCTCCGTCATCGGCGTGGTCCCGCTGCCCGTCCTGGGCGGTGCCGGCATCGTCCTGTTCGGTTCCGTGGCCGCCAGCGGCATCCAGACCCTGGCCGGCGCGGCCATGGAGAAGGGCGAGAACGCCCTGATCGTCGCCGCGTCCGTCGGCATCGGCCTGATCCCGATCGCCGCGCCGGACTTCTACCACGCCTTCCCCAAGGACCTGCTGGTCGTCCTCGACTCCGGCATCAGCACCGGCTGCGTCGTGGCCATCGTGCTGAACCTGGCCTTCAACCACCTCGGTGCCAGGAAGGGCGCGGCCTCGGGGGCCGCACCCGAACCGGTGCCGGTCCACTGACCGGCCGGAAGGAGCGCGGCGGTGCGCTCGCCACCCACTGCGGGTGTGGCGAGCGCACCGCCGCGTCCGGTACGGGCGAACCGCCGTGCGCCCGTACGTACGGTGACGGCGCGCCGGATCAGGGCCGCCAGAGCATCAGGTTGCTCATCAGTTCGGCCTGCTCGATCGCGTCGTCGAGTGCGTGGTGCGTGTGGCGCCGCCGGGACAGCAGTTCACGGGGCATCCGCCCCTTGACCGCCGCCCGCAGCGGCACCCGCGCCTTTGTCGCGTAGAGGGTCTTCATGTCGAGGCACCCGGAGTGCCCGAAGGGGCTGTCCCCGCCGAACCGCATCAGGTACCAGTACAGGAACGTCCAGTCGAAGGAAGCCGGGTAGCCGCACATCACCGGCTGGGCGTCCGCGGACACCTTCCGCACCCAGGTGCGGAACTCGGCCATGGCCCTCGCCGGATCGGCGCCCTCCCGGACCAGCCGGTCGCGGTCCAGCCCGCTGACGGCCAGCGCCTCGGGCACGAACGCGTCACTGATCGGCCGCAACTCCCGGTAGAAGGTGCGCCTTTGCGGATCGGCGGCCGTGTACGCGTCCCCCTCCTGCCGGCCGGCGACGGCGGCCCCGAAGCTGATCATCGAATACGGTCCTGGAATGGGTCCGTCGGCCTCGATGTCGACGGAGATGTAGAGATTGGGACGTGCGGTGCGAACTGCCATGCGCGAGAGCATGCCAGTCGGCACCGCCGTCGATCATCCGGTTTTCACCGCTACGGCGCCGCTGTCAGGAACATCCCGGTGTGGTCGCCGCCCGCCGTGTTCTTGCAGCTGGTGGCGGAGGACGCGGGCTGCGCCACCGCCAGGGCCAGGCACCGGCCGGCGGCCAGCTGGCCGTAGTAATTGGGGTGCATGGACTCCTGGATCAGCCCCTGCGACTCGTTGTTGTCGATCCAGCGCGCCCACTCGCTCGTCCTCGCCGACGCCGGCACGGTGGAGCTCACCAGCTTGCTCGCCTTCGCGCACACCTCACGCCCCTGGAGCATGTCCCGCAGGTCGAGGAACTGCACGCCCTTGGCCGCGGCGACGCCCTTGATGCGGTTCGCGATCTGGGGCACGAGCGAGTCGCGCGCCCAGTCCGAGTCCCGGTTCCAGAAGGGGCAGCCGCCCGTGTTGAGGCGGCTCCAGTCGCTCTGGGTGTACCGGTTCTCCGCGCCCCGCGGGATCGGCGACGGGTAGGACTGGAGCACGATCCGGTAGGAGGAGTCGGTGTACCCGGCCGCACGCATCACCGCCCGGATCTCGTCGACCGACTTGCCGACGTCGGCCATGACCGCGTCGATCTTCTGGTCGACGCCGTACTGCTGGTCGTCGTAGCAGTACGAGTTCCAGATGACGAAGTCGAGGGCGCAGTCCTTGATGATGTCGGCGAAGCCCAGGTCGTTGCCGCCGATGGACAGGGCGATGACCTTGACGTTGTTGCTCGCGGCCACCGCGGCCAGCTGATCGGCCTGCGGGGCTTCGCCCTTGTAGGGGACGCCGCCGTTGGAGGCGCGGAAGACGTTCTGCGAGACGGCCCCGGAACAGGCCAGGTTCACGGCGACGTCGGCGATGGCCCCGGCGCTGCGCACCTCGGCCGAGTCCGACCGGTGGCAGCCGCCGGCCGTGGTCCCGTACACCCGGGCGGGATCGTAGGTGCTGCCGCTGACCCAGCCCCGGTCCGTTCCGTTGCGGCTGCCGGTGTTGGTCAGGCTGTTGCCCTTCCAGCGCCCGGCCTCGCCGGAGATGTAGCTGTCGCCCATGGCCACCACGGCCGTGGGCCCGGTCCCGGGGGCGGCCCCGGCGGTTCCGGCGCCGCCGGCCAGCAGCGCGCCGGCGGCGAGCGGCACGGTCACGGCCGCACAGGCCAGTCGTCGCACCCGACGCGGGACCCGGTCCTTGCTGACGTTGCGGAATCCGATCACTGCGGAACTCCTGCGTTCGGCCACGCCGAAGCCGGCAACGACTGCGTTGCCGATTCGTGTGGCTGGGAAAGTGGGGGTACCGCCGGCCGGTGGCATCGGAAAGGTGACACGGGCCCGCTTGTTACCGCTAGGTACGGGGAAGTTACGAACCAGTAACGACCGATCGGTCGTTCGGTCCCCTGGGCCGCCTGCGGGCCCAACGTCCTTGTGTTGCAGGTGGGTTGGGGCGATCGCCGCCTCCGGCGGACGCGCGGGGCCGGGAGCCGCCCGGCGGGTGCGCCGGGCGCCGGACACGGCTCCGCCCCCGCTGCCGTGGGCGGCGGGGGCGGAGCCTGCGTGGTCCGGCCGCTGTGCGTCTCGGCCGGATCCGGGGTCTCAGCCGACCAGCTGGTCGTACGCCGGGAGCGTGAGGAAGTCGGCGTAGTCCGCGTCCAGGGAGACCTTGAGGAAGAGGTCGTGGGCCTGCTGCCACTTGCCGGCCGCGAAGGCCTCCTCGCCCACCTCGGCGCGCAGCGCGGCCAGTTCCTGCGCCGCCAGCTCGCGGGTCAGCTCGGCGGTGGCCCGCTCGCCGTTCTCGAAGACGACTCCGGCGTTGATCCACTGCCAGATCTGCGAGCGGGAGATCTCGGCGGTGGCCGCGTCCTCCATCAGGCCGAAGATGCCGACGGCGCCGAGGCCGCGCAGCCAGGCCTCGATGTAGCGGATGCCGACCTGGACGGCGTTGCGCAGGCCCTCGTACGTCGGCTTCGCGTCGAGCGAGTCGATCGCGATGAGTTCGCCCGGCGCCACCGAGACGTCCTCGCGCAGCCGGTCCTTCTGGTTGGGCTTGTCGCCGAGGACGGCGTCGAAGGAGGCCATCGCGATCGGGACCAGGTCGGGGTGGGCGACCCAGGAGCCGTCGAAGCCGTCGCCCGCCTCACGGTCCTTGTCGGCCTTGACCTTCGCGAACGCGATCTTGTTGACCTCCGCGTCCTTGCGGGACGGGATGAAGGCCGCCATGCCGCCGATGGCGTGCGCGCCGCGCTTGTGGCAGGTGCGGACGAGCAGTTCGGTGTACGCCCGCATGAACGGGGCGGTCATCGTCACCGCGTTGCGGTCCGGCAGGACGAACTTCTCGCCGCCGTCGCGGAAGTTCTTCACGATGGAGAAGAGGTAGTCCCAGCGGCCCGCGTTCAGGCCCGCCGCGTGGTCGCGCAGCTCGTAGAGGATCTCGTCCATCTCGTACGCGGCGGTGATCGTCTCGATCAGGACGGTCGCGCGGACGGTGCCCTGCGGGATCCCGACGTAGTCCTGGGAGAAGACGAAGATGTCGTTCCAGAGGCGGGCCTCCAGGTGCGACTCCGTCTTCGGCAGGTAGAAGTACGGGCCCTTGCCGAGGCCGATCAGGCGCTTGGCGTTGTGGAAGAAGTACAGGCCGAAGTCGACGAGCGAGCCGGAGGCCGGGCCGCCCTCGAACTGCAGGTGGCGCTCCTCCAGGTGCCAGCCGCGCGGCCGCATGACGACCGTGGCGAGCTGCTCGGCGGGCTTCAGCGCGTACGCCTTGCCCGTGCGGGAGTCGGTGAAGTCGATGCGGCGCTCGTAGGCGTCGATCAGGTTGAGCTGGCCGAGGACGACGTTCTCCCAGGTGGGGGCCGAGGCGTCCTCGAAGTCGGCGAGCCAGACCTTGGCGCCCGAGTTCAGGGCGTTGATGGTCATCTTGCGGTCCGTCGGACCGGTGATCTCCACACGGCGGTCGTTCAGCGCGGCCGGGGCCGGCGCCACCTTCCAGTCGCCCTCGCGGACCTGTGCGGTGTCCGGGAGGAAGCCGAGGGTGGAGGTCCGGGCGATCTCGGCACGGCGCTCGCCGCGGCGGGCGAGGAGCTCGGCGCGGCGGGGGGCGAACCGCCGGTGGAGCTCGGCCACGAACGCGAGGGCCGCCTCGGTGAGGACTTCGTCCTGCCGCGGCAGGGGCTCGGCGTCGACGATGGCCAGCGGGGACGGCGCTGGTGCGGACATAACTGTCACTCCTTCAGCGGCGGTGCCTGGCGGCCGCGGGGAATGCTCGCGCGAGACGGCACGCAGTGCCGTCGGGTGTGGAGAGTTCCGAAATACGGTCGCGGGCGCCGTCTGTGGGTTCAGGGCGCTTCTGACCAGTGGATAGTAATTTCCTCATGGTGGAAGTTCAATGGTTTGTTGATGTCGAGATTCTCTGAGTCGACAGATTCCACTTGCCGGTGGCCCTCGGTGCCACTGTCGTCACGCGGTGCTCAGAGGAGTCGCGCCAGGTCGGGCGGCGTGTCGATGTCGAAGGCCTCCGCGACGTCGGAGCACTCCACCAGCATGAGCTCTCCGGCGTGGCGCGCCAGATGGACCCGGGCACCCTTGTCGCCCGTCGCCGTCGCCGCGATGTCCGCCCAGCGGTCCGCGCCGAACAGCACGGGATGCCCGCGCTCCCCGTCGTAGGCCGCCGCCGCCAGGCTCGCGGGGGAGCGGTAGGCCTCCCGGACCCGGGACACGGCCGCCGGGCCGATGCCCGGCTGGTCGACCAGCGAGACCAGGGCCGCGCTCGCGTCCGTACCGGCCAGGGAGGCCAGGCCCACCCGCAGCGAGGAGCCCATCCCCTCCGCCCAGTCCGGGTTGTCCACGACCACGCAGCCCGACAGGTCGGCGCGCTCGCGGACCTCGGCCGCCGAGGCGCCGAGGACCACGTGCACCGGGCCGCAGCCCGCCTCCCGCAGCACCCGCACGGCGTTCTCCACCAGCGGGCGGCCGCGGTAGGGCAGCAGGGCCTTGGGGCGGCCGCCGAGCCGCCGGCCGCCGCCGGCTGCCAGGAGCAGTCCCGCGATCACGGGTGAATCGGAGTGCGTGTGGGATGACATGCCACCGATTCTCGCCCCTGCGCGCGATCCCCCGGCCGCCGCGCGAAGCTGCGCCGTACGGCGGCCAGCGCGGCCCCGATCCGCAGCGGGCGGGAGATCCGGTTCTCGGCGGCGGCCAGCAGGGCACGTTCGTCACGGTCGGTCAGCATCTCGGCGTCTCCTTGCCAATCGGGGGCCAATACCGCGAGTCTGGTCCTGGATTGGCCTGGCCGTCAGAGCCAATCAGGGGAGGTTGGCATGGCGAACGGGCGAGTGGTCCAGACAGCGGACAGAACCATCGGCAGCCGCCAGCTCGCGGCGCTGCTCCCCGCCGACGTGCTCGCCCGCCCCGGCTACCGCTCGCTCGCCGAAGCCGTCCGCACCCTGATCCTCGACGGCCGCGTCGCCCTGCACGTGCGCCTGCCCGCCGAACGAGAACTCGCCGAGGCCGTCGGCGCCAGCCGGGCCACCGTCACCGGCGCCTACGACCTGCTGCGCGAGAGCGGCTACGTCCGCAGCCGGCGCGGCTCCGGCACCTGGACCGAGCTCCCCGAGGGCCACCGCCCCGTCGGGGCCCACGCCCTCGTCGGCGCCGGCGGCCACAGCGCCGACGGCGAACCCGGCATCGATCTGGCCATCGCCGCGATGGGCGCCCCCGACGGAGCCCTCGCCGACGCCCTCGCGTGGGCCGCGCCCCGGCTCCCCGACGCCGCCCGCAGCCCCGGCTACCACCCCTTCGGCCTGCCCGACCTGCGCACGGCCGTCGCCGACCGCTTCACCCGGCGCGGCCTGCCCACCCGCCCCGAGCAGATCCTCGTCACCTCCGGCGCCCAGCAGGCCTTCACCCTCGTCGTCAGCCTGCTCTGCCGCGCCGGGGACCGGGTCGTCACCGAGAGCCCCACCTACGCCAACGCCCTGGACGCCCTGCGCCACGCCCGGCTGCGCACCGGGTCCATCGCCGTCTCCGACACCGGCTGGGACATGGAGATCGCCGAGTCCACGCTGCGCCAGACCGTGCCGAGGCTGGCGTACACGATCCCCGACTTCCACAACCCGACGGGCGCGCTCATGCCCGAGGAGCAGCGGCTGCGGCTGCTGGCGGCGACCCGGCGCACCGGCACCTGGCTGGTGGTCGACGAGACCATCGCCGACATCGCCCTGGACGTCCCCGCGCCCCCGCCCCTGGCCTCGCTGGCCCCGCGCGGCGGCGCGGACCACGTGGTGACCATCGGCTCGCTCAGCAAGACCCACTGGGGCGGCCTGCGCGTCGGCTGGATCCGAGCCACCGCGAAGATGGTCACCGAGCTGACGGCCCTGCGCGTCTGTGCCGACATGACCGGCTCGGTCCTCGACCAGCTCGTGGCGCTCCCGCTGCTGGACGGCATGGACCGCACCCTGCCCGCACGCCTCGACCAGCTGCGCGAGCGGCGCACGGCCCTGGTGGACGCGCTCCAGCGGCACACCCCGGAATGGTCCTGGCGGATACCGCCGGGCGGTCTCTCGCTCTGGGTCGACCTCGGCGAGCCGGTCAGCTCGGCCCTGGCCGAACGGGCCGCGGCCGCGGGCGTGCACATCGGCCGGGGCGCCCGCTTCGGCGTCGACCCGGGCACCTTCGAACACCGCCTCCGGATCCCGTACACCCTCCCCGCCGACCGGCTGGACGAGGGCGTACGCCGCCTCGCGGCCGCCTTCCACGACGGCGTCCCCCTGCCCCCGTCGGTGGACCGCCCGCACTGGGTGGCGTAGGCCCCGGTCATGGGGGCGGGGGCCGCGGCTACGGGGTGCGGATCAGGCGGCGCGTGGCGGCCGCGGCGACCGCCGCCGTGCGGGACTCGACGCCGAGCTTCGCGTAGACGTGGACCAGGTGGGACTTGACCGTGGCCTGGCTGAGGAAGAGCTGCTTGGAGATCTGCTGGTTCGACAGGCCGTCCGCGACCAGCTGGAGCACCTCCAGCTCCCGCTTCGTCAGCGCCTCCGCGGGCATCCGCATCCGGTCCATCAGGCGCAGCGCCACCGCCGGGGCCAGCGCCGACTGGCCCGCGGCGGCCGTGCGCACGGCCGCCGCCAGCTCCTCCGGCGGGGCGTCCTTGAGTAGGTAGCCCGAGGCGCCCGCCTCCACTGCCGCCAGGATGTCCGCATCCGTGTCGTAGGTGGTCAGGACCAGCACCCGGGGTGCCCGGGGGCGGGCCGTGATCAGGGCCGTCGCCTCCGAGCCGTGCATGCCCGGCCCGAACTGCAGGTCCATCAGCACCACGTCCACCGGTTCCCCGGCGGCCAGCTCCACCGCCCGCTCGGCGGTCGCCGCCTCGGCCACCACCGCGAAGTCCGCCTCGGTGTCCAGGACCGCACGCAGGCCCGCACGGACCACGGGGTGGTCGTCGGCGAGCAGGAGACGGATGGTCACGGGGACTCCACGGGGTCGTTGCGTTCCAGATGTTCCAGGGGCAGCGGCAGGGTGACGGCCACGGCGGTGCCCTGCCCGGGGGCGGACTCCACCGTGAACAGCCCGCCCAGGGTCTCGGCGCGCGAGCGCATGGCGGGCAGCCCGAAGCCGCCGTCGCCCGAGCCGCCGTCGCCCGATCCGGAGGCGGCCGAGGAAGGGTCGAAGCCGTGCCCGTCGTCGACGATGTCCAAGGTCACCGAGGCGTCCATGAAGGTCAGCGTGATCTCCGCGCGCCCCGCCCGGGCGTGCCGCACCACGTTCGCCAGCGCCGACTGGGCGATCCGCAGCAGCGCCACCTCGTACGGGGTCGGCAGCACCCGCGGCCGGCCGCTCAGCGAGAACCGCACCCGCGGCCCCGGCACGCCCGCGCACAGCCGCTCCAGCGCCGCGGCGAGCGAGCCGTGCTCCAGGTCCGGCGGCGTCAGGGCGCGTACGAACCGGCGCGCCTCGGCGAGGTTGTCCTGGGCGGCCTCCCGGGCCCGCGCGATGTGCGGCAGGGCCGGGGCGCCCTCGGGGAGCGCCCGCTCGGCCGCCCGCAGCAGCAGCTGGATGGAGGACAGGCCCTGCGCGAGGGTGTCGTGGATCTCCCGGGCCAGCCGCTCCCGCTCGGCCAGGATCCCGGCGCCGCGCTCGGCCGCGGCCAGCTCGGCCCGGGTCGTGATGAGCTCCTCGATCAGCTCCCGGCGCCGTTCGCTCTCGCGGTACAGCGCCTGGTAGCCCAGTACGGTCGCCACCGCCACGGCGCCGCCCAGCAGCGGCCCGAGGAAGGCCCCCGGGGTGGCCGCGCTGCTGTGCGCGAGGAAGCCGCCGATGGCGGCGCAGGCGGTCACCGCGACGGCCGTGACCCCCCACCGCAGCCGCAGCAGGTGCAGTTCCAGGAAGTACAGCGGGAAGGCGATCCACAGCCCGTCGGGGGAGACCAGCAGCAGGCCGGCCCAGGCCGCCCCGAGCCCGGCCAGCCACAGCGCGCCCGCCCGCGGCGAGCTGTGCACGGCGGGCGCCCGGACGCCGGCCGCGTACACGGCGGCCAGCAGCGCGCAGGCGGCGACCACCCGGCCGGCCCCGGGCGCGGAGTCGGCGACGGCCCGGCCGGCGGCCAGTGCGAGCAGCCCGAGGAGCAGGGCGTGCAGGCACAGCTTCAGCACCTTCGACACGGGGGTCAGGGCCCGGGCGGTGGCGGTGGCGGTGGCGGCGGCGGCGGGGGTGGCGGCGGCGGGCGCGGCAGGAGGCGCGCCGGCGCCGGGCGGGACGGGGGGAGCGGCAGCAGTCATGTCCGAACCAGCGTAAGTCGGTCACGGCCGGCCCCGGTCAACCGAAAGTTTGATGTACCGGTGCGCCCTTCGATACGAGGATCACTACTGTGGCGCGATGCCTTGTGTCCACGCGGAACACCAAGGTGGGGGACATGTTCGTCGCATGGAGAGATCTACGGTTCGCCAAGGGCCGCTTCGCCCTCATGGGCTCGGTCGTGCTGCTGATCACGCTGCTGGTCGGCCTGCTGTCCGGGCTCACCGCCGGCCTGGCCCGGGAGAACATCTCGGCCATCACCGGCCTGCCCGCCTCGCACCTGGCCTTCGCCGCTCCCGCCGGGGACCAGAAGGTGTCCTTCACCAACTCCCAGGTGCCCGAGTCGGCATGGCTGGCCTGGCGGGAGCAGCCCGGCGTGAAGGCGGCGCAGCCCCTCGGCATCCGCACCACCAACGCCGTCTCGGGTGAGCGCACCGCCGCGGTCTCGGTCTTCGGCGTGGACCCGGCGGGCGGGCTCGCGCCGCGGGACGCGGGCCTCGCGCAGGGCCAGGTGGTCCTCGCCCAGAAGGCGGCGAAGGAGCTCGGCGGCCTCACCCCCGGCGCCCGGCTCAAGATCGGCCCGCTGGAACTGACCGTGGCCGCCGTCGCCGGCACCGCCGCCTACAGCCACACCCCGGTGGTCTGGATGGACCTCAACGACTGGCAGCGCATCGGCAACCCCGGCACCTCCATCGACACCCTCGCCACCGTCGTCGCCGTCTCCGGCAGCGGCCCGGACCTCGCCGCCGCCGACCGGGCGGCGGGCACGAGGGCGCAGACCGTCGACGAGGCCCTGGGAGCCATCGGCTCCTACCAGGCCGAGAACGGCTCGCTCCAGCTGATGCGCGGCTTCCTCTTCGCCATCTCGGCCCTGGTCATAGGCGCCTTCTTCACGGTGTGGACCATCCAGCGCAGCGGCGACATCGCCGTCCTGAAGGCGCTCGGCGCCTCCACCCCCTACCTGCTGCGGGACGCCCTCGGCCAGGCCGTCGTGATGCTCGCCATCGGCACCGGGCTGGGCACCGCGCTCGCCGCCGGATTCGGCGCGCTGATCAGCGGCGGCGACGTGCCCTTCGTCCTCGACGCCGCCACGGTGCTCGTCCCCGCCGCGATCATGATCGCGCTCGGCGCGCTGGGCGCGGCCCTGTCCATCCGGCGGATCACCGCCGTCGACCCGCTGACCGCCCTCGGGAGCGCCCGATGACCCTCCTCGTCCACGACGTCACGCTCACCTACCCCGACGGGGAGAGCCGGCTCACCGCCCTGGACGCGGTCGGCCTGGAGGTGCCCGCCGGCACCCTCACGGCGGTGATCGGACCCTCCGGCTCCGGCAAGTCCTCCCTGCTCGCGGTCGCGGCCACCCTCGTCACCCCGGACCGCGGCCGGGTCGTCGTCGCCGGCGAGGACACCACGCGGCTCGGTCCCGCAGAGAAGTCGGCCCTGCGCCGGGAGAAGATAGGCATCGTCTTCCAGCAGCCGAACCTGCTGGCCTCGCTGACCGCCGCCGAGCAGCTCCAGGTCATGGCGCACGTGGCGGGCCGGCCCGTGAAGGCCCTGCGCCGCCGGGCGCTGGAACTGCTGGACGCGGTGGGCCTCGCCGACAAGGCCGACAAGCGCCCCCACCAGCTCTCCGGCGGCCAGCGCCAGCGGATCAACATCGCCCGCGCGCTGATGAACGAGCCCGCCGTGCTGCTCGTCGACGAGCCGACCAGCGCCCTCGACCACGAGCGCGGCGCGGCCGTGCTGGACCTGCTGGTCACCCTGACGCGCGAGCGCTCCACCGCGACCGTGCTGGTCACCCACGACCACGCCCACCTGGAGCGGATGGACCGTACGGCGACCATGGCCGACGGCCGGCTGACGGCCGGGCACCAGGACCCCGTCGCCGCGCCCTGAGCCCGCGTGCGCGCGAGGCCCTGACCCCGCGTGCGCGCAAGGCCCAGGCGCCGCGTACGCGCAAGGCCCCGGCTCCCCCTCGGTGGGGGCGCCGGGGCCTTCGTACGGCCGTGCGGCAGAGCTACGCCGGGCTCTGGTTGGCCAGGGCCACCGACAGCTCGGCGGCGACGTTCTGGAGGATCGGGACGAAGGACTCGGTCACGGCCTCGGTGACGCGGCCGGCCGGGCCGGAGATGGAGATCGCGGCGGCGGTCGGCGAGTTCGGCACCGACACGGCCAGGCAGCGGACTCCTATCTCCTGCTCGTTGTCGTCGACCGCGTAGCCGGCCCTGCGCACCTGCTCCAGCGCCTCCAGGAAGCCCTCGGGCGTGGTGATGGTCTTCTCGGTCGCCGCCGGCATCCCGGTGCGGGCCAGCAGGGCGCGCACCTCGTCGGCGGGGGTGTGGGCGAGCAGTGCCTTGCCCACACCGGTGGAGTGCGGCAGCACCCGGCGGCCGACCTCGGTGAACATGCGCATCGAGTGCTTGGACGGCACCTGGGCGACGTAGACGATCTCGTCCCCGTCGAGCAGGGCCATGTTCGCAGTCTCGCCGGTCTCCTCGACCAGACGGGCGAGGTAGGGGCGGGCCCAGGTGCCCAGCAGGCGCGACGCGGACTCGCCGAGGCGGATCAGGCGGGGGCCGAGGGAGTACCGTCGGTTGGGCTGCTGGCGTACGTACCCGCACGCCACCAGCGTGCGCATCAGGCGGTGGATCGTGGGCAGGGGCAGACCGCTGGCGGCCGAGAGCTCGCTGAGGCCGACCTCGCCCCCGGCGTCGGCCATGCGTTCGAGCAGATCGAAGGCGCGCTCAAGGGACTGGACGCCACCGCTGGCGGCAGGGGTCTTTGAGGAAGCGTCGGTGGTGCTGGCGCTGGACGTCGGCACGGCGCGGTCCTTTCGGTGCTGGCAGGCAAGGGAGCAGCCTACCCGGCGGCCGGCGTCGGCCCTAGTGCTGGGGTGTGGGCCGTCGCCGCCGGTCAGAGGTGGTTTGTCCTGGTGGCGGACGTCCTCGGGAAGTTGTCCGCCCGACTCCCGGTGGTGGTAGCTACATTCTGTATGGCGAAATCTTAATTCCATCCTGTGGAAACCTCCAATTGCGGTCCCGGTGTGTCAGTGGTCCGTCCGGGCGCTCTTGACTGCTCCCGGATCGCCGGGAAGACTCCGTCAACAGAACGTTGAATTTCGCTCTGTGGAAGTAGATGGGGAGGTTCCGGTGGCCGACGTGGCTGTGGAACTGGTACTGCGCTCGACGCGCGTCATCACCCCCGAGGGGACGCGCGCCGCCTCGGTCGCCGTCGCCGGCGGGAAGATCACGGCCGTGCTCGCACACGACGCCGAGGTACCGGCCGGAGCCCGGCTGGAGGACTTCGGCGACGACGTCCTGCTCCCCGGCCTGGTCGACACCCACGTCCACGTGAACGACCCCGGCCGCACCGAGTGGGAGGGCTTCTGGACTGCCACCCGCGCCGCCGCGGCCGGCGGCATCACCACGATCCTCGACATGCCGCTCAACTCCCTCCCGCCGACCACCACGGTCGACAACCTGCGCGTCAAGCAGGAGGTCGCCCGCGCCAAGGCGCACGTGGACGTCGGCTTCTGGGGCGGCGCCCTCCCGGACAACGTCAAGGACCTGGCCCCGCTGCACGACGCCGGCGTCTACGGCTTCAAGTGCTTCCTGTCGCCCTCGGGCGTGGAGGAGTTCCCCGAGCTCGACCAGGAGCAGCTGGCCACCTCCCTCGCGGAGATCACCGGCTTCGGCGGCCTGCTGATCGTGCACGCCGAGGACCCGCACCACCTCGACGCCGCCCCCGTGGTCCCCGGCCCCAAGTACGCCGACTTCCTGGCCTCCCGGCCGCGCGACGCCGAGAACACCGCCATCGGCAACCTCATCGCCCAGGCGAAGCGGCTGAACGCCCGCGTCCACGTCCTGCACCTGTCCTCCTCCGACGCGCTGCCGCTGATCGCCGCGGCCAAGGCCGAGGGCGTCAAGATCACCGTCGAGTCCTGCCCGCACTACCTCACCCTCACGGCCGAGGAAGTGCCGGACGGCGCGAGCGAGTTCAAGTGCTGCCCGCCCATCCGCGAGGCCGCCAACCAGGACCTCCTGTGGGACGCGCTCGCCGACGGCACCATCGACTGCATCGTCTCCGACCACTCGCCCTCCACCGCGGACCTGAAGACCAGCGACTTCTCCACCGCGTGGGGCGGCATCTCCTCCCTCCAGCTGGGCCTGCCGGCCATCTGGACCGAGGCGCGCCGCCGCGGCCGGACCCTGGAGGACGTCGTCCGCTGGATGTCCGCCGCCCCGGCCGCCCTCGCCGGGCTGGCGCAGAAGGGCGCGATCGAGGCCGGCCGCGACGCCGACTTCGCCGTGCTCGCCCCCGAAGAAACGTTCACCGTGGATCCGGCCGAACTCCACCACCGCAACCGGGTCACGGCGTACGCGGGCAAGACCCTGCACGGCGTCGTGAAGTCCACCTGGCTGCGCGGCACGCAGATCGCCGACCACGGCACCCCGACCGAGCCCACGGGCCTCCTCCTCGAAAGGCAGAACTGACCAGTGGCGATTGAATCCTTCACCGGCAACGCGAACCCGTACGGGGGCGGCGACCCGTACGCGGACTACCGCACCGCGGACTTCCCCTTCACCCAGTACGCGAACCTCGCCGCCCGTGAGCTGGGCGCCGGTGTCATCGCCGCCAACGACGAGTTCTTCGCCCAGCGCGAGAACCTCCTCATCTCCGAGGCCGCGCACTTCGACCCCGAGGACTTCGGCCACAAGGGCAAGGTCATGGACGGCTGGGAGACCCGCCGCCGCCGCGGCGTCTCCGCCACCCAGCCCTGGCCGACCCCCGAGGACCACGACTGGGCGCTGGTGCGTCTGGGCGCCCCCGGCGTGATCCGCGGCATCGTCGTCGACACCGCCCACTTCCGCGGCAACATGCCGCAGGCCGTCTCCATCGAGGCGACCAACTGGGAGGGCGCCCTCGCGCCGACCCCGGAGGAGCTCCAGGGCGACGACGTGAAGTGGACGACCATCGTGCCCCGCACGGCGGTCGGCGGCCATGCCGCCAACGGCTTCGAGGTCGACGCCGAGCAGCGCTTCACGCACCTGCGCGTCAACCAGCACCCCGACGGCGGCATCGCCCGCCTGCGCGTCCACGGCGAGGTCCTGCCCGACCCGAAGTGGCTCGCCGCGCTCGGCTCCTTCGACGTGGTGGCGCTGGAGAACGGCGGCTCCGTCCAGGACGCCTCCAACCGCTTCTACTCCCCGCCGACCAACACCATCAACCCGGGCCGCTCCCGCAAGATGGACGACGGCTGGGAGACCGCCCGCCGCCGCGACAACGGCAACGACTGGATCCGCTACCAGCTCGTCACCGAGTCCGAGATCCGCGCCGTCGAGATCGACACCGCCTACCTCAAGGGCAACTCGGCCGGCTGGGCCTCGCTGTCGGTCAAGACGGGCGAGGAGGGCGAGTGGGCGGAGTTCCTGCCGCGCACCCGCCTGCAGCCCGACACCAACCACCGCTTCGTACTGGACACCCCGGCGGTGGGCACCCACGTACGGATCGACATCTTCCCGGACGGCGGCTTCTCGCGCCTGCGCCTGTTCGGCTCCCTGACGGAGGCCGGCGCGGCGGCGCTGACCGCCCGTCACCAGGAGCTCGGCGGCTGACGCCGTACCGCTGACCGCCCCGGGGGCCGACACCCCCGGGGCCCGCAGGGGCGCACCGCTCACCGGTGCGCCCCTGCGGCGTGCCCGGTCAGAGCGCGAGCGCGGCCACGACCTCGTCGTCCTCGAACTCGCCGGTGGGCACGAAGCCGAGCCCGGCGTACAGGCGCCCGGCGGGCGCGTTGTCCGGGTGGTAGGAGAGCCGGATCTCCCGGCAGCCCGGTAGCGCGGCGAGCCGCCCGATGAGCGCGCGCACCGCGGCCCGCCCCACGCCCCGGCCCTGCTCGGCGGCGTCGACGATCATGCCGCCGATCCAGTGGGCGCCGCCCTCGTCGTCGTACGCCCACATCACGTGCCCCACGACGGTGTCGTCGGCGCGCACGGCGAGCGAGTTCCACACCCCTGCGCGCAGGGAGAGCAACAGGTACCGGGCGCCGAGCGCGGCGACGAACCGGCGCTGGTCGTCCGCCGGTGCAACGTCGGCGACGGCGCGCCAGTTCTCGTCCGTGATCTCGTCGAGCACCACGCACCGGCCCTGCCGATCGGTGAAGTCCACGATTCCCCCTACCCGTTCGCACCTGCCGATCGGGCCGAGCCTATGCGAGCCACCGCGCCGCCTGCCGCCGCGGGTCGATGGGCAGCGGCCGGGGGAGGGCGCCGGGCGCGACCCCGGACCCCCGGCCATGGCCGGCCGGGGCCCGGCGCGCCCAGCGCCCCGTCCGCCCGGGCGTCAGGGCCTTTGGGGCTGTGGTCGCCCCGGCCGGTGGCGTCCGCGGTTCGTTCGTCCGCACGCCCGGCGAGGGCTACGCGGCGTGGCCGCCGTCCACCGCGAATTCCGCGCCCGTGACGTAGCCGGCCCCCGGTCCGGCGAGGAAGGCCACCACGTCCGCGACCTCCTGCGCCCTCCCGAACCGGCCCAGCGCCGTCATCGCCGCCTGCGGGCCCGCGTACGGCCCGTCGGCCGGGTTCATGTCGGTGTCGACGGGCCCGGGATGCACCACGTTCGCGGTGATCCCCCGCCCGCCGAGCTCCCGCGCGAGAGCCTTCGTCAGCCCGATCGTCGCCGCCTTGCTCATCGCGTACAGCACCCCGCCCGGCGCGGGCACCCGCTGCGCCATGCAGCTGCCGATCGTGATGATCCGCCCGCCCTCCCGCATGCGCCCGGCCGCGGCCTGCGCCGCGAGGAACGCGCCCCGCACGTTGACGCCGAGCACCCGGTCCACGTCGGCCGGCTCCACCGCGTCCAGGGGCCCGACCGCTCCCACGCCCGCGTTGTTGACGAGCACGTCGAGCCGCCCGAAGCGCCGTACGGTCTCCCCGACGGCGTTGGCGACCTGCGCCGCGTCCCCCGCGTCGGCCCGCAGGGCCACGGCCCGCCGGCCCAGCGCCTCCACCGCCTCGACCACGCGCCCGGCGGCCTCGGCGTCGCTGGCGTAGGTGATCGCGACGTCCGCCCCGTCCTCGGCGAGCCGCACCGCGACCGCCGCTCCGATCCCCCGGCTCCCCCCGGTCACCAGCGCCACCGCGTTCCTGTCCATCGCGTTCCTCCCGCATCAGTTGGTTGCGGGTTCAATCAAAGAGCGTCCGGCCCCCCACCGCTGGCAGGAATCCGACCCCGCGTTCCCGGGGGTCGTGCGTGGCGGCGCGATGAGTTCCGGCGGGGGCGCGAGTCTGAACCCCGAGGACCATCGAGCGAGGAGCGCAGGGACATGGCCGAGCTGACACTGACCACCTTCGTGACGCTGGACGGCGTGATGCAGGCGCCCGGCGGGCCCGACGAGGACCGCAGCGACGGGTTCGAGTACGGCGGGTGGGCCGCGCCGTACGTGGATGAGGGGATGGGGGAGTTCATCACCGAGGTGTTCGGCCGGGCCGGGGCGTTCCTGCTCGGGCGCAAGACGTACGAGATCTTCGCCGGCTACTGGCCGGAGCACGACGACCCCGCGGACCCCGTGGCGGGCGGGCTGAACCGGCTGCCCAAGTACGTGGCCTCGACCACCCTGGAGGAGCCGGCCTGGGGGCCGGCCACCGTGCTCGACGGCGAGCACCTGCAGAGCGAGATCGTCCGGGTCAAGGACGCGCTGGACGGCGAGCTCCAGGTGCACGGCAGCGGGCAGCTCGCGCAGTGGCTGCTCGCCCGGGACCTCGTCGACGAGATCAACCTGCTGGTGTTCCCCGTGGTCCTGGGCGCCGGGCGCCGGCTGTTCCCCACCGGCGGACTGCCGACCGCCTACGAGCTGACGGCCTTCCGCGCGACGTCCGTCGGGACGGCCGTCCACACCTACCGGCCGACAGGCCGGGCCTCGTTCGGCATTGTCGGCTCCTGACCCGCCCCACCCGGCCGGCGTGGCGCTAGCGCCGGTCCAGGGCCAGTTGGACCACGCGGCCCTCGCGCAGGACCAGGAGGTCCGGGGACTCGTGGGCGTGGTGGCGGATGCGGCCGACCGGGCCCGGCGGGCGGATGTGCGGGGTCAGGAGCAGGAGGAGGTCCTCCAGGGCCGGGAGCCGGTCCTCCTGGATCTCCTGGCGGGCCGTCAGGGCCCAGCCGCCGCGTTCCGCCGGGCCGAACTCGCCGACGAGCATGCCGCCGATCCGCCAGGCCGGGCCCCGGGGGGACAGCAGGCCGTCCCCCGTCAGGTGGCGGCGCACCTCCGCGAGCACGGCGTCGGGCGTGGTGTCGAGCAGGTCGAACGCCAGATCCACGGCGTAAAGATCAGCCATGCGCCCGATGCTACGGGCCGGGGGAGAGAGGCCCGGAAACGGGTCGCCCCGCATGATCGGCTCCGGTACGGTGTGCCCCGCAACCGTGCGAGCCGCCGATGTCTCCACCTCCCGAGTGATGTTGGAGACCCCCGTGGCCGTCGCCTCGCCCGCCCTGCACACCGCACCCCGCCGCGCCTGGCTCGCCGATCTGCCCGTGCTGGCCGTCGCCGTCGTGTGGGGCGGCAGCTATCTCGCCGCCAAGGGGATCACCACCGCGCACACCGTGATCGCCGTGCTCGTGCTGCGGTTCGCGCTCGTACTGCCCGTGCTGGTCGTCGCCGGCTGGGCCCGGCTGCGCGCGCTCACCCCCGCTCAGCTGCGCGGCGCCGGGCTGCTGGGGCTCGTACTCGGCGGGATCTTCCTGCTGGAGACCTACGGGGTCGTCCACACCTCCGCCACCAACGCCGGGCTGATCATCAGCCTGACCATGATCTTCACCCCGCTGGCCGACGCCGCCGTGAAGCGGAAGGCACCTTCGCCCTCCTTCCTCGGGGCCGCCGCAGCCTCCGTCCTCGGCGTCGTGCTGCTCACCCAGGGCGCCGGCTTCACCGCACCCGGCCTCGGCGACCTGCTCATCCTCGGGGCCGCCCTCGCCCGGACCCTGCACGTGCTGCTGATGGCCCGCTCCGAGGGCGTCCGCGGCGCGGACCCGCTGTCGCTGACCACCGTGCAGCTCGGCGGCGCCGTGCTCGTCTTCGCCCTGCTGGCCGCCCTGCCCGGGACCGGTGCGACGCCCTGGGCCGCCGCCGCGGACTTCGGACCCGAGCAGTGGGCCGGCCTGGCGTTCCTCTCCGTCTTCTGCACCCTCTTCGCCTTCTTCGTGCAGATGTGGGCCGTACGGCGTACCTCGCCCTCCCGGGTCAGCCTGCTGCTCGGCACCGAGCCCCTGTGGGCGGCCGTCGCGGGCATCGCCCTCGGCGGCGAGCACCTGGGGCCCCTCGGATACGCCGGGGTGCTCCTCGTCCTCGTCGGTACGGCCTGGGGGCGGCGGGCGGTCACCACGGCCGCCTGAGCGTGTCCGGAAAGCGCCGCAGCCAGCCGGGGATCACCGCCGTAGGGTGGCCGGATGCCCTGCTCACCGATCCGGCAGGTCCGGGAGCTCCTCCAGCCGGACCCGGCGCCGCTCCCGCCGCGACAGCTCGCAGGCCTCGGCGACCCGCAGCGCGGCCAGGGCCTCCCGCCCGTCGCAGGGGTTCTCGCACTCGCCGCGCACCAGCCGTACGAAGGCGTCCAGCTCGGCCTCGTACGCGGGGCCGAACCGCTCCAGGAAGCCCGTCCACGGCTTGCTCGCCGCCGGGGGGCCGTTCGGCTCGGTCGAGGCGATCGGCGTCCGGTCGTCCAGCCCGGCGGAGACCTGGTCCCGCTCCCCGGCCAGCTCCATCCGCACGTCGTAGCCGGCGCCGTTGCACCGGGTCCCGGTGGCCGTGACCAGCGTCCCGTCGTCCAGCGTGAGGACCGCCGCGGCCGTGTCCACGTCACCCGTCTGCCGGAACTGCGGCGGACCGGCGTCCGACCCGGCCGCGTACACCTCCACCACCTCGCGCCCGGTCACCCACCGCACCATGTCGAAGTCGTGCACCATGCAGTCCCGGTACAGCCCGCCCGAGGTCGCCAGGTAGTCGGCGGCCGGCGGTGCCGGATCGGCCGTCGTCGTCCGCACGGTGTGCAGCCGGCCCAGGGCGCCGGAGCGGACCATCTCCCGGGCCTTGAGGTAGCCCGCGTCGAAGCGGCGCATGAAGCCCACCTGGAGCAGCCCGCCCAGGGCCGACACCTCGCGCAGGACGGACAGGGTGCGGTTCAGGTCGGGGGCGACCGGCTTCTCGCAGAACACCGGCAGTCCGCCGCGGATCGCCCGGACGACCAGCTCCCCGTGCCCGTCGGTGGAGGAGGCCACGACCACCGCGTCCACGCCCCAGGTGAAGACCTGCTCCACGGAGGGCGCGGCCGTGGCCCCGAGCCGGTCGGCGAGGCGTGCCGCCCGCGCGGGATCGGAGTCGGCGAGCAGGAGCGAGCCCGCCTCCGGGTGGCGGGCGAGTACCGCCGCGTGGAACGAGCCGATCCGGCCAGTCCCGATGAGCCCGATGCGCATGGACTCAACCTGGCCCCGTCAGGGGAACCTGTCAATCCGCTCGCGTCGATCTTGGGGATTTCGGGTGCTGATCTGCGATCCCGCCGTGTCGATCTGCGGCTGCATGCCCCGATGGCCCTTCATGGTCCACTGTGGCGGATACTGGGCGGCTGAAACCGGAATGACCGAATGATGACGGACGACATGGACGAGGGAAGGGCGCGGCGACGTGGCTAGGGTTCGGACAGGGGTGCGCGTCGTGGGCGTCGTGCTCGCGGCGGTACTGGGGGCCTCGCTCGCGGGATGCAGCAGTACGGGCGGCAAGCGCGCCGAGGAGCGGGCCAAGGCCGCCGAGGCGGGCCGGCCCGCCGTCTCCACCCCGCGCTGGACCTTCGCGATGGTGACCCACGCGGGCGACGGCGACACCTTCTGGGACATCGTCCAGAAGGGCGCCAAGGAGGCCGCGGCCAAGGACAACATCAACTTCGTCTACTCCCACGACGACCAGGCCCAGCAGCAGGCGCAGTTCGTGCAGAACGCCATCGACCAGAAGGTCGACGGGATCGTGGTCAGCCTGGCCAAGCCCGAGGCCCTCAAGGACGTCGTGCAGAAGGCCGTCAAGGCCGGCATCCCGGTGATCACGGTCAACTCCGGGTCCGCCCAGTCCGCCGCGTACGGGGCGCTCACCCACATCGGCCAGGACGAGACGATCGCGGGCGAGGCGGTCGGCACCGAGCTGGGCAAGCGAGGCCGCAAGAAGGCCGTCTGCGTCCTGCACGAGCAGGGCAACGTCGGACACGAGCAGCGCTGCGCCGGAGCGAAGAAGACCTTCTCCGGGGAGATGGAGAACCTGTACGTCGAGGGCACGAACATGCCCTCCGTGCAGGCGGCCGTCCAGGCCAAGCTCCAGGCGGACCCGTCCATCGACGCGATCCTCACCCTCGGCGCGCCCTTCGCCCCCACCGCGGTCAAGGCCAAGGAGGCCGCCGGGAGCAGTGCCGAGGTCGACACCTTCGACCTCAACGAATCGGTGGCCCGCGACCTGAAGTCCGGCGCCCTCGGCTTCGCCGTGGACCAGCAGCCCTACCTGCAGGGGTACGAGGCCATCGACCTGCTCTGGCTCTACCGCTACAACGCCGACGTGCTCGGCGGCGGCCGCCCCGTGCTCACCGGCCCGCAGATCGTCACCGCCGCCGAGGCCGCCGAGCTGGAGGAGTACATCAAGCGGGGCAGCCGATGAGCGCCGCCACCGCCGTCGACGAACGGCTCGCGCCGACCTCGCTCGTCCGCCGGCTGCTCGGGCGCCCCGAGCTGGGCGCGGTGGTCGGCGCCGTGGCCGTCTTCGTCTTCTTCTCCATCGCCGCCCCCACCTTCCTGCAGGCCTCCAGCCTCAGCACGATCCTCTACTCGGCCTCCACCATCGGGATCATGGCGGTCCCCGTGGCCATGCTGATGATCGGCGGCGAGTTCGACCTCTCCGCCGGTGTCATGGTCACGACCTCGGCGCTGGTCAGCTCGATGTTCAGCTACCAGATGACCGCCAACGTCTGGGTCGGCGTCCTGGTGTCCCTGCTGGTCACCCTGGCCATCGGCTTCTTCAACGGCTTCATGCTGACCCGCACCAAGCTGCCCAGCTTCATCATCACGCTCGGCACCTTCCTGATGCTGACCGGCCTGAACCTCGGCTTCACCAAGCTGATCAGCGGCACGGTCTCCACCAAGTCCATCGCCGACATGGAGGGCTTCCCCTCCGCCCGCGCCCTCTTCGCCTCGAAGTGGGAGATCGGCTCGGTCACCCTGCAGATCACCGTCCTGTGGTGGCTGGCCCTGGTCGCCGTCGCCACCTGGATCCTGCTGCGCACCCGCGCCGGCAACTGGATCTTCGCGGTGGGCGGCGGGGCGGACGCGGCCCGCGCGGTCGGGGTGCCCGTCGTGAAGACCCGTATCGGCCTGTACATGGGCGTCGCCCTGTGCGCCTGGATCTCCGGCCAGCACATCCTCTTCTCGTTCGACGTGGTCCAGTCGGGCGAGGGCGTGGGCAACGAGTTCCTCTACATCATCGCGGCGGTCATCGGCGGCTGTCTGATGACCGGCGGCTACGGCTCCGCCATCGGCTCGGCGGTCGGCGCCTTCATCTTCGGCATGACCAGCAACGGCATCGTGTACGCCCAGTGGAACCCCGACTGGTTCAAGTTCTTCCTCGGCGCGATGCTCCTGCTGGCCACGCTCCTCAACGCATGGGTCCGCAAGCGGGCGGAGGCGAGCAAGTGAGCACCACAGGAGCCGTCACCGGCGGCGCAGAGGCGACGCCCGCCCTGGTGAAGCTGACCGGCGTGGCCAAGTACTACGGCAACATCCGGGCCCTCCAGGACGTCTCCCTGGAGGTCTCCGCGGGCGAGATCACCTGCGTCCTCGGCGACAACGGCGCCGGCAAGTCCACCCTGATCAAGATCATCGCGGGGCTGCACCGGCACGACGCCGGCACCTTCGAGATCGAGGGCGAGGAGACCGTCCTCGCCAACCCCCGCGCGGCCCTCGACCACGGCATCGCGACCGTCTACCAGGACCTCGCCGTGGTCCCGCTCATGCCCGTCTGGCGCAACTTCTTCCTCGGCTCCGAGCCGACGAAGGGCCGCGGCCCCCTGCGCCGCCTCGACGTCGACCTCATGCGCCGGACCACCCGCGACGAGCTGAGCCGCATGGGCATCGACCTGCGCGACGTGGACCAGCCCATCGGCACCCTGTCCGGCGGCGAGCGGCAGTGCGTGGCCATTGCCCGCGCCGTCCACTTCGGGGCGAAGGTCCTGATCCTGGACGAGCCGACCGCGGCCCTCGGGGTCAAGCAGTCCGGCGTGGTCCTCAAGTACGTCGCGGCGGCCCGCGACGCCGGCCTCGGTGTGGTCCTGATCACCCACAACCCGCACCACGCGTACCTGGTCGGGGACCGCTTCGTGCTGCTCAAGCGCGGCACCATGGCGGGCAGTCACACCCGCGACTCGATCACCCTGGACGAGCTCACCCGCCAGATGGCGGGCGGCTCCGAGCTCGACGAACTGAGCCACGAACTGGAGCGAGTGGCAGAATCGGGATCGGGCGTCACGGACGCCACGGCCCGCGGAGCCGGCCGCACCGGCCCGGCGGGCCCGGCCGACCAGGCCTCCCGCACCACCGCACCCACGAGGGACGACACGACTCGATGAGCACGTACCGGGACTTCACGCTCACCCACCGGGGGTCGGCGCGAGGCACCGTCCTGCGCACCATCGGAACCCGTGAGCGGCGGTCGCACCTGACCGCCCCACGCGTCCCGACCGTCGGCATCGACATCGGCGGCACCAAGGTGATGGCCGGCGTCGTCGACGCCGACGGGATCATCCTGGAGAAGATCCGCACCGAGACGCCGGACAAGTCCAAGAGCCCCAAGGTCGTCGAGGACACCATCGTCGAGCTGGTGCTGGACCTCTCCGACCGGCACGACGTGCACGCCGTCGGCATCGGCGCGGCCGGCTGGGTCGACGCCGACCGCTCCCGGGTGCTCTTCGCCCCCCACCTGGCCTGGCGCGACGAGCCCCTGCGCGACGCCCTGCAGTCCCGGCTCGCCGTCCCGGTCATGGTCGACAACGACGCCAACACCGCCGCCTGGGCCGAATGGCGCTTCGGCGCCGGACGCGGCGAGGACCACCTCGTCATGATCACGCTCGGCACCGGCATCGGCGGCGCCATCCTCGAAGGCGGCCAGGTCAAGCGCGGCCGGTACGGGGTCGCCGGAGAGTTCGGCCACATGCAGGTCGTCCCCGGCGGCCACCGCTGCCCCTGCGGCAACCGCGGCTGCTGGGAGCAGTACAGCTCCGGCAACGCCCTGGTGCGCGAGGCCCGCGAGCTGGCCGCCGCCGACTCCCCGGTCGCCCACAACATCATCGCCAAGGTCGGCGGGAACGTCTCCGAGATCACCGGGCCGCTGATCACCGAGCTGGCCCGCGAGGGCGACGCCATGTGCGTCGAGCTGCTCCAGGACATCGGCCAGTGGCTCGGCGTCGGCATCGCCAACCTCGCCGCCGCCCTCGACCCCTCCTGCTTCGTCATCGGCGGCGGCGTCAGCGCCGCCGACGACCTGCTGATCGGCCCCGCCCGGGACGCCTTCCGCCGCCACCTCACCGGCCGTGGCTACCGCCCCGAGGCCCGGATCGCCAAGGCCCAGCTCGGCCCCGAGGCGGGCATGGTCGGCGCCGCCGACCTCGCCCGGCTCGTCGCCCGGCGCTTCCGCCGCGCCACCCGCCGACGGGTCGAGCGCTACGAGCGCTACGCGCAGCTGGGCCAGCTGGGCCGCAGGCGCGAGACCGCCGCACCCACGGACTCCAAGGACGACCCGCAGTCGTGAACCCGCCCACCCTGCCCCACCAGGCCTCCGCCCCCGACGAGGGCGGCACGCCCCCGCCCACCCCCGAGGACCGCCGGCACGTCGTCAAGCGCCGCTGGATCACCGCGATCATCATCGTGCTGCTGATCGGCGTACCCGCGGGCTACCTCGCGATCTCCACCCAGCAGAGCCGCGAGAGCGGCCGCGACAAGGCCGCGAAGGTCGGCGCGTCCAAGGTGCGCCCCGGCTGGCCCTCCAAGGTGCAGCGCAGCATCTACGAGGTGCCGATCCCGGCGAAGGCCTGGAAGGTCGGGTTCCTGGAGACCAACAACTGGCGCACGAGCCGGCTCTTCACCGCGTTCGCGGTGACCCCGCAGGACCTCGACGCCTTCCTCGTCTCCGTCGGCACCAGCCGCGAGGCGCTGGTCGCCGGCGACGTCACGATCTCCCCGCACGACTCCGAGGTCGCGGGCTGGAGCTGGAGCCCCCGCGCCCTCTGGTACGGGACCAGCCTGGAGCAGACCGACCCGCGCCCCAGCCGGGACATCACGGTGGACCTCACCGACCCCGACCACCCCAGGGTCTACGTGGTCTCCACGACCACGCCCTGACCGCGCCCGACCACCCGCGGCCACCCCCGCCCAGCCCCGGCCGGGCCCTCCCCGCGGCTAGCCTGGGATCATGAAGCTCACCAAGCGGCTGCACTCCTGCGTCCAGTTGGAGAAGGACGGGCACACGCTCGTCATCGACCCGGGCGCCTTCAGCGAACCGGACGCGGGCCTGGGGGCGGACGCCCTGCTGGTCACGCACGAACACCCCGACCACTTCGACGAGGGCCGGCTGCGGGCCGCCCTCGACGCGAACCCGGCGGCCGGGCTGTGGACCCTGCGCAGCGTCGCCGAGCGGCTCGCCCCCGCCTACCCGGGCCGGGTGCACACCGTCGGTCACGGCGACACCTTCACCGCAGCCGGTTTCGACGTGCAGGTGCACGGCGAACTGCACGCCGTGATCCACCCGGACATGCCGCGGGTGACCAACGTCGGCTACCTCGTCGACGGATCCCTCTTCCACCCCGGCGACGCGCTGACCGTCCCCGGAGTCCCGGTCGAGACCCTGATGGTGCCCGTGCACGCCCCCTGGAACAAGGTCTCCGAGGTGATCGACTACCTGCGCGAGGTGGCGCCGCGCCGGGCCCTGGACATCCACGACGCCTACCTCGCCGACATCGCCCGGCCGATCTACGACTTCGCCCTGGACAAGCTGGGCGGCACCGACCACGGGCGGCTCACCGCGGGCGACAGCACCGAGCTGTAACGGTCGCTGTCGGTGCCGGGCGGTAGGTTGGCGGGTATGCGTATCGCCACCTACAACGTCAACTCCATCACCGCCCGGCTGCCGCGCCTGCTGGCCTGGCTGGAGAGCTCCGGCACCGATGTCGTGTGCATCCAGGAGACCAAGTGCTCGGCGGAGCAGTTCCCGCACGAGCAGCTGCGCGAGCTGGGCTACGAGGCGGCCGTCAACGCCACCGGCCGCTGGAACGGCGTGGCCCTGCTCTCCAAGGTCGGCCTCGACGACGTGGTCACGGGGCTGCCCGGCGGCCCCGACTACGAGGGCGTCCAGGAGCCCCGGGCGATCTCCGCGACCTGCGGCGGGGTGCGGGTCTGGTCGGTGTACGTGCCCAACGGCCGCGAGGTCGAGCACGACCACTACGGCTACAAGCTGGAGTGGTTCCGCTCCCTGACCACGGCGGTCGCCGAGGACGCGGCCGGCCCGCGCCCCTTCGCCGTGCTCGGCGACTTCAACGTGGCCCCGACCGACGAGGACGTCTACGACCCCGCCGTCTTCGAGGGCCTCACCCACGTCACCCCGGCCGAGCGGGCGGCCCTGGAGGCGCTGCGCGCCGCCGGCCTCTCGGACGTCTTCCCGCGGGCGCTGAAGTACGACCGCCCGTACACCTTCTGGGACTACCGGATGCTCGCCTTCCCCAAGAACAAGGGGATGCGCATCGACCTGGTCTACGGCAACGAGCCCTTCACCAAGGCCGTCACCGACGCCTACGTCGACCGCGAGGAGCGCAAGGGCAAGGGCGCGTCCGACCACGCGCCGGTCGTCGTCGACCTCGACCTCGACCGGTAGGCCGGCGGTCTTCGCAGGCGCGCCCTGTGGCCAGCCGAGGATCCTGGTGCGACGCTGGGCGGTATGAACATCCCTTTCCTGGACAACTGGCTGAACCGGCGTGAAGCGGAACAGGGTGCGGGACTCGCCGCCGCCCTCGTGGACGACCCCGAGGGCGTCGCCGAGTTGTTCTCGGAGTGCGAGATGCTGCGGGTCCACGCACGGGCGGCCGGGCTCGAACTCGACGGGAGCCCCGCCTCGTTGGAGGCCCTCGACCAGCTGATGCCGCGCTGGCGGCGCGACCCCGAGGTGGTGCCCTGGCTCGGCAACGACGCGGGCTTCTACCTCGGCACCGTGATCGTCCGGACCATCCCGGGGACCGCCTGGCAGGTGTGGCCCAACGGCCAGCCGGCGATCCGGCTGGCCTCGGGCCGGGAGCTGAACGTGATCGAGTCGGGCGTGTCCTGGGCGATGACCGGTTCCCCCGAGCTGAGCCAGGCGTACGCGGAGGCCTCCGAGGGCTGACGCCGGCGGCGCCCGCGGCGGCGGGCGGCGTGTCGCGGCGAAGTGCCCTTCCGCGGCTGGATAGTTTGCGCTGACCGGCATCCGACACCGAGTGGGCAGGGCAGCGCATGGCCGTCGATCCTTTGATCGAGCTGCGGGACGTCAACAAGCACTTCGGACCGCTGCACGTGCTGCGGGACATCAGCCTCACCGTCGGCCGCGGGGAGGTGGTGGTGGTCATCGGGCCCTCCGGCTCCGGGAAGTCCACCCTGTGCCGGGCGATCAACCGGCTGGAGACCGTCGAGTCGGGCACGATCCTGATCGACGGGGAGCCGCTGCCCGCCGAGGGCAAGGACCTCGCCCGGCTGCGCGCCGAGGTGGGGATGGTCTTCCAGTCCTTCAACCTCTTCGCGCACAAGACCGTCCTGGCCAACGTCTCGCTCGCGCAGGTCAAGGTCCGCGGGCGGGCGAGGGGCGAGGCGGACCGGCGCTCCCGCGAGCTCCTGGACCGCGTGGGCCTCGCCGACCAGGCCGACAAGTTCCCCGCCCAGCTCTCCGGCGGTCAGCAGCAGCGCGTGGCCATCGCCCGCGCCCTCGCCATGGACCCCAAGGCCCTGCTCTTCGACGAGCCCACCTCCGCGCTGGACCCGGAGATGATCAACGAGGTGCTGGAGGTCATGCGGCAGCTCGCCCGGGAGGGCATGACCATGGTCGTGGTCACCCACGAGATGGGCTTCGCCCGCTCCGCGGCCAACCGCGTGCTGTTCATGGCCGACGGCCGGATCGTCGAGGACCGCACCCCGGAGGAGTTCTTCACCGCTCCCGAGAGCGACCGGGCCAAGGACTTCCTCTCCAAGATCCTCAAGCACTGAGGGGCCGGAGCGGAGCGGCCGGGGCCCGGCCGCCACCGCCGCCGTGGATCACTGCTCGCGCAGCGGCACCGAGACGTGGCTGGGGTCGCCCGGGGGCGAGGAGAAGGTCAGCTGCGCGCCGGTGGGGTTGTGCTCGATGTAGAGCGGGTCGACGGTGTCGACGACGAGGGCGAGCCGGTGGCCCGCGGGCACGTCGTAGGCGGTCGAGAAGAGCTCCAGGTCCACGCCGAAGGCCCGGCCCGGGGTCTTGCCGTGGAAGGTGTACGGGGCGTTGCTGACCAGCTTGCCGATGCCGAGCGGGCCCACGTCGTAGAGGTACGCGACGAAGGTGCCGTCGCCCTTGGTGGGCGTCACGGTGGTGTGCAGCCGCACGGTGCCGCGGATCCGGCGGGCCTCGTCGTAGCGCCCGGACTGCCAGACGGCGGCGAAGGAGCGGGGGAGCAGCGGGATCGAGGCGACGGGGGGCGCCTTGAAGAACTGGTCGAAGACGCTGGAGAGGAGGACGATGCCGCCGTTGGCCCCGGAGTCGACGTTCGCGAAAAGGTGCTCGCTGTCGGAGAGTGCGAGGCGCTCGGTGCCGCCGGAGCCGACCGAGGCCCAGTCGGCGTAGCCCTCGTAGCCGCCGTCGCTGCGGGACTTGACCTGCACAGGGGCCTCGGTGTCGACGCCGTTGCGCTCGCCCTTGAGGTAGCGGTCGAACCAGCGGTGGGCGTTGGTCCAGGTGTCGTTGGGCAGCCCGAGCAGGCCGGTGCCCTCGGCGGTGGCGTGGTCCCCGGGGCGGAACTCCAGCCGCTTGGGGCCGGTCAGCCGCTCGTAGAACTTCGCGTACTGGTTGGGCGGGAAGATCGTGTCGCCCCAGGCGTTGCCGAGCATGATCGCGGCGCCGTTGGCGTTGATCCGGTCCACCTGCTCGGCTGCCGACCGCTTCCTGCCCCACTCGATCATCTGCTGCTCGCGGTCCAGCCGGCCACCCAGGAAGTCGCCCAGGATCGACTGGAGTTCGGGTCCGGGGCGGCCGGTGAGGTAGCCGGCGGCGCCGAGCAGCCCGGCGGCCTGGAGGTGCTGGGTGCGGCCCGAGTAGATGGACTCGATGAGGTCGGCCCAGCCGCTCATCGCGACCACGGCCTTGACGCGCGGGTCGTGCGCCGAGGCCAGCAGGCTGATGCCGGCGCCGTAGGAGACGCCGCCCAGGCCGACGCGGTCGGGGTCGGCGGGGGTGTTGGCGAGGGCCCAGTCGATGACGGCGGAGACGTCGGCGACGTCCGGAGGCCCCGCCACCTCGATCTGGCCGCCGGAGAGCCAGAAGCCCCGGGAGGTGTAACTGACCACGACGTAGCCGGAGTCGGCGAGCTTCTTGGCCTGGGCGATGTATTCGATCTGCGGCACGCCCCAGCTGGTGGGCAGCACGATCAGCGGGTACTTCCGGCCGCTCTGCGCACCCGACGGGGTGAAGACGTTGCCCTTGAGGGTGATGCCGCCGGAGCCGGGGATGTCGTGGAAGCGCAGGTCCGCGGAGGCGGTCTGCGGGGCGGCGGCGGTGGCCGTGGCGGGCACGGGAGCCGCCTGGGCCTGGTGGGGGGCCAGGCCCAGGGCGGTCGCCGCCAGGAGTGCCGCCACGGCTGCGGCGGTGGTGGTGCGTTCCATCGGTCGCTCCTCGCGTGCACCGGAGTCCTGAAAGTGACCCGACGGTAACGGGAGCGACTTACCGAAGGTAACCCGTCGGTAAGTTACGTGGTGGTAACAATTGAACGAGAGTCAGGAAGGAGGGGCGTGCAGGTCAGCCGTTCTGCGGGGCGGCGGACAGGGCGCTCTTGGCCTTCCACTGGTCCCAGGAGAGGTTCCACTCGCCGTAGCCGTTGCCGAGGTCGGCCTGGCCCTTCGAGCCGCCGCCGACGACCTCGAAGGCGTCGCCGATCTGGGACTGCGCGAAGAAGTCCTTCGCGTCGGCGTCGCTCATCCCCACGCACCCGGAACTGCTGTTGGCGCGGCCGAAGTTCCCGGAGTTCCACGGGGCGGCGTGCGCGTACATGCCGGACCAGGTCAGCCGCATCGAGTAGTCGACCATCTTGTCGTAGGCGTCGTCGAGGCCCACCGTCTGGGAGTCCATCCGGATGGTGCCCTCCTTCGACATGATCACCATCTTCCCGGACCAGGACGCCTTCTTGCCCCCGGGCGTGCCCGCCGAGATCGGGATCGTCTTCTGCGTCTGGCCGCCCTCGGTCACCGTCAGCTTCTTGGTGTCGAGGCTGACCTGGACCCGGCGGTCCTTGCCGATCTTGAACTCGGTGTTGTAGTCCTTCGCGAACAGGCCGCCGCCCTTGCCGGAGTCCACTCCGTTGAGCTTCATCTCGACCTTCACGTCCGTCCCGGACTTCCAGTAGTCCTTGGGCCGCCAGTCGACGCGGTCGTTGCCGGAGTAGTCCTTGATCCAGCCCCAGGACCCCTCGGTGTTGTCCGAGGTGGTGACCTTGAGCTGCTTCTCCACCTCGGCCTTGTTCGCCACCGGGTTGTCGAAGACGATCGACACCGGCATCGCCACACCCACCGTGCTGCCCTTGGGGATGTTGATCGAGACCTTGTTCACCTTGTCGGCCGCGCTGGTCTTGAACTGCGTGGAGGCGCTCTGGCTGTCGGTGTTCTGCGCCTCGACCTTGTACTCCGCACCGGGCGGGGCGTTGCGCTCCGAGGTCCAGGTCTTCCCGTCGTCGGCTATCTTCCCGGGCAGCTCCGCGCCCTTGGCGTCGGTCACCTTCACCGCGGCGAGCTTGCCCTCGGCGACGGTCACCGTCACCGGCTGCCCCGCCTTGACCTGATCGCCCGTGAGGTTCACCGTGACCGCCATGGGCGCCTTCGGCTTCGACTCTTCCTTGCCCTTGCCGTCGCTGCCGGCATCGCTCCCGCCCGAGCAGGCGGTCAGCGCGGCGGCCAGGAGTGCGGTGCCCGCAATGGCGGTGCGGCGTGTGCGGCTCAACGAAGGGCCCCTTCGGATCGTGGTGGTGATGGGCGTTCGCAAAAGAGGATGAGAACGGGACGACTTTAGGTTGCACAAACAGCAGAAAAGATCAGCATTTTTGTTGTGACGCGGACCGCAGCGAAACGGTCATCATCCGGTCACATTCGTTGCGCACTTCGGTCACGGGTGCCTGTGAGAGTCCTGTGAACCACCCCTCAGGACGAACAGGAAGGCCGTCAGCCGTGTGCGCACTGCTCGTTACCCCCGCCCGGCAGGACCAGGACCACGAGCTGCGGGTGCGCACCCTGTCCCTCCCCGAATACCAGTCCTTCCTCTGCAGGACCCCGGCGGCGAGCTTTCTCCAGCACCCGTCATGGGCCCGGGTGAAGGACCTTTGGCGCTCGGAAATGGTCGGATGGCACTGTCCCGGCGGCGAGATCGAAGGTGCCGGGCTCGTCCTCTATCGGCAATTCCCCGGCACCCGCAAATACTTCGCCTACCTTCCCGAAGGCCCCGTCGCCGACTGGTCCGACCCGCGCGTCGACCGCTGGCTCGACCCGCTCATGCGCCACCTGCGCGCCGCCGGCGCCTTCGCCGTCCGCGTCGGACCCAGCCCCGCCTACCGCCGCTGGGACGCCGCCACCGCCAAGGCCGGCACCGGAACGGGACGCCAGATATCCGACGTCCTCGCCACCGAGGTCGACCCCGTGGGCGCCGCCCTCGCCGATCGGCTGCGCACCCGCGGCTGGAAGCGCTGCGGCGGCGAGGACGACGGCGACGCCCAGCCCCGCCACGTCTTCCGCGTCCCGCTCGCCGGACGCACCCTCGACGAGCTGTGGTCCGGCCTCAACCAGGAGTGGCGGCGCAACGTGCGCAAGGCCGACAAGGCCGGCGTCGAGACCGTCCTCGGCACCTCCGCCGACCTGCCCGAGTTCTACCGGCTGCTGCGCATCACCGAGGAGCGCGACGGCTTCCGGCTCGGCCGCTCCCTGGCGTACTACGAGCAGCAGTACCGCGTCCTGAACGAGGAACAGCCCGGCCGGATGCGGCTCTACCTGGCCGTCCACCGCGGCGAGATCCTCGCCGCCCACACCATGATCAGCACCGGCAGCAGGGTCTGGTACCAGACCGGCGCCTCCGCCGACCACCGGCGCGAAGTACGGCCCAGCAACGCCCTGCAGTGGCGCATGATGCGCGACGCCCACGCCCTCGGGGCCGACGAGTACGACATGCGCGGGGTACCCTCCACCCTCGACCCCGACGAACGTTCCTTCGGGCTGCTGCGCTGGAAGCTCGGCACCGGCGGACAGATCGTCGAAACGCTCGGTGAATGGGAGATCCCGATGGACGGAGTCGCCAACGTGGCGCTCTACAAGGCGTTCCAGGCATACCTGGCCCGCCGGTGACGGCCACCAACACCAGAACAGGGGCCGGCCCGGCCGCCGACGGCGCAGCACCGCAGAAGACCTCGGTGCTGCGCAGCGGCGCGCTCATGGCCGCCGGCTCGATCGTCTCCCGCGCCACCGGCTTCATCCGCTCCGCCGTCGTCGTCGCCGCCCTCGGCACGGGACTGCTCGGCGACGGCTACGCCGTCGCCAACACCGTCCCGAACATCATCTACATCCTGCTCGTCGGCGGAGCGCTCAACGCCGTCTTCGTCCCCGAGCTGGTCCGGGCCGCCAAGGAACACGCCGACGGCGGCGCCGCCTACACCGACCGGCTGCTCACCGCCTGCACCGCCGCCCTGGTCGCCCTCACCGCCGCCGCGGTCCTCGCCGCCCCGCTGATCGTCTCGGCGTACACCGGCTACACCGGCGCCCAGGCGAGCACCACCGTGGCCCTGGCCCGCTACTGCCTGCCCCAGATCCTCTTCTACGGGCTCTTCACCCTCCTCGGCCAGGTGCTGAACGCCCGCGGCCGGTTCGGCGCCATGATGTGGACCCCCGTCCTCAACAACGTCGTCATCATCGCCGTCTTCGGGCTGTTCCTGTACGTCTCCCACGACGCCGCCGGCGGCCTCACCGCGGCACAGACCCGCCTGCTGGGCCTCGGCACCACCGCCGGCATCGTCGTCCAGGCCCTCGCCCTGATCCCCTCGCTGCGCGCGGCCCGCTTCCGCTGGCGCCCCCGCTTCGACTGGCGCGGCAGCGGCCTCGGCCGCCCCCTGCGCAACGCGGGCTGGACCGTCCTGCTCGTGCTCACCAACCAGATCGCCTACTGGGTCGTCACCCGGCTCTCCACCGCCACCGGACAGAGCGCGGTCGAGGCCGGCCTCGCGGGCGGCGCCGGCTACACCGCCTACAGCAACGCCTACCAGCTGTGGATCGTCCCGCAGGGCATCATCACCGTCTCCCTCGTCACCGCCCTGATGCCGCGGATGAGCTCCGCCGCCACCGACGGCGACCTCGGCGCCGTCCGCCGCGACGTCTCCTACGCCCTGCGCTCCAGCGCCGCCCTCGTCGTCCCCGCCGCCGCCCTCATGGCCGCCCTCGCCCCCTGGGTGATGGGCAGCGTCTTCGGCTACGGACGCACCGACGCCGCCGACATCGCGGTCATGGCCGGCATGCTCACGGCCTTCGCCCCCGGCCTGGTCGCCTTCTCCGCGCAGTACGTCCTCTCCCGCGGCTTCTACGCCCTCTCCGACACCCGCACCCCCTTCTTCCTCAACCTCGTCATCGTCACCGTCAACGCCGGGCTGTCGGCCGCCGCCTACCTCCTGCTGTCCCCGCGCTGGGCGGTCACCGGCATGGCCGCCGCCTCCTCCGCCGCCTTCCTCGCGGGCGCCGCCGCCACCGCGTACGCCCTCTCCCGCAGGCTCGGCCCGCGCACGGGCAGCCGCAGCGAACGGCGCGCCACCGCCGTACGCACCCACCTGCGCCTCCTCGCGGCCTGCGTGCCGGCGTCCGCAGCGGCCTACGCGGCCGCCCGGGCCACCGAGCGGTTCGGCGACTTCGCCGCGGTCGGTGCGGGAACCGCGGCCCTCGCCCTGGTCGTCGTCCTCCTTGCCCGGCCACTGCGCCTGGCGGAGATCACCGACCTGCTGGACTCCCTGCGGCGCAAGACCGGCCGATAGCGGGAGGAGAAGCCGAAGACCGCCTTGGGATACTGACCGGATGCCACGCGTACTGCTGATCGAGGACGACCCTTCCATCCGCGAAGGGGTGGGCCTCGGCCTGCGCCGCCGCGGCCACGAGGTGCGGGCCGCCGAGACCGGGGAGGACGGACTCGCCCTGATGGCGAGCTTCCACCCCGAACTCGTGCTGCTCGACCTCATGCTGCCCGGCATCAACGGCGTACAGGTCTGCCACCGCATCCGCCAGACCAGCGAGGTGCCCATCATCATGCTCACCGCACGCGGCGACGACTTCGACATCGTCATCGGCCTGGAGGCGGGCGCCGACGACTACATCGTCAAACCCGCCCGCACCGAGGTCATCGAAGCCCGCATCAAGGCCGTCCTGCGCCGGCTCAGCGACCCGGTGGGCTCCCGCCCCGGCATCGAGACCCACGGCGAACTCGCCATCGACCGGGCCGGACTGACCGTCGCCAAGAACGGCGAACGCGTCGCCCTCGCACCCAGCGAGATCAAGCTCCTGCTGCACCTGTCGGCCTCGCCCGAGCAGGTCTTCTCCCGCCAGCAGCTCCTCGAGTACGTCTGGGACCACAGCTACCACGCCGACGCCCGGCTCGTGGACGCCTGCGTGCGCCGCCTGCGCCACAAGATAGAGGACCCCGCCCGCAGCCCCCGCTACATACAGACCGTGCGCGGCTTCGGCTACCGCTTCGGCCCCCTGTAGGCCCCGGTGCGACGCATAGCGCCCCTGGGGCTGCGCACCCGGCTGATAGCGGCCTTCCTCCTGGTCGCCGCGATCAGCGCGGGAACCACCGCGGCCCTGACCTACCAGCAGGCGCGCAACGCCATCCTCAAGCAGACCCAGGACACCGCCGTCAGCACCCTGCGGGACCAGGTCGAGCAGCAGGAGATCCGGCTGCCCCTGGAACAGCAGGAACTCCAGCGCATCGTCATCGAGCTCGGCAAGCGCGGCAAACCCCACCCGTGGATCATCTTCGGCGAGTACGGCGGCGTACGCGTCTCCACCAACCCCGGCACGCCCACCTCCACCGTGATCACCGACAGCCTGCGCGACCGCGTCCGCAACAACCAGTACGCCGCCTTCCAGCGCGTCGAGGACCAACGCGGCAACCCCTGGCTCACCATCGGCGTCCCCGCCGTCTTCGAGCACAACGGGTTCACCGAATCCACCGGCGTCGTCTTCTACGCCAGCGTCCCGCTCTCCACCGAGAAGCAGACCGTCGAAGCCATGGTCGAGGCCGCCCAGCAGGGCGCCGTCCCGGGCCTGGCCATCGCCGTCGTCCCCGCCCTGCTGGCCGCCCGCAGCGTGCTGCGCCCGGTCCGCGACATGCGCCGTGCCGCTCAGAAACTGGGCCGCGGCCGCCTCGACACCCGCATCGAGGTCCGGGGCGCCGACGAACTCGCCGGACTCGCCCGCACCTTCAACGAGACCGCACGCGCCCTCGAACAGTCCGTGCGCGAACTGCAGGAGGCCGAGGTCCGCGCCCGCCGCTTCGCCTCCGACGTCTCCCACGAACTGCGCACCCCGCTCGCCGGCATGCTCGCCGTCACCGAGGTCCTCGACGAGGACGCCGCACGCCTGGACGCCGACACCGCCAAGGCCCTGCGCCTGGTCAGCGCCGAGACCGGCAAACTCGCCGTCCTCGTCGAGGACCTCATGGAGATCTCCCGGTTCGACGCCCGGGCCGCCGAGCTCAACCTCGACGACGTCGACATCGCCGAAGCCGTGCGCAAGACCCTCGAACGACGCCACTGGGACGACGCGCGCGTCGTCACCGAACTGCCCCACGGGGTCCGCGCCCGGCTCGACCCGCGCCGCTTCGACGTGATCCTCGCCAACCTCGTCGGCAACGCCCTGCGGCACGGCGGCGCCCCCGTGCACGTCACCGTGGGCACCGTCCCCGGCGAGGACGGCGAACGGCTCCTCATCGACGTCGCCGACAGCGGCCCCGGCATCGCCGCCGAGGTGCTGCCGCACATCTTCGACCGCTTCTTCAAGGCCGACGCGGCCCGAACCCGCTCCGCCGGCAGCGGCCTCGGACTCGCCATCACCCTGGAGAACGTCCGCCTGCACGGCGGCACCCTCCAGGCGGGCAACCGACCCGAGGGCGGCGCCTTCTTCACCCTCGACATGCCGCTGGAGGCCCAGGTATGACAGGGCGGAAGACGAGAGCCCGGGCCGCGTCGGCCACCGCCGTACTGGCGGGCTGCGCCCTGCTGCTCGCCGGATGCGGGATCAAACGCACCGGGGTGATCGAGAGCGGCCACCCCGCCACCGCGAACGTCCCCGGCGGCAAGAAGGCCGCCGCCCTCTACTTCGTCTCCAAGGACGGCGACCGGCTCGTCCCGGTCCCCCTCTCGATCGGCACCGAATACATCCTCGCGCCCACGCCGCTGCTGCGCATCCTGCTGGACGGCCCCAGGGGTGCGGCTTCCGAGGCCGGGTTCACGACGGCGCTGCCGAAGGTCTCCCAAGAACAGTGGGACGCGGTGACGGTGAGCAGGAACGCGGAGAAGGAACTGACCGCCAACCTCCCCTTCGCCGTGGGCGGCCTGTCGGACCTGGCCCGCAACCAGCTGGTGTGCACCGTCGGCGTCTCCGCCGTGCCGGACACCGTCAGCCGGGTCGGCATCAAGGGCACCGACACCGTCCTGCCCGCCACCGACTGCGATGCGCGCGGCAGCAGGCGCTGACGTCCGGCGGCCACCGTCCGCAGGGGCGGCACCCTTGCGGGCGGGCCGCACACCCGCCACGGTGGCCCCATGGACCACGCCGCGGACGTCCCCGACGTCTTCGACCCCCGCCTCTACGCCCTCGGCGTCCCGCACGAGCGCTACCGACTGCTGCGCGACCGCCACCCGGTGGCCTGGCAGCCGGAGCCCGAGATCGCGGGCTGGCCCGCCGGCCCCGGGTTCTGGGCCGTCACCCGGCACGCCGACGTCGTCCGGGTCCTGCGCGACCACCGGACGTACTCCTCCTGGCTGGGCGCCACCCAGATCCGCGACCCCGACCCGGCCGACCTGCCCTTCCTGCGCCGCACCATGCTCAACCAGGACCCGCCGGAGCACGGCAGGCTGCGCCGGCTCGTCGCCCGCGCCTTCACCCCCGCCCGCGTCGACGCCTTCGCCGGGCGCGTACGCGAACGGGCCCGCACCCTGCTGGCCGGCGCCCGCGACGCCGCCGAGGACGGCGCCGCCGACCTCGTCCGCACCGTCACCGACGAGTACGCGCTGCTCAACCTCACCGACCTGCTCGGTGTCCCGCCCGCCGACCGCGCCCTGCTGCTGGAATGGACCGTACGGGTCATCGGCTACCAGGACCCCGACGACGCCCCCGCACCGCTCCTCGGCCCCGACGGCAAGCCCCTCAACCCGCGCTCCCCGGCCCTGCTCGGCGAGATGTTCGCGTACGCCCGCGAACTCGCCGCCCACAAGCGCCGGCACCCCGGCGACGACGTGATGACCGCCCTCGCCACGGCCGGCCTCGACCCCGCCGAACTGGAAATGTTCTTCTTCCTGCTCACCGTCGCGGGCAACGACACCGTGCGCAGCGCCGCCCCCGGCGGCCTGCTCGCCCTCGCCCACGCCCCCGACGAATACCGCCGGCTCGCGCAGGGGAAGGTCACCGCGGAGAGCGCCGTCGAGGAACTCCTGCGCGTCCACCCGCCGGTCCTCAGCTTCCGCCGCACCGCCGCCGTCGACCACGGACCGGCCGGGCAGCCGGTCCGGGCCGGCGACAAGGTCGTCGTCTTCCACGCCTCCGCCAACCACGACGAGCGGGTCTTCACCGACCCCGGCCGCCTGGACCTCGGCCGCACACCCAACCCGCACGTGTCCTTCGGGGACGGCCCGCACGTCTGCCTGGGCGCGCACTTCGCCCGCCTCCAGCTGCGCACCCTCTACCAGGAGTGGCGCACCGCCATGCCCGCACCGGAACTGGCCGGTCCGCCCAGGCGGCTGGTGTCGAACTTCATCAACGGGATCACGCGGCTGCCGCTGCGGGTGTCCGGGCCGCCCGGGTGACGTCCGCGACCAGCTCGGTCACGTCCGGCCCGTAGGCGTCGGAGTTGACCAGCTTGAGCACCAGGCAGAAGGAGTCCGTCCCGTACTTGGCCGCCAGCCGGGTGTGGTGCCGGCTCAGGTACCGGGCGGCCGCCTGGTTGCTGACCGCGGTCTGCCCGGACAGCAGGAACACCGGCCGGCCGCCCTCCCCGCCCGCAAGCCGGGCCAGCACCACGAACTCCTCCAGCCCCTTGCGCCACCGGTAGGTCTCCTCGCCCACCCGGATCGCACCCCGGTCCTCGTGCTGCTCCGACTCCGTGTTGACGGTGATGCCCGGCAGCATGGACGCCAGATGCGCCGTGGTGCGGGCGTTCGAGACGGGCCCGCCGACACAGAACTCGGCCCGGTCGCCGAAGCCCTGACGGGCGGTGTCGTGCGTGACGATCTGGACGTTCGCCCCGCAGTCCTTGATCAGAGCGGAGATCTCCAGCAGCGCGAAGGCATCGTTGCGGTGCAGGGAGGAATCCTTTCCTCCCATCTGCCGGTTGACCACGAACAGGCAGTCCGAGCCGGTCGGCAGCCCGAAGAAGGCCTGCTTGCGGCGGAGCGCGCGCCGCCAGAGGTAGGTCCGGGAGAACCAGCCGAACCCGCCGCTGACGGCGGTGGCTATCACCCCGAGCACGATGTTGCGCACGTCGTCGTTCATGCGCGGGATGCTAGCGCCGCGGCCGCCGGGGGTCACCGGCGCGGTCCCTCCCGACGGGCGGCGCGCCCCCGCCGACGCCCTGACGGGGCGGCGGGCCCGGCGCTAGGCTCGGCCCACGCTGCCACTGGAGGTCCGGATGCACCGTCCTGCCGTCGCCCGCACGTTACCGATGCTGACCGTCGTTGCCGCACTCGTCTCGACGGGAGCCGCCCCGCCCACCGCCGCGGCCGGGGCCCCGCCGGCGAAGGTCCCCGTCGCCGCCGGCTACGGCGGAGCCGTCGCCAGCGTCGACGCCGACGCCTCGGCCGCCGGCATCGCCGTACTGCGCGCCGGCGGCAACGCCGTCGACGCGGCCGTCGCCACCGCCGCGGCCCTCGGCGTCACCGAGCCCTACTCGGCGGGCATCGGAGGCGGCGGCTACTTCGTCTACTACGACGCCCGCTCCCGCCGGGTGCACACCATCGACGGCCGGGAGACCGCCCCGGCCACGGCCACGGCCACCCTGTTCCAGGAGAACGGCCAGCCGATCCCCTTCGCCGAGGGCCAGACCAGCGGACTGGGCGTCGGCGTCCCCGGGACCCCCGCCACCTGGAAGAGCGCCCTCGACGCCTGGGGCAGCCGGCCGCTGCGCCAACTCCTGCGGCCCGCCGAGAAACTGGCCCGCGACGGCTTCACCGTGGACGCCACCTTCCGGGCCCAGACCGAGCTCAACGAAGCCCGCTTCAGGGACTTCCCGGACACCTCGAAGCTCTTCCTGCCGGGCGGCTCCCTGCCCGTGGTCGGCTCCACCTTCAAGAACCCGGACCTCGCCGACACCTACGCCGAACTCGCCCGCAAGGGCACCGGCGCCCTCTACCGGGGCCCCCTCGCCGACGACATCGTCCGCACCGTCCGCACGCCCCCGGTGGACCCCGCGGCCACCCGCACGGTCCGCCCCGGCGACCTCACCGCCGGGGACCTGCGCGCGTACGCAACCAAGCGCCAGGACCCCACCCGGGTGAACTACCGCGGCCTGGACGTCTACAGCATGGCGCCCTCGTCCTCCGGCGGCACCACGGTCGGCGAGGCGCTGAACATCCTCGAACGCAGCGACCTCGCGAAGCTCTCCGAGACCCAGTACCTGCACCGCTTCATCGAGGCCTCCCGGATCTCCTTCGCCGACCGCGGCCGCTGGGTCGGCGACCCGGCCGCCGAGGACGTGCCGACGCGCGAACTGCTCTCGCAGCGCTTCGCCGACTCCCGCGCCTGCCTGATCGACCCCGGCCGGGCCCTGACCAGCCCGCTGGCCCCCGGAGACCCGCGCCGCCCCGTGCCCTGCGCCACCACCGGACAGGCCGCCCCGACCACCTACGAGGGCGAGAACACCACGCACCTGACGGTCGCCGACCGCTGGGGCAACGTCGTCTCCTACACCCTGACCATCGAGTCCACCGGCGGCAGCGCCATCACCGTCCCCGGCCGCGGCTTCCTGCTCAACAACGAACTCACCGACTTCTCCTTCGCCCCGGCGGCGCCCGGAGTCCCGGACCCGAACCTGCCCGGCCCCGGCAAGCGGCCGCGCTCGTCCATGTCCCCGACGATCGTGCTGGACCACGGCCGGCCGGTGCTGGCCGTCGGCTCGCCCGGCGGAGCCACCATCATCACCACCGTCCTGCAGACCCTGACCGGCCACCTCGACCGGGGCCTGCCGCTCGTCGACGCGATCGCCGCGCCCCGGGCCAGCCAGCGCAACCAGACCACCACCGAGCTGGAGCCGGGCCTGTGGAACAGCCCGCTGCGCGCCGAGCTGGAGGCCCTGGGCCAGGGATTCCGGCAGAACCCGGAGATCGGCGCGGCCACCGGGGTCCAGCGGCTGCCCGACGGCCGATGGCTGGCGGCGGCCGAGACCTCCCGGCGCGGCGGCGGCTCGGCCATGGTCGTACGCCCGCACGGCGCCCCGTAGGAGCCGTCCGGGGCCGGTCAGAGCGCGGTGAGGATCCGCGGGCCGCGTGCGGTGATCGCGACCGTGTGCTCCGAGTGCGCGGCGCGGGTGCCGTCGACGGTGCGAAGGGTCCAGCCGTCGCCGTCGCACCGGTAGTCGTCCGTACCGCCCGCGATCAGCATCGGCTCGATCGCGAGGACCATGCCGGGGCGCAGCTTCATGCCGCGCCCCGGCGGGCCCTCGTTGGGCACGCCCGGGTCCTCGTGCATGGCGCGCCCGATGCCGTGGCCGCCGAAGCCGTCGGGGACGCCGTAACCGGCGGAGCGGCAGACCGTGCCGACGGCGTGGGCGATGTCCCCGATCCTGTTGCCGGGCACGGCGGCGGCGATGCCCGCCGCGAGGGCCGCCTCGGACGTCTCGATCAGCCGCAGGTCCTCGGGGCGGGCGCGGCCGACGGTGAAGCTGACCGCCGCGTCCCCCGCCCAGCCGCCGAGCTTCGCCCCGCAGTCGATGCTGACGAGGTCTCCGTCGCACAGCCGGTAGTCGTCGGGGATGCCGTGCACGATCGCGTCGTTGACGGAGGCGCACACCACCGCGGGGAAGGGCACCGGCGCGAAGCTCGGCCGGTAGCCGAGGAAGGGCGACGTCGCCCCGGCCCCGCGCAGCACCTCGCGGGCCACCCCGTCCAGGTCCGACAGGGCCACGCCGACGTGCGCGGCCTTCCGTACGGCGGCCAGGGCACGGGCGACGACCCGGCCCGCGGCGCGCATCTTCTCGATCTCGGGTGCTGTCTTCAGTTCCACCATGCCAATAACTATACCGGTATAACTGTAACGGGATAACTATTGGCCGTCCGGGTAGGATGGCCGCATGGTCCGTACCCCTCTCACCCCCGAAGAGCGCGAGCGCGGCGAGCGCCTGGGCGCCCTGCTGCGCGAGGCCCGCGGCACCCGCAGCATGGTCGAGGTCGCGGCCGGGGCGGGGCTCTCCGCCGAGACCCTGCGCAAGATCGAGACCGGCCGGGCGCCCACCCCCGCCTTCTTCACCGTCGCCGCCCTCGCCGAGGCGCTCGGACTCTCCCTCGACGACGTGCTCAGGCGCTGCGCGGCCGTACCCGCCTGAGGTCCCGGGCTGCCGGGCCGGGGCCGTCCGCCGGGCCTTTCGGGCGGGAGTCGAGGCCGAACGGCCCAATCCGCGGTGGGACTTGCCGTACGCGGGGCAGGCGTGAAGGCGTGTCAGCCACGAACGCAGCCAAGCGACTCGGATTCGCAGCCGTCGGCGCCCTCCTCGCGGGAGGGCTCCTGCTGGCGGCGTGCGCGCTGCCGGACGGCAGGTCCGCTCCCGTACGCGATGCCGACGGGCCGGGCCGGACGGGATCCGTCGAGCCGGGCGGCCCGCACGGCCGTTGAGCGGTGACGCCGGCGCCCGCCCCCGACCGGTGGGGTGAGGTACCCATCCGCGGGCCGGAGGGCACCGAACCCGAAGTGTGAGCACGTTCCGCACGGCCCCCGCCGCCTCCGCCGTGACCGCGGCGTGCGGGGCCGCGCCCCTGCCCGCACGCCGGACCGCGACCTCCGTCGGGTCGAGCCGGCCCCGGCCGTCGCCCGCATCCGGCGGCAGCGGTCGGTCCCACCGAGCCCGAGGAGCAACCGATCATGGACCACGCCCGCACCAGCACCGGCACCGGCGTCCGCACCCGCGTCCGCGCCCGCATCCGCCGTACGGCGATCGCCGCGGCCGCAGCCGCCCTCCTGCCCTTCGCGCTCGTGGCCTGCGCGGACTCCGGCGGTGACGCCGGGGCCGCCCCGGCCGCCGGGTCGGCCGAGGAGGGGGCGGCCGACGGCCCCGCGGCGGCCGAGGGCGCCGTGACGACCGAAGGCCCCTTCGGCCCGGCCTGCGCCGCGGTGCCCAAGCAGGGGGCGGGTTCCTTCGAGGGCATGGCCAAGGCCCCGGTGGCCACCGCGGCCTCCGGCAACCCGGCCCTGTCCACGCTGGTCGCCGCGATCAAGAAGGCCGGCCTGGTCGACACGCTCAACAACGCGAAGGACATCACGGTCTTCGCGCCGACCGACGAGGCCTTCGCGAAGCTCCCGAAGGCCGACCTCGACAAGGTCCTCGCCGACAAGGCCGCGCTGACCAGGATCCTGACCTACCACGTGGTCGGCCAGAGGCTGGCGCCGAGGCAGCTGGAGAGCGGCACCTTCGAGACGCTGCAGAAGGGCGAGCTGACCACCGACGGCCTGGGGGAGGAGTACAAGGTCAACGGCACCTCCAACGTGGTCTGCGGCGAGGTGGAGACCGCCAACGCCACCGTCTACCTCGTCGACACCGTCCTGATGCCGAAGTAGCGGCCGACGGGCCGGGCCGGTGTGCGGGGTCGGTGGGCGGGGTCGGCGGCCGTCCGCGCTAGGGTCCGGTCATGGGTCTCCAGGAGCTCGGCAGCGCGCGGTACGTCAGCCTCACCACCTTCCGCAAGGACGGCACGCCCGTGGCGACGCCGGTGTGGGCCGTCGCCGACGGGGGTGAGCTGTACGTGTGGACGCGCAGCGACTCCTGGAAGGTCAAGCGCATCCGCAACGACGGCCGTGTCACGGTCGCCGCGTGCGACGTGCGCGGGCGCCTCGCGGAAGGAACGCCCGTGTTCGAGGGGCAGGCCCGGCTGCTCGACGAGGAGGGCCTGCGCCGGGTGCGCAAGCTGATGTCGCGCAAGTACACCTGGCAGTTCTGGGCCGTGGACGTGCCCGCCGCTCTGGTGCGCCGCGGGCAGCGGCCGCACACCGCGATCGCCGTCAAGCTTTGAGACTCCCGTAGCCCGCCCGTAACACGGGTGGGGTCCAATGCGGTCATGGAGACCGCGACTTCACTGGCGATCAGTCAACTCTCCGGATATTTGCGGGGGTTGACGCAGAGGCTGGATGCCGGGGCAGGCTGGTACGGGGAGTTCCTGCGCCGGGATCCGGAGGGCGTGCGGGCCTGCCTGAACGGGGCGGCGATACCCCCGTGGGACGTGATCGAGTCCCTGCTGAGGGACCTCGAAGGGGCGGGCGGCGCGGAACTCGCGGCGCGGGAGACCGTATACGCGGCCCGGCTGCGGGCGGCGGCCGTCACCGTGTGGGACCGCCTGCCGGGGGGCGAGGAGGAACTGCGGACCCTGCTCGCGGCGGCCGCCGACCAGCGGGCCGAGTCGGAGGCGGCCCTGCGGAGCCTGACCGCCCGCCTCGGCGGCACCGCCGACCGGGCCGAGACCGACGCCCTGACCCGCGAACTGTCCTGGACCCAGGACGACGTGGCCCGCGCCGCGGCCCGCCACGAGGACCTGGCCGCCCGCCTGACCGCCCTGGAGACCGTCCCGCCGCCGACCGTGCCCCACCAGCGATCCCCCCTGCCGCCGCGGCCCGTGCCCCGAACCGACCCCACCCCCGCGCGGCCGGGCCCCTGGCCGCAGGCCCAGGCCGAGCCGGGTACCGGCCCCGGAGCTGCGCACGCGCGGTCCGCCGCGCCCTCGGGGGCCTGGCGGGCGGCATCGCCCGGGCCCGCCGAGCCCGTGCCGACCGGTGTCCGGGCGGGAGACCGGCCGCAGGCCCCGGAGGGGGCGGACGCGGGCCCCGAGGCCGCGGCCGAGCCGGCGGTGCTGCCACCCGTCGGGCGGGCGGAGGGGCGGTGGCTGCGCGGGGCGCGCCGGGCCGGGGGCGCCCGGTACGCCGGGGCGGCGGCCGACGGGGCCCCGGTCTTCACCCCGCCGCCGGGCCACCCGGATGCCGGGGCCGCGGGCGGGGCGCCGAGCCCGGAACCCCGTCCCGCCCCGCGCGGCGCCCGCTTCGGCCGGGCGATCCCCGACCCCGAGCCGCAGTCCGATCCACAGGCCGCGCCGGCGCCCGTACCGCAGGCCGCGCCGGCGTCCGCGCCCGCCCCCGCGCAGCCGACCGCCGGGCCCCGGGCCGTCGCCGCCGAACTGCTCGCGCTGCGCGCGCAGGGGCGTACCGGCGAGGCGCACGCCCTGCTCTGCCAGGCCGCGGCCTCGCCCGCCGCGCAACTGCCCGGGCTGGCCGCCGAACTGGCCCGGGCCGGCCTGGCGGCCGACTGGGCCACCCTGCTGTGGGAGGCGGCTTCGCTGCCGCCGGAACAGCTCGCCGCGGCCGCCGCCGCCCTCGGCGACGCCGGCCGGGAGGCCGACCGCGACGCCCTGCTGCGCCAGGGTGTCGCCCGCCCCGCCGCCGAGGTCGCCGACGCGGCCCTCGCCCTCGGCGCGGCCGGCCGCGACCGGGAGGCCGACGCCCTGCTCGGGGCCTTCGTGCGGGTCCGCACCGCCGAAGAGGCCGCCGACCTGGCCCGTTACGACCCGCGATGGCTCGCCCCGCGCCTGCTGCGGGCCGCCGGATCACTCCCCGGTGCCCGCCACCGCGACCTCCTCCACGCCCTGCGCGTGGCCGGCATCGTCGCACCCTAGGTCGTGTCGTCAAAGTCCCGTCTGCTGACCGCAAACGACCGCGGCGCGACGTAACGTGATCGACTACTCCAACCGCGCACGGCGCTCTTGCCCCACGCTGTGACGGGGCCTACGTTCTACTCCCTACGCACTCCGTCTACGTGCGTAGAACCGGCGTTCCCGTCGCAAGGAGCAGCTCATGGCCCAAGTCGTCCGCGCCGCGCTGGTCCAGGCCACCTGGACCGGAGACACCGAATCGATGATCGCCAAGCACGAGGAGTACGCCCGCCGGGCCGCCGCCGAGGGCGCGAAGGTCATCGGCTTCCAGGAGGTCTTCAACGCCCCCTACTTCTGCCAGGTCCAGGAGCCCGAGCACTACCGCTGGGCCGAGGCCGTCCCCGACGGCCCGACCGTCCGCCGCATGCAGGACCTCGCCCGCGAGACCGGCATGGTGATCGTCGTCCCGGTCTTCGAGCTGGAGAGCGAGGGCTTCTACTACAACACCGCTGCCGTCATCGACGCCGACGGCAGCTACCTCGGCAAGTACCGCAAGCACCACATCCCGCAGGTCAAGGGCTTCTGGGAAAAGTACTACTTCCGTCCGGGCAACCTCGGCTGGCCCGTCTTCGACACCGCCGTCGGCCGCATCGGCGTCTACATCTGCTACGACCGCCACTTCCCCGAGGGCTGGCGCCAGCTGGGCCTGGCCGGAGCGCAGCTGGTCTACAACCCCTCCGCCACCCACCGCGGCCTCTCCGCCTACCTCTGGCAGCTCGAACAGCCCGCCGCGGCCGTCGCCAACGAGTACTTCATCGCCGCGATCAACCGCATCGGCCAGGAGGAGTACGGCGACAACGACTTCTACGGCACCAGCTACTTCGTCGACCCGCGGGGCCGGTTCGTCGGCGACGTCGCCAGCGACAAGGAGGAGGAACTCCTCGTCCGCGACCTCGACTTCGACCTGATCAAGGAGGTCCGCGACCAGTGGGCCTTCTACCGCGACCGCCGTCCCGACGCCTACGGAGGGCTCGTACAGCCGTGACCAACCCCACCCCGCTCCACAACCGCCACCGCACCGTCCTGCCCGACTGGCTCGCGCTCTACTACGAGAACCCCATCGAGCTCACCCACGGCGAGGGACGCCACGTCTGGGACGCCGACGGCAACCGCTACCTCGACTTCTTCGGCGGCATCCTCACCACGATGACCGCGCACGCCCTGCCCGAGGTCACCAAGGCTGTCGCCGAGCAGGCCGGGCGGATCATCCACTCCTCCACCCTGTACCTCAACCGGCCGATGATCGAGCTGGCCGAGCGGGTCGCCGCCCTGTCGGGCATCCCCGACGCCCGCGTCTTCTTCACCACCTCCGGCACCGAGGCCAACGACACCGCCCTGCTGCTCGCGACGACGTACCGCCGCTCCAACCAGATCCTGGCGATGCGCAACAGCTACCACGGCCGGTCCTTCTCCACCGTGTCCATCACCGGCAACCGCGGCTGGTCGCCGACCAGCCTCTCGCCGCTGCAGACCTACTACGTCCACGGCGCCGTGCGCACCCGCGGCCCCTTCGCCCACCTCGACGACACCGCCTTCACCGCCGCGGCCGTCGCCGACCTGGAGGACGTACTCGGCCAGGCCCGCGGGGGAGTGGCCGCCCTCATCGCCGAACCGGTCCAGGGCGTCGGAGGCTTCACCTCCCCGCCCGACGGCCTGTACGGCGCCTTCCGCGAGGTCCTCGACCGCCACGGCATCCTGTGGATCAGCGACGAGGTGCAGACCGGCTGGGGCCGTACCGGCGACCACTTCTGGGGCTGGCAGGCCCACGCCCAGAACGGCCCGCCGGACATCCTCACCTTCGCCAAGGGCATCGGCAACGGCATGTCCATCGGCGGGGTCGTCGCCCGCGCCGAGGTGATGAACTGCCTGGACTCCAACTCCATCTCCACCTTCGGCGGTTCACCCGTCACCATGGCGGCCGGCGTCGCCAACCTCGGCTACCTGCTCGAACACGACCTCCAGGGCAACGCCCGCCGCGTCGGCGGCCTGCTCCTGGAACGGCTGCGCGGCATCGCCGCCTCCGTCCCCGCCGTACGGGAGGTCCGCGGCCGGGGCCTGATGGCCGGCATCGAACTGACCCGGCCCGGTACCGACGAGGCCGACCCGGACGCCGCCTCCGCCGTCCTGGAGGCCGCCCGCGAAGGCGGCCTGCTGCTCGGCAAGGGCGGCGGCCACAACACCAGCGTGCTGCGCATCGCACCGCCGCTCTCCCTCACCGTCGCCGAGGCGGAAGAGGGCGCCGAGATCCTCGAACAGGCACTCCGCCAAGTGAACCGCGCCGGGTAGGGGGAACCGCCCATGAGCAACCGCACCCTGATCAGCGGCGGCCTGGTCGTCACCGCCTCCGACGAACTCCACGCGGACGTCCTCGTCGAGGACGGCCGGGTGGCGGCGCTGGCCGCGCACGGCTCCGCGGCCGCCGCGGCCTGGACCGCCGAACGCACCATCGACGCCACCGGCAGGTACGTCATCCCGGGCGGCGTCGACGCCCACACCCACATGGAGCTCCCCTTCGGCGGGACCTCCGCCTCGGACACCTTCGAGACCGGCACCAGGGCCGCCGCCTGGGGCGGCACCACGACCATCGTCGACTTCGCCGTGCAGAGCGTGGGCCACTCCCTGCGCGAGGGACTCGACACCTGGTACGCCAAGGCCGACGGCAACTGCGCCGTCGACTACGCCTTCCACATGATCCTCTCGGACGTCAACGAGGGCACCCTGAAGGAGATGGACCTCCTGGTGGGGGAGGGCGTCACCTCCTTCAAGCTCTTCATGGCCTACCCGGGCGTCTTCTACAGCGACGACGGGCAGATCCTGCGCGCCATGCAGCGCGGCGCCGCCAACGGCGGGCTGATCATGATGCACGCCGAGAACGGCATCGCCATCGACGTCCTCGTCGAACAGGCCCTGGCGCGCGGCGAGACCGACCCCCGCCACCACGGCGAGGTCCGCAGGGTCCTGCTGGAGGCGGAGGCCACCCACCGCGCCATCCAGCTCGCCCGGGTCGCCGGATCACCGCTGTACGTCGTGCACGTCTCGGCGGAGGAGGCGGTGGCCGAGCTGGCGGCCGCCCGCGACAAGGGCCTCCCGGTCTTCGGGGAGACCTGCCCGCAGTACCTGTTCCTGTCCACCGACAACCTGGCGGAGCCGGACTTCCAGGGCGCCAAGTACGTCTGCTCCACCCCCCTGCGGCCCAAGGAACACCAGGCGGCGCTCTGGCGGGGCCTGCGCACCAACGACCTCCAGGTGGTCTCCACCGACCACTGCCCCTTCTGCTTCCGGGGCCAGAAGGAGCTCGGCCGCGGGGACTTCTCGAAGATCCCGAACGGGCTGCCGGGCGTGGAGAACCGGATGGACCTCCTGCACCAGGCCGTGGTGGACGGCCACATCAGCCGACGCCGGTGGATCGAGATCGCCTGCGCCACGCCCGCCCGGATGTTCGGCCTCTACCCGAAGAAGGGAACCATCGCACCCGGGGCCGACGCCGACATCGTCCTCTACGATCCGCACGCCGAGCAGGTCATCTCCGCCGAGACCCACCACATGAACGTGGACTACTCGGCGTACGAGGGCAAGCGGATCACCGGACGCGTCGACACCGTGCTCTCGCGCGGCGAACTCGTCATCGACCGGCGCGAGTACACCGGCCGGGCCGGCCACGGGGCCTTCGTCCACCGCTCCACCTGCCAGTACCTGTAAAGAGCGTCAAGGAGCCGCCCGATGGACTTCGGCCTCGTCCTGCAGACCGACCCGCCCGCCTCCCAGGTCATCAGCCTCATGAAGCGCGCCGAACGCAACGGCTTCCGCTACGGCTGGACCTTCGACTCCGCCGTGCTGTGGCAGGAGCCGTTCGTCATCTACAGCCAGATCCTCGCCAACACGCAGAAGCTGCACGTCGGCCCGATGGTGACCAACCCGGGCACCCGCACCTGGGAGGTCACCGCCTCCACCTTCGCCACCCTCAACGACATGTACGGCAACCGCACCGTCTGCGGCATCGGCCGCGGCGACTCCGCGATGCGGGTCGCCGGCCGGGCCCCCAACACCCTGGCCCGGCTCGGCGAGGCCATGGACGTCATCCGCGACCTCGCCGAGGGCCGCGAGGCCTCCGTCGACGGCAACCCGATCCGCATCCCCTGGATCAAGGACGGGAAGCTGCCGGTCTGGATGGCCGCGTACGGCCCCAAGGCGCTGGCCCTGGCCGGGCAGAAGGCCGACGGGTTCATCCTCCAGCTCGCCGACCTCTACCTCACCGAGTGGATGATCAAGGCGGTGCGGCAGGCCGCCGCGGAGGCCGGCCGGGACCCGTCCGCGATCACGATCTGCGTGGCGGCGCCCGCGTACGTGGGCGAGGACCTGGCCCACGCCCGCGACCAGTGCCGCTGGTTCGGCGGCATGGTCGGCAACCACGTGGCCGACCTCGTCTCCCGCTACGGCGAGCACTCCTCGATGGTCCCCGACGAACTCACCGAGTACGTCAAGGCCCGCCAGGGCTACGACTACAGCCACCACGGCCGCGCCGGGAACCCGTCCACCGACTTCGTCCCCGACGAGATCGTCGACCGCTTCTGCCTCCTGGGCCCGGCGGAGGCGCACATCGAGAAGCTGCGGGCCCTGCGCGACCTGGGCGTCGACCAGTTCGCCGTCTACGACATGCACGACGCACGGGAAGCCACCATCGACGCGTACGGGGCACAGATCATCCCCGCCCTGAACGCCTGACCCGCCCCGCCTGACCCGCCCCGCCGGCCCGGCCGCCACGGCCCGGGCCGGCCGGCAGGAGGCCGGCCGCGAGGGCGCGGGCGGCGAGGGGTCAGGCCTTCTTGCGGCCACGCAGGCCGAGGCCCACCAGGACCGCCGCCGCCAGCACGATCACCGCGTCCACCGCCAGGACCGTCCGCACCCCGCCGAACAGCGTGGCCTGCGTCGTCGCCAGCACCCCGAGCAGCGGGATGCCGATGGTCAGGCCCGTCTGCTGGGTCGTGGTCACCAGGCCGGTCGCCAGCCCCTGCTCCTCGTCGGGCACGCCGCTGGTCACCACCACCCCGTAGGCGATGATCGCGCCGAGGTGGCACATGCTCGCCAGCGAGACGGCCACGGTCGCCAGCAGGGCGCCCGACTCCGTCCCCACGCCGAGCAGCGCGGCCCCCAGCACGCCCTGGCCGGCCAGCGAGCCGACCAGGGTACGGCGGGCGCCGAAGCGGCCGATGACCCTCGGCGCGTACGCACCGGCGACGACGGAGGCGATGCCCTGGACGCCGAACACCAGACCCGTCCGGAAGGAGGACAGCTCCAGCGTCTCCTGGAGGTAGAGCGTCAGGACGAAGACGACCGTCGACATCATCGAGAACGTGACCAGACCGCCGAAGTTGCCCCAGGCGACCGTGCGCCGGCCGAGCATCGGAAGCGAGACCAGCGGGGCCGGCGACTTCGACTCCACCGCCACGAACACGACGAGCAGGACCAGTCCGGCCACCAGCGTGCCCCAGACGTCCGTGTCGCCGAAGCCGCGTTGGGCCGCCGACGACAGCGAGTAGATCACCGCGAGCAGACCGCCCGTGACCGTGACGGCCCCGGGCACGTCCAGGCGCGGGCGCTCGGGAGTGCGCGACTCCGGCAGCAGCCCCGGGGCGAGGACCAGGACCACACCCGCGGCCACCGCCAGCAGGCCCATCGTGGAACGCCAGCCCAGGGTGTCGGTCATGACTCCGCCGAGCACCATCCCGACGGTGAAGCCGAGCGACAGCAGGGTTCCGGAGATGCCCAGCGCCTTCTCGCGCAGCGGCCCCTCCGGGAAGGTCGTGGTCAGCAGGGACATGCCGGTGGGCACGATGACCGCCGCCCCCAGACCCTGCAGGGCCCGCCCGGCCAGGAAGGACGCCGGATCCCACGCGAGGGTCGCGAGCACGGAGGCCGCGCCGAAGACGACCAGGCCGGCGAGGAACAGCCGCTTGCGTCCGTAGAGGTCGGCGATCCGGCCGAAGAGGAGCAGGAACCCGCCGGACGGCAGCGCGAACGCGGTGACGGCCCACTGCAGCGCCGACCGGCTCAGCCCCAGGTCCTCACCGAGGACCGGCAGGGCCACGTTCAGCACGGAGAAGTCGAGCGCCACCATGAACTGGGCGGCGCAGAGTACGAAGAGGACCAGCCGGGCCCGCGCGGAGAGCCGGCCGTCCTGCGGGGCCGCCGTGTGCGGCCCGGTGGTCGTGGTGCGTGTGTCGATCGCCATGGCCACCACCCTCGTGGCCCGGGAATGCCCGTGCGGAGTGGGAACTTATCCTGTTGGTGGCACCACCAGGCAGCGGAACAGGGGGATTTCGTGGCGACAGCGACCGATGAGCGCCGACGGTCCGAACTGCGCGAGTTCCTCATGAGCAGACGGGCCCGGATCACCCCGACGGAAGCCGGCCTGCCGGACGGCGGGGCCCGCCGCCGCACCCCGGGCCTGCGCCGCGAGGAGGTCGCCGTGCTCGCCGGGGTCGGCGTCTCCTGGTACCAGTGGCTCGAACAGGGCCGCGACATCACGGTGTCCGGGCAGGTCCTGGACTCGGTGGGCCGCGTGCTGAAGCTGACCAGTGCCGAGCGCCGGCACCTGTACGCGCTCGCCGGGCTCAACCCGCCCGCCCTGGAGGTCGCCCCGGCCGACCGGGACATGTGCGACGGCCTGACGCGGCTGATCGACGCCTGGATGCCGTTCCCCGCGCACATCATGGACGCCTACTGGAACACCGTCCTCTACAACGACGCGGCCGCGCTGGTCTTCGGGATGCGCCCGGAGATCGTGCAGAACTGCCTGATCGCCTTCTTCACCGACCCGATCTACCGGTCCCGCGCCACGCGCTGGGAGGAGATCGCCGGCCAGGTGGTCGCCCAGTTCCGCGCGGCCTGCTCCGAGAGGCCCCACGACGACGGTTTCCGGGCCGTCATCGAGGAGGCGCGCGAGCTCAGCCCCGAATTCGCCGAACTGTGGGAACGGGGCGACGTGCGCCCGGGCGGGCAGACCCGCAAGGAGATCGAGCACCCGGTCGTCGGCACGCTCCACGTGGAGTCGACCCAGCTGCGGATACCGGCCCGGCCCGACCTGGCGATCGTGCTGCACACCCCGCAGCCGGGCACCGACACGGCCGAGAAGCTGGAGTGGCTGACGTCGCCCGAGGGCCGGCGCGGATCGATGTACCCGATCGCCGGCTGACCCGGTGACCGTGCGCCGCCCCGCGGCGCCGGCCCGGGGCGGTTCACCCGGCGGCCACCCGGTGTCCGCCTCCGTGTCCGGTACCGGCGGTGGGGTTTGTCGGCCGGGCGTGCTTTGCTGGAGGCATGATCGATGAGTTCCTGGCCCAGGGCCTGCCCGATGTGGAAGAGGCCGTCCGCAAGGCGGCGGCCATCGAGATCATGCCGAGGTTCCGGCAGCTCGCCGAGCACGAGGTCGTCGAGAAGAGCGGCCCGCACGACCTGGTGACCGTCGCCGACCGAAAGGCGGAGGAGCACCTCACGGCCGCGCTGACGCGCCTGCTGCCCGGCTCGGTCGTGGTCGGCGAGGAAGCCGTCCACGCCGACCCCGCCGTGTACGAGGCGCTGCGCGCGGACGCCCCGGTGTGGATCGTCGACCCCGTCGACGGAACCCGCCAGTTCGTCAACGGGGACCCGGCGTTCTGCACCCTGGTCGCCCTGGCGCAGCGCGGGGAGATCCTCGCCTCCTGGACCTTCGCCCCGGCACTGGAGGAGCTCGCCACCGCCGTGCGCGGGCAGGGCGCGTACGTCAACGGGCAGCGGATCCACAGCGGTTCGCCCGAGCCGGGCGCCGACCTGCGGGTCGCCACGGCCCACCCGCTCTACACCACCGACGAGAACAAGCGCACCCTGGCCCGGCTGGACGTGCCCGGAGTCGCCGCCAGGCCCTGCGGCTCGGCCGGCCTGGAGTACCTGAAGGTGGCCCGCGGGGAGATGGAGGCCCTCGCCTTCACCTGGCCCTCGGCCTGGGACCACGCCGCCGGGCTGCTGCTGGTCGCCGAGGCCGGCGGCGCCCAGAGCACCGTCGACGGCGTCCCCTTCCGGGTGGACTGCGACAACGCCCTGCCGTTCGCCGTCGGGCGGGACGAGGCCACCACCGTACGCATCCGGGACCTCCTCCGGGGTGTGTAGGGGGGCCTCGCGTCCCCCAGGGGGCCGGTCCCGCGCACACGTCGCCATATCCTGGGGGTGCAGGCGCCGCCGCCGGAAACGAAGGAGTCGCAAGTGCCGTCGATTTTCGATGTGGTCGTGGTGGGGGCGGGTCCCAACGGGCTGACGGCCGCCGTCGAACTGGCCCGGCGCGGCTTCTCGGTGGCCGTCTTCGAAGCCGGCGGAACCGTCGGCGGGGGAGCCCGGACCGAGGAGCTCACCCTCCCCGGCTTCCGGCACGACCCCTGCGCGGCGGTGCACCCGCTCGGCGCCGGATCACCGGTCTTCGCCACGATGCCGCTGAAGCGGTACGGGCTGGAATGGCTGCACGCCCCACTGCCCATGGCGCACCCCTTCGACGACGGAACGGCCGCCGTCCTCTCGCGCTCGGTCGCGGAGACGGCGGCGTCCTTCGGGCCGCGTGACGCGGGCGCCTACCGGCGCCTGGTCGGACCCTTCCTCGGCCGATGGGACACCCTGGCCCGGGACTTCATGTCCCTGCCGAACACCGCGCTGCCCCGCGACCCGGTGACCCTCGCCCGCTTCGGGCTCGCCGGCCTGCCGCCCTCGACCTGGCTGCTGCGCCGCTTCCAGGACGAACGGGCGCGGGCGCTGTTCGCGGGGCTGGTGGCCCACGTCATCGCACCCCTCGGCGGGATCGGCACCGGCGCCGTCGGTCTGGTCTTCGCCCTCGCCGCCCATGCGGGCGGCTGGCCCATGGCCCGCGGCGGCTCCCAGTCGATCTCCGACGCCCTCGCCGCCTACCTGCGCGACCTCGGCGGGTCGATCCACACGGACTTCGAGGTCAAGCGGCTCGACGACCTCCCGCCCGCCCGCGCCTACGTCTTCGACACCTCTCCGACCGCGCTGGCCCGGATCGCCCGCCTGGGGCACGCCTACGACGGCTACCGGTACGGCGCCTCCGTGTTCAAGATCGACTACGCGCTGGACGGCCCGGTGCCGTGGACGGCGCAGGAGCCGCGCCGCGCCGGAACCGTCCAGATCGGCCCGCGCACGCGCGACATCGACGCCGCCCTGCAGCTCGCCTCGGGCGGCCGGGCCCCCCGTACGCCGTTCCTCATCACGGCGCAGCCCAGCCTGGCCGACCCCGGCCGGGCCCCCGAGGGCAAGCACGTCTTCTGGGCGTACGGGCACGTCCCCCGGGGCTGGGACGGCGACCTCACCGACGCCGTCGAGCGCCAACTGGAACGCTTCGCACCGGGCTTCCGCGACCTGGTCCTGGCCCGCGCCACCGCCGGCCCGCCCCAGCTCGCCGCCCGCAACCCCAACTACGTCGGCGGCGACATCGCCTGCGGAGCCGCCTCGGGCCTCCAGCTGCTGCTGCGCCCCAGGCTCAGCCTCTCCCCGTACACGACGGCCCACCCGGCGGTCTTCCTCTGCTCCTCGGCGACCCCGCCGGGCCCGGGCGTCCACGGCATGTCCGGCCACAACGCCGCCAAAGCGGTCTGGCGCCACCTGCGCAAGGCATCCTGAGGCCGGCGCCCGGCGCCCGGCGCCCGGCGCCCGTCGCCCGACCCCGAACCCGAACCCACCCGCGAAGGAACTCCCGATGGTCCGCATCACCCTGGTCCGCGGTGACATCACCGCCGAGGAGGCCGACGCCATCGTCAACGCCGCGAACTCCTCGCTGCTCGGCGGCGGCGGGGTCGACGGGGCCATCCACCGCAAGGGCGGCCCGGAGATCCTCGCGGCCTGCGAGGACCTGCGGCGCGGCCACTACGGCAAGGGCCTGCCGACCGGCCGGGCCGTCGCCACCACCGCCGGCCGGCTGGCCGCCGGGCACGTCATCCACACGGTGGGTCCCGTCTGGTCGCGCGAGGAGGACCGGTCGGAGCTGCTGGCCTCCTGCTACCGCGAGTCGCTGCGCGTCGCCGACGAGCTGGGCGCCCGTACCGTCGCCTTCCCGGCCATCTCCACCGGCATCTACGGCTGGCCCATGGACGACGGTGCGAGGATCGCCGTCCGGACGGTCCGGGCCGCCCGCACCGAGGTCCAGGAGGTGCGCTTCGTCCTCTTCGACGAAGCCGCCCACGCCGCCTTCGAGGCCGCGGTCGAGGCCTCCCGCTAGACGGCCGGGGCCGTGCGGTCGGCGCGGTCGGCGCGGTCAGCGCGGGCGCCGGGAGGCGCCCGGCGCCGGCCGCGGATAGGTCCTGGACTGCTTCACACTGCCGTAGGCGAAGCTCGACTCGATCGAGGCGATCCCGGGGATGGCGTGGATCCGGTGGCGCACCAGGGCCTCGTAGGCCTCCAGGTCCTCGATCACGACCCGGAGCAGGTAGTCGCTGCTGCCCGCCATCAGGTAGCAGTCCTGGATGTGCTCGATGACCGCCACGTGCTCTTCGAAGAGCCGCACCGCCTGCGCCGTGTGCCGCTCCAGCCGGATCCGGACGAAGACGGTCACCGGCAGCCCGAAGGCGACCTGGTCGACCATGGCCGTGTAGCCGCGGATCAGGCCCGCCTCCTCCAGCCGTCGGACCCGGCGCAGGCAGGGCGACGGGGACAGCCGGACGCGGTCGGCCAGTTCCTGGTTGGAGAGGCGCCCGTCCGCCTGCAATTCCCGGATGATCTGCAGATCGACTGCGTCCATGGCCACTCCTTGGCAGATCCTGCCCCAAACGTATGTCCGAGAGGCAGAACTGGCAATCGGCTGCCCCGGCTGAAGCCCTAGCGTTGCCCCTGAGCGGACCGGACCGGTCCGTGACCCAGAGGCTGGAGCAGATCCTTGGTCGCGACGCACACCACCCGGGCGACCCTGCCTCCCGATGCGGCGGGCCCGCGCGCCGGACACCCCGGCCGGCGCGGGCTCTCCCCCCAGGCCCGGGGCATGCTGGCCCTGCTGGTGACGGTGTCGATCTGGGCGGCGTTCGCGCTCAGCGCCCGCGCCCTGAGCAGCTCCTCACTGCTGCCCGCCGACGCGGCCCTGCTGCGGTTCGGCCTCCCGCTCGTCCTCCTCCTGCCCGCCCTGTGGCGGCGCCGCCGCGCCATCGCCGCGGTGCGGCCGGGCCCCGCCCTGAAGATCGTCTGCGGCGCCGGGGTGCCCTTCTTCCTGGCCGCCATGTACGGCGGCTCCCTGACCTCCGCGGCCTTCGTCGGCTCCATCGTCCCCGGCATGGTCCCCCTCTTCGTCTCCCTGATCATGATCCGGCGCGGCCACGGCGTGCCCAGGGGCACCCAGGCCGTCGGCCTCGCACTCATCGCGGCCGGCGTCGTCGCCCTCGTCTGGCGCCACGTCGTCCCCGTGGACACGGACGTCCTCGCCGGCTCCGGCATCCTCCTGGTCGCCAGCGGCCTGTGGGCCCTCTACACCGTGGGGCTGCGCGAGGTGGACCTCGATCCCGTCGGATCGATCGGACTGCTCTGCCTGCCCTCCTTCCTCATCATCGGACTGCTCGTCCTGACCGGCGTCCTGCCCACGGGCATGGCGCACGCCGCGGGCTCCGACATCGCCCTGTTCCTGGTCGTCCAGGGCCTCGGGGTGGGGCTGTGCGCCGGCCTGCTGTACGCCTTCGCCATCCGCCGCCTCGGCGCCGAACGCAGCTCCGTCGTCGGCAGCCTCAGCCCCGTCGCCGTGGTCCTGCTCGCGATCCCCCTGCTCGGCGAATCACCGAGCGCCGCCGTCCTCGTCGGCGTCCCCCTGATCACCGCCGGCGTCGTCCTCGCCAACCGCCGTCCCCGACCCGAGGTCCCCGCAGATGCTTGAGCTCCTCCCCACGCCGCCCACCGACCCGCTGTGGGACCTGACGTACGAGTTCGGCGGCGACGAGCGGCCCCAACGGCTGAACCTGGTCCTCGGCGTCTACCGGGACCAGACCGGCACCACCCCGGTCATGGCCGCCGTCCGCGAGGCCGAACTCCGGCTGGCGCAGCGCTCCGAGTCCAAGGAGTACCGCGGGCTCTCCGGCAACACCGCCTTCAACCAGTCCCTGCTGGAGCTGGTGCTCGGCCCGGACGGGCCCGCCGAGCGGGCCGCGGCCGTCCAGACCGTCGCCGGCTCCGGCGCGCTGCGGCTGCTCGCCGACCTGGTCCACCGCACCCGCCCGGGCGCCACGGTGTGGATCAGCGACCCGGCCTACGTCAACCACCGGCCCATCCTGGAGGCCGCCGGACTCACGGTCCGCACCTACGGGTGGCGGGACGCCGGGGGCGGCTTCGACACGGCCGGCGTGCTGCGGGAGCTGGCGGACGCGGGGCGCGACGACGTCGTCCTGCTCCAGGGGTGCTGCCACAACCCCACGGGCGTCGACCCCCTCCTGGACGACTGGGAGGCGCTGGCCGACTCGGCCGCGCGGGCCGGCTGGGTGCCGTTCGTCGACCTCGCCTACCACGGGCTCGGCGACGGACTGGAGGCCGACCTGCTGGCCACCCGGATGCTGGCGGCCCGGGTGCCCGAGATGCTGATCGCCGTCAGCTGCTCGAAGAACTTCGGCCTCTACAGCGACCGCGTCGGCTGCGCAATCGTGCTCGGCGGCTCGCGGCAGGCCGTGCGGCACGCCGAGACGGCCCTGCAGAACGCCGCCCGGACCCTGTACTCCATGCCGCCCGAGCACGGCGCCGCCGTCGTGACGACGATCCTCCAGGACGAGGGCCTGCGGGCCTCCTGGCGGGCGGAGCTGGACGTCATGCGCGGCCGGATCATGGCCAACAGGGCGGACCTGACCGCGCACCTCGACGCGCTCGGCCGCACCGACCAGGCGCGCGCGCTGGCCCGGCAGAAGGGCATGTTCTCGATGCTGGCGCTGACCCCGAACCAGATGCTCCGGCTGCGCCGGCAGCACGCCATCTACGGAACGACCTCGGGGCGGATCAACATCGCCGGCATCCCGGCCCACCGCATCCCGTGCCTGGCCCAGGGGATCGCGGAGGTCCTGGACACGGCCGAGGTGCCCCGCCCGCGCGAGCTCGCCTGAGGCCGTGGGCGGTGACTCCCGCAGGTGGTGACTCCCGCGCGGCGCGGGAGTCACCGGGCCCTCACTTGGCGGCGGTGTCCTTGAAGCACCGGGAGTACACGGCGAAGTTGATCAGGCTCTCGCCGCCCTTCGAGCCGTCCATCCGCTTGGCCTCGAGCTGGGTGTGCGTCTGCTCGTGGACCGCCAGGACCTCGATCCGCTTGCTCTCGGTGTTCTCGTTCGGGCCGTTCTTCACGACCTTCCAGCCGTTTCCCGGAAGCTGCGCGGCGAGGCTCTGCATGCCCTTGTCGAGGGCGCCGTCGTCCACCCCGTACACGGACCAGACGTGCCGGACGTTGCGGAGACCCTCCTTCTTCTCCTCGTCGCTGCCGCAGGGGTAGGTCGCCGGGCCCCCCTCGGTCACCTTGCCCTTGACCTGGGTCATGTCGAGGGCCCTGCTCGACAGGTCGCCGACCTCCTTCTCCACCTCCTGGTGCGTGCGGGGCTGCGGGTCGTACGAGCGCTGGGCGGAGGGTTCGTTGTCCATGGAAGTGCATCCTGCGGTGAGGGCCAGGGCGCCCATGAGCGCCAGGGCGGTGATGGTGCGGCTGTTCCTTCGAATCACTGGGGGGCCTTCCTGTCCAGCTCGACCTCTTCGTAGCGCCCGGCTATGACGGCTGCCTGGTTCGAGAGGCTGATGGACGCCTTGCCGTCCTGCTCGTCCCAGAAGTTGCCGTGGCCCGGGGAATCGCTGTGCATCTTGTTGGCGCCGAAGGACTCGTCCGTGGGAATGGTCCAGTTGTCACCGAGCCCCATGAGCCGGCCGCCGAGCGTGACCGCGTTGTCGTCGCCGCCGCCCTCCATGGCCCACACGTGCTTCGGCTTGAAGCCCAGGTCCGCCGCGTGGTCGGCCTGCATACCGGGGCTGCCGACCGCGACCACGTCGTCGACGGGCAGGGGATCCGCCCAGGTGTCGGCGTACTCGCTGCGGTATTTGGCCGTGTCGCCGATCAACGTGGATCCGTAGCTGTGGCCGATGAGCGTCGTGTGGGAGTTCTCGCCACCGCCTGCCTGATGGGCCGTCTGGGTGCCGTCGAGGAACTGGCGCAGGCTCGGCGCCCCGTTCTGCGCCCACTTGTCCTGCGTGGCCTCGGGGAAGATGGTGTTCGGGGCGTCGTAGTCGAACCAGGTGATGGTCGACACCGACTTGCCCGGCGCCATCGCGGAGGACTCGCGCCACAGCGCGTCGCTCTTGGCGGCCTCGTCCTCGATGCTGCCCAGGGTCGTCTTCGTGCCCGGCACGAAGACGGCCGTGTGGTCCGCGGTGTCGGGGTTGCCGTTGGCCAGGATCACCCGGCCGTCGTTGTTCGCCTCGGCGTCGAACCCGAGCAGGTACGCCTGGGGCAGCCCGCGCTCGGCGCTCTCGTCGAAGCGCCTCTGGATGGTGTCCATGCCCTGCAGTCGGTCTTCCAAGTGGGCCTTGCGGTCACCGTACTTGTCGTTCCAGGTGCTCCACGCGTCGGTCTCCTCGCGCATCCAGGCGCGCCCGCGCTGGACGTAGTGGTACCGGGGCTCGGGCTCCTTGGGGATCCCGGTCAGCTCCGTCTTGTAGAGACCGTGCGTCTCCGCGAGGACCGTCCGGTTGGCGCTGTCGCGGACATCCGCCGGGAGCCCGTTCATCGCACCCACGCTCGCGGGCTGGAGGGTGATGTAGGCCTCCCTCTCCTTGTCGGAAAGGCCCTTCCACCACTCGGCGTTCAGCTCGGGGTCGCTGCCCTTGGGCGGCGGGGGCTTGATGTGGGCGAGGTAGTCCTTCGCCCCGGCCTGTACCTGACCGGTGTCCGCCGCGACGTCGGCCCAGTCGGACTCGGAGACGACGTAGTCGTCGTCGGCCTTGAGCTTGCGCAGCTTGGGCGCCCACTGGGTGTCGGCCTCGGTCGCCTCGGAGACGGCCTGCGCGATCCGGTTGGCTATCTCCACCGCCTTGCCGAAGTTCGGGTTCGGGTGGATGTTCGCGGCCTGCCGCTCCAGCGCGGCGGACAGGTCGTTGGCGTCCTTGGTGGGGTCGATGACGTTCCCGGACGGTTTGCCCTTGGCGCTGCCGCTGACCGTGCCGCCGTCCGGCAGCTTGCCGTCCTTCTCCTCGCCGGCGGGCGGGTAGCTGACCGAACCGTCCGCGCCCACCGAGAACTTCGCGGCCTCCGCGTCCGCGACGGCGGCGTCCAGCTTCGACTTCGCCGTCGTCAGCGAGGCCGCCAGGGCGTTCAACGAGGTCGCGGCAAGCCCGCATTCGACCTGCGTGTAGTGGAAGTTCTTCGCCAGCAGCTGGAGTTGCTCCACCGCGGCGTCGACCGCCTTGCCGCTCAGCCCGGACCGGAGCCGCGTCGTGATCTGCTGCTCGGCGCTCGCGTACGCGTTGTCGGCCATGCTGCTGACCGACCGGTACCCGTCCGCCGCCTCCGTGAACTCCGAAGGTTTGAGAGCCTTCAGCGTTGCGTAGTCCATCCCCGCGATCACCGACCCCGTACGTATCTGCGAATGCAATGGTCGGGATCTTACCTACGGGTGTCTGTGGACATGACAGTCCCCGGCAGTCCGTCGGTGCCATGAGCCATCCGCCGTCGCCGATGGCTCCCGTGGTCGGCACGTCCTGCCGGGGGCCTGGCCAGAGCCTGGATCGAAGTCACTCGGGCCCCAGGACGTCTCCTGAGGGAGGTGCGGCTCTTTCCGGTGATCCGGTGTATTAGTGAGTCTCCTCCCTATTCGTCCTGAGTCAATACTTTTCGGGACGTAGGCTGGAAGAAATTCGCGTCGCGCTCCGCACCAGGCCGACGGGAGGTGTGGCCATGACCGCAGCGCCGGATTTCCGGGTCGCCCGCGGGCCCGGCGCGACCGCCTGGGCACCCGAGACGCTCACCGCCGACCCGTACAACGCCCAGACCCCGGCGGCCGCCCTGACCGGGCCCGTCACCCCCGCCGCGGCCCTGTTCGTACGGGACCACTTCGGCATCCCGCCCACCGGCCCCGGCCCGTGGCGGCTGCGGGTCGGCGGCGCCGTGGCCACCGCCTTCTCCATCGGCCACGAAGAACTGCTCGCACTGGAACACCGCGAACTCGACGTCGTCGTCGAATGCGCCGGGAACGGCCGCAGCCTGATGCGGCCGGCCCCGCCCGGCGTGCCCTGGGGGCAGCGGGCCGTCGGCTGCACACGCTTCGCCGGCGTGCCCTTCCACGTCCTCGCCGACCGCGCGGGCATCGACCCGGAAGCCGTCGAGGTCGTCTTCACCGGAGCGGACCGCGGCAGCGTGCGCGGCCGCCCGACGCCCTTCGAACGCAGCCTCCCGCTCGCCGTGGCCCGCCACCCCGACACCCTCCTCGCCACCCGCATGAACGGCGAGCCGCTCACCCCCGGGCACGGCGCGCCCGTCCGCCTGGTGGTCCCCGGCCGCTACGCCGTCGCAGATGTGAAGTGGCTGGTCGGGGTGCGGGCCGTGACCGCCCCCTTCGGCGGTGTCTTCCAGGCCGAGGAGTACCTCTACGTCACCCCGCACGGCACCCCCGAAGGCCCCGTGACGACCCTGCGGGTCAAATCGCTCATCACCGAACCCGCTCCCGACGAGGACCTGCGCCGGGGCCACGAGACCCTGGTCCGGGGCCACGCCTGGTCCGGCGGCGGGGTGCCCGTGCACAAGGTCGAGGTACGGGCCGAGCACGAGGACGACGGCCGCGACCCGGACCGCGTCCGGGGCTGGCACGAAGCCGCCCTCGACCCGCCGGCCGGCCCGTACGCCTGGCGCGGCTGGTCCTACCGGTGGACCCCGCAGCAGCCCGGCCCCTACCGGCTGCTGTCCCGCGCGACCGACGCCCGCGGCGAGACGCAGCCGCTGCGGACCCCGTGGAACGCCCGCGGCTACGGCTGCAACCCCGTGGCCTCCGTGGAAGTGGTGGTCGTATGAAAGGCTCCGAGGCGACGATCGAGGTCATCGCCACCCCGTCGCTCGGGGACACCAGCTACCTGCTCGTCAGCGGCGACGAGGCCGCCCTCGTCGACCCGCAGCGGGACGTCTGGGCGGTGATGGACTCCTGCGCCGCCAAGGGCGTCCGGATCCGGTACGTCCTGGAGACGCACGTGCACAACGACTACGTCTCCGGCGCGCTGGAGGTCCGCGCGGCGACCGGCGCCACCGTCGCCGGCCCCGCCCGCGCCCCCTACGCCTTCGACCACCTGCCCATGGCCGAGGACGACGAGGTCTGCGTCGGCGACGCGACCGTACGGGCCGTGGAAACACCCGGCCACACCGCCGAACACACCTCCTACCTGGTCTTCGACGACGCGGGCCCCACCCCGTCGGCCGTCTTCACCGGAGGCAGCCTCCTCGTCGGCAACGCCGGCCGCACCGACCTGTCCGGCAGCGGCCGTACGGAAGAACTCGCCAGGGCCCAGTACCGGACCCTGCGCCGGCTCGCCCTGCTCCCGGACGGCACGCGCGTGCTGCCGACGCACGGGGCGGGCAGCTCCTGCGCCGCCGGCCCGGTGTCGGGGGAGCGGACCAGCACGGTCGGCACGGAGCGGCGCACCAACCCCGTGCTGTCCGCCCAGGACGAGGAGGAGTTCGTCAGGGGACGGATGTCCGGCCTGCCCCCGTACCCCGCCTACTACCGCCACATGGCACCGGTCAACCGGCACGGGCCGCGCGTCCTCGGTGGCCCGCCCGTGCTCCGCGCGCTCACCCCGAGCATGGTGGAGGGGCTCGCGGGCGGCGGTGCGCAGATCGTCGACGGGCGCGACCGGGCCGCCTTCGCCGCCGGCCACCTGCCCGACTCGGTCTGCGACGAGCTCGACGAGCGTTTCGCGGGCCTGGTCGGCGAGGTCGTGCCCTTCGGCACACGACTGGTCCTGGTCCTTCCCGAACCGGCCGCGGACGCCGCCCACGAGGCGATGGTCCAGCTCCTGCGGATCGGATACGACGACATCGCCGGCTACCTGGCGGGCGGCGCCGAGGCCTGGGCGGCCGCCGGCCGGCCGCTGCGCAGCTTCCGCACCGCGGACGCGGCCGCGCTCGCCGGGCGGCTCGACGGCCGGCGGGTGCTCGACGTGCGGCCGGACCGCCCCGAGGGCGGCATCCCCGGCTCCCTCGCGGTCCCCCTCGCCGAGCTGCCCCGCAGGATCGGCGAGCTGCCCCGGGACCGGGAGATCTGGGTGGTGTGCGGCAGCGGCCGCCGGGCGGCCGTCGCGGCGGGCCTGATCGACCGGGCGGGCATCGCGGTGACCGCGGTCATCAGCGGCGGCGTCCAGGACCTGGTGGCGCACGCCTGACCGACGCCCCCCGGTACGGCGTGGATTTTCGAGCCGGCGGGTTTCCCGCCGCCCCCGCGGAGGTACGGGTCCTACCCGCCCTTCCGGCGGACACAGAGCCCGGCGCCGACGCCTCGGATAGGGTGAATCGGTAGGAATCGGGCCCCCGGGGTGAGGTCGGTGTGGACACTTACCAGTCGACGAGCGAGGTGCCGGACCCGCCGGCGGCGGTTGTCGGCTACGCGGGCGTACTCCGCGAGCTGCTGCCGATCGCCCTGTGGCGGGAGGACGCCGACGGACGCATCGCGGAGTGGTCCCTGGCCGCCCAGGACCTGCTCGGGCACCGCCCCGAGGACATCCTCGGCCGCCCCGGATCCTCCGTACTCGTCCCCGAGGCCAATCAGGAGCTCGCCGACCAGCTGACCCGCCGCGTCCAGGCGGGCGAGACCGTCGTCGGCACCCTCCCCGTGCGCCACCGCGACGGGCACCGCGTCGTGATGGAGATGTGGATCGTCCCCGCCGTGGACGCCGCCGGGCGGACGGGCGCCCTGCTCATCGCCGTGGAGACCTCCGAGGTCCTCCACATGCGCGACTCCCTCGCAGCCCTCCAGAGCCTGTTCACCCAGTCGCCCATCGGACTCGCCACCCTCGGCCCCGACCTGCGCTTCCTGCGGGTCAACGACGCGCTCGCCCGGATGAACGGCGTCTCCGCCGCCGAGCACCTCGGCAAACGGCTCACCGAAGTGGTGCCCGGCGTCAACGCCGCCGCCCTGGAGGCGACGATGCAGCAGGTCCTCGACCGCGGCGCCGCCGTCGTCGACGTCCGCCGCACCGGCCGCACCCCCGCCGACCCCGAGCACGACCGCACCTGGTCCTGCTCCTACGCCCCGCTCCTGGACGGCTCCGGGCGCCCCCTCGGCCTGATCGCCTCCCTCATCGACATCACCGAGAGCCAGCGGGCCCAGGCCGAGGCCGAGCTGGCCCAGCACCGCTTCGCCCTCCTCGCCGAGGCCGGCACCCGCATCGGCACGACCCTCGACCTGCGCCAGACCGCCCAGGAGGTCGTGGACCTGCTGGTGCCGCAGCTCGCGGACTCCGCCGACGTCCAGCTCCTCGAATCCGTCCTGGGCCCCGACGAGGGCGCGGCACCCGCCGCCTCCACCCGCGGGGTCCTGCGCCGCCTGGCGGCCCACTTCCCCGACCCGACGGCCCCCACCGCGAAACTCGCCGAGGGCCAGACCTTCCAGATCCCCGCGGGCACCGTCTACGAGCAGGTGATCACCGAGGGCCGGCCGATGAACCTCTACGTCTCCGACATCCCGGCCCTGATCACCTCCCCGCGGGCCGACGCCCTGCGGGCCTACCTGGCCACCCTGGGCTCGGCCCGCCTCGTCCCGCTCGTCGCCCGCGGCACCGTGCTGGGCGCCGTCGCCGTCACCCGGACGCGCGAGCGCGAGCGCTTCGACGAGCAGGACTGCGTCCTCGTCGACGAACTCGTCGCCCGGGCGGCCCTCAACATCGACAACGCCCGCATGTACACCCGCCAGCGCCAGGCCGCCCTGACCCTCCAGCGCAGCCTCACCAACAGCGCCCTGCCCCGGGTCCCCGGCCTCGAACTCACCGGCCGCTACCTGCCCGCCAGCGACCACGACGTCGGCGGGGACTGGTTCGACGCCATCCCGCTGCCCGGCGGTCGCACCGGGCTCGTCATCGGGGACGTCATGGGCCACGGCATCCACGCGGCGGCCGTCATGGGCCAGCTGCGCACGGCCGTACGGACCCTCGCGCGCCACGGCGTACCCCCGGCCCAGCTGCTCCGCTCCCTCGACGCGGTGGTCGCCGACCTCGGCGAGGACGAGATGGCGACCTGCGTGTACGCCGTCCACCACGCGGCATCGGGCACCTGCGTGATCGCCCGCGCCGGCCACCCGCCGCCCGCCGTCGTCGCCACCGACGGGGCAGTGACCTTTCTCCACGGCCCGCCCGGGACCCCGCTGGGCGCCGGCGGACGGGACTTCCGCACCGAGGAGGTGCACCTGCCCCCGGGCAGCCTGCTCGTCCTCTACACCGACGGACTCATCGAGGCCCGGGACCGCGACCTCGACCAGGGCATGGAACAGCTGGGACAGGCCCTGCACGGCGTGGAGCAGCCCCTGGAGGGCCTGTGCGACCAGATCCTGCGGCGGCTGCTCCCGTGCGCCCAGCAGGACGACGTGGCGATGCTGCTGGCCCGTTCCAGGCCGCGGTGACGTTCCAGGCCGCGGTGACCCGGCGTCCGTGATCCCGGCCGCCGCGACCGGCCCGGGGCGGGCGCCCGACGGGCCGCGACCTCACCAGGCCAGGTCCTCCAGCGCGTCCAGGTCCGGCGGGGCCGGCGGCTGCGGCTCCGCGCCGCCGGTCAGCGGCAGCTCCGCCCAGATGACCTTCCCGCGGTCCGTGTAGCGGGTGCCCCAGCGTTCGGCGTACTGCGCGACGAGGAACAGCCCGCGCCCGCCCTCGTCGGTGGTGGCCGCGTACCTCAGGTGCGGGGAGGTGCTGCTGCCGTCGGAGACCTCGCAGATCAGGCTCCGGTCGCGCAGCAGGCGGACCCGTACGGGCGCGCTCCCGTACCGGATCGCGTTGGTGACCAGCTCGCTGAGGATCAGCTCCGCGGCGAACGCGATGTCTCCCAGACCCCACGCGACGAGCTGCGCCGAACCGGCGTTGCGCACCCGTGAGACGGCCGCGTGGTCGCCGGGCACCTCCCATTCGGCGATCCGGTCCGCCTCCAGTCGCCGGGTGTCCGCGATCAGCAGCGCGATGTCGTCGCTCGGCACCGGGAACAGCATCGCCGCGAGCACGTCCGAGGCGGCCTCGTCGGGGCTGCGGCCGGGACGGGACAGCGTGTCGGAGAGCAGCCGCAGACCGGTGTCGAAGTCCCGGTCGCGGTCCTCCACCAGGCCGTCCGTGAACAGCACGAGCCGGCTCCCCTCGGCCAGCTGGAACTCCGCCGCCTCGAAGGGCATCCCGCCCACGCCGAGCGGGAGCCCGGCCGGCAGCTCGGGGAACTCCACCCGGCCGTCGGGCCGGATCAGCGCGGGTCCCGGATGTCCGGCGCTCGCCATCCGGCAGTGCCCGGTGACCGGGTCGTAGACCGCGTAGAGGCAGGTGGCGCCGGTGACGGCGGAGGCGCGCCCGGGCGCGCCATCGGGCTCCGGGTCCTCCCCGCCCGACCTGCCGCCGTCCCCGTTCGCGTTCCCGTTCCCGTCCCCGGGCCCGCCGCCGCCCGCCTCGTCCTGGTCGATCCGGTTGATCAGCTCGTCCAGGTGACCCAGCAGTTCGTCGGGCGGCAGGTCCAGGGTGGAGAAGTTGTGCACCGCGGTCCGCAGCCGGCCCATGGTGGCCGCGGCGTGCACCCCGTGCCCGACGACATCGCCCACCACCAGCGCCACCCGGGTGCCCGGGAGCTGGATCACGTCGAACCAGTCGCCCCCCACCCCCGCCGTCGCCGGCAGGTAGCGGAAGGCCACGTCCACGGCGCTCTGGTCGGGCAGCACCCGGGGCAGGAGGCTGCGCTGGAGGGTCACGGCCATCGCGTGCTCGCGGGTGAAGCGGCGGGCGTTGTCGATGGAGACGGCCGCCCGCGCCCCCAGCTCCTCCGCGAAGGACAGGTCCTCCTCGTCGAAGGGCTCCGGGGTGTCGGCGCGCCAGAAGTTGGCCATGCCCAGGACCACCCCGCGGGCCTGGAGGGGTACGGAGATCAGGGAGTGCAGCCCGTACTCCAGGGCCACGCGGGTGCCCTGGGAGTCCTGGGCCCGCCAGCCCATGGCCGCGTTCAGATCGGCCGCGAGGACCGCGTGCCCCTCGTCCAGGGCCGCGGCCATCGGGGCCGTCGGCACCTCGAACCGGATGAGGTCGCCGACCGGCTGGAGCGGGGAGTCGGCGCGCACGCCGGTGATGGCCGCCCGGCGCATCTCGGTGTACACGCCGCCGGCGGAGGGCTCGTCACCGCGCATCACGGGCTCCAGCAGCTCCACCGTCACGAAGTCGGCGAAGCGCGGCACGGCCACTTCCGACAGCTCCTCGGCGGTCCGCGCCACGTCCAGCGTGGTGCCGATCCGCACCCCCGCGTCGTACAGCAGCTGGAGGCGGCTGCGGGCGATCTCGGCCCGGCCGGTGAGCGAGGCGAGCTCGGTCGTGTCGCGCAGGGTCACCACGCGGCCCGCCGGCCGCCCCGCGTACGCCATGGTGGGCCGCACGTTGACCGCGAGCAGCCGGTCGCCCGCCAGGTGCACGTGGTCCGTCACGACGCGCCCGGAGGCGAGGAGCTCGGTGGTGCGGGGGTCGAGTCCGAGGTCGCCGACGGCGCGCTCCTCGGCGTCCTGCGGCAGGTCCAGGAGCCTGCGGGCCTCGTCGTTGGCCAGGATGAGCCGCTGGTCGTTGCCGATGATGAGCACGCCCTCGCGCACGGCGTGCAGAACGGCCTCGTGGTGTTCGTTCATCCGGGTCATCTCGGCGGCGCCCAGGCCCCGGGTCTGGTGCAGCAGCCGCCGGCTGACCAGGGCGGCGCCCGCCGTGCCGAGCAGCAGGCCGCTCGCCGTGGCGCCCACGAGCAGCGGGAGCTGCCCCTCCACGGCGTGGGAGACGTTCTCCACCTCTATGCCGGTGCCGACCAGGCCGATGACCTCGCCCTGGGCGTTCCGTACGGGGACCACGGCCCGTACCGCGTCGCTCGGCTGGCCCTTGAACACCTGCGTGAAGGATTCGCCGGCGACGGCCCGGGAGACGTCGGCGGCCCGCTGGCCGATCAGCTCGGGCCGCGAATCGGTGTAGCGCACCCCGCGGAGGTCCATCACGGCGATGAAGTCCAGGCCCGAGGCCCTGCGGGCGGCCTCGGCCAGCGGCTGGAGCGCGGCCGTCGGATCCCGGGACATCAGCGCCTCGGGGAGGCCCGGAGCGTGCGCGAAGGCCTCGGCGGCGGCGAGCGAGCGGTTGCGGGCGTCGCGCTGGCTGTCGTAGCGGGCCTGGAAGACCAGGGCCAGCGCGGCGGCGGTGATCAGCACCACCACGATCAGCGCCTGGAGGGCGAAGACCTGACCGGCGACACTGTGCGCCCCCCGGGACATGCGCGCGGACATGCGCGAACCCCACCCGGTCGGCTGTCGACCAAAACGTCCGGTCATGAGCCCTTTCTAACACTGTCCGCGCGTTTGGGCGTGGCCGGGCCGCAGGGCCGTCCGGAGCCGCCCGCACGGCGGCCCGCACGGCCTCCCGATCCGGCCCGTGGAACGGCAGCGGCCCGGCCCCCGGACGGGGGACCGGGCCTGCGGACCTGCCGGGGTCAGAGGACGTCGGCGGCGATGTTCGCCGCGACCTGCTCCAGGAGGGGACCGGCGTTCGGGATGGACTTGGCCGGGTCGGGCTCCAGGTCCGTCAGCGGGTACGCCTTGCCGATGCCCGCCGCCCGCAGGGCCTCCTGGCCCAGCAGCAGCCGGCCGCAGACCGCCACGACCGGCTTCCCGGCGGCCCGCGCGGCCGCCGCGACACCGGCGGGAGCCTTGCCGTGCAGGGTCTGCTCGTCCAGCGAGCCCTCACCGGTGATGACCAGGGTGGCCCGCTCCAGGGCCGGCGCGAAGCCCAGCACCTCCAGCATCAGCTCGATGCCGGGACGGAAGCTCGCGCCCAGCAGCAGCGCGCCGTAGCCGATGCCGCCCGCACCGCCCGCGCCCGGGGAGGCGGCGAGCTCGGTGGCCTTGGGGCCGATCGACTTCTCCAGCACCTGCGCGTAGTGCGCCAGCGCCGCGTCGAGCGTCGCCACGTCCTCCGGCGAGGCGCCCTTCTGCGGTCCGTAGACGGCCGCGCAGCCCTTCGGGCCGGTCAGCGGGTTGTCCACGTCGCTGGCCAGGACGAAGTCGACCTCCGCGAAGCGGGGGTCCACGCCCGACAGGTCGGCCGAGGCCAGGTCGGCGAGTGCGCCGCCGCCCGGACCGACCGGTTCGCCGTTCGCATCCAGGAACACCGCGCCGAGTGCCGCCAGCATGCCGGCGCCGCCGTCCGTGGTGGCGCTGCCGCCCACGCCGAAGACGATCGAGCGGGCGCCCGCGTCCAGCGCGGCCTTGAGGACCTCGCCCGAGCCGTACGTGGTCGCCGTCAGCGCGGCGAAGGTGCCCGCCGGCAGCAGCTGGAGGCCGGAGGCCTCCGCCATCTCGACGACCGCGGTGTCCCCGCGCAGCGCGAAGGCGGCCGTGACCTGGTCCCCGAGGGGCCCGGTGACCCGTACCTCCCGGCGTTCGAAACCGGCCGCCACGGCGGCCGCGACCGTACCGTCGCCGCCGTCCGCGACGGGGAGGGTCTCGATCTCCACGCCCGGTACGGCCCTGCGAAGGCCGGCCGTCACCCGCTCCGCGACCTGAACGGCCGTGAGCGAGCCCTTGAATTTGTCCGCGGCGATGAGCACGCGCGCGGCCTCAGTTACTGCTCCGTCCGTCACCTTTGCTATCCCTTGCTATCGAACAGTGCAGTCGCGCCGCCATGAGCTTATCCGGAGGATCCTCCTATGCCCATGAGTGGCCTGGGCCACACCCGGCGCGCCATGCCCCTAAATAGGGATATACGCCTGCATAGTGTGGCCGCATGAGCGCCGAATCACTGGAACAACCCCGTCCGGACACCCCCGGCGAGGGACCCGGCAGTCCGGTGGACGGCGCCCCCGACCACACCGTCGTGACCGTCGGCGTGCTCGCCGTGCTGGCCGTCGTCGCCTGGGCGGCCCTCGGCGAGGACTCCTTCGACACCGCCTCCGCCACCGCGCTGGCCTGGGTCCTGAACAACTTCGCGTGGCTGTTCGTGATCGCCGCCGACCTCTTCCTCGTCCTGTGCGTCGTCCTCGCGATCAGCCGCTTCGGCCGGATCCGCCTCGGCGCCGACGACTCCGAGCCCGAGTTCACCAACCTGTCGTGGATCGCGATGATGTTCAGCGCCGGCATGGGCATCGGCCTGATGTTCTACGGCGTGGGGGAGCCCCTCACCCACTACCTGGCCCCGCCGCCCGCCTCCGGAGCGGCCCCCCGCACGGGCGCGGCCGCCCTCGCGGCCATGGAGTACTCCTTCTTCCACTGGACCCTCACCCCCTGGGCCATCTACGGCATCGCCGGCCTCGCCCTCGCCTACGCGACCTTCCGCAAGGGCCGCGGCAACCGCCTCAGCTCCGCCTTCGTCCCCCTGATCGGCCGGGAGCGGGCCGACGGCGCGCCCGGCAGGGCCATCGACCTGCTCGCCGTCTTCGCCACCGTCTTCGGCACCGCCACCAGCCTCGGCCTCGGCGCGCTCCAGGTGTCCAAGGGCCTCAGCCTCACCACCGGGATCGAGGACTCCACCACCGTCGAGCTGATCATCATCTGCTCGCTCTCGGCGGCCTTCGTGCTCTCCGCCTTCTCCGGCCTGCACAAGGGCGTGAAGTGGCTGAGCACCAGCAACATCGTGCTCGCCGCCGTCCTGATGGTCTTCGTCTTCCTCCTCGGGCCCACCGTCTACATCCTCGACGTGATCCCGGCCGGCGTCGGCGGCTACCTGAGCGAACTGCTGCCCATGGCCAGCCGCACCGGCGCCTTCACCGACAGCGCCTGGCTCGGCGCGTGGACGATCTTCTACTGGGCGTGGTGGCTGTCCTGGGCCCCCTTCGTCGGGACCTTCATCGCCCGCATCTCACGCGGCCGCACCATCCGCGAGTTCCTCATCGGCGTACTGCTCGTACCCAGCGGGGCCACCGTCGTCTGGTTCTGCGTGATGGGCGGCACCGCCATCCGCCTCGACTCCACCGGCGCCGTCGACTTCGCACCCGAGCTCAAGGAGGGCACCGAAGCCTCGCTCTTCGCGATGCTGGACGGGCTGCCGCTGTCCACCGTCACCTCGTGGGTCGCCATGGTCCTGGTGATGACCTACTTCGTCACCAGCGCCGACTCCGCCTCCCTCGTCATGGGCTCCCTCACCAGCCGCGGCTCCCTCCACCCGCCCACCTGGCTCGTCGTCACCTGGGGCGTGCTCATGGCCGCCGTGGCCGCGGTGCTGCTCGTCGCGGGCGGCCTGAAGTCCCTGCAGACCGCCACCATCCTGGTCGCGCTGCCCTTCGTCGTCGTCATGCTGCTGCTCTGCTGGGCCCTGCTCAAGGAGCTCCGCGAGGACCCCGGCGCGGGCCCCGCGCGCCACCACCCCCTGCACGGCATGCGGGACGCGGTGCGGGCCATGGTCGGCGACGCCGTCAGCGAACAGGGGCGGGCGGCCGACCGGCGGCCCCCTCGGTAGGGTGGCCGGGTGACCACCACGGATGACTTCGCCACGTACATCGCGAGCCTGCCCCGGGTGCTGGCCGGCGCGGCCGCCCTCTACCGGGACGCCGAGGGCCGGGTCCTGATCGTCGAGCCCAACTACCGCGAGGGCTGGGCCCTGCCGGGCGGCACCATCGAGTCGGACCAGGGCGAGTCGCCGCGCACCGCCGCCCGCCGGGAGAGCGCGGAGGAGATCGGCATCGACGTCCCCCTCGGCCGCCTCCTCGCGGTGGACTGGACGCTCGGCCCGGGCCGACCGCCGCTCGTCGCCTACCTCTACGACGGGGGCGTGCTCGACGAGGCCCGGTTGGCCTCGATCAGGCTCCAGGAGGAGGAACTGATCTCGTGGCGGCTCGTCGACCCCGCCGAACTCACCGCCTACCTGCCCGGATCGCTCGGCCGGCGCACCGAAGAGGCCTACCGCGTCCTCCAGTCGGGTGAGGGCACCGTGGAACTGGAGAACGGCCGGCCCCCGGTCACCTCGTAAACACCCGGCTTACTTCGACCAGGACAGAATCAGAAGATGATCACGATGTACGCCTGGCCCAGCACGGCTGACGGGCCGGACGCCCTGCCCATGGTCCACTTCACGACGGACCAGCAGGCCGGTGGAGAGGTGACCCCCGACGGGACGCCGGTGTGGCTCTTCGACACCGCGATACGCGAGGGCGGGTGGGCCCGGTTCGACGACTTCGAGGGCTGGTCCGCCCCCGCCCCCGAATGGCGGGCCCTCTACCGCCGCGAGGACGACTTCCTCGCCGTCACCGGTCCCGGCGCCTGCGAGGGCTGGTACGAGGGCAACCTCGGCGCCGACACCGACTGGGTGGCGGCGGCCGCCACCCAGCAGAGCGTGGTGCTGCTCGCCGCCCCCGTGCAGCACCCCTCGCTCTACGGCTACGCCGTCGAGGCCGGCGCCGCCTTCGCCCTGCTCGTCCCGCTCCTCGTGGTCTGACCCGCGGTCAGGCCAGCAGCTTGGCCTTGGCGCGGTCGAACTCCTCCTGGGTGATGTCGCCCTTGTCCTTCAGGGCGGAGAGCTTGTGCAGCTCGTCCGCCGAACCGCCGCCGGGGCCGGCCGCCTGCTGGACGTACTTCTTGAAGGCCGCCTCGTTCTCCTGCATCTGCTTCATGTCCCGCTCGCCCATGCTCTTCCCGCGGGCGATGAGGTACACGAACACGCCGAGGAACGGCAGGATCAGCACGAAGATCAGCCAGCCCGCCTTGCCCCAGCCGCTCATCGTGTGGTCACGGAAGATGTCCGTGATGATCTTGAAGAGCAGGAAGAACCACATGATCCACAGGAACAGCCACAGCATCGTCCAGAAGAGGTTCAGAAGCGGATAGTCGTCCATGCCCGGCTCCGATCGTGTTGCGGTATTTCTTTCATACAGGCGCACCCGTATGTCCGCATGCGGAGCGATCTGTCCTCGGACCTCCTTGGAGTGACTTCGGCTCCTCCTCCGCTGCGGCGACCCCGCCGGACGCCACCCGGATGCTTGCCTGGGGGCGCAGGGCCGCACGTACGCGGCCGCAGCCGACCCCACAGGAGCAGACCCCCATGGCCGCACCCCCGGAACCGGACGCCGCGAAGGTGGAAGCCTTCATGGAGAAGGCGCTCGGCGACCTGAGCGGAGCCATGGCCACCGCCCTGTGCGCCATCGGCGACCGGCTCGGCCTCTTCAAGGACCTCGCCGCCCACGGCCCCACCCGCAGCCAGGACCTCGCCGACCGACTGGACCTGCGCGAACGCTACGTCCGCGAGTGGCTGCGCGGCCTCACGGCCGCCGGCTACCTCACCGAGCCCGAACCGGGCACCTTCGCCCTGCCCCCCGCACACGTCCCCGCACTCGCCGGCGAACCGGGACCGATGTTCCTGGGCGGCGTCCACCAGATGCTCCCCGGCCTCTGGCAGCCCTACGAACAACTCGTTGAAGCCTTCCGCACCGGCGGCGGCGTACCCCAGGCCGCCTACCCGCCCTCCGTGTGGGACGGCATGAGCCGCTTCTCCGGCAGCTGGTTCGAAAGCGTCATGATCGACGACTGGCTCTCCACCTTCCCGCACGTCATCGGCAAACTCGAACGCGGCAGCCACGTCGCGGACGTCGGCTGCGGCGCCGGCCGGGCCGTCATCGTGCTCGCCAGAGCCTTCCCGCGCTCACGGTTCACCGGCTTCGACGTCTTCCCCGCCCAGGTCGAACGCGCCCGCGCCAACGCCGAACGGGCCGGGGTCGCCGACCGCGTCTCCTTCCGCGTCCTCGACGTCGCCGAGGGCCTCCCCGACCGGTACGACATCGTCACCACCTTCGACGTCATCCACGACGCCGCGGACCCCCGGGGACTGCTGGCCGCCATCAGAGCCGCCGTCAAGGACAACGGCGACTACCTCATGCTCGAAGTCAACTCCCGCGACCGCCCCCAGGACAACGTCGGCCCGGTCGCCTCGCTCCTGTACGGCTTCAGCGTCTTCTACTGCATGACCACATCCCTGGCCGGCGACGGAGCCGCCCTCGGGACCTGCGGCCTGCCCGAGGAGACCGTCCGCACCCTCTGCGCCGGGGCCGGCTTCCGCGAAGTCACCCGTTCCCCCGCCGAAGACCCCTTCAACGTCCTCTACGACGTCAGACCCTGACCGGCCTCGAAGGCCAGCAGCCGCACCTTGCGCTCCACCCCGCCGCCGTAGCCGGTCATGCTGCCGGAAGCCCCGATCACCCGGTGGCACGGCACGATGATCCCGACCGGGTTCTTCCCGTTGGCCAGACCCACCGCGCGCGAGGCGTTCGGCTTGCCCAGCTTCGCCGCCAGCTCCCCGTACGACCACGTCTCGCCGTACGGGATCCGTACGAGCTGCTCCCAGACGCTGCGCTGGAACTCCGTGCCCTCCATCCGCAGCGGGAGGTCGAACTCGGTCAGCTCCCCGGCGAAGTACGCGGCCAGCTGGCGCACCACTTCGGGGAAGGGCTCCTCGCCGGCCGCCACCCGCTCCCCGAAGGACTCCTCCGCCGGACGGTGGCGCTGCCCGGTCATGTACAGGCCGCTGAGGACGCCGTCCGAGGCGACCAGGGTGAGCGGACCGTACGGGCTGTCCACGACGGTGTGCTGCTTGACGTTCACGGCTGCTCCTCAGACCGGCAGGTGGTTGATGGGGTGGGCGTCCGTGGCCCACAAGTACTGGACGGCGTACGCGCGCCAGGGCCGCCAGCCGGCGGCCCGCGCCGTCAGCGCGGACGGGGTCGACGGCAGACCGAGCCCCTGCGCCGCGCGCCGCACGCCCAGATCGGACGGCAGGAACGCGTCCGGGTCGCCCAGCGCCCGCATCGCGATCACCTCGGTGGTCCACGGGCCGAAGCCGGGCAGCGCCGACAGCTGCGCACGGGCCGCGTCCCAGTCGCTGCCGATGCCGAGCGGCAGCGAACCGTCCGCCAGCGCCTTCACCAGGGTGGTCAGCGTGGCCCGGCGGCTGCGCGGCAGCGCCAGCGACTCCGGGTCGAGCCCGGCCAGGGCCTGCGGCGACGGGAACAGGTGCGTCAGCCCGCCCAGCGGGTCCTCGACGCGCTCCCCGTACGCAGTGACCAGCCGGGCGGCGTGCGTGCGCGCCGCCGCGGTGGACACCTGCTGGCCCAGCACGGCCCGTACGGCGAACTCCGCCGCGTCGACCGTACGTGGGACCCGGCGGCCCGGGGCCTTGTCCACGAGCGGGGCCAGCAGCGGGTCGGAGCGCAGCTGCTCGTCGACGGCCTCGGGGTCGGCGTCGAGGTCGAGCATCCAGCGGCAGCGGCTGATGGCGATCGTGAGGTCGCGCAGGTCGGTGAGGGCCAGGCGGCAGCCGATGTGGTCGGGCTGCGGGGTCAGGGCCACGACGCCGGTGCCGTGGGGGAGGCGCAGGGTGCGGCGGTAGGCGCCGTCGCGCCACTCCTCGACGCCGGGGACCGCGGTCGCGGCGAGGTGCCCGAAGAGGTTGTCGGGGTTCAGGGGGGCCCGGAACGGCAGCCGCAGGCTGATGGTCCCCGGGATCCGGGGCGGGGCGTCCTGCTTCCGCCCGGCCTTCACGGACCGCTCCCGCAGTTCGCTCGGGGAGAGGGCGAAGACCTCGCGGACGGTGTCGTTGAAGGTGCGGATGGAGGCGAAGCCGGCGGCGAAGGCGACGTCGCCCATCGGGAGCTCGGAGGTCTCGATGAGCAGCCGGGCGGTCTGGGCGCGCTGGGCCCGGGCCAGGGCGAGGGGGCCGGCGCCGAGCTCGGCGCCGAGCTGCCGTTCCACCTGGCGGGTGGAGTAGCCGAGGCGGGCGGCCAGGCCCGGGACGCCCTCGCGGTCGACGACCCCGTCCTGGATCAGCCGCATCGCCCGGGCGACGGCGTCGGCGCGGGCGTTCCACTCGGGGGAGCCGGGGCTGGTGTCGGGGCGGCAGCGCTTGCAGGCGCGGAAGCCGGCCTGCTGGCAGGCGGCGGCGCTGGGCAGGAAGGTCATGTTCTCGACCTTCGGCGGCACGGCGGGGCAGCTGGGGCGGCAGTAGATCCGGGTGGTCAGGACGGCGGTGAAGAACCAGCCGTCGAAGCGGGCGTCCTTCGACTGCACGGCCCTTACGCAGCGCTCGGTGTCGGTGTGCATGGCTCCAGGATCCGGGGCGCGATCCCCGGCGGCTGGCGGTTTTCCGACATCAAGGCTAACCCGGTCCGGGCCGGACCGGGCCGGGTGCGCGGCGGGGGTGGTGGGGGTCGGGCGGGGCCGTGGCCGGCGGCGGGGCGGGGCCCGTCCGGGGTAGGCATGATTTATGGCCCCTCGGCCGAATGAGAAGTCGGCCCGCGACACGGGCCAACAAATCACGTTTTACACCCCGGACGGCCCCCGCCCCACCGCCGACCCCGTCCCCGCCCTCAGGCGCCCTACCGCCCCCGTGTGCGGTGTCGCGGGCCGACGGGCCGGGTCGGGGACGGGGTCGGTGGTGGGGCGGGAAGCGTCCGGGGTGTAAAACGTGATTTGTGGCCCGTGACGCCGAGTGCTGCGGGCTCCCGCTCGGGGGCCATAAATCATGCCTACCCCGGACGCTTCCCGCCCCGCCGCCGGCCACGGCCCCGACCCCACCCCCGCCGCCCTCCCCGGGCACGCAGAGGGCCCCCGGATGCCCATGGCATCCGGGGGCCCTCATCGGTACAGCTAGCGCAGCGACGTCGCTCGGGCTTCGCGGCGGTTGTGGCGGAAGGTGTTCGCCCTCCGCGTCGTCGCGAACAGCGGAATGGTCGCCGCCATCGCGATCTGCAGCGCGCAGCCGGTCTGGAGCAGCAGCTGACCGCCCGGGGCGTCGAACGCCCAGGCCGCCAGCAGACCCATCGCGCTGATGATCCAGGCGAGCATCGCCACCGCGAGGACACCCCGCGGCTTGGGGTACTCGACCCGGCTCACCATCAGCCAGGCCACCCCGATGATCGCCAGCAGCGTCGGGATGAACGGGAGCTCCAGCAGCACGATCGAGACGACCGTCAGCGCGCCGAAGGGGCTCGGCATGCCCTGGAACATGCCGTCCTTCATCGTCACGCAGCTGAATCTCGCGAGCCGGAGCACCACGGCGAGCAGCACCACGATCGCGGCCAGCGCCGACATCTTCTGGTCCGCGTCGACGGCGACCATGCCGTAGACGAGGACGAAGTAGGCCGGGGCCAGACCGAAGCTGATCAGGTCGGACAGGTTGTCCAGCTCGGCACCCATCGGCGAGCTGCGCAGCTTGCGGGCCACGATGCCGTCGAAGAGGTCGAAGACCGCGGCGAGCAGCATCAGTATCACCGCCGTGGCGGCGCTGTTGCGGGCCATGCCCGTCTCGCCGCTCCCGGTGAGGTGCGGGATGAGGATTCCGGTGGTGGTGAAGTACACCGCCATGAATCCGCACGTGGCGTTGCCGAGGGTGAGGGTGTCCGCTATCGACAGCCGCAGCGAGAGCGGCATGTCGTCCTCGGCGGACTCCTCCTCGGAGGACTCGGGCACCCAGCCGGTGGCCGGAGTCTCAGGGTCAGTCACGGTCAATTCGTGTCACCCCCGCGGTGGTGGCCTGACCGACCTCGACCGCGACCTCGACGCCCTCCGGGAGGTAGATGTCGACGCGGGAGCCGAAGCGGATCAGACCGATGCGTTCGCCCTGCTCCACCTTGGTGCCGGCCGGCAGGTACGGGACGATGCGCCGCGCGACGGCGCCGGCGATCTGCACCATCTCGATGTCACCGAGCTCGGTGTCGAAGTGCCAGACAACGCGCTCGTTGTTCTCGCTCTCCTTGTTGAAGGCCGGGACGAATCCGCCGGGGACGTGCTCCACGGACGTCACCGTGCCCGCGAGGGGCGCGCGGTTGACGTGGACGTTGAGCGGGCTCATGAAGATCGCGACCCGGGTCCGTCCGTCCTTCCACGGCATGATGCTCTGCACCACACCGTCGGCGGGCGAGATGACGCGGCCCTGAGCGATCTCGCGCTCGGGGTCGCGGAAGAACCACAGCATGCCCGCGGCGAGCGCGGTTGCGGGCACGGCCGCGGCGGCCCAGCGTCCGGACTTGCGGGCCCGGGTGAGGCTGAGCGCCGCGGTGGCGACGGTCGGCAGAAGCCACGGCGATGCTCCGCGGGCGAGACGTACGCCGAGTCGGCTGTCGCGGGGTGCAGAGGTTTGGCTGTGGGGCATGGATGACCTTCGTAGCGGGTGATTGCCGCGCCGCAAACAGGGGGACGGGACGGCGGCTTTACTGGAATGCTATCGGTTGCGCGCAACAACTGGGCAAGCCAGAAGCCGAGTCGATGACCGTCGGCCAGTGACTGGTAGTGACCTTGCTGCGACGGACCCATGGAGGATCCGCCGCAAAAGGGACTTTCAGCCCTGGAGTCGGTACTCCTCGAGCAGGCGTCGCCCGATGATCATTTTCTGGATCTCGGCGGTACCTTCGCCGATCAGCAGCATCGGGGCCTCGCGGTAGAGGCGCTCGATCTCGTACTCCTTCGAGAATCCGTATCCACCGTGGATCCGGAAGGCGTCCTCCACCACCTCCTTGCAGTACTCGGAGGCGAGGTACTTCGCCATCCCTGCTTCGAGGTCGTTTCGTTCCCCGGAGTCCTTTTTGCGTGCTGCATTCACCATCATCGCATGAGCGGCTTCGACCTTGGTAGCCATCTCGGCCAGCTTGAACTGGATGGCCTGGTGTTCGGCGATCGCCTTGCCGAAAGTGTGACGTTGCTGGGCATACGAGACACCGAGTTCGAAAGCACGCTGAGCGACGCCGCAGCCACGCGCCGCCACGTTGACGCGGCCGACCTCGACGCCGTCCATCATTTGGTAAAACCCTCGGCCGGTCTGGCCGCCGAGGACGCGATTGGCCGGAATGCGCAGTCCGTCCATGATGAGCTCGGTCGTGTCGACGCCCTTGTAGCCCATCTTGTCGATCTTGCCGGGGATCGTCAGGCCCGGGCGGACCTCACCGAAGCCGGGCTCCTTCTCGACGAGGAAGGTCGTCATCGACTTGTGGGGCGCGGTGCCCTCGGGGTGTCCTTCGTCACTCCGGACGAGGACGGCCACCAGGGTGGAGCTGCCGCCGTTCGTCAGCCACATCTTCTGGCCGTTCAGGACGTACTCGTCGCCGTCCTTCACCGCCTTGGACGTGATCGCCGACACATCGGAGCCGAGCGCCGGCTCGGACATCGAGAACGCGCCGCGCACCTCGCCCAGCGCCATGCGCGGGAGGAAGTGGTCCTTCTGCTCCTGCGTGCCGTGCTGCTTGAGCATGTACGCCACGATGAAGTGGGTGTTGATGATGCCCGAGACGGACATCCAGCCGCGCGCGATCTCCTCGACGCACAGGGCGTAGGTGAGGAGCGACTCGCCCAGGCCGCCGTACTCCTCCGGAATCATCAGCCCGAAGAGGCCGAGCTCCTTGAGGCCGTCGACGATCGCCTGCGGGTACTCGTCGCGGTGTTCCAGCTCGGTGGCGACCGGGATGATCTCCTTGTCGACGAACTCGCGGACGGTCTTGAGGATCTCCCGCTGGACGTCGGTCAGCCCGGCGGTCTGGGCGAGTCGGGCCATGGCTACTTCTCCTGGGTCTTCGGCTGGGGGCGGCCGGGCTGCTCGCCGCCGCGCTCCTTGATGTACGTCTCGGTCGGGACCATCACCTTGCGCCGGAAGACGCAGACGAGGGTGCCGTCCTGCTTGTAGCCCTTGGTCTCGACGTAGACGATGCCGCGGTCGTTCTTCGACCTCGACGGGGTCTTGTCGAGGACCGTGGTCTCGCCGTAGATCGTGTCGCCGTGGAAGGTCGGCGCCACGTGCCGCAGGGACTCGATCTCCAGGTTGGCGATGGCCTTCCCGGAGACGTCCGGCACGGACATGCCGAGCAGCAGCGAGTAGATGTAGTTGCCCACGACCACGTTCTTGCCGAAATCGGTGGTGTTCTCGGCGTAGTTCGCGTCCATGTGGAGCGGGTGGTGGTTCATGGTCAGGAGACAGAAGAGGTGGTCGTCGTACTCGGTGACCGTCTTCCCGGGCCAGTGCTTGTAGACCGCCCCGACCTCGAACTCTTCGTACGTGCGTCCGAACTGCATGGGGGTCAGGCCTCCGGGATCTCGAACTTGGTGGTGCGCTCCATGCCCGCGGCGCGGCCCTTGCCCGCGATGACCAGGGCCATCTTGCGGCTGGCCTCGTCGATCATCTCGTCGCCGAGCATCGCGGAGCCCTTCTTGCCGCCGGCCTCGGAGGTGCACCAGTCGTACGCGTCGAGGATCAGCTCGGCGTGGTCGTAGTCCTCCTGGGAGGGGGAGAAGACCTCGTTGGCCGCGTCGACCTGGCCGGGGTGCAGCACCCACTTGCCGTCGAAGCCCAGCGCCGCCGCCCGGCCGGCCACCTCGCGGTAGGCGTCCACGTCGCGGATCTGGAGGAAGGGGCCGTCGATCGCCTGGAGGTTGTGCATGCGGGCCGCCATCAGGATCCGCATCAGGATGTAGTGGTAGGCGTCCGCCGGGTAGCCGGGCGGCTGCATGCCCACGACCAGGGACTTCATGTTGATGGAGGCCATGAAGTCGGCCGGGCCGAAGATGATGGTCTCCAGCCGGGGGGAGGCGGCGGCGATCTCGTCGACGTTGACCAGGCCCTTGGCGTTCTCGATCTGCGCCTCGATGCCGATCTTGCCGACCTCGAAGCCCATGGTCTTCTCGATCTGGGTCAGGAGGAGGTCGAGGGCCACGACCTGCTGGGCGTCCTGGACCTTCGGAAGCATGATGCAGTCGAGGTTCTGGCCGGCTCCCTCGACGACGGTGACGACGTCGCGGTAGGTCCAGTGGGTGGTCCAGTCGTTGACGCGCACGACGCGGGTCTTGCCGGTCCAGTCGCCGTTGTTCAGCGCGTCCACGATGGTGTGGCGGGCGCCTTCCTTGGCGAGCGGGGCGCAGGCGTCCTCCAGGTCCAGGAAGACCTGGTCGGCCGGCAGGCCCTGGGCCTTCTCCAGGAACCGCGGGTTCGAGCCGGGCACCGCGAGGCAGGAGCGACGCGGGCGAAGGCGGTTCACCGGGTGGACGGGCGTGGTCATGCGGGGACCTCCGTGCTTGCAACGAGTGCGTTGTCTGTGTCGAGGGGGGCGAGCTTGTTGGCCTTGCGGATCTCGTCGACGATACGGCCGATGATCTCCGTGATGCCGAAGTCCTTCGGCGTGAAGACCGCGGCGACCCCCGCGGCCTTGAGCGCGACGGCGTCGGCGTTCGGAATGATGCCTCCGACGATGACGGGGATGTCACCCGCCCCCGCCCCGCGCAGCCGCTCCAGGACGTCCGGGACCAGGGCGCTGTGCGATCCGGACAGGATGGACAGTCCCACGCAGTGCACGTCCTCGGCCAGCGCGGCGGAGGAGATCTCCTCCGGCGTCAGCCTGATGCCCTGGTAGACCACCTCGAAGCCGGCGTCGCGGGCGCGGACGGCGATCTGCTCGGCGCCGTTGGAGTGCCCGTCCAGGCCGGGCTTGCCCACCAGCAGGCGCAGCCGGCCCGAGCCGAGCTCGTCGGCGGTGCGGGCGACCTTCTCGCGGACCTCGTGCATCGGGGTGCCCGGCTCGGCGGTCACGGCGACGGGGGCCGAGGAGACGCCGGTCGGTGCGCGGAACTCGCCGAACACCTCGCGCAGGGCGCCCGCCCACTCGCCGGTGGTGACACCGGCCCGGGCGCACTCCAGGGTGGCCTCCATGAGGTTCTCGGTGCCCGCCGCGGCCTCCTTCAGGCGCTCCAGCGCCTGCTGGGTGGTGGGGAAGACGAACGGGTCGCCGTTGCCCTGACGGTCCGAGGACTCCTGGCGCTCGGCGCGCCAGCGGCCGATCCGCTCGACGGTGAATGCCTCCGTCGCCGGGTCGACCGTCATGATCGCGCCGTCCAGGTCGGCCGTGAGCGGGTTCTCCTCGGTCTGCTCGAAGCAGTTGACACCGACGATCTTGTCCTCGCCGGCCTCGATCCGCGCCCGCCGTTCGGCGTGCGAGGAGACGAGCTCGCCCTTGAGGTAACCGGACTCGACGGCCGCCATGGCGCCGCCCATCTCCTGGATCCGGTCGATCTCGGCCAGGCAGTCGGCGACCAGGGAGTCGACTTTGGCCTCGATGACGTGGGATCCGGCGAAGATGTCGTCGTACTCCAGCAGGTCGCTCTCGTGGGCGAGGACCTGCTGGATGCGCAGCGACCACTGCTGGTCCCAGGGCCGGGGCAGGCCCAGCGCCTCGTTCCAGGCGGGCAGCTGCACCGCGCGGGCGCGGGCGTCCTTGGAGAGGGTGACCGCGAGCATCTCCAGCACGATGCGCTGGACGTTGTTCTCCGGCTGCGCCTCGGTCAGTCCCAGGGAGTTGACCTGGACGCCGTAACGGAAGCGGCGCTGCTTCGCGTTCTCGATGCCGTAGCGCTCCTTGGTGACCTGGTCCCAGATGCGGCCGAAGGCGCGCATCTTGCACATCTCCTCGATGAAGCGGACGCCCGCGTTCACGAAGAAGGAGATACGGGCGACCACCTCGCCGAAGCGCTCCTCGGGAACCTGTCCCGAGTCGCGCACCGAGTCCAGGACTGCGATCGCCGTGGACATCGCGTACGAGATCTCCTGGACCGGGGTGGCCCCGGCCTCCTGCAGGTGGTAGCTGCAGATGTTGATCGGGTTCCACTTCGGGATGTGGTTGACCGTGTACGCGATCATGTCGGTCGTCAGCCGCAGGGACGGCCCCGGCGGGAAGACGTGCGTCCCGCGCGAGAGGTACTCCTTGACGATGTCGTTCTGGGTGGTGCCCTGGAGCTGGGCGATGTCCGCGCCCTGCTCCTCGGCGGCCACCTGGTAGAGCGCCAGCAGCCACATGGCGGTGGCGTTGATCGTCATCGAGGTGTTCATCTGCTCCAGGGGTATGTCCTGGAACAGCCTCCGCATGTCGCCCAGGTGGGAGACCGGGACCCCGACCCGGCCGACCTCGCCGCGGGCGAGGATGTGGTCGGGGTCGTAGCCGGTCTGCGTCGGCAGGTCGAACGCGACCGACAGGCCGGTCTGGCCCTTGGCGAGGTTGCGGCGGTACAGCTCGTTGGACGCCTCGGCCGTGGAGTGGCCGGCGTACGTCCGCATGAGCCACGGACGGTCCTTCTGGCGCTCTGTCATCTCAGGCTGTCCCTTAGGCCTTTGAACGGTCTCAGACGTTGCGGAAGCGGTTGATCGCGTCGAGGTGCTCGGCGCGCATCTCGTGGTTGCGGACGCCGAGGCCCTCCTCGGGGGCGAGCGCGAGGACGCCGACCTTGCCCTGGTGGAGGTTGCGGTGCACGTCGTAGGCGGCCTGGCCGGTCTCCTCCAGGGAGTAGACCTTCGACAGGGTGGGGTGGATCTTGCCCTTGGCGATCAGGCGGTTGGCCTCCCACGCCTCGCGGTAGTTGGCGAAGTGCGAGCCGACGATCCGCTTCAGCGACATCCACAGGTAGCGGTTGTCGTACTGGTGCATGTAGCCCGAGGTCGAGGCGCAGGTGGTGATGGTGCCGCCCTTGCGGGTGACGTAGACCGAGGCGCCGAAGGTCTCGCGGCCCGGGTGCTCGAAGACGATGTCGATGTCCTCGCCGCCGGTCAGCTCGCGGATCTTGGAACCGAAGCGCTTCCACTCGCGCGGGTCCTGGGTGTGCTCGTCCTTCCAGAACTTGTAGCCCTCGGCGTTGCGGTCGATGACCGCGGTGGCGCCCATGGCCCGGCAGATGTCGGCCTTCTCCGGGGAGGAGACGACGCAGATCGGGTTGGCGCCGCCGGCCAGCGCGAACTGGGTGGCGTAGGAGCCGAGGCCGCCGCTGGCGCCCCAGATCAGGACGTTGTCGCCCTGCTTCATGCCGGCGCCGTTGCTGGAGACCAGCTGGCGGTAGGCCGTGGAGTTGACCAGGCCGGGGGAGGCGGCCTCCTCCCAGCTGAGGTGGTCGGGCTTGGGCATCAGCTGGTTCGACTTGACCAGCGCGATCTCCGCCAGGCCGCCGAAGTTGGTCTCGAAGCCCCAGATGCGCTGCTCGGGGTCGAGCATCGTGTCGTTGTGGCCGTCGGAGGACTCCAGCTCGACCGAGAGGCAGTGCGCGACGACCTCGTCGCCCGGGTTCCAGGCGTTGACACCGGGACCGGTGCGCAGGACGACGCCCGCCAGGTCGGAGCCGATGATGTGGTACGGCAGGTCGTGGCGCTTGGTGAGCTCCGACAGGCGCCCGTAGCGCTCCAGGAAGCTGAAGGTGGAGACGGGCTCGAAGATCGAGGTCCACACCGAGTTGTAGTTGACCGACGAGGCCATGACCGCGACGAGGGCCTCGCCCGGGCCCAGCTCGGGCAGCGGGACGTTGTCCAGGTGCAGGGACTTGCGGGGGTCCTTGTCGCGGGTGGTGAGCCCGGCGAACATCTCCGCCTCGTCCTTGTGCACGGTGATCGCGCGGTAGGACTCGGGGAGCGGCAGGGCCGCGAAGTCGGCGGCGGTGGCGGACTGCGACTGAATCGCGTCCAGGATGTCCTTCACGGTGAGCCTCCGGCTAGCGCTGATGAGGGTGCGCTGAGGTGAACGGGTGCGTGGAGCGGGTGCGGTGTGCCGTCGGTCCGGCTGTGCTGTGGTGCTCGTCGCCGCCCGTGGTGGGGCGTGCGGGGTGCCTGGTGACGCAGGCGTCCGGGGCGCGTTCCGTGCCGTGTGGGCGTGGGTCGCGGGGACATCCGGACGACTTCAACGTATGGCACCCCGTGTCACCCGGCAAGGCACCGCGTGCCAAAACTTTCTCTCATTTGCCGATTGACCTGCGCAGATGAGCGATGATCGATCAGAGTTACCGCCGAGTAGGGGCAACCCGGACATACGAAAGCGGCCGCCCCCTCCTCGGGGACGGCCGCTGTGACGAGCATCGCTTCCGGTGGTGCTACCTCGCGCGCAGCGCCTCTTCGATGGTCCGCATGACCTCGTCCAGGGGCGCGTCGGTGCGGGCCACCGCCACCAGCACCTCGCCCTCCGTACGGACGGCCGCCGGCGCGGACGGCGCCGCCGGGCCCAGGGTGCGGCCCGCGCCGATCCCCGATCCGAAGGTCTTGCGCACGATCGAGAAGGCGTGGTCCAGCTGCGCCTCCACGTCGCCCTGGCCGCCGGCCCGCAGCCAGCGCCGCAGCACGTGGTTGTGGGCGGTGACCACCGCCGAGGCGGCCACCTCGGCCAGCAGCGGGTCGTCGTTGCCGTCGTGGTGGTCGGTCTCGTCGAAGTGCGCCAGCAGGTAGCGCGTGAAGAGCCGCTCGTACCGGGCCACGGAGGCGATCTCCCGCTCCCGCAGCGCCGGCACCTCGCGGGTCAGCCGGTAGCGCTCCACCGACACCGCGGGCGAGGCGGCGTACATCTTCATGACTTCCTTGATCCCGCGGCACACCGTGTCGAGCGGGTGCTCGTGCGCCGGGGCCACGTCCAGGACCGCCTCGGCGCGGATCAGGGTGTCGTCGTGGTCCGGGAAGATCGCCTCTTCCTTCGACCGGAAGTGCCGGAAGAAGGTCCGACGGGCGACCCCGGCCGTCGCGGCGATCTCGTCGACCGTCGTCGCCTCGTACCCCTTGGTGGCGAACAGCTCCATGGCCGCCGTGGCGAGCTCACGGCGCATCTTGAGCCGCTGGGCGGCAGCCCGGGTGCCGGCCGCGCTCTCCGGGGCGTCGGGGGCCGAGGAGGCGCGGGGCGAGGTCTTGGCGGGCTGGGACATAGAGCGAAAGTACTTCATTCGCGCAGGGGAGCGCGCCTGAGGGGGGTGGGAGAGGGGTGGATGCGGGGGAGAGCCCGCACTGGGCTCGGGAGGGTCAGTCCGCCGTGAGGGTCCGGCGGACCCGAGCAGCCCTCCCCACGCATCCGGCTCATGGCCCGCTCGGTTACCGCCGGGCGTACTCACGGAATCCGCGGCCGGTCTTCCGGCCCAGGCAGCCCGCCGCCACCAGGTGCTCCAGCAGCGGGGACGGGGCCAGGCCCGGGTCGCGGAACTCCTTGTGGAGCACCTTCTCGATGGCCAGCGAGACGTCGAGGCCGACCACGTCGAGCAGCTCGAACGGACCCATCGGGTAGCCGCCGCCCAGCTTCATCGCCGCGTCGATCTGGTCGAGGCTCGCGTAGTGCTCCTCCACCATCTTGATCGCGTTGTTGAGGTACGGGAACAGCAGCGCGTTCACGATGAAGCCGGCCCGGTCCCCGCAGTCCACCGGGTGCTTGCGCACCTTCACGCAGATCTCGCGGACGGTGGCGTGCACGTCGTCGGCCGTCAGGACGGTCCGGACGACCTCGACCAGCTTCATCGCCGGGGCCGGGTTGAAGAAGTGCATGCCGATCACGTCCTGCGGACGCGAGGTCACCCGGGCCACCGCGATCACCGGCAGCGAGGAGGTGGTGGTGGCCAGCACCGCACCCGGCTTGCAGACCTTGTCCAGCGCCGTGAACAGCTCCTGCTTGACCGCCAGGTCCTCGGCGACCGCCTCCACCGCCAGGTCCACCTCCGCGAAGGCGTCCAGCGACCCGGCCGGGGTGATCCGGCCCAGGGTCTCCTCCGCCGCCTCCTGCGTCAGCCGGCCCTTGGACACCGCACGGCCCAGGGACTTGCCGATGGCGGCCTTGGCGGCCTCCGCCTTCTCCTGGCTGCGCGCCGCCAGGACCACGTCGAACCCGGACTGGGCGAAGACCTGCGCGATGCCGCTCGCCATGGTGCCGGAGCCGGCCACGCCGACCGAGCTCACCGGACGGCCCGCACCCAGCAGGGACCCGTCCAGCGGGGTCTGCAGATCGCGGACGATCACCGAGCTGCCGGGCGCCTCGTACGTGTAGAAACCGCGCCCGGACTTCTGCCCGGCCAGCCCGGCCTCGGCCAGCTGCCCCAGGATCGGGGCCGGGGCGTGCAGCCGGTCGCCGGAGGAGGCGTACATGGCCTCCAGGACCGTACGGGCGGTGTCCACGCCGATCAGGTCGAGCAGCGCGAGCGGGCCCATGGGCAGGCCGCAGCCGAGCCGCATCGCCGCGTCGATGTCCTCGCGGGAGGCGTACTTCGCCTCGTACATGGCGGCGGCCTGGTTGAGGTAGCCGAAGAGCAGGCCGTCCGCGACGAACCCGGGCCGGTCGCCGACCGCCACCGGCTCCTTGCCGAGCTCGCGGGCCAGCTCCGTGACCGACTCCACGGCCGTCGGCGCGGTCAGGACGCAGGAGACGACCTCGACCAGCTTCATCGCCGGGACCGGGTTGAAGAAGTGCAGGCCCAGCACGCGCTCGGGGCGCTGGGACTCGGCGGCGAGCCGGGTCACCGACAGGGCGTTGGTGCCCGTGGCCAGGATCGTGTCGGGCCGCACGACCGCGTCGAGCTCGCGGAACACCTGCTGCTTGACCTCGTACGACTCCGGCACGACCTCGATGACGAGGTCCGCCTCGGCCGCCGCGGCCAGGTCGGTGAAGGTGCGGAAACGGGCCAGGACGTCCGCCCGCTCCTGCTCGGTCAGGCGCTCCCGGGCGACGGAACGCGCGGTCGCCGCGGCGAGGGAGGCCGAGGCCCGGCGGGCGGCGGTCTCGCTGATGTCGATGCCGATGACCTCGCGGCCGGCCCGGGCGAGGACCTCGGCGATGCCGGTGCCCATCGTGCCGAGGCCGACGACGGCGATGGTCTGGAGGGTGGGCTGACTGGACTGACGGTCCATCGAGGGACTCCAGTGGAAGAGGGTGACGACTGAGGGGGCGCGCGGCGCACGGCGCGCGCGGATGCCGTACGGAGTGCCGTGCGGTGAGGAGCCCGGGGCAGGAACGGCCCGGACGGGAACCCGGCGGGAGGAAACCCCGGGGGTGGAAGCGGCAGGACCCTGTCCCGGGGCCATGCCGTGCATGCGAAACGAACCGACCGGCACGAGGCGGCTGCGTCACCAGGCCGCCCTCGTACGTGTTGCAACGACAGTAACTCGCCGGTAACTGGTGCGCCAGAGCGCGGAGATGTGACCTGTACCGCCGAAATGTACCGATCATCGATCATCGATCAACCGGCCTTGATCATCTGTGGGAACCGGGCGTGCAGCCCGCCCCACCGCCCTAGGGTGGGGCGCGTGAACGACGTGCTGGAGCGCCTGCGGGCGGAGGCGGGCGGCTCGCCCGAGTACGAGGTGCTGCTCGCGGCCGGCCCCGACGCCCTCGCGGACTCCCTCACCTCGACCGGGCTGCCCCTGTGGGCCCGCGAGCTGGCCGCCTACCGGCTCGGGCTCGCCGGGGACCGGCGCGCCTTCGAATCCCTCGTGCTGCTCCTCAACCACCGCGACCCGCCCCGCTGCGCGGCCGCCGCCGAGGCCCTGGCCGTGCTCGGCGACCCGCGCACCGCCCGCGCCGCCGCGGCCCTCGCCACCAACGGGCTGCGCACGGCCTACGCCCTCCAGCCGGTCCGGCTGCTCACCGCCCTGCGCGCCCCCGAGTCCGTACCGGCCCTGCTCGCCACCCTGACGCGGCTGCTGTCCCCGAACGACCCCTACTGGCGGGTGGCCCTGGCCTGCGTCGAGGGCCTGGGCGCCCTCGGCGACCCCCGCGCACGCGATGTCCTCACCCGTGCCCAGTCCCACCCCCGCCTGGCGGTGGCCGCGACGACCGCCCTGCGCGCCCTGCCCGCCTGACAGGAGCGGGCTGAGGGGTCCGGCGGGCCGGCGGGCGCCGGGCCCGCCGGGCCCCGAGGTCAGCCGCGGAAGCCCAGCAGGCCGTGCAGGGCGGCGCCGCCGGCCGAGGACGGCACGGCGCGGGTCGCCGTCGTCGGCTGCGGGGCCGCCTGCGCCGGGCAGCTGGCGTCCGCTGCCTGCCCGGTCCTCAGGTAGGCCGCCACCTTCTCGTCCAGGCACTTGTTCCCGCTCAGGGCGATGCCGTGGTTGCCGCCGCCCTGCTCCACCACCAGGGCCGAGCCCGACAGCTTCTCGCGCATGCTGACCGCCCCGTCGAAGGGGGTCGCCGCGTCGTCCGTCGCCTGCAGGAGCAGGGCGGGCGGCAGGTCCGCGTTGGTCACGTCCGGGGCGCGGAGCGGCTCGACCGGCCAGAACGCGCACGGCGCGTTGTACCAGGCGTTGTTCCATGTCATGAACGGCGCCTTGGTGTGGGTGCGCCACATGTCCGCGCGCCACTCGTTCCAGTTCCGGGGCCAGGCCGAGTCGCGGCACTGCACCGCGGTGTAGACGCTGTAGCTGTTGCCCGCCGAGGGCTCCACCGCGCCGAACCGCTCGTACGCCGCCACCAGCGGCTTGCTGTCCTTCTTCACCGCGTACGCCGCGAAGGCCTCGGCCAGGTTGGGCCAGTAGCCGTTGTAGTAGCCGCCCGGCATGTAGGTGTCCTCCAGCTCCGACGGGCCCACCTTGCCGCCGGCCGGGGCCTGGCGCAGCGACTGCCGCATCGCGTACCAGCGCGCCTCGACCGCCGCCGGGTCGGTGCCGAGCCGGTAGGTCGTGTCGTGCCGCGCCACCCACGCCAGGAACGCCTTGTGGCGGGCGTCGAAGGCGAGGTCCTGGGAGAGGTTGTCCTGGTACCAGACCCCGTTCGGGTCGACGACGGAGTCCAGGACGAGCCGGTGCACCCGGCCCGGGTGGAGCTTGGCGTAGACCGCGCCCAGGTAGGTCCCGTAGGAGTAGCCGAAGTAGCTGAGGCGCTCCGCGCCGAGTGCGGTGCGCAGCGCCTCGATGTCCCGGGCCGCCGAGACGGTGTCGATGTACGGCAGCACGTCCGCGTGCTTGGCGCCGCAGGATTCGGCGAAGGCCCGTACGCGGTCCAGGTTGGCCCGCTCGGTCGCGGCGTCCTGCGGCACGGAGTCGGGCCGCACCGGGGAGAAGTGCCCGGACGCGCAGTCGAGGGCGGGCTCGCTCTTGCCGACGCCGCGGGGGTCAAAGCCGATGACGTCGTACTGCGCGGCCACGTCCTTGGGCAGGGCGGAGGCGATGAACCCGGCGAGCGCGCGCCCGCTGCCGCCCGGACCGCCCGGGTTGACCAGCAGCGGGCCCTGGGAGGTCTTGGCTGTGTGGGGGACCCGGGTCAGGGCGAGCTTGATCGTCCGGCCGGCGGGCCGGTCGTGGTCGAGAGGCACCTCGAGGGACGCGCACTGCAGCGTCGGGTAGCGGGGCGTCGCGCAGCCGGTCCAGCGCAGGGCGGCCTGTGCGGCGGCGGAGGCCGGGGCGGGCGAGGCGGGGGCGGCCGTCACCGGGCTCGTGAGGGCGGCGGCGACGGTGGAGATCGCCAGCAGGACGGCGGCGCGCTTCTTCAAGGGGTGGAGCATGGGGCCTCCCAGCCGAGGGTTCTGGGCGGAATCGTCCCGGAAACCACGCCTGGAAGACGGGATTGGAAGGGCTATTGGCCCGATGTGATGACCGTTCGGGGCGTGATGGACGTCAGAGGAGGGTGAGCTGGGTGGCCCCGGCCGGCCCGGGTCCGTCCGGGCGATCGGGGGCGGCGATCCGGCGGGCCTCGCCCCGCCGGGCCGGGCCGATGCCGAATTCGGCCGCCAGTTCGTGGACTTGACGGGTAATCATGCGCTGGTACCAGGTCGGCGCGTACGAGCCGCCCGCGTACATGCGCTCGTAGCGTTCGACGAGGTGCGGGTGGTGCTCGCGCAGCCACGCGGTGAACCACTCGCGGGCCCCGGGCCGCAGATGGAGTACCAGGGGTGTCACGGAGGTGGCGCCGGACTCGGCGACGGCCCGTACGGTGGCCCGCAGCTGCGCGGGGGAGTCGCCGAGGAAGGGGACCACCGGGGCCATCAGCACCCCGCACTCGATCCCGGCGTCGGTCAGCGTCCGTACGGCGTTCAGCCGGGCGGCGGGGGAGGGCGTCCCGGGCTCCACGGTCCGCCACAGGGGCGTGTCGGTGAAGCCGACGGAGACCGAGATCCCGACCTCGGTGACCTCGGCCGCCTCGCGCAGGAGCGGGAGGTCCCGCAGGATCAGCGTGCCCTTGGTGAGGATCGAGAAGGGGTTGGCGCGGTCGCGCAGGGCCTCGATGATCCCGGGCATCAGCCGGTAGCGGCCCTCGGCGCGCTGGTAGCAGTCCACGTTGGTGCCCATGGCGATGTGCGCGCCGGTCCAGCGGGGCGCGGCGAGCTCGCGGCGCAGCAGTTCGGGGGCGTTGGTCTTGACGACGATCTGGGAGTCGAAGCCGAGGCCGGTGTCGAGGTCGAGATAGCTGTGCGTCTTGCGGGCGAAGCAGTACACGCAGGCGTGGCTGCAGCCCCGGTAGGGGTTGACGGTCCATTCGAACGGCATGCGCGAGGCGCCGGGGACCCGGTTGACGATCGACCGGGCCCGCACCTCGTGGAAGGTGATCCCCCGGAACTCGGGCGTGTCGACGGTACGGGTCACGACGGCGCCGGCCCCGAAGAGCGCGGCCGGCCCGGCGGGGCCCTCGGTCAGGTTCTCCCAGCGCATGGTGCGCCTCCCTTGCTGGCTCTGCCGAGAGAATAGAACAAACGTTCCCATGATCGTGCGCCCGGGGAAACCTGCTGGTCGACGCGGTGGCCGGGGTGCGAGGCTGTGCCGCATGGCGGGATACAGACTCACGGTGTGCCTTCCGCGCGAGGCCCGTGACCGGCTGGAGGACGCGGTCGCGGACGCGATGGAGCCCTTCCGGATCGAGGGGGACCGGCCGTACTCGGACGACCTGTGGATCTGGGACCACTGGCGGATCACGGGCGGCGCGAGCGGGTGCGGCTACCGCGTCCGGCCGGGCCACGAGGGGGACGCCCGGCTCGTCCACGACCAGCCGCTGCGGGACGGCACCCGGGAGCCGAGTAGGCCGGGCCGGTGCGCGGGCGGCCCGCGCGGACTGCTCGTCGTGGGCGAGGACCGCGAGCGCGCCGTGCGCCTCGCCGGTGTCGTCTGGGACGGCTGGCGGGAACTGCTGCGTGAACACCCGCCCGGCCGGCCGTGGCGGGGGTACGAGCCGGTCCGGTCGGCCGGACCCGGCACGCACGCGTGCACCGAGCGGTACCGTGCGGCCCACGCCGTCCACCTCGCGCAGACGCCCGCGGCCGCATTCCGGCGGTGGGCGGACGGAGTGTCGCTGGACCCCGCGGACGAGAAGTTCCGCTTCGCCCTCTTCAGTACGTCCGACCCCGGCCGGTGGATCGGTGAGCGGGACCGGGAGGAGTTCGTCGCGCGCGAGGCCGAGCGGGCCACGGGACCGTGCAACCTCCTCACCGTCGACGGCTGGTGGTGGGAGGAGGGACACCGGCCCGTGCACGGGGCGTGCGACGATCCCGCAACCTGCCCGCACACCCCGCCGGCGGCCCCCGGTCCCGCGGGCACCGCGGCCCACCTCGCCGGGCTCCCCGACGACACCCTCCTCGTGTACGTCCGCTGCCACGTCTGACCCGGATTTGGGCCACCGCCCCGGAGGTGGTTGGCTTCGCCGTGACGAGCGGACACAACTGCTGGAGGAACAGGTATGGCGCAGGTCGAGGCCACCACGGAGCGCATCATCGGGGCCGACGCGGAGACGGTCTTCGACACGCTGGCCGACTACAGCGGATCCCGGAGCAAGCTGCTGCCCGAGCACTTCAGCGAGTACGAGGTGCGCGAGGGCGGCGACGGCGAGGGCACCCTGGTGCACTGGAAGCTCCAGGCCACCAGCAAGCGCGTGCGCGACTGCCTGCTGGAGGTCACCGAGCCCACCGACGGGCAGCTCGTGGAGAAGGACCGCAACTCCTCCATGGTCACCACCTGGGTCGTCACCCCGGCCGGCGAGGGCAGGTCCAAGGCCGTCGTCACCACCGTGTGGGACGGCGCCGGCGGCATCGGCGGCTTCTTCGAGCGCACCTTCGCGCCCAAGGGCCTCGGCCGCATCTACGACACCCTGCTGGCCAACCTGGCCGCGGAGGTCGAAGGCAAGGCCTGAGCAAGGCTGTTGCCCGGGCCCGGGCGGGCCCGGGCGGGGTCCGGCGGCCTCACCGGATCGGGTGGACTTTCCGCCCCGGGCCCCTCCCCGCCGTGCCCCCGGGCCCTCCCCGCCGTGCCCCCGGCCCCTCCTCCCGCGCCCCGGCCCTCCTTCCGGCCCCGGCCCCCTTTCGCCCTGCCCCCGCCGCGCCCCGGACCGACGCCGCGCGCTGATCCGCCGCGGACGGCGGCACAGCCCTTAGGCTGGGCGCAGCGCGTGCCGGCCACGTCGCGCGCGACCGCGCAACCGACTGCCCGGGGGCCCGATGAAGATCCTCATCTCCGCCGACATGGAAGGCGCCACCGGCGTCACCTGGCCCGCGGACGTGCTGCCCGGCACGCCCCAGTGGGAGCGCTGCCGCGGGATGTTCACCTCCGACGTCAACGCCGCCGTACTCGGCTTCTACGACGGCGGCGCCGACCGGGTCGTCGTCAACGAGGCCCACTGGACCATGCGCAACCTGCTGCTGGAGCGCCTCGACGCCCGCGCGGAGATGCTCACCGGCCGCCACAAGTCCCTCTCCATGGTCGAGGGCGTCCAGCACGGCGACGTCGACGGCATCGCCTTCGTCGGCTACCACACGGGCGCCGGCTCCGAGGGCGTGCTCGCCCACACCTACCTCGCCAACTCCATCACCGGGGTCTGGCTCAACGGGGCCCGCGCGAGCGAGGGACTGCTCAACGCCCACGTCGTCGCCGAATACGGGGTCCCGGTCATCCTCGTCACGGGCGACGACCTGACCTGCGTGGACGCCGCCGGCTACGCCCCGGACGCGGTGACCGTCGCGGTCAAGGACCACGTCTCGCGCTACGCCGCCGTCTGCCGGACCCCGGCCCGCACCGCCGCCGACATCCGGACCGCGGCCAAGGAGGCCACCGCCCTCGCCGGCCGGCGCGACCCCGTGCCCGGCGGCGGCCCGTACACCCTGGAGCTGGAGTTCGACGCCGAACACCTGGCGATGTCCGCCACCGTGGTCCCCGGGGTGCGGCGCAGCGGGGAGCGCAGGGTCGCGTACACCAGCGAGACGATGTACGAGGGGATCCGCACCTTCAAGGCGGTCACGACGGTCGTCTCGGCGGCCGTGGAGGAGCAGTATGGCTGACATGCGCGCAATCGACACCGGGGCTCCCGTCGAAGCCGGCGACGCCGTGAACGCCGTGGACGCGGTGGCCCTCGACGAGGCCGTCGGGTTCACCTCGGACCTCATCAGGATCGACACCACCAACCGGGGCGGCGGCGACTGCCGCGAGCGGCCCGCCGCCGAGTACGTCGCCGAACGGCTCGCCGCCGCCGGCCTGGAACCGCTCCTGCTGGAGCGCACCCCGGGCCGCACCAACGTGGTCGCCCGGATCGAGGGCACCGACCCCGCCGCCGACGCGCTCCTCGTCCACGGCCACCTCGACGTGGTCCCCGCCGAGGCCGCCGACTGGAGCACGGACCCCTTCTCCGGCGAGGTCCGGGACGGTGTCGTCTGGGGCCGCGGCGCCGTCGACATGAAGAACATGGACGCGATGGTGCTGGCCGTCGTACGGGCCTGGGCGCGCGCCGGCGTGCGGCCGCGCCGCGACATCGTGATCGCCTACACCGCCGACGAGGAGGACAGCGCCGTCGACGGCTCCGGCTTCCTCGCCGACCACCACCCGGAGCTCTTCGAAGGCTGCACGGAGGGCCTGAGCGAATCCGGCGCCTTCACCGTCCACACCGGTCCCGGCCGGGCCCTCTACCCGATCGCCGCCGGTGAACGCGGCACTGCCTGGCTGAAGTTGACGGCGCACGGCACCACCGGCCACGGCTCCAAGCCCAACAGGGCCAACGCCGTCAGCCGGCTCGCCGCCGCGGTCGCCCGGATCGGCGAGCACGAGTGGCCGGTCCGGCTCACCGACACGGTCACCGCCTGCATCACCGAACTCGCCGCCCTCCAGGGCCTGTCGGTCGACCCTCGGCGCCCCGGCTTCGACCTCGACACGGTCCTCGGCAAGCTGGGCCCGGCCGCCGCCCTCGTCGAGGCGACCGTCCGCAACAGCGCCAACCCCACCATGCTCAGCGCCGGTTACAAGCTCAACGTGATCCCGGGCCAGGCCACCGCCTTCGTCGACGGACGCATGCTGCCCGGCGGCGAGGCCGAGTTCATCGCCACCCTCGACGCGCTCACCGGCCCGGACGTCACCTGGGAGTTCCACCACCGGGAGGTCGCGCTCGAAGCCCCCGTGGACGGGCGGACGTACGCCGTCCTGCGCGAGTCCGTCGAACGCTTCGACCCGGACGGGCACGTGGTGCCCTTCTGCATGGCCGGCGGCACCGACGCCAAGCAGTTCTCCCGGCTCGGCATCACCGGCTACGGCTTCTCCCCCCTGAAGCTGCCACCCGGCTTCGACTACTGGTCCCTCTTCCACGGCGTGGACGAGCGGGTCCCCGTCGAGGCCCTCCACTTCGGCGTCCGGGTCCTCGACCGCGCCCTGCGGACCCTGTGAGCGGGGCCCGGTCATGACCGCCGCGCAGACCTGCCCGTACGGGAGCTGGCCCTCGCCCATCGACGCCGGCCTCGCCGCCTCGCTCGACGGACGCCCCGAGTACCTCGGCACGGTCGGCGCCGAGCTGTGGTGGACCGAGCCCCGGCCGCAGGAGGCCGGCCGCCGCACCCTCGTACGCCGCCGCCCCGTCGGGTCCGGGACCGAGGTCAGCGAGCTGCCCGCGCCGTGGAACGTGCGCAGCCGGTTCACCGAGTACGGCGGCCTGCCCTGGGCGGGGGCCGAGCGGGCGAGCGGCGGCCCCCTGCTGGTCTTCGTCCACTTCGCCGACCAGCGGCTGTACGCGTACGAGCCGGACGCGCCCGGCGCCCCCGGGCCGCGGCCCCTGACCCCGGTCTCCGCGACCGGCGGCGGGCTGCGCTGGGCCGACCCGGTGCTGCGCGGGGACGAGGTCTGGTGCGTGCTGGAGGAGTTCACCGGGCCCGCGCCGACCGATGTGCGCCGCGTGCTGGCCGCCGTACCGCTGGACGGGTCGGCGGCCGGTGACCGGTCGGCCGTACGGGAACTCACCGGTGACCGGCACCGCTTCAGCACCGGCCCCCGGCTCTCCCCGGACGGCCGGCGGGCTGCCTGGCTGGTGTGGGACCACCCGCTGATGCCCTGGGACGGCACCGAACTGCAGCTGGCGGAGGTCACCGCGGACGGGGAACTGGCCGGGGCCCGGACCGTCCTCGGCGGCCCCGACGAGTCCGTCGCCCAGGTGGAGTGGACGGCCGACGGAACCCTCCTCGCGGTCAGCGACCGCGGCGGCTGGTGGAACCCCTACCGGGTGGACCCGGACACCGGGTGGGCCGTCAACCTGTGCCTGCGCGAGGAGGAGTTCGGGGGAGCCCTGTGGAAGCCCGGGCTGCGCTGGATCGCCCCGCTCCCCGACGGGCTCGTCGCCGTACTGCACGGCCAGGGCTCCTCGGTGCTCGGCATCCTCGACCCGGAGAGCGGCGACCTGGTGGACGCGGCCGGGCCGTGGACCGCCTGGCAGCCGACGCTCGCCGTGCAGGGCGGCAGGGTCTACGGGGTCGCCGCCAGCCCGCGCAGCGCCTACGAGGTCGTCGAGCTGGACACCGCCGGCGGGCACGCCAGGGTCGTCGGCGCGCAGGGTGCGGATCCGGTGGACCCGGCCTACTACCCCGAGCCGCAGAGCCGCACCTTCCTCGGCCCGGACGACCGGCAGATCCACGCGCACGTCTACCCGCCGCACCACCCGGCCTGCCGGGCCGCCGCCGACGAACTGCCCCCGTACGTGGTGTGGGCGCACGGCGGGCCCACCGACCACGTGCCGCCCGTGCTCGACCTGCACATCGCCTACTTCACCTCGCGCGGGATCGGCGTGGTCGAGGTGAACTACGGCGGCTCCACCGGCTACGGCCGCGCCTACCGGGAGCGGCTGCGCGAACAGTGGGGCGTGGTGGACGTGGAGGACTGCGCGGCGGTGGCCCGGGCCCTGGCCGCCGAGGGCACCGCCGACCCCGCCCGGCTCGCGATCCGCGGCGGCAGCGCGGGAGGCTGGACGGCGGCCGCCTCGCTCGCCGCCACCGACCTCTACGCCTGCGCGGCGATCATCTACCCGGTGCTGGACCTGCTGGGCTTCGCCGAGGAGACCCACGACCTGGAATCCCGCTACATCGACGGCCTGGCCGGGCCGCCCCAGACCCTGGCCGTCGTGAGCCGCGAGCGTTCCCCGGTGGCCAACGCCGACCGGATCACGGCACCGTTCGTCCTGCTCCAGGGGCTGGACGACGCGGTGTGCCCGCCGGCCCAGGCGGAGCGGCTGACGGCCGCGATGCGGGGGCGGCCGGTGCCCCACGCCTACCTGGCCTTCGAGGGCGAGGGCCACGGCTTCCGCCGCGCCGACACCATGGTCCGGGCACTGGAGGCCGAACTCTCGCTCTACGCGCAGGTCTTCGGGATCGAGCGCACCGATGTCCCGAGGCTCCCCCTGGAGACCGCCTAGCCTGGGCGGATGAGCATGTCGACCTACGCCCGGGAGGGTGGCCGCGTCGGGCTGCGGCCCTACCGGCTCGCCGACGGGCCCGAGTTCACCGCGCGCGTCCGCGAGAGCCGGGACCTCCACCGCCCCTGGCTGTTCCCGCCCGCCACCGTCGAGGAGTACGAGCCCTACGCGACCCGGCTGATCGAGGGCGACGTCCGCACCGGGTTCCTCGTGTGCGAACTCGGCACCGGCGCCCTGGCCGGATTCGTCAACGTCAACAACATCGTGCGGGGTGCCTTCCAGTGCGGGGCCCTCGGCTACGGGGCCTTCGCGCACGCCGCCGGCCGCGGGATCCTGCGCGAAGCCCTCGCACTGGTCCTCGACCACGCCTTCGCGCCCGCCGGGGAGGGCCTCGGCCTGCACCGGCTGGAGGCCAACGTCCAGCCCGGCAACACGGCATCGATCGCACTGGTCCGCGGCGCCGGCTTCCGGCTGGAGGGGCTGTCCCCCGACTTCCTCCACGTCGACGGCGCCTGGCGCGACCACGAGCGCTGGGCCGTCACCGCCGGGATGCCGCGCGCGCGGTGACCCCGACGGCGGCGCCCGGGGCCGGGCCGCGTCCGTGACGGTTCCTTCCGCCGCGGCGCGGCATCGCGCAGGATGAGGGGATGCGCACCCTCGTACTGCTCGACGCCCCGTCCAACCTGGGTCTGCGGCCGCCCGCGCCCGGGACCGTCCCCGGTGTCTACAAGCTCGCGGGCGCCCTGCGCGAGCAGGGCCTGCTCGGCAGGCTCGGGGCGCGCGAGGGCGGTGTCGTGGTCCCGCCCCGCTACGACCGGGGCGACTGGAGGGAGGGCGACGGCGTCTTCAACGCCGACGCCCTCGCCGCATACACCGTGGCCCTCGCCGACCGGATCGAACGCCATCTGAAGGCCGGGGAGTTCCCCGTCGTCCTCGGCGGGGACTGCTCCATCCAGCTCGGCGCCTCCCTCGCCATGCGCCGGACGGGCCGCTACGGCCTGGCCGCCGTCGACGGTTCCGCCGACTTCCGCCACCCGGGCAACACCGCCGTCAACGGGCCGGTCGGGGCCGCGGGCGGCGAGGAGCTGGCCCTGGCCACCGGCCGCGGGCAGGCATCCCTCAGCGACCTGGAGGGGCTCGCGCCGTACCTGCGGGACGAGGACGTCCGGCTGTTCGGCATCCGCGACGGGGACGCGGACCTCAGGGAGCTGGCGGAGGCCGGGATCTTCACCGCCACCGTCGGCGAGATCCGCCGCCGGGGCGCCGCGGCCGTCGCCCGCTCCGCGCTGGACGGCCTGCACCCGCCGGTGACCGACGGGTTCTGGGTGCACCTGGACGCCGACGTGCTCGATCCCGAGGTGATGCCGGCCGTGGACAGCCCCGACCCGGGGGGCCTGCTGCCGCAGGAGGTCGCCGAACTGCTCGGCGTACTGGTGGGGTCACCGCGCTGCGTCGGGCTGAACGTCACCATCTACGACCCGGACCTCGACCCGGACGGCCGTGCGGGCGCGCTCCTCGCGGATCTGGTGGCGGGGGCCTTTGCGTAATCCTGACCGGTGGTGATCTGCGGAACCCCTGTGCACCGGCCGCCGCGGCGTGTTCCATTTCCTCATGGCCACCACCGTCCGACGTGCCGTACTGACCCTCCCCGCAGCCCCGTTGGGCTCCGACAACCCGCTGCCCGCCCTGCGCGCGCCCGACGGCGTGCACGTCCTGGACGAGCGCTCCCGCGACGGCCTGCCGCGCGAGATGGCCCGCCAGATCGGGTACGAGCCGCTGCGCTCGCTGCTGCCCGTACGCATCCGCGACGGGTACCGGCGGGAGCGCACGGAGCGCGAGTTCGAGGCCGTCGTCATCGAGAACGAGCACCTGCGGGTCACCGTGCTGCCGGGCCTGGGCGGGCGCGTCCACTCGCTCGTGCACCTGCCGACCGGGCGCGAACTGCTCTACCGCAACCCGGTGTTCCAGCCCGCCAACTTCGCGCTGAACGGCGCCTGGTTCTCCGGCGGCATCGAGTGGAACACCGGCGCGACCGGCCACACCACCCTGTCCTGCGCCCCGCTGCACGCCGCACTGGTACCCGCCCCGGACGGCGGCGTGATGGTCCGGCTGTGGGAGTGGGAGCGGCTGCGCGACCTGCCCTTCCAGGTGGACCTGTGGCTGCCCGCGGACTCGCAGTTCCTCTACGTCGGCGTCCGCGTGCGCAACCCGCACGAGCGCCCCGCCCCCGTGTACTGGTGGTCCAACATCGCCGTCCCCGAGGACCCGGGCAGCAGGGTCCTGGCACCGGCCGACGAGGCCTGGCACTTCGGGTACGAGCGTTCGCTGCGCCGCATCCCGGTGCCGGAGTGGGAGGCCGCGGACCGCACGTACCCGCTGCGCAGCGAGTACCCGGCGGACTTCTTCTACGAGGTCCGGGACGGGGACCGGCCCTGGATCGCCTCCCTGGACGCCGACGGGCGCGGGCTGGTGCAGACCTCCACCGCCAGGCTGCGCGGGCGCAAGCTGTTCGTGTGGGGCGCGGGCGGCGGCGGCCGGCGCTGGCAGGAGTGGCTGACCGAGCCGGGCACCGGCGGCTACGCGGAGATCCAGGCCGGGCTGGCCCGGACCCAGCTGGAGCACGTACGGCTGGAGGGCGGGGCGGAGTTCAGCTGGCTGGAGGCGTACGGCCCGCTGTCGGCGGAGCCTGCCGCGGTGCACGGCGCCGACTGGCCGGCGGCCCGCGGTGCGGCGCAGGACGCCCTGGAGGCGGCCCTGCCCCGGGAGCGGGTGGACGCCGCGTACGAGGCGTGGCGCGGCAGCGCCGACACGGAACCGGGGGAGAGGCTGGCGGCCGGCTCGGGCTGGGGCGCGCTGGAGGTGCTGTGCGCGGGCCACCGGCTGCCGGGCACGCCCTTCGAGGAGTCCACGCTGGGCGAGGAGCAGGAGCCGTGGCTGGAGCTGTGGCGCACGGGCGTCCTGCCCGCCCCGCGCCGGGTGGTGCCGCCGGGGCCGAGCCTGGTCGCGGCGCACTGGCGGGACATGCTGGAGACGGCTCCCGCGGACCCGCTGACGGAGTACCACCTGGGGGTGGCGCAGTGGCACGCGGGCGACACCGCCCAGGCGGTACGCAGCTGGGAGCGCGGGCTGGCGCTGGCCCCGTCGCAGTGGCCGCTGCTGCGCTGTCTGGCGGCGGCGGACGCGCTGGCGGGCGACGCCGCGCGGGCCGCCGACGGCTTCGCGGCGGCCTTCGAGGACCTGGCGGGGGAGAGCCGCGGCGGCGAGCCGTGGACGGCCGCGGAGTCGGCCCTCGGCCAGGAGGCGATGGCCGCGCTCCTCGCGGCGGGCCGGCCGGCCCAGGCCCGGGCCGTCTGGGACCGGCTCCGGCCGGCGCTGCGCGAACAGGGCCGCTTCCGGCTGCTGGCGGCCCGGCTGCTCGCGGCGGAGGGCCACGTGCGGGCGGCCCGCCGGGTCTTCGAGGACGGCTTCGAACTGCCCGACCTGCGGGAGGGCGAGGAGACCCTGTCCGAGGTCTGGTCCGCCCTCACCGACTGCCCGCTCCCCACCCACTACGACTTCCGCATGCGCCCGCCGGTCTGATCCCCGGCCCGGGGGCTGCGGGCCGGCCGCCGCGGGGTCAGGCTCGGCACAGGACCTCGGCGTTCAGGACCGAGAACCAGGCGTCCGGGTCGGCGCCCCAGGTGTGCCAGGCCTGTGCGGCCGCTTCCAGGTCCGCGGGTGTCGCATGGCCGCCGCGGACGGCGATGTCCGCGTACGAGGAGGCCTTCGTCCGGTCGGCCCACAGGGCAGACCACCAGGCGGTCTCCTCCGGGGTGGCGAAGCACCACGCGGTCGCCGAGGAGGTCACGTCCGTGAAGCCGGCCCGCCGGGCCCAGGCCCGCAGCCGGCGGCCCGCGTCCGGTTCGCCGCCGTTGGCACGGGCCACCCGCCGGTACAGGTCCAGCCACCCGTCCAGCCCCGGCGTCGCCGGGTACCAGGTCATCGCCGCGTAGTCGGCGTCGCGGGCGGCGACGACCCCGCCCGGCCGGCACACGCGCCGCATCTCGCTCAGTGCCCGTACTGGATCCCCGACGTGCTGCAGCACCTGGTGGGCGTGGACCACGTCGAAGGAGTCGTCGGGGAAGTCCAGGGCGTGCACGTCCGCGACGGCGAAGGACACCGCGTCGCCCAGCCCGCGCTCCGCCACGTGGGCGCGGGCCTGGGCCAGGACGTCCTCGGCCGCGTCCACGGCGGTGACCCGGCCGCCCGGTGCGACCCGTTCCGCCAGGTCCGCCGTGATGGTGCCCGGTCCGCAGCCGACGTCCAGCACCGACAGCCCGGGGCGCAGCTCGCCGATCAGGTAGGCGGCGGAGTTCTCGGCCGTGCGCCAGCGGTGCGAGCGCAGGACCGACTCGTGGTGGCCGTGCGTGTAGACGGCGGTCTCCTTGGCGGCGTTCGTGGCGTCCATGGCTCTGCCCCTCCTCGTCGAAGCGTTGGTGCCACCGTAGGCGATCTGTTCGTCATCTGAGATATGCGTTTTGACATGTGGACACCATTCTTGATTCGCAAGGAGGAGGCGAGGGTCGGTGGCAGGGCCGTGCGGGGGCGAGGAGAGTGGCACCAGGGGGATGTCACCCCGGGTTGAGGGCGGTGGGAGCCATGTCCGACACGCTGCTCGAACGGCACGCCGAAGCGCTGAGGCTCTTCGGCGAGCGGGTGCGCGCCGTGCGGGACGACCAGTGGGGGGCGTCCACCCCGTGCACGGAGTGGACGGTGCGGGACCTGGTCAACCACGTCACCGGGGAGCAGCTCTGGATCCCGCCGCTGATCACCGAGGGCCGCACCCTCGACGAGCTGGGGGACGCCTTCTCCGGGGACGTACTGGGCGACGACCCGGTCGCCGCGTGGGACAGGGCCTCGGGCGCCGCGCACGCCGCCTTCGCCGCGTCCGGTGCGCTGGAGCGGACCGTACGGCTCTCCTACGGGCCCGCGCTCGGCTCGGCGTACTGCTCGGAACTGACCGCCGACTGCGTCGTGCACACCTGGGACCTCTGCCGCGGCATCGGCGCCGACGACCGGCTGCCCGACACCCTCGTCGAATTCTCGATCAAGGAGGTCATGCCGTACGCAGACGCCCTCGCGGCCGGCGGCATGTTCGCCGAGCCGGTCGAGGTCCCGGCGGGCGCGGACGCGCAGACCCGGCTGCTGGCGATGGTGGGGCGGACGGGCTGAGGCGGGCGGGCGGTGGCCCGACCGGCCCGACCGGGTGCGTACGACAACGGGCATATGCGGCTGAATAATCGTATAAAGGTCAGGGTTGGCGGAGTGCGACGCGGCGAACGCGGAAGGCGGACAGCGGTGGAGGGGATGCAGCGCACGGCGGCGGAGGGCCGCGGCCCGGTCCGCTACGGCCCGCCCGCGCCGCAGCCGGGCCTGCCCGTGCTCGCCGAGCTGATCTCCGTCCTCGGCGCGGCCGCCGGACGCTCCTCCCCGCAGCCCCCGGGCGGCGGGCCGTCGCTGCGCGAGGCGGCCTGCCGGTACTGGCGCCGGCGCGGGCTGGCCACCTCACCGGAGAACGTGGCGGCGGGCCCCGGCGCCCCGGCGCTGCTGCTGGCGCTCATCGGGGCGTACGGGGGCGACGTGATGCTGCCCCGGCCCTGCCCCGCCTGGTGGACGCCCCAGGTCAGGCTGCTCGGTCGGCGGGCCTACCACGTGCCGACCCCGGCCGAGTGCGGCGGCGTGCCCGACCCCTACGCGCTGCTGGAGACCGTACGGCGGGTGCGCGCCGAGGGCGGCGATCCGCGGGTGCTGCTGCTCTCGGTCGCCGACGACCCGACCGCGACCGTCCCGCCGCCCGAGCTGGTGCGCGAGGCGTGCGAGGCCGCCGAGTCCGCCGGGCTGTTCGTCGTCAGCGACGAGAGCTGGCGCGACACCGTCCACCGGCCCCACGACGACCTGGTCCTGAGTCCCGCGGAGATGCTGCCCGAACGGGCGGCGGTCCTCGTCGACCTCTCCGGCGCGTACCTGCCGGCCGGCTGGCCCGCCGCCGTGGTCCGCTTCCCCGCCACCCCGCGCGGGGCCCGGCTGCGCGCCGGCACCCTCGACGTCCTCACCGCCACCGGCGCGGTGGTCGCCGGCCCCGTCGCCGGCGCCGCGGCGCACGCCCTCGACGAACCCGACGCCATCGCCGCGCGCGCGTACGCGGCCGCCCGCCTGCACGGCCTGGTGGCCGCCGCCGCGCACCGCGAGATCCGCGCGGCGGGAGCCCTGGCCCGGCCCCCGCAGGCCGGACGGCACCTGTACGCCGACCTCACCCCGCTGCGCGCCGGGCTCGCCCGGCACGGCGTCGGCGACGCCATGGAGCTGGAGGACTGGCTCGGCGCCCGGCTCGGCGCGCCCACCCCCGGCGGACAGCGCTTCGCGGACGAACTGGGCTCACTGCGGGTCCGGTTGTCCACCGGGCCGCTGCTGGGCGCCACGCCCGAGGAGCGGCTCGCCGTGCTCACCGCCCGGGATCCGCTCGTGCTGCCGCACGTACGCAACTCCCTGGACCTCCTCGGATCGGTCCTGGCCGGGCTGGCCTGACCCCACCGGGCCCGCCCGCCGGCCCGGCCCGCCGCGACCCCGCACCCGCATCCGCGCCCGCGACCAGGTGAACGGAGACCTCCCGATGAGCGACCGGACGGACGCCGCCCCCGCACCCGCCCCGGCCGCCCCCGCCGCGGGGCCCGTATGCCGTGCCGGCACCCGGCCGGCTCCCCGCCCGTCCGGCGCGCGCCCACTCGGCGAACACCGCCGCTGGCCCCGCTCGTTCGCCGACCGGCTGACCACCCCGCTGCCCGGCGTCCGCGCCTTCGCCCGGCTCGCCCGCGAGGGCGCCTTCCGGCCCGGCCCCGAAGGGCTGCGCGGCATCCCGGACCTGCCGTACGAGCCGGGGCCGCTGCCCGCGACGGCCGCCGGCGCGGTGTCCGTCACCTGGGCCGGGCACGCCAGCTGGGTCCTGCGCACCGGCGGACTGACCGTGCTGACCGACCCGGTCTGGTCCCGGCGGATCCTCGGCACCCCCTCCCGGATGACGCCCGTCGGGGTGCGCTGGGAGGACCTGCCGCCGGTGGACGCGGTCGTGATCAGCCACAACCACTACGACCACCTCGACGCCCCCACCCTCAGGCGGCTGCCCCGCGACACCGCCCTCTTCGTCCCGGCGGGCCTCGCGGGCTGGTTCCGCCGCCGCGGCTTCACCCGGGTCACCGACCTCGACTGGTGGGAATGGGCCGAACTGGACGGCGTACGCTTCGAGTTCGTCCCCGCCCACCACTGGTCGAAGCGGTCCCTGATCGACACCTGCCGGTCCCTGTGGGGCGGCTGGATCCTCACCGACACCCTGAGCCCGGTCCCGAGGAAGGTCTACTTCGCGGGGGACACGGGCTACGGCCGGTGGTTCCACGAAATCGGCCGCCGCCACCCCGGCATCGACCTCGCCCTGCTGCCCGTGGGCGCGTACGCCCCGCGCTGGTGGCTCGGCGACGTCCACGCCGACCCGGAGGAAGCCGTCCGGGCGTGCCTGGACCTCGGGGCGCGGAGGATGGCCCCCATGCACTGGGGCGCCTTCGTGCTCTCCGCGGAACCGGTCATGGAGCCCCTGCACCGCACCCTGGCCGCCTGGGACCGGTCGGGACGGCCCCGGGAGGACCTCTGGGACCTCCCGGTCGGCGCCTCCCGCACCCTCCCGGACCCGGAGCCGGACCCGGAGCCGGGCCCGGACGCGGACGCGGACCCGGATCGGGGCCCCGGTCGTCCCGCGTGATCCGGCTCCGCGCCACGGTCGCGTCGATCTCCTCCGCCGGCGCCCCGTCGCCCACGCCACCGGGCATTGGAGTGGCCGGTGCGGCCCCCGGTGGCGTGGCTCCCGCACCCCCGGGCGGCGGTTCCTATGGTCGGCGGGGGTACGGCACCGGGCCGACCGTCCAGATCAGGTGGGTGAGTCGTGGAACGCAAGACGGCCGAGTCGCGAACGATCGATCCGCCGGCCCCCGCGGGCCGCCCGGCCGTCCGGCGGTGGACCCGGCGCCTGGCCGTCGCCGCGGGACTGCTGGCGCTGTGCGCGCTGGCGGGCGGGGTGGCCGGAGCCGCGCAGCCCGGCGGCGCGGGATCGCCCGCCGGTCCGCCCCTGTACGTGTCCGACTACGGCAACAACCGCGTGGTCGCCCTGCCCGCGGACGGCGGCGACCAGAGCACCGTGCCCCTCGACGGCCTGGTGCGGCCGACCGGCCTGGCCTGGGACGCGGCGGGCCGGCTCTACGTCGCCGACACCGGCAACAACAGGGTGGTCGTCCTGCCCCCGGACGGCGGGCAGCAGGCGGTCGTGCCCACCGCGGGCCTCTCGCGTCCGCTGGGGCTCGCCGTCGACCCGGCCGGGAACCTCTTCATCGCCGACAGCTTCAACGACCGGGTCGTGAAGGTGGCCGCGGACGGCAGCGGCCAGAGCACCGTCCCCACCACCGGGCTGCTGCACCCCTGGGGGCTGGCGATCGCGTCCGACGGCGGCCTGTACGTCTCCGACTTCGTCAACGACCGGGTCGTCAGGATCGCCGCGGGCGGTGGCGGTCAGACCACCGTCCCCACCACCGGCCTCTCGCAGCCGACCGGGCTGGCCCTGAACGCCGCCGGCGACCTCTACATCGCCGACAGCGGCAACAACCGTGTCGTGAAGGTGCCCGCCGGCGGCGGCCCGCAGAGCACGGTGCCCGTCACCGGCCTGAGCTCTCCGCTGGGCCTCGCGCTCGACGGGACCGGCGGCCTCTACGTGGCCGACGGCTTCAACAACCGCGTGGTGCGGGTCCGGGAGACGGGTGGCGGCCAGGTCACGCTCCCCTTCACCGGCCTCAACACCCCGACGGGCCTGGCGTTCCCGCCGCCGGCCGCCCGGCCCGACCACGGCCGCCACGACGCGCCCTAGGTCGTGTCGTCGAAGTCCCGTCTGGCCGGCGGCCCGCTCAGGGCCTCCGGCGCAGCCGGCGCCAGGCCGCCGGGCCCGCACTGATCAGCAGTGCCAGGCCGACCGCCACGGCCACGCCCTTCCACGGCTCCGAGAAGAGCGAGCCGCCCAGGATGCCGATCAGCCCGTACGTGGCCGCCCAGGCCAGGCACGCGGGGGCGTCGCCGCGGGCGAACCGGCGCAGCGGGAGTTCCGCCAGCAGGCAGGCCAGCATCACCGGGATCCGGCCCGCCGGGACCAGTCGTGAGAGCACCAGCACCGTCACCCCGTGCTCGTCCAGCCGGGCCTGTGCCTGCGCCAGCCGCTCGGGCGTGGCCCGGCCACGCAACGCCGCCAGCCACCGCGAACCGTTGCGGGACCGCACCCCGCGCTGCCCGAGCCAGTACAGCGCCAGGTCCCCGGTGAAGGCGGCCAGCGCCGACACCGCGAACACCAGCAGCACCCCGTACGGCGCCTGGTGGTGGAACGCGACCACCGCCGCCGAACTCACCAGCGCCCCGGTGGGAATCACCGGTACCAGCGCACCCAGCGCGACCAGCACGAACAACGCCGGATAGCCCACCGCCTGCTGGGTGGTCTCCGGCGGCACCTGGCCGCCGGCCCCCGCCGCCCCCGCGGCCGCCGCCGCTGCCACCGCCGTGAGGTCGTGGAGCGTCACGGCAGCCGCACCCGTTCACCGTGCCCGGGCACCCGTACGGTCACCTTCGGCGCGAGCCGGCGGGCCCGCCGCTCGAACTCCTCGCCCGGCGCGTGGAACTCGTGCGGCCGTACCGCGTCCATCCCCACCGGCCAGTACGTCCCGTAGTGGACCGGCACCGCCGCCGCCGGCGCCAGCTGCGCCAGCGCGTGCGCCGCCCGCCCGGCGTCCAGGTGCCCCGGCCCCAGGTACGGACCCCAGCCGCCCACCGGCAGCAGGGCCACGTCCACCGGCCCCACCTCCTCGGCCATCGTGTCGAACAGCCCGGTGTCCCCGGCGAAGTACGTCCGGGCGGCGCCCAGGACCACGTACCCGAGCGCCGGCGCGCGGTGCGGCCCGAACGGCAGCCGCCGCCCGTCGTGCCGGGCGCTCACCACCCGGACCCGCACGCCCTCCGCCACGCCGACCTCCTCGCCCGGCGCCGTCTCCGTCACCGCCAGCCCGCGCAGCCCGGCGAGCCGGGCCAGTCCCGGGACCGCCCGCCGCGCCCCCCGCGGCACCAGGAGCCTGGTTCCGGGCGCGAGCCGCCCCAGCGACGGCAGGTGCAGATGGTCCGCGTGCAGGTGCGAGACGAGCACCACGTCCGCCACCGCCGCCTCGGGCGGCGGGAGCGCCCCGCGGCGCCGCCGCAGGTGCGCGAGCCGCCGCGTGAACAACGGGTCCGTCAGCAGCCGCACCCCGGAATCCTCGACGGTGCACGTCGCATGGCCCCACCAGGTGATCTCCACCGGCACCAGGCCCTCCCTCCCTCGCCGTCCCGTCGGCCTCGGGGTGTGTCCTACCCATGATGCCGGGCCGGAGGCCCCCGCCAGCGCGTCGGAATCCGAACCCGGCAGCCCCTCCTCTCGGGCGGCGGATCGGAGTAGGGTCCGGCGGCATGGAAGAGTTGCGCGTGGCCGCGATCGCCAGCCTGGCCCCGCTCGAAGACCTGGACGCCGACCCCTTCGCCGTGGACACCCGTGGCCAGCACGCCGTGTGCGCGCGCTGGGCGGCCGACCGGGGCTACACCGTGACCAAGCAGCTGCTGGTCTACGGGATGCGCGCGGACCACTGCGGGTTCTGGTCCGAGATGTCCATCGGGCGCGTCGACCTCTTCGTCGCGGCGAACCAGCGGGTGCTCGCCCGCGCGCTGCGCTGCGTCGAGGAGTTCACCGCCGAGTGCGAACGGCGCGGCGTGCGCCTGGAGACGGCGGGCGGCGAAGAGCCCCGGTACACCTCCGCGATGAAGGCCGAGGTGCACCGGCGGCTGTCCATGCCGACCGCCGGCTACGACGGCACCTGACCGCCGTCGCCCCGCCGCCCCGCCGCCCGCCCCGTAGGCGTCCCCCCGCCGCCCGGCCGCCCCGCCCCCGCTGTGCGAGCCTGGAAGCGCGAGACGAACCAGGGGGTGGCACGGTGCGGCGACGACGGTGGCGGACCACGGGCAACGCCCTGGTGCGGGTGGCCCTCGTCTGGGCCGTCTCCACCCTGACGATGCTCGCCCTGGCCGGGATCCTCCCGGACTTCCGGCTGCAGTCCGACGACGGCGACAGCATCACGCAGATCGGCCTCACCGCGGCCTGGGGCGCCGGCGCCTTCGGCCTGCTGAGCGCGCTGGTCTGGCCCGTGGTCGTGCGGGCCCTGCTGCTGGTGCCCGCCCTCGTGCTCGGGCTGCTCGTCTTCTTCCTCAACGGCTCGCTCCTGCTGCTCGCGCTCAGGCTGATCCCCGACGGGCGGGGCGAGGCCGCCCCCGAGACCGCGGTCGTCGTCGCCGCCGTGATGTCCGCGGTGGCCTCGGCGACCTCCACCGCGCTCGCGGTGCGCGACGACGAGGCCTACCGGCGCCGGCTCTACCGGCTCGCCGACCGGCGCCGCCGCCGGCAGGGCCCCGGGGCGGCGTCCCGGTCCGGGGCGGCCGTGCCCGGCCTGCTGGTCCTCCAGCTCGACGGGGTCGGGTACGAGGTGCTGCGCGAGGCCTGCAACAGCGCGCTGATGCCGACCGTCGCCGGCTGGCTGGAGCGCGGCCACCGCGTCACGTCCTGGCGGACGGACTGGTCGAGCCAGACCGGCGCGAGCCAGCTCGGCATCCTGCACGGCTCCACCTTCGACGTGCCCGCCTTCCGCTGGTACGAGAAGGACACCCGCGAGGTGATGGTCTGCAACCGGCCCACCAGCGCCGCGGAACTCCAGCGGCGGGCCATCGGGCGCACCGGCGACGGCGGACTGCTCACGCTCGACGGGGCCAGCCGGGGCAACCTCTTCAGCGGCGGCGCGGACCAGCTGGCGCTGGTGCTCTCGGTCTCGGCGCGGCGCGGCCGGGCCAACCGGTCCCGCTCCGGGTACTTCGCGTACTTCTCCGACCCGGCCAACGCCGTCCGCACGGCCCTGTCCTTCACCGCCGACGCGGTCCGCGAGATCGTCCAGTCCCTGCGGGCACGGATCCGCGGGGACCGGCCCCGGGTGTCGCGCGGCGGTCTCTACCCGCTGATCCGGGCCTTCGCGACCGTGGTCGAACGGGACGTGGTCGTCGCGGCGGTGATCGGCGACATGCTCGCGGGGCGCTCCGTGGTCTACGCCGACCTCGTCGCCTACGACGAGGTCGCGCACCACTCGGGCCCGCGCGGCCGGGACACCGACCAGGTGCTGGAACGCCTCGACCGCAGCCTCGCGCTGATCGCCCGGGTCGCCGAGCACGCGCCGCGCCCGTACCGGATCGTGCTGCTCTCCGACCACGGCCAGAGCCCGGGGGAGACCTTCCTGGCGCGGTACGGGCTGACCCTGAAGGACCTGGTGCGGGCGGGCTGCGGCCTGCCCGTCTCCCGCAGGGCCGGCCGTACCCGCAGCGGCGCCGAGGCCCGCGCGGCGGTCCTCGCGGCCCTGCACCGGCCGGTGGAGGGCGGCGAGGAGGCCCGCCCGGGACCGGGCTCCGACCCGGTGGTGCTGGCCTCCGGGAACCTCGCCCTGATCTCCTTCCCGGACGTCCCCGGCAGGGCCTCCCGGGCCCGCATCGAGCGCACGCACCCCGCGCTGCTGGCGACCCTGGCCAACCACCCCGGCGTGGGCTTCCTGCTGGTGGACGGGGTGGTACTGGGCCCCGGCGGGGCCGAGGCCCGGCTGGACGTGCCCGGTGAGGCGGAGCGGCTGCTGGCCCCCTTCGGGCCGGGCGCGGCCGCGGCCGTCCGCCGGACCGACGCCTTCCCGCACGTCGCCGACATCATGGTGAATTCGGCGTACGACCCGGACACGGGCGCGGTGCACGCCTTCGAGGAGCAGATCGGCTCGCACGGCGGCCTGGGCGGGGAGCAGGGACACCCGTTCCTGATGTGGCCCGCGGAGCTGTCGGACCCGGGGGAGGAACTGGTCGGCGCGGAGGCCGTGCACGGCGTACTGCGGCGCTGGCTCAGGGAGGCGGACGGCCCCCAGGTACCGGTGGCCGCGCCGGGGGAGGGGTGGGCGCGGGAGCCCGCGCCCCGCGACGCGGAACGCTACGCGGCCGCCCCGCCTGCCCGGGCCGAGGGGCCGGTCCGCGGGGAGGCCTCCGGGCAGGTATCCGACGAGATCTCCGGGGAAGCCTCCCGAGAGGCGCCGCAGGATTCCCCGCCGGGAGGCCACATCAGCGGAATCCTTCCTTCCGAGGGGTCGCCCGCGCGGGACGAAACCCGCTGATTTGGTACGTCCCGCACGGTGGCCGACCATGTGTCGACCCGCCCACCATGTGAGACGACCCGAGGCGCACCACCGATGACCAGCACCGCAGCCCTGCCCGCCGAGGCCACCGCACCCCCCGAGCCGGGCCGCGACCCCCATGCCCGGCGCTTCGGCCTCCCCATCGCGACCTGCCTGGTCATGGGCAACATCATCGGCGGCGGGATCTTCCTCCTCCCCGCCTCGGTCGCCCCGTTCGGCACCATCAGCCTCGTCGCCTTCGCGGTCCTCACCCTCGGCGCGATCGCCCTCGCCCTCGTCTTCGGCCGCCTCGCCCACCGGCACCCGCAGACCGGCGGCCCGTACGTCTACGCCCGCGCCGCCTTCGGCGACTTCGCCGGCTTCCTCGCCGCCTGGAGCTACTGGATCACCTCCTGGGTCTCGAACGCGGCGCTCGCCGTCGCCTCCGTCGGCTACCTTTCCGTCCTCTTCCCCGCCATCGGCGAGCACAAGTGGTCCATGTGCCTGGCCGCCCTGGCCATGCAGTGGCTCCCCGCGCTCGCCAACCTGGCCGGCACCCGCTACGTCGGCGCCGTCCAACTCGTCGCCACCGTGCTGAAGTTCGCCCCGCTGCTGCTGGTGGCCGTCGGCGGCCTGTTCTTCTTCGACCCCGCCAACCTCGGCCCGTTCCAGGCCACCGGCCAGAGCCCGGCCGGCGCGCTCTCCGCCTCCGCGGCGATCCTCCTCTTCAGCTACCTCGGCGTGGAGTCGGCCGCCGTCAGCGCCGGAGAGGTCCGCGACCCCGCCCGCAACGTCGGCCGGGCCACGATCCTCGGCACCACCGGCGCGGCCGTCGTCTACCTGCTCGGCACCCTCTCCGTCTTCGGCCTCGTCGCCCACGAGAAGCTGGTCTCCTCCGAGGCCCCCTTCACCGACGCCGTCAACGCCATGTTCGGCGGCACCTGGGGCGGCACCCTCGTCGCCTGCGCCGCCGTCGTCTCCATGGCCGGCGCCCTCAACGGCTGGACCCTGCTCAGCGCCCAGACGCCGTACGCGGCCGCCAAGGACGGGCTCTTCCCGCGGGCCTTCGAGAAGAAGCGGCGCGGCGTCCCGGTCGTCGGCGTCGTCGTCACGACCTCCCTGGCCTCCGCCCTGACCGTCTACAACTACACGGCCGGCTCCGACGGCGTCTTCGAGATCCTCGTCCTCGTCACCACCTTCACCGCGACCGTCCCCTACCTGCTCTCCACCGCCGCGCAGATCTACTTCCTGCTCTCCGGCCAGGGCGAGCGCGTCCGGCGGGGACGCCTGGTCCGCGACGGCGCCCTCGCCGTCCTCGCCTTCGGCTTCTCCATGTGGCTGGTGGCCGGATCCGGGTACGCCGCCGTCTACCAGGGCGTTCTCTTCCTCTTCGCCGGCGTCGCCGTCTACGCCGTGATGGCCGCCCGCAGGCAGCGGACAGCGGTCTGACCTGCGCGGTAGCGTGGAAGGACAGCGCCTTCCAGGGGGCACGAAAGGGTCGCCATGTCCGCGATCAGAGAAAGCATCGAGATCGACCGCAGTCCCGAAGAGGTCTTCTCCTACGCGTCGGACGCCTCCCACCTGCCGGAGTGGCAGAAGAGCGCCGTGTCCGTCCGGGGCGCCGGGCACCCGGCCGTCGGCTCGCTCATCGCCGTACGGCGGCGGATCGGCCGGCGCGAGTTCCCGACGACCATGGAACTCACCGAGTACGACCCGCCCAGGAGCTGGCACCTGCACGGCATCGACGGCCCGGTCCGAGGCGACGTCCGCGGCACCGTCGAGCCCCTGGGCGACGGGACGCGCTCCCGGCTCACCCTGAGCCTCGACTTCGAGGGCCACGGCATCGGCAAGGTCCTCGTACCGCTCGTCGTGAAGCCGTACGCGCGCAAGGAGATGCCGCTGAACGAGGAGAAGCTCAAGCACCTCATCGAGACCTGAGCCGCACGCCCGGAAAACCGGATGCCGGGCGGTGTGCGGTGCGACCAGACTGGCCGCACCACACACCGCTCCGCCCCGAAGGACATCCCCACCCGTGCAGGCTGCCGTCACCGTCACCCCCGCCCAGATCCCCGAACTGCTGCTCGGCCTCGCGACCGTGCGGCCCGTTTTCCTCTGGGGGGCGCCCGGCATCGGGAAGTCCTCGCTCGTGCGGAAGTTCGCCGACTCCCTCGGCCTGGAGTGCGTCAGCCTCCTCGGTACGCAGCTCGCCCCCGAGGACCTGATCGGCGTACCGCAGATCCGCGACGGCCGCTCCGTCTTCTGCCCGCCCGAGGCCATCGCCCGCGACGAGCCGTACTGCCTCTTCCTCGACGAGCTCAACGCCGCGAGCCCGGACGTCCAGAAGGCCTTCTACTCGCTGATCCTCGACCGCCGGATCGGCTCCTACGAACTGCCCGCCGGATCCATCGTCATCGGCGCGGGCAACCGCGCCACGGACAACGCGCTGGCCCGGCCCATCGCCTCCGCCCTGGTCAACCGCCTCACCCACGTCCACCTCCGGGCGTCCGCGCAGGACTGGCTGGTGTGGGCCGGCGAGCACGGCATCCACCCGTGGGTGACCGACTACCTCACCGACCGCCCCGACCACCTCTGGTCGCAGCCGCCCAAGACCGAGGAGCCCTTCTCCACCCCGCGCTCCTGGCACATGCTCTCCGACGCCCTGCACTCCTTCGGCACGGAACTGGACGAAGCGACCCTCAAGGTGGTCGCCCACGGCACGCTCACCCCCGCGCACGCCGTCTCCTTCTGCGGCTACGCCAAGATCGTCCGCCACACCTTCGGCATCGAGGCCATCCTGAAGGGCGACGCCTCCTGGCCCGCCCGGCTCCAGGACCGCGACCTGCTCTACTACCTCGCGGAGGCCTTCCGCGGCCGCCTGCTCAAGGAGCTCCCGGCCCAGAAGGAACACGTCTCGCCCGCCCTGCGCCAGCACACGTACCGCTTCAAGGCGCTCCTGGTCCAGCTCGCCGAGATCTCCGTCGAGGTGGCGCAGACCGTCATCGCCGACGACGCCGACGGCCTGCCCGTGCTGCCCGGATGGTTCCTGATCGAGGCGGCCCGCGACATGCCCCGCCTCGTCGAGGCCCGCCGGTGAGCCGCGGCGCGAAGGCCCGGGCGAAGGCGGCGGCGGCCAAGCCCGACCCGGCCACCCAGGCCTTCGCCGAGGGCCTGGCCCTCGTCAAGCAGAACCCGGCCCTCGGCGCCCTGAACGGCAAGATCTGCCGCGAGGCCGGCTGCCCGGAAGCCCCCGACGGGGGCCTGGCCGTCATCACCTCCAACGGCGTCGTCCACGTCCACCCCACCCGGCGGGCCGAACCCCGCGAGTGGGCCTGGACGATCGCCCACGCCCTGCTCCACCTCGGCTTCGGCCACGTCCCCGCCGCCGACGACGAGAACCGGACCCAGCCGGACCCCTTCGACCTCGCCGCCCGCTGCGCGGTCGTCAACCGCTTCCTGCTGACCTTCCCCGTCGGCCGCGCCCCCGACCACCTGCCGGCCGAGTACCCCGGCGGCGACGAGGACGAGCTCGCGGCCCGCTGGCGCCGCGACGGCATCCCGGCCGCCTACGAGCACTGCGGCACCGCCGGCCGCGGCCCCGACCAGGTGCTGACCACATGGCGGGCCTGGGGCGGCAGCGCGGCCCCCGACTGGCAGACCGCCTTCGCCGCCGCCCTGACCCGCAGCGTCTCCGCCGCCATGGACGTCGCCGGCGGCCGCCGCGACCGGACCACCGGCGAGCGGGTGGAGCAGCGCCCCTGGGACCGGGCCCTGAACTGGTTCGTCTCCTCCTACCCGCTGCTCGGCGGGCTCGCCGCAGGCCTGACCGTCGTCGCCGACGCCGAGCTGGCCCGCGCCCAGGACATCGCGATCGCCGCCGTCAGTGCCACCGCCGGGGAGATCTACATCAACCCGCTGCGCAGCTTCGAGGACGAGGAGTGGCGGTTCATCCTGGCCCACGAGATGCTGCACGCCGCCCTGCGCCACGGCGAGCGCCGCGGCGGCCGCGACCCCTACCTGCACAACGTCGCCGCCGACTACGTCGTCAACGACTGGCTGGTGGAGATGCGGATCGGCAGCATGCCCGAGGGGCTGCTGCACGACCCGGAGCTGCGCGGGCTCTCCGTCGAGGAGGTGTACGACCGGATCGCCCGCGACCTGCGCCGGATGCGGCGCCTGGCCACCCTGCGCGGCAAGGGCGCCGGGGACATCCTCGGCGAGCCCCTCGCGCACGGCGCGGGGCGCCCGTACGCGGACCTCGACGAGTTCTACCGGCGCGGCCTCGTCCAGGGCTTCGACCTGCACGTCCAGGGCGGGCGCGGCCTGCTGCCCGCCGGGCTCGTCCAGGAGATCCGGGCCCTCGCCCACCCGCCGGTGCCCTGGGACGCCCGGCTCGCCCGCTGGTTCGACGAGTACGTCCCGAGGCCGCAGGCCGTACGGTCCTACGCCCGCCCGGCGCGCCGACAGGCCTCGACCCCGGACATCCCGCGCGCGGGCCGGTACTTCCCGCCCGAGGAGATCGCCCGCTGCACCTTCGGCGTGGTCCTGGACACCTCCGGGTCGATGAACGCAGCCCTGCTCGGCAAGGCGCTGGGCGCGATCGCCTCGTACGCCGAGGCCCGGGACGTCCCCGCGGCGCGGGTCGTGTTCTGCGACGCGGCGCCGTACGACGCGGGCTACGTGCCGCCGACCGAGATCGCGGGCCGGGTCCGCGTCCGCGGCCGGGGCGGCACGGAACTCCAGCCGGGCATCGACCTGCTCCAGCGGGCCGAGGACTTCCCGCCGGCGGCGCCGCTCCTGGTGATCACCGACGGCTGGTGCGACACCCTGCGCATCCGCCGCGAACACGCCTACCTGATCCCCGAGGGCGCCTCCCTCCCCTTCACCCCCAGGGGCCCGGTCTTCCGCCTGACCTGACGGCCGCAACGACGAGGCCCCCGCCCCGCCGGGCGGCGGAGCGGGGGCCTCGTACGGGAGCCGACTCAGTCGAGGTAGTCGCGCAGCACCTGCGAACGCGACGGGTGGCGCAGCTTCGACATGGTCTTCGACTCGATCTGGCGGATGCGCTCACGGGTGACCCCGTACACGCGGCCGATCTCGTCGAGGGTCTTCGGCTGGCCGTCGTTGAGGCCGTAGCGCATGGAGACCACGCCCGCCTCGCGCTCCGAGAGCGTGCCCAGGATCGACTGGAGCTGCTCCTGGAGGAAGGTGAAGGAGACCGCGTCCGCGGGCACGACCGCCTCGGAGTCCTCGATGAGGTCACCGAACTCGCTGTCGCCCTCCTCACCCAGCGGGGTGTGCAGGGAGATCGGCTCACGGCCGTACTTCTGGACCTCGATGACCTTCTCCGGGGTCATGTCGAGTTCCTTGCCCAGCTCCTCCGGAGTGGGCTCCCGGCCGAGGTCCTGGAGCATCTGGCGCTGCACGCGGGCGAGCTTGTTGATGATCTCGACCATGTGGACGGGGATGCGGATCGTGCGCGACTGGTCGGCCATGGCACGCGTGATCGCCTGCCGGATCCACCAGGTCGCGTACGTGGAGAACTTGAAGCCCTTGGTGTAGTCGAACTTCTCCACGGCGCGGATCAGGCCGACGTTGCCCTCCTGGATCAGGTCCAGGAAGAGCATGCCGCGGCCGGTGTAGCGCTTGGCCAGGGAGACCACGAGACGGAGGTTGGCCTCCAGCAGGTGGTTCTTGGCCCGGCGGCCGTCCTCGACGAGGATCTCCAGCTCGCGCTTGAAGGCGGGCTTGTGGTCCTCCTCCTCTTCGAGCTTGTACTCGGAGAAGAGACCGGCCTCGATGCGCTTGGCGAGCTCGACCTCCTGCTCGGCGTTGAGGAGCGGCACCTTGCCGATGAGCTTGAGGTAGTCCTTGACCGGGTCGGCCGTGGCACCGGCGACCATGACGGTCTGCGCCGGGGCGTCGTCCTCGTCGTCGTCGGACAGCACGAAGCCCTGGGCGCCGGCCTTGGGGGCCTCCTCCTCGGCCTCGTCGACGAGGTCCTCCGCTGCCCAGTCCTCGCCCTCGACGACCGGGTTCTCGCCCTCGTCGGCGTCCTTGGCACTGGTCTTCTTCGCCGCGGCGGTCTTCTTCACGGCGGTCTTCTTGGCGGCGGTCTTCTTGACCGTGCGCTTCTTCGGCTCGGCGGCGGCCTCGGCCGGCGCCGCCTCCGCAGCAGCGGCGGCCGACGGAGCGGATATCGCCGAGGCCGTGGACGTGACCGTGGTGGCCGCGGCGGGGGCCGCGGTCTTGCGCGCGCCGATGGGGCGGGGCGCGGCGGCGGCCTTCTTGGCCACGGTGCGGGCGGGGGCGGCGGCAGCCTTGCGGGGCTTCTTCGCGGCAGCCTTGGTGGCGGGGGCCGCGCTGACGTGAAGGGCGACACCCTCCTCGTCGAGGACCTGGTTCAGGCTGCGCAGGACCCGCTTCCACTGGTCCACCGGGATGCGGCCGGCCTCGAAGGCCTGGCGCACGTCGTCACCGTTGATGTGACCCTGCTCGCGGCCGCGCTCGACGAGCGCGACGAGGGCCTCGGATTCGGCGATCTCCGGAGGGAACGTACGGGACGGGCTGAGCGACACAAGGAGCCTCTCGTTGCGAACAAATATGGGGTGGGCGGGACATCATCGCGCGAACTCGGGAAACAGACCCGAGGGGGGTCTGTATTCCGGGGCCGCGCGAGGACACCTGTCGGTTCATCGCATGCCCGAGTCGATTCGTTACGCGCTGAATTGAGTGACCTGCGCCACGCTACGACCGGGCAACCGGATCCGGCGCGGATCCGTCCGCCCTCCGCGTCAGCCCGTTTTGCGGGCTTCGATCAGGAAGCGGGCGGTGTGCGCGACGAACGGGCCGTCGCGCTCGATCCGTTCGTGCAGTTCGCGCAAGCGGTCCCGGTACTGCCCGACCGTGAAGCCCGGCACCATCCAGATCACCTTCCGCAGAAAGTAGATCACGGCTCCGATGTCGTGGAACTCGGTGCGCAGGCGCTCCGAGCGCAGGTCCACGACCTCCAGGCCCGCCTTCGTGGCGTCCGCCACCGCGTCGTCGGGGTGCCGGGCGCCGCGGACCTCCTCGGGCTGGGGCCCGAGAAAATATTCGACGAGTTCGAAGACGCTCGCCGGGCCGACCTGCTGCGAGAGATACGTTCCGCCCGGTGTCAGCACCCGGGCGATCTCGTCCCACCAGATGGTCACCGGGTGCCGGCTGGTCACCAGCTCGAAGGCCTCGTCGCCGAAGGGCAGGGGCGGCTCGTCGGAGTCCGCGACCACCACCGCGCCCAGCGGGTGCAGCAGCCGGGTCGCCCGCTCGACATTGGGCGGCCAGGACTCCGTGGCCACCATCAGGGGCGGCAGGGGCCCGGAACCGGCGAGGACCTCGCCGCCACCGGTCTGGATGTCCAGGGCCGACCGCACGCCGGCCAGGCGCTCGGCCATCAGGCGCTGGTACCCCCAGGAAGGACGCTGCTCGGTGGCCCGCCCGTCGAGCCAGGAGAAGTCCCAGCCGTCCACGGACACGGATTCGGCCTCGGCGACAAGATGGTCGAAAGTACGCGTCATGCACCGATCGTCGCAGGCCGGGCGCCGGGCGACCACCGATTTGGTCGACTACAGTGGTCGGCGGGCCGTGACTGGCGTTCGGGTGGATCACCACCGGGGAGCGGCCCGGCGTACCGGAGGACCTCCCGTACGCCCGCTGCCGCGCGCCTGGGCGAACCGCGATCCGCGCACCGCGCACCGCAGCGACGTTCAGGAGATCCCGTGACGACCGCCCAGCAGACCGCCCCCGCCGCCGGCACCGCCCGACTCATGGACGGCACCGCCCTCGCCCGCCGTATCTCGGAGCAGACCGCCGCCCTCGCGGCGAAGATCACCGAGCGCACCGGCACCGCGCCCTGCCTCGCGACCGTACTGGTCGGCGAGGACCCCGCCTCCGTCACCTACGTCCGCATGAAGCAGAACCGCTGCGCGAAGGCCGGGATCACCTCCCGCCACGTGGAGCTGCCGGCCTCGACCACCACGCAGGAGCTGGTCGCGGCGATCACCGCCCTGTCCGAGGACCCGGAGATCAGCGGCATCCTGCTCCAGCACCCCGTCCCGCACCACATCGACGAGCGCGCCGCCTTCGAGGCGATCGCCCCCGGCAAGGACGTGGACGGGGTCACCATGCACTCCTTCGCGGCCATGGGCTTCGGCCTGCCGGGCTTCGTCTCCTGCACCCCGGGCGGCATCATGCGCCTGCTCGCCGCGTACGACGTGGACCTGACCGGCAAGCACGCCGTGGTCGTCGGCCGCAGCGCGATCCTGGGCAAGCCGGCCGGGATGCTGCTGCTGGAGCAGAACGCCACCGTCACCTACTGCCACTCCCGCACCCGGGACCTGTCCTCGATCGTGCGCCAGGCGGACGTGCTGGTCGCGGCCGTCGGCAAGGCCGAGTTCATCCGGGGCGAGGACATCAAGCCGGGCGCGGTGGTCCTGGACGCCGGCTACAACGAGGGCAACGTCGGCGACGTCCACTTCGAGTCGGCGGCGGCCCGGGCCTCGCTGATCACGCCCGTGCCGGGCGGTGTCGGCCCGATGACCATCGCCGTCCTGCTGGAGCAGACCGTGCAGGCCGCCGCGGCGCAGGCCGGGCTGGACCTCGCCGAGCTCTGATCCGCCCCGCCGACGCGCGAGCGCCCCGGACCCCGGTCCGCCCCGCTCGCGCGTTCCCGGCCCTCAGCCGGACGTGCGGAACGCCCGGGCCAGGGCGGTCAGGGGGCGGTTGCCCAGGCGGTGCGGCTCCGGCAGCGGTGCCGGGGCGGTACCGGAGCCATGGGCCGCGCCGCCCTTGAGGCGGCACGCGGCGGCCAGTACGGCCGCGTCGGCGACGGTGGCGGCACGCGCCTGGTCCAGGCCCCGGCCGCGGGCCTCCTCGTACGCGGCGGCGTGCACCAGGGGGTCGAACCAGCCGGCCAGCGCCAGGATGCCGTCGTCGATCACCGACTCGCGGTGGACGAGCCGGATCCGCACCGGGGACCACCAGGCCAGCGGTACGGTCCGGCCCTGGGCCGCGGCGAAGGGGCGCAGCGCCTTCCACAGCGGGCGCAGCCGCCGGTACTCGCCGAAGGCCGTCCAGGTCGCCGACCCGCCGATCAGCGGGACGACGAACCCGGCGCCGAGCAGCAGCGCCGAGGCCGAGGCCAGGGGCGGCGCCACGTCCGTGGACAGGTACACGCAGTCACGGCCGACCCAGCGCGCGGCCACCGCGGCCCATTTCAGGACGAGGCAGGCCAGGTCCAGCAGCCCCGCGAGCACGATCAGGGCCAGCCCCGTGCGCAGCGGGCGCAGCGAGCGGTCCGCCCGCACGAACCACTTGGCGCACAGCCAGGTCAGCGCCGCCGTGCCCAGCGTGTGCGCGACCAGGAAGCAGACGATCATCTCGCGGATCCACGGCGTCGTGGCGTAGTACACGTCCAGGTCCCGAAGCCGCTCCACCGGCGCGTCGCCGATCACGAACAGGACGACGATCGCCGCGGTGGCCGTGCCGAACACGGCCGCGGTCAGCCGGGTGGCCCGGCGCACGGCCGCGGGCGGCCCGCCGCGCCACTGCAGGATGAGGATGACGCACAGCCCGGAGAACGCCGTGAGCAGGCCGAACACCAGGGGCGCGGAGAAGTTGACCACGCCGGTACGGCGGTTGACCGCGGCGATGGTCGGCGGCGAGGCCAGGAAGGTGATCGGGGCGCCGACGACGAGCAGCGCGCAGGCGGTCCGGTTCAGCGGCTGGTCCCAGTCCCGGCGCAGCTTCGGAAGCTTGATCAGCAGCGCCAGGACCATCAGGGAGCCGGGCAGGAGGAGCAGGAGGGTCTGGCCGGTCATCGGGCCTGTCCGACGGGGTCGGCGGGGCCGACCGGATCGGTTGCCGGACCGGTGGGGGCCGCGCCGCCCCCACCCCCACCCCCTCTGCCGGAGCCGGAGCCGGAGCCGGTGCCCGCCCCGGGCGCCGGGTCCAGTCCGGCGACGGCCCGCTCCGCCGCGGTGAGCGGCGGCGCCTTCAGCGCACCCCGGTCGGAGGCGCGCACGACGTGCCAGACCACCGAGGGACGCAGCCAGTGGGTCGGCTCGATGCTCATGGTGAGGACGTTGAACAGGGCGGCCGTGAGCGCCTCGTCCGTGGTGGCTCCCGTCATCAGGCGGTTGACGTAGCCGTTGAGCACGTTGGTGCCGGCGCGCGGCTTCATCCCGGTGGCGCCCGGATAGAGGATGTCCTGCGACGTGGCGAGCTCCCAGGCGGTGGCGACCTGGGGCGCGATCACGCGCTGCGCCTCGCGGCCGATCCCCGGGTGGGCCAGGCCCTTGCCCCGCAGCAGGGTGCGTACGGCCAGCAGCCCCTGGGCGGCGACGGTCATGCCCTGTCCGTACAGCGGGTTGAAGGTGGCGACGGAGTCGCCGACGGCGAAGAAGCCGTCGGGCAGCTCGGCCTTCTCGAAGTAGACCCGGCGGTTGGCGGTGCCCTGGGTGACGGCGACGTCGGTGAGGGGCTTGCGGCCCTCCAGCAGCTCGCCGACGATCGGGTCGCGGACGGACTTGGCGAACGGGATGAAGGCGTCGGGGTCGCCCGTGGGCTGGCCGCCGCGGGTGCCGGACAGGGTGGCCTGCCACTGGCCGTTCTCGATGGGCACGATGGTGGCGGTCTGCCCGGGGACGGGCACCCGCGGGTCGGACTGCACGTTGACGATGGGGAAGCCCATCTCGTGGGCGCCGGCGGGGGCTTCGAAGATCCGGGTCGCGTAGACGAGCCCGGAGTCGACCTCGGCCTGCCGGATGCCGCTCACGCCGAGCGCCTGGAGCCACGTCCGGGCCCGGGACCCGCGGCCGCTGGCGTCGACCACGAGATCGGCCGTCACCAGCCGGTCCTGCTCCTCGGGGGTGTCGACGCGGACGCCGGTGACCCGGGCCGCCGTGCCCTCCAGGCCCCGGACCCGGCTCCGCTGGAGGGTGGACACGCCGACGAGGCCGGTGACCCGGGCGCGGACCACCGAGTCGAGGAGGTCGCGGCTGCAGGAGATGTTGAACTGCTTCTCCCCGCAGCGCGGGATCCAGCCCTGGGCGGTCTTGGTGACCAGGTCGGTGGGCAGGCTGCGGCGGATGGCGCCGGCCTTCGTCCAGTCGTCGGTGATGCCGGGCAGGATGCGCTCGATGGCCCGTGCACCGCCCGACCACAGCAGATGGGTGTGCCGGGCCTGCGGAAGGCCTCGGCGCGGCGCGGGCCCCTCGGGCAGGGGGTCGGCGTCGATGACGGTGACCGTGGCGTGCTCGGCGAGGACAGCGGCCGCGAGGAGGCCGGCCAGACTGCCGCCTATGACGACGGCGTGGCGGGGCGGTGAGGACTGGTTCATCGTGGCGGGCTCTCTGTCAGGGCCGTGCTGAGGGCATCGGCGTGAGGGATGCGGCGACCGGCTGGTGCTGGTCACGGCGCGGCACGGGGCTTCCCCAGCCGAGTGAGGACTTGATGCGTTCGATCGCCTCGGGGAACTGCTGCTCCCGGGGCGACGGCAGGTAGGAGCGCAGGAGGGTGCCGAGGTGCAGGCCGAAGGTCTCGGCCCGGATCTCGGCGGGATCCCCCTGGTCGGCGCGTGCGGCCGCCTGCCGGACCACCGAGTCCAGTCCGGCGTCCGAGGCGAGCAGTTCGGCGAGGCGGCCGGGGCGTCCCTCGCCCGCCAGGCGGGCGGCCACCAGCATGCCCGGACCGACGCTGGAGCAGGTCCCCTCGTCCAGGTGCCACAGCTCGTGGCACGCGATGACGAGCTGGTGCTCGGGCCGGGTGTGCTGCTCGACGACGATCAGGTCGACGTCGTCGAGCTCCAGCCACAGTCCGCTGGCGGTGTCGGGCGGGAAGGAGGTGAAGTGGAAGTCCACCTTCCGATCGCCGCCGCGCCGCCGGGTGTAGGCGGCACACAGCGCCCCGATGATCTCCCCGACATCGGCCGGGGCCGTCAGGCGTGCGCCCTCCAGCAGTTCGGAGCCCAGCTTGCGCATGGCCCGTGTGGTCCTCATGGTGTTTCTCCCTCGGCGGCGGCGCCCTCGGTCGGCGCCCCGCCCTTCGTGCCCGGAACCCCGAGCTGCCCCTCGCGTGCGAGGAGGTCGTCCAAGTGGTCGGCCAGTGACTTCCAGCCCTGGGGCGAGAGTCGGCCGGCCCGCGTGACGATGCTGCGTACGTCGTGCGCACGCAGCACGGCCAACATCGGATTCTCGCGCGCCCGTTCCACGCACTCCAGTTCGCCCTCGATCAGCGCGAGCGCGGTGGCGAGCGCCTCGGTGTCGTCGGCCAGCAGAAAGCCGCCGTCGACCCCGTAGAAGCGCTGGATCCCGGCAGCCGCGGCGAGGTTCGGCATCCCCTCGCCCTGGGCGAGCCGGGTCAGCGACTGCCCCGACGCGTCGAAGGACCTGGCTATGGCCGTCAGCGAGTGCGCCTGGCCGTCGCCCCGCGGCCGGGTGCGCCTCAGGTGCTCGAACCGCTGGTGGACCTGCTCCTTCAGGGGGAGCCGGGGCGGCCTGCCGTCGAGGGTCTGCCGTACGGCCTGGGGCGTGATGCCGGTCAGGTACGAGAGGTGCTCCAGGTCCTCGCGGCCGTCCGAGACGGTGGTGGCCGAGAGGGCGAGGGCCCGTTCCACCGCGCTCTTGCTGTCGGCCAGCAGGAAACCCGCGTAGACGCCGAAGAAGCGCTGCACGCCGGCCGCATGCCCCATCCGCAGCAGCCCGGTGCCCGCGTTGAGCGGTCCCAGGGAGGCGCCGGGCGCGTCGAAGTCGTGGGCGATGGCGGCGAGCGGCCATTCCCGGCCGTGCTTGTCGCGGCGGGTCGCGCGCAGCAGCCGGAACCTCTCGTGCACGCGCAGCTCCAGCGGCACGTCGGCGGCCATGCCCGCGACCACGCAGGGGATGCGCCGGGGTTCGACGCCCGACAGATGGCTCAGCCGCGCCACCGCCAGCACCTGGCCGGGGTCCCGGCCGCACCGTTCCGCGAGTGCCCCGACGCGGCGCCAGATCGCGGCGAGGTCGGTTCGATCGGCGGCTCGCACCTGCGGAATCTCCATATGTCGACAAGGCGTTCGAGTGGATCGGGCTGCGTGAAGCCTAGCCCCCCACCTCCGGCCGAACCACGGGAACCCCAATGTTTCCTGCCGCCCACCTCAAAAACCGTTGGCATGACCTCGGAGGTAATCGACCGGCGGTCAGGGGGCGCGGCACAGTGGGGGCGTCGGGTTCCGGGGCCGCGCACTCGGTTCCGGGGCCCGGCCCCCACCTGGCCGTTCGACCTCGACGGAGGCTGATTCCCCATGTCCGCGACCCTGCTCGCCGGCTTCGCCCGTACCTCCGTGCCGCAGCTCGCGCTGCGTCGCTTCCTCGCCCTCGACGCCGTCGTCACCACCGGCAACGGCCTCGCCTACGTCGCCTTCTCCGCGCCGCTCGGGCGGCTGCTCGGGGTCGGGCAGGAGCTGCTCCTGGCCCTCGGTGTCGTGCTCGTGCTGTACGGCGCCGCCGTCGGGCTGCTGGCCTCGCGCAGCCGGCCCCCGGTGCTCGCCGTGAAGGCCGTCGTCGAGACCAACTACGCCTGGGCCGCCCTGAGCCTGGTGGCCCTCGCCGTGTGGTTCTCGCCGACCGTCGCCGGGACCGTGTGGATCCCGGCGCAGGCCCTGACCGTCGCCGGCTTCGCCGTGCTCCAGCAGCTGGCCCTGCGCTCAGTCGCCGAGTGAGCGCAGGTACTTCACCGTCGCCGGGTCGGCCGGGAGCATCGTCTCGATGGCCAGCTCGGCGACGGTCACGTCCATCGGCGTGTTGAAGGTCGCGATGGACGACACGAAGGACAGCAGGTGGCCGTCGTGCTCGATGACCAGCGGGAGCGCGATGTACGGGACGGGCTCCTCCGGTTCGCCGTCGCCCGGGCGGTCGGCCACCGGATAGGCGGAGACCTCCTCGTACAGGGCGCGCAGCGGCTCGGAGCGGGCCAGGGCGATCTGGCGCTCCATCTGCGCGAGCAGGTGCCCGCGCCACTCCCTGAGGTTGCGGATCCTCGGCGCCAGCCCCTCGGGGTGCAGGGTGATCCGCATCGCGTTCAGCGGCGGTGTCAGCAAGTGCTCCGGCAGACCGTCCAGCAGCATCAGGATGCCCCGGTTGGCGGCGACCACGTCGTACACCGCGTCCACGACCAGCGCCGGATAGGGCTCGTATCCGGTCAGCAGCCGCTCGATGCCCTCGCGCAGGGTCTCCATCGACGGGTCGTCCAGCGCGGTCTGCGCGTAGTGCGGGGCGTAACCCGCCGCCAGCAGGAGGGAGTTGCGCTCCCGCACCGGGACGTCGAGGCGGTCGGCGAGCCGCAGCAGCATCTCCTCGCTCGGCCGGGAGCGCCCCGTCTCGATGAAGCTGATGTGCCGGGACGAGGAGTCGGCGCGGCCCGCCAGCTCCAGCTGGCTGATGCCGCGCCGCTCCCGCCATGTGCGGAGCAGGGCGCCGACCGTGGGCGTCGAGGTGGTCATGGCCCCGACGGTAGCCGAGCCCGCCGGGCCGGGGACCCCGGCGCGATCAGCCGACATCGAAGACGTTGCGCAGGCCGAGGCGGTACCGCCACAGGTCGTGCCGCTTGGCGGACTCCATCTCCGGCGACCGGTACAGCGGCTGCACCGTGCACCGCCGCGCCGTCGAACCGTCCCGGTCCAGCAGGCTGTTGACGGCGGCGCGGGCCGAGGCGTTGGCGCCCTCCATCGTCGCGAGGTCGATGTCGACGGCGACGTAGTCCCCGCTGAGGAAGAAGTTCGGTACGCGCGTGCCCGCGCTCGGCCGGTTGCGCAGGGTCCCGACCGGGTGGATGAGGAGCTCGTCCTCGTTGGTGGGGTTCGGGGTGCCGAGCCCGTCCACTCCGGGGTCCAGGAACCACGAGTGCAGCTTCGAGTCGGACAGCGGGGTCCTGCCGGTGTCGTTCAGCGAGGCCTTGAGCTGGGCCCACACCTCGCGCGCCACCTCGTCGCGGGTGCACTGCTTGGCCGTCTTCCCGTACAGGATCCCCGGCTTGTCCCACTCGGAGATGTCCACCGACAGGCAGTCGACCGCCGCCCCGTCGCCGTAGTCGGCGGGGAAGTTCCGCGCCGGCCAGTGCTCGGCCTGCTGGATCGCCGTCAACGACCACGGCGAATCGATGCAGTTGAGGTGGCCGTGCACCAGCGGTGCCCGCTCCGTGAGGTAGAACTGGATGCCGGTCATCCAGTCGGTCCGCAGCCTGTCGCAGCGCCCCAGCATCGGGTCGGCGGCCCGCAGTCCCGCGCTCCAGGTGCGCCGGGCGTGCTCGACGGGCAGCGCGCTGACGTAGTGGTCGGCGGTCACGGTCTGCCGGGTGCCGTCCGGGCCCTCGACCGCGACCCCGCTGACCCGGCCGCTGCCGTACCGCACCTCCCGCACCGTCCAGCCGATCCTGAACTCCACCCCGAGGGAGCGCAGGTGGGCCTCCCACGGATCGATCCACGCCTCGTTGGTCGGCAGGTTGAGGATCCGGTCCGGCGGGCCGTCCGCCCCGCGGCCCAGCAGGTTGAAGACGAAGGCCTCGCCGAGGGTGCCGACCGTACGCGTGGACGCCTCCTCCGCCTTGGTCGCCACGATGTTGCGGGTGACGCCGACGGCCAGGATGCGCTGGTACTCGTTCGACATCCGCGCGGCCCGGGTGAACTCCCACCACGGGACGTCCTCCCAGACCTCGGTCCGCCGTTCGTCGCAGCTGGTGAGGAAGACGAGCACGCGGTCGACGAAGTACGCCGTCTCGTGCAGCGGCAGCCGCACCAGGGTCTGCAGGATGCCGGAGAGGGCGCGCCGCACCTCCTCGGGCGTCAGGGCGGCGGGGGAGTGGCCGGGCCAGGGGATGGGGCCGCGCAGGTCCTCGCGGCCCCCGGAGCGGGCGAACATCATCTCGGGCGGGGCCACCAGGTTGTCCCACACCCCGTTCGCGTTGCCCGCGAACGGGATGCGCCGCATGGTGTCGGGCAGGTTGTGGTAGATGCCCGGGATGAAGCGGAAGCCGTGCTCGGCGGGCAGCGGCCTGCGGCCGCCCCGGGCACTGCCCGGCACGTCCATGCTGCGGGCCTTGCCGCCGAGCGCCCGGCGCTCGTAGACGGTGACGGCGTAGCCGCGCTCGGCGAGCTCGTGCGCCGCGGTCAGGCCCGCCACCCCGCCGCCGAGGACGGCGACGCGCCGGCCGTTCGGCGCGGGCGGCGCGGCCTGCGCGGGCGGCGCCGCGGCGGCGGTCGCCGCGGATGCCGCGGGAGCCGCCAGGGCCGCCGCGGCCTGGGTAGACAGGGCGGCGCCCGTGCCCGCGATGAACGTACGCCTGGAACTCCCGGTGCCGGCCATGGCGAATGCCCCCTCGTTACCGCTGGTAACAGTCCGTCCGGCGCAGGAGCCTAGGGGGCGTGCGCCAGGGGCGGAAGGTGCAGAAGTACCCGAGCGCACTATGGCGCGAAAGGTTCGATCCGGCCTGCACTGTGGGAACCTTGACCACACGTCACGGGGAAAAGGAGCCGGGTGCATGCCGAGTGAACCGCTGTCGCAGAAGGAGATCGAGGACCGCCTGAGGGAACTCCCCGGCTGGGCCTTCGAGAACGACCGGATCATCCGTACCTACCGACTGGGCACGCACTTCGCGGCCAGCGCCCTGGTCTCCCACATCGCCTCCGTCCAGGAGGAGTTGAACCACCACTCCGACCTGACGCTCGGCTACAACACGGTGCGGCTCTCCGTGAACAGCCACGACGCCGGAGGCGTGGTGACGGAGAACGACTTCGCCCTCGCCGAGCGCGTAGAGTCCCTCGCCCCCGCCCACGGCGCGAGCTGATGACCACGCACATACCGACCGCGCGACCCCTGCTCGACTACGACGCGGAGGCCGAGTTCTACGACGCCTCCCGCGGCGGCACCCCGCGCGCCGAGGCCGCCGCCGCGGCCGTCCTCGGCCTCCTCCCGGCCGACGCGGGCACCCTCCTCGACCTCGGCTGCGGCACGGGCATCGTCACCGCCCGCCTCACGCGCCCCGGACTCCGCGTCCTGGGCGCCGACGCCTCCCACGGCATGGCCGCCGCCGCACTGCGCCGCGGCGTCCCCGTGGCCCTCGCCGACGCCGTCCGGCTGCCCGTGAGCACGGGCTCGCTGGACGCCGTCACTGCCGTGTGGCTGCTGCACCTGCTGCGGGAGCCCGGGCTGGTGCCGGCGGTCATCGCCGAGGCCGCCCGCGTCCTGCGGCCCGGCGGGGTCCTCATCGCCACCGTGGACAAGGACTCGGCCCACGACGTCGGCAGCGACATCGACGCCGTCTTCGCCGCGCACCTGACGCCGACCCCCTCGGACGCCTCCGGTGAGGTCGAGGCCCACGCGGCCCGGGCGGGCCTGCGCCCCGGCGGCGAGGCGTACTTCACCGGCCACGGCCAGGGCCGCACCCCGCGCGGCTCCGCCGAGGCGCTGCTCGCGGGACGGTACGCCTCGCGCATCGTCCCGCGCGGCATCACAGCACCGGAGCTGGCCGCCCGGCTGGAACTGCTGCCCGACCAGGACACCCCGCGTCCGGAGCCGACGTACCGGCTGCGGAGCTTCGTACGGGTGTGACGCGCGGGGCCGGTGCCGGACCGGGCCGGGGCGGCGCCGCGGCCCGGCACCCGGCCCGGTGCTACGCCGGCTCCAGCCGCCACCACTGGGACGGGGAGTCGGTGTCCTCGCCCTGCCGGACCCGGCCCTCCGCGTCGGCCTCCAGCGGCAGGCCGCTGATACAGGCGATCAAGGACACCACCCCCGGGGCGTCGAGGTGCTCCTCGACGATCCACTCCTGCGCGCCGAAGGCGTTGGCCCGCCACACCTGCACCCGGGCGCCGCTCTCCGTCGACGCGTTCGCCACGTCCAGGCGCCGCTCGTTGTCCTCGCTCACCACGTGGAAGATCCCGCCGCCGCTGTGCACCGGCGCGACCAGCCACCGGCGGGCGGCCGTCGGGGCCGGCGGCCCGTCCGGGCCGACCCGCACCCGCGAGGCGCCCTCCAGCTGGAGCACCAGCCCGCTGTCCACGTTGCGGATCCGGTAGGTCCCTTCGGGAAGGTTCACCCGGTCGTCCTCACACGTCGAATTCGGCCGGGTCCGGCCCGATCCGGCGGCCCGCCGCGCCCGCGCCCAGGGCGTCCAGCGCGGCCATCTGGGCGGCGTCCAGCTCGAAGCCGAAGACGTCCAGGTTCTCCCGGATGCGGGCGGGGGTCACGGACTTCGGGATCACGACGTTGCCGTGCTGGAGGTGCCAGCGCAGCACCACCTGCGCGGCGCTGCGGCCGTGCGCCTCGGCGACCGCGGTGACGGCCGGCAGCGTCAGGAGCTCCTTGCCCTGGCCCAGCGGGGACCAGGCCTCGGTGACGATGCCGCGCGCCGCGTGTTCGGCGCGCAGCGCGGCCTGCGGGTGCAGCGGGTGCAGCTCGACCTGGTTCACGGCCGGCACGAGGGCGCTCTCGGCGGCGATCCGGTCCAGGTCCTCGGTACGGAAGTTCGACACGCCGACCGCCTTGGCGCGGCCGCTCGCGGCGATCTCCTCGAAGGCCTTCCAGATGGCGACGAAGTCGTCGCGCATCGGGCGCGGCCAGTGGATCAGGTACAGGTCGACGTGGTCGAGGCCCAGCTTGGTGAGCGAGTCGTCGAAGGCGCGCATGACCTCGTCGCGGCCCCACGTCTGCTTCGGGCCGTTCCACAGCTTGGTGGTGACGAACAGTTCCTCGCGCGGCAGCCCGGAAGCGGCGACGGCCTTGCCCGTGCCCTTCTCGTTGCCGTAGATGGCGGCCGTGTCGATGCTGCGGTAACCGGCCTCCAGGGCGGTCCCCACGGCGTGCTCCGCCTCCGCGTCCGGCACCTGCCAGACACCGAAGCCGAGCTGGGGCATGAGCGTGCCGTTGTTGAGCTTGATGGCCGGGACCTGGTTCACGTCGGGTCGTTCCCTCACGTCGGCGCGTTGGTGCGCGGTGGGACAGCGTCGTACGAGGGGCGACAACCGGCCCCCCGTACGACGTATTCCCGCCACCCCGGCCGTGTCCCTCGGTCAGCCCCCGGGTACGCCCCTCAGGTGGCTCCGAGGTACGCCTCCCGCACCAGCGGGTCCGCCCGCACCTCGGCCGGCGTGCCCTCGGCCAGCACCGTTCCGAGGTCCAGGACGACGACCCGCGTGCAGAGGTCCATCACGAAGGCCACGTTGTGCTCGACCAGCAGCACCGCGCAGCCCTCCTCCTCCGCCAGCCGCCGCACCACCGCCGCGAGCCGCTCGCGCTCCGGCGCCGACATGCCGGACGCCGGTTCGTCCAGCAGCAGTACCCGCGGCGGATCGGCCACCGCGCGCGCCAGCTCGACCATCCGGGCCTGGCCGACCGGCAGAGCGCCCGCGTACGAGGACCCCAGCGCGCCGATCCCGCAGTCGGCCAGTACCCGCTCGCCGCGCACCCGCCGCTCCCGCTCCCGGGCGCGCCGGGCCGGGAGGGCGAGGAGGTCGGCGGCCGGCCCGCCCCCGCCGCCCCGCCACTCCTGTGCCACGAGCACGTTGTCGGCCACGCTGAGCTGTCCGAACAGCTGCCGGCGCTGGAACGTCCGGCGCATCCCGTGGCGGGCCCGCCAGACGGGGGAGCGGCGCGTGATGTCCACCCCGTCCAGCAGGACCCGGCCCCGGTCGGGCCTGCGGATCCCCGACAGGACGTCGAACAGCGTGGTCTTCCCGGCCCCGTTGGGGCCGATCAGGCCGCACACCTCGCCCGCCCGGATCCCGAGGTCCACCCCGCTCAGCGCCCTGACTCCGCCGAAGCGCACGCCGACGCCGCCCGCGTGGAGCACGTGGCCGTCCAGGTCCTCGCCGCTCATGTCCCCATCCCCAAGTAGGCCTCGGTGAGCCGGTCGGCCTCCACCTCGTCGCGCGGGCCGCACCAGGAGACCCGGCCCTGGGAGAGGTAGGCCACGGTGTCGGCGACGCCCAGGATCCCGGCGGCCTTCTCCTCCACCAGGAGCAGCGCGGTCCCGGCGTCGCGGAGCTCGGTGAGCAGCGCGTACACCTCCTGCACCACGCGCGGCGCCAGCCCGAGCGAGGGCTCGTCGGCGATCAGCACGGCGGGCGGCCGCTGCAGCAGCGGAGCCAGGGCCAGCATCTGCTGCTCCCCGCCGGACAGGGCGCCCGCGCTCACCCCGCGGCGCTCGGCGAGCCGCGGGAAGCGCTCGTAGACGGCGGCACGGGCGCCGGCCTCCGGCAGGTACAGGGCCAGGTTCTCCTCGATGGTCAGGGACGGGAAGATCCCCCGGCCCTCCGGGGCGAGCACCACGCCGGCCCGCGCCCGGCGCACGGCGCCGTCGCCCGTGGCGTCCCGCCCGGCCACGTACACCGCACCGGCGTCGGCCGGCAGCAGCCCGGCCGCGACCCGGCACGCGGTGCTCTTCCCGGCCCCGTTCGGCCCGAGCACGGCCAGGATCTCCCCGCGCCGCACGGTGAGATCGACCCCGTGCAGCACCAGACCCCCGTCGTACCCGGCGGTGACGCCGCGCAGTTCGAGCGCGGGCCCCGCGGGCCCCGCGGGCGCCCGGGTCCCCTCCGCCCCTGCGGGGTGCGAGGAGCGGGGTACGGGGAGCGGTCCCGGTGCGGGAACGGGCGGGGCCGGGGCGGGCGCCGGGGAGGGCGGGGCCGGGGCCGGGGAGGGCGGGGCCGGGGCCGGGGAGGGCCCCGCGGCGACCCGCGCCCGCCGCCGGGCCAGCCGGACCGGCACGGCCGCGCAGTACCCGTCGGGGTCGTTGGCGAGGGCCAGCCCGGCCAGGCCGAACAGGATCACCGGCAGGTGCGCGGACCCGGTCACGTAGTCGGACAGCAGCCGCGGGGCCACCGCGTACACCAGCCCCGCCACCACCGCGTACTGCGGCCGCCGCACACCCGCCGCGACCACGACCGCCAGCCACACCAGGCCCGTCATCGCCGTGAAGTCGGTCGCCGTGATCCGGGTGTTGTACGACGCGTACAGCACGCCCCCGAAACCGGCCAGTCCGGCGGACAGGGCGAACAGCAGCAGTTTCGTGCGCAGCACCGAGACCCCCGAGGCCGCGGCCGCCGCCGGAGCCGACCGTACGGCCAGCATGGCGCGCCCCGAGGGGGATGCGCGCAGCGCGCTCAGCCCCGCGGCCACCAGCGCGACGAGTACCACCAGGGCGACTCCCAGCGCGCGGTCGTCGGACAGGTCCACCGGCCCGAGGACGGGCCGCGGGATCGACCAGCCCGTGTCGCCGTTGCGCAGCCACCGCAGCTGGAAGAGCACCTGGTCGGCGAGGAACGCCAGGGCCAGCGTGGCCAGCGCCAGCGACCTGCCGCCGAGCCGGAGCGCCGGCAGGGCGACCAGCGCCCCCAGGAGCGCCGCCGCGCACGTGCCCACCGCCAGCGCGGCCGCGAAGGGCCAGCCCCGGCTCATCAGCAGGCCTGCCACGAGCGCCGCCCCCGTCACGAAGGTGCCCTGCGCGAGGGACACCATCGCCCCGAGCCCGGTCACCACCGTGAAGGACATGAACACCAGTGCCACGGCCAGCCCTTGGGCCAGCAGCCCGCTCCAGAAGGGTGTCGTCACGGTGTAGAACGCCGTGCACAGCAGCGCCGCGCCCGCCGCCCACACCCCCCACCGCCGCCCCCACGGGGCACCGGCCAGGTGGTCCACCGGCGGGGCGTCCGCGGCCGCGACCCCCGCGGTCCGGGCCCTGCGGGTCAGGACGAGCAGCCCGCCGAACAGGATCAGGAAGGGCACCGCCGTACGGAAGCCGGTGATGGACTCGGCGAAGGACGCGTACCCCGCGACCAGGTTCTGCAGGACCCCCAGCCCCAGCCCGCCCGCGAAGGCGAGCGGCACGGACGCGAACCGCCCGATGACCGCCGCTGTGGCCGAGACGAACAGGAACAGCGTGAAGTCGTGGGCGGAGAGCCCCAGCAGCGGCGTCGCCAGTACGCCCGCCAGCCCGGCCAGCGCCGAGGCGATCATCCAGGCCACCGACGACAGCCGGTCGGCGCTGATCCCGCGCAGCTCGGTCAGCGAGCGGTCGTCGACGGCCGCCCGCAGCCGCAGCCCGGTCCGCGTGTGCCGCATCAGCACCCACAGGGCCACCGCCACCAGCGCCGTGACCACCCAGGTGATCAACTGGTCAGAGTCGATGCCGACGCCCTCCGTGAGCTGCCAGGACGTCGCCGGACTCGGCCCGACGCCCGGCAGCCCGAACTGGTTCTCCGCCGGTTTCACCGGGACGCCCGCGTCCGCCAGCAGTTCGACCGCCCACAGCCCGGCGGCCGGCAGTGCCACCAGCAGCCCGATGGTCGCGACGATCTGCGCCGTCTCGCCGACCCGTGCGAGCCGCCGGAACATCAGCCGGTCCAGCCCCCAGCCCAGACCGGGGGCCAGGACGAAGACCACCAGCAGCGCCGCCGGGACGGCCGGCCAGCCCAGCCCCGAGTGCAGTTCGTAGAAGGTGAGCGCGCACAGGTAGGCGGTGGCCCCGTGCGCGAAGTTGAACAGCCCGGACGCCGAGTACGAGAGCACCAGCCCGGTGGCGAGCAGCGCGTACAGGGCGCCGGAGACCAGACCGCTCAGCACGAAGACGAGCAGATCCCCCATGCCGCGCCCCTACTTGAAGGGGATGGGCTCGTAGCACTTGAACGGGACGGAGACCTCGTACGCGCCGTTCTTCAGCTGTACGAGGGCCCCGCAGCCGAAGCTGTCCTTCTGCCCCTTGGGCAGCGCGCGGTCGCCGACGAGCGTGCCGGTGTCGGAGAAGCCCTGCGCGGCGGCCTGGAAGGACTCGACGGTCAGGTCCTTGCCGGCCTTCTGCGCGATGGACACGAACAGGTCGGCCGACATGTACCCGGTCAGCATGTGCATGTTGAGCGGCACGTCCTTGCCGCCCGCGGCCGCCCTGATGTCGGCCTTGAACTGCGCCATCTTCGGGTCGGCCGACTCGAAGGGCTGGAACTGCAGCAGGACGTGGACGCCGTCGAGGGCCTGCCGGGTGGCGTCCTGGGCGAGCAGCCCGGGGTCGTAGTCGGTGGGGTCGGAGAGCAGTCCCTTGTACCCGCTGCGCTTGAGCGCGGTGAAGAGCCCGATGTTGTTCGGGGTCTGCATGACGGAGACCACGGCGTCCGGGGCCTTGCCGCCGTTGCTGGAGAGGATCTCCTTCACGTACGCGGACCAGTCGCTCGGGACGGCGGTGCCCGGTACGGAGGCCTTGGCGTAGGAGACCTCGAACCCGGCGCTGGCGAAGCCCTGCTGGAAGGTCCGGATGCCGAACTTCCCGGCGTCGCTGTCGTTGGCGATGACCGCGACGGACTTGCCCCGGGCGCCGCCGAGGATCTGGCCGATGCCCTCGGGCCAGGTCTGGTTCAGGGTGCCGCCGGGGGTGGGGACCAGGCAGCCGTTGAAGCCGTAGATGTACGTGGGGCCGCAGAAGGAGGGCAGGGTGCCCCAGCCGAAGGTGGGCACCTTCTCCTGCTCCAGGAAGTCGGCGCCGGAGAAGGTCACGGAGCTCATGGGGGACACCGCGAAGACCTTGTCCTGCTGGACGAGCTTGCGGGCGGCGGCCATGTTCTTCGCGGGGTCCTGGCCGTCGTCCTCCGCACCCAGGTATTCGATCTTCCGGCCGTTGATCCCGCCCTCGGCGTTGGCTCTCAGGTAGCGGGCCCTGGCGCCGAGGTCGGTGTCCTTCTTGCTGTAGCCGCTGGCCGTGGTCATGGAGACGATGCCGCCGACCTTGATCGAGTCGGCGCTCACCCCGCGCGTGTTGCCGGGCGCGGCACCGGACGCGCCCGGAGAGGTGCCGTTGGTGGAGGCGGAGTTGCAGGCGGAGACGAGCGCGATGGCCGCCGCCGCGGCGGCCAAGGTGCGGATCGGTCGCAACATGTCGGGGATCCCCTCCGGTCGGAATCCCCGCATTCTGTGTGTGACCTGACGGATCGTCAATATCCATGGCGAAGTGAAGTGACGAACCGTCAGATGCCTTCCCCGTACGCTCCGGAGCGGCGGCTCACGTCCGGTAGAGCGCGGCGACCTCCTTCTCGTACGCCTTCTCGATCGCCCGGCGCTTGAGCTTCAGCGAGGGGGTCAGCAGCCCCCGCTCCTCCGTGAACTGCTCGCCCAGCACCCGGAAGGTGCGGATCGCCTCCGCCTGCGACACCAGGGTGTTCGCGGCCACCACCGCCCGGCGGACCTCCGCCGTCAGCTCCGGGTCGCTCACCAGGTCCGCGGCCGGCATCTGCGGTCTGCCGCGCATCGACAGCCAGTGCGCTATGCCCTCGGTGTCCAGGGTGAGCAGCGCCGCGATGTACGGCCGGTCGTTGCCCACCAGCACGCACTGGGCCACCAGCGGGTGCGAACGGACCCGCTCCTCCAGCGCCGCCGGGGCGACGCTCTTGCCGTTGGACGTCACCAGGATGTCCTTCTTGCGCCCGGTGATGGTCAGGTAGCCGTCCTCGTCCAGCCGCCCCAGGTCCCCGGTCGCCAGCCAGCCGCCCCGCAGCACCGCCTCCGTGGCGCGCGGGTCGCCCAGGTAGCCGGAGAAGATGTGCCCGCCGTGCAGCCAGACCTCCCCGTCGTCCGCGATGTGCACCGTGCTGCCCGGGATCGGCCGGCCCACCGTCCCGTACTTCGTCGCCTCCGGGGGGTTCGCCGTGGCGGCCGCGCAGGACTCGGTCAGCCCGTACCCCTCGAACACCGTGATCCCGGCCCCGTCGAAGAACAGCCCGAGCCGGCGCGACATCGCGGACCCGCCCGACATGGCGTACCGCACCTGCCCGCCCATCGCCTCGCGCACCTTGCCGTAGACGAGCTTCTCGAAGAGCTGGTGCTCCATCCGCAGCGCCGCCGACGGGCCGGGCCCGGTGCCGAAGGCCTTCTGCTCGCGCGCCTGCGCGTACCGCACGGCCGTCTCCACGGCCCGGTCGAAGGGCCCCGTGCGCCCCTCCGCCTCCGCCTTGCGGCGGGCGGCCGCGAAGACCTTCTCGAAGACGTACGGGACGCCGAGCACGAAGGTCGGCCGGAACGCCGCGAGGTCCGGCATCAGCTCGGCCGCCGCCAGCACCGGCTGGTGCCCGAGCTTGACCCGCGCCCGGACGGCCGCCACTTCCACCATCCGCCCGAAGACGTGGGCCAGCGGCAGGAAGAGCAGGGTCGACGGCCGCTCGCCCTGCCTGCCGCGGAACACCGACTCCCAGCGCGCCACCAGCGTGTCGGCCTCGTACATGAAGTTGGCGTGCGTGAGCACGCATCCCTTGGGCCGGCCGGTGGTCCCCGAGGTGTAGATCACGGTGGCCGTCGCATCGGGCGTCACCGCGCCGCGGTGGCGGTGCACGACGTCGTCGGCCACCGAACGGCCGTCGGCGACGAGCGCGTCCACGGCCCCGGCGTCCAGCTGCCACAGCCGTCCGAGGTGGGGGAGGCGGTCGATGACCGACCCCACCGTCATCGCCTGGTCCTCGTTCTCCACGACGCAGGCCGTGCAGTCGGTGTCGAAGAGGATCCAGTGCACCTGCTCGGTGGAGGACGTCGGGTAGACGGGGACGGGCTGGGCGCCGATCGCCCACAGGGCGAAGTCGAAGAGCGTGAACTCGTACCGGGTGCGCGACATGACGGCCACCCGGTCCCCGAAGCGCACCCCCTGGGCCAGCAGCCCCTTGGCGAGCGCCAGCACCTCCGCGGCCAGCTCGCCCGAGGTCACGTCCCGCCACACCCCGTCGGTCTTCCGCCCGAGGACCACCCGGTCCGGCTCCTCCCGGGCGTGCTGGAAGACGACGTCGGCCAGCCCGCCGACGGGCGCGCCCGTGACGATCGGTGGGACGGTGATCTCGCGCAAGTCCCCGCTCCTCTCCGCGCGCCGCGGTGAACGTACCTCAGCGCCCAGGGGGGTTGATCGACGTTCGGATACCTCCACAAGACCTCCCCAGTGATCACGCCGTTCACGCCGCTGACGTGCGGGTCAGAGGGCGCGGGCGGGACTGCGTGCGCCCGGCGGTGGCCCCCGTGCGCCGGGTGGCGGGCGGGTGCGCCGGGTGGCGCGCCGGGCGGTCCGGCGGCGGGGCGGTCCGGCGGCGGGGCGCGCCGGGCGGTCCGGTGCGTGCCCCGGGAACTGCCCGTCGGGGCGGCAGCCGGCCCACCGGTGCGGCGGGGCGCCGGTCCGCGGCGGTCAGCCGGTACGGGTGAGCCGGTCGGCCCCGGAGAGGACCGCCGCGGCCAGGGCCTCGGCCGCGGGCGACGCACGCGGCCCGCGCAGCAGCGCGAACTCCACCGGCCCCAGCTCCGGCAGCCCGCCGACCCGCACCAGGCCCGGCGGGATCAGCCCCCGCGCGTGCGCCATCACCCCCAGCCCGGCCCGGGCCGCCGCCACCAGCCCGCTCAGGCTGCCGCTCGTGCACGCGATCCGCCATGCCCGGCCGTCGCGTTCGAGCACCTCCAGGGCGCGCGCCCGGGTGATGCCCGGCGGCGGGAAGACGATCAGCGGAACCGGCCGCTCGGGATCCACCCGCAGCCCCTCCGCGCCGATCCACACCATGCGGTCCCGCCAGACCAGCCGCCCCCGCTCGTCCCCCGGCCCCCGCCGCTTCGCCAGCACCAGGTCGAGGCGCCCCGCGTCCAGCCGCTCGTGCAACGTGCCCGACAGCTCCACCGAGAGCTCCAGGTCCACCTCGGGGTGCTCGTGCCGGAAACCCTCCAGGATCTCCGGAAGCCGCGACAGCACGAAGTCCTCCGAGGCGCCGAACCGCAGCCGCCCCCGCAGCCGCGTCCCCGTGAAGAAGGCCGCCGCCCGCTCGTGCGCCTCCAGGATCGTCCGCGCGAAGCCCAGCATGGCCTCGCCGTCCTCCGTCAGCTCCACGCGGTGTGTGTCCCGCAGGAACAGCGGCCGCCCGGCCGCCTCCTCCAGCCGCCGCACGTGCTGGCTGACGGTGGACTGCCGCACGCCCAGACGCCCCGCGGCCTGCGTGAAGCTCAGCGTCTGGGCCACCGTGAGGAACGTCCGCAACTGCACCGGGTCGTACATCCCCCCATCCTAGGCCGATCATCGCGATCCGTGATGACAGTCAGAACGGTGTACGGGTTTCGCGATGAGCGCGGGGCCCCGACCATGAAGGGGCACCGTGAAGGGACGCAGAGCACGGTCCCCACCCGCCCCGACAGCAAGTGAGCACCCGCGCATGCGCCGCCCGCACCTCCCCGCCCGGCTCCCCCTGGACCCGTACGTCCTGGCCCTGCTCGGCACCGTCGGCCTCGCCGCCCTGTTCCCCGCCCGCGGCGCGGCCGCCACGGCCGCCGACGCCGCCGCCACCGCGGCCGTGGCCCTGCTCTTCTTCCTCTACGGCGCCCGGCTCTCCGCCCGCGAGGCGCTCGACGGACTGCGCCACTGGCGGCTGCACCTCACCGTGCTCGCCTGCACCTTCCTGCTCTTCCCCGTCCTCGGCCTGGCCCTGCGCGCCCTCGCCCCCGGCCTCCTGCCGCCCGCGTTCCAGAGCGGCCTGCTCTTCCTCTGCCTGGTCCCCTCGACCGTCCAGTCCTCCATCGCCTTCACCTCGATCGCCCGCGGCAACGTCCCCGCCGCGATCTGCGCCGGCTCCTTCTCCAGCCTCGCCGGCATCGTCCTCACCCCCCTGCTCGCGGCCGTCCTGCTCGGCGGCCGCACGGGCGGCTTCTCCCTCGACTCCCTCCTCAAGATCACCCTCCAACTCCTGCTGCCCTTCCTCCTGGGCCAGGCCCTGCGCCGCTGGGTCGGCGGCTTCCTCACCCGCCACAAGAAGACCCTCGGGTACGTCGACCGCGGCTCGATCCTGCTCGTCGTCTACGCCGCGTTCAGCGCGGGCATGGCCGCCGGCATCTGGCAGCAGGTGAGCCCGCTGCGCCTGGGCGCGCTGATGCTGCTGGAAGCCGTACTCCTCACGGTGATGCTGCTCGCCACGTGGTACGGCGCGGCCCGCCTCGGCTTCGGCCGCGAGGACCGCATCGCCATCCAGTTCGCCGGGTCGAAGAAGAGCCTGGCCGCCGGACTTCCCATGGCCAGCGTCCTGTTCGGGGCCCAGGCCGGCCTCGCCGTGCTCCCGCTGATGCTCTTCCACCAGATGCAGCTGATGGTCTGCGCGGCCCTCGCCCGCCGCCGCGCCCAGGACCCCCGGCCCGAACTGCCCGCCGACCATGTGGCGGAGGTCTCCCGCCCGTCCCAACAGGTGGCTCCCCAGGGCCGGTAACGTGCGGTGGTGACCTGGATACGCCCGCTCGGCGCCCACGCCGAACGCCCCTGCACCCTGGTGGTCTGCCGCGGCTGCTGCTGCGGCGACCCCCGCAAGAACCCCGGCTCCGACCACGCCGGCCAGCTCGCCCGGCTGCGCGAGGCCGCGGCCGCCTCCGGGGGCCGCCTGGCCGTCCGTACGAGCGACTGCCTCGGCCCCTGCGCCCAGGCCAACGTCATCGTGGTCCAGCCCACCAGCGAGGCCCGCCGCCGCGGCGCCCGCGCGGTGTGGTTCGGCTGGGCCCTCGACGACACCGCCACGGACGAGATCATCGCCTGGGCCGAATCCGGCGGCCCGGGCTCCACCCCGCTCCCGGCCACCCTGGACCTCCACCGCATCGACCCGCCCGCCCCGAAGCCGGCGGCCGACGCCGGCCGCCGCGCCCGCCGCAGGCGCTGAGGTGCAGAACCTCGCTCGCGCGGTGCTCGTGCTGTTCGGCCTGCTGGTCCTGGTGACCGCGTACCTGGCCTTCTCGATCGAGGGCGACAGGCCCTCCGCGCCCCTGACGGCGCAGGACGTCACCGGTACCTGGCACGGGGACCGGGGAGCCCGGCTGGAGGTGACGGCCGACGGCCGGGCGCGCCTCACGGACGCCTCGGACTGGACGTGCAACCCGGCCGGGCAGCCGGCCGCGCTCACCGCGGAGGGCAGCTGGATCATGGCTCGGCATTCCGACGAGAGCCCGGGGATCCTGATCAGGTTCACCGTCGACGGGACGCCCCCGGCACCGGGCTGCTCCGACTGGTTCACCGTCCACGGAACCGGCAAGGGAGGCACGACCGGCGACGGCAGCGACGTGTGGGCCAGGTTCCTCGGCCACGGCGGCAAGGAGCGCTACCGGCTCGCCCCTACAGGGTGATCCGCTCCTCGCCCGCGTAGATGTTCATGTCCGGGCCCCGCAGGAAGCCGACCAGCGTCATGCCCGACTCCAGCGCCAGGTCCACCGCCAGCGAGGACGGCGCGGAGACCGCCGCCAGCACCGGGATGCCCGCCATCACGGCCTTCTGCGCCAGCTCGAAGGAGGCCCGGCCCGACACCAGCAGGACCGAGCCCGTCAGCGGGAGCCGTCCCGCCTGGAGCGCCCGGCCGACGATCTTGTCCACCGCGTTGTGCCGACCCACGTCCTCCCGCAGGTCGAGCAGTTCGCCGTCCGCCGTGAACAGACCGGCCGCGTGCAGGCCGCCCGTACGGTCGAAGACCTTCTGGGCCGCGCGCAGCCGGTCCGGGAGCCCGGTGAGGACCTCGGCCGGCACCCGTACCGGATCGGAGGCGACGACCCCGGGGAAGCGGCTCGCCGTCCGGACCGCGTCCAGACTGGCCTTCCCGCACAGCCCGCAGGACGAGGTGGTGTAGACGTTCCGCTCCAGCGTGATGTCCGGCACCGGGACCCCGGCGGCCAGCTGCACGTTCACCACGTTGTAGGTGTTGGAGCCGTCCTCCGTCGCCCCCTCGCAGTAGGTGACCGCCCGGACGTCGGACGCCGCGCCGAGCACGCCCTCGCTCACCAGGAAGCCCACGGCCAGGGCGAAGTCGTCACCCGGCGTGCGCATCGTGATGGCCAGCGGCCGGCCGTTCAGCCGGATCTCCAGCGGCTCCTCGGCCACCAGCGTGTCCGGGCGGACACCCGCCCCGCCGTTCCGGATCCGGACGACGCGACGACGTTCGGTGACCCTTCCCATGGTGATCAGCCCACCCCTTCTGTTTCTCGCCGATGCCCGACGTACTCATTCTCGCGGTTCCGCATCCGACCTGGTCCCGGGCAGGGAGCTCCTCGGGAAGCTCCAAAATCAGGGGCCGGAATCCTGTCGGGTCACACGCACCCGTACCCACCGGTAGCAGGCAAAGCTGGGTGATCCTGACTTGCCTACGAGGGGGGACCCCGCCCATGACCGGTTCACGCGTGGTGGCGCTAGGGCACTACCAGCCCGCGAAAGTGCTCACCAACGAGGACCTCGCGGCCATGGTCGACACCACCGACGAGTGGATCCGTTCCCGCGTCGGCATCCGCACCCGCCACATCGCGGGCCCGGACGAGCCGGTCGACGAGCTGGCCTACCACGCGGCCGGCAAGGCCCTGGCCGGCGCGGGCCTGACCCCGGACGACATCGACCTCGTCCTCGTCGCCACCTCCACCGCGATCGACCGCTCGCCCAACATGGCCGCGCGCGTCGCCGCCAAGCTGGGCATGGGCGGCAGCCCCGCCGTCATGGACATCAACGTCGTCTGCTCGGGCTTCACCCACGCCCTGGCCACGGCCGACCACGCCATCCGGGCCGGGTCCGCGACCCGCGCGCTGGTCATCGGCGCCGACAAGATGGCCGAGATCACCGACTGGTCCGACCGGACCACTTGCGTCCTCACCGGCGACGGAGCGGGCGCGGCCGTCGTCGAGGCCTGCGAGGAGCCGGGCATCGGCCCCGTGCTGTGGGGCTCGGTGCCGGAGATGGGCAACGCGGTCCGCATCGAGGGCTCACCGCCGGTCTTCGCCCAGGAGGGCCAGTCCGTCTACCGCTGGACCACCAGCCAGCTCCCGCCGCTCGCCCGCAAGGTGTGCGAGAAGTCCGGCGTCACCCCCGAGGAGCTGGCCGCGGTCGTCCTGCACCAGGCGAACCTGCGCATCATCGAACCGCTCGCCGCCAAGATCGGCGCCGTCAACGCCGTCGTCGCCCGCGACGTCGTCGAGTCCGGCAACACCTCGGCCGCCAGCATCCCCATGGCCCTGTCGAAGCTGGTCCAGCGCGGCGAGATCCCCTCCGGCGCCCCGGTCCTCCTCTTCGGCTTCGGCGGCAACCTCTCCTACGCGGGCCAGGTCATCAGCTGCCCGTGACGCTCTCGGCGGCGGTTCCCCGCGCCCGCGCGGCGGGGGAGCGGCCGCCCTCGGCGACCACCGCCCCGACCAGGACGACTGCCAGGGCCACCAGCTGGCCGGCTCCCGTCCAGCCGGTCCCCACGGGCACGGTGGCGAGCGCGAGCACCAGGGCCGCCGCGCGGTAGCGGGCCGGCCCGAGGCCCAGCACCCCCCGGAAGACCAGGTTCCCGGCGAGATAGAGGGCGACCCCGCCCGCCAGCGCCACCGCGGGGCCGGTGTGCAGGTGCTCGCCGAGGTGCCCGATCGTCTTCTTCACACCGGCCGCGAAGACCGCGATGCCCAGCAGCACGGGCAGGAAGGCGTAGTAGTACGCGGTCATCGCCAGCTTGAAACGCCGCTCCGGCGGGGTCTGCGCGAAGACCTCCTCGGCCCGGCCCTCGTCGCGCACGAAGTACATCCACCACATCGCGGACGCGATGGTGAGGGCCAGGAAGGCGCCGCCCGCGATACCGGCCGACAGGGGCAGCGAACCCACCCCGATGCCGATCGCGATCACCGACTCGCCGAACACGATGATCAGCAGCAGGCCGTGCCGCTCCACCAGGTGCGCCGCGTTCATCCCGCCGAGACGGTCGCCGACCGTCTGCTCGGCCGCCTCCGCCTCCGCCTCCGCCTCCGCCTGAGCCCCGGCCCCGCTCGCCGCGACCCGCTGCACGACCACCGGCGTCGCGAACTGCAGCAGCAGCGCCAGCAGCCACAGCCCCCAGGCCGGCAGCCCGTCGAAGAGCCCGGCGGCCGTCACCGCCAGCGCGCACAGCACGTTGGGCAGCGCGAACCACAGCACCCCGCGGCCGTGCGCCTGGGTGAACAGCGCGCCGTGCACCAGCACGACCAGCAGGTACCCCAGCCCGAAGGCCACGCCGCCCGCCCCGAAGGCGGTGGGCACGGCCAGCGCGCACACCATGAACGCGCCCATGGCCAGCATCAGCAGCACGCGCCGGACGGTCCGGTCCGGCGGCACCTGGTTCGTCAGGTGCGCGTACCCCCCGTACATCCAGAACAGCACGGTGAAGATGAGCACCACCTGCCCCGCGCCCCGCGGCGTCAGGTCGTCCGCCAGCAGCACCGTCAACTGCGTGATGGTGAAGACGAAGACGAGGTCGAAGAACAGCTCCAGCGTGCTGACGCGGTGCTCGGTTTCCATGCGCGGCTCCCCCCGGACGTGTGCGCAGCCATCCGACCGCCCGGCGCCGCCGCTGTCCACCCCGTTGCCGATATCCGGGGACCGGACCGTCCCGCCCGCCCCGGGGCCGCCCGCACCCCGCTCGCGGCGAGACGCCCCGCCCCGCCGCGCCCTCCGCGGCATGCCCGCAGGTCAGCCCGGCGTGGCGGACCGCCCACCGCCCGGATAAGTGGTCGGAGACCCGCCGATCCTTTGCTATTGTTGTCCATGTCGCCGCGGGAAACCGGGGCCGACCACCGGTCCGGGTGGCGGAATGGCAGACGCGCTAGCTTGAGGTGCTAGTGCCCTTTATCGGGCGTGGGGGTTCAAGTCCCCCCTCGGACACAAGCAAGAGCCCCACACATCGTGTGGGGCTCTTCTGTTTGTCCGCCTCCTGCCTCCCGCATGACCTCCGCCGGGACCCTTCACGTGCCCAGGACCACCAGGCCCGTCGGGCGGGTCAGGCTGCCCGGGGCCACCGACGTGAAGGTGTGGGGGAGGGACAGGCGCGGGGTGGCGCCGTCCGCGGCGGCTTCGAAGAGGTAGGCCGCCCCGGAGGTGGTGTCGCTGACCAGGTGCGGGCCCGGGCCCTGCGCCCCCGCCGCGGCCTCGGCGAGCGGGGTCGGGAAGAGCAGCCGGAGGTGGCGCAGGGTCTCCGGGGTGACCGGGGCCCGCATCGGCTCCGGCTCGGGCCGGCCCTGCCCGGGGCCGGGTTCCGCGGCCGGCGCCTCCGGGGGGATCGCGCCCGTCAGGAGCAGGGCCAGGAGCACCGGCACGGCCTTGCGGCGCAGTGCCTCGGTGGCCCGGCGCAGCCGGTGGGCGTGGCTCGCGGGCAGCGACAGCGCCAGACTCCCCGCGGCTCCGCCCGCGGAGATGGGAACGGCCGAGCAGACGACCTCCGGGGCGTACTCCAGCAGGTCGAAGACGGGTGCGCCCGGAGCCACCGCGTCCAGTGCGGTGAACAGGGCCCGGCTGTCGGTGATGGTCTGCGCGGTGAGCCGGGCGGGCCGGTGCCTGGCCACGTGGTCCGCGCGGCGGCCGTGGTCGAGCTGCGTCAGCAGGCACTTGCCGACCGCGCTGGCGTGCGCGGCGTCCCGGAAGTCGACCCATTCCCGCACCGGCGGGGTCGCCGGCCCGGCCGCCATCTGCGTGATGTGGACCTCGCCCCCCGCGTACCGGCTGAGGTACACCGCGGCGCCCGCGCTGTCCCGGGCCAGGGCCAGCGTGCGCTGGAGCTGCCCGGCCAGTCCGTGGCCGCCGGGGGCGGCGAGCCGGTCCAGGGCCGGGCCGCGCCCGTACACCCCCGCCCCCGGCCGGTACGCGTACTCCTCCTCGCACAGCATCGCCAGGAGCGGTCGCAGCTCCGCCTCCGCGAGGCCCGACTCGCGCGCGAGCTGGCCGACTCGGACCCCCAGCGGATGCCGCTCCAGGACGCGTACGACAGCCAGCGCGCGGCGGGCCTCCGCCAGCGCCTCGCCCGTACCGCCCTGTACGACGGTCCCGCGCGCCGCGGCCGTCAGCGCCGGGTGGCGCAGCGGGCCCGCGGCCGGCCGGCCCCCGGCCGCCGGGGCGACGGCCGGCGCGGGGACGGGCGGCGGGTGGAACGCGCCCAGCGCCTGAGACAGTCCGGTCCGGGGCAACGGCACGGGCCCCAGGTCCGGATCCTCCGTCTGGTCCACGTAGCGCAGGACGGCGGCCTGGGCGCACAGCCGGATCTCCCGCAGGTCCCGGCGTCCGCTCGGCCGGAACCCGCGGCGGCCCAGCTCCCGAGCCCAGTGCCGGGCGTCGTGGTGCTCGCCGCGCCGGGAGTGGTCGAGGAAGAGGCAGTAGGCGGCGGCGGCCGCCCGCGCGCTGCCGGAGGCCGCGGCGAACTGCCACCAGAACCGGGCGCCTTCGCGCATCCCGGAGAGGTGCAGCAGGCAGCCGAACACGACCGCGCCCGCCAGGTCGGTGCGCAGACCGGTGAAGGCTTCCAGGTGCGCGGCGGCGTCCGGTGCGCACACGGAGTCCAGGCAGATCGCCTTGAGGTCGCGCCGGGCCCGTTCGGCGTCGAGCGGGCGGTCCCGGACCGGGTCGCTCCAGGCGTGGGCCGCCCGGCGCCGGGCGCGGTGCGGGACGTGCGCGTGCGGGGTGGTGCGCAGCAGCCGGGCCTCGGCCGCGCCGAGGTCGTAGTGGCGGTAGCGGTCGCGGACGCCCGCCCGGGCGAGGAACTCGGCCAGGGAGCGGGGCGCCGGGTCGCCGTCGGGCCGCTCCAGGCGGTCGAGGCGCCTCATGATCCGGCTGGTTCGGCCGGATCCGCCGGATCGGCGGAGGTGTCGAGCAGCCGGGCGAGGCGCCGGTGGGCCTGCCCGAGCTGGGAGCGGACCGTGGCCTCGTCGACGCCCATCACGGAGGCGGCCTCACCTGGGGTGCACTGGAGCCCGTACCGCAGGAGCACGGCGTCGCGCTGGCGCTCGGCGAGCCGGGAGACGGCGGAGTAGAAGCGGATGGTGTCGGTCAGCACCTCGTACTGGTCGGCGTGCGCCTCCTTCAGGGCCGCCTCGAACGCGCTGATGTCCATCGGCTCCGGCTCGGGCTGCCAGGGGTGGGGCCGGTGCCGGCGGTCGACCAGGCAGTGCTTGAGGACCGTCCACGCGTAGGCGTCCAACCGGTCCATGTGGAGCATCCGCAGCCAGTCGCCCATGATCGAGTCGAACGTGGCGTCCACCGCCGCCTCGGCCGCCGCGTCCGAGCCCAGCTGCAGGTAGGCGAAGCGCATGTACGCGGGGCGCCGGTTGGCGTGGAAGGCCCAGTACGACAGGCGTGCCGTCGGGTCCCACTGGCTCATGGGAGTCGGCCGCCGACGCCGGCTCGGCAGCCCCACCGCCCCACCGGACTCCTCCGGTCCGCCATCGCTCACTGCTCCACCTCATCCCCTGGTGCGCAGAACAGGAAAGCAGTGAGGGCGCACTCGGAGGGCGCAGAGAAGAAACCTGGGAAGCATTGCGTCGCGGATGATCGAACCGTGATCGGTCCCGATCGTGCGAGGCGTCAGCCAGCACGTATGCATATGCCGCCTGCCGGTGCCGCCGTATCACGGGTCGGTCCTCCGGTCCGGCGCACCACCGTCCCGCTGTACCATGGGCCCGAGCGCGAGGGCCGTGACGCAAGAGGTCACTGTCCTCGCTTTTGCTTTACGTCCACCCGAAAACAAATGCGGCGCGTGGCCTTTCGGCGGTTCGATACGATGACCGCACTCACAGTCCGTGACGTCACGTTGCACCGCACATAGGAAATGGAGCATCCGAGGATGGCTCGACACCTGATCACCAGCGCGCTTCCCTATATCAACGGGATCAAGCACCTGGGCAACATGGTCGGGTCGATGCTTCCGGCGGATGTGTACTCCCGGTACCTCCGCCAGCGCGGCCACGACGTCCTCTACATCTGCGCCACCGACGAGCACGGCACCCCCGCCGAGCTCGCCGCCAAGGAGAACGGCATCCCGGTCGCCGAATTCTGCGCGCAGGCCCACGACGCCCAGAAGGCGGTCTACGACGGCTTCGAGCTGTCCTTCGACTACTTCGGCCGCAGCTCCTCGCCGCAGAACGCCGAGATCACCCAGCACTTCGCGCGCAAGCTCCAGGAGAACGGCTTCATCGAGGAGCGCGCGATCCGGCAGGTCTACTCGCCCGCCGACGGCCGCTTCCTGCCGGACCGCTACGTCGAGGGCACCTGCCCCCACTGCGGCTACGACAAGGCCCGCGGCGACCAGTGCGAGAACTGCACCCGCGTCCTGGACCCCACGGACCTGATCGAGCCGCGCTCGGCGATCTCCGGTTCCACCGAGCTGGAGGTCCGCGAGACCAAGCACCTCTTCCTCCTGCAGTCCAAGCTGCAGCACGAGGTCGAGGCCTGGGTCGCCGAGCACGAGGAGGAGTGGCCGCAGCTGGCCTCCTCGATCGCCCGCAAGTGGCTGACCGAGGGCCTGCACGACCGCGCCATCACCCGTGACCTCGACTGGGGCGTGCCGGTCCCGGCCGACACCTGGCCCGACCTGGCGGCCGAGGGCAAGGTCTTCTACGTCTGGTTCGACGCCCCGATCGAGTACATCGCCTCCACCAAGGAGTGGGCCGACGCCGACCCGGCGAACCGCGACTACAAGGCCTGGTGGTACGAGGCCGAGGACGTCCGCTACACCCAGTTCATGGCCAAGGACAACGTCCCGTTCCACACGGTCATGTTCCCCGCCACCGAGCTGGGCACCCGCGAGCCGTGGAAGAAGGTCGACTACGTCAAGGCCTTCAACTGGCTGACGTACTACGGCGGGAAGTTCTCCACCTCGCAGAAGCGCGGCGTCTTCACCGACCAGGCGCTGGAGATCCTTCCGGCCGACTTCTGGCGCTACTTCCTGATCGCCAACGCCCCGGAGTCCGACGACTCGTCCTTCACGTGGGAGCACTTCGCCGCCACCGTCAACAAGGACCTCGGCGGCACCCTCGGCAACTTCGTCAACCGCGTACTGACCTTCTCCCGCAAGAAGTTCGGCGACGAGGTCCCGGCCGGCAGCCCCGCGGGCGAGGCCGAGGCGAAGCTCGGCGAGCAGATCGCCGAGCTGCTGGCCGAGTACGAGGGCCACATGGACACCCTCCAGTACCGCAAGGCCGCGGCCGCCCTGCGCGCCCTGTGGTCCGCCGGCAACGCCTACCTCGACGAGAAGGCCCCCTGGCTGGAGGTCAAGACCGACCTCGACGCCGCGGCGCTCACCCTGCGCACCGCGATGAACCTCATCCACCTCTACTCGGTGGTCTCCGAGCCGTTCATCCCGGCCTCGGCGCGCGCCATGCGCTCGGCGTTCGCCCTCGCCGCCGACACCGCGACGTGGGTGACCCCGGAGCAGGCCAAGGCCCTCGACGCGGTCCCGGCCGGGACCCCGTTCACCGTGCCGCCGGTGCTCTTCGCCCGGGTCACCGAGGAGGACCTGGAGTCCTACCGCGAGCGTTTCGGCGGCACCGAGGCGGGCTGACACCCGCCGGGAGCCGTCCGGCCGGAGGGGCGCGACCACGGGTCGCGCCCCTCCGGCGCGTCCGGGGCCCGTACGCGTGCCCGCGCCCGGGCCCGGACGCGCGTCCGGGCCTCAGCCCCCGCCGGCGGCGAAGGTGCGGACCGCCGTGTCGAAGTAGGACCGGGCCTCGGCGGCGCGCCCGACCGGGGCGGAGACCCACACGTCGTACAGGCGCCCGCCCTCCTCCCAGCACAGGTCGCGGGTGTGCCGGGGGCCCTCGGCCGTCGAGAAGCCGTCCCAGGTGAACAGCCACAGGGCGGCCTCGTGGCCGTCGTGCGAGGTCACGGCGACCTCGGCGTCCCGGTAACCGGGGTTGTTCGTCGGCCCCTTGGCGTGGGAGCGCTGGTGCACGGCGAGCGGGCCGCCCGACTCGGGGGCGGAGACCTTGATGCCGATGCGGACGCTCTCGTCCGGCGCCATGTAGAAGACCCGCTGGCCGTCGGTCTTGCGCGTGAAGCCGTCGGGGACGGCGAGCGAGAATCCCGACGGGTCCCGGACGAACCCGTAGCCCGCGGGGGCCGCCGTACCGTCCGGCGTGCCGCCGGCCGCCTGCCCCGGCGCCGAGGGCACGGCCGCCGGCGCGGAGACCTGCGCGCCGGGCGGCGGGGCCGGAGCTCCCGCGGCTCCGCCCGCGGCACCGCTCGTCGCCGCGGGCCGGCCCGCGCGGTCGGCGGGGTCCTCCTCGTTCATCAGCAGCGCCGCGGCCGACACGCCCGCGCCCGCGATCGCGGCCACCAGCAGGCCGGCGATCAGTGCGGCGCCCGGCCGCCGCCGGGCGGGAACGCCGGGCGGCGGCGCCGTCACGGGCGCCGTCCGCGCGGCGGGCCGCGGCACCGGCTCCGGCTCGGCCCCGGGGGCCGGCTCCGCAGGGGGCGCCGGCCGGGCGTCCGAGACCTCGGGCACGCTGCGCCGGGCCGGCGCGCGGCCGGCCGCCGACGGTGCCAGCTCCCGCAGCATCTCCTCCGCGCGGTCCGCGCCGAGCCGTGCGGCCGGGTCGCGTTCCAGGAGCCCCCGCACCACCGGCAGCAGCGGCCCGCACGCGGCGGGCGGCCGGATCTCGTCGTAGACCACGGCGTGCAGGACGCCTCCGAGGGAGTCCCTGCGGAAGGGCGACACCCCGCTGGCCGCCGCGCACAGCAGGGCGCCCAGCGACCACAGGTCGGACTCCGGGCCGGCCGGCGACCGCGCCGACATCCGCTCGGGCGCCGTGTACTCGGGAGAGCCGACGAACGCCCCGGTCGCGGTCAGCGTCGTCGCCCCCGACACCTGGGCGATCCCGAAGTCGGTGAGGACGGCCCGGCCTCCCGGAGCCTCCAGCAGGACGTTGGCCGGCTTGATGTCGCGGTGCAGCACCCTGGCCGCGTGCGCCGTCCGCAGGGCGCCGAGCAGGTGGATCCCGATGCGGGCGGCCTCGGCGGTGTCCACCGGCCCGGTCCGGGCGAGCCGGTCGGCCAGGGAGCCGCCCTCGACCAGTTCCATGACGATGCACGGACGTTCGCCGTCCTCGACGACGTCGTGCACCACGATGATGTGGGGGTGCTTGACCTGCGCGGCCGCGCGCGCCTCGCGCAGCGTGCGCTCGCGCTGGAGCCGGGCCTCGTCCGCGGACAGCGCCGGGTCGAGCACCATCTCCTTGACGGCGACGCGGCGGCCGAGCAACTGGTCCGTGGCGCGCCACACGACACCCATGCCGCCGCGCCCGAGCCTGGCGTCCAGTCGGTAACGCCCGGCGATCAGACGGGCGTTCTCCCCCTCGGTCAGCATGGCGCCATCATGCCGCATCGCCGGCCGAGCCGTGTTCCCGGTTCCGCGCCGTTTCGATCTTCACCGGTCCGCCGCGTGTCGAAGCCGGGACGTGATCGTTTCTTCAGACGTAACCCTCATGTCTGCTGCGGAAACGGGAGGACGCGCGGTGACCGCTTGGCAGTACTTCGCCGGGGCGGGTCTGGTGGCGGCGCTCTGCCCGCTCCACGGCCATGTGGCGGTCGCGGGCGACGGTCCCGGCCGCGGGGCGCGCGTCGACCTGTGCGTGCCCGCCCCGGGGGCGAAGGGGCCCGGCGCACCGCCTTCCGGCCGGCCCTCGGTACGGGTCGCCGTGCCCGGTGCCGACGCCGGGCTCACCGTGCGCCACCCCGGGTGGATCCACCGGCCCGGACGGCCCGCGGCGGTGGTACCGCCCGGGCCGTCGGAGCCGTCCGCCGCCGGTCCGGCGCAGCCCTCGGGCGAGGCGGAGGCGGTGGCCGCGCCGGCGGAGCCGCCGCCGCCCGCGCCGGGGCCCGGGCAGGCTGCCGGGCCGGGCCCGGCCGAAGCGGCCGCCCCGCCCCCGCCCAGGGCCGCCGCCGCGCCCGTGAGCGCCTTCCACGTGCGTCCGTACCGTGCGGTCGCCGTGCAGCGGACCGGCCCGGGCGGGATGTCCACCGTGATGCTCATGGTCGTCGTCACCACCCCGGCCGTACTCGCCGCCGCCGCCCTGCGCCCGCGCTCCAAGGGCCGCGGCTGACCGCCGCCCCTCCGTCCGTCCACCGATCCACACCGGGAGAATCCACGTGTCCGAATGGCTGGTCCTGGCCATTGCCATGGCGCTCGTCTGCGCCCTCGTCCTCGCCATCACGGCGATCCGGCACCGCCGGGCCGCCGAAGACGAGGACACCAGCGAAACCCCCGACGTCATCGAGTACATGACGATGATGGTGGGCGTGGTCTACGCGATCGTGCTGGGCCTGGCCATCGCGGGCGTATGGGAGGCGCGCGGCGCCGCCGAGGACAGCGTGCGCCGGGAGGCCCAGGCGCTGTACGAGGTCACCCAGCGCGCCGACGTCTACCCGGCCGAGGTCCGCGAACGGATCCGCGGCGAGGTGGACGCGTACGTCTCCCACACCGTGGCCGTGGACTGGCCGCTGCTGACCTCCGGCGAGGGCGCGTCGGCCGAGGGCGGGGCCCTGCTCGGCAAGCTCCGTACGTCCGTCACCCACCAGAGCCCGGCCACCGAACTCCAGGCGCAGGCCTACCAGCCGCTGCTGGACCACATCGCGGCCGCCGACGAGGCCCGCCACTCGCGGACCCAGAGCTCGGAGTCGACGCTGCCGGGTGTGGTGTGGTTCGGGCTGCTGGTCGGCGGGGTGGTCACCGTCGGGCTGATCTTCACGCTGCAGATCCGCCGCTCGGGGCGGGAGCTGCTGCTCGCGGGCCTCTTCAGCGCGCTGATCGTGTTCCTGCTGTTCATGGTGTGGAGCTTCGACGCGCCGTACGGGCGGGACGGGATCGATTCGGCCGGTCCGTTCCAGGAGCTGTTCCCGAAGACGGCGGTGGCCGCGGGCCGTTGAGCGGGGCGGCGGCAGGGTCGGTGGCCGGTGCCCCCGCGGGACACCGGCCGGCTGCCGCGGCCGGAGGGCCACCGGCCGTACGGTCAGCCGGCCACCGGTCAGACGGTCACCCGGCGCCGGACCGCCTGGACCACCGGCGAGCGCCGCAGGGCGTCGGATATCCGCAGGAGGTCGCGCGGCCCGTCGGAGGTGTCGAGCAGCGTCTCCTCGTCCTCGCCGATGGTCTGCCCTTCCGGGTCCGCCGAGCGGGCCCGTACGGCGGCCGCGACCATGGCGGCGTCGCCGACGGCGCGCGCGGTCTCCTCGTCGGCCCCCTCGGCGAGGGCGCTGTCGTGGGCGTCGTCGCGCAGGTCCTTGTCGAAGTAGGGCCCGAGGTGCAGGAACCCGTCGTGGATGTCGGACTCCCGCTGGATCACCCGCAGTTCCGCCGCCGACCACCAGGCCATCTGCACGGAGGGCGTGCCGGCGGGTGCCGAGATCTGCACCTCCTGCCACAGCGCGCCGAGCCGGCGGTACGTGGCCCAGGTCTGCCAGTGGTCGGAGAGCCGCTGGCAGACGAGCGGGACCACGAAGCCCATCGCGCTGATCAGCGCTCCCAGCGAGGCGAGCGGCGGAGCCACGTAGGTGCTCAGGCCGTCGAGGTCGTGGCCGAGCCAGCGGGCCACCACGGCCGTCATCTTCGTGGCGTCGTAGCCGAGGTTGAAGAGGTAGCCGGCGACGATGATCATCAGCCCGATGCGCAGCCAGCCGCGCACCTTGAGCGACCAGCGCCAGCACAGGACCACCATCACCACTGCCGCCACGTGGTGCGCCAGCAGGTAGAGGGCGATCATGTGGCCGACGTAGGGCGTGTTGGCGTAGAAGGTGTCGAAGTCCCGCAGGCGCTCCTCGGGGGTCTCACCGAGGGCGAACAGCACGACCAGGGCCACGATCACGATGCTGTAGCCGAGGATCCAGCGGCGCGAGACGCGTCTGGTCCGTTCGGGGGACCCGCCCCGCCAGTTGACCATCAGCACCAGGCAGGAGGCGCTGAAGGCGGTGATCAGGCAGTAGACCAGCGGGGCGGAGAAGTTGACGACCCCGGTCCAGCGGTTGACCGCCGCGATGGTGGGCGGGGCGGCGAAGGCGAACACGGCCCCCGCCAGGGCCAGCAGGGCGACGACCGAGCGCAGGAGCGGGTCGCGCCAGTTGTGCCGCAGGGCCGGCAGCTTGAAGGCGAGCGAGATCGCCATCGCCGCTGCCGGTATGTAGTAGTCCTCACCGGTCAACGGTCGTTCCTCAGTCCCCGGTAGCCCAGCGAGGCCTCGATGCGGCCCGCGAGGTCGTCGCGCTGGACGGGGGTCCGGTGGCCCGCAGACCCGGCCAGCCAGTTCCTGCAGCGGCTGCCCAGCAGTAAGCCGAAGGTCTCGGCCTCGGTCTCCTCCTGGACGTCGGCGCGCGTGCGCGCGGCGACGCGGCGGACCGTCTCGCCGATGTCGGCCTCGTCGGACAGCAGCCGCGCGGCGACGGCCGCGCCGTCGACGTGGTGGCTGCAGTGGCCGGCCTTCATGTGCCACAGCTCGTGGCCCAGGATGACCAGTTGGTGGTCGGGCGCGGTGCGTTCCTCGATGACCACGAGATCGCGGTCCGCCATGTCGAGCCACAGACCGCTGGCCGTACGGGGCGGGAACGAAGCCATCCGGAAGTCGACCCGGCGGCCGCGGTGTCTGCTCATGCCCTCACAGAGGGCAGCGTAGAGTTCCACTGGTTCCACGGGGGCGGTCAGCCGGATGCCGGCCACCAGCTCCCCGCACAACCGCCGCTGCTCTCTGCCTATGCTCACCGTTCTCCCCGTCGGCGCGGATCCGGATCAGGACTCAAGGATCAGACCCAGACTTTCGACTGGGTCAGGATTCGTTCGGTTTGACGCTTTCGAGGAGCATGTCCAGCCATTCGGTCACCTTGTCCCGGTGCTTGTCGCTGGGCAGTTGGGCGGCGCGCCAGGCGATGCCCCGTACACCGTGGTTCTGCAGGAGTCTTGCCAGCGGATCGCCCGCCGATGCGCCCGAGGCCGGTACGGTTTCCCGCGCCCGCCCGGCGTAGTCCTGGAGGAGCTGTTGCTCGGTCCGCTGGAGCGCGTCGGTGAGGGCGTCGGCGTCGTGGGCCGTGAGGAACCCGGCGTGCACCCCGAAGAAGCGCTGGATGGCGTCGCAGTGCTCCATGGTGGGGCGGCGGTCGCCGTTGATGAGGGCGCCCGCCTGCTGCCGCGACATGCCCGCGCCGTCGGCGATCTCCTGCTGCGTGTAGCGACGGCCGTTCGGCTTGACGCGGGTGCGCCGGAGCAGGTCGAGACGCTGCAGGAAGCGGGCCTGGAGGTCGGGTTCGCCGGCCGGCCTGCCGTCGAGCAGGGTCTTCACCACATCCGTGGGAACCCCCGAAGCCTCCGAGAGGCGTCGCAGGTCGAAGACCTGGCTGAGGTCGCGGCCCATTTTGCCCGCGAGTTCGGCGACGCGGGTGATGGTCGCTGCCAGGGGTGCGTCGGCCACCGCGACGGGAGCCGGGAAGCCGTCTGTCACCAGTGGTTCTCCTAGATCGCGCGAAGTCGGTACGGCACATGGTCGGCTTCTGGAATCTAGCCGCTCTCGCCCCGAAGGGCTAGAACGTGCCACAGCTGTGGCGGGAATGAGCTGTCAAGAGGCTGGAATTGCCACAATAGTTGACACTCGAATGAAGTCGGTAGCAGGATCGCCACACGGAAATGAAGATCCAGACCGGAGGAGGGGGAGCTCTCAGTGCCACATCTCGCAGCGGTGGGCCCGTCCGATGGACTCGCCCGAGCCGGTGAAGAACGCCTGGCGGGCGAGGAGTCCGCGCGCGGCGCCGTGCGGTCGGAGCGACGCAAGGAGATTTTGCGCCAGCGCCGCGAGGAGCTGGGGCTGAGCCAGGAGGACCTCGCCGCCCGGCTCCGCATCAGCGTGCGCGCGTACGGCAACTGGGAACGCGGACTGGTCAAGGAGTGGACGGACCGCAAGCTCCTCGCCCTGGCCGAGGCCCTGGAGATGAGCGAGCGCCAGTGCTTCTGGCTCTTCCGCGTCATGGTCGACCGCGACCCGCCGCCCACGTGGCGGGCCTCCGACGAGAACCGGCTCCCCGAGGACCCGGCGCAGCGCGACTACCTGTGCGACTACGCGGCCCTCATGGAAGCCGTGCCCTACCCGAGCTTCCTGGTGGACCACCGGTGGGACGTCGCCCTCACCAATTCGGCCTTCGACCAGCTCTTCCAGACGGTACGGCCGCACCCGACGGCCCTGCCGGACGACAACTTCCTGCGCTTCGTGCTGTTCCACCCGGACGCCGCGGCCGTGCTGGAGGACCACGAACCGGCCTGGTGCGTACCGCTGCTCGCGCAGTTCGCGGCGGCGCTGGCCGAGGCCCCGGAGGACGAGGGGCTGTGCAGCATCCGCCAGGAGGTGGCCCGTGACCCGTTCATGGAGGCGGCCTACCGCTACGGGGTGCCCCACTGGCTGAGCAAGCGCGGGCCGGAGGCCGCCGAACAGGACGGGGCGGTGCGCACCGTGCGCCACCCCGACCCGCGGTGGGGCCTGGTGCGCTGCCGGATGGTGGCCGAGACCAGCCGCATGCTCGACGCGATGGGGCTCACCCGGATCACCCTGATCCTGTCCGGCCCGCTGGGCGTGCCGACGGGACCCGCGCGGGGCGGCGTCACGGCCGTCCCCCAGCAGCAGGGAGCCAGACTGCGCGCCGTGCCGTCGCTGGGAGAGTGACCGGGCGGGGCAGACTGGTGCGGGCGGACGTCGGCCGCGGTCCCGCGCCCCGGCCGGTGCCACAGCCGGCGCCAGAGCTCGTGTCACCGATCGTGGCACGGACCGTGGCACGGGTCGTGGCACCCGGATCCGGGCGGGCATCCGTCCGGGCGGGCATCCGCACCGGCACCTGCACTGGAATCTGCGCTGGCGAAGGGCGGTAGGGGCGTGCGGCTGACGATCCTCGGCGGAGGCGGCTTCCGCGTACCGCTCGTCTACGGAGCACTGCTCGGGGACCACGCCGAGGGGCGGGTGTCCCACGTGACGCTGTACGACGAGGACCCCGCGCGGCTCGACGCCATGGCCCGGGTCCTCACGGACCTCGCCGCGGCCGCGAAGGTGCCCGACGCCCCGGCCGTCACGGCCACCCGGGACCTCGACGAGGCCCTGCGCGGGGCCGACTTCGTCTTCTCCGCCATCCGTGTCGGCGGCCTCGACGGACGCGCCGCGGACGAGCGCGTCGCCCTGGCCGAAGGCGTCCTGGGCCAGGAGACGGTGGGCGCGGGCGGGGTCGCGTACGGTCTGCGGACCGTCCCCGTGGCCCGCCGCATCGCCCGCAGGATCGCCCGCGTCGCCCCCGGGGCCTGGGCCATCAACTTCACCAACCCGGCCGGCCTGGTCACCGAGGCCATGGCCGAGGAGCTCGGCGACCGGGTGATCGGCATCTGCGACTCGCCCGTGGGCCTCGGCCGGCGCATCGCCCGCCTGCTGGGCGCCCGGCCGCAGGACGCCTGGATCGACTACGTGGGCCTCAACCACCTGGGCTGGGTCCGCGGGCTGCGCATCGGCGGCCGCGACGAACTGCCGAGGCTGCTGGCCGACACCGAGGCACTGGAGTCCTTCGAGGAGGGCCGCCTCTTCGGCGCCGAGTGGCTGCGCTCGCTCGGCGCGATCCCCAACGAGTACCTGCACTACTACTACTTCAACCGTGACACCGTACGGGCGTACCAGGAGGCCGCGCAGACCCGCGGGGCCTTCCTGCGCGACCAGCAGCGCGGCTTCTACGCCGAGGCGGGCCGGGCCGGGCTGCCGGCCGGCGCGGCCCTGGCCGCCTGGGACCGGACCCGGGCCGAGCGCGAGGCCACGTACATGGCCGAGAACCGCGAGGCGGCCGGAGTGGGCGCGCGCGATGCGAGCGACCTGGAGTCCGGGGGCTACGAGAAGGTCGCCCTCGCGCTGATGCGGGCCATCGCCCGGGACGAGCGGGCGACCCTGATCCTGAACGTCCGCAACGGCTCGACGCTCTCCGTCCTGGACGCCGGAGCGGTCATCGAGGTGCCCTGCCTGGTCGACGCGAACGGCGCCCACCCCATGGGCGTCGAGCAGCTGCCGCTGCATGCGGTGGGGCTGGTGACGGCCGTCAAGGCCGTGGAGCGGGAGATCCTGGCGGCCGCCGCGAGCGGTGCGCGGGCGGACGCCGTGAAGGCCTTCGCGCTCCACCCGCTGGTCGACTCGGTGGCCGTGGCCCGGCGGCTGGTGGACGGCTACGCGACGGCCCATCCGGGCCTGGCCCACCTGCGCTGACCCGCCCCGCCCGTCCCCGGCCCGGGCCGCGGGCGGGGCCGTTCGGGGGTCCCTCCGACGGCCCAGCGCCGCATGCGGTGCGGCGGACGTGCTGTGAGAGTGCGAGGTGTGACCACTGCCCCCGCCGCAGCCGCGGCGCCCCCCGTGCTCGACCGGCGGCGGCGCAATGTCGTCTTCGGCACGATCATGCTGGGCGTGCTGCTGGCGGCCCTCGACCAGACGATCGTCGGAACCGCCCTGCCCACGATCGTGGGGGACCTGGGCGGCGGGGACCACATGTCGTGGGTGGTGACCTCCTACCTGCTCGCGGAGACCGTGGCGACGGTCCTGGTCGGCAAGTTCGGCGACCTCTTCGGCCGAAAACTGATCTTCCAGATCTCCGCCATCGTCTTCATCAGCGGCTCCTTCCTGTGCGGCCTGTCGAGCAACATGACGCTCCTGATCGTGTGGCGCGGGGTCCAGGGCGTCGGCGCCGGCGGCCTGATGGTCACCGCGATGGCGCTGATCGCCGACGTCGTGCCCCTGCGCGAACGCGGCAAGTACCAGGGCGCGATCGGCGCGGTCTTCGGCGTCGCCACCGTGATCGGGCCGCTGCTCGGCGGCTTCTTCACCGACCAGCTGACCTGGCGCTGGTGCTTCTACGTCAACGTCCCGATCGCCATCCTGGTGGTCGTCGCGGCCGCCAGGACGATCCCGTCGGTGCGCGCCTCGGGCAAGCCGGTCATCGACTACCTCGGCATCGCCCTGGTGGCCGTCGGATCGAGCGCCCTGATCCTGGCCACCAGCTGGGGCGGCAACGAGTACGCCTGGACCTCGCCCGTGATCATCGGCCTGTTCGCGGGCGGTGCGGTCGCGCTGGCGCTGTTCTGCCTGGCCGAGACGCGGGCCGTCGAGCCGATGATCCCGATGCGGCTCTTCCGCAACCCGGTCTTCGCCGTGTGCTCCGTACTGAGCTTCGTCGTCGGGTTCGCGATGCTCGGCGCGCTGACGTTCCTGCCGACCTACCTGCAGTACGTCGACGGGGACTCGGCCACGATCTCGGGCGTCCGCACCCTGCCCATGGTCTTCGGCCTGCTGATCGCCTCCGTCTTCAGCGGCAACGTCGTCAGCAAGACCGGCCACTACCGGATCTTCCCGATCGTCGGCAACGCGGTCATGGGCGTCGGCCTGTACCTGCTGTCGCGGATGGAACCGGGCACCAACAGCCTGCTGGAATCGCTCTACATGTTCGTGCTCGGCACCGGCATCGGCCTGTCCATGCAGGTGCTGACCATCGCCGTGCAGAACACCGTCGACTACGCCGACCTCGGCACGGCCACGTCCGGAGTCACCTTCTTCCGTACGCTCGGCAGCGCCTTCGGGACGGCCGTCTTCGGAACCATCTACGCCAACCAGCTGGGACCCGCCCTGAAGGAGGCGGTCGCGGACGTGGCGAGGACGACCGGGGCGGACCCGGCGGAACTGGCCAGGGCCGCCTCGACCCCGCAAGGGGTGCACAAACTCGATCCGGCCGCCGCCGCGCCGGTCGTCGACGCCTACGCCGACGCCCTGCAGACCGTGTTCCTGTGGACCGTGCCGGTGGCGGTGTTCGGATTCGTCGTGGCGCTCTTCCTCAAGCAGGTCAAGCTGCGCGACAGCGCCCGGGCCGCGTCCACGGACATGGGCGACGGCTTCGGCTCGCCGGCCACGGCCTCGGGCGACTCGGCCAAGCTGCTGGAGCTGGCGGTCGGCAAACTCGTACGGAACATGGGGGCGGACACGGCGCGGGGGATCGTCGAGGCCTCCGACACCCGCCTGGACATCGCGGGCGCGTGGACGGTGATGCAGGTGGAACTGATGACCAGGACGATCGGCTACTCCAGCATCGGCCTGGTGGCCGGGCGGCGTTCGCTGCCGCCGGAGGTGCTGCTCCCGGTGTTCGACCGGATGGTCGAGGAGGGCTTCCTCAGCCGCGACGGCGCCTTCTTCAGCCTCACGCCCGCCGGTCAGCGGGAGGCCGACGTCATCTCGGCGGCCTGGGGCACGTGGCTGGGCGACCAGTTGGAGAAGGACCGGGGCCGGCCGCGCAGCGCCGAACTGCGGGTCGCGGCGGACGCGATCGCCAAGCGGCTGCTGGCCGAGGACCTGGGCGAGGGGAGCTTCGCGCCGAAGGTGGTCGTGCGGCACTAGCGGAGGCCCTGTCGATCATGCCGGTCGTGCCGGTCGGGTGCGGAACTCCGGTGCGGTCTCCGGTCGTCATACCCTTCGAGATGCACAATGACCTGGGGGGACGCACATGGGGACGACGATCACGCTGGCCGAGGAGCTCGTGCTCCTGTCGCTGGACGACGAGTCCGGGGCGGTGAGGCAGCGCCAGGCGCTGGCGCCCGCCCTGGCGGGGGCGATCCTGCTCGAACTGGTCCTGGCGGAACGGGTGTCGATCTCGGGCAAGCACCTGGAGCTCAGGAGCACCGAACCGATCGGGGAGCCCCTGCTCGACGGCCGGCTCCGGCTGATCGAGACCTGGCTGCACCGCCTCGGCCGGCGCCGGGTGGCGGACTGGCTGATGAAGGACTACATGAAGGCGACCACCCCCGTGCTGGAACGCCTCTGTGAGCGGGGGCTGGTGGCGGAGCAGGTGCGCAAGGTGCTGGGGGTGTTCCCCCAGCGGCGCTACCCCGAGGTCGACGGCACGGTCGAGCGCGCCCTGCGGGAGCGGCTGGCCGCGGCGGTCCTCGGTAACGCCCGGCCCGACGACCGCACGGCGGGCCTCATCGCCCTGCTCCACGGAGCGAAACTGCACCGCCTGGCCTTCCCCGACCACAGCCCCGCCGCGGTGAAGCCGAGGATGGCGGAGATAGCCGACGGCCAGTGGGCGGCCGAGGGCGTCCGTGCGGCCGTCCGCGACATGCAGGCCGCCATGGTGGTGATCATGGCGGCCACGGCCGCCGCGGTCAGCTGAGCCGCGTCCGACCCCCGGAAGGCGCCGTTCCCCGGCCGGGGCCGGGGCCGGGGGAAGGGTCTGGCTGTCCGGCGTCCGGCTCCGGCCTCAGGTACCGGCCCCAGATCCGGGCCTTGCGGTAGGGCCCTTGCCCGTCGCTGTCGTACTGCGGGTCGTCGAAGGCGACCCAGTACAGCAGTTCGCCGCCGAGCGCCTGGGCGTGTTCGTTGGGTTCGGGTGCGCCCATGGCATCGATCGTTCCGCGGAACTCCACCTGCCAGGGGCCGTCCCAGTCCGGATCGCGGACCACGGTGACGCGGCTGCCCGGTGGGAGGGCGTCCGAGGGCCAGGACCGCGCCAGAGGCCGGCCGAGAACGTGTTCCACCGCCCGGCGGGCGTCATCCGTGGCGGTGCGGGAGGGGAGCGAGTCGTCCGTCATGGGGCCAGCCTGCCGCACCGCGGCGGACGGGAGCGGGCCGGCCGGCCCGGTGCGGGTCAGTGGGCGCCGGGGAGGGAGAGGCCCGCGTAGACCTGGTCGAGGACGGTCGGCACCATGGCGTTGGCCGTCGTCCGCCCGTCGGGCGCCACGGGCAGGTTCGTCCAGACGACGAGCGTGACGTCGTTGTCCGGGTCGTGCCCCACGAAGGAGTTGAAGCCCGGCAGTTCACCGCCGTGGAAGTACATCGCCGCCTTCGGGCCGAAGCGCTGGTAGGCGATCCCGTACCCGTACTTCTGTCCGTCCGGTGCGGCCGGGTCCTGGGCGCGGGGGCTGTCGAGCCACTGCTTCTGGAGGGCGGGACCCAGCACCTTGCCCGTCGTCAGGGACCGGATCCAGGTGGCCAGGTTCTCGGCGGTGGAGACGGCGCCGCCCGCGGCGTACGCGTAGGACGGGTTCTGGTGGGTGTAGTCCAGCGGCTTGAGCTTCCCGGACTCGGCCGCCTCCCGGACGTCGGCGGGATACGGCTTGTCCGTCAGCGCGTAGGCCGTACCGCCGTACATGTAGCCGTGGGAGGAGGGCGCGGGCAGGGAGGTGTCGTGGATGTCCGGCAGGGAGGTGCCCTTCAGTGCCAGCGGGCCGGTCAGCCGCTCCCGGAACTGCCGCGCCAGGGGCTGCCCGCCCGCCTTCTCCGCGACGAGCCCCAGCAGCACGTAGTTGGTGTTGCTGTACTCGTACGCCGTTCCGGGCGGGAAGTTCGGCGGACGAGAGAAGGCGATCGCCAGCATCTCCCGCGGTGTGCGGGCCTCGGCCGGTTCGGCGTCCAGGGAGGCCGACAGCTGCGGCGCGTCGGTGTAGTTGTAGAGCCCGCTGCGCATCGTGAGCAGCTGGGCGATGGTGATGTGCTGCCCGTTCGGCACACCCGGGACGTAGTCGGACACGGGGTCCGCCAGTCTGAGCCTGCCGTCCTGGGCGAGCAGCAGGACCAGCGCCGACGTCAGGGTCTTGGTGTTGGAGGCGATCCGGAAGCGGGTGTCCGTGGCGGGCGGGTCGGCGGCGCCGAGTTCGGTCGCGCCGACGCTCGCCCGGAAGGTGCCCTGCGGGGTGCGCAGCAGGACCATGGCACCGGGGACCTTCAGCTCCTCGGCCGCGCGTTCCACAGCGGCCTGGAGCGCGTCCGGGTCGATCTGCTTCAGCGCGGACCCGCCGGGGTCCGGGGAGGGGGCGGCCCCCGTCGCCGCCGGTGGGGCGGGCGACGCGGCGCGCGCCTCGGACGGCGCAGCGGAGCCGGGGTCCGGGGGGAGCGCGAACCCTGCCACGAGCAGCGCCGCACACGGCGTCAGCAGAAGGGTGCGGCGGGCGGCTGCTCGTGGTTTCCTCATGTCGGCGTCACGGTCCTCGTGCTCGACGATGAAACGACCGGACAATTCGCCCATTTTATCAGCGGACGGGCCGGCGGGCCCGAGCCGGCCGGCGGGCGTGCGGTGGCTTCCGGCTTCTGGTTTCCGGCCTCTCAGGCGGTCGGTGCCGGGCCCGCCGTCGGGTAGTCGTACGAGGGGACGTGCGGCAGGTCGGTGAGGTCGGGGCGCCAGGCGCGGAGGACCGCCGCCGAGGGGGCGTACAGCGCCGGCGGGATCTCGGCGGGCGAGAACCACTCCCAGCGGGCGATCTTGTGGGGCTCGGTGACGGCGGGTACGCCCTCCGCCGTGGTGGTGACGGCGGCAGCCGTCAGCCGGGTCAGGCCGGACTTCGCGTCGATCTGGACGCACAGGACGCGGACCCCCTCGGGGGCCACCCGCAGGTCCGTCTCCTCCGCGAGCTCCCGGGCGGCGGCCTGCTCGAAGCCCTCCCCGGGGTCGACCTTGCCGCCGGGCAGCTCCCAGCGGCCGTCGTGCGCCTGGCCGAGCAGCACCCGGCCGTCCCGGCCGATGACGACGAGGCCGACGCCGACGACGGCGTTCGGCTGCGGAACGGCCCGCTCGGGCCGCTCGGAGCCGTCGGGCCGCTCGGAGCGTTCGGGGCCTTCGGGGCTTTCGGAGCGTGCGGCGCCGGTGGTGGTCATGGACGTCCTTCCGGAGGAGTGGTGGGCCGGGCGCGGACATGGATCCGCTCGCCCTGGGGGCCGAAGAGGCTGAGGAACTCCGCGGGCTGCGGTCCGGCGTTGCAGAAGGCGTGCGGGGTGCGCGTGTCGAATTCGGCCGCCTCTCCGGGGCCGAGCACGAGGTCGTGTTCCCCGAGGAGCAGCCGGACCCGCCCGGACAGGACGTACAGCCACTCGTAGCCCTCGTGGACCTTCAGCTCGGGTACCGGCGGCGTGCCCTCGACGGGCGGCAGGATCTGCTTGAAGGCGTGCACCCCGCCGAAGTTGCGGGTCAGCGGCACGTAGGTGTGGCCGTGCCGGACGAAGGGGCGCGGGCGGATCCGCGGATCGCCCGTCTCCGGCGCGCCGACCAGCTCGTCGAGCGCCACCCGGTGCGCCTTGGCCAGCGGAAGCAGCAGCTCCAGCGTCGGCCGGCGCTGCCCGGACTCCAGCCGCGAGAGCGTGGAGAGCGAGATGCCGGTGGTCTCGCTGAGCTGGGCCAAGGTGGTGCCGCGCTGCCGGCGCAGGGCCCTCAGCCGCGGGCCCACGGCCGTGAGCACGTCGGCGAGTTCCTCGTCCTGCTTCTCCTGGGCCATGGGTCCATTTGCCGCTTCGGCAAGAACATTTGTCAAATGGCGCATTCGGGCAGACCCTCGCAGACATGGACAACGCAAGGGAAGACTCGTTCGACGTGGTCGTCGTCGGTGGCGGTGCGGCCGGGCTGGCCGGGGCGCTCACCCTGGTCCGTGCACGCCGTTCGGTGCTCGTCATCGACTCCGGCAGCCCGCGCAACGCCCCGGCCGCGCACATGCACGGCTACCTCGGCCTGGACGGGGCGAGCCCGGCCGAGCTGCTCGCCCGAGGACGCGCGGAGGTGGAGGGCTACGGCGGACGGATCCGGCCGGGCACGGCCGTCGCCGCGGACCGGCTGCCCGACGGGAGCTTCCTGGTCCGCTGCGGGGACGGCTCGACCGTGCGGGCGGGGCGGCTGCTGGTCGCCACCGGCCTGGTGGACGAGCTGCCGCCGGTTCCGGGGCTCGGGGAGCGCTGGGGGCGGGACGTGCTGCACTGCCCGTACTGCCACGGCTGGGAGGTCGGTGACGGGCCGGTAGCGGTGCTGGCCGACGGCCCCATGGCCGTGCACCAGGCGCAGATGTGGCGGCACTGGAGCGGGCGGACCACGCTGCTGGCGCACACCTGGCCGCTGGGGGAGGAGGACCGGGAGCTGCTGGAGGCCCTGGGGATCCCGGTCGTCGAGGGCGAGGTGACCGGGCTGGCCGTCGAGGACGACCGGCTGACCGGGGTGACCCTGGCCGGCGGGGCCGAGGTGGAGTGCCGGGCGCTGGTGGTGGCACCGCGGTTCGCCGCCCGTTCGGGAGTCCTGACGAGCCTTGGCCTGCCGACCACGGACGTGACGCGGGACGGCCATGTGATCGGCCGGTGCGTCGAGTCCGATCCGGCCACCGGGGCCACCGCGCTCCGCGGGGTCTGGGCGGCGGGCAACGTGACCGCGCCGCTGGAGAAGGTCGCGGGGGCGGCCGCCCAGGGCGCGCAGGCGGCCGCTGCCATCAACGCCGACCTGATCGAGGAGCGGACCCGGCGGGCGCTGGAGGCCCACCGCGCGGGCGCGGCAGCGCGTGCGGGGGAGGGCGCGGGTGCGGGCGGCCGTGCGGCGGGCTGAGAGTAGGCCGCGGCTGAGGGTACGGGCCGGGGCTGAGGGTACGGGCCGGGGCTGACGGTTCGGGCCGGGGCTGACGGCTCGGGCCGCGGCTTACCGTGCGGGCCTCGGCAGGGCGCGGACCACGCCGCGGCAGCGGCGCGCCGGACAGGTGTGCGGGTTTCGGCCCGCCCCCGTACGCGCAGGCTCTGGGCGGTGTGATCGTCGTACGGTCCAACGGTTCGGGGGGACGTTCCATGGCACATGTACTGGTCATCGGCGGCGGTGTCGGCGGGCTCGCCACCGCCCTGCTCGCGGCGCGGCGCGGACACACGGCAGAGCTGTTCGAGCGCGATGCGCGCGCCCCCGGTACCGCGCTCGACCGTGACTTCTTCGGCTGGCGGCGGCCGACCGTACCGCAGGCGGCCCAGCCGCACGCGCTGCTGGGCGCCGCCCGCAACGTCCTGCGGGACGATCTGCCCGACGTGTACGCCGAGATGCTCCGGCTCGGCGCCCGCGAGCGCCACGAGCTGGACTGGTTCGAGGCACGGCCGCCGGCACGGCCCGGTGACGAGGACCTCGTCATGCTCCAGGCGCGGCGCATCGTGCTGGAGAGCGCGCTGGCCACGGCGCTGCGCGGGGAGCCCGGGGTGGTCGTCCGCCACGGTGAGCCGGTCACGGGACTCACCACCGCGTCCCGGGCCGGGGGTGACCTGGCCGAGGACGCCCCTGGTGCGGGCGACGCGGGCGACGCGGGCGACGCGGGCGACGCGGGCGACGGGATCCGCGTGACCGGAGTGACCACGGGGGCGGGGAGCTACCAGGGGGACCTCGTCGTGGACGCGGGCGGCCGCCGCGGCGGCATCGAGCGCAGGCTCGGCGCGGTGGGCTGCAGGCCGCCCGTCGTGGAACGGCACCGCACGGGGCTCGCCTACTTCTGCCGCTGGTACCGGCTGCCCGAGGGGTTGGACGAGGGGCCGCGGCGGCCCTGGGCGGTGACGGGTGGAGCCTTCGCCGGGTGCGCGGTCTTCCCGGCCGACAACAGGGTCTTCGCCGTGACGCTGTTCGTCCACACCGCCGACACCACGCGCTCGGCGCTGCGCGACCCCGCCGTCTTCGAGCGGGCGGCCCGTTCCTTCCCGCCCGGCGCGGCCTGGCTGGCGCTGGGCGCCGAGCCGCTCTCGGGCGTACTGGCCACGGCGAGCCTGGACAACCGCTGGAGTGCGCTCGTCGACGAGCGCGGTCCGGTGGTGACCGGGCTGGTGCCGGTCGGCGACTCGATCACGCACACCAACCCGACCCTCGGGCAGGGCACCTCCCTCGCGCTGTGGGCGGCCCGCAGGGTGGCCCGTACAGCGCACCGGGACCCGGGGTCGGACCGGTTCGCCGTGGACCACCACGCGTGGGCGGTGCGGACCCTGAAGCCGTGGTTCGACTTCCAGGTGGTCGCCGACGCCGCCATCGGCGAGCGCTTCGCGACGCGGGCGGGGCGTACGGGAACGGCGCGCGAGGTGGCCGCGCTGTTCGACTGCGCGCTGGAGGACCCCGAGGTGATGCGGGCGCGGGCACGGGTCCGGCACCTGGCGGAGCCCCCGGAGCGGGCGTACGCGGATCCGGAGATCCGGGCCCGGGTGGCCCGCTGGCTGGCCGCGCGGCCCGACTACGCGCCGAACGAGGTGGGGCCGGACCGGGAGGAGTGGGAGAAGCTCACGGCGGGCTGACCCGCCGTGCCGGGGGCCGGCGCCCGGCACCCGCTACCCGGCGCCCGGCCTCAGCCGTCCCCCGCCGCCCGCGGGCCTCAGCCGCCCTGTCCGAGCACCTCGGCGAGGTCGTAGCCCACGACCTCCTCCAACTGGGCGTACGTGCAGCTCTCGGGCGTCCGGTCGGTCCGCCAGCGCCGGAACTGCGCGGTGTGCCGGAAGCGGTCCCCCTCCATGTGGTCGTACGCGACCTCGATGACGCGCTCCGGGCGCAGCGGCACCCACGAGAGGTCCTTCTTGCCCGTCCAGCGGCTCTGCGCGCCGGGGAGCCGGGCGCTCTCGTGCGCGGACTCCTCGGCCCAGGCGGCCCAGGGGTGTCCGGTCGGGTCGGGCATCCGCAGGGGTTCGAGCTCCTCCACCATCTCGGCCCGGCGCTTCATGGGGAAGGCGGCGCAGACGCCCACGTGCTGGAGCGTGCCCCGGTCGTCGTGCAGGCCGAGCAGGAGCGATCCGACAATCGGACCGCTCTTGTGGAAACGGAAACCGGCGACGACGACATCGGCGGTACGTTCGTGCTTGATCTTGTACATGAGGCGGGCATCGGGCCGGTAGGGGAGATCGAGCGGTTTGGCGATCACCCCGTCGAGCCCGGCGCCCTCGAACCGCTCGAACCACTCCTGCGCGAGCGCGGGGTCGGTGGTCGCGGGCGCGAGGTGGACGGGGGGCCGTGCGGTGGAGAGGGAGTCGACCAGGGCGGAACGGCGGTCGGTGAGCGGGGCGTCGAGGAGGGCCTTGTCGCCGAGGGCGAGCAGATCGAAGGCGATGAAGCTGGCCGGGGTCGTCTCGGCCAGAAGGGCGACACGGGACTGCGCGGGGTGGATCCGCTCGGTCAGCCGGTCGAAGTCCAGACGTCCGTCGTGGACGATCACGATCTCGCCGTCCACGACGCAGCGGGCGGGCAGATTCGCCCTCAGGGCCTCCACCAGCTCGGGAAAGTACCTGGTCAAGGACTTGCCCGTGCGGCTGCCCACCTCGACCTCGTCGCCGTCGCGGTGCACGACCGCCCGGAAGCCGTCCCACTTGGCCTCGTACTGCATGCCGGGCGGGATCTTCGCCACCGACTTGGCGAGCATGGGCTTGACCGGAGGCATCACTGGCAGATCCATGCCCTCGATTCTGCGGTGGTACGTCCGGACCCGCCCGGTATGCGCCGACGGTCCGGCCCGCCTACGGTGGCGCACATGGGTGCTGCTGGCAATGCGATCGAGCTGGAGGCGGCCGGGCGGACGGTCCGGCTGTCCAACCCGGACAAGGTCTACTTCCCGGAGCGCGGGCTCACCAAGCGGCACGTGGCCGAGTACTACCTGGCGGTCGCGGACGGCATCCTCCGCGCTCTCCGCGACCGGCCGACGACCCTGGAGCGCTATCCCGACGGGGTGGAGGGCGAGTCCTTCTTCCAGAAGCGGGCCCCGAAGAACCTCCCCGACTGGATCCCGACCGCCCACATCGCCTTCCCGAGCGGGCGCACGGCCGACGAGATCTGCCCGACCGAACCCGCCGCCGTGCTGTGGGCGGCCAACCTGGGCTGCCTCACCTTCCACCCCTGGCCCGTACGCCGTGCGGACACCGACCGGCCCGACGAACTGCGCATCGACCTCGACCCCCAGCCGGGCACCGACTACCACCACGCGGTGGCCGCCGCCCACCAACTGCGCGCCCTCCTGGAGGAACTGGGCCTGCGCGGCTGGCCCAAGACCTCCGGCGGCCGGGGCCTGCACGTCTTCGTCCCGATCGAGCCGCGCTGGACCTTCACCGAGGTGCGCCGCTGCGCGATCGCCCTCGGCCGGGAACTGGAGCGCCGCATGCCGGGCAAGGTCACGACGGCCTGGTGGAAGGAGGAACGCGGCGAGCGGATCTTCGTCGACTACAACCAGACGGCGCGGGACCGCACGATCGCCTCCGCCTACTCGGTCCGCCCCCGCCCGCACGCCCCGGTCTCGGCGCCGCTGCGCTGGGACGAGGTGGACGACGCGGAGCCGCGGGACTTCGACATCGTCACGATGCCGGCCCGCTTCGCGGAACTGGGCGATGTGCACGCGGACATGGAGGACCACGCCTTCACCCTGGACGCCGTCCTGGAACTCGCAGCGCGCGACGAACACGAACACGGCCTGGGCGACATGCCGTACCCCCCGGACTACCCGAAGATGCCGGGCGAACCCAAACGAGTCCAGCCCAGCCGCGCCAAACACAAGGACTGACCCACCCGCCGCGGGGGGCCGTTGTCAGTGCGGGATGCGATGCTCCGGAAGGGCTGCATACGGCATGTTGATCAGGCGTATAGCGGACGTCCATCCGCGCTGACCAGTATCGGCGGCATGTCTACGAACACCTCTACCGCAACCACCGACACCTCCGCCTGGTACGAACTCGCCCTGTGCGCCCAGACCGGCCCGGGCTTCTTCTTCCCGGAGCCGGGCTCCTCATTGCGCGATGCGAAGCGGTTGTGCGGGGCGTGCGAGGGGCGGGCGGCATGCCTGGAGTACGCCCTGGCCAATGACGAGCGCTTCGGAGTCTGGGGCGGCCTGTCGGAGTCGGAACGCCTCGCGCTGCGCCGCCGCTGACTCAGGTCCGCGTGGCCTTCCCGCTGGCACGGACCAACCCCACCCGCCGCGCGAGGTCGAACCCCTCGCCACCACACTCCTCGCGCCGCGGCGTGTGGGGCACGACCCGCACGGGGTAATGCCCCCCGACGGGCGACACGACCCCACCGAAACGGGGGTCGCCCGCGAACCAGATCCGGTCCGGGTGGTCGTTCTCCAACTGCGCGAGCGCAATGGGGAACGGAAGGATCCGCAGCGTGGCTGTGAAGTCCTCCCGAAACGGAATGGCGATCGTCGCCGGGCTCCCGGTCACATAGCGGGGATACCGGCACGGCCACTCGCACCAGGGGTAAGCCCGTAGTACGGCCTTGACACGGTGCCGTCTGAAGTAGGCGATGCCCACCCACGGAAGGAAGGTGACCCCGATGATCATGATCATGAGGAAGACGGCCGTCGCCTGGCGCAGGGTTCCGAGTAGAAGGCACGCCAGCGCGATGAGGAAGGGCACGCCGATAGCGCCGAACCAGAGAGCCCTGCGGGTCGTCAGCCGCTTGTACCCGCTTGCTGTTGCGGGGTGATCCCATGCAGCTTTGGCACTCATGAGCTTCACAGGAGCACCTCCAGGATCCGTGAGGCCTGCGGCATGACGGCAGGACCCGGGTTGGGATCGGAGAAGCTGATGGTGTGGGTGATCGCCTCAATGATGTCGGTGTACGCGTCCGCTTGATGGACTGCCGCGCTCGTCAGGTCGAGGACCAGGGCGTGCTGCCCATCCGCATGCCCCGTGACCACTTTGGCTTGAAACAGCTGCTGACCCGTGATCGGGAGGGCGATGGTTCCCGCGGTCAAGTAACAGGGGAGCGCGGAGGGCAGGTCCATCAGTTTCCGCACCGAGGCGGTCCACAACGAGGAATTGGCGACGGCGAGTGCCGTACGGGCCAGGCTGGGGTTGAAATCGCCCCGCCCGGCGGATCGGATCGTCAATGAGAAGAAGGACGTACACACCCCGGTCGGATCGTCCGGGTGCAGTCCGAGCGCAGTGTGCACGACATGATGACCGGTGAGTTCCTCCAGGTCGTCCATGAGCTGCCCGATTGCTCGTTGAGAGTCGGGGTTGCCCAGTGCGCAGACCATCTCGTCCAGGGCTGCTCGATCGTTTGGTGAGACATCATGGAATCCGGGTGGGAGCCGGAACCACACAGCCGGCGGCGCGGCGTCGGGTGTCATGGCCTGACCACCGACCAGGCGAGCTTGGACTTCGCAATGGCAGAGGGAGTGTCGTCCACGACGCCTCGGATGCCGTCCGTTGCGGTCGACGCATGTTCGACGGTCTCGCTGTCAGGGCCATAGTCGAGCACGGCCGTCGTGAACCCTGCAGCGGGCGCTGCCATATTCACAGAGTTCCTCGCAGTGGCGTTCGTCGTATCACGCAGTGCCCAGGTGGCCAGCGGGCTTTCAACTTCCTGAATGGCGAGGCCCGTCGACCACGTCGTACTACGGAAGGTCGTCGCCCCAGCCCCCAGACCCGTCAGCGCACTGGCCTCGGGCGCTGCGGCCATCGCCGCACGGGCGGCTGCAGTGCCCGCCTTGGCGCCGGAAGCGACAGCCGCCACTCCCGGCACTGCTCCGACGGTGTCCCCGAGAAGCGTCACGCTGCTCTTCCAGAAGTCCGCGTCGAACTGGCCCTTGGTGAAACCGTCGGTGAGGGACTTCCGAAATTTCGGGTCGGACGCATGCATGGTCAGCGCCGCCAGGCTCAGGCCTCCCGCAACCAGCATCACGGCGAGGCCAGCCGGGGGGAAGAAGAGGGCTACGCCGGCGCCGATCGCGCCCAGGATCGCCGAGGCGTTGGAGAGGGCGTCCGCCGGGTCTTCGGTGATCTTGTGCCAGATCGAGGCCAGGAGGCCCGGTTCCTTCGGGGCCAGTTTGTCCGTCGCGGCGTTCAGCGTGGCGGCCACGCGGCGGGCCGCCGCCGCGTGTTCGGCGGCGAGTTCGCGGGCCAGGCGGCGGGTGTCGGCGAGGGCCTCCTCCGTCTTGGCCGCCGCGGCGCGGGCCTCGTACCGCGCGGCCAGTTCGCGGTGCGCGACCAGGGTGTCGTGCCAGCCCGTGAGCCGGCGGGCGGCCTCCGCCAGGGAGGTGTGGGCCGAGGCCAGGTAGCGGGGGAGGTCCCGGGAGAGGGAGGCACGGAAGGCGGTCGCCGCCTCGCCCTGCCAGGACGAGCTGTGCGAGACCAGGTCCGTCACCACGCGGGCGGCCTCGTCCAGCGACTTCGCCGACGCGCCGAGCTTCTTCGTCAGGGCGAGGACCGCGCCGGGGTTGCCCGGGGCCGGGTCGAAGCCCAGCGCCGCGTGCTCAGCCATGGGCGGCCGCCGCCCGGAGGAAGGCCGCACGGACGGCCTGCTCCAGCTCGGCGTACTCCGCCGCGCTGCGGTCCACGCCCTCCCGTACGGCCTTGACCCGCTTGGCCAGCTCCCGGGTGCCGTGGGCCCACCGCTCCTGGAAGCCGTCGCACGCCGCATCGAGGTCCGCCGTGCCCAGCTGGTCGGGCCGTACGTGGTCCAGTGCCCGCCGGGCCTCCCGCAGGGAGCTCAGCGAGGAGTCCAGGGCGCGGGTCAAGCGGGTCAACTGGTCGATGTCCACCTGCAGTGACGTCATGACGCGAAACCCTGGCAGAGCGCGGCTCTGCCAGGGCAATCGGCGTCACTCGCCCGAGCGGGCGGAAATCGGTCAGCCCTTGCGGGCGGCGAGACGCGCGGCGCGGGCGGCCAGCTTCTCGTCGAACTTGGTGGCCTCGGTGTTCAGACCGTCCATGAACAGGCCGAGCTCGTCCTGGGCCTTCTGGCCCTCCGGACCGAGGTCCGCGATGTCCATGACCTTGAGGAAGCGCAGGACCGGCGCCAGCACGTCGTCGTGGTGGATCCGCAGGTTGTAGACGCCGCCGATGGCCATCTGCGCGGCCATGCGCTCGAAGCCGGGCATGCCGTGTCCGGGCATCCGGAAGTTGACGACGACGTCCCGCACCGCCTGCATGGTCAGGTCCGGGGCGATCTCGAAGGCCGCGCCCAGCAGGTTGCGGTAGAAGATCATGTGCAGGTTCTCGTCCTGCGCGATGCGCGCCAGCATGCGGTCGCAGACCGGGTCACCGGACTGGTGGCCGGTGTTGCGGTGCGAGATGCGCGTGGCGAGTTCCTGGAAGGCCACGTACGCGACCGAGTGCAGCATGGAGTGCCGGTTGTCGGACTCGAAGCCCTCCGACATGTGCTGCATGCGGAACGCTTCCAGCTTGTCCGGGTCGACGGCGCGCGAGGCCAGCAGGTAGTCGCGCATCACGATGCCGTGGCGGCCCTCCTCGGCCGTCCAGCGGTGCACCCAGGTGCCCCACGCGCCGTTGCGGCCGAAGAGCGTCGCGATCTCGTGGTGGTAGCTGGGGAGGTTGTCCTCGGTCAGCAGGTTCACGACCAGCGCGATCTTGCCGATGTCGGTGACCTTGGACTGCTGCGGGTCCCAGGCTTCGCCGTCCTCGAAGAAGCCCGGGAAGTTCCGGCCCTCGCTCCACGGGACGTACTCGTGGGGCATCCAGTCCTTGGTCACCTTCAGGTGGCGGTTGAGTTCCTTCTCGACCACCTCTTCCAGCGCGTACAGCAGCTTGGCGTCGGTCCACGCCTCCGAGCTGCCGAGGTGGGGAGAGGTGATCGTCACGGGTACTCCTGGGTGCAAAGCGAATTACCTACGGTTCCGTAGCCTACGGAGTCGTAGGTTAAGCGCGACATCAAGGCCAGCCAAGCCCCCAGTGTCTCTATGTCCAGTTACGTCCGGTTATATATGCAGTTTAAGGGGGTCCGTGAGGGGAAGCGACAGGGCGGAATCACGCCAGGAGGTGGTCGGCCGCCCCCGCCTTGACGGCCGACACCAGCGCGCGGAGGGCCTCGACGGAGTCGGACACGTGCGCATCGGACCCCGTCGTTCCGATGTACGCCCGCCCCGCCGCGTCGCGGCCGAAGCGGAAGCAGTTGGCGCCCTCGCTGCAGAACGGCTCCGACCAGGCGATGTCCGTACGGGCGGCCGCGGCCGCAGCCACCTCCGCCTCGAACTCGAAAGTTGTCATGCTCGCTCTCTGGTCTCCTCGGTCTGGCTCGCCGGATGCGGATGCGCACCCGGGTCCCGTCACAGGTCCCGCACGACGGAGTGGATGAAATCGCGGGAGGCGTCCGCCGGCAGCGCCAGGGACCGCAGCCGCCCCAGCAGTCCCCGGTAGCGCGTCAGCTCCGGGTCCGAGCCGACCAGCACCGATCCGTGCGCGCTGTCCAGCTGCACGGTGTCCAGCCGGCTCAGCGCCGCCGCGGCGTACGTGAAGGACTGCCCGGACCCCGGGAGGCCGCCCGCGCTGAACGGGATGACCCGCACCGTCGTGCGTTCCCGCTCCGACTGCCCGAGTACGTGCTCCAGCTGCTGCCTGACCACGCCGGGCCCGCCGAACCGCATCCGCAGCGCCGCCTCGTGCACCAGTGCCTCGTACAGCGGCGGCCGCTCCCGCGCGAACACCTGCTGGCGGCCCATCCGCAGCGCCAGCCGGGCATGCAGCTCAGACGCCGGCAGCGGCGGGTCGGCGGCGCCGAAGACGGCCCGCGCGTGCGCCTCGGTCTGGAGCAGTCCGGGTATGTGCGTGGTCACCGCGGTGTGCAGCCCCGCCGCGTGGTGCTCCAGCTCGCAGATGTCGAGCAGCCCGGGTGGCAGCCCCGGCCTCCGGTGCGGCTCCCACCAGCCCTTCTCCCGCTCCCGCGCCATCGCCGCGAGCAGGTCCACGAGCTCGGGGTCCGGGCAGCCGTAGTGGCCGGCGAGGGTGCGGACGCGTTCGGCGCTGATGCCGATCCGGCCCGACTCGATGTTCGGGATCCGGGTGCGGTCGACCCCGAGCAGCACCGCGGCCCGCTGGACCGAGGTGCCCGACTCCTCGCGGAGTCTGCGCAGCTCCGAGCCGAGGCGCCGCTGCCGGGCGGTGGGTGTGCTCCTGGGTGGCACGGTTCCCCTTCCCGCTGCACCGAGTTCCGCTACGACCTGTAGCGTAAGTCTCACACGGGGCGACCGTCGCGCCCCGTATGACTCACCTCGTGCGGGAAGGGAACCCGCGAACGCCACACCCGGTCACCCGGTCACCCGGTCACCGTGGCACCCGGTCACCGTGTCACCCGGCAGCCGGTGACACGGTCGCCCCGTCAGCCGTGCCACAGTGCCTCCCGGACCTCCTCGGCCGTGGTCGGCCGCAGTTCGCCGTCCAGCATCAGCCAGCGCGTGACCCCGATCGACTCCAGGAACGGCACGTCGTGGCTCGCCACGACGAGAGCGCCCCGGTACGACTCCAGCGCGTCGGTCAGCTGCCGCACGCTCGACAGGTCGAGGTTGTTCGTCGGCTCGTCCAGCATGAGCAGCTGCGGGGCCGGCTCCGCCAGCAGCAGTGCCGCCAGCGCCGCCCGGAACCGTTCGCCCCCCGACAGGGTGCCGGCCGGCCGGTCCGCGCGCCCGCCCCGGAAGAGGAAGTGCGCGAGCCGGGCACGGATCACGTTGTTGGTGGCCTGCGGGGCGAACCGCGCCACGTTCTCCACGACCGAGCGGTCCTCGTCCAGCACGTCGAGCCGTTGCGGCAGGAACCGCGTGGTCACATGGGTCTCGGCCGTCCCGGACTCCGGTGCGAGCTGCCCCGCGATCGTGCGCAGCAGCGTGGTCTTGCCCGAGCCGTTGCGGCCCACCAGCGCGATCCGCTCCGGGCCCCGCACCTCCCACTCGCCCCGTACGCGGGCCCCGTGCGGCAGGTGCAGATCGCCGAGGGTCAGGACGCGCCGCCCGGGCGGGACCAGTGTGGCGGGCAGTTCGATGCGGATCTCGGCGTCGTCGCGGACCGCCTCCACCGCCTGGTCCAGCCGCTCCTTCGCCTGGGCCAGCTTCTCGGTGTGCATGATCCGGTGCTTGCCGGCCGATTCCTGTGCCGCGCGCTTGCGCGCGCCCATCACGATCTTCGGCTCGCGCTTGTTCTCGTACATCTTCTGGCCGTACCGCTTGCGCCGGGCCAGTTTGACCTGGGCGTCGGCCAGTTCGCGCTTCTGCCGCTGCACGTCGGCCTCGGCGACCCGGACCATGCGCTCGGCCGCGTCCTGTTCGGCGGCGAGCATCTCCTCGTAGTCGGTGAAGTTCCCGCCGTACCAGCGGACTTCGCCGTCGCGCAGGTCGGCGATCTGGTCGACCCGCTCCAGCAGCTCGCGGTCATGGCTGACCAGGAGCATCACCCCGGACCAGGACTCGACGGCCGCGTACAGGCGGCTCCGGGCGCGCAGGTCCAGGTTGTTGGTCGGCTCGTCCAGCAGCAGGACGTCGGGACGCTCCAGCAGCAGGGCGGCCAGGCGCAGCAGGACGGATTCGCCGCCCGAGAGCTCGCCGACGGTGCGGTCCAGGCCGATCCGGGCGAGCCCGAGCTGGTCGAGCGTGGCCAGGGCCCGCTCCTCCACGTCCCAGTCGTCGCCGACGGCGGCGAAGTTCGCCTCCGTGGCCTCGCCCGCCTCAATGGCGTGGAGCGCGGCGCGGGCGGTGTGGATGCCGAGCGCCTCGTCCACGCGCAGCGCGGTGTCGAGGGTGACCGTCTGGGGGAGGTGGCCGACCGAGCCGGCGACGGAGGACTGACCGTCGGACGGGGTCAGTTCACCGGCGATCAGCTTCAACAGGGTGGACTTGCCGCTCCCGTTGAGGCCGATCAGGCCGGTGCGTCCGGGGCCGACGGCCAGCTGGAACCCGTCGAACACGGGGGTGCCGTCGGGCCAGTCGAAGGACAGGGCGGAACAGGTGATGAATGCAGGGGCGTGGCTCATGGAGGCCTCCAGGTTGCGTGAGTGGTGCGTGCAACGCGGGGAGACAGCCGACGCTCGGATCGCGGACGCGATCGCGACAGGGGTGGTGGCGGGGGCGGGGACCGTGGCCGTGATGTCGAGGATCACGGGGGTTCTTCACGGTCGCGCCGACCGCGGTGGTCGCGGTGTCGCGGGTGGTCGCGGTGGTCGCGCTGGTCGGTGTCTCGGACCTCAGAAGAGCAACGTCCTGCTCCGTTCGACGGCAATGGGGCGTCAACGAAGCTACGGGCGGCCCCGGCCGCCCGCAAACGAATTACGGCGGGTCAGCAGCTGTCGCGCATGAGCTCGGCCAGGCTGTGGTCCATGTCGAGGTAGAGGTGCTCCAGGCCGGGCGGGACCACCGCCGCGGCCCGCTCCAGGAAGCGGTGCAGCTCGGCGGTCAGCATCAGGACGATCGCGACGCCCTCCACCGCGTGGAACTCGATCGTGGTCCGGTCCCCGTCGTACGGCCGCACCCGCACGTCACCGCAGCCGGACGGGCGGTCCAGCCCGGACTCCAGCAGTTCGCGCGAGAACGTCCACGAGACCTCGACGCCCTCCAGCGTGGCCGGGGCGGGGAAGGCCATGCGCACGGCGAACGGATCCGCCCGGTCGTAACAGAGGGTGACGGGAACGGTCTCGACCTTCGGCGCGGTGGCGACCAGACGGGCCTGCGCGGCCTGCTCGATGACAGTGATCAAGGCTCACTCCCTTGCGGCGGATCTGCTGCCGGACGGCGGGGTGGGGCCCGGCAACCCGATAGACGCCGGAATCGGCAAATCCGTGCATGGGCGTTTGAGTGAGCTGTGTCACCGACTGGCCGGAACCCGTCTGTGTGATCGCACAGAGTGACCGGGTGGGTGGAGGTGCGCGAAGGCGGGGCGGCGTGCTGAGCGATGCCCGGGGGCTCGCCAGAAGGGCCGGTTGTCGCTCACTCCACAGGAGCAACGCTCGGCAGGAAGGGCCGGTGCGGGAGTGGGCGGTGAGGCGGAGGCGTGGCGGCCGGGACGCCCTCTGGACGGGCGGATCGGGGGTGCGTTAGCTTCCGGCGCCATGAGACTTCTGGATGCTGGAATTGGCATGTGCGCGGCAATTCTTGCGGTCGGGGTGCTCGCCGGCCCCGCGCACGCCGAAGAGCAGGGCCCGGGAGAACGGCAGGGCCCGGGAGAACGGCAGGGCCTGGGACAGGACGTGCGCGCGGCCGGCTGGGCGCTCAAGGACACCGGCCGGACCGCCCGCTTCCGGGGACTCGCCGCGGTCAGCCGGACGACGGCCTGGGTCGCCGGCTCCCGGGGGACCGTGCTGCGCACGCTCGACGGCGGCCGCAGCTGGCAGGACGTCTCGCCGCCCGGTGCGGTCGCGGAGCAGCTCGAACTGCGCGACATCGAGGCCTTTGACGCCCGCCGCGCGGTGGCCCTGTCCATCGGCGAGGGCGAGGCGTCCCGGGTGCTGCGCACCGAGGACGGGGGCGCCACCTGGACCGAGACCTTCCGCAACCCTGACCCGCGTGCCTTCTACGACTGCCTGACCTTCTTCGACGCCCGGCACGGGCTGGCCATGAGCGATCCGGTGGACGGGAAGTTCCGCATCCTGTCCACGGACGACGGCGGCCGCACCTGGCGGGTGCTGCCCGGCGCGGGCATGCCCGACGCCCTGCCGGGCGAGGCGGGCTTCGCCGCGAGCGGCCAGTGCCTGGTCAGCGCGGGCCCGCGCGATGTCTGGCTGGCCACCGGCGGCGGGGCGAGCGCACGGGTCCTGCACTCCGCGGACCGCGGCCGGACCTGGCGGGTGGCCGACTCCACCGTTCCGGCGGGAGATCCCGCACGAGGGGTCTTCGCGCTCGCCTTCCGGGACCGGACGAGGGGCCTCGCCGTGGGCGGCGACTACCGCACCGCAGAGGCCTCCCCGCGGGCCGCGGCGGTCTCCGCGGACGGGGGCCGCACCTGGCGCCAGGCGAAGACCCCGCCGCCGGCGTACCGTTCGGGCGCGGCCTGGTACCCGTACAGTGCGGGGACGGCCCTCGCGGTCGGGCCCACGGGAACGGACGTGACCACGGACGGGGGCCGCACCTGGCGCCCGCTGGACGCCGGATCCTTCGACACCGTCGACTGCGCGGCCGACACGGGCTGTTGGGCGGCGGGGGAGAAGGGCCGGGTGGCACGGCTGGAACGCCGCTGACCCGCCGACGCCGGATCCGGTCTAGGTGACCGGGTTCTCCCGGACCGTCGCGAGGTCCGCCGAGGTCTTCGTGGCGAGGAACTCGGTGATGCGGTAGGCGCAGACGCCCGCGACCGCGAAGGGGTCCTCGGTCGCGATCTTCTCGATCTCGGCCCGGGACACCCCCGCGGCGAGGATGACGCCCCCCTCGCGCGGGACCTTGCGTCCCGACGCGAGGAAGACGCCGGCGGCGTAGTAGCCGTCCAGCCAGGCGATGTGGGCGTCCATCTGCTCCTCGACGGCTTCGAGGGGCGCGGTGTAGGTGAGCTCCATGACGAACATGATCGCCAGGCTACCCTCGGTCCATCATGACGAGTGTGAAGACCCCCGCCGACGAGGCCGAGGCCCGGGCGATACAGGACGAACTGCGCCACCGCGTCGTGCTCGGCGAGCCCGGCCCACCGCCCGGCCGCGGGCTGGTGGCCGGGGTGGACGTCGCCTACGACGACGCGCGCGACCTGGTCGCCGCCGCGGCCGTGGTGCTCGACGCCGCCACCCTGGAGGTCGTCGAGGAGGCCACCGCCGTCGGGCACGTCAGCTTCCCCTACGTGCCGGGGCTGCTCGCCTTCCGCGAGCTGCCGACCGTACTGGCCGCCCTCGACGCCCTGACCGCCGAGCCCGCCCTCGTGGTCTGCGACGGCTACGGCCTCGCCCACCCGCGCGGCTTCGGCCTCGCGTGCCACCTGGGGGTGGTCACCGGGCTCCCCACCATCGGCGTCGCGAAGAACCCGTTCACCTTCACCTACGAGGAGCCGGGCACCCGGCGGGGCGAGGCCTCCGCGCTGGTCGCCGCCGACGGCGCCGAGGTCGGGCGGGCCCTGCGCACGCAGGACGCGGTCAAGCCGGTGTACGTCTCCGTCGGGCACAAGGTGTCGCTCGACAACGCCTGTGCGCACGCGCTGGCCCTGAGCCCTCGCTTCCGGATCCCGGAGACCACCCGCCACGCCGACTCGCTGTGCCGCAGGGCGCTGCGGGAGGCCTCCTGACCCGGCCCGTCAGCGGGCGTCGGCCACCCGGAAGACGATCCCCGCCTTCTGCAGGCGGTCGATGAGGGCGTCGCCCATCGCGACGGCGGTCGTCACCTGCCCGGCGGTCTCCGGCAGGGCGTCGTGGGCCAGGCAGAGCGCCGACTCCGCCAGCATCTTCGCGGTCTCGCCATAGCCCGGGTCGCCGCCCGACACCTCGGTGAGGACGCGCCGGCCGCCGCCCTCGCCCACGAACCGCACGGTGAACCAGCTGCGCGCCCGCCGCTCCGCGTCCGGACCCCGGCCGGGCTCCCAGCGGTTCATCAGCCACCGCCGGGCCGGCGGCACCTGTGCCAGGGCCGCCGTCGCGCCGACCGCCGCCGTGCCGCCCAGTGCGACGGGCAGGTGCTTGACGGAGGCGTAGTGCCGGTAGCGGAAGTCCGGGCCGTAGCGCTCCAGTGCGGCCGCCGACCGGGTCACGATCCGAGGGTCCAGCGAGGGCAGCGGAAGCGCCCAGGTGCCGGTTTCGCGGCTGAACCGCGGCACGCCCAGCGGGCCGCGCGCCCGGCGCCCCAGCAGCCGCGGCTCGTGCAGGCGGCGGGCCTGCGCGGCCGACAGGGTCTGGGGGCCGCGGCCCAGCGCGGTCAGCGCGGAGGCCAGGGTCCCGCCGGAGAAGAAGGCGTTGGACCGCATGAACCCGTCGACCGCCAGCGGGACCCCCTGCGGCAGCTGCCGGACCGTGAAGTACGCGCCGAGGTCGGCCGGGATCGAGTCGAAGCCGCAGGCGTGCACGAGCCGGGCGCCGCTCTCGCGGGCCCGCGCGTCGTGCTCCACGTACATCCGGTCCACGAACTCCGGCTCGCCGGTGAGGTCGACGTAGTCCGTGCCCGCCTCGGCGCAGGCGGCCACGAGCCCGGCCCCGTACCAGACGTACGGTCCCACGGTCGTGGCCAGCACCCGGGTGGACGCGGCCAGTTCGCGTACGGCGGCGTCCTGGGCGTCGGCCCGCAGCAGCGGCACTGCGGCGCACGCGGGATCGATTGCGGCCAGCCGCTCGCGCAGCCGCTCCAGCTTCGTGAGGTCCCGGCCGGCGAGGGCCCACCGGCAGCCGGCCGGCGCGTGGGCGGCGAGGTACTCGGCGGTCAGCGCCCCGACGAACCCGGTGGCGCCGAAGAGCACGACGTCGTAGGCCCGTTCCGGTCGGTCCTGCGGGACCCCTGCGTTCATGAGAGCTCCTCCGAGTGGTGGTGTGGGGGTGGTGCGGGTGGCCGAGGCTAGCGCGCGGATCGGGCGTCCGCGCGGGCAGGTGTCGGCCAGATGTCGGCAGGTGCCGCACGGCTGCGGCGGGACGCCGGCCGGGTGTGGCGGGACGCCGGACGGCCCGTCACGACGACGGCGCCCCGGGAACGGCCGTGCGGCCGCGCCCGGGGCGCCGTGGGGTCCACCTGTCGGTGGATCAGTGGATCAGTCCTGCTGGTACAGCCCGAAGAGGTCGACGATCAGGTCGACGTCGTCCCAGCCCCGGTTCCAGAGGTCGATGATGCCGTTGCTGCCGGTGCTCGCCTGGACCAGGTTCGGGACGGTGGCGCCCTTCGTCCAGTTCAGGTTGGAGGAGTTCGGCGGCGTCGGCCACATCTCCGTCTCGTTGATGTAGTCGTCGAGGGAGTTCGGGTCCGGGGTGACCGTGAGGTACCCGTCGCCCTCCGGGTTGGTGACCGTGGAGTTCAGCACGAAGCCCGTGATGCTCGGGTCGTCGTACGACAGCGGCATGTAGATGTAGCTCTGGCCCCACAGCTTCCCGTAGACCGGGTCCTGGGGGTCGCGGGTGTCCAGCAGACGCTCGGGCGTGAACGGCCGGAAGGCGCCCTTGCTGTCGGCGCTGTAGTAGCCGACGACGTCGACGATGACGTCGGTGCCCGCCCAGGCGCCGTTGAAGACGCTGATCTTGCCGTCCCCGCTGACGGGGACGATCACCGAGTTGGCGATCGTCTGGCCCGGGGTGAAGTTCAGGTTGGACGCGGTCGGGGTGGCGCCGCCGCCCGGGAAGACCGACAGGTGGCCGGCCTCCTTCGGGTTGGTGACCGTCACGTTCAGCGCGACGGCGCTGATGCCGCTCGGCACGCCGCGCAGGCCGCTGATCTGGGTGGAGAAGGTCTTGCGGCCGCCGAGCTGGCCCCGCGCGGTGCCGAGGCCCTCGCGGGTGTCGACGAAGCGGGACGGGGTGACCGGCGTGTAACCGCTGGACTCGGTCTTGGAGAAGTAGCCGGTGACGTCGGCGATCAGGTCGACCGGGGCGCCGCCGCGGTTGGCGATCTCGACGTAGCCGTTCTTGCCGACCTTCACGATGACCAGGTTCGGAACGCTCTGGCGGGCCTTGTAGTTGACGTTCGACGTGGTCGGACGCTCGGTGCCCTCGGGGAAGGCGGTGATGTGGCCTTCGGTCGAGGTGTTGGTGACCGTGATGTTGAGGACGACGGCGGTGACGTTGGCAGGGATCCCGCCGTTGCCGCCGACCTTCACACGGGTCGAGCTGTACGGCTGGACCATGCCCATCGGCGCGCCGGTCCCGTTGCGGGTGTCCAGCAGGCGGGTGGGGGCGTACGGGGTGAAGTCCGCGCCGACGGTGACGAAGACGACCTCGTTGACGGCCGAGACGTTGTTCGCGGCGTCCGTCACGGTGACCTTCACCGTGTAGGAGCCGACCTCGGCGTAGGTGTGGGCCGTGGTCCGGTTGTCGGATCCGAAGGCGTCGAAGACGTCCGACTTGCCGTCGCCCCAGCTGACGGTGACCTTGAGCGCGGTGTCCGCGCTCGTGATGGCGGTGTCCACCTCGGCACCGTGCGCCGTGACGCCGTAGGCGGTCAGGCCGACCGCGAGGTTCGGGTTGGCGGAGGCGTCGGACTGCGCCGCGGCCGCACCGGTCTTGGCGGACGGGGCGGCGGCCTTGCGGACCGTGCGGTCCGCGGGGCTGCTGAACGTGTTGTTCTTGGACGTCGCCTCCTTGCCGAGGCCGAGGTCCAGGTCCGGCGCGGTGGTGCCGCGTGCGTCCGGCTTGGCCGGGTCTGCCTGGGCGACGCCCGGAATGAGACCAACGCCTGCCGCGATCGCGGCAGCGGAAATTACAAGACGGCGACGGCGCACCGATCCCCCACTTATCTGATTGAACGCTTGATCAGCTCGAAAGCTCGTTCAGAGTACAGAGTCACGGGACGATCTATCAGGGGGGTGCGCCCCCGGATCCCGGGCTCTTCCCGGAGAACTGGAACTGCTGCTTCCGGCCGATCCCGCCGGAGCCCGGCCCGGGGGCTTGTGCTCGGTGGAACACGTTCCTAGCATCACCGGTGTTACATCAGTTGTGTCACACAGCCGCACGCCAGGCGCACCAGGCACACCACCCACACCGCAGACGATGGGGGCTCGATGGCAGTGACAGGGAACGGGGCCGCCACGGGCGCGGGCAAGGGCCCGGACGCGGGCACGGGTGCCGGGACGGCGAGCGCCGGCGGCCCGCTCGCCGGAGTGCGCGTCGTCGAGCTGGCCGGCATCGGCCCGGGACCCTTCGCCGCCATGCTCCTCGCCGACCTGGGGGCGGACGTCGTACGGGTGGACCGGCCCGGCGGCGGCGGACTCGCCGTCGACCCCGCCTACGACATCACCAACCGCGGCAAGCGCTCCGTCCTGGTCGACCTCAAGTCCGCCGACGGGCCCGCCCGCGTACTGGACCTGGTCGAGCGGGCCGACGTCCTCGTCGAGGGCTTCCGGCCCGGGGTCGCAGAGCGGCTCGGCGTGGGCCCGGCCGAGTGCCACGCCCGCAACCCCCGCCTCGTCTACGGGCGGATGACCGGCTGGGGCCAGGAGGGCCCGCTCGCGCACACCGCGGGCCACGACATCGCCTACATCGCCGTCACCGGGGCCCTCGGCATGATCGGCGCCCCCGGAGAGCCCCCCGCCGTCCCGGCCAACCTGGTCGGGGACTACGCGGGAGGCTCGCTCTACCTGGTGATCGGCGTCCTCGCCGCCCTCCAGCACGCCCGGGCCACCGGCACCGGCCAGGTCGTCGACGCGGCCATCGTCGACGGCACCGCCCACCTCACCGCCATGATCCACGGGATGATGGCGGCGGGCGGCTGGCAGGACCGCCGCGGCGCCAACCTCCTCGACGGCGGCTGCCCCTTCTACGGCACCTACGAGACCTCCGACGGCGGGTACATGGCGGTCGGAGCGCTGGAGCAGCAGTTCTACGACACCTTCACGGAACTCCTCGGCATCGCCGAAGGGGCACCGGCCCGCAAGGACGTCGCCCGCTGGGGCGAGCTGCGCGAGGCCGTCGCCGCACGCTTCCGGACCCGTACGCGCGAGGAGTGGACGGCGGTCTTCGAGGGCACCGACGCCTGCGTGGCCCCGGTGCTGTCGCTGCGCGAGGCTCCCGGCCACCCCCACCTCGCCGCCCGGGGCACCTTCACGGACTTCGGCGGGATCGTCCAGCCCGCACCCGCCCCGCGGTTCTCCGCGACCCCCGCCGCCGTCACCACGGGCCCCGCCCTGCCGGGCGCCCACACCGAGTCGGTGGCGGCCGACTGGGACGTACCGGCCCTGCTCCCGAAAGAGGCCTGATGGAACTGTCGATGATGCTCGACTACGCGGGGGACCCGCGCCGGGCCGCGGACGAGGCGGCCGCGCTGGAGTCCGCCGGCCTCGACGCCGTGTGGGTGGCCGAGGCCTGGGGCTTCGACTCCCCGACGATCATGGGCTACCTCGCCGCCCGCACCGAGCGGCTGAAGATCGGCTCGGCGATCATCAACGTCTACTCGCGAACCCCCGGGCTGATCGCGCAGACGGCCGCCGGACTGGACGCCCTCTCGGGCGGCCGGGCGATCCTCGGGCTCGGGGCCTCGGGCCCGCAGGTCGTCGAGGGCTGGCACGGGAAGCCGTACGACAAGCCGCTCGGCCGCACCCGCGAGACGGTCGAGCTGTGCCGGCGCATCTGGCGCCGCGAGACGATCGACCACCACGGCATCACGGACATGCCGCTGCCGCCGGAGAAGGGCGGCCGGCACGGCAAACCGCTGAAGATCCTCACCCGGCCCGTGCGCGACGCGATCCCCGTCCACATCGCCTCGCTCGGCCCGGCCAATGTCGCGCTGACCGCCGAGATCGCGGACGGCTGGCTGCCCACGCTCTTCATCCCCGAGAAGGCCGCCGCGGTGTGGGGCGGCCCGCTCGCGGAGGGGACGGCCCGGCGGTCGCCGGAACTCGGCCCGCTGCAGACCGTCGCGGGCGGACTGCTCGCCATCGGGGAGGACGCGGCCGCCGTACGGGAACGCGCCCGCCCGCAGATCGCCCTCTACGTCGGCGGCATGGGCGCGGTCGGCAAGAACTTCTACAACGACCTCGCGGTCGCCTACGGCTACGAGGAGGAGGCCCGGAAGATCCAGGAGCTCTACCTCGCCGGACGCACGCGCGACGCCGCGGCCGCCGTCCCCGAGGAGTTCTGCGAGCTGATGACGCTGTGCGGGCCCGAGGGCTACGTGCGCGAGCGCGTCGAGGCCTTCCGCGAGGCGGGCGTCACCATGCTCAACGTCACACCCGTCGGCCCCGAGCCGGCCCGTCTGATCGAAACCGTCAAGAGCTGGCTCTAGGGGGCCCCGATGCAACGCCGCATCTTCGACGCCGACCACGAGGCGTTCCGCGAGACCGTCCGCACCTTCCTCGCCAAGGAGGTGCTGCCGCACTACGAGCAGTGGGAGAAGGACGGCATCGTCAGCCGTGAGGCGTGGCGGGCCGCCGGCCGCCAGGGACTGCTCGGGCTCGCCGTCCCCGAGGAGTACGGGGGCGGAGGGAACAGCGACTTCCGCTACGCCGCCGTGATCGCCGAGGAGTTCACCCGCGCGGGTGCCCCCGGCCTGGCCATCGGACTGCACAACGACATCATCGGGCCGTACCTGACCTCGCTCGCCACCGAGGAGCAGAAGCGCCGCTGGCTGCCCGGCTTCTGTTCCGGCGAGACCATCACCGCCATAGCGATGACCGAGCCGGGCGCGGGCTCCGACCTCCAGGGGATCCGGACCACCGCCGAGGACCGCGGCGACCACTGGGTGCTGAACGGCTCCAAGACCTTCATCTCCAACGGCATCCTCGCCGACCTGGTGATCGTGGTGGCCAAGACCACCCCCGAGGGCGGGGCGCACGGCCTGTCGCTGCTGGTCGTCGAGCGCGGCGCGGAGGGTTTCGAGCGCGGCCGCAACCTCGACAAGATCGGCCAGAAGGCGCAGGACACCGCCGAGCTGTTCTTCCACGACGTGCGGGTCCCCAAGGAGAACCTGCTCGGCGAACTCAACGGCGCCTTCGTCCACCTGATGACCAATCTCGCGCAGGAGCGGATGGGCATCGCGATGGCCGGGATCGCCGCCGCCGAGCACCTGCTGGAGATCACCACCCAGTACGTGAAGGAGCGCGAGGCCTTCGGGCGCCCGCTGTCCAAGCTCCAGCACATCCGCTTCGAGATCGCGGAGATGGCCACCGAGGTCGCCGTCACCCGGACCTTCCTCGACCGGTGCATCACCGACCACTCGAACGGCGAACTGGACCACGTGCACGCCTCGATGGCCAAGTGGTGGGCCACCGAGCTGCAAAAACGCGTGGCGGACCGCTGCCTGCAGCTCCACGGAGGGTACGGGTACATGACCGAGTACCGGGTGGCCCGGGCCTTCACCGACGGCCGCATCCAGACGATCTACGGCGGCACGACCGAGATCATGAAGGAGATCATCGGCCGGTCCCTCCTCAGCTGAACCCCTCGCTCCGGCCCCTCGCCCCGCCCCCTCGCCCCGCTCTCCTGCTCCGCCCCTCGTCCCGCCCCGCGGCCCCGCCGAGGGCCCCTCCCGGACCTTCCAGCACACCGAAAGGCTTGACCAGTGAGCACCGAAGCTTACGTATACGACGCGATCCGCACCCCGCGCGGCCGCGGCAAGGCCAATGGCTCCCTGCACGGCACCAAGCCGATCGACCTGGTCGTCGGACTCATCGACGCGCTGCGCGAGCGCAACCCCGGCCTGGACCCCGCCACCATCGACGACATCGTGCTCGGCGTCGTCGGCCCGGTCGGCGACCAGGGCTCCGACATCGCCCGTATCGCCGCCATCGCCGCCGGGCTCCCGGACACGGTGGCCGGCGTACAGGAGAACCGGTTCTGCGCCTCCGGCCTGGAGGCCGTCAACCTGGCCGCCGCGAAGGTCCGTTCCGGCTGGGAGGACCTGGTCCTCGCGGGCGGCGTGGAGTCCATGTCCCGCGTCCCGATGGCCTCGGACGGCGGCGCCTGGTTCGCCGACCCGATGACCAACTGGGACACCGGCTTCGTGCCGCAGGGCATCGGCGCCGACCTGATCGCCACCATCGAGGGCTTCTCCCGCCGCGACGTCGACGAGTACGCGGCCCTCTCGCAGGAGCGCGCCGCCGCCGCGATCAAGGACGGCCGCTTCGCGAAGTCCGTCGTCCCGGTCACCGACCGCAACGGCCTGATCGTCCTGGACCACGACGAGTTCGTCCGCCCCGGCACCACCGCCGACACCCTCGCCAAGCTCAAGCCCTCCTTCGCGGACATCGGCGAGCTCGGCGGCTTCGACGCGGTCGCGCTGCAGAAGTACCACTGGATCGAGAAGATCGACCACGTCCACCACGCGGGCAACTCCTCCGGCATCGTCGACGGCGCCTCGCTCGTCGCGATCGGCTCCCGCGAGGCGGGGGAGCGCAACGGTCTCACCCCGCGCGCCCGGATCGTCTCGGCGGCCGTCTCCGGCTCCGAGCCCACCATCATGCTCACCGGCCCCGCCCCGGCCACCCGCAAGGCCCTCGCCAAGGCCGGTCTGACCATCGACGACATCGACCTGGTCGAGATCAACGAGGCCTTCGCCGGCGTCGTCCTGCGCTTCGTCAAGGACATGGGCCTCTCCCTCGACAAGGTCAACGTCAACGGCGGCGCCATCGCGCTCGGCCACCCGCTCGGCGCCACCGGCGCGATGATCCTCGGCACGATCGTCGACGAGCTGGAGCGCCAGGACAAGCGCTACGGGCTCGTCACCCTCTGCGTCGGCGGCGGCATGGGCGTCGCCACCATCGTCGAACGCCTCTGAACCGTCCTGTATCCCCCGACCCCTCCGACACGGAAGTAGCGAACATGAGCGAGTCCACCACGATCCGCTGGGAACAGGACGAGACCGGCGTCGTCACCCTGGTCCTCGACGACCCGGGCCAGTCCGCCAACACGATGAACCAGTCCTTCAAGGACTCCATCGCCGCGGTCGCCGACCGCGCCGAGGCCGAGAAGGACTCCATCCGCGGCATCATCTACACCTCCGCCAAGAAGACCTTCTTCGCCGGCGGAGACCTCAAGGACATGATCCGGCTGCGCCCCGAGCACGCACAGCTCGCCTTCGACACCGGCACCGAGATCAAGCGGTCCCTGCGCCGCATCGAGACCCTCGGCAAGCCCGTCGTCGCCGCCATCAACGGCGCGGCGCTCGGCGGCGGTTACGAGATCGCCCTCGCCTCCCACCACCGCGTCGCCCTCGACGCGCCCGGCTCCAAGATCGGCCTGCCCGAGGTCACCCTCGGCCTCCTCCCGGCGGGCGGCGGCGTCACCCGCACCGTACGCCTGATGGGCATCGCCGACGCGCTGCTGAAGGTGCTGCTCCAGGGCACCCAGTACAGCCCGCAGCGCGCCCTCGACAACGGCCTCGTGCACGAACTGGCCGCCACGCCCGAGGAGATGCTGGCCAAGGCCCATGCGTTCATCGACGCCAACCCCCAGTCGCAGCAGCCCTGGGACGTCCCCGGCTACAAGATCCCCGGCGGTACGCCGTCCAACCCGCGCTTCGCCGCGAACCTCCCGGCCTTCCCGGCCAACCTGAAGAAGCAGCTGAACGGGGCCCCGTACCCGGCGCCGCGCAACATCCTGGCCTGCGCCGTCGAGGGCTCCCAGGTGGACTTCGAGACCGCGCTGACCATCGAGGCCCGCTACTTCACCGAGCTGGTCACCGGACAGACCGCCAAGAACATGATCCAGGCGTTCTTCTTCGACCTCCAGGCCGTCAACGCCGGCCGCAGCCGCCCGCAGGGCATCGAACCGCGGCGGGTCCGCAAGGTCGCCGTCCTCGGCGCCGGCATGATGGGCGCCGGCATCGCCTACTCCTGTGCCCGCGCGGGCATCGAGGTGGTCCTCAAGGACGTCACCGCCGAGGCCGCCGCCAAGGGCAAGGCGTACTCCGAGAAGCTGCTCGACAAGGCGCTGTCGCGCGGCCGGACCACCGAGGCGGCGCGCGCCGAGCTGCTCGCCCGGATCACCCCGACCGCCGACGCCGCCGACCTCGCGGGCTGCGACGCCGTCATCGAGGCCGTCTTCGAGGACACCGCCCTCAAGCACACGGTGTTCCAGGAGATCCAGGACGTCATCGCGCCCGACGCCCTCCTGTGCTCCAACACCTCGACCCTGCCCATCACCGGGCTCGCCGAGGGCGTCAAGCGGCCCGCCGACTTCATCGGACTGCACTTCTTCTCGCCCGTCGACAAGATGCCGCTCGTCGAGATCATCAAGGGGGAGCGGACCGGGGACGAGGCCATCGCCCGCGCCTTCGACCTGGTCCGCCAGATCAACAAGACCCCGATCGTGGTCAACGACTCGCGCGGCTTCTTCACCTCACGCGTCATCGGCCAGTTCATCAACGAGGGCGTGGCGATGGTCGGCGAGGGCATCGAGCCCGCCTCGATCGAGCAGGCCGCCGCCCAGGCCGGCTACCCGGCCAAGGTCCTCTCCCTGATGGACGAGCTCACCCTGACGCTGCCGCGCAAGATCCGCAACGAGAGCCGCAAGGCCTTCGAGGCGGAGGGCCGCACGTGGACCGAGCACCCCGCCGACACCGTCATCGACCGGATGGTCGACGAGTTCGGCCGCCCCGGCCGCAGCGGCGGCGCCGGCTTCTACGAGTACGACGAGTCCGGCAGGCGTGCCGGCATCTGGCCGGGCCTGCGCGAGCACTTCGCCACGCCGGGCCACGAGGTCCCCTTCGAGGACATGAAGGAGCGGATGCTCTTCTCCGAGGCCCTGGACACCGTCCGCTGCCTCGACGAGGGCGTCCTCACCTCGGTCGCCGACGCCAACATCGGCTCCATCATGGGCATCGGCTTCCCGGCCTGGACCGGCGGCGTGATCCAGTACATCAACGGCTACGAGGGCGGCCCGGCCGGCTTCGTCGCCCGCGCCCGCGAGCTCGCCGGGAAGTACGGCGAGCGGTTCACCCCGCCCGCCTCCCTCGTGGCGAAGGCCGAGCGGGGCGAGACCTACGCCGACTGAGCATGTGCGTACGGACGCCCCGGCCTGCCCGCCCCTTCGGGAGCGGGTAGGCCGGGGCGTCCGCCCTCTAGGCCTTCTCCGCGCGCAGGACCGCGAACACCCCGCGCTGCTCGGCGCCGTCCGCGTCCGTCCAGCGGGTGAGCAGCTGCCCCAGGGCGGACCCGTCGGTGACGGCGGGCCCGGGGGTCAGCACGCGCGACAGGGACAGGGCGAGGGGCAGGGCCGGCTCCCGTCCGGCAGGTCCGACGCCGACGACGGTCGCGTCGGAGGCGTCCGTCACCGCCCCCGGCCCGAGCAGCCCCGCGGGCACGCCCGCATCCCCGGCGAGCACCTCGACCGTCGGGTCGGGGGCGTCGCTCGCGTTCTGGTCCTGGGCGGTCGTACGGCCCGCCAGCAGAGCGAGCAACTGCTCGACCAGGACGACGTCGTGGGCCCCGTCGTAGATCCAGCGGCGGCCCAGCACACCGTGCTCGGAGGTGCCGATCAGGCCGTCCGCGGCGGATGCCAGGGGCGCACCGCGGTAGGTCATCGGGACCTGGTAGGTGACCGGGGAGTCGCCGGAGGTGTCGGTGACCACCATGAACTCGATGCCCACCTCGCCCTCGGGGTCGTCGAGCCGGAAACCGCCGGCCTTGGTGAGCAGCGGCGCGTCCCCACCCCGGTACCAGGGCTTCGACGGCATCCAGGCGGCGAGGAGTTCGAGCTTGCCGGGCGACATGGTGGTGCGGTGAATGACTGCCATGATCGTCAACCTACCCGGGCGGCGCGGGCGTTGACCTGCGGCACGGCCGGGCCCTGCCCGGCCCGGGTCACGCGGGTGCCGTCACGGGGTGTTCCCGGACGGCGATCCTGGCCAGCTTCGTCAGCATCATGCCGTTGCGCACGGCCACGAGGTAGTCCACCGGCAGTCCGTGCATACGGGTGCCGGGACCGCGCAGCGGATGCCAGTCGAGGGTGAAGAGCGTGTTCGCGCCCCACGGGGCCAGGTTCATGGCGATGCGGGCCGCGCCGAAGGGTTCGGCCCGCGCCTCCAGCTCCAGGCGCCGCTGGGGTTCGCAGACGCGGACGACGCACGTGTCGTCGAGGGTGAGCGGACCGACGCCGACGCGGACCCGCAGCCGGGCACCCACCTCGGGCCAGTGCGGATCCGCGGCGAGGACCTGCCGGGTGCCCGTCACCCACTCCCCGTAGCGGTGTCCGTCGGCCAGGAGGCGCCAGACCTCGGCGGGCGGGCTCAGGATCAGGCGGCGGTTGCGCGCCACGGCGGTCACGCTCCTTCCGGACGGTGGCCGGGCCGTCGCGCCGCCCTGCCCACCCCCAGCCTCCCGCCGTACGCCCGCCCCCGCAGTCCGGCAGACCCGAACGGCTGTCACGGCCGCCGCCGGGCAGCCCGGCCGGACCGGTGCAGGACCGGTGCAGGACCGGTGCAGGACCGGAGCCGGACCGGAGCCGGACCGGTGTGGGACCCCGGGCTTATCCGGAGCCGGACCCGGGTCCTGTCCGCAGCCGGACCCGGGCCGGAGCAGGGCTCGCCCCCCGACCCAGCCCGGAACCCGTCACCCCGGCTCCGAGACGAAGGCCGCCCGCAGCTCCTCCCGCAGCGACCGCTGGAACGCGGTCACCAGCGCCTGCACCACCATCGGCTGCATGTGCGCCGACAGCGCCTTCATCGACTCCACCCGCTCGGGATCGCTCTCGCCCTCCGTGAACGGCCCCCACACCTCGTCCCGGAACAGCGCCGTCAGCTCGTGCGCCGCCGACCGCGTGTGCTCCACCAGCACCGTGCGCGCCGCCAGGATCGTCTCGTGCGCGATCGGCACGTCGAGCAGCGCGACCCCCAGCCGCAGCAGCCCCACGTCCACCCGGAACCCGTCGCCCGAGGCGGCCAGCACGTTCATCGCCGTCAGCCGCCGCACGTCGGTGTCCGACAGGCTCCGCCCGGCCCGCTTCTCCAGCTCCTCCCGCGAGACCTCCCGGGCCGCGTCCGGGGCCCAACTGGCCACCATCGCCCGGTGGATCGCGAGGTCGTGCGCGCTCAGGTCGTCGGGCAGCGCGTCCAGGTACCGCTCGATCGCGGACAGCGTCATGCCCTGGTGCTGCAGTTCCTCGATCAGGGCCAGCCGCGACAGGTGCTCCGGCCCGTAGTGCCCCACCCGACGCGGACCGATCACGGGAGGGGGCAAAAGCCCGCGGGTGCTGTAGAACCGTACCGTGCGCACGGTGACGCCCGCCCGGGCCGCCAGCTCGTCGACGGTGAGCATCGGCTCGGGTGCCTGGTCGGCCATCGTCTGCGCCTCGCTCTCTGCTCCACAGCTTGGGTTCAACAGTATTGCTGTCGCACCAACGATGTGAAACGGCCAGGAGCTGCCCATGACCACGAACCTGCGACTGCCCGGACGACCCGAAGAGATCACCTTCTCCACCCTGCTGGCCCGCAACGCCGCCGAGCACGGGGACCTCCCCGCCCTCTCCTGGCGCACCGGCCCCGACGCGGCCGGGTGGACGACGCTCACCTGGAGCGAGGTCCGCCACAAGGTCGCCGTCCTCGCCGCCGGCTACGCGGCCCTCGGCGTCGGGCGCGGCGAGCACGTCCTGATGATGATGGGCAACCGCCCCGAGCACTGGCTCAGCGACCTCGCCCTCTTCCACCTCGGCGCCGTGCCCGTCACCGTGTACGGGACCTCCGCGCCCGAGCAGATCGCGCACATCGCCCGCCACAGCCGGGCCCGCGTCGCCGTCGTCGAGGGCGCCCGCGAACTCGCCCGCTGGGAGCCGCTGCTGGACGCCGCCGACGTCCCCCTGGAGCGCCTCGTCGTCGCCGAGGCCGCGGACGCGGGCCGCCACGGCACGTACGGCTCCCTCTACGCGAGCGGCGCCCGGATCCACCGCGCCGACGCCTTCGAGAAGGCCTGGCAGGAGACCCGCCCCGAGGACCCGCTCACCGTCGTCTACACCTCGGGCACCACCGGAGACCCCAAGGGCGTGCGCCTGACCCACCGCAACCTGATCCTTCAGGCGGTCCGCCTCGACCGGGGCGTGGACCTGCCCGAGCACGCCGAGCACATCTGCTACCTGCCCTTCGCGCACATCGCCGAGCGGGTCCTGGGCATCTACCTGCCCCTGCTGCGGGCCGCGCACGTCATGCTGTGCGCCGATCCCACCGCCGTCTCGGCGGCCGTCCGCGAACTGCGCCCGGTGCAGTTCTTCGGGGTCCCCCGGGTGTGGGAGAAGCTCGCCGCCTCCGTCCGCGCGGTCCTCGCCCAGCTCCCCGAGGAGCAGCGGGCCGCCATCGAGGCCGCCAACGACCTCGCCCGCGCCCGGGCGGGCCACCACGAGCGGGGCGAGGAGGTGCCGGCCGACCTCGAAGCCTCGTACGCCGCGGCCAAGGAACGGACGCTGGACCCGCTGCTGCGGCTGGCGGGCATGGACCGGCTCGCGTGGACGGCCAGTGCCACCGCGCCGATGCCCCTCGACGTCGTCCGCTTCTGGGCCGGCTGGGGCATCACGATCATGGACGCCTGGGGGCTCACCGAGACCTCGGGCGTGTGCACGCTCAACAGCCCCGGGGGCTTCCGGCTGGGCTCGGTGGGCCGCCCGATCGAGGGGCTGGAGCTGCGGATCGCCGAGGACGGGGAGGTCTTCACCCGCGGTGCGACCGTCTTCGGCGGCTACCTGCTGCCGGACGGCTCGGTGGAGAGCGCCTCCGACGCACTGGGCTGGTTCCCCACGGGGGACGTGGGCCGGATCGACGAGGACGGCTTCCTCTGGATCACCGACCGCAAGAAGGAACTGATCATCACGTCCACGGGCAAGAACGTCTCGCCGGCGCTGGTGGAGAACACGGTCAAGGAGCACCCCCTGATCGGCCAGGCCCTGGTGCACGGCGACGGCCGCTCCTACCTCGTCGCCCTGCTCGTCCTGGACGCCGAGCTTGCCCCGGTCTGGGCGGCCGCCCGGGGCATCGAGGCGGGCTCGGCGAGCGCGCTCGCCGAACACCCCGCGGTCCGGGAGGAGATCGCCCGCGCGGTCGAGGCGGCCAACGCCCGGCTCAACCGGACCGAGCAGATCAAGCGCTACCGGCTGCTCACCGAGGAATGGGGCCCCGAGACGGGCGAACTCACCCCCTCCCTCAAGCTCCGCCGCCGGATCGTCCGCGACAAGTACGGCGCCCTGATCGACGGCCTGTACGAGGAGCCGCACGAAACGGCGTGACCCGAACGCCCCTGCCGGCGGGCGGTGTTCGCGCCCACCGGCAGGGACGGGGGAGCCGGCGGGTCAGCGGCCGATCAGCGGGTAGTGGTCGCTGAGGTTGGTGTAGGTGTAGGAGGTGCCCCAGCTGGAGACCGTCCAGGGCGCCGACTCCTCCTTGACCACGTTGTTCTCCCAGCCCGCAGGGCGGGCGTTGCCCTTGCGGTAGAGCACGTAGTCCAGGTCCTCGCGCGGGTCCGTCGGGTAGCGGTACTTCGCTATCGAGTTCAGCGCGGTGTCGAAGGAGTACGGGTGGCCCGTGCGCGTGTCGGAGTCCGCCAGGTCGGCGTTGGCGAGCATGCTCGCGTACTCGGGGGTGCGCGAGTCGACGTTGAGGTCGCCCGCCAGGATGACCTGCTCGTTCGCCGGGATGTTCTTGCCGTCCAGGAAGGCGTCGACGGCCCGGAACTGGCGGGCGCGCATCTCCGCCGCCTCGCCCGCGCCGCAGCCCGGGTCGGTGGACTGCGCGTGCGTGCCGACCACGTGCACCTTCGTGCCGTTCACGTTCAGCACGACGTAGGCGAAGCCCTTGTTGGACCACCAGTCCGCGCCGCAGGCGTCCTTGTAGACGTACTGCTCCTTGCGGACGATCGGCCACTTGCTGAGGATCGTGACGCCGCCGTCCTCCGGGGTGGTGGAGGAGTAGGAGCCGCCCGTGGCGTCCCAGCCGCTCTTGCTGCGGCCGACGACCGGGGTCTGGTACGGGTACTGCGCGGCGGAGTTCGCCTTCAGGGCGTCCGAGGAGCTGTTGTCGAAGGCCTCCTGGAGCACGACCACGTCGTGGCCCTTGTAGAAGGAGGTCTTGGGGATCTCCGCGGCCCGGTGGTCCTGGCCCCAGTTCGGGTAGAGGTTCTTGCTCATCAGGAACACGTTGTACGACAGGACGCTGAGCCGGGGGGCGGCGGCGTTCTCCGCGGCCGTGGCGGCGGGCGCGGTGGTGGTGGCCAGTGCGCCTGCGGCGACCGCGGCGACGGCCGTGGCGGCGGCGCGGCGCGAGCGGGTCGTGGAAAGCAGCATGAAGGTCTCCGTCATTCCTGCGGGGGAAGATCGACGCCGTCATACAAGCAGCAGCAGTTACCTCTGGGTAACACCCGTGCAGAGACTTTCTGTCCGCCAGACGGCCGTCCGGTGCTCGCATACTTGTCATATGACGAAGACGGACTCGGCACACCCCACCGGACCTGCGGCCACGCGCCGCACCGACCCCGAGCCGCCCCCGCCGGGCGGGGTGCTGTGGACCATCGCCGGCGACGTCCGCGCGCTGCTGATGCTGCCCGCCGCCTTCACGATGCAGGTCGCGCACCCGGCCATCGCGGCCGGCGTCGACGAGTACTCCGTCTTCCGCACCGACCCCTGGGGCCGCGGCGAGCGCTCCCTGCGCTCGGTCCAGCTGTGGGTGTACGGCGGCGAGGGCGCCGCCGAGGAGGGCCGCCGGGTCCGCCGCCTGCACAAGGACATCCAGGGCACCGACACCCGCGGCCGGCGCTACCACTCCCTCGACCCCGCCTGCTACGCGTGGGTCCACGCCACCGGCTTCCCGGTCTACCTCTACGCCGGGCGCTACCTGCTGCGCCGCTTCACCCCCGCCCAGGAGCAGCAGCTCTACCGCGAGTGGCTCCAGGTCGGCCGGATCCTCGGCCTGCGCGACCGGGACATGCCGCAGACCATCGAGGAGTACTGGACCTACTGGGGCCGGATGCTGGCCGAGGAGATCGGGCCCACCGCGGTCGCCCGCGAGCTGGTCGCCACCGACGTGCCGCTGCCCCGGCCCGAGGGCGGCCCGCTGCCCGTACGGCTGCTGCTGCGGCTGACCTGGCCCGCGCTGCGGGCCGCGTTCCTGCGCCTGCGGGCCTTCGTCACCGCCGGGTACATGCCGCCCGAGGCGCGCGCGGCGATCGGGCTGGAGTGGAGCCCGGCCCAGGAGCGCAGGCTCCGCCGGTTCAGCACGGCCGTGCGGATCCTCGTACCGCTGCTGCCCGAGCGGCTGCGCTACCTGCCGATCGCCTACCGGGCGCGGGCCGCCTGGCACGCGGGCCGCTGCTGACGGCACCCGGTGCGTGCGCGGCCCCCGCGGGATGCGGGGGCCGCGTACGGGGCGCCGGGCCGGTGCGGACTCAGTGCCGGTGGCCGGGACCGGAGCCGTGCTCGGTGTCGTGGATCGTGTTGGTCTCCGCGATCTTCTTCCAGGACTTGGGCTCCGCGGCGGGCTTCGCCGGGGCGGCCTGCTGCGCCGAGCGGGCCGAGGGCCCCGCCGCCGACGGCTTGGCCGCCGACGGGTTCAGTGCCGAGGCGGCGGGCTTGCCCGGGGTGTACAGCCAGGTCTCGAAGAGCTGCGCGAGGGGCTTCTTCGAGACCTTCTCGGCGTACCGGACGAAGTCCCCGACCTTGGCGTTGCCGTAGGCCCGCTCGGTCGGCCAGCCCTTGAGGATCTCGAAGAACTTCTCGTCGCCGATCTCGTTGCGCAGCGCCTGCAGGGCGATCGCGCCGCGGTCGTAGACGGCCCCGTGGAACTGGTTCTCCGGACCGGGGTCACCCGGCTTGACCTGCCAGAACGCGTCCTCCGCCGGGCGCAGGGAGTAGGCCCAGTCGGCCAGCTCCTGAGCGGTGCCCTCGCCCTCCTTCTCCGACCACAGCCACTGGCTGTAGCGGGCGAAGCCCTCGTTGATCCAGATGTCCTTCCAGCCCTCCACGGACACGCTGTCGCCGTACCACTGGTGCGCCAGCTCGTGCACGACCACCGAGACGTTGGCGCCGTTGCGGAACTGGGCCGGGCCGTAGAACGGCCGCGTCTGGGTCTCCAGGGCGAAACCGGCGGTCACGTTCGGCACGTACCCGCCCAGCGCGTTGAAGGGGTACGGCCCGAAGACCCCCTCCAGCCACTCGGTCACCTCGCCGGTCCGCTCCACGCTGGCGCGCGCCGCGCCCGCGTTGTCGCCGAGGTCCTTGCTGTACGCGTTGAGGATCGGCAGTCCGCTCGCCGTCCTGTCGGTGGTGATGTCGAACTTGCCGACGGCGAGGGTGGCCAGGTAGGTGGCCTGCGGCTTGTTGGAGCGCCAGTTGTACCGGGTCCAGCCGAGCCGCGAGGTCTGCGACTGCAGCACGCCGTTGCTGATCGCCTGGGTGCCGTCGGGAACGTTGACGGACACGTCGAAGGTGGCCTTGTCCAGCGGGTGGTCGTTGCTCGGGAACCACCAGACCGCCGAGTCCGGCTCCTGCGCCGCGACCGCGCCGTCGGGCGTGCGCTGCCAGGCCGTCCAGCCGTCCACCTTCAGCTCCGAGGGCTTGCCGGCGTACGTGACGACGACGGTCAGCGGCGTGTTGCGGGCCAGCGGCTTGGCCGGGGTCACCTCCACCTCGTGGTCGCCCGACGTGGCGAACTTCGCCTTGGCGCCGTTGACCCGGATCTCGCTGACCTTCAGGCCGAAGTCGAGGTTGAAGCGCGACAGGTCCTGCTTGGCGGTGGCGATCAGCGTCGCGGTGCCCTCCAGCAGGTCCGTGGCCGGCTGGTACTTCAGGCGCAGGTCGTAGTGCGACACGTCGTAACCGCCGTTGCCGCTGGCCGGGTAGTAGGGATCGCCGATACCCGGGGCGCCCGGACCGGAACTCGCCGCCGACGCCGGGATCACCAGCAGGAGGGAAGCGGCGAGCACGCTCGGGACGATGACTTTGCGGTGCACGAATGACTCCAAGTGGTAGGGGAGACAGCTCGGTTCAAGGTCGTCGCTCGACCGTATTCACCCCTGGCCGCTCAGGTCATGTCCATGGCCCCTGCTGTCACACGATCGCCATTCGGCCGTCACGCGTACGCCCGCGGAACGCTGCCGGCACCCTCCGCGAGGGGTGCCCGCAGGGCTCTGCCCGCCCGCGGCGCACCCGCCCGGCCTGCGGTCCGGCCGCCCGGGGGCCTCCGCTGCGCCGGCCCGGACCGGCCCCGAGGGCGGCGCCGAGCGGCCCGCCCGGCCCCGGCCGATCGGCCGGATCGGCACGGTCGGTCGCGGCCGGGAGCCGGCCCCGCGGGCGCCGGGCCGCGCACCGCCGCCCGCGAGCCCGCGGAAACCGCCCCCGGACCCGCCCCGACCCACCCCTACCCGGCGTACCGAACAGTCGGTAGCGTGCGGCGCATGATCCTTGACACCCGCGCCGCGCGACGCTGTTGGCACACTGCGATCAACCCGCTGCACTCCACCGTCTACTTCTCGCCGGACATCGCCGAGGAGTTCGCCGGCCTCGGGATAACCGACCCCGTCGCCGTCAACCTGGCGCACCGTTCCGCCGCGATGGGGGCCGTCGGGGCCGGCACGGTCACCGCCGCCTTCTACAACTACCGGCACGACGTCGTCGCCCGGCACCTGCCCGCCGTCTGGGACACCATCACCCCCGAGCAGGCCCTCGCCGCCCGGCTGCGCGCCGCCGACGCCACCCTGACCCGGCTCCTCGGCGCCGACACCGTGAAGTCCCCCGAGGTCGCCGAAGCCGCCGACCTGGCCATGCGCGCCACCGAGGGCTGCACCCGGCACGCCCGCACCCTCTACGCCGCCCACGCCGACCTCCCCGTACCCGAGGCCCCGCACCTGCGCCTGTGGCACGCCACCACCCTGCTGCGCGAGCACCGCGGCGACGGCCACCTCGCCGCCCTGCTCCTCGCGGGCCTGGACCCGGTCGAAGCACTGGTCAGCCACACCGCCACCGGAAAGGGCATGACTCCGAAGCGGATCAAGGGCATACGCGGCTGGACGCAGGACGACCTCGACGCCGCGGCCGACCGGCTGCGCGAGCGCGGCGTCCTCGACGCCGACGGCGAGCTGACCGAGGAGGGCACGGACCTGCGCGAGCGGCTGGAGAGCGAGACCGACCGCCTCGACGCCGCCCCCTACGAGCACCTCGGCGCGGACGGCCTGGCCCGCCTCACCGAGCTCGGCGGCGCCCTCGTCGTCAAGGCCGTGACCGCCGGGGCCTTCCCGAGGGACCTCATGGGCAGGGCCTGACGGGCAGGTCTCCCGCGGTCCGCCGCGACCACCTGCCACAATTGGCAGCCTTCCAGTGCAAACGAAGGCAGGCGGGACCCGATCGTGACGATGTCCATCGAAGGCAGGATCGCCGAGGAGCTCGGCGTACGGGAGCGGCAGGTCCAGGCCGCCGTCGAGCTGCTCGACGGCGGCTCCACCGTGCCGTTCATCGCGCGCTACCGCAAGGAAGCGACCGAGATGCTCGACGACGCCCAGCTGCGCACCCTCGAGGAGCGGCTGAGGTATCTGCGCGAGCTGGAGGACCGGCGCGCGGCGATCCTGGACTCCGTACGGGAGCAGGGCAAGCTCGACGCCGAGCTGGAGGCCCGGATCAACGCGGCCGACACCAAGGCGCGCCTGGAGGACATCTACCTCCCCTTCAAGCCCAAGCGCCGCACCAAGGCGCAGATCGCCCGCGAGGCCGGCCTGGAACCGCTCGCGGACGGCCTGCTGACCGACCCGTCGGTGGACCCGGCCGCTGCCGCGGCCGCGTTCGTCGACGCCGACAAGGGCGTCGCCGACCCGGCGGCCGCCCTGGAGGGCGCCCGCGCCATCCTCACCGAGCGGTTCGCCGAGGACGCCGACCTGATCGGCGAGCTCCGCGAGCGCATGTGGGGCCGCGGCCGGCTCGCCGCGAAGGTCCGCGAGGGCAAGGAGGAGGCCGGCGCGAAGTTCGCCGACTACTTCGACTTCGCCGAGCCGTTCACCGCACTGCCCTCGCACCGGGTCCTCGCCATGCTGCGCGGCGAGAAGGAGGACGTCCTCGACCTCAACCTGGAGCCCGAGGCCCCCGAGGACGCCGACACCCCCGGCCCCTCCACGTACGAGGGCATGATCGCGCGCCGCTTCGGCGTCGCGGACCGCGGCCGCCCCGGGGACAAGTGGCTCGCGGACACGGTCCGCTGGTGCTGGCGCACCAAGGTGCAGGTGCACCTCGGCATCGACCTGCGGATGCGGCTGCGCCAGGCCGCCGAGGACGAGGCCGTACGGGTCTTCGCGTCGAACCTGCGCGACCTGCTGCTCGCGGCGCCCGCCGGCACCCGGGCCACCCTCGGCCTCGACCCGGGCTTCCGCACCGGCGTGAAGGTCGCCGTCGTGGACGCCACCGGCAAGGTCGTGGCCACCGACGTGATCCACCCGCACGTGCCCGCCAACCGGTGGGACGAGTCCCTCGCCAAGCTGGCCCGCCTCGCGAAGGAGCACGCGGTCGAACTGGTCGCCATCGGCAACGGCACCGCCTCCCGCGAGACCGACAAGCTGGCCGGGGACCTGATCACCCGCCACCCGGAGCTGGGGCTCACCAAGGTGATGGTCTCGGAGGCGGGCGCCTCCGTGTACTCGGCCTCCGCCTTCGCCTCGCAGGAACTGCCCGGCATGGACGTGTCGCTGCGCGGCGCGGTCTCCATCGCCCGCCGCCTCCAGGACCCGCTCGCCGAACTGGTCAAGATCGACCCGAAGTCCATCGGCGTCGGCCAGTACCAGCACGACCTGTCCGAGGTGAAGCTGTCGCGCTCCCTCGACGCGGTGGTCGAGGACTGTGTGAACGGCGTCGGCGTGGACGTCAACACCGCCTCCGCGCCGCTGCTGTCGCGGGTCTCCGGCATCAGCGGGACCCTCGCCGAGAACATCGTCGCCCACCGCGACGCCAACGGCCCCTTCCGTAGCCGCAAGGGCCTCAAGGACGTGGCCCGCCTCGGCCCCAAGGCGTACGAGCAGTGCGCCGGCTTCCTGCGGATCCGCGGCGGGGACGACCCGCTGGACGCCTCCTCCGTGCACCCCGAGTCCTACCCGGTGGTCCGGGCGATGGGGAAGACGGCGGGCGGCGAGGTGGCCGCGCTGATCGGCAACACCGCGGTCCTGCGCTCCCTGCGGCCCGAGCAGTTCGTCACCGAGGCCTTCGGACTGCCCACGGTCACCGACATCCTGCGCGAGCTGGAGAAGCCGGGCCGCGACCCGCGTCCGGCCTTCAAGACGGCCACCTTCAAGGAGGGCGTCGAGAAGATCGGCGACCTGGCACCGGGGATGATCCTGGAGGGCGTGGTCACCAACGTGGCCGCCTTCGGCGCCTTCATCGACATCGGCGTCCACCAGGACGGCCTGGCACACGTCTCGGCGCTGTCGAAGAACTTCGTCAAGGACCCCCGGGACGTGGTCAAGCCGGGCGACATCGTCCGCGTGAAGGTCATGGACGTGGACATCCCGCGCAAGCGGATCTCGCTGACCCTGCGCCTGGAGGACGAGGCCGGGGCCGAGCGGGGCGCCGGCGCCCCGCGCCAGCGCGAGGAGCGGCGCGGCGGCGGGCGTCCCCCGCAGCAGCGCGGCGGAGCGGGCGGCCAGGGCGGCGGCAGGAACCAGGGCGAGCGCGGCCAGGGCGAGCGCGGCCAGGGCCAGGGCGGCGGCCAGGGCCGGCGCCAGGGCGGCGGAGCCCCCGCGCCCGCGAACAGCGCGATGGCAGACGCCCTGCGCCGGGCCGGCCTCACCGGGGGCGAGGAGCGCCGCAAGCGGTGACGGAAGCGTCCCGGGTGTGCGGGAGCCTCCCGGGTGTGCGGGCGCGGTCCCGCCCACCCATGGGCGGCCCCCGGCCACCCGGCTCGTGAAGGTCCTCGTACGTGATGGCCGAATCGGTTCCCCACCTGGGGACTTGCCTTGCCAACTCCCGTACAAGATCTGTAGGCATGGTGGAACGCCCGTTCGTCACCCGGCGGACGGGCTTCCGCGTTTCCCCCCTCAGGACTGCATTGCCCGAGGCCGCCTTGAAGGCACAGGACGTCATGCCCATGCCCACACACGCCTACCGACGCTGCCCCGGAAAGGGTCCGAAGAGGGATCACATGCCCCACCGGCAACTCAGCATTCGCAAAAGGTGCGAGAACATTCTCGGCCATCTGGATCTGACCCACCCGTTCTCCCTCGACGTCCTGTGCGCACGGATTGCCGAGCAGCGCGGCCGCCCCATCCGGCTCCACCCGCTCCCCAAGGAGGCGGCGGAATCCGGGGTCTGCGGCCTGTGGGTGGGCACCGCCAGCGTCGACTACGTCTTCTACGAGGCGCAGACCACCCCGCTGCACCGGGAGCACATCGTCCTGCACGAGCTCGGCCACATCCTCTTCGGGCACAACTCGCTGGAGGGCGAGGAGACCGACGGCAACGCCCCCGTCGTCCTCGGCCGCACCAACTACACCACCCGCCAGGAGCAGGAGGCGGAGATGCTCGCCAGCATGATCCGCATCCGGACCGCGAACGCCGGCCCGCGCACCCCCGCCCGGGAGCGGGGCACCCTGGCCCGGCTGGAGTCCGCCATGGGGTACGAGCGGGGCACCGATGGCGGCTGACCTCACCGACTTCGGCAACTGGCTCGCCGTCCCCAGCGTGGTCTGCCTGTGGCTCGCCGTCCTGCTGCGCGCCCCCGGCGCCCTGCGCTCGCCCCAGCAGCGCGGCCTGTGGCTGGCCGTCGCGACCGCCGCCGCCGCGATGACCCTGAACCTGCCGGACGTCGTCACCTACGCGATGACCCGCGGCGCCGCCTACGCCCACACCATCGGGCTCGTCCGCAACCTCATCGGGGTGCTGTCGGCGGGCGCCGTCCTCTACTTCGTCGCCGCCGCCACCCGCGGCCGCCGCCTCCAGCTCGCCTCCTGCGCCGCCACCGCGGCCTGGCTGGGCGCACTCGTCGCCCTGGACGCCGCCGCGCCCGGCCACGGCACCCACACCATGCCCCCGGTCGGCGACCCGGTGCCGTCCCTCGCGTACTGGCTCGTGCTGATCTCGGCCCACGTGATCGCCAACACCGTCTGCGTGGCCCTGTGCTGGCGCTACAGCCGGCGCACCGAGAGCCGGGGACTCGCCGCCGGCCTGCGCCTCTTCGGCCTCGGCACCGCGCTCGCCGGACTGTTCTGGCTGGCCTACCTGCTCAAGGCCCTCTTCGCCAGCACCTGGGCGATGCCCGCCCTGCCGCTGCTGATGAACCTGCACGGCCTGCTGCGCGCCGCCGCGATCCTCGTGCCCACCCTGTTCACCCTCCGCCGCACCTTCGCCGACATCGCCACCGCCTGGCGGCTCTGGCCGCTGTGGCGCGACCTGGTCGAGGCGGTCCCGCACGTCGCCCTCAACAAGCCGCGCTCGGGCCGGGTGACGGAGCTGCTGTGGCCGCCGGTCCCGCGCAACCTGCTCGTCTACCGCAAGGTCATCGAGACGCGCGACGCCATCCTGATCCTGGGGGAGTACGTCCGCCCGGGCGCCCTGGAGCAGGCCCGCGACCACGTCGCCGGCCACGGGATCCCCGAGCAGCGGCGCACCGCGGCCGCGCTGGCCCGGGTACTGAAGGACGCCCGGCGGGCCAAGCTCGCCGGACTGCCCGGACAGACGGGCGAGGCGGCCGGGCTGGAACTGCCCGCGGCCATCCAGAGTTCGAACGAAGGCGGGGACCTGGCGGACGAGGCCCGGTTCCTCGTCGACGTCGCCGAGGCCTACACCTCGCCGGCCACCACCGAGGAAGTGAAAGCGCCGTGACCACCGTACTGATCACCGGAGCCAGCGCCGGACTGGGCGCCGCCTTCGCCCGGGGATTCGCCGCCAAGGGCTGCGACCTGGTCCTCGTCGCCCGCGACAAGGACCGGCTCGACGACGTCGCCGGTGCGCTGGCCCGCGAATACGGCACCGCCTGCGAGGTGCTGCCCGCGGACCTGCTGGACGCGGGCGGCCTCGCGGCGGTCGCCGAGCGGCTCGACGAGCGCGCCCGGCCCGTGGACATCCTGGTCAACAACGCCGGCTTCGGGCTCCCCGCGCCCTTCCCGTACAGCCCCATCGAGGACGAGGAACGGATGCTCGACCTCCTCGTCAAGGTCCCGCTGCGCCTCACCCACGCCGCGCTGCCCGGTCTGCGCGAGCGCCGCCGCGGGGCCGTCGTCAACGTCTCCTCCGTGGCCGGACTGCTGCCCACCGGCACCTACGGCGCCGCCAAGGCCTGGGTCACCGCCTTCAGCGAGTCCCTCCGGGTGGACATGGGGCCGTACAACGTCCGGGTGCTGGCCGTCGTCCCCGGCTTCACCCGCACCGAGTTCCAGGAACGCGCCGGAATGGACGTCAGCGCGCTGCGCGACGCGGTCTGGCTGGAACCGGAGGCCGTCGTCGAGCAGGCGCTGAGGGACCTCGCCCTGCGCCGCCCGGTCAGCATCACCGGCCGCCGCTACCAGGCCTACGCCCTCGCCGCCCGCCACCTCCCGCGCGCCTTCGTCGCCCGGAAGATGGCCCGCAAGCGCCGGCCGCCGGCCGGGCCGGCCACGTGAACGGGCCGGTGGAGCGGGCCCGCGAGGCCCTGGCGTCCGGTCTGCCGCCTGTGGAGGTGTACGCCGCACTCGCGGTCGGTGCCGACTTCCGGGCCACCGCCCTGGCGGTGTGCGACGCGCTCGGCATCCCGCGCGCGGACGCGGAGCACCGGCTGCGCGGCACCGAGGAACTGTGGGGCGACTTCGCCCCCGGCGACGAGGAGTTCCTCGGGGAACTCCTCGACCTCGCCGCCGTGTTCGACGTCCACGTGACGCTGGACGAGCCCGGCGAACAGGTCCGCCGCCTCATGGACCGGTCCATGAGCGCCCTGGGCGGCATCGGCAGCGGCGCTGCCTTCGGCATCAGCCGGAAGCTGGCCACCGGCCGCCTGCCCGAGGCGTACACCGTCCTCGTCGGCCTGCCGGTCCGTGAGCGCGGTGACCCGGCCCGCTACCGGGCGGAGCTGATCGCGGCCGGGGAGCTGCTCGCCGACTGGCTGCCGCCCGACGACCAGGAGGCCGCCGGACGGGTGCGCGAGGCACGCGAGCGCTGCGCCCGGCGGGACGCCTCGGGGCGCCGCCCGGCTTCCGACACCGGCTAGAGCTCGGTGACCCTGCCGCCGGAGACTTCCAGGCGGCGGGTCACCTGGACCGCGTCGAGCATCCGGCGGTCGTGCGTGACCAGCAGGAGGGTGCCCTCGTAGGACTCCAGGGCGGACTCCAGCTGCTCGATCGCCGGCAGGTCGAGGTGGTTGGTCGGCTCGTCCAGGACCAGCAGGTTCACCCCGCGGCCCTGGAGCAGTGCGAGCGCGGCGCGGGTGCGCTCACCGGGGGAGAGGGTCGCCGCCGGGCGCAGGACGTGGGCCGCCTTGAGGCCGAACTTGGCCAGCAGGGTGCGCACTTCGGCCGGCTCGGTGTCGGGGACGGCCGCGCAGAACGCCTCCAGCAGGGGCTCGTCCCCGAGGAACAGCCCGCGGGCCTGGTCGACCTCGCCGACCAGGACGCCGGAGCCGAGCACGGCGGAGCCGGAGTCCGGGGCCAGCCGGCCCAGGAGCACGGCGAGGAGGGTGGACTTGCCGGCGCCGTTGGCCCCGGTGATCGCCACCCGGTCCGCCCAGTCGATCTGCAGGCTCGCCGGGCCGAAGGAGAAGTCCCCGCGCTTGACGGCCGCCTCGCGCAGGGTCGCCACCACGGAGCCCGAGCGGGGGGCCGCAGCGATCTCCATGCGCAGCTCCCACTCCTTGCGGGGCTCCTCGACGACCTCCAGCCGTTCGATCGCACGCTGCGTCTGGCGGGCCTTCGCGGCCTGCTTCTCGCTGGACTCCCCGCGCAGCGACTTGCCGATCTTGTCGTTGTCGGTGGACTTGCGACGGGCGTTGCGCACGCCCTTGTCCATCCAGTTGCGCTGCATCTGGGCCCGGCCCTCCAGCGCGGCCTTCTTGTCCGCGTACTCCTCGAACTCCTCGCGCGCGTGGCTGCGGGCCCGCGCGCGCTCCTCCAGGTAGGAGTCGTAGCCGCCGCCGTAGAGATTGATCTGCTGCTGCGCCAGGTCGAGTTCGAGCACCTTGGTCACGGTCCGCGTCAGGAACTCGCGGTCGTGGCTGATCACGACGGTCCCGGCGCGCAACCCCTTCACGAAGCGCTCCAGCCGCTCCAGACCGTCCAGGTCCAGGTCGTTGGTGGGCTCGTCGAGCAGGAAGACGTCGTAGCGGGAGAGGAGGAGCGAGGCCAGGCCCGCACGGGCCGCCTGGCCGCCGGACAGCGCCGTCATCGGCAGGTCGAGGCCGACCGACAGGCCGAGGTCGTCGGCGACCTCCTCGGCGCGCTCGTCGAGGTCGGCGCCGCCGAGGTCCAGCCAGCGGTCGAGCGCGGTCGCGTACGCGTCGTCCGCGCCCGGCGTACCGTCCACCAGGCCCTGGGTCGCCGCGTCGAGCTCCGCCTGCGCGGCGGCCACGCCGGTGCGCCGGGCCAGGAACTCCCGGACCGACTCCTCGGGCCGGCGCTCCGGCTCCTGCGGGAGGTGGCCGACGGCGGCGGTGGGCGGCGAGAGCCGCAGCTCCCCGGTCTCGGGGGTGTCCAGCCCGGCGAGCAGGCGCAGCAGGGTCGACTTCCCGGCGCCGTTCACGCCGACGAGGCCGATGACGTCGCCGGGCGCGACGACGAGGTCGAGATCGGCGAACAGCGTGCGTTCACCGTGCGCGGCGGTGAGCTTCTTGGCGACGAGGGTTGCAGTCATGATGTGCCGATCCTATCGGCGCGCGGGCCGGGCCCCGGCGTGGCCGGATAGGTGGGAAGCACGTCATTGCGGCCATCGCGGGGGCGGCCCACCATGAAGCCATGGGGTCATCGCCGCGCAACGTCCTCGTCCTCCTCTACGACGGGGTCCAGAGCCTGGACGTGACCGGCCCGGTGGAGGTGTTCGCCGCGCTCGCCCACTTTCCCGGGCGGGCCGGCTACACGATCCGGACGGTGTCGCCGGGAGGGGAGCAGGTCCGCACCGGCAGCGGGCTGACGCTGGTGCCGGACGGGGAGCTGGAGGGCGCCCGCCCGGGACCGGGGACCACGGTGCTCGTGCCCGGGGGACGCCACACCGCCGACTTCGAGCCCGCTCTCACCGACTGGCTCCGTACCCACGGGGGTGGCGCGGAGCGGCTGGTGTCCGTGTGCACGGGAGGGCTGCTGCTGGCCGAGGCCGGGCTGCTGGACGGGCGGCGGGCCACGACGCACTGGAACGCCTGCGAGCGGATGGCGCGGGACTACCCGGCCGTCGCCGTCGAGCCGGACCCGATCTACGTACGGGACGGGCCGGTGGCCACCTCCGCCGGGGTGACGGCCGGTATCGACCTCGCGCTGGCGCTGGTGGAGGAGGACCACGGGCAGGACGTCGCCCTGACGATCGCCCGGCACCTGGTGGTCTTCCTGCGCAGGCCCGGCAACCAGGCGCAGTTCAGTGCCCAGCTCGCGGCCCAGACGGCCCGCCGGGACCCGCTGCGGGACGTGCAGCAGTGGATCACCGAGCACCCGGGGGAGGACCTGGGCGTCGAGCACCTCGCCGCCCGCGCCCGGCTGTCGCCGCGCCACTTCGCCCGGGCCTTCCGGGCCGAGACCGGGGTCACGCCCGGCCGGTACGTCGAACGGGTGCGGGTGGACCACGCCCGGCGGCTGCTGGAGGAGAGCGGGGAAGGGATCGCACAGATCGCCCGGGCCTGCGGGTACGGGACCCCGGAGGCGCTGCGCCGGGCCTTCCTGCGGGCCCTCGGCCAGCCGCCCGCCGAGTACCGGCGCCGGTTCGGTGTGTCCCGCCCCTGAGGGCGGGACCGCGCACACCCCGAAGAAGACCGCGCACACCCGAAGAAGACTGCGCACACCCGAAGAAGAGGCCGCCCCGCCGGGGCCGAGCCGTGTTCCGACCGACGTTTTCGGAGTAGCCATGCAGATCGCCGTACTTCTCTACGACCACTTCACCGCACTCGACGCCATCGGACCCTTCGACACCCTGGGCCGGCTGACCGACGCCGAGGTCGTCTTCGTCTCCGAGCGGCCCGGGCCCGTGCGCACCGACAACGGGGCGCTCGCGCTCGTCGCCGACAAGGGGCTCGACGAGGTCACCCGGCCCGACGTCGTCATCGTGCCGGGCGGCCCGCATCCCGAGCGGGAGATGGCCAATCCCGTGGTCCTGGACTGGCTGCGCACGGTCGACGCCACCACCACGTGGACCACCTCGGTGTGCACCGGATCCCTGCTGCTGGCCGCCGCCGGACTGCTCGACGGCCGCAGGGCCACCAGTCACTGGCTGTACCTGGACCGGCTACCGGAGCACGGGGCCGAGCCCACCGGCGAGCGCGTGGTGTTCGACGGAAAGTACGTCACCGCCGCCGGCGTCTCCTCCGGCATCGACATGGGGCTCACCCTGCTCGGCCGGATCGCCGGCGACCACTTCGCCCGGGCGGTGCAGCTGATGACCGAGTACGACCCCCAGCCGCCCTACGACGCCGGCTCGCCCGAGAAGGCCCCGGCCGCCCTCGTGGAGATGCTGCGGGGGCACCACCTGCCCGCCGTCTGAGGGCCCTCCGGTCAGGGGGTCCAGGCGAAACGGGGCGACCGGCGCTCCAGGAACGCGGCGACCCCCTCGGCGGTGTCGTCGCTTCCGGCCGCCTGCTCCTCCCAGTACCCGTCGCGGTCGGTGCGGCCGTCGGCGAACTCCTTGGCCGCCGCCTGCGTCAGCTGCGAGCGGGCGGCCAGGACCGCCGTGAACTCGGCCACGCGCTCGTCCAGCCGGCCGGCCGGCAGCAGCTCGTTCAGGAACCCGGCGCGCAGCGCCTGCTCCGCGTCCATCAGCTCCGCGGAGAAGAGGAGGTACTTGGCCCAGGCCGGGCCGACCAGGGAGGCGAGCCTGCGGGTGGAGGACGCCGGGTAGACGATGCCCAGCTTCGCCGGGGTCACCCCGAAGGACGCCCCCTCCTCGGCGAACCGCAGGTCGCAGGCGGCGGCCAGCTGGCTGCCGCCGCCCACGCAGAACCCGCGGACGGCCGCCAGGGTCGGCTTCGGGAAGGCCGCCAGGGCCTCCTCGGCCGCGACGGCGAGGGCCCGCGGGTCCTCGTCCCCGGTGAGGGAGGAGATGTCGGCGCCCGCGCAGAACGTCGGCCCGGCGCCGGTGAGGACGAGCACCCGAACGGCCGGGTCGGCCGCAAGGCCGTCCAGCAGCCCGGGGAGCGCCCGCCACATCGCGGCGGTCATGGCGTTGCGCTTGGCCGGGTGCGAGACGACGACGGTGGCGACCCCGTCGGAGACCGTGTGCAGGAGGGTTGCGTCCAGGGCTGCGTCCATGCGCCGGATGCTATCCCGGGCGGCGAAACCTATGATCAAGGGAGTCCGTCGGGGGCCGTCGGGGGTGCGAGGAGGTGGCACGTCCATGGCCGAGGACCGCCGGGAGAAGAAGAAGGTCAACCGCAGCTTCGGGCTGATGGCCGTGCTCGGGGTGCTCCTCGTGCTGGCGGGCCTGGTCGGTCTGGTCTACACGGGCCTGGCCACCCTCACCTCGATGTTCCTCTTCGGCTGGCTGCTGCTCATCGGCGGCGTGGTCGGCCTGGTGCAGGCCGTGCAGTCGCGGGGGAGCAACTACTTCTGGCTCGCCGTCATCGTCGCCGCGATCAACATCGCGGCGGGCTTCGTGATCCTGCGCCGCCCCGAGGCGAGCGCCGAGGCGCTGACCATGTTCGCGGCCCTGCTCTTCCTCACCGGGGGACTGTTCCGGCTGGTCGGCGCGCTGGTGGTGCGCGGAGCCAACTTCGGGCTCGCGCTCGTCCAGGGTGCCTTCGGCGTGCTGCTGGGCTTCCTGATCCTCTCCAACTGGCCCGGCAACAGTCTGTACGTGATCGGAACCTTCTTCTCGCTCGCCCTGCTGTTCGACGGCCTGAGCCTCATCGCGATGGGCATGGGGGCGCGCCGCATCCTGGGGTTGGTCAGGGAAGACGAGCCGGGGGCGGAGGCCGGCGCCGTACGGGGGACGCGCGAGGCGGCCGAGAAGCGCCCGGCAGAAGATCAGGAACAGACCAACAACTGACGCCGTCATACGCCGACGGTCAGAAAGTGTCCGATTGACGCTGACTTCTGGTCAGCAGTCCGGTCCGGACCTACCCCTTCCCCACTCTTGTCGCGTGGAGACGATCGAGCGTGAAGACGGGGGCCGGAAGATGGACGACAGCGGGAGCGGCCCACGGGCCGGGGACGGGGGGCCCGGGGCCCCGGCCGCCCCCCTCGCCTACGAGGGCGTGTGGAGGTTCACCGCTCCCGCAGTAGAAGAATCCGTTCCGCAGGCCCGCCGGGCCGTCCGGGACCTGCTCGGGCGCCAGGGGGTGCCGGCCCATCAGGACCTCGTGTACTCCCTGCTCCTGATCGTCTCCGAACTGGTGACGAACTCCGTCCGGCACGCCGCCCTGCTCTCGCCCGAGGTTGCGGTCGAGGTCGCCATCGGCCGCGAGTGGGTACGGGTGGCCGTCGAGGACAACCACCCCTACCGCCCCAAGGCGCTGGAGGCCGACTTCGGCCAGACCGGCGGCCGCGGCCTGCTGCTCGTCCGGGAGGTCACCCTGGAGGCCGGCGGGGTCTGCGACGTCGAGCACACCTCGACCGGCGGCAAGGTCATCTGGGCGGCCCTCCCGCTCGCCGCCCCGCCGACCGCCCGCTGAGCGCGGACGGCGGGGGAAGGGGCGAGGGCGGCGCAGGGGCTACCAGCCCGCCGCGTCGCCGGTCAGCTCGCGGATCGCGGGCCGCGCCGCGTCCAGCACCGTCATGAACCAGGCCGAGAACGGCACCTCGGCGTGACGCTTGGCCAGCTCCTCGGCGGTGACGAAGGCGGTGTCCTCGACCTCGTCCGGGTCCGGCCGCACGGCGGCCTGCGCAAGTCCCACGAACAGGTGATTGAACTCCTGCTCCACGAGGCCCGACGCGGGGTCCGGGTGGTTGTAGCGAACCGTTCCCGCCTGCGCGAGCAGCGAGGGCGACAGCCCCAGCTCCTCGTGGGTCCGCCGGGCCGCGGCCGCGAACGGCGACTCCCCGGGGTACGGGTGGCCGCAACAGGTGTTCGACCAGACGCCCGGCGAGTGGTACTTCCCGAGGGCCCGCTGCTGGAGCAGCAGACGGCCCTGCTCGTCGAACAGGAACACGGAGAACGCCCGGTGCAGCTGCCCGGGGGCCTGATGGGCGGAGAGCTTCTCCGCCGTGCCGATGGTGTTGCCGGACTCGTCGACCAGTTCGAGCATGATCGGTTCTTGAGTACCGGTGCCGTTGGACGCGCTGTTCGCGGCGGTGGCTGGTGTGGTCGGCATACCCATCCTTCGCTTCGGACTTCGGCCTTCAGTCTGCCGTACAAAAGAGGCTTGTCCCCACTTCGGACATCCGTGCATGTCCGCCCCCCGCCGCGTGCTAGGCGGGGGGCGGACCACTGCGGATCACCTCATACGGCGCTCACGCGCGTCAGACTCCGAACGGGGCCGGATACGTGATCGTGCCCGCCGGGACGGGGACGGAAGCGTCCAGCACCAGTGCCATCATCGCCTCGTCCGGGACCTCGAACGGCGCCCGGATCCCGAACCGCGACGCCGCCGTGAAGCCGAAGCGCGGGTAGTACGCCGGGTGCCCCAGGACGAGAACCAGCGACTCCCCGCGCTCCCGGGCGGCCGCGAGCAGCGCCCGTACGACCGAGCTGCCGGCCCCCGAGCGCTGGTGCGCCGGATCGACGGCCACCGGGGCGAGCGCCAGCGCCGGAGCGCCGCCGACCTCGCACCGGGTGAGCAGGGCATGCGCCGCGACCGACCCGTCGGGGGCCTCGGCCACGTACGACAGCCCGGGCAGCCAGGAGCCGTCCGCGCGCAGCGCGTCCACGAGGTCCGCCTCCAGCGGGGTCTCGAAGGCCGCCAGGTTGACCGCCCGCACGGCGGCGGTGTCCGCCGCCGTCTCCGGACGCGCCGGCCAGGCGTCGCCCTTCCCGGCCTCCACCGGGCGCAGGACGTAGCCGGTGTAGCCGTACTCGTGCCCGTGGCGGGCCCGTACGCCGAGCTCCTCGCGGGTGGCGGCCACCGCCCGCGCCATGGCGGGGGAGTCGTCCCCGCCGAGGTCGCGGACCCTCTCGGCGAGCGGCCCGTAGTACTCGTCCCAGTCGGAGTCGGGCAGCGGGTGCACGCCCAGGACCCGGTAGCCGGCGGCCTGGGCGGCCGCCACGTTGGCGGCGGTGGTGCGCAGGGGGTACTGCGCGTCCCAGAAGGCGCGCGCTCCGGCGGACGGCTCCGCGGTCGTCCACTCGCACTCGGTCAGCACGAGCGTGCCGCCCGGGGCGATCAGCCGCTTCCACCGCGCGAGCGCGGTGTCGAAGCCCGCGATGTAGGCGGATCCCTCCGCCCAGACGAGGTCGAAGGAGCCGTCCCCGACCTCCTCGGCGGGGAGTGCGTTCATGTCCGCCTCGACGGTGCGGACCCGGTCGGCGAGCCCGCGGGCCGCGGCGGCCGTGCGGAGCTCGTCGAGGAAGGGGCCGTGCAGGTCCACGGCGGTCACCTCGGCGCCGCCGTCCGGCCCGTTGCCACCCGCCTCGGCGGCGAGCAGCAGCGCGCTGCGGCCCGGGCCGCAGCCCAGGTCGAGGACGCGGGGCCGCTCGGGCAGGGGTCCGCACAGGGACAGCAGGGCGCGGGTGCTCGCGTCGGAGCCCGGAGCCTGCCGGGGCAGTCCGCGGTGGAGAGTGAGAAATGCCTCGAAGAAGGCATTGCCGGTGTTGTCGGTGTTGCTGGTGTCGTTGAAGTCGTCGGTCAACGTGAACCCTTGGAAAAGGGGCTCCGGCCGATCTGCGGGTCCCCCTCGGCCCGTGCCGGGGGAAACGGTGGATCAGGCCCGGCCGGTCGCCCGGGGGAAATGGGAGATGCACCGGAGTTCGCAGCCCACGGCCGCGACCACTGCGACGGTCATCAACCCACCTCGTTTCCACTCGACACCTTCAGGAGCGTGTCCACCGTAACATCCAGGCCGTTTGTGGTACCGCGCCGTGATCACCGATGATGATCGCGACCCGGCCCGGAGCCCGGATATTCGGCTTATCGGGGCGTAAACGGGTGATGAACCCCTGCTTCCATTCATCCGATAGCCTCTGCCGACGTGCCGCCCCACGGGTGCGCCCGTTCGGAATCCGTCACAAGGAGTGAGTTCGTCTGCCGACCGTCATCCTCACCGGCCTGCCGGTCCCCGGATCGCCGCTCGCGGACGAGCTCCGCTCACTCGGCTTCGAGGTCCGCCCGGCCGCCGGTCCCCAGGACGCCGCCGCCGCACTGGCCGGCGTACCCGCCGACCAGCGGGTGGCCGTCGTGGACAGCGCCTTCGTCGGGCACGTGCACGCGCTGCGGCTCGCGCTGACCGACCCGCGCTTCGACGCCTGCGCCGTCACCGGCGCCCTCTCCGTACAGGCGGGTGCCCGCGAGGCCCTCGACAAGGCCGTCGCCACCGAGGGCCCGCACGGACCCGGCCCCTACGCCGACCGGCTCGCCGCGGCCGTCGAGGCCACCGGGACCGCCGTCCAGCGCCCCGAGCTCGGCAGCCTGGTCGCCGCCGTCCCCGCCGGCGCCGACGAGCGCGCGGCGGCCTCCGCCGCCGTCGCCGCCGTGGACGAGGAGGCCGTCCGGCTGCGCTCCGCCGTGAAGTCCCGCGACGGGTTCTTCACCACCTTCGCCATCAGCCCGTACTCCCGCTACATCGCCCGCTGGTGCGCGCGCCGCGGTCTGACCCCGAACCAGGTCACCACCGCCTCGCTGATCACCGCGCTGATCGCGGCCGGCTGCGCCGCCACCGGCGAGCGCTGGGGCTACGTCGCGGCCGGCGTGCTCCTCATCGTCTCCTTCGTCCTGGACTGCACCGACGGGCAGCTCGCCCGCTACTCCCTGCAGTACTCGACGATGGGCGCCTGGCTGGACGCGACCTTCGACCGGGCCAAGGAGTACTCCTTCTACGCCGGCCTCGCGCTCGGAGCCGCCCGCAACGGGGACGACGTCTGGGGCCTCGCCCTCGGCGCCATGATCCTGATGACCTGCCGCCACGTCGTGGACTTCTCCTTCAACGAGGCGAACCACGACGCCACCGCCAACACGAGCCCGACGGCCGCCCTCTCGGACCGGCTCGACAGCGTCGGCTGGACGGTCTGGGTCCGGCGCATGATCATCCTGCCGATCGGCGAGCGCTGGGCCATGATCGCGGTCCTGACCGCCTTCACCACCCCCCGGATCGTCTTCTACGCCCTGATCGCCGGCTGCGCCTTCGGCGCGCTCTACACCACCGCCGGCCGCGTCCTGCGGTCCCTGACCCGCAAGGCCCGGCGCACCGACCGCGCCGCCCAGGCCCTCGCCGACCTCACCGACTCCGGTCCGCTCGCCGAGCTCCAGGCCCGCCTGCTGCGCGGCCGGGCCGGCTCCTTCGGCTCGGTGTACGTCGCCGCCCTCGGCACCGTGCTGATGGCCGCGGCCGCCCTGTACCTCCCCTTCGGCGACCCGCGGCTCATCGCCGTCGCCGTGATCTACGTCATGACCGCCGGCCTCGCCGTCGCGGCCCCCCTCAAGGGCGCGCTCGACTGGCTGATCCCGCCGCTGTTCCGCGCGGCCGAATACGTGACGGTCCTCGCGCTCGCCGCCAAAGCGGACGTCCCCGGGGCCCTTCCGGCGGCATTCGGCCTGATCGCGGCGGTCGCCTACCATCACTACGACACGGTGTACCGCATTCGCGGCGGCACCGGCGCGCCCCCGCACTGGCTGGTGCGGACGATCGGCGGCCACGAGGGACGGGTCCTGCTGACCACGGTCCTCGCCGCCGTCCTCGTGGACCGCGCATCGGACTTCCCCGTCGCGCTCACGGTCCTGGCCGTGTTCGTGGCACTCGTGGTGCTCGCGGAGAGCATCCGCTTCTGGGTCTCCTCCGGGGCACCCGCCGTACATGACGAAGGAGAACCAGCATGATCGGCCTTGTCCTCGCTGCCGGTGCGGGACGCCGCCTGCGTCCCTACACCGACACCCTGCCCAAGGCCCTCGTGCCCGTCGGCCCCGAGGGCGACGAGGAGAGCCTGACGGTCCTCGACCTGACCCTCGGCAACTTCGCCGCGGTCGGTCTGACCGAGGTCGCGATCGTCGTCGGCTACCGCAAGGAGGCCGTCTACGCGCGCCAGGCCGCGCTGGAGGCCAAGTACGGCCTGAAGATCACGCTGATCGACAACGACAAGGCCGAGGAGTGGAACAACGCCTACTCCCTGTGGTGCGCCCGCGAGGTCATCAAGCACGGTGTGATCCTCGCCAACGGCGACACCGTCCACCCGGTCTCCGTCGAGGAGACCCTCCTCGCCGCCCGCGGCAACGGCCGGAAGATCATCCTCGCCCTGGACACCGTCAAGGTCCTGGCCGACGAGGAGATGAAGGTCGTCGTCGGCGACACCGGCGTCCAGAAGATCACCAAGCTGATGGACCCCGCCGACGCCACCGGTGAGTACATCGGTGTCACCCTCATCGAGCCCGAGGCGGCCGAGGCCCTCGCCGAGGCGCTGAAGACCACCTTCGAGCGCGACCCGGACCTGTACTACGAGGACGGCTACCAGCAGCTCGTCAACGACGGCTTCGTGGTCGACGTGGCCCCCATCGGCGACGTCAAGTGGGTCGAGATCGACAACCACGACGACCTCGCCAAGGGCCGGACGATCGCATGCCAGTACTGACGAGGCTCATCCCCTCGCCCGTCGTCGTCGACATCAGTCGCGGGGCGATGGACGACCTGGCCGGCCTCCTGGCCGACCAGCGGATCTCCGCCTCCGGCAAGCTCGCCATCGCGATCAGCGGGGGCTCCGGCGTGGCGCTGCGCGCCAAGCTGGAGCCCGTGCTCCCGCACGCCGACTGGTACGCCGTCGTCGACGGCACCATCGACTCCGCGGTCAAGCTGGCCGACGACATAAAGGGCCGCCGCTACGACGCCGTCGTGGGCCTGGGCGGCGGCAAGATCATCGACGTGGCCAAGTACGCCGCGGCGCGGGTCGGGCTGCCCATGGTGGCCGTCGCCACCAACCTCTCGCACGACGGCATCTGCTCGCCGGTGTCCATCCTGGACAACGACAACGGCCGCGGCTCCTACGGCGTACCGACCCCGATCGCCATGGTGATCGACCTCGACGTCATCAAGGAAGCACCCGTCCGGTTCATCCGCGCCGGCATCGGCGACGCGATCTCCAACATCTCGGCGATCGCCGACTGGGAGCTCTCGCACCGGACCACCGGCGAGCCCGTCGACGGCCTGGCCGCCGCCATGGCCCGTACCGCGGGCGAGTCCGTGCTGCGCCACCCGGGCGGCTGCGGTGACGACGAGTTCCTCAAGGTGCTCTCCGAGGCGCTCGTGCTCTCCGGCATCGCCATGTCGATCAGCGGGGACTCCCGCCCCTCCTCCGGCGCCTGCCACGAGATCAGCCACGCCTTCGACCTGCTGTACCCGGGGCGCTCCGCGCTCCACGGCGAGCAGGTCGGCATCGGCGCGGCCTTCGCGATGCACCTGCGCGGAGCCGCGGACGCCGCCGGGCACTTCGTCGAGGTGCTGCGCCGGCACGGCCTGCCGGTCGCACCCGAGGAGATCGGCTTCAGCATCGACGAGTTCGTCGCGGCCGTCGAGTACGCCCCCCAGACCCGCCCGGGACGCTTCACGATCCTGGAGCACCTCAACCTGTCCGCCGCCGAGATCAGGGACGCATACGCCGACTATGCCAAGACCATCCGTAGCTGAACTGAGGCCCGTCGTCCACCCCGCGGGCGTGAAGGACCGGGTCAGCGGCGAGCACTGGGGCGGACGCCTCTACATGCGCGAGATCTCCCTGCGCATCACCCGCGTCCTGGTCACCACCAAGGTCACGCCCAACCAGCTGACCTACCTGATGACCCTCGCCGGCGTCCTCGCCCTGCCCGCCCTGCTGGTGCCGGGCATATGGGGCGCCGTCCTCGGCGTGGTCGCGGTCCAGATGTACCTGCTCCTCGACTGCGTCGACGGCGAGGTCGCCCGCTGGAAGAAGCAGTACTCGCTCTCCGGGGTCTACCTGGACCGGGTCGGCGCCTACCTGTGCGACGCGGCGGTCCTGGTCGGCTTCGGCCTGCGTGCCGCCGACCTGTGGGGCACCGGGGCCGTCGACTGGCTGTGGGCCTTCCTCGGCACGCTCGCCGCGCTCGGCGCCATCCTGATCAAGGCCGAGACCGACCTGGTCGGCGTCGCCCGCCACCAGGCCGGCAAGCCCGTGGTCAAGGACGCGGCCGCCGAGCCGCGCGCCAAGGGCATGGCCCTCGCCCGCCGGGCCGCCGCCGCGCTCAAGTTCCACCGCCTGATCCTCGGCATCGAGGCCTCGCTGCTCATCCTGTTCCTGGCCGTCCTGGACCAGATGCGCGGCGACCTGTACTGGTCCCGGGTCGGCGTCGCCGTGCTCGCGGGCATCGCGATGCTGCAGACCGTGCTGCACCTGGTGTCGATCCTCGCCTCCAGCAGGCTCAAGTGAGCGCCCCGATGCGGCTGGGCGCCGTGATCATCACCATGGGCAACCGGCCCGAGGAGCTCAAGGCGCTCCTGGACTCGGTGGCCCGCCAGGACGGCGACCCGGTCGAGGTCGTCGTCGTGGGCCAGGGCGTGAAGGTCTCCGAGGTGGCGGACCTGCCGCCCGGGGTCCGCTCCGTCGACCTGCCCGAGAACCTGGGCATCCCGGGCGGCCGCAACGTCGGCATCGAGGCCTTCGGCCCCGGCGGCCGTGACGTGGACGTGCTGCTCTTCCTCGACGACGACGGGCTGCTGGAGCGCACCGACACCGCCGAGCTGTGCCGGCAGGCCTTCGCCGAGGACCCCGCGCTCGGGATCATCAGCTTCCGGATCGCCGATCCCGACACCGGGCAGACCCAGCGGCGCCACGTCCCGCGGCTGCGGGCCTCGGACCCGATGCGGTCCTCGCGCGTGACCACCTTCCTGGGCGGCGCCAACGCCGTCCGCACGAAGGTGTTCGAGCAGGCCGGAGTCCTGCCGGGGGAGTTCTTCTACGCTCACGAGGAGACCGATCTGGCCTGGCGCGCGCTCGACGCGGGGTGGCTGATCGACTACCGGGCGGACATGGTGCTGCTCCACCCGACAACTGCCCCCTCCCGGCACGCGGTCTACCACCGTATGGTGGCCCGTAACCGGGTGTGGCTCGCCCGCCGCAACCTGCCCGCACCGCTGGTACCGGTCTACCTGGGCGTCTGGCTCCTGCTGACGCTTCTACGGAAGCCCTCGGGACCCGCGCTCAAGGCCTGGTTCGGCGGATTCCGCGAGGGATGGACCACTCCCTGCGGACCCCGCCGCCCGATGAGATGGCGTACGGTCTGGCGGTTGACCCGTCTGGGCCGACCTCCCGTCATCTGACCAGCCCGCGTCTGGGAACATGGCGCGATCACGGGCCTCGAGCCACCAGCCTGATGCCCACCTGGCCGCATCTTGAAGACGAAAGTTTCAACTTGTGAGTGACACAACCCACGACGGCGCCCTCGCCACGAGCAGGCCGCCGTCCGCAGACGCGGGGCTCAGCGCCGCCGAGCTCGCCAGGAAGTACGGCCTGTCGGTCAGCGGCGCCCGGCCCGGTCTGGGCGAGTACGTGCGGCAGCTCTGGGGCAGGCGCCACTTCATCCTGGCCTTCTCCCGGGCCAAGCTGGTCGCGCAGTACAGCCAGGCGAAGCTCGGCCAGGTCTGGCAGGTGGCGACCCCGCTGCTGAACGCGCTGGTCTACTGGCTGATCTTCGGCCTGATCCTCGGCGCGGGCAAGGAGATGCCCAAGGACGTCTACGTCCCGTTCCTCGTGATGGGCATCTTCGTCTTCACCTTCACGCAGAGCTCGGTGATGGCGGGCGTCCGGGCGATCTCCGGGAACCTCGGGCTGGTGCGCGCCCTGCACTTCCCGCGCGCCTCCCTGCCGGTGTCGTTCTCGCTCCAGCAGCTCCAGCAGCTGCTGTACTCGATGATCGTCGTCTTCGTGATCGCCGTCTCGTTCGGCAACTACCCGCGGCTGTCCTGGCTGCTGGTGGTCCCGACCCTGGCGCTGCAGTTCGTCTTCAACACCGGCCTCGCCATGATCTTCGCGCGGATGGGTTCCAAGACCCCCGACCTGGCGCAGCTGATGCCGTTCGTGATGCGTACCTGGATGTACGCCTCCGGCGTCATGTTCCCGATCGGGATCTACCTCAAGGACCACCCGCAGTGGATCAGCGACGTGCTGCTGTGGAACCCGGTCGCGATCTACATGGACCTGATCCGGTTCGCGCTGATCGACGACTACGGGAGCAGCAACCTGCCCCCGCACGTGTGGCTCTTCGCCGTGGGCTGGGCCGCCGTGATCGGCCTCGGCGGCTTCGTGTACTTCTGGAAGTCTGAGGAGCGTTACGGCCGTGGCTGACAACTCCCAGGGGCGCGTCCCCACCGTGATCGCGGACGGCGTCCACATCGTCTACCGCGTCAACACCGGCAGCAGCGGCAAGGGCGCGGCCACCGCCGCGCTGAGCAAGATAGTCCGCCGGAAGAAGGGCGACGCGCCCGGTGTGCGCCGCGTCCACGCGGTGCGCGGGGTCTCCTTCACCGCCTACCGCGGCGAGGCCATCGGCCTCATCGGCTCCAACGGCTCCGGCAAGTCCACCCTGCTGCGCGCCATCGCCGGCCTGCTGCCCTGCGAGGAGGGCAAGGTCTACACCGACGGCCAGCCCTCGCTGCTGGGCGTGAACGCCGCACTGATGAACGACCTCACCGGTGAGCGCAACATCGTCCTCGGCGGTCTCGCCATGGGGATGAGCCGCGAGCAGATCAAGCAGCGCTACCAGAGCATCGTCGACTTCTCGGGCATCAACGAGAAGGGCGATTTCGTCTCGCTGCCGATGCGCACCTACTCCTCCGGCATGGCGGCGCGACTGCGGTTCTCCATCGCGGCGGCCAAGGACCACGACGTCCTGATGATCGACGAGGCCCTGGCCACCGGTGACCGCTCCTTCCAGGTGCGTTCGGAGAACCGAATCAAGGAACTCCGGGAGAAGGCCGGCACGGTCTTCCTGGTCAGCCACAACAACAAGTCCATCCGCGACACGTGCGACCGGGTGCTGTGGCTGGAGAAGGGCGAGCTCCTGATGGACGGGCCCACGGAGGAAGTCGTCTCGGCATACGAGAAGGCCACCAACGGCTGACCTCCGGGCCGCGCGGCGCCCGACCGGGGCGCTTCCCCGCTTCACCGAAGGCCCCCGCCGCTCAGCGCGGCGGGGGCCTTAAGCATGTACGTGGATTACGCCGCATGCGCGTTCTCGTATTGCGCGGCGACATTCGCGGGCGCGGTGAATACCCGAGCGGCCTCCGCGACGTTCTACAGCGTAAGCTGATGCGGTCCTGAATCGCAGCAAGAGGGGACGATTCCCCGCAGGTGAACGGCCCTGGGGCAGCCCCGGCAAAACCCCGGCGGCGTGTCCGAAATAGGATGTAATGGGTCGGCAGTGTAGAACGGGAGATGTGACGGCAATGGCTACGGGAATTCTCCGTCCCCCAGGGACGGCGGCCGTCCCCGCCCCGGGCGGCGGGCGGTGAACCCGGGGCACGGCATCCGACCCCTGTCCGACACGGTCCACGTGAGCGCCACCCTCGACAAGGCGGCGGCGGAGAACTTCCCCGTCGCCCCCGCCTTCCTGCCCCGCGCCTGGCGCGACGGGCTGACGGCCGTCTACGGATACGCCCGCCTCGTCGACGACATCGGCGACGGCGACCTCGCCCCCGGCGGGCACGACGCCGTCCTCCTCGGCCTCGAACCCGAGGCGGTGGACGACCCGCTCGCCATGCTCGACGCCTTCGAGACCGACCTGCTGCGCGTGTTCGGCTCCGCGGACGGCCCCCCGCGCCACCCCCTGCTGCTCGCCCTGCAGCCCGTCGTGCGCGACCACGGCCTGACCCCCGAGCCGTTCCTCGGACTCATCGAGGCCAACCGCCAGGACCAGCGGGTCACGCGCTACGAGACCTACGCGGACCTCGCCGCGTACTGCGAGCTGTCCGCCAACCCGGTCGGCCGTCTCGTGCTGTCCCTCACCGGCACCAGCACCCCCGAACGGATCCGCCTCTCCGACTCCGTCTGCACCGCCCTCCAGATCGTCGAGCACGTCCAGGACGTCGCCGAGGACCTGGGACGCGACCGGATCTACCTGCCCGCCGAGGACATGCGGCGCTTCCACGTGTCCGAGGCGGACCTGGCGGCCCCGTCCGCCGGCGCCTCCGTGCGCTCCCTGACCGCCTTCGAGGCCGAGCGCGCACGCGCGTTGCTGGACGAAGGCGTCCCGCTCGTGGGCAGTGTCCACGGCCGGCTCCGGCTGCTGCTCGCCGGCTTCGTGGGAGGGGGGCGCGCCGCCCTGCGAGCCGTCACCGCCGCCGGCTTCGACGTACTGCCCGGCCCGCCCAAACCCACCAAGAGCGGCCTGCTCCGCGAGGTTGCCGCCGTCCTGCGCACAGCGCCGAGAAAGGGGTGAGCCCGACCGTGGAGGGCCCCACACACGCGTCCGCACAGACCGCGGTCTCCGCACCGGTATCGGCGGCCTACAGCTACTGCGAGGCCGTCACCGGTTCACAGGCGCGCAATTTCGCGTACGGGATCCGGCTGCTGCCCACCGACAAGCGGCAGGCGATGTCCGCGCTCTACGCCTTCTCCCGGCGGGTCGACGACATCGGCGACGGCACGCTGCCCACCGAGGCGAAGTTCACGCGCCTGGAGGAGACCCGCGCCGTCCTCGGGCGGATCCGGGCCGGCGAGGTCGACGAGGACGACACCGACCCGGTCGCCGTCGCCCTCGCGCACGCCGCCCGCCGCTTCCCGATCCCGCTCGGCGGCCTCGACGAACTCATCGACGGCGTGCTGATGGACGTCCGCGGCGAGACCTACGAGACCTGGGACGACCTCAAGACCTACTGCCGCTGCGTGGCCGGGGCCATCGGCCGGCTCTCGCTCGGCGTCTTCGGCACGGTCGCGCCGGGCACGCCCGACGCGGCGCGCGCCTCCGAGTACGCCGACACGCTCGGCCTCGCCCTGCAACTCACCAACATCCTCCGCGACGTCCGCGAGGACGCGGGCAACGGACGCACCTACCTGCCCGCCGAGGACCTCGCCAAGTTCGGCTGCTCGGAAGGCTTCCGGGCCGGCCGGCTGTCCCCGGGGGCCGATTTCGCCGGGCTGGTCCACCACGAGGTCCGGCGCGCCCGCTCCCTGTTCGCCGAGGGCTACCGGCTGCTGCCGATGCTCGACCGGCGCAGCGGTGCCTGCGTGGCCGCCATGGCCGGCATCTACCGGCGCCTCCTCGACCGCATCGAGCGGGAGCCGGAGGCGGTCCTGCGCGGCCGCGTCTCGCTGCCGCCGCACGAGAAGGCCTACGTGGCCGTGCGCGGCCTGTCCGGGCTCGACGCGCGCACCGTCTCCCGCCAGGCCGTCCGGAGGCGGATGTGACGACCCGGACGAAGGCGGCCGCGCCCCGCGCCGCCGCCGCCCGCCGGCACGCCACGGCTCTGCCGACCCCGTGCCCGGCCGGCCCGGCCGCCGCCGCGGCCCGGCCCACCGCCCCCGCGGGCGCACGCACCGGTGAGGGCACCCCCGCGCGCGTCGCGGGCGGGGCCGCGGACCGGCCCGGCGCTCGGGGGACGACCCCGGGAGCCCACCCGGCGTGCGCCGGCGGCGCCCAGCGCCCGGGGGCGGCGCACCACACCGGCCGCACGCCGGCCCGGGCAACCACGCCGACGGCGGGCGCGTCCCTTCCTGCGGACCGCGGCCGGACCGCGCGGGAGCCGGGGGGAGAGGTCCTGCCCGCCCGGGGCCCGCACACCGGCCCGGAGGGCGACCGCACCACGGGGGAGGGCGCATGACGGGCACGGACCAGCACGCCGTCGTCGTCGGCGGCGGACTCGCCGGTGTCACCACCGCCCTCGAACTGGCCGACGCCGGGCTCCGCGTCACCCTGCTCGAAGGCCGCCCCCGGCTCGGCGGGCTCGCCTTCTCCTTCAAGCGCGGCGACCTCGACGTCGACAACGGCCAGCACGTCTACCTGCGGTGCTGCACGGCCTACCGGTGGTTCCTCGACCGCGTCGACGGGGCCGCGCTCGCCCCGCTCCAGGACCGGCTCGACGTCCCCGTCCTCGACGTCGCCCACCCCGGCGGGCCGCGCCTGGGACGGCTGCGCCGCGGCGGCCTGCCCGTGCCCCTGCACCTCGCCGGAGCACTCGCCCGCTACCCGCACCTGTCGCTCGCCGAGCGCGCGAGCGTCGGCCGCGCGGCCCTCGCCCTGCGCCGCCTCGACCCGGCGGACCCGGCCCTGGACGGCCTGGACTTCGCCACCTGGCTCAGCCGCTACGGGCAGTCCGCCCGCACCATCGAGGCCCTGTGGGACCTCGTCGGCATCGCCACCCTCAACGCCACCGCGCAACACTCCTCGCTGGGCCTGGCCGCCATGGTCTTCAAGACCGGCCTGCTCTCCGACAAGAGCGCGGCCGACATCGGCTGGGCCCACGTACCGCTCGGCGAACTCCACGACACCCTCGCCCGCAAGCAGCTCGACGCGGCCGGGGTGCGGACGCGGCTGCGCACCCGGGTCACGGCCGTGACCCGTACGCCCGAAGGGGCCTGGCGCGTCGACACCGAAGAGGAGTCGCTCGACGCCGGGACCGTCGTCCTCGCCGTACCGCAGCGCGAGGCGCACGGGCTGCTGCCCGCCGGCGCCCTCGCCGACCCCGACAAGCTCCTCGACATCGGCACCGCACCGATCCTGAACGTCCACGTCGTCTACGACCGCAAGGTGCTCAGGCAGCCCTTCTTCGCGGCCCTCGGCTCCCCGGTGCAGTGGGTCTTCGACCGCACCGCATCCTCCGGGCTCCCCGACGGCGGCCAGTACCTCGCGCTGTCGCAGTCCGCCGCCCAGGACGACATCGACGAGCCCGTCTCGGTGCTGCGCGCCAAGTACCTGCCCGAACTGGAGCGGCTGCTGCCCGCCGCGCGCGGGGCCAAGGTGCGGGACTTCTTCGTCACCCGGGAGCGGACTGCGACCTTCGCGCCCACGCCCGGAGTCGGCCGGCTGCGCCCCGGGGCGCGGACCGACACGCCGGGGCTCTATCTGGCCGGTGCGTGGACTGCCACGGGTTGGCCCGCGACCATGGAGGGCGCCGTCCGGAGCGGACTGAGCGCGGCCCAGGCCGCACTCGCCGCGCTCGGCCGCCACCGCGAACACCCTCTGCAGGAGGCGGCATGACGACCACCACCACGACGACGACCGGCACCACCGGTGTCACGAGCACCACGAGCACCACGAGCACAGCACGTACAGGAACAAGAGGAGAGCCAGTGAACCCGGGGAATCCGGCTGTCGAGAACACGGATGCCAGTGTGGGCGCAGCCGGAAGGGGCGTGGAGAAGGCCGACACCGTCGCCCTCCTGGAACGCGGCCGTACGATGTCGACCCCCGCGCTCCGCGCGGCCGTGGACCGGCTCGCCGCGCCCATGGACACCGTCGCCGCCTATCACTTCGGCTGGATCGACGCCCAGGGCCACCCGGCCGACGGCGACGGCGGCAAGGCCGTCCGCCCCGCCCTCGCGCTGCTCTCCGCGGAGGCCGCGGGCGCCGCACCGGAGGTCGGCATCCCCGGCGCCGTCGCCGTCGAACTCGTGCACAACTTCTCCCTGCTCCACGACGACCTGATGGACGGCGACGAGCAGCGCCGCCACCGCGACACCGTGTGGAAGGTGCACGGACCGGCGCAGGCCATCCTGGTCGGCGACGCCCTCTTCGCCCTCGCCAACGAGGTCCTGCTGGAGCTCGGCACCGTCGAGGCGGGCCGCGCCACCCGCCGCCTGACCACCGCCAGCCGCAAGCTCATCGACGGCCAGGCCCAGGACATCTCCTACGAGCACCGCGAGCGCGTCAGCGTCGAGGAGTGCCTGGAGATGGAGGGCAACAAGACCGGCGCCCTGCTCGCCTGCGCGGTCTCCATCGGCGCCGTGCTCGGCGGCGCGGACGACCGTACGGCCGACAAGCTGGAGGAGTACGGCTACCACCTCGGCCTCGCCTTCCAGGCCGTCGACGACCTGCTCGGCATCTGGGGCGACCCGGAGTCCACCGGCAAGCAGACCTGGAGCGACCTGCGCCAGCGCAAGAAGTCCCTGCCGGTGGTCGCCGCCCTCGCCGCCGGCGGGCCGGCCTCCGAGCAGCTCGCCGAACTCCTCGCCGCCGACGCCAAGAGCAGCGACTTCGAGAACTTCTCGGAGGAGGAGTTCGCGGCCCGCGCGGCGCTCATCGAGGAAGCCGGCGGCCGCCAGTGGACCGCGGACGAGGCGCGCCGCCAGCACGCCGTCGCGATCCGGGCCCTGGACGACGTCGACATGCCCCAGCGGGTGCGCGAGCAGCTCGTGGACCTCGCCGACTTCGTCGTCGTACGCAAGAGGTGACCGCCACCCGGCAGCGGATATGAATCGCGAGTCGCCGGCCGGCGCCGCCACCTGAGCGTGGCGCGCACCGGCCGACGGCAGACCCCAGCACAGCACAGGACACTGTTCTAAGGGGAAGCCATGACAGCGACGACCGACGGCAGCGCGGAGAGCGCCGGCGCCGGCAGCGAATCCACCCCGGGCGCCCTGCCGCCCGGCCCCGCCGGGACGGCCGTCCCGGGGACCGAGTACGGGCTCGCCGGCCCGCCCGACCCGGCGGCCGCGGCCGGGCCCGCGGCCGGCGGCGCGCCCGCCGCGCCGGTGGCGGTCACGGAGCGGTTCACCGCCCCGCCCGACCCCGCCCGGCGCCCCGGCCCGCCGCCCGCCTACCGGCAACCGGGTGCGCCCGGCGCGGGACGCACCGCCGCGGACCTGCCCGAACCACCGGACGGCAGCCCGCGCGAGGTGTACGAGGCCACCGCGCGCGCGACCCGGCACCTCCTGGACCGCCAGGACCCGGCGGGCTGGTGGAAGGGCGACCTGGAGACCAACGTCACCATGGACGCCGAGGACCTCCTGCTGCGCCAGTTCCTCGGCATCCGGGACGAGGCCACCACGTACGCCGCCGCCCTGTTCATCCGCGGCGAGCAGCGCGAGGACGGCACCTGGGCCACCTTCCACGGCGGACCGCCCGAACTGTCCGCCACCATCGAGGCCTACGTCGCCCTGCGCCTCGCCGGGGACCCGCCGGACGCCCCGCACATGAGCCGCGCCTCGGCCTGGATCCGGGCCCACGGCGGGATCGCCGCCGCCCGCGTCTTCACCCGGATCTGGCTCGCCCTCTTCGGCTGGTGGAACTGGGACCACCTGCCCGAACTTCCGCCCGAGCTGGTGTTCCTGCCGTCCTGGGTGCCCCTGAACATCTACGACTTCGGCTGCTGGGCCCGCCAGACGATCGTCCCGCTCACCGTGGTCTCCGCCCTGCGCCCGGTCCGCCCGGCCCCCTTCGCCCTCGACGAGCTGCACACCGACGCGCGGACGCCCTTCCCCGCACCCCGCCTGGCTCCGCTGACCAGTTGGGAGGGCGCGTTCCAGCGGATGGACCGGGCCCTGCACGTCTACCGGCGGTTCGCCCCGCGCCGGCTGCGCAAGGCGGCCATGGGCACCGCCGCCCGGTGGATCGTCGAGCGCCAGGAGAACGACGGCTGCTGGGGCGGGATCCAGCCGCCCGCCGTGTACTCCGTCATCGCGCTGCACCTGCTCGGCTACGACCTCGGTCACCCGGTGATGCGCGCGGGACTGGAATCCCTCGACCGGTTCGCCGTGCGCCGCGAGGACGGCGCCCGGATGATCGAGGCCTGCCAGTCCCCGGTGTGGGACACCTGCCTCGCCGCGATCGCGCTCGCCGACGCGGGCGTACGGGCCGACCATCCGGCCCTGGTGAAGGCCGCGGACTGGATGCTCGGCGAGGAGATCACCCGCACCGGCGACTGGGCGGTGCGCAGGCCCGGCCTGGCCCCCGGGGGCTGGGCGTTCGAGTTCCACAACGACACCTACCCCGACATCGACGACACCGCCGAAGTCGTCCTCGCCCTGCGCCGGATCAGACACCCCGACCCGGTCCGGGTCGACGCGGCCATCGCCCGGGGCGTGTCCTGGAACCTCGGCATGCAGTCGAAGGACGGCGCGTGGGGCGCCTTCGACGCCGACAACACCAGCCCGTTCCCGAACAAGCTGCCCTTCTGCGACTTCGGCGAGGTCATCGACCCGCCGTCGGCCGACGTCACCGCCCACGTGGTGGAGATGCTCGCCTTCGAGGGCCGGGCGGGCGACGCCCGCACCCGGCGCGGCATCGCCTGGCTGCTCGACGCACAGGAACCGGACGGCAGCTGGTTCGGCCGCTGGGGCACCAACTACGTCTACGGCACCGGGTCGGTGGTGCCCGCGCTCACCGCGGCCGGCATCGCCCCGGGACACCCCGCCGTCCGGCGGGCCGTGCGCTGGCTGGAATCCGTACAGAACGACGACGGCGGCTGGGGCGAGGACCAGCGCTCCTACCAGGACCGCTCGTGGGCCGGGAAGGGCGCCTCCACCCCCTCGCAGACCGCGTGGGCGCTCATGGCCCTGCTGTCGGCCGGGGAACGGGACGGCGAGGCCGTCGAACGCGGCATCGCCCACCTGGTCCGCACCCAGCGGGAGGACGGCTCCTGGGACGAGCCCTACTTCACCGGCACCGGCTTCCCCTGGGACTTCTCCATCAACTACCACCTGTACCGGCAGGTGTTCCCGCTGACCGCGCTCGGCCGCTACCTGTACGGGGAACCGTCGGTCCCGGCCGGCTCACCCGCCGGGGGCCCCTGATGTCCGCCCCGGGCGACCGGGCGGACCGGGCCGGCCCGCTGCTCGTCGCGTGCGCCCTGCGCATCGAACAGGTGGCGCTGCGCAGCGCGGGGCACGGCCGCGCACGCGGTACGGAGCACGCGCGGGCCGGGGCGTACACCCTGCTGCGCACCGGGATGGGCCCGCGCGCGGCCGAACGGGCGCTGCGCAGCGCCCTGGACCGGCCCGCGACGGAGCGGGCCGCCGTCCTCGCCACCGGGTTCTGCGCCGGGCTCGTCCCCGGCATGAGCCCGGGCGACCTCGTCGTCGCGGAGGAGACCCGCGACCCGCGGGGGACCGTCCCCTGCACCGGGACCGCGCTGCTGGCCGAGGCGCTGGCCCGGGCCGTCCCCGGCCGGACCGTGCACACCGGCCCGCTGACCGGGTCCGACCACGTCGTCCGCGGCCAGGAACGCGCACAGCTGCGCGCCACGGGCGCCGTCGCGGTCGACATGGAGTCCGCGGCGACCCTCTGGGCCGCCGTCCGGGGCGGCGCCCGGCCCGTTGCGGCCGTCCGGGTGATCGTGGACGCCCCGGAGCACGAGCTCGTCCGTATCGGCACGGTGCGCGGGGGAATATCGGCCTTCCGTGTTCTGCGTGCCGTACTGCCCGCGTTCTACGAATGGCACCGTTCTTCGCTGCTCCCCAGGAGGTGAGCCAGATGGCCATGCCGCTGCGCCAGACCATCAGGGTCGGGACCTATCTGCTCGAACAGAAGCTCCGCAAGCGGGAGAAGTTCCCGCTGATCGTGGAGCTTGAGCCCCTCTACGCGTGCAACCTGGCCTGTGAGGGGTGCGGGAAGATCCAGCACCCGGCAGGGGTGCTCAAGCAGCGCATGCCGGTGGCCCAGGCGGTCGGGGCCGTGCTGGAGTCCGGTGCGCCCATGGTGTCCATCGCGGGCGGGGAGCCCTTGATGCACCCGCAGATCCACGAGATCGTGCGGCAATTGGTGGCCCGGCGGAAGTACGTCTTCCTCTGCACCAACGCGCTGCTGCTGCGCAAGAAGATCGAGAAGTTCACGCCCTCCCCGTACTTCGCCTTCGCCGTGCACATCGACGGCCTGCGCGAGCGCCACGACGAATCGGTGGCGAAGGAGGGCGTCTTCGACGAGGCGGTGGAGGCCATCAAGGAGGCCAAGAGGCGTGGATTCCGGGTGACCACGAACTCCACCTTCTTCAACACCGACACCCCGCAGACGATCATCGAGGTCCTCAACTTCCTCAATGACGACCTGCAGGTGGACGAGATGATGATCTCGCCCGCCTACGCCTATGAAAAGGCACCGGACCAGGAGCACTTCCTGGGCGTCGAGCAGACCCGCGAACTCTTCAGGAAGGCGTTCGCGGGCGGCAACCGGCGGCGCTGGCGGCTCAACCACTCCCCGCTCTTCCTGGACTTCCTGGAAGGAAAGGCCGATTTCCCCTGCACGGCCTGGGCCATTCCGAATTACTCCCTCTTCGGCTGGCAGCGCCCTTGCTATCTGATGAGCGACGGCTATGTGCCGACGTACCGGGAACTCGTGGAAGACACCGACTGGAACAAGTACGGCCGCGGAAAGGACCCGCGCTGTGCGAACTGCATGGCGCACTGCGGCTACGAGCCCACCGCCGTCCTCGCCACCATGGGCTCCCTCAAGGAATCCCTGCGGGCCGCCCGGGAGACGGTCGGAGGCAACCGGGACAGGTCGGCATGAGTCCGGCGGAAGAGGGGCGGGGCGCCGGGTTCGACCTCGGCGCCCTGCTGGCGGCGCGCGGGGCGGAGCGGTACGAGCTGCACGCCCGCCACCTCAACCACCAACTGCCCCGGATGCTGCGCACCATCGGCTTCGACAAGGTCTACGAGCGCGCCGAAGGCGCCCACTTCTGGGACGCCGAGGGCAACGACTACCTCGACATGCTCGCCGGTTTCGGGGTGATGGGCCTGGGCCGCCATCACCCCGTGGTCCGCCGGGCGCTGCACGACGTGCTGGACGCCCAGCTCGCCGACCTCACCCGCTTCGACTGCCAGCCGCTGCCCGGGCTGCTGGCCGAGAAGCTCCTCTCGTACAGCCCCCACCTGGACCGGGTCTTCTTCGGCAACAGCGGCACCGAGGCGGTGGAGACCGCCCTGAAGTTCGCCCGGTACGCCACGGGCCGGCCCAGGATCCTCTACTGCGACCACGCCTTCCACGGGCTGACCACCGGCTCGCTGTCGGTGAACGGCGAGGGCGGGTTCCGGGACGGCTTCGCACCGCTGCTGCCCGACACCAAGGTGGCGCTGGGCGACCTGGCCGCCCTGGAGCGGGAGCTGAAGCGCGGGGACGTCGCCGCCTTCGTCGTCGAGCCGATCCAGGGCAAGGGGGTCCTCGCGGCCCCGCCGGGATTCCTGCTCGCGGCGCAGGAGCTGCTGCACCGGCACAAGGCGCTGCTGATCGCGGACGAGGTGCAGACCGGCCTGGGGCGTACCGGGGACTTCTACGCGTACCAGCACGAGCCGGGTGTGGAGCCCGACCTGGTGTGTGTGGCCAAGGCGCTGTCGGGCGGCTACGTGCCCGTCGGAGCGACCCTGGGCAAGGACTGGATCTTCAAGAAGGTCTACTCGTCCATGGACCGGGTGCTCGTGCACTCCGCGAGCTTCGGGTCCAACGCCCAGGCGATGGCGGCCGGGCTGGCGGTGCTGTCCGTCATGGAGGACGAGGACCTCGTGGCCCGCGCCCGGGCCACCGGCGACCTGCTGCGCGGGCGGCTCGCGGCCCTGGTGGACGAGTACGAGCTGCTGCACGAGGTGCGCGGGCGCGGGCTGATGATCGGCATCGAGTTCGGGCGGCCCTCCTCGCTGGGGCTGCGCAGCCGCTGGACCATGCTCCAGGCGGCCCGCAAGGGCCTCTTCGCGCAGATGGTCGTGGTGCCGCTGCTGCAGAAGCACCGGATCCTCACCCAGGTCTCCGGGGACCACCTGGAGGTGATCAAGCTGATTCCGCCGCTGGTCCTGGACGAGCAGGACGTGGACCGGTTCGTCGGGGCCTTCCGCGAGGTCATGGACGAGGCCCACGGCGGGTCCGGTCTGATGTGGGACTTCGGCAGGACCCTGGTGAAGCAGGCCGTCGCCGCGCGCTGACGGCCCGCCTCCCCCCGCCCAGGCAACGGGTTCCGGATCAGACCAACAGCCGGTCCCGGAGCCGGTCGAGGGTCTCGGGCGCCAGCCCGAGGCCCTCCGCCAGGTAGCGGTCCACCCCGCCCCAGACCTCGTCGATGGTGTCGAAGGCGGCGGTCAGGTACTCGGCGCGGGCGTCGAAGAGCGGCGCGAGCAGCTCCATCACCTCGGGCGAGCGGGCCTCGGCCGACGCGGAGCTGCGGCGCACCCGGTAGCGGCGGTGCGGGGCGTTGGACTCCAGGTAGTCCGCCACGATCGCCTCGCGCTCGACGCCGAGCGCGAGCAGGGTGACGGCGACGGAGAGGCCGGCCCGGTCCTTGCCGGCCGCGCAGTGCAGCAGGGCGGGGACGCTGTCCTCGGCGATGGCGTGGACGACCCGGCTGTGCTCGGCGGTGCGGGTCCGGATGATCCCGCGGTAGGAGTTCGCCATCCGGGCGGCGGCCTTGCCGTCGCCGAGGATCGAGCGGAGCTGGTCGAGGTCGCCGTCGCGCACCAGCCGCCAGAACTCCCGGCCGTCCGCCGGGTCCGAGAGCGGGATGTTGACGTTCCGTACGCCGGGCAGTTCGACGTCCGGGCCCTCCAGGGCGTGGTCGGCGCCGTTGCGGAAGTCGAAGACGGTGTGGAGGCCGAGCGAAGCGAGGAACTCTGCATCGGTTTCGGTGGCATGTGCGAGATGTCCGCTTCGGAAGAGTCGTCCCGACCCGACCCTTCGTCCATCAGAAGTCGGCAATCCGCCCACATCGCGGAAATTGCGCACTCCGGTCAGCTCCGGCTCCTGTATCTGCTGGGTCACGGGAACTCCTCCGCCTTCTCTTGGGGCGTCTGTCCGAATTGAGATGTTTGGCGCCAACTTGCCATATCCGGAGGCGAGATCGGGCACCGCCCCGTGAGCCAGATCATACGGTGACCGTGAGTGCCTGATCGTCAATGCCGAATGGCCCGGTGGGAACGGCTGTTGACGGAACGGAATGGACGGAGGGTGACCGGAATTCCGGCGGCCCCTCATACCTGTGAATCCGTCAGGGAATTCGCGGCTTGTTCGGCGTGCCCGCAAGGGATTACCTTCGCGATCGATCCGGGTGGATCGCCGAATCCTGCCGCCTCCCGGAAACCGCAACCGAACCATTTCGCGCGGCAGGAGCGGGGGAACCAGGTAAGCCGCTGTGTCGGAGATCTTTTCTCCGACACGGCTCGGGGTGAAGTCGTTCATGTCCCGTACATGTACGGCCGGACATCTCCAGTCCGAACCCGACAGCTCACCTCGCAGGCGCCGGAGAGGAATGCGTCATGCCTGCAAAGGGTAAGCACCGCCGTCCCAAGTCCCTTTCCATTTCCCGCGGATTCGCGGTCGCAGGCACCGGCGGCGCGGCCCTCGCCCTGCCGCTGATCGGCGCGGCCGGCGCCCACGCGGCCGGCACCCCGGCCGCGGCCCCCGCCGTCGCCCCCGCGGTGGCCCCGCAGCTCCCCGCCGCCCTCCAGGCGGCCCCGGAGGCCCCGGCGGCCCCCGTGCAGGCCGCGCCGACCGTCTACACGGTCGTCCCGGGCGACTGCCTCTCCGAGATCGCCGCCGAGCGCAACCTGTCCGGCGGCTGGCAGCGCCTGTACGAGCAGAACCGCGAGGCGGTCGGCAGCGACCCGTCGCTGATCCACCCCGGCCTGAAGCTGACCCTCGGAGGCCGCGGCGAGGCCGCCCCGGCCGACGCCGTCGCCGCGCCGCGCACCGCCCCCGAGTCCGCGCCCAAGGCGGCTCCGAAGGCCGCCCCCAAGGCGGAGTCGAAGCGGGCCGGACAGCCCGCCGCCCCCGAGGCGCGGCAGGAGTCCGCCCCCGAGGCGCCCGCCGCCCCCGCCGAGGCGCCCGCAGCGCAGCCGGCCGCCTCCGGATTCGTGGCCCCGGTCGGCGGTGGCATCTCCACCCAGTACAAGGTCGCGGGCGCCATGTGGTCCTCCGGCTACCACACCGGTGTCGACTTCATCGCCCCCATGGGCACCACCGTCAAGGCCGTCGGCGCGGGCACCGTGGTCTCCGCCGGCTGGAGCGGCTCGTACGGCAACGAGGTCGTCATCCGGCACGCGGACGGCAAGTACTCCCAGTACGCCCACCTGTCCCAGCTGTCCGTCTCCTCCGGCCAGAGCGTCACCGCCGGCCAGAGCATCGGCCTCTCCGGCTCCACCGGCAATTCGACCGGCCCGCACCTGCACTTCGAGATCCGCACGAGCCCCTCCTACGGCTCGGACATGGACCCGATCGCCTACCTCCGCTCGAAGGGCGCCAGCCTCTGACGGCAGCCGCCGACGGGGCGCCGACACGCGTGGGGCCGGGACCCGAGGGGGGTCCCGGCCCCATGTGTACTTATTCCTTATCTCTCGCGTGGTATAGATCACGGCCCGTCAACCCCTCATTACGTTGGCGTAGGTTGGTTACGGGAGTGAAGGATGGGTTCTCGTGGCAGCGACGACGACGAAACTCAAGACCATCGGCTCGTACGCGGCGATCGGGGACAGCTTCACAGAGGGCGTGGGGGACCCGGGGCCGGGGGATTCTTTTCTCGGCTGGGCGGACCGGCTCGCCGTGCTCCTGGCCGATCAGCGCGACGAGCACGACTTCCGGTATGCGAATCTCGCGGTGCGCGGGAAGCTGCTCGACCAGATCGTGGCGGACCAGGTACCGAGAGCCAAGGCCCTCGCTCCGGACCTGGTCACCTTCTGCGCGGGCGGCAACGACATCATCCGTCCCGGCAGTGACCCGGACGACGTGGCGGAACGGTTCGAGGCGGCCGTCGCCGACCTCACCGGAGCCGTCGGCCACGTCATGATCACCACCGGTTTCGACACCCGCGGGGTGCCGGTCCTCAAGCACATCCGGGGCAAGGTCGCGACGTACAGCGCGCACGTGCGCGCCATCGCCGACCGCTACGGCTGCCCGGTGCTCGACCTGTGGTCGCTGAAGTCCGTACAGGACCGGCGCGCCTGGGACGCCGACCGGCTGCACCTCTCGCCCGAGGGCCACACCCGCGTCGCCCTGCGCGCCGCGCAGGTGCTCGGCCTGGAGGTGCCGGCCGACCCCGACCAGCCCTGGCCGCAGCTGCGCCCGCGCGGCTCGGTGGACGTGACCCGCGACAACATCCAGTGGGCCCGCGAGTACCTGGTGCCGTGGATCGGCCGGCGGCTGCGCGGCGAGTCCTCCGGCGACCACGTCGAGGCGAAGCGGCCCGACCTGCTGCCGCTGTAGCCGGCGGACGACGGGGCGGAAGGGACGGACGGAGGGGGACGGGCGCAGGGGACGGGCGGAGGGGACGGAGAGGCGGGCGGAATCCTTCGGGACCGGTGTGCGTTGGGATGGTCGTAGCGATACGACCGCACCGACCCCATCCTCCCTGGAGGCGCTTTGACCGGCTCCCGTCCCCTCCGTCCTCGGCTGCGCGCCCTGCGGCCCGAAGCCTTCGGCGCGGACCCGTCCGGCGCCAGGCTGGAGCGGATCCGCCGCTCGCCGAACTTCGCCGACGGCGTCTTCCAGAACCCGGTCGGGGCCCGGAACAGGCCCTCGGGCTCGATGACGGAGTTCGCGAAGATCTACTTCCACCGCGAGCAGCGGATCCGGCGCAGCCCCGCGGGGGCCATCCCGGTGCACCCGACCACCCTCGCGGACCTGGCGAAGCCTCCCGTGAGCGGTCTGCGCCTGACCTGGATGGGCCACTCCAGCGTGCTCGCCGAGATCGACGGGCACCGGGTGCTGTTCGACCCGGTGTGGGGCGAGCGCTGCTCCCCCTTCCCCTTCGCCGGCCCCAAGCGGCTGCACCCCGTACCGGTCCCGCTGGCCGCACTGGGCGAGGTGGACGTCGTGGTCATCTCGCACGACCACTACGACCACCTCGACCTGCCGACGATCAAGGCGCTGGCCGGTACGGACACGCTCTTCGCCGTCCCGCTCGGGGTCGGCGCGCACCTGGAGCGCTGGGGCGTGTCGCCCGACCGGCTGCGCGAGCTCGACTGGAACGAGACCACCAAGATCGCCGGGCTGTCCCTCACGGCGACCCCCGCCCGGCACTTCTGCGGCCGCGGCCTGCGCAACCAGCAGCACACCCTGTGGGCGTCCTGGGTGGTCGCGGGCGACGAGCACCGGATCTACCACAGCGGCGACACCGGCTACTTCCCCGGCTTCGCGGAGATCGGCGCCGCGCACGGCCCCTTCGACGCCACGATGATCCAGATCGGGGCCTACTCGGAGTACTGGCCCGACATCCACATGACCCCCGAGGAGGGCATGCGCGCCCACCTCGACCTCCAGGGCGGCACCCCGCACGGCACGATGCTGCCGATCCACTGGGGCACCTTCAACCTGGCCCTGCACCCCTGGGACGAGCCCGGCGAGGGCACCCTCGCCGCCGCCGAGGGGTCCGGGTCGGCCGTCGCGCTGCCGATCCCCGGCCAGCCGTTCGAGCCCGGCGCCGAGGGGGCGCCCGGTGAGCCGTGGTGGCGCCCGTTCGTCGCGGGCGGAGCCGCACCCGCTCCCGCCGCGGCCCCCCGGACGACGCTCCCCGGCCGCACCCCGGCGGTCGGCCGCGAGGAGCCCGAAGCCGTCGGGTCGTAGCGGGGCCGCCCGCCGGCCGCCCGATCCGCCGCGTCGGCCCGCGTCTGCCCGCGGCGGCCGGGAAACGGGCCGGCCGCAGGGCCCGGCGCGGGGCGCCGCCGGGCGGCCGCAGCGGCCTGACCGGCGCATTCGGGCTGCTGTACGAGCGCTCCATCGGGAGCGGGAAGCACCCCCGTGAAGTTCCCCAACTGGCAGTCCGGGGCGGGAGAGCGGGGTCTAGCGTGGGTATTCGGTGATCAACACCGGGCCCCGGGAATGCTGGGGGCCGGGCCCCACGTACCGAGGACGCCGATGTCCGGACTCCGCGCCGCCCGCCACGCCCCGTCGAGACACGCCGTCACCGGTCCCGCCCGGCAGATACGCCCCCAGCTGGTGCGCGCCGCCCTCCTGCCCACGCTCGCCGCCGCCCTCAGCGGAGCCGCCGCGGTGATCTTCACTCTGCAGCTCGGCGGCGGGGCCGGCGACCGCGACGCCCGGCTCTGGCCGGTGCTCACCGGCTGCGCCCTCCTCACCGCGGGCGCCCTCGCCGCCGCCCTGCTCGGGGCCCAGCGCGCCGCCAAGGCCGTACGGGACCGGTGCGAGGCGCTGCGCCGCTCCAGCGTGCGCGGCCGCCAGGAGCTGCGGACGGCCGCCGAACGGCTGGAGCGCGGCGAGGCGCCGCCGCGGCCGGTCCGGGGCGGCCCGAACGCGCCGCTCACCGGGGGCGACCCGGCCGGTGTGGACGAGTTCTGGCTGCTCTCCCAGGAGCTGCGCGGCGCCCGCGAACAGGCCCACACGACCCTGGTACGGCTGGCCGGACCGGCCGCCCCGACCGACAGCGAGCGCAAGCTCGAGGTCTTCGTCAACCTCGCGCGCCGGCTCCAGTCCCTCGTCCACCGCGAGATCTCGCTGCTGGACGACCTGGAGGACACGGTCGAGGACCCGGACCTGCTCAAGGAGCTCTTCCACGTCGACCACCTGGCCACCCGGATCCGCCGCCACGCCGAGAACCTCGCGGTGCTGGGCGGTGCGGCCTCCCGCCGCCAGTGGACCCGGCCGATCGACCTGAGCGAGGTGCTCCGCTCCTCGGTCGCGGAGGTCGAGCAGTACACCCGGGTCAAGGTGGTGCCGCCGGCGGGCGGCACCGTACGCGGACACGCCGTCGCCGACGTGGTGCACCTGCTGGCCGAACTCGTCGAGAACGCCACGGTGTTCTCCGCCCCCGACACCGATGTGGTGCTGCGCGCCGAGCGCGTCACCGCCGGCATCGCGGTCGAGGTGGAGGACCGGGGACTGGGCATGCCGGCCGAGGAGCAGCACCGGATGAACACCCTGCTCGGGGACCCCGAGCAGGTCAGCGTCCGGAGCCTGCTCGCGGACGGGCGGATCGGCCTGTACGTGGTCTCGGCGCTGGCCCGGCGGCACGGGATCGCCGTCGAGCTCAAGTCGAACATCTACGGCGGCGTCCTCGCGGTGCTGGTGCTGCCGCAGGAGCTGCTGGGGGCGGCCGAGGCGGCCGATGCGGCCGGGGGCTCGCGGGTGACGCCGCCGCTGGAGCCGGCCCGTATGCCGCTGCCCCGCAGGGCGGGCCCGACCGTTCCCGCCCCCCGCCCCGGACCCGCGGGTTCCTGGGGTGCGACCACGACGGGCACCGGCGGCCCGCCGGGGGAGCCCGGCACCGCGACGGCGACGCTGCCGGAGCCACTGGACGACCCGCCGCCCGGGCCCGTGGCCGGGGTGGATCCCGGGGCCGGGACGGTGTCCGGGGCCCTGGCGGACCCGTGGGACGGGACCGAGAGCCCGTCCGGGCTCTGGGACGCGACCGGCACCACCGGTGCACCGGCGGACGCCTGGCCGGGAGTGCCGGCCGATGCCTGGACCGTGCCCGGGCCGGGGCCCGGTACCGCGGTGGACACCCGGTCCGCGCCGGCGGGCGATACCGGCTCCGTGGTGGACACGTGGCTGTCGGTCGGGTCCGCAGCGGATCCGGGCCCCGATTCCGCGGCCGCGGGCGAGCGGCCCGTACTGCCCCGGCGCCAGGCCCAGCAGCACCTCGCGCCCCAGCTGCGCGAGGCACCGGCCCCGCGGCGCCCCGCGGACACCGAGCAACCCGTGCACGACCCCGGCCTCATGGCCGCCTTCCAGCGGGGCTTCGGGCTCGCGCAGTCGGAGAACCAGGCATGACCTACAGCACCACCGGTACCACCGGCATCACCGGCACCCCCACGACCCCCGGCAAGGAGCGCACCCCCATGAGCGGCGACATGGCGACGACGACCGGCGGCCGGCTCTCCGACCTCGACTGGCTGCTCGGCGGCCTGGTCCAACGCGTGCCGTACACCCGCAGTGCCGTACTGCTCACCGCCGACGGGCTCGTGACCTGCGTGCACGGTATGGACCCCGACAGTGCCGACCACATGGCGGCCCTCGCCTCCGGCCTCTACTCGCTCGGCCGCAGCGCCGGCGCCCGCTTCGGCGACGGGGCCGAGGTCCGGCAGGTCGTCGTCGAACTCGACACCGCGCTCCTCTTCGTCTCCGCGGCCGGATCCGGGACCTGCCTGGCCGTCCTCGCCGACCGGGAGGCCGACGCCGGCGTCCTCGGCTACGAGATGGCGATGCTGGTCAAGAGCGTCCGCCCGTACCTCGCGGCCGCGCCCCGGCGGCCCGCCGCGAACGCGGAGCGATGAGGGCCCACGGCAGGGGGGCGTACGGGAGAGGGCGGGACACACCATGGCTCGACGACTCGGCGGGGCGGGTGATGCGCCCGTACACCGCCAGCGGCGGCCGGACCAGACCGGGCATCGCGCTCGACCTGCTGTCGCTGATGACCGCGACCGGCGTGCGCCCGCGCATCCCGCTCGGGGCCGAGCACACCCTCGCGCTGCGGTTGTGCGCCGGCTCGGCGGCGGTCACCGTCGCCGAGCTGGCGGGCCAGCTGCGCCTCCCCGCCGCGGTGGTCAAGGTGCTGCTCTGCGACCTCATGGACCACGGGGCCGTGATGGCGCAGTCGCCGCGGTTCCCGGGCGGAAGGTCGTTCGCCGCCGATGACCAGTCCCTCCTCCTGGCGGTGCTCGATGGCCTACGCAGACGACTGTGACACCCCCGCGACGTTGAAGGTGCTGGTCGCGGGGGGTTTCGGGGCGGGGAAGACCACCTTCGTGAGCGCGGTGAGCGAGATCGAGCCGCTGAGCACGGAGGAGCTCCTCAGCGACCTCGGCGCCGGCGCCGACCCACTGCACGGGGTCGAGGCCAAGACCACGACGACCGTCGCGCTCGACTTCGGCCGGATCACCCTGGACGACCGCCACGTGCTCTACCTCTTCGGCACGCCCGGCCAGCACCGCTTCTGGTTCCTGTGGGAGGAGCTGTGCGCGGGCGCGCTCGGCGCGGTGGTGCTCGCGGACACCCGCCGCCTCGCCGACTGCTTCCCGGCCGTGGACTTCTTCGAGCGGCGCGGGATCGGCTTCATCGTCGCCGTCAACGAGTTCGACGGCTGCCACCGCTACTCGCCCGACGAGGTCCGGGACGCGGTGGGCCTGGGGCCCGAGGTGCCCGTCGTACGGTGCGACGCGCGCCTGACCGCCTCCGGGACGGTGACGCTCGCCGCCCTGGTCCGTCACCTGCTGTGCACGTCCGCGGCCCGATCACCATCGACCACATCGACGCCGTTGTTACCAGAGTCGGGGGAAACGTGATGCTCTACTACGAATCGACCGGACACCTGCTGCTCACGCCCGTGGACCGGGAGGCGCCCGCGCGCGCCGTGCGGCTGCGCGAAATGGGGCTGGGGGAGCGGGTGGACACCGAGCTGGACGCCTTCGCCCGGCGTGTGGCGGACGTCCTCGACGCCCCTTACGCGGGGGTGAACTTCGTCGGCGAGGAACGCCAGTTCTTCGCGGGCCTGCACCACGCGCCCGATGCCCCCGAGAGCGGCTACCCGGCACGGGTGCTGGCCCGCGACCACGGCTACTGCCCGCACGTGGTGGTGCGCAGGCGTGCGCTGGTACTGGAGGACGTGCGGGACTTCGCCCGCTTCGCCGGCAACGCGGTGGTGGACGGGAGCGGGGTCCGTTCCTACCTGGGGGCGCCGCTGACGGACCGGCGCGGGATCGTCCTGGGCACGGTGTGCGCGGTGGACGTGGTGCCGCGGCGGTGGGGGACCGACGGGCTCGCCACCGTGAAGGAGCTGGCGGCGGAGCTGGTGGCCCTGCTGCACGAGCGGGAGGACCGGCGCGCGTGAGCGCCGTTGTCGGTGGCGGGGGCTACGGTCGTCGGACGAGGAACCACCGGAGCCGGAGACCGGAGAGGAGTCCCGGGGATGGCCACTACCGTGCAGGACGTCCGCCTGATCGCACTGTCCCTCCCGGACAGCACCGAGAAACCGGCATGGGGCATGCCGACCTTCCGGGTGGGCGGGAAGATCTTCGCCGCGCTCGCCGACGACGACACCTCGATCGGGGTGAAATGCCCCAAGGAGGAACGGGCCGAGCTGATCGCGGCGGAGCCGGAGAAGTTCTTCGTGCGCGCGGGCCACGACGACAACTACGCGTGGATCCGGGTCCGCCTGGCAGCGGTGCAGGACGAGGCCGAGCTGCGCTCGATCCTGACCGACTCCTGGCTCCAGGCGGCTCCGAAGCGCCTGATCGCGGCCCATCCGGAGCTGACCACCGGAACCGCCTGACCTGATCGCGGACCGGTGACGGAAAGGCGCGCGCGACCACCCACAGAAATGCGGTATCGTTCTCATGCGCGTTCGGCCAGGGGAAACCCCAGGTCAGCGGGTATCGGGACGTGGCGCAGCTTGGTAGCGCACTTGACTGGGGGTCAAGGGGTCGCAGGTTCAAATCCTGTCGTCCCGACTGTGCTTTTCGCACGTCGGAGGCCGTTCTCTCGTTCACGGGAGAGCGGCCTTTCGCATGTCCGCCGACCTGGGCCACCGCCGCAGACGGGCTCGCAGGCGCCGTACGACGTTCCGCGGGCCGTTCCAGAGCGCTCTGGAACGGCCTCCGGCGTGTCGGGGAACCGGGGTCAGGCCGCGCTGTCGGGGGTGTCGGGGATCCAGGATCCGTGGAGGCCGGCGGTGACGCGGTGGGGGAGGTGGACGGTGGCGACGGTGCTCAGGCCGGCGGCGTCCAGGACCAGGAGTTGCGAGGCGTCCTGCTTGAGGTCGGAGACGACGGTGAGGAGGTAGCCGTCGTCCTCGTTGGTGGCGCCCTGGGCGGGGACGTAGACGGCTTCGCTGGGCAGGCGGGCGTCGCCGACCTGGTGGATGCGGCGGGCGCCGGTGGTGCGGTCGTACTTGACGAGGCCGTAGCCGCCGAGGCCGTTCTCGTCGGGGAAGGCGATGGCGTACTGGTAGCGGTTCTCGGCGCCGAGGTACTCCTCGTTGAGGGTGGGGAACTCGACGGGGAGGTCGTCGATGATGCGTTCGTCGACGGTGCCGGCCTGCATGTCGATGGTCCAGCGGCGGGTGTAGGAGCGGGAGACGGGTTCGCTGCCGCGGCCGGGGGCGCCGGTCCACCAGTTCCAGGAGAGGCGGAAGCCCTCGCGGTCGACGGTGGGGCCCTCCAGGACGATGCGGCCCTGGCCGTCCTCGTAGGCGTTGGAGACGTGGAGCATGTTGCCGGGTTCGATGGAGTACCAGCGGACGTGGTGGTGTCCGTCGGTGCCGCGCGGCATCACGCCGATGCGGGAGGGCTGCTGGTCGCTCCAGCCGTAGGGGATGCCGGAGTGCTCGGTGGGGTCGAAGGTGACGTTGCCCTCGATGAAGACGACGTGCCGGCGGGTGAGGGCGAAGTCGTGCTTGAGGGAGGCGGTGGCTCCCGGGACCTCGGCGGTGTGGACGAGGGTGCCCGTGGCGTCGGCGACGTGGTAGGTGAGGAACGGGGGGAAGGGGGAGGAGGCGAAGAAGTGGAGTTCGCCGGTGACCGGGTCCTCCTTGGGGTGGGCGGTCATGGCGGTGCGGAGCTTGCCGTCGAAGTCGTAGGCGCCGACCGTGCCGAGTTCGGGGTCGAGCTCGAACGGCAGGTTGGCCTCGCACAGGGCCAGGAGCCGGCCGGCGTGTTCGATGATGTGGGTGCCGGCGGCGCTGGCCGTGAGGTCGGGGCCCTTGTCGGTCATGTAGGGGGCGCCGTCGAGGGCGGGGGTGTGGACCCAGCGGTTGCGGTACCACTCGGCGCGGCCGTCCTGCAGCCGGATGCCGTGGACCATGCCGCTGCCCTTGAACCAGTGGGTGGGCGTGACGCCGGGCTTCGGGTTGTGGCTGTTGCGCAGCAGCCGTCCGGACAGCTCCGGCGGCAGGGTGCCCTCGACACGGAGGCCGGTGGCGGTGACCTCCTGCGCGACAGGGGTGAAATGGCCGGTCAGGTAGGGCGGCTTCGCGGTGGTCATGACGAGATCTCTTTCTCGAGGTGGGTGGGCCCGGCGCGTACGCCGTCCACGGCGGGTGCACCGGGGCCGGCCGCGGGCGATGCTCCGCCCCGGGCCGGCTGCCCCGCGTCCCGGCCCCGGGCCGGACCCGGCCCGCGGGGCCGGTCCGGCGCCCGGTCCGTCCGGGTGCGTACGGCGTTCATGGCGCACAGACTCGCCCCGACCGCTGTCCACTCTCCAGGCCCGGCGGGGGCGGGGGGTGTCCACTGCTGTCCGCACCTGTCCACCCCGTCCCGCCGGGCGCCCCTCCACGGGCGCGGGCCTACGGGCGCGGGCCCCGGAGCTCCAGCTCCCACAGCGCCTCGCCGAGCAGGTCGAGGCCCTGGCGCAGATGGCGGCGGTAGGTGCCGTACGGGAGGCCGAGGCGGCGGGCCGCACCCTCCTGGGTCGGCACGCCGGAGAAGTACCCCGTGGTCAGGGCCTCGCGGGCGCGCACCCCGCGCGGGTCGCGGGCGAGGTCGTCGACGGTCCGGCGCAGGAGTGCGCGCAGCTCCTCGACGGGATCCCCGAGATCGGCGGCGAGCCGGGTGCGCATCAGGGCGCAGGCGGCGAAGGCGCTCGGGTCGCGCCAGTGCGCCAGCGCTTCGCGCACGGCCTGGTCGAAGGCGGTGCGCGAGACGGCCGCCGGACCCGCCGGGACCGGGACCTCGGGGGCCGATATGAAGTGGAACAGCCAGGTCTCCACGGGGACCTCGCGCCAGTCGACGCCGAACACCCCGTAGGTGTGAGCGCCGACGCGGGGGCGCTCCCCGGTGTCGCGCAGGGTGCCCCCGACCCGCTCGGCCCAGGCCTCGGCGTCGCGGAAGACGGCGAAGCCGAAGGCGCGGCCGCGGGCCCGGGCCGCCTCCGCCTGGGCCCGGGAGCTGCTCAGGTCGATGACCCGCGAGGGCACCTGGTACTGCTCGGGGTAGACCGAGAAGCGGCTGATCCCGATGTGCTCGCCCGGGCTCACCGGTGCGGTGGACTCGGTGTACCGCCATGCGGCCGCGACCACGGGATCGGCGGCGAGGTCCTCGGGGTCGGCAGGGGCCGGCAGGGCGAGCCGGGCCGTGAAGGCGACGATCCGGCCGGTGCTCACGAGGCGGTAGACGCTGAAGGCCTGCGGCTGGCGCCGCGCCCAGTAGCGGACCAGTTCCGCCGATTCGGGCCCCTCGGTCTCCTCGGCCATCCGCAGGACGACGTCCATGTCGTCCGGGTGCAGGGGGCGGTCGTGCAGTTCCTCGTCGCGGGACCAGGTGCGCAGCCGGGACAGGGTCTCGCCCTCCCGGAAGAGGTAGAAGAGCTCGTCGGTGACGGTCCACACCCGCTCCTCGGGCGCCTCGCGCAGGATGCGCAGGTACTCGTCCGCCAGGCGCCCCCGGATCGCCTCGAAGGCGTTGGGGGCGCGCCAGCGCAGGTCGGCGGCGAGCGTCTCGCGGGCGGCGTCGTGCGGGTGGAGGCCGCGGTGCGTGGACTCCATGAAGGGCAGGTCCCGCAGCCAGGAGAACAGCAGGTGGGCGTCCTCTCCGGGCAGTACGCAGGACAGCAGCTCCTCGGACGTGGAGTGGGCCTGGGCCGCCACTTCCAGGGCGCGTCGGTGGGCGGCCGTCGGGACCTCCCCGACCAGCCCGGCCAGCAGTGTGCGCAGGACGTCCGCCGACGGGGCCCAGATCTCCTCCCGGGCGCAGCCCGCCGATCCCGCCGCGGCGGCGAGGGACAGGGCCAGCGGGTTGCCGCCGGCGAAGCGGAGCACCCGGTCGCGCAGTTCGGGCCGGATCCGCGCCGCGACCAGCAGGCTGCGGGCCTGGTCCTCGGAGAACGGCTCCAGTTCGCTCACGTGCAGCAGCCCGGACCAGGCAGGGTCGGCGGTCCACTGGGGCTGCGGGGCGCGCCGTCCGGCCAGTACGACCAGGGTGTCGTCCGCGGCGCGGGGCAGGAAGTGGTGCCACAGCCAGCTCTCCAGCCACTGGCAGTGGTCGAAGGAGTCCACGAACAGGACCGTGCCCGGTACGTCGAGGAACGGTCCGGCGGCGTGCTCGAAGTCGATCGGGTCCCGGCTGACGAACCGGCCGTCGAGTTCGACGAGCAGCCGCCCCGCCTCGCGGGCGTGGTCGGCCAGCCGCCTCAGCAGCGTGGACTTCCCGATGCCGCCCGGCCCGCACACGTAGAACGCGAACGGGGCCTGCGCATCGCCGTCCAGCGCCTGCCCGAAGAGCCCGAGTTGTTCCTCCCGGCCGATGAAGGCCTGCACCCGGGCCCTGCTGAGTCTTTCCCCTACGGACGCCATGAAGTGTCCCCTCCTCCTTGTTTCCGGCACCGGCGCTCTGTGAGCCCGCGGATGCGGAGAGCGCTCTCTTTCGCTTCGGACCGCCTCGTCGGAGCTCCTGACGGAGCCCCCGTTCGCGTCACTTGACGCTGCCGAGGTTCCCGTCGTCGGGGTGGCCGGTGACCAGGAGGGTGGTCTCCTCGACGCTCTGGAACCGGCCGTCGGGGGCCATGCGGGCGAAGAGGTAGACCTCGGTGCGGGAGGTGCGTCCGTTGTGCTGGGTGATGGTGACGGTGTGGCGGTCGGCATAGCGCGGCCCGTCGCGCAGTTCGTCGTGGACCTCGATGTCCCCGCTGCGGACCAGGGTGCGCAGACGCGTCATGTGCTGGACGAAGGAGGCCCGGTCGCCCCACACGCCGTCGGTACGCTGGCGGTAGTCGGGGGTGAAGTGCCGCTCGACGGCCTCGTCGAGGTCGAGGCCGGGGGTGAACAGCAGGTCGTTGATGGCTCTGGTGATGTCGGTCGTTGTCATCGTCGTCTTCGCCTCGGGGAGTGGGGGGTGTGCGGTAACAGGCCTGTGGAGACCGGGGAGTACGGGGCTTCGCCGCCCCCGGCCGGGGCCGCCCTGCAAGACGGCCGTCAGCCGCGGCGGGTTCCACCCGCGCGGACGGGAGTGAAGTCCAGCGACAGCGAGACCGGGCCGCGCGTGTACAGGCCGGTCTCCCGGTAGCGGAACCCGGGGCTGTAGCGGACCTCGTCCAGCAGGGGCAGGAGCAGCGCGGCGACGGTCTCGATCTCGGCACGGGCGAAGGCCGCGCCGACGCACTGGTGGAGTCCGGCCCCGAACGCCAGGTGCTGGGCGGCGGCGGTGAACGAGCGGGCCGTGCCCAGGTCCGCGCGGTGGATGTCGAAGGTGTCCGGGTCGGCGAACGCGTCCGGATCGCGGTTGGCCGCGCCGATCATGCAGAAGACGGTGGCGCCCGCCGGGACGGCGGTGCCCGCGAGGACGGTGGTCTCCTGCGTCTGGCGGGGGATGAGCTGGACGGGCGGGGTGAGGCGCAGGGTCTCGGCGATCGCGGCGGCCAGCAGGTCCGGGTCCCGGCGGACCTGTGCCATCTGCCCGGGGTGGTCGATCAGGTGCTTGAAGAGCAGGGCGATGGTCTTGTCCGCGGGCTCGGCGGCCGCCACCAGCACGTTGATGATCAGCGCGGTGACGTCGCGGTCGCTCATGGTGACGCCGTCGAACTCGGCGGTGCACAGCTTCGACACCAGGTCATCGCCGGGCCGGCTGCGCCGCCGCCGGATCACGGGGGCGAGGTAGGCCTCCAATCGCTCCGCGCAGTCCAGGCAGTGCCGGCGGCGCTCGGGGGTGAGGTTCAGGCCCGTCACGAACTCGGCGACCCCGGCGTGCCAGTCGGCCACCTGTTGCCAGTCGGCTCTGTCCAGGCCGAGGACGTCCAGGGCCACGTGCACGGCGAACGGCTTGCCGAAGTCGTTGACCAGGTCCACCCGGCCCCGGGGGAGGAACGGGGCGATGAGCTCCGCGGCGTTGGCGTGGATGGCGCGTATCTGGTCCTGGAGGGCGGATCCGGTGAATCCCCGGATGACGATCTTCCGCTTGGCGGTGTGCTCGGCGCCGGTCATCTGGGCGAGGACCCGCCCGCGCATCACGGGCTCCGCACGCACCTGCAGCATCTCGGTCGTGAACGCCTCGTGGTCGGTCAGCACCCGCTTCACGTCCTCGTGGCGGGAGAGGAACCAGCTGTCGATCGCCGGCTCGTAGTGCACCGGAGCCTGCTCCCGCAGCCGGGAGTAGAAGGGGTGGGGCGCGGCGGCGAACTCGTCGGACAGGACGCTGAAGGACGGATGTGCCAGGGGCATGTTTCGGACTGCCTCTCGAAAGGTGCGCATCGCACGAAGCGGGGGGTGGGGGTGCGCTCGGCGATCCGGCCGAGGACGGTGCCGCCGCCCGTCGACCGGCCCGCGGCGCAGGCGAACGCCCATCCGACCACGGCCCGTGCCGCGCGCGGAAGTTCGACGGATATTACCGATGCCGGACGAACGGCCGGTCCGTCGCCGCCTACCGGTGGTCCGCCGCCCCCCGTGGCACTGTGGCCCCATGGCCATCGAAGTCCGCCCCGCATCGGTCATCGAGGACGTGCGCACCCTGCTCGGCCCGAAGTCCCCCGGGGCCAACGTCTGCTGGTGCCTCAGCTACCGGGTCCCCTCGAAGCTCAACAACGCCCTCCGCGGCCCTGCCCGGGGCGAGTACGTCGCCGAGCTGTGCCGCGGCGCGATCCCCCCGGGGGTCCTCGCCCACGAGGACGGCGAGCCCGTCGGCTGGGCGGCCGTGGCGCCGCGCGCCGACACCTCCTTCGCCCGCAGCCGTACGATCCCGCACGTCGACGACCTGCCGGTCTGGTCGCTGTGGTGCGTCCGGGTGCGCCCCGGCCACCGCAGGAAGGGCATCTCGCACGCCCTCATCGCGGGCGCGGTCGAGTTCGCCCGCGCCCACGGCGCACCCGCGATCGAGGCCTACCCCCTCGACAACGGCGAGGCCCGGGCCGACCCGACGATGGCGTACGCGGGCCTGCGCAAGAACTTCGAACGCGCCGGCTTCGTGCACGCCGCCGACACCACCTCCGTACTGGCCGGTCACCCCCGGGTCCTGATGCGCCTCGACCTGCGCTGAGCGGGCGGGAACGGGCGGGGCACCGGACGCCGCCGCCCGCCCCGCCCGCAGCCTCCCGCTAGTGCGGCCGCGCCATCACGGCGTGCGGGGCGGTCCGGCCGGCCGGGCCCCGAGGGGCCTCCCACTCGCGGCGCGGCCGGGCCGCGGGCGGAGGCAGCTTCGACAGGTTGGCGCTGACCATCGCCGCCGTACGGACGGCGGCCTCTCCCAGCGGGGCGACCTGCCTGCCGTCCAGCGAGGTAGCCGCCACGGCCGCCACCACCTGCCCCGTCCCGGCGTACACCGGAGCCGCCACGCACGACAGCTCGCTCACGCAGCTCCCGTACTGGAAGGCCATCCCCTGCTCCCGGGCCCGTGCCACCTCCCGCGACCACGCGGCCCGGGACCACCCCTGCGCAGGGCCCGCCTCGGGAGCCGACGCCGTCAGGACCAGCTCGGCCGCGCTCCCGGGCGGCAGGACGACACCGGGATACAGCGCGAACACGTCGTCCACCTCGCTGCGCGTGCTCCCGACGACCAGGGCGTGCCCCGCCTCGGGCACCGACAGGCTGACGCTCAGCCTCCCACCCCCGACGGCGGCGAGTTCACGCAACGGCCGCGCCGACGCGGCCCGCAGCGCCCGCGCCGGATGCCACGCCTGCCCCAGCCGGAACGTCCTCGGGCCCAGCCGGTAGCGGCCCGAAACGCTCTGGACGGCGCCCAGCGCGACCAGCTGCCCCAGCAGCCGGTGCGCCGTGGCCTTCGGCAGTTCGGCGTCCGCCGCCAGCCTGGTCAGGCCGACTTCGTCGCCCTGCGCGAGCACCTCCATCAGCGCGAACGCGCCCTCCAGAACTCCCCGCCCCTCAGTGCCGGATCTGGCCATGAGCGGATCCCCCTCTCGCACGGACGCCATCGGTCGGATGGTGCCCGTAACTCCCCGTTCGTCCCGGCTCATCAGCAAGAACGGTGGTGCCGCCCTCCGCTTCCGCCGGTCCGTTGAACGGACCCGATCATTGCCCGCAACACCACGATCGCGCCAGGGTGTTGTCACCCAGGGACGAGCGGATCAGCCCCTCACGGAGCACGGAACGCCCGTCCGCCAGGAGCGACACAAGGAGGATCCGATGAGCGCGATCAAGACCGGCGCCAAGCAGTTCAAGTACGTCATGGGCGCCATGACGGCCGTCTTCTTCGGTTCTTGTTCTGCCAGCTGACGCAGATTCGGGGGGTGGGGGGGGGGGGGCCCCCCCCCCCCCCCCGCCCCCCCCGGGGGCCCCCCCGCGGGGGCGGGGGCCGGGGGGGGCCGGGCGGCCGGGGATTAGTTTTGCCCCCAGTGTGGGTCTAGG
>NZ_JBFBGM010000007.1:0-164179 GCF_040684695.1 Streptomyces erythrochromogenes
ATCCACCGAAGTGGACGGGGTATCAACTTCTGGCGTTGATTTTTGGCACGCTGTTGAGTTCTCAAGGAACGGACGCTTCCTTTGTACTCACCCTCTCGGGCTTTCCTCCGGGCTTTCGTTCTACTGTCCTGCTGTGTTCTTGCGTTTCCGACTCTATCAGACTCTTTCGTGTCCGACTTCCTCGGCGCTTTCCAGGTTTTCGCTTTCGCGTTTCCCTTTCCGGCGATTCCAACCTTACCAGACCATTTCCTTGCCGTTGCCGGTTCGGATTTGAATTCGGTGGCCGTTGGAGGGCCTTTCCCTTTCGGGCGGATCAGACTTTATCAGGTCTCCCCGGGTCTGATTCCCACCCGCCCGCACGACTCGACCCGGACACACGTGTGTGCCGGGGGTTCTTGCGGGGTGGAGACGTAAACGTACTGGAGCGGGGCCCCCGGATGCAAATCCGGTTGCCCCGCTCCGGTGACGGCGCTACGGCGAGGTCCCGATCAGACCTCGACGACGACCGGGAGGATCATCGGGCGCCGGCGGTAGCTGTCCGAGACCCACTTGCCCATCGTGCGGCGGATGAGCTGCTGGATCTGGTGCGGCTCGGCGACGCCGTCGGCCGCGGCGCGGGCGATGGCTTCCTCGATCTTCGTGACGACGGGACCGAAGGCCGCGTCGTCGATGCCGGAACCGCGGGCCTGGATGTTCGGGCCGCTGACCACCTTGCCGGTGGTGCTGTCCACGACGACGTAGACCGAGATGATGCCCTCGTCGCCGAGGATCCGGCGGTCCTTGAGCGAGGACTCGGTGACGTCGCCGACCGAGAGGCCGTCCACGTACACGTAGCCGGCCTGCACCTTTCCGGAGATCCGGGCCTTGCCGTCGATCAGGTCGACGACCACCCCGTCCTCGGCGATGACGATCCGGTCCTTGGGGACGCCCGTCAGGGCGCCGAGCTCGGCGTTGGCGCGCAGGTGGCGCCATTCGCCGTGGACCGGCATCAGGTTGCGCGGCTTGCAGATGTTGTAGAAGTACAGCAGCTCGCCTGCCGAGGCGTGGCCGGAGACGTGCACCTTGGCGTTGCCCTTGTGCACGACGTTGGCGCCCCAGCGGGTCAGGCCGTTGATCACGCGGTAGACCGCGTTCTCGTTGCCCGGGATCAGGGACGACGCCAGGATGACGGTGTCGCCGGGGACGATCCGGATCTGGTGGTCGCGGTTCGCCATGCGGGAGAGCGCCGCCATCGGCTCGCCCTGCGAACCGGTGCAGACCAGCACGACCTCCTCGGGAGGCAGGTCGTCGAGCGTCTTGACGTCCACGACGAGACCGGCCGGGACCCGGAGGTAGCCCAGGTCGCGGGCGATGCCCATGTTGCGGACCATCGAGCGGCCGACGAAGGCGACCCGGCGGCCGTACTCGTGGGCGGCGTCGAGGATCTGCTGGATGCGGTGCACGTGGCTGGCGAAGCTGGCCACGATGATCCGGTGGTGGGCGTTGGCGAAGACGTTTCGCAGGACCGTGGAGATCTCGCGCTCCGGCGGGACGAAGCCCGGGACCTCGGCGTTCGTCGAGTCGGAGAGCAGGAGGTCGATGCCCTCCTCGCTCAGGCGCGCGAAGGCGTGCAGGTCCGTGAGGCGCTTGTCCAGCGGGAGCTGGTCCATCTTGAAGTCGCCGGTGGCGACGACCAGGCCGGCGCCGGTGCGGATCGCGACGGCCAGCGCGTCCGGGATGGAGTGGTTGACCGCGATGAACTCGCAGTCGAAGGGGCCGAGGCCCTCGCGCTCCCCTTCCTTCACCTCGAGGGTGTAAGGGCGGATGCGGTGCTCCTGCAGCTTGGCCTCGATGAGGGCCAGCGTCAGCTTGGAGCCGATCAGCGGGATGTCCGGCTTCTCCCGCAGGAGGTACGGAACGGCGCCGATGTGGTCCTCGTGGCCGTGCGTGAGGACGATGCCCTCGATGTCGTCGAGGCGGTCCCGGATGGACGAGAAGTCCGGCAGGATCAGGTCGATGCCCGGCTGCTCCTCCTCGGGGAAGAGGACACCGCAGTCGACGATCAGCAGGCGGCCGTCGTACTCGAAGACGGTCATGTTGCGGCCGATCTCACCGAGGCCACCCAGGGGGGTGACCCTGAGGCCGCCCTTGGGCAGCTTCGGCGGCGGACCGAGTTCCGGATGCGGATGGCTCAAAAGTTTCTCCTTCACCACGCGCGCCACGTACCCGGAAGGCACGTGGCGCGCATGTCATTCGTGCACTTGCTGTTGTCTGCTCTGTATTTGTTCGGCGGTGCTTATTCAGTTGTGAAGTCTGTTGTCAGAGCTGTACCCCGCCCGCAGCAAGATCGATCTTGAGCTGAGCCGTCTCTTCGTCGCTCAGTTCGATCAGCGGGAGCCGCAGCGGGCCGGCGGGCAGGCCCTGGAGGTTCAGCGCGCCCTTGGTGGTCATCACACCCTGCGTGCGGAACATGCCGGTGTAGACGGGCAGCAGCTTCTGGTGGATCTCGGCGGCCTTCTGGACGTCGCCGGCGAGGTGGGCCTCCAGCATCGCGCGCAGGTCGGGCGTGACCACGTGGCCGACGACGGAGACGAAGCCGACGGCGCCGACCGACAGGAGCGGCAGGTTCAGCATGTCGTCGCCGGAGTACCAGGCCAGGCCGCTGCGCGCGATCGCCCAGCTCGCGCGGCCGAGGTCGCCCTTGGCGTCCTTGTTGGCCACGATACGGGGGTGCTCCGCCAGCCGGACCAGGGTTTCGGTCTCGATCGGGACACCGCTGCGGCCGGGGATGTCGTACAGCATGACCGGCAGCTCGGTCGCGTCGGCGATCGCCGTGAAGTGCCGGTAGAGGCCTTCCTGCGGCGGCTTGCTGTAGTACGGGGTGACCGCGAGCAGGCCGTGGGCGCCGGTGCGCTCGGCCTCGCGGGCCAGCTCCAGGGTGTGGCGGGTGTCGTTGGTGCCGATGCCGGCGACCACGTGGGCGCGGTCTCCGACGGCCTCGAGGACGGCTCGTACGAGGTCGTTTTTCTCCGCGTCGGTGGTGGTGGGCGACTCACCGGTGGTGCCGTTGATGATCAGGCCGTCGTTGCCTGCGTCCACCAGGTGGACGGCGAGCTGCTGCGCGCCGTCGAGGTCGAGTGCGCCATCCGCCGTAAACGGCGTGATCATGGCGGTGAGGACCCGCCCGAAGGGGGTCTGCGGAGTCGAGATCGGAGCCATGGGTAACACGCTACTCGCTGCCATGCTCGCGGTGTCCCCTCGGGGGACGTCAACGGGGTGTTGGACGCCGGCACTGCCTGCTCGGGGGTTCAAGCAGTGCCGGGTCCGTTTGATCAGCCTAGATGAACTTTACGAAACGTCGCAATACGGACACTTCGGACTTGACTCCGTACATCAGTACGCCATGGGTGTATCGACCCTTACGGGGCAACGCGACCGTTGCTGTTGTACGCCGCGTACGTCAGCGGCATGAGCCCGGCCCAGTGCTGCTCCATCTTCTCGCCGACCATCTCGATCTCCCGCTGGGGGAAGGACGGGACGGCCGCGAGCTCGTGCTGCGTGCGCAGGCCGAGGAAGTGCATCAGCGAGCGCGCGTTGCAGGTCGCGTACATCGAGGAGAAGAGGCCGACCGGCAGGACCGAACGGGCCACCTCCCGGGCCACGCCCGCGGCCAGCATCTCCTGGTAGGCCTCGTACGCCTGTACGTACGAGTCCTCCATGACGCGGGCGGTCAGCTCCTGCTGCGCCCGGGTGCCCTCGACGAAGACGTACTTGCCGGGACGGCCCTCCTGGACGAGCTTGCGCTCGGCGTCCGGGACGTAGAAGACCGGCTCGAGCTCCCTGTAGCGGCCCGATTCCTCGTTGTAGGACCAGCCCACGCGGTGCCGCATGAACTCCCGGAAGACGAAGATCGGGGCGCTGATGAAGAAGGTCATCGAGTTGTGCTCGAAGGGGCTGCCGTGACGGTCCCGCATCAGGTAGTTGATGAGGCCCTTGGAACGCTCCGGGTCCTTCTGGAGCTCCTCCAGGGACTGCTCGCCGGCCGTGGAGACGCGGGCCGCCCACAGTACGTCGGAGTCGGCGGCGGAGTGCTTCACCAGCTCCACCGTCACGTCGCTGCGGAAGCTGGGTTTCAGATCTGAAGCGGCGGTCTCGCTCACCGGGGGTCCTTCCAAACGTGCGTCCTGGGGCGCGCCCACTCTACGGCGCCCCTCACGCGTCCCCGCGCATGCTCACCTGCCGCCGGGGCATCCGCACAGCTGACACACAGCCATGAATTTTGGTTAATGTCCCGAAATCCGGCACCGATTGGGCGGCCCGTACGTCCTACAGAGCAGAACGCACCCGCATCGAGCCCGAGGAGATTCGCTCTCATGTTTCGCCGGCGCGAACCCGTTCCGTTCGCCTTCGTCGCCGAGGCCGACCGATTCCGCAGCAATGTCACTCCACCGCCGCGCGAGCGTCTGGGCAAGGCCCAGTTGGCCGCCCGTAGTCTGGTCGGGCTGACCGTGGTCGCGGGGCTCGCCGGCTCGTTGCTCTTCGGCATACCCGCACTGCAGCCGAACAAGGCCCCGGAGAAGTCGCAGCAGTCGACCGCGTCCGAGGGGCGGTAGCCTCACGGGCACAGCCCAACCGAACGTGCATGTGAGTGAGGTCCAGCCGTGCCCCTGCCCTTCCTGACGGCCGACGGCGCATCCGACGCGGATGACGATGTCGACGAGGTCCTGGCCCACGCCGACGAAGACCGCTGGCGGCGGCCCTACCGGCCCGGCCCCTGGCGCGTGGCCATCTCCGCGGTGCTGCTCCTGCTGTCCGCCTTCATGCTGCTGGCCACCATGATCGTCGCCTTCGCCGGCGGGGGCTGGGCCGGAGCGGGCGCCTGTCTGGTCGCCGCCCTCGCCGTCCTCGCGTCTGCACTGCAGATGCTGCGCGTCGGCGTCTGGGTCAGCCCCGCGGGTCTGCGCAGGGTCGGCTTCTTCGTGACCCGGACGATCGCGTGGAACGAGGTCACCGAGATCCGCACGGTGCAGCAGCCGGTGCGCTGGCTCGGGCTGCCGAGGACCGTCCAGGGGCAGGCGCTGACGGTGTCCGCCCGGGGCGCCGAGGAGCAGCCGGTGCTGCTGACCGACCACAGCGCCGATTTCCTGTCGCGGGCCGAGGCCTTCGACCGGGCCGCGGACACGGTCGAGGCCTGGGCCGAGGAGTACCGGCCCGTGCCCGCCTGACACCCGGGTCCCGGGGTACGACGGGACGCGCCGCGTGGAGCCCGTACAGGTGTCAGACCTGCACGGGCTTCTTGTCGTGCAGGGCGATCGCCCGCTGCATGGCCTTGCGCGCCCGCGGGGTGTCCCGGGCGTCGTGGTAGGCGACGGCGAGCCGGAACCAGCTGCGCCAGTCCCCCGGCGCGTCCTCGGTCTCGGCCTTGCGGCGTGCGAAGACCTCGTCGGCCGAGTCCCGCAGGATGCGGCCGTACTGGTCGCGCTCCAGCTCGTCCACGGGCAGTCCGCCCTCGGCCTCCAGCTCACCGGCGAGCTGGTTGGCCCGCGTGACGAACTGCGTGTTCTTCCACAGGAACCAGATGCCGATGAGCGGCATGATCAGCACGGCCACCCCGAAGGTGACGGTGAGCCAGGTGCCCTGCTGGATCAGCAGCAGGCCCCGGCTGCCGACCAGGACGAAGTAGACGACCAGGACGGCGGCCGTGATGAAGTACGTGATCTTCGCGCGCATCGTGAATCAGTCCGGTCAGCCCAGGTCGAGGAAGTTTTCCAGGCCGAACGTGAGGCCCGGGGTCTGCGTCACGCGGCGCGCGCCGAGCAGGATGCCCGGCATGAAGCTGCTGTGGTGCAGGGAGTCGTGACGGATGGTCAGGGTCTCGCCCTCGCCGCCGAGGAGGACCTCCTGGTGGGCGAGCAGGCCGCGCAGGCGGATGGCGTGGACCGGAACGCCGTCGACGTCGGCGCCGCGGGCGCCGTCGAGCGCGGTGGCGGTGGCGTCGGGCTGCGCGCCGAGGCCGGCCTCGGCGCGGGCGGCCGCGATGAGCTGCGCGGTACGGGTCGCGGTGCCGGAGGGGGCGTCGACCTTGTTGGGGTGGTGCAGCTCGACGACCTCGACGGACTCGAAGTAGCGGGCGGCCTGGGCGGCGAACTTCATGGTGAGGACGGCGCCGATGGAGAAGTTGGGTGCGATGAGCACACCGGTCTTCGGGGAAGCGGCGAGCCACGCGTCCAGCTGCGCGAGGCGGTCCTCGGTCCAGCCGGTGGTGCCGACCACGCCGTGGATGCCGTGGCCGACGAGGAACTCGAGGTTCTCCATCACCGAGGCGGGGGTGGTCAGCTCGACCGCGACCTGGGCGCCGGCCTCGGCCAGCGTCTCCAGCTTGTCGCCCCGGCCGAGCGCCGCGACCAGCTCCATGTCCTCCGCGGCCTCGATCGCCCGGACCGCCTCGGATCCGATGCGGCCCCGGGCGCCGAGGACTGCCACGCGCAGCTTGCTCATAGTTGCTACTTCCTTACCTACGTACGGATCTAGGCGACGACCTCGTCGAGGCGGGCGGCCTGCTTCTCCTTCAGCGGGCCGATCACCGCCAGCGAGGGCCGCTGGGCCAGTACATCCTGTGCGACCGAGCGGACGTCGTCCGGGGTCACCGCGGCGATCTGCGCCAGCATGTCGTCGACCGACATCTGGTCGCCCCAGCACAGCTCGCTCTTGCCGATGCGGTTCATGAGCGCGCCGGTGTCCTCCAGGCCGAGGACGGTGGATCCGGAGAGCTGGCCGATGGCCCGCTTGATCTCGTCGTCCGCGAGGCCTTCCGTCGCGACCTTGTCGAGCTCGTCGCGGCAGATCCGGAGCACGTCGTGCACCTGGTTGGGCCGGCAGCCCGCGTAGACGCCGAAGAGGCCGGTATCGGCGAAGCCCGAGGTGTACGAGTACACGCTGTAGGCCAGGCCCCGCTTCTCGCGGACCTCCTGGAAGAGGCGGGAGGACATGCCGCCGCCGAGGGCGGTGTTCAGTACGCCCAGCGCCCAGCGGCGCTCGTCGGTGCGGGCGAGGCCGGGCATGCCGAGGACCACGTGGGCCTGCTCGGTCTTGCGGCTCACCAGGTCGACGCGGCCGGAGGTGCGGATGCGCTTGGTGCCGGCGCGCGGGCCGATCGGCTCGGCGTCGGTGCGGGTCAGGGCGCCGGCCTGCTCGAAGGCGGCGCGAACCTGGCGGACGACCTTGTTGTGGTCGACGTTGCCGGCGGCGGCCACGACCAGGTGGGTGGGGTCGTAGTGCTTCTTGTAGAAGCGGCGGATCCGGTCGGCGCCGAGGGCGTTGATCGTGTCGACGGTACCGAGGACGGGGCGGCCCAGCGGGGTGTCCCCGTACATGGTCTGGGCGAACAGGTCGTGAACCATGTCGCCCGGGTCGTCCTCGGTCATCGCGATCTCTTCGAGGATGACCCCGCGCTCGGCGTCGACGTCCTCCTCGCGGATCAGCGAGCCGGTGAGCATGTCGCAAACCACGTCGATGGCGAGCGGCAGGTCGGTGTCGAGCACCCGCGCGTAGTAGCAGGTGTACTCCTTCGCCGTGAAGGCGTTCATCTCGCCGCCGACCGCGTCGATCGCGGAGGAGATGTCGAGGGCGCTGCGCTTGCGCGTGCCCTTGAAGAGGAGGTGCTCCAGGTAGTGCGTGGCGCCGTTCAGCGTGGGCGTCTCGTCGCGGGAGCCGACGTGCGCCCAGATGCCGAAGGTGGCGGAGCGGACGGAGGGCAGCGTCTCGGTGACGACGCGCAGTCCGCCGGGCAGGACGGTGCGGCGGACGGTGCCGATGCCGTTGCTGCCCTTGAGCAGGGTTTGGGTACGGGCGACGGCCCGCCCCTCCGAAGAGGGGCGGGCCGTCACACGGGAACTACGCGACGTCACTTGTCGGAGTCGTCCTTGTCAGCCTCGTCGGCGGCGGCCTCGCCCTCGATCACGGGGATCAGGGAGAGCTTGCCGCGCTGGTCGATCTCGGCGATCTCGACCTGGACCTTGGTGCCGACCGCGAGCACGTCCTCGACGTTCTCCACGCGCTTGCCACCGGCGAGCTTGCGGATCTGCGAGATGTGCAGCAGGCCGTCCTTGCCGGGCATGAGGGAGACGAAGGCACCGAAGGTGGTGGTCTTGACGACCGTACCCAGGTAGCGCTCGCCGACCTCCGGCATGGTCGGGTTGGCGATCGAGTTGATCGTGGCGCGGGCGGCCTCGGCGGCCGGGCCGTCGGCGGCACCGATGTAGATGGTGCCGTCGTCCTCGATCGTGATCTCGGCGCCGGTGTCCTCCTGGATCTGGTTGATCATCTTGCCCTTGGGGCCGATGACCTCACCGATCTTGTCCACGGGGATCTTGACGGTGATGATCCGCGGGGCGAACGGGGACATGGCGTCCGGCGTGTCGATCGCTTCCATCATCACGTCGAGGATGTGGAGGCGGGCGTCGCGGGCCTGCTTGAGGGCCGCGGCCAGGACGGAGGCCGGGATGCCGTCCAGCTTGGTGTCCAGCTGGAGCGCGGTGACGAACTCCTTGGTGCCGGCGACCTTGAAGTCCATGTCGCCGAAGGCGTCCTCCGCACCGAGGATGTCGGTGAGGGCGACGTAGTGGGTCTTGCCGTCGATCTCCTGGGAGATCAGGCCCATGGCGATACCGGCGACGGGGGCCTTGAGGGGCACACCGGCGTTCAGCAGCGACATGGTGGAGGCGCAGACCGAGCCCATGGACGTCGAACCGTTGGAGCCGAGGGCCTCGGACACCTGGCGGATCGCGTAGGGGAACTCCTCGCGGGTCGGCAGGACCGGCACGATCGCGCGCTCGGCGAGCGCGCCGTGGCCGATCTCGCGGCGCTTCGGCGAACCGACGCGGCCGGTCTCGCCGACGGAGTACGGCGGGAAGTTGTAGTTGTGCATGTAGCGCTTGCGGGTCACCGGGGAGAGGGTGTCCAGCTGCTGCTCCATGCGGAGCATGTTGAGGGTGGTGACGCCCAGGATCTGGGTCTCGCCACGCTCGAACAGCGCCGAGCCGTGCACGCGCGGGATGGCCTCGACCTCGGCGGCGAGGGTACGGATGTCCGTGATCCCGCGGCCGTCGATGCGGACCTTGTCCTTGATGACGCGCTCGCGGACCAGGGCCTTGGTCAGGCTGCGGTACGCGGCGGAGATCTCCTTCTCGCGGCCTTCGAAGGCCGGGAGGAGCTTCTCGGCGGCGATCTCCTTGACGCGGTCCAGCTCGGCCTCGCGGTCCTGCTTGCCCGCGATGGTCAGCGCCTGGGAGAGCTCGCCCTTGACGGCGGCCGCGAGGGCCTCGTACACGTCGTCCTGGTAGTCCAGGAAGACCGGGAACTCGCCCTCGGGCTTCGCGGCCTTGGCGGCGAGGTCGGCCTGGGCCTTGCAGAGGACCTTGATGAACGGCTTCGCGGCCTCGAGGCCCGCGGCGACGATCTCCTCGGTCGGCGCCTCGGCGCCGCCCTTGACGAGGGCGATGGTCTTCTCGGTGGCCTCGGCCTCGACCATCATGATCGCGACGTCGCCGTCCTCGAGGGTGCGACCCGCGACGACCATGTCGAAGACGGCGTCCTCGAGCTCGGTGTGCGTCGGGAACGCCACCCACTGGCCGCGGATCAGCGCGACGCGGACGCCGCCGATCGGGCCGGAGAAGGGCAGGCCGGCGAGCTGGGTGGACGCGGACGCGGCGTTGATCGCGATGACGTCGTACAGGTGGTCCGGGTTGAGCGCCATGACGGTGGCGACGACCTGGATCTCGTTGCGCAGGCCCTTCTTGAAGGACGGGCGCAGCGGGCGGTCGATCAGGCGGCAGGTGAGGATCGCGTCCTCGGAGGGCCGGCCCTCACGACGGAAGAAGGAGCCGGGGATCTTGCCGGCCGCGTACTGCCGCTCCTCGACGTCCACCGTCAGGGGGAAGAAGTCGAGCTGGTCCTTGGGCTTCTTCGACGCGGTGGTGGCGGACAGCACCATCGTGTCGTCGTCCAGGTAGGCAACGGCGGAGCCGGCGGCCTGGCGGGCCAGACGGCCCGTCTCGAAGCGGATGGTGCGGGTGCCGAAGGAACCGTTGTCAATGACGGCCTCGGCGTAGTGGGTCTCGTTCTCCACTAGCGTTTTCTCCATTTTCGTCGTCTCCGTCCGCCGCCCGTGTGGCGGTGGACGGTTGCGGAGAAGCGCTCCTGGCGTGCGGGCCGGTCTTCGATCGAAGCATCCGGTTCGTTGCCCCCTGGGGCATTCCGGGTGCCACTACCGAGGACCGGCGGCGTGGGAGGGCGCTCCTCCTCTTCAGTTGTGCACGTCTCGTCGTCGGACGTACACGTGCGTCCGTTCCAGACTACAAAGGGACCGGTCCGTACCGCACGTACAGCAAAGGGAGCGGCCCCCGGATGTGGGAACCGCTCCCTTCACGGCGTCTTACTTGGCGCCGGCCGCACCGCGGCGGATGCCGAGGCGCTCGACCAGCGTACGGAAGCGCTGGATGTCCTTCTTGGCCAGGTACTGCAGCAGGCGGCGACGCTGGCCGACCAGGATCAGCAGACCACGACGGGAGTGGTGGTCGTGCTTGTGGGTCTTGAGGTGCTCGGTCAGGTCCGAGATGCGGCGGGAGAGCATCGCAACCTGGACCTCGGGGGAGCCGGTGTCGCCCTCCTTGGCACCGAACTCGGTGATGATCTGCTTCTTCGTAGCGGCGTCGAGCGGCACGCGTACTCCTCGTTTAGGTCTTCGTTGCCACCGAGTGCCCCAGGTCTGAGTCTCTGGGGAGCTTCCGTTACTCGGGAGGCGGGGTCCGCTGAGCGCAGTCCACAGACCCTTCGAAGGGGGTCCGGGGGACGCGTACACAAACGGCCGTCACACAGCGTACCAGGCTGCCGCTCCGCCCCGTCTCAGCTGGTGAGAGCGCGGGCCCGGGCGTAGACGTCGAGCACGGCCAGGGTCAGGGGCACCAGGCTGAGCAGGACCGCCGCCTCGGTGAGGTCGAGCAGCCTTCCCCAGAAGGGTGACAGGCCCTTGCGGGGGATGACAAGCGCAATTCCCGCGAGGAGGGCCGCGCCGGCGGCGACGGCGGCGGTGAGCCAGATCGTACGGAGGTCCAGGCCGCTGCGGTCCTGTTCCACGACGAGGGCTTCGAGCAGGGCCTGCGGCGGGTGCAGGGACAGGCCGAGGATCAGCAGCGCGACGGCGGCGAGGCCGGCGGTCAGGGCGCACACCACCTGGGAGGTGTAGCGGAAGAGGCGGGCGCGCAGCAGCATGGCGAGCCCGGTGGCCAGGGCCAGGAGGCGGCCCCAGGTGTTGTCGGAGAAGCCGAGGACGGCGGCGGCGCCGACGGCGACCGCGGCGCAGCCGCCGACCAGGCCGAGCAGCATCTCGTGGCCGCGGCGGGCCTGGGCGGCGATCGCCTCGGCGTCGAGGGGGGCGCCCTGCTCGTGCTGGTCCGCGCCGGCCTGGTCACCGTACGGCTCGGTCTCGTAGCGGTCCGGGGTCTGGTAGTCCTCGACGGCGCTCTGCGGGGCCGCGTAGCCGATGGGCAGGCGGGCGAAGCGCGCGGAGAGGCCGGGCAGGAAGGCGACGAGGCCGATGGCGACGGGCGCGCAGACGGCGGCGGTGTAGGTGGCGGAGGCCTCGGTGGCGATCGCGGCGAAGGTGGCGAGGGTGCCGGTGGCGGCGACGAAGGTGGCCGCGACGAAGGGGGCGTCGCCGCTGGGGGTGAGCGCGACCAGGGCGACGGAGGCGACGAGGGCGCAGACGCAGCCGAGGAGGAACTGGAGGCGGCCGGGGCCGTCGCCGACGGCGGGGCCGATGATCCCGGATCCGGCGATCAGCAGGTGCGGGAGGGCGCCGAGGCCGAGGGCCACGGCGGAGAGGCGGTCGCGGTAGACGCGGGCGCGCACCCCGGCGACGGCAGTGAGCAGGACCCCGACGGCGCCCGCGATGATCCCGGGCAGGCCGTGCATGTCGTGGCGGACGGGGTCGGCGTACCAGAGGACGAAGCCCAGCATGACGAGGAGCACGGCGGAGCCGGCGAGGCCCGCGCCGCGCAGCATGTCGTCGCTCCAGCGGTGCCGGTCGCGGACGACCGCGGAGGCGACGGCGTCGGAGACGTCGTCGAAGACGGCCGGCGGCAGGGATTCGGCGAAGGGGCGCAGGCTGAGCACCTCGCCGTCGAGGACCTGCTGGGCGGCGAGGGTGCGGGCGCCGTCAAGGACGGTCCCGGATCGGCGTACGAGGTGGAAGCCGGTCGGGGCGCCGACGGGCTGGGTCTGTCCGGTGAGGCGCAGCAGCTCGGGGTAGACGTCGGCGACGGCGATGTCCTCGGGGAGGGCGACGTCGATGCGGCTGTCGGGGGCCACGACGGTGACCCTGCAGAAACCCGTCGTGCCGGCCGTACTCACCTGCGTGACCCCCTCGGTTGGTGTCCGCGCCCGTGCTCGATTCGCGGATGCGCATGCTGCGCGCGACACCCTACCGGGCGTATGAGAGACAGTCGGCAAGTAGGATCACCGTCGCGCTGGGGATACCCCTTGCGCGCCCGGGACTTGGGGGCGCCGGTTGCGACGTCCCGTCCGTTTTCGAGGGATTGATGCTCCGGTGAGCCAGATCGTCGTCAAACGCCCGCCGCGGTCCCTGCCGCCCGAGGTTCCTTCGGAGGAGCTGAGGCTGGAGGCTCCTCCCGAACTCCCGCGCGGGCAGCAGGAGGGCATGCTGATGCAGCTCCTGCCGATGCTCGGCATGGGCTCCTCCGTCGTCTTCTTCTTCATGCCGGGCGCGGCCCCCTTCATGCGCATCATGGGTGTGCTGATGCTGGCCTCGACGGTGGCCATGGTCGTGGCGCAGCTGGTGCGCCACCGGCGCGGTACGCAGGGGCAAATGGCCGATGTGCGCCGGGACTACCTCAAGTACCTCGCGCAGACGCGCCGTCAGGTGCGCAGGACCGCGCGGGCGCAGCGCGACGCGCAGCTGTACCTGCACCCGTCTCCGGAGCAGTTGTGGTCGGTGGTGGCGGACGGTTCGCGGCTGTGGGAGCGGCGGGTCGGCGATCCCGACTTCGGCCAGGCCCGGCTGGGGCTGGGTGCGCAGCGTCTGGCGACGCCGCTGGTGGCTCCCGAGACGGCGCCGGTGGACGAGCTGGAGCCGCTGACGGCGGGCGCGATGCAGCGCTTCCTGAAGGTGCACTCCTCGCTGGACGGGCTGCCGATGGCGGTGTCGATGCGCGCCTTCTACCACGTGGCGGTGTCCGGGGAGCCGGAGTCGGCGCGCGGTGCGGCGCGGGCGCTGGTCGCGCAGCTGGCGACGCTGCACTCCCCCGAGGACCTGATGGTGGCCGTGGTGGCCGCGCCCGGTGCGGTGCCCTCGTGGGACTGGACGAAGTGGCTGCCGCACGCGCAGCTCCCCGGGCAGGTCGACGGGGCCGGTACGAAGCGGCTGTTCGGCGACGACCTCGCCGAGCTGGAGGGGATGTTGGCGTCCCGGCTGGAGGGGCGGCCGCGGTTCAGCCGTGACGTCTCCCCCGTGCTGGACCAGCCGCACCTGGTGGTGGTGCTGGACGGCGGCATGGTGCCCCCGGACTCGGTGTTCGCCGCGGCAGAGGGCCTGCAGGGCGTCACGATCGTCGAGGTGGTCGCGGGCGAGCTGGACGAGCCGCGCGGCGGCCTGTCGGTCGTGGTGCGGCCGGGCCGGCTGCGCCTGGAATCGGGGGGCGGGGTCGCCTACGAGGGTGTGCCGGACACCCTGTCGCTGCCCGCGGCGGAGGCGCTCGCGCGGCAGCTGGCGCCGCTGCGCACGGGTGGCGGGGACGACGACGAGCCGCTGCTGGCGAACCTGGACTTCACGGACCTGCTGAACCTGGGCGACGCGGCCTCGGTGGACGTGGCGCGGACCTGGCGGCCGCGGTCCGCCGGTGAGCGGCTGCGCGTGCCGATCGGTGTCGGCGAGGACGGCGGCCCGGTCATGCTGGACCTGAAGGAGGCCGCGCAGGAGGGCATGGGCCCGCACGGCCTGTGCGTGGGTGCGACCGGTTCGGGCAAGTCGGAGCTGCTGCGCACGCTGGTGCTGGGCCTGGCGGTCACGCACACCTCGGAGACGCTGAACTTCGTGCTGGCCGACTTCAAGGGCGGTGCGACCTTCACGGGCATGGGCCAGATGCCGCACGTCGCGGCGGTCATCACGAACCTGGCGGACGACCTGACGCTCGTGGACCGCATGGGCGACTCGATCCGCGGCGAGCTGCAGCGCCGTCAGGAGCTGCTGCGTTCGGCGGGCAACTACGCCAACATCCACGACTACGAGAAGGCCCGTGCGGCGGGCGCCCCGCTGGAGCCGCTGGCTTCGCTGGTGCTGGTCATCGACGAGTTCAGCGAGCTGCTGACGGCGAAGCCCGACTTCATCGACATGTTCATCCAGATCGGCCGCATCGGCCGTTCGCTGGGCGTGCACCTGCTGCTGGCGTCGCAGCGGCTGGAGGAGGGCAAGCTGCGCGGCCTGGACACGTACCTGTCGTACCGGATCGGTCTGCGGACCTTCTCGGCGGCGGAGTCGCGGACGGCGATCGGCGTGCCCGACGCCTACCACCTGCCGTCGGTGCCCGGTTCGGGCTATCTGAAGTTCGGTACGGACGAGATGGTGCGCTTCAAGGCGGCGTACGTCTCGGGCACCTACCGCTCGGGCGGGCCGGACCTCTCGGTGGGGCAGTTCCCGGTGGAGCGGCGGCCCGCGCTGTTCACGGCGGCGCCTGTGCCGGTGGTGTACGCGGCGCCGGACCCGGCGTACCTGGCGGCGCGGTCGGGGCGCGAGGACGACGCGCTCGCGGACACCGTGCTGGACGTGATCGTGGGCCGGCTGGAGGGGCAGGGGGTGCCGGCGCACCAGGTGTGGCTGCCGCCGCTCGACCAGGCCCCGCCGCTGGACCAGCTGCTGCCGGCGCTGGCGCCGAGCGCGGAGCGCGGGCTGCACGCGGAGGGCTACACGCGGCCGGGCGGGCTGATCGTGCCGCTCGGCCTGATCGACAAGCCGTTCGAGCAGCGGCGCGAGGTGCTGTACCGGGACTTCTCCGGCGCGGCGGGCCACATGATGGTGGTCGGCGGCCCGCAGTCGGGCAAGTCGACGCTGATGCGGACGCTGATCTCCTCCTTCGCGCTGACGCACACCCCGCGCGAGGTGCAGTTCTACGGGCTGGACTTCGGCGGTGGCAGTCTGTCGGCGGTCGCCGACCTGCCGCACGTGGGCGGCATCGCCTCGCGTCTGGACCCGGAGCGGGTGCGGCGGACGGTCGCGGAGGTGGGGGGCATCCTCAACCGCCGCGAGGAGTTCTTCCGCGCGAACGGCATCGACTCGATCGCCACCTACCGGCGCCGGCGGGCGGCGGGCGATCTGCCGCACGAGCCGTGGGGCGACGTGTTCCTGGTCGTGGACGGCTGGGGCAACTTCCGCGGCGAGTACGAGGTCCTGGAGCAGGTCGTCACGGACATCGCCGCGCGGGGTCTGGGCTACGGCATCCACGTGGTGATCACCGCGGGCCGGTACATGGAGGTCCGGGCGGCGCTGAAGGACCAGATGCTCAGCCGGCTGGAGCTGCGGCTCGGCGACACCATGGACTCGGAGTTCGACCGGAAGGTCGCGGCGAACGTCCCCACGGGGATGCCGGGCCGCGGTCAGGTGGCGGAGAAGCTGCACTTCCTGGGGGCGCTGCCGCGGGTCGACGGCTCGCACGAGGCCGGTGACCTCTCGGAGGCCACGGCCGCCTTCGTGGAGGCGGTCCGGCAGAACTGGGCGGGGCCGGCGGCTCCGGGCGTGCGGCTGCTGCCGCGGCTGCTCCACTCCGACCAGCTGCCCAAGGGCGGGGAGTTCCCCGAGCGCGGGATCGCGATCGGCATCGACGAGACCGACCTGGAGCCGGTGTTCGTCGACTTCGAGACCGACCCCTTCCTCCTCGTCTTCGGCGAGAGCGAGTCGGGCAAGACGAACCTGCTGCGGCTGATCGCCAAGCAGATCGCGGAGCGGTACACCCCGGACCAGGCACGGCTGGTGGTGGGCGACTACCGGCGGACCCTGCTCGGGGCGCTGCCGGAGGAGCACCTGCTGGAGTACGCGCCGATGGCGAGCTCCCTGCAGATGCACATGGAGGCGCTGGGCGGGGTGTTCTCCCGGCGGCAGCCTCCGGCGGACGTCACTCCGCAGCAGCTGCGGGACCGCAGCTGGTGGACGGGCCCGGACGTGTTCATCATCATCGACGACTTCGACCTGGTGTCCACGAGCCAGGGCAATCCGCTGGCACCGCTGGTGGAGTACCTGCCCTTCGCCCGTGACACGGGGGTGCGCTTCATCATCGCGCGCAGCTCGGCCGGTGCCTCCCGCTCCATGTACGAGTCGTTCATGCAGCGGATCAAGGAGCTGGGCGCGCAGGGCGTCGTCCTGTCCGGCGATCCGGCCGAGGGCGATCTGGTCGGCACCGTCCGGCCGCGCCCGATGCCGCCGGGCCGGGGCTACTTCGCCTCGCGCCGGCGGGGTACGTCGCTGGTCCAGCTGGGCCGGATGCCGGGCGGCATGTGAGGTCCGGGGAGCGGCGGGCGGAGGCCGGATCGGGGGGAATCCCGTCCCGGCCGGCGGCGGCTCCCCGATAATCGGCGGGGAAGACCGCGCCACCGAGGGAAAGGCCGCCCATGGGCACCCAGCAGGAGAAGGACGAGCTGTACGCGCTCGACATCAGCGGCGTGGAGTGGGAGGGGCCGCCGGGGACCAGCCCGGACGAGGAGCGGGTGGAGATCGCGCGGCTTCCCGAGGGGGCGGTGGCGATGCGCTCCTCGCTGGACCGCGAGACGGTCCTGCGCTACACGGCCGCCGAGTGGGAGGCCTTCGTACTCGGCGCCAGGGACGGCGAGTTCGATCTGGACCGCCAACAGCCCTGAGGGGCGGCCCGACACGCCGAAGGGGCGCACCCGCTGCGGGTGCGCCCCTTCGGCGTGTCGGGCCTGGGGCCCGCAGGTCTCAGTAGGCCTCGGTGAAGAGGGTCGAGGCCCGCTTGTCCGTGGCCCGGTAGTCGTCCTTGCCGCGCTCGATGAGCTTGGCGACCTTCTCGAGCTCCGCGTGCATGGTGTCGGCCTTGGCCTTGTACTTCTTCTGGAGGGTGAGGTACTCCTGGTGCGCCTCACCGTCCCAGGTGTCCGTGACGACCTTCACGGCCTGCTCCATCTCGGCCAGGTCCTTCAGGATGTTCCCGGAGACGACCCGGATGCGGTCCGCCATCTGCTGAACGGTCTCGTACCGGACCCGGGTCCCGTCGTTCGCCGTCATGTTCTTCTCCTTCTCGCTGCGGCCGAATGGATGTGGGGGCGTCGATCAGATGCCGTCGAGGCCCGAACGCGGGCCGGAGCCGGACGTCGTCGGCTGGACGGCGTTCTTGAACGCGGCCCGCACCTCCTCGTCCTGCGCGTTGCTGAGGTTCTTGGTCTGCGCCACGGCGTTGTGCAGGACGCCGAGGAGGCGGCGGATCTCGTCGTGGCTGTCGTTGAGCGTCGTCTGGGCCGTGATGAAGCCCGAGGCGCCCACACCGGTCCAGCCGGCGCTCACGGTGGCGATGATGTCGGCCAGCTCTCGGGCCTGCTTGGAGACGGCGCTGCCCGTCTCCTGGATCTTGTTCTTCGCCTGGACGACCGGATCGTCCGCAAGTCCGAAGGTGTTCGTGCTCATCGAAGCTCCTCACTTCTCAATTCGCCGGCAGAACCGGCGGATTGCGCAGCGGGGCGGGCGCGTCCGGCGCGGATGCGAGTCACGCACTGCGGACCATCCCCCTCCGCTTCACGCGATCCCCCGATCACACTCGTGAAGCCTGGTGTCACTCTATTGCGTTCACGGAGCGGTCCCAACACCGGTGGGCCGCTTCCGTGGACGAACTGTGACTGTTCACTGCAAACGGCGCCGGCGGCTGCGCGCGTCCCGGACGACCGTCGCCGTACCCGCGATGACGGCGATCAGCACGGCGCCGATACCGAGAGCGTACGTGCCGTACCGCTCCTGTCGTTCCTGGGCGGTTTCGGTGAGCCGGAGGGGGGCTGCCTGCGGCGCCGCCGCCGGGGGCGGGCCCGGGTCCGGGACGGGGGCCTTCGGGGGCTGCTGGTCCTGGCTGAGGGCGCGGACGGGGTCGACGACCCCCCAACCGACGTAGTCGTCACGGCCCTTGACGGAGCGTTCCGCCGTGTTCTGGATCTGCCAGACGATCTGCTGGGCGGACCAGTCCCGGTGCTCGGCGCGCAGCAGGGCGGCGACCCCGGCGACGTAGGGGGCGGAGAAGCTGGTGCCGTTGTCGATGCACTGGCCGAAGCCCGGGACGGTGGAGACCATGTCCACCCCCGGAGCGGCGACCCCGATGAAGTCGCCGGGCTGGGAGAAGGCCGCGCGCTCGTTGTTGCGGTCCGAGGCACCCACGGCGAGGACCCCGGGGAAGGCGGCCGGATAGGTCTTGCGCTTCTGCCCGCTCATGCCGTCGTTGCCCGCCGAGGCGACGACCACGATGTCGGCCGCCACCGCCTTCTGGACGGACTTGCCGAGTTCGGAGTCCGCGGACAGCTGGACGTCGGTGTCCTGCGAGATGTTGATGACCTGGGCGCCCTTGGCCACCGCGTGGTCGATCGCCTGGCTCAGGGTGAGGGCGTTGCCCTTGCCCTGCCCGTCGTTCTGCCGGATGGGGATGACGGTGGCGTCGGGGGCCAGGCCGACGAAGCCCGTGCCCGCCTGGGGGCGGGCCGCGATCAGCCCGGCGACCTTGGTGCCGTGGCCGACGGTGTCGGTCGTGCCGTCGCCGCCCTTGGGGTCGACGAGGTCCTTGCCCGCACCGACGTCGAGGGCGCCGCTGAGCTGCGGGTTCGCCCGGTCCACGCCGGTGTCGATGACGGCCACGCGGACGCTCGCGCCGTTGCTGTCCTTGCCCTTGGTCTGCGCCCAGAGCTCGTCGAGGAGCAGCCGCTGCAGGGCCCAGGGGCGGTCCTCGATCTGCTTCTTCATGGGGAAGGTGCACTCCCCCGCGCCGTCGAGGCGCAGTGCGTACGGAGGGTGCGGCGCGGCGGTTCCGGCCGCGGCCGGACCGCCGGCGGCCAGGGCCAGGGCCAGGGCGGATACGGCTACGGATGCGGCTACGGCTACGGGCGTGCGGAGCGCGCGCCGGGGCCTGCGGTCCTGGTGCATCGGCGGCCTCCTCACGAACCCTGCGGCTGACGGGCCGAGTTGGTGTCCAGCCGGGGGCCCTTGGAGAGGAACTCCGACCACGCGATGGGCACCATGGCCGGGCTGACGCCGCCGTAGCCGAGCCTGACCTGCGCCTGGCTGGCCTCGGGGCGGCCGTCCCCGCCCGCCTTGGACGGGTCGGGTGCGCCGATCCCGGACTGCGCGGAGTCGCTGTCGCCGTTGGCCTGGACGGCGTACCGCAGGCCGGTGTCGGTGACCAGGAAGAGCGAGCCCCCGGCCGTGGTCTGCTTGCCCTGCACCTGGGTGTAGAGCAGGCCCGAACCGGGTGTGACGTACGCGCTCGTGCCGCTGGCGGTGATGTCGACGGGGTAGCCGGTGCCGGCCCAGGTGCTCAGCGTCTGGTTGCCCTGGCCGTCGACCGAGCGCAGGACGTTGCAGACGGTGTCGCGGTTGTTGGCGCCGCCGGCCTGGGTGCCGGCGTCCGGCGTCGTCCGGTTGATCCGCTCGGTCTTCTTCTGCGGCCACTTGACCTCGCCGGCGAACGGGGCGGGGTCCGGCTCCAGGGACTGGAGGTCGACCTCGCGGGCCTTGCCGTGCATGTTGAGGCCGTCGGTCGCCGGGGCCGAGATCAGCAGCCAGGCGACGAAGTCGGAGACCGGTGCGACCTTGCCGGGGAGGACCACGTAGTGCTGGGCGCCGGAGCCGGTCTGGGCCTTGAGCACCATGCCGACCTTGTTGTCGGCGGTGGTCAGGCCCTTGACGTCGGCGGCGGCGCCGGCCTTGCCGGGGAGGGGCGGGAAGGTCAGGTCGTCGCCGGAGTTGAGGGTGCCGAGCCATTCCGGGCCGACCTGCTGCGGGGTGGCTCCGGTGCCGACCAGGGCGTTGGTCATCGTTCCGGCGGCCGGGGTGCCCTCGGGGAACTTGTACTTCGTGCCGGTCGCGTCGACCAGGTACCGCTCCTTGCCCGGACCGGTGCTCTCCACGTACAGCGCCTGGGTGTCGGTGAGCCTGCGGGCGTCGTCCGTCACGGACGCCTCCCGGTCCGCGAGGACGAAGGTGGCGGTCTGCACGCCGCGGCCGTTGCCGCCGGGCTGCTGGCAGACGGCCCAGCGCTTGGCCTTGCCGGCCTCGGACTTGGAGGGGAGCCGGTCGGGGGCGTACGGGATGCCGATGATGGGGCCGCGCGGCGGCTTGCCCGCGTCCAGGACCTTGTCCTCGACCTGCACCACCTTGAACTTCTGCGGGTCCAGCAGGAGTCGGGCGGAGGCGAGGTTGAGGACCGGGTGCAGGCGGGTCTGGTTCTTGCCGCCGACCTTCGTCGTCAGGACGACGTAGCGGGTCGTGGAGTCCTTGCCGACGATGACCCGCGTTCCGGGCTCGTCCCAGCCTTTGGGGGCGGTCGGCTTGAACATGCCCCAGGCACCGAACCCGGCGAGCACGAGGGCTCCGACGATCACCCCCGGCAGGACCGCGCGCAGGGGGCGGGGCGCCCCCTCCTCGGTACCCGTCGCGGAGGGCTGGAGGAACGCGGCCACCGTCCGCCGCTTCGCAAAGGTGTACGCGTTGAGCTCATCACGTCGTGATGCCATGACCGTCTGCTTCTCCCCGCACGGCCCGGCCGGTGGGTACGGTCCCCGGGCCTCGATAGTCGGACCGGGCACCTACTATGCCTCTTGACGGACGGTATGCAGGGGCCGGGTAGGGTGAGGCAGCCGCTCAGGGCCTTCCACACCGGTGCAATCAGGGCTTGTTGGGGTGGATTGGGGAGGTTCCGGGGCCCCGCGACGGGTGTCGCGCAGCGCCGGAACACAGCAGGTCCGGCCCGTGAGAGGGGAAGTGCGCGAGTGATGGCCACGGCGACGGAGCCGCAGACCGGCGCGCCCGCACCCGTACGCGGCGGGGTGACGCCGCACCCCAGGTCGAGCCCCGGCCGCTTCGGCCCGTTCCGACTGCAACAACTCGTGCTGCTCCAGGTGGCGGTGGCCGGACTGCTCGTGGCGTGGGTGGTCGAGCCGCTGCTCCTGGTCCCCGCCGGGGCGCTCGCGCTGGTGCTGGTGGTGCTCGCGGTCGTCCGCCGCCACCAGCGCTCCCTGCCGGAGTGGATCGGCGGCGCGCTCGCACTGCGCGCCCGCCGCCGCAGGGCCGCCGCCTTCACCGTGCCCGCGGGCACGGAGCCGGGGCTGGCGCCGCTGGTCGAGGCCGATCCCGCCCTGCGCACCCTGACGTTCAGCGACCGCGACCGGCGTCCGGTCGGGATGGTCGGCGACGGGACCTTCCTGACCGCGGTGGTCCAGGTGGACACGGACGCCACCGCGCTGCGGCCCGACCGGGCGGCGCGGCCGCTGCCGCTCGGCATCGTCCGGGACGTCCTCGAAGTGGACGGCATCCGGCTGGAGTCCGCGCAGCTGGTCCAGCACACGCAGCCCGCGCCGGCCCCGCACCTGCCCGCCCGGTCGATGGCCACCCTCAACTACGCCCCGCTGCAGGCCCGTACGGGCACGCCCGCGGTGCGGCTGACCTGGATCGCGCTCAAGCTCGACCCGGAACTGTGCCCCGAGGCGGTCACCGCCCGCGGCGGCGGCCTCGCGGGTGCGCAGCGGTGCGTGGTGCGGGCCGCGGACCAGCTGGCGAGCCGGCTGGCCGGGTCCGGGTTCAGGGCCACCGTGCTCACCGAGCAGGAGCTGACGGCGGCGCTGGCCACGTCCTCGTGCGCGAACCCGATGGCGATCACCCAGGCCGGCCGGTCGGCGAGCACCGGGCGGCGCACCGAGGAGACCTCGCGGACCTGGCGCTGCGACGACCGCCGCCACACGACGTACTGGATAGGCCGCTGGCCCCAGCTGGGCGGCGGCGGGGCGGCGGCGCTGCCGCAGTTCGTGGCGCTGCTGACCTCCCTGCCCGCGCTCGCCACGAACTTCAGCCTGACGATGGCCCCGGCGGAACGACAGGGCGTGAACCTGACCGGACACGTACGGGTGACAGGGCGCAGCGACGAGGAACTGATCGCGGCCCGGCGGGAGTTGGAAAGGACGGCGCGGGGCGTGAAGACCGGGCTGGTCCGGCTCGACCGCGAACAGGTGCCGGGGCTGCTGGCTTCGCTGCCGCTGGGAGGCGCGCGATGAGGGGCGGTTTCGGACTGGTCGGCCCGCGGCGGGAGCGCCACGTGGTGCCCGCGGCGGACCTGGACGCGCTGGCGGTGCCCGTCGGGGACGACGGGGTCGTCATCGGCGTGGACGCCGAGGGACGGTCGGCGGTGCTCGGCATCAACCGGCCGACGCCGTACGAGGTGACGCTGATCGGCGGCCTGTGGACGGCGCAGGTGCTGGCGCTGCGCGCGGCGGCCACGGGTGCCCGCGTGGCGGTGGAGACCGGGCGCGGCCAGGTGTGGTCCGGGCTGGCGCAGGCCGCCGGAGGCGGGCAGCAGTGCGTGACCCTGCACGAGGTGGGGCGGATCCCGCCGCAGGGGGCGTCCGCGGGCAGCCCGGTGCTGGTGGTCCGCGACTGCGGGATGCGGCCGCCGCGCGGCCGTGTGGTGGCGGGGCCGTGGCAGTCGGTGCTGACCCTGCTGCCGTACCTGAGCCCGACGGCGCCGCGGCTGCTCCAGCAGGCGTCGCTGGTGGGCGTGCAGCGGGTGTCCCCGGACGAGGCGGAGCAGATCGGCGGCCTGATGCGGCTGCCGCGCCGGGCCGTGGCGTCCCTGCCGACCCTGGGCGACGGGGTGACCCTGTGGTGCACCCCCCGGGACCGGCAGTTCGTGATGACGCAGGGGACCGAGGCGGAGACCGGCCTGCTGGGCCCGGCGCGCCGCATCGACTGACGGGGCGCGCCCCGGGCGGGCCGCCCGCCCTCCCCGTGGAACGGGACGCGGCGGACAGGGGCGACGTGCCCCGATTAGGCTGGACGCCGGCGCGGCGTGGGTGGGCGCCGGAGCAGTGTTCGACATACCAGGAGGACCAGTGAGCGGCGATCGGAACGAGAGGCGCGGCGGGACGTGGGACGTCCCGACGGACGATCAGTCCGACGCGGAGCCCGAGATGACGGGCGAGTTCACCATCGACTACACACCGCCGGCCTGGTACACGCAGAGTGCGCCGCCGGCCGCGGCCGCCCAGGTCCCGGGGCTCCCCGAGGGGAGCGGCTTCGAGCCGCACCGCCCGTCCGACCTGGAATCGCCCTCGACGATGCGGATCGCTCCGCCGGTGCCGCGGACCCCGTCCGACGGTGCGGGCACGCCCCTGTCGGCGCCCGCTCCGGCCCCGGCGGCCGCCGAGCCTCCGTACGCGTCGGCTCCGGAGCCGATCACGGCGCCCGACCTGCCGTACTCCGCTCCCGAGCCGATCGTTGCGCCCGAGCTGCCGTACGCGGCCCCGGCCCCGGTCGCGGCACAGACCGAGCCCGCCCCGGCGGCTCCCGAAACTCCGGTGCTGCCGGTGCTGCCGGTGCTGCCGGTGCAGGCTCCCGACCCGTACGCGGGCCCGAGCCCGGTCGCGGTCCCCGCCGAGCCCGCTCCCGCGGCGCCCGAGGGCCCCGCTCCGCTGCAGGCTCCCGACCCGTACGCCGCCCCGGCACCGATCACGGCCCCCGACCTGCCGTACGCGGCGGCCGTACCGTCGCCCGCCCCGGTCGAGCCCGCCCCGGCGGCGCCCGTCCCGGCGCCCGAACTTCCCTACACGGCTCCGACCCCGGTCGCGGGCGCTTCCCCGGTCGAGCCCGCCCCCGCGGTGGCCGGGATCCCGGCCCCGATCGCGGCCCCCGAACCGCCGGCTCCGGCTCCGGTCGATGCGGCGCCCGCGGTGCCCGAGGCCCCGGTGCCGCTCCCTCCGCTCCCGCCGTTCGCGGCTCCCGCCGAGGAGGCCGCCCCGCAGCCGGCCGATGCCGTGCCCGCGCCGTTCGCGGCCCCGGCGCCGCCGGCCCCCGTGGACGAGGTCCCGCCGTACCCCGCTCCGGCGCCCGCCGTCGACCCGGCCGAGGGGGAGAGCCCGTTCGGCGCGCCTCCCGGCGAACTGCCGCCGCTGCCGCCCGCGTTCGCCAACCAGGGCGGCGGCTCCTACGGCTTCCCGCCGCCGGCGCCCGCGCCCGTACCGCAGCAGCCCCAGCCCCCGCAGCCGCAGCCGCAGCCGCAGCCGCAGCCGCAGTACGATCCCCGCACCGGCGGACAGCAGTGGCCCGTCGGCCCCGGTCAGCAGCCGCCGCAGCCTCAGCCCCAAACCCAGCCCCAGCCGCACGACCCGCGGTACGCGGCCGGCCCCACCGGTGGAGGCGCGCCGCTCGGCTACACCGCCGCCGTCGAGCTGTCCTCGGACCGGCTGCTGCGCAACAAGCAGAAGCCCAAGAGCAACAACAACGGAGCGGGCGGCGGCCTGTTCCGCTTCGGCGGCAAGGCGGCCGAAGCGGAGCGCCGGCGCAAGCTGGAGCTGATCCGCACCCCGGTGATGTCCTGCTACCGCATCGCCGTCATCAGCCTCAAGGGCGGCGTCGGCAAGACCACGACCACCACCGCTCTCGGCGCCACCCTCGCCACCGAGCGCCAGGACAAGATCCTGGCCATCGACGCGAACCCCGACGCCGGCACGCTCGGCCGCCGTGTCCGACGCGAGACGGGCGCGACGATCCGCGACCTGGTCCAGGCGATCCCGTACCTGAACTCGTACATGGACATCCGCCGCTTCACCTCGCAGGCGCCCTCCGGTCTGGAGATCATCGCCAACGACGTGGACCCGGCGGTCTCCACGACCTTCAACGACGAGGACTACCGCCGCGTCATCGAGACGCTGGGCCGCCAGTACCCGATCATCCTCACCGACTCGGGCACCGGTCTCCTCTACTCCGCCATGCGCGGCGTCCTGGACCTGGCCGATCAGCTGATCATCATCTCGACCCCGTCCGTGGACGGCGCCAGCAGTGCCAGCACCACGCTCGACTGGCTCTCCGCCCACGGGTACGCGGACCTGGTGTCCCGCTCCCTCACCGTCATCTCGGGGGTCCGCGAGACCGCCAAGATGATCAAGATCGAGGACATCGTGCAGCACTTCGAGACCCGCTGCCGCGGTGTCGTCGTGGTGCCCTTCGACGAACACCTCGCGGCGGGCGCCGAGGTGGACCTCGACATGATGCGGCCCAAGACCCGCGAGGCGTACTTCAACCTCTCCGCCCTTGTGGCCGAGGACTTCCTCCGGGCCCAGCAGCAGGCCCCCCAGAACCACTGGGGAGCACCGCAGCAGCCCCACCAGCCCCACCCCCAGCAGCCCCCGCAGCCGCAGCACCACCAGCCGCCGCAGCCGCCCCAGCCGTACGGTCAGCCCCAGGGCCAGCCCCCGTACCAGCAGCCTCCGCAGCAGCCGGGACCCTACGGACAGCCCTACCCCCAGCAGCCGCAGCCGGGCCAGCCCTGGCAGCAGCCCCCGGCCGCCCCGCCCCAGCCGCAGCAGCCGCCCCGCGACCCGCGCCTGGGCTGACGGCAGCGCCGCACGCACCACGGGCGAGGGCCCGTACCACCCCGGACCGCATCGGTTTCCGGGACGGTACGGGCCCTCGCCCGTTGCCGCGTCAGCGCTTCAGGTCGTACGCGTCGGTCAGCACGCGCGCCCGCTTCACGTCGTCGGCGATCGCCTCCAGCAGCCCGTCGAGCGACTCGAACTTCGCCATCCCGCGCACGTACGCGAGGAAGTCGACGGCCACGTGCTTGCCGTACAGGTCCAGCCCGACCCGGTCGATGGCGTACGCCTCCACCGTCCGCTCGGTCGCGTCGAACTGCACGTTCGTCCCGACCGAGATCGCCGCGGGCATCCGCTCGCCGTCCGCCGTCAGCCAGCCCGCGTAGACCCCGTCGGCCGGGATCGCGGTGTGCGGCTGCGTCTCCACGTTCGCCGTCGGGTAGCCGAGTTCGCGCCCGCGCTGCGCTCCGCGCACCACCACGCCCTCGACCCGGTGCGGGCGCCCCAGGACCTCGGCCGCACCGTCCATGTCGCCGTCGGCGACCAGCCGGCGCGCCAGCGTCGAGGAGAACGGCACCCCGCCGCCCGCCTCGCCGCGCTCCACGAGGTCCACGACCTCGACCCGGTAGTCGTACGTCGATCCCAGCTCGCGCAGGAAGTCGACGTTCCCGGCGGCCCGGTGGCCGAAGCGGAAGTTCGGGCCCTCGATGACGGCGAGGGCGTGCAGCTTGTCGACGAGGACCTTGACGATGAAGTCGGCCGGGGACAGCTGAGAGAACTCGGCGGTGAACGGCAGGATCAGCAGCGCGTCCACGCCCAGTCCGGCCATCAGCTCGGCGCGCCGGTCGTAGGGGGCCAGGATCGGCGGGTGGCTGCCGGGGCGGACGACCTCGCTCGGGTGCGGGTCGAAGGTGACGACGACGGACGGGACGCCGAGCTCGCGCGCCGTGGCGACGGCCCGTCCGATGATCAGCTGATGTCCCCGGTGCACGCCGTCGTAGGAGCCGATGGTGACGACGCTGCGTCCCCAGTCCTGGGGGATGTCCTCCAAGCCACGCCACCGCTGCACTGTGACCGCTCCTCGCCCGAACCCGGTTGGTCCTTGAACTGATTGCCGATTGCAGGTCTAAGACTGCCATGCCGGGGCCCGGTGCCACGCATCGGCATCCGGGCCGGGCGGGCCCCGGCGGGCCGCCGTCGCGCATCCTCACGTCACATCCGCGGCGGCCCTGCCGAGGGTCTCCACCGTCTGCCGGGCGCCGGGGCCGAGCAGGGCCGCGGCCTCCGTGACCGCCTGCGCCTGCCAGCGGGCCACGAGCAGCCCGAAGGCCGGCTGGGCGCGGGCCAGCTCCACCGTCCGCCGCTCGAAGACCGCCGGCCCGCCGGGGGCCCGCAGCAGCTGCCGCCCGGTCCGGCGCAGCAGCTCCCGCGTACGGTCCTCCGGACGCGCCGCGGCCCCCGCCGCGACCGCTCCGAGGAACGCGTCCAGCACCCGCGGGTCCCTCTCCTCGCGCAGCAGTACGCCGGCCAGCTCGCCGCGCAGCGCGTGCGAGGGCTCCCCGCCCGGCGCGCCCAGTACGGCGGCGAGCTCGGCCCGCACCCCGGCCGGCGCGGTCCGCAGCAGGTCCAGCACGAGCCGGCGCAGCGCGGGACCGGCGGCGGGCCCCTGCTCCAGCCGCCGGTCCACGAAGGCCGCGGCGTGCGGTGCGTCCCCGGGGCTGTGCGCGAGGTGCTCCCGTACGAGGTCGGCCGCGCGCCGGGCCAGTCCCGGCGGGTTCAGCGCGGCCAGGGCGCGCAGCACCTCTGCGTCGGCACGGTCCCGCAGGGCGGCGAACACCGCGTCCTGGTCCGGCAGTACGGGCAGGGCCGCGACCAGCGCCTCGGCGGGCAGCCGGGAGCCGGGCTCGGGGTCTCGGAAGGACGCGAGGGCCGCGGGCAGGTGACGGGCGCGCTCCTGCGGGTCGCGCAGCAGGACGGCCAGGGCACTGCCGTGCAGGGTGGCGTCGGCGGGGCGGGCGAGCAGCGCCTGCGCGGCACGGCGCAGCAGCTCCCGGTCGGCGGGGGTGCGGACGTGCGGGGCGGTGGCGAGGGCGTAGGCGGCGGCCGCGACCCTGCGCGAGGGGCGTTCGTCACGGGCCCAGCGGTCCACGGCCCGGCACAGGACGGAGGGCTCCTCCTCGGCGAGTACGGCGAGCAGCTCGTCGGCGCGCGGGTGCGCGGCGGTGACCAGCGCCTCGGTGAGGTCGTCCGGGGCGAGGCGGCGGTGGGTGTGCAGCAGGGCCTGCGCGGCGGTGGCGACGGTGGCCCCGGGACGGCCGCGCAGGCGGCGGCCGTCGGTGAACCAGGCGCAGAGCAGCGGCTGGGTCCGCCGGGGGTCCCGGGTCAGGCGGCGGGCGACGGCGTCGAGGTAGCGGTCGCCGGGGACCGCCTCGGCGGGGTCGGCGGGCAGCAGGCGGCGCAGCAGGTCGAGGCGGTCGGGCTCGGCCAGCCGGAGCCGGTTCCAGAACCCGCCGCCGAACGCGCCGGGGCCGGCCCGGGCCACGTGCTCGGCGAGGGCGTGCAGGACGGCGAGGTGGGGGTGCGCGTCGGGGAGGCCCAGCAGGGTCTCGCGCAGCAGCCGGGCGGCCCACCAGGCACGGTCGGCGTAGGCGTCGGCGTCGGCGTCGGCCGGGGCTTCGGCTTCGGCTTCGGCTTCGGCTTCGGCTTCGGCTTCGGCTTCGGCTTCGGCTTCGGCGAAACCGTTCAGCGCGTGGACCAGCCGGGTGAGTTCCGCGCCGAGCCGGTCCGGTGCCAGTCTGCGCACGGCTTCGAGCACGGGCCCGATCCGCTGCCGGGGCACGGGCGGCCCGGGCCGGGCCGGGCCGTGGACGAGGAGGCCGAGGGCCGTGGGCACGTCGAGGTGGCCGGCCTGGAGCCAGTCGGACAGTTCCTCGTGGGCGAAGCGGTAGCCGGACCCGGCGCGCACCAGCAGTCCCTCGGTGAGGACGGCGGAGGCCCAGCCGGTGCGCCACGGGAACAGCTCCTCGAAGGATGCCCGGTCCAGCCGTCCCTGTCCGGGGCCCAGGCAGCGCCGGGCGGCCTCGTGCACGCGACCGGCGACGCGGGCGGCGAGCCGCCGGACGCCGGGGCCGTGTACCGATGCGCCTGCGGCGGTGATCCGGACCGCGGCGCGCAGGCACAGCAGGTCGAGGTGGGCGGCGAAGACCTCGTCGCGGCCGGGGCGGCCGGCGGTGACCCCGGCGGCGTGGATCCCGGCGAGCAGGTGCAGCGTGAGCGGGTGGCGGGCGTCGGACTCGCGGACGGCGTCGGCGGGGATGCCGAGGCGGGCCCGGGCGGTCTCCGCCTCGGCGGCGGTGAGGTCCCCGACCTCGAGCGCGGGCGGCAGCCGGCGGGCCGCGCGGGCCGGGACGTGCAGCGCCCCCGGCGGGTGCAGGGCTCCGGCCCGCTCCCAGTACTCGGGGCGGGCGGCGACGACCAGCCGGGCCCCGGTGCCGCGCAGCCAGGCGGTGGTGGCCTCGGTCCATGCTCCGAGCCGGTGGGCGAGCTCCGGCGGCATCTCTTCGGGGGCGTCCAGGACGAGGAGCAGGGGGCGTCCGGCGCGGGCGGCGACGCGGGCGAGGTGCGCAGCGGCTCCCGCCGGGGCAGCGCTCTCCCCACCGGGGCCGGGTCGGCCGCGCCGCTCCCCGGGCGGCGCCGCCCGAGGCCCCGGCACCACGTGGCTGCGCCCCTCGACCGACACGGTCGTGCGGGAGCCGGAGCCGGGGTCCGGTCGCCCGGCCCCTTCGGGTGCGGGCTCACGAGGGCCCGGACCCGAGCGGTCCGGCTGCCCTCCGTGGGTTGTTCCGCCGAAGGCGGGCACCGCCTCGCCGCCCCACCCGTCCGCCACGGTCCCGCTGGAGCCGCACCCCGGCTGACCTGACGCGCTCGTGGCGGACCGGGCCCGGGCGTGCCCATCGGCCGGCGCGGCTCCGCGCGGACCGGGCTCCGGCCGGCCGTGCCCCTCGGCCGGCGTCGACCCGCCAGGGCTGGACTCCGGTCCGAAGGTGCGCCCTTCCGGCCTGGCCCCTCCGGGGACGGCCACCGGCCCGCCGCCCCACCCGCCCGGCACCGTCCCGGAGGAGCGGGGCTGCGGTCGGCCACCGTTCTCGGGCGAGTACCCGCCGGGGCGCGGCGCCGGCCCGCCGGGCCGGTCGGACGGCGTGGCCCCGGCGGGGGCCGGTCGGCCGGGCGGGGTTCCGGCGGGGCCGGGCGCGCTCCGGGGCGTCGCCTCGGCCGCCGAACGGCCCTCGGGGCCGGAAGGCGGGGCGGCGGTGCGTTCAGCGCCCTGCGGGGATCGCCCAGGCACCCACCCGTCCCCGCCGGGATCCGTGCGCGGGTCGGCCTCCGGGGTGCGCCCGGGATCGGGGCCGGCCGCGGGCCCGTCGAGGAGGCGGGCGGCCGCCGTCAGGGCTCGGGTCGCCGCGTCCGCCAGCGAGGTGTCGTCGGCGTGCAGGTCCGCTCCGCGCAGCCAGAGCGTCGGCTCGGGGCGGGCGCCGCGGGCCCGGGCGGCGGCCAGGGCCGCCAGTTCCGTGGTGCGGCCGGTGCCCGGGCTGCCGACCAGGCCGAGCACCGGCCGGTCCCCCGACGTGAAGGCCTCCAGCTCGGCCGCGACACCGGGTCGTTCCACCCGCCGGTCCGGGAGGAGGGCGGCGCCCACGGTGGCCGCCGTCAGGTCCAGCACCCCGGCGAGGTTCAGGTCGGCGCCGCGGCCCGGCACGGTCTCCGCGTTGCGTGCCAGCAGCTCGGCGAGGGGGCCGTGCGGATCGGAGTCGGCCGCCGCCCGCAGGGCCACCGCGAAGCCGCCGGAGCGGTGCTCGGCGCACAGAGCGGTGCCCAGTACGGCGAGGACCGCTCCGGTGGCGGCGTCGAGGACGGGCCCGCCGCACACCTCCCCGCCCTGCGCGAGCGCGTCGCGGCCGTCGGTGCCGATGGCCAGCTCCACCGCGGCCCCCGCGGGCAGCGCGTACAGCCCGCCGGCCGCCCGGTACGCCACCCGGGCGTCCCCGAGCACCCGCGCCTGCCGCCAGCCCCGCGCGGGCAGCCGTACGTAGGTCCCCGGATCGATCGCCCCGCGCTGCGCCACCGGAAGCGGCCGCACCCCGAGTCCGTCCGTGCGGATGAGGGCCAGGGCCAGCCCGGGCAGTTCGGTCACGTCGGCCGCCGCCACCGGCCGGGTCCGCCCGCCGGCGTGCAGCACGAGCCGGGACAGGCCGTCGACGGCCTCGTGACCGGTGACGACCGTCCCGCGGTCGTCCGCGACGAACCCGCTGCCGCGCTCCCGCCCGGCCGGATCGCAGATCTTCACGAGTTCCGCCATGGCCTCACCACTCCCCGCACCGCTCCCCCGCAACGCCCCCGTGCTCACGACGGTAGGCAGGTGAAGATCAGCGCGAACAGCACACGTGGCGAACGCGCCCCCTTACGCTCCCTCCATTCACTCCGAGCGCCTGCTCGGACGGGTGAATAGCGGCGTCCGGGTGGATAGAGACCTACCCGAGGGGGGTCGTGGAGCGGTGAGCGGCACGGCATGTGCGCTCACCGCTCCACGTCAACGATCAGACGAAGACCGCGAGGGACTTCGCCTTCCCGTTCTTGCTCTCGACGAGCCCGAGGAGCCGGCCCTCCGGCCCGAAGACCGCGACCGTACGGCCGGCCTCGTACTCCTGCGGCATGTCGATCCGCACGCCGTTGGCGAGCAGCGAGGCCCGCCGGGCGTCCAGGTCCCAGCGCGGGAAGGCCGCCGCGGCCGCCTCGCCGATCGGCATGACGGTCAGCTCCTCCTGGAGCTGGTCCAGGGTCCGCGCGCGGTCGAGCTTGTACGGGCCCACGCGCGTGCGGCGCAGCGCGGTCAGGTGCCCGCCGACGCCGAGGTCGGCGCCGAGGTCGCGGGCCAGGGCGCGGATGTACGTACCGCTGGAGCAGACCACGGAGACGACGAGGTCGACGACCTTGGTGCCGTCCTCGGCCTCCGCCTGGCGCATGTCGTACACCTGGAACGACGAGATGGTCACCGGCCGGGCCGGGATCTCGAAGTCCTCGCCGTCGCGGGCGCGCTTGTAGGAGCGGACGCCCTTGATCTTGATGGCGCTGACCTTGGACGGGACCTGCATGATGTCGCCGGACAGCTTGGCGACGCCCGCGTCCACGGCCTCCCGGGTGACCCCGGTGGCGTCCGTGGACGAGGTGATCTCGCCCTCTGCGTCGTCCGTCAGGCTGTTCTGGCCCAGGCGGATCGTGCCGAGGTACTCCTTCTCCGTGAGCGCGAGGTGGCCGAGGAGCTTGGTGGCCTTCTCCACGCCCAGGACCAGCACGCCGGTCGCCATCGGGTCGAGCGTGCCGGCGTGGCCGACGCGGCGGGTCTTGGCGATCCCGCGCATCTTGGCGACCACGTCGTGCGAAGTGAAGCCGGACGGCTTGTCGACGATGACAAGGCCGTCCGGAGTCTTCCCTGCGTCGGTGCTCATTCCGCGGCTGCGTCCTCGTCGTCCTCGCCCGGCTTCTTGTACGGGTCGGCGTCGCCGGCGTACTGGGCGCCGGAGGACACCTCCCGCACCTGGGCGTCGGAGGTGCGCGCCTTCTCCAGGAGGTCCTCGATCGTCTTGGCGTTCTCCGGGAGGGCGTCCGCGACGAAGGTCAGGGTGGGCGTGAACTTGGTCCCCGCCGCCCGGCCCACCGCGGAGCGCAGGACGCCCTTGGCGCTCTCCAGGCCCGCCGCCGCACTGGCGCGGTCCTCGTCGTCGCCGTAGACCGTGTAGAAGACCGTGGCCTCCCGCAGGTCGCCGGTGACCCGGGTGTCCGTGATGGTCACGTGCGTACCGAGGCGGGGGTCCTTGACACCACGCTGCAGCTTCTCCGCCACCACCTCCCGGATGAGGTCCGCCAGCTTCTTCGCCCGCGCATTGTCGGCCACTGGTCCGTCTCCTTCTTTTCTTGCAGACAAGCAATCAGTCTTCATCACCGTGGAAGCGCCGTCGTACCGACAGCAGCTCCACTTCCGGACGTGCCGCGACCAGCCGCTCGCAGCGGTCCAGTACGTCCGAGAGGAACCCCGCGTCCCCACTCACCAGCGCGACCCCTATGCGGGCCCTGCGGTGCAGATCCTGGTCGCCCACCTCGGCCGCGCTCACGGAGAACTTTCGCTGGAGCTCGGCGACGATGGGCCGGACGACGGAGCGTTTCTCCTTCAGCGAGTGGACGTCGCCGAGGAGCAGGTCGAAGGACAGAGTCCCCACGTACATGCAGTTCCGGATATCCCGCCGGTGCGGGTTCGGTGGCCTGCCGGGCCGTCGCCCGGCAGGATCACCCGGCGCTCGCGCGGCCGGGTCACCAGAACCGTACACGCAACGGCCGGGGCCGATCGACGGATATTCCGCCGACCGGCCCCGGTGTTACGAGTTACGACACGGTGCGAACCGCCTCGCGCTTACGCGCGGGGCTTCTCGCGCATCTCGTACGTCGCGATGACGTCGTCGATCTTGATGTCGTTGAAGGAGCCGAGGTTGATACCGCCCTCGAAGCCTTCGCGGATCTCGGTGACGTCGTCCTTGAAGCGGCGCAGACCGGAGATGGTGAGGTTCTCCGCGATGACCTTGCCATCGCGCAGCAGGCGCGCCTTGGTGTTGCGCTTGACCTCGCCGGACCGGATGAGGACACCGGCGATGTTGCCCAGCTTGGACGAGCGGAAGATCTCGCGGACCTCCGCCGTACCGAGCTCGACCTCTTCGTACTCCGGCTTGAGGAGACCCTTCAGGGCCGCCTCGATCTCCTCGATGGCCTGGTAGATCACCGAGTAGTAGCGGACGTCGACGCCCTCGCGGTCCGCCATCTGCGCGGCGCGGCCGGCAGCACGGACGTTGTAGCCGATGACGATGGCGTCGGAGCCCATCGCCAGGGCGATGTCGGACTCGGTGACCGCACCCACACCGCGGTGCAGGACCCGGATGTCGACCTCTTCACCGACGTCGAGCTGGAGCAGCGAGGACTCGAGAGCCTCGACCGCACCGGACGCGTCGCCCTTGATGATGAGGTTGAGTTCCTGGACCAGACCGGCCTTGAGCACGGAGTCGAGGTCCTCGAGGGACACGCGACGGACGCGCTTGGCGAAGTTGGCGTTGCGCTCGCGCGCAGCACGCTTCTCGGCGATCTGGCGGGCCGTGCGGTCCTCGTCGACGACGAGGAAGTTGTCGCCGGCGCCGGGGACGTTGGTGAGACCCAGGACCAGGACGGGGGTCGACGGACCCGCTTCCTCGACGTTGTTGCCCTTGTCGTCGAGCATGGCGCGCACGCGGCCGTAGGCGTCGCCCACGACCATCGTGTCGCCGACGCGGAGGGTACCGCGCTGGACGAGGACGGTGGCGACGGCACCGCGGCCGCGGTCGAGGTGGGACTCGATCGCAATACCCTGAGCGTCCTGCTCCGGGTTGGCGCGCAGGTCGAGCGAGGCGTCGGCGGTGAGGACGACGGCCTCCAGCAGGGAGTCGATGTGCAGACCCTGCTTGGCGGAGATGTCGACGAACATCGTGTCGCCGCCGTACTCCTCGGCCACCAGACCGAACTCGGTCAGCTGACCGCGGACCTTGGTCGGGTCGGCACCCTCGACGTCGATCTTGTTGACCGCGACGACGATCGGGACGCCGGCGGCCTTGGCGTGGTTGAGCGCCTCGATCGTCTGCGGCATGACGCCGTCGTTGGCCGCGACCACGAGGATCGCGATGTCGGTCGACTTGGCACCACGGGCACGCATGGCGGTGAACGCCTCGTGACCGGGGGTGTCGATGAAGGTGATGCGACGCTCTTCGTCGTTGACCTCGGTGGAGACCTGGTACGCACCGATGTGCTGCGTGATGCCGCCGGCCTCGCCCGCGACGACGTTCGTCTTGCGGATGGCGTCGAGCAGTCGGGTCTTACCGTGGTCGACGTGACCCATGACGGTCACGACCGGCGGACGCGGCAGCAGGTACTCCTCGCCGCCCTCGTCCTCGCCGAACTCGATGTCGAAGGTCTCGAGGAGCTCGCGGTCCTCCTCCTCCGGGCTGACGATCTGAACTTCGTAGTTCATCTCGCCCGCGAGGAGCTGGAGGGTCTCGTCGGAGACGGACTGCGTGGCAGTGACCATCTCGCCGAGGTTCATCATGACCGCGACCAGCGACGCCGGGTTGGCGTTGATCTTCTCGGCGAAGTCGGTGAGGGACGCACCGCGCGACAGGCGAACGGTCTCGCCGTTGCCGCGGGGCAGCATCACGCCGCCGACGGACGGGGCCTGCATGGCCTCGTACTCCTGGCGCCTCTGACGCTTCGACTTGCGGCCGCGACGGGCCGGACCGCCGGGACGGCCGAAGGCACCCTGCGTACCGCCACGGGCACCGGGACCGCCGGGACGGCCACCGAAGCCGGGACGACCGCCGCCACCGGCACCGGCCGGACCGCCGCCGAAGCCGCCGCCACCCGGACGGGGACCGCCGAAGCCGCCGCCGCCCGCGGGACGCGAGCCGGGACCGGCCGGACGGCCGGCGAAGCCGCCGCCACCGGGACGACCGGCGCCACCGGGACGGGGACCGCCCGCACCGGGACCACGGCCACCGGGGCCGCCGCCGGGACGGGGACCGGGACCACCGGCAGCGGGACGCTGCGGCATCATGCCCGGGTTGGGACGGTTGCCGCCGGGAGCACCACCGGGACGCGGGGCGCCGCCCTGCGGACGGGGCATGCCGCCCGGGGTCGGACGGGCGCCGCCGGGACCCTGCGGACGCGGAGCGCCGCCGGGGCCGCCCTGCGGACGGGGAGCACCCTGGCCGCCGCCGGCGCCGGGGGCACCGGGACGCGGGGCGCCGGCCGGACGGGGCGCCTGCGGGCGCGCCATGCCGGTGGAGCCACCAGAGGTGAACGGGTTGTTGCCCGGACGGGGACCGGCCGGACGGGCGCCCTGCGGACGCGGTGCCTGGGCACCGGGGGTGCCCGCGGGGCGAGCCGGGGCACCGGGGGTGGCGCCGGCCGGGCGCGGGGCGCCGGGACGGGCACCGCCCTGGCCGGGGCCGGCCGGACGCTGCTGCGCCGGACGGGGGCCGGGGGCCGCGGCGGGACGCGCCGGAGCGGCCGGGGCCGCCGGAGGCGCGGAGAACTCGGTCGCCACGGGCGCCGCCGGAGCGGGCTTCGGGGCGGCCGGAGCCTTCGGGCCGGGACGCGGGCCGGGGGCGGCCGGCGTCACGGGGGCTGCGGCCGGGGCCTCGGCAGCGGCCGGCTTGGGGGCCGGTGCGCCGGGCTTCGGGGCAGCAGGACGTGCCGCAGCGGCCGGGGACGGCGCTGCGGGCTTGGCGGGCGCGGCCTTGCGGGGCGCGCCGGGCTTTGCAGCGGACTTGCCGGCGTTGCCGCCGGGCCCCTGCAGTGCGTCAGTCAACTTGCGTACAACCGGCGCCTCGATCGTCGAGGACGCCGAACGGACGAATTCACCGAGTTCTTGGAGCTTGGCCATGACGACCTTGCTCTCCACCCCGAACTCCTTGGCGAGTTCGTATACCCGGACCTTAGCCACTTCGCTCCTTTTAGGTCCGGGTTACGCCGGACCGTCGCTACTTCATGGGCGTACTCATCGCGTACTCATCGAGTGCTCATCGCAATCTCGACCTACTTCCAACTCGCGAGGTACCTGACCGCACGGGGTATCCGTGCCGTACTACTTCTTTACGCTGTGGTCCCGGCTTTCCCGGCCACGGCATTGCGCAGGTTCGCCGTGTCGAGCGCTCCGGCGGACCGTAGGGCCCGGGGGAACGCGCGGCGGCGAACCGCCTGGTCGAGGCAGACCACGGCAGGGTGCAGGTACGCACCCCGGCCGGGCAGCGTACCGCGAGGATCGGGGACGCATTCGTCCTCGATCGCCACGATCCGCAGCAGATCGCTCTTGGCCGCTCGCTCCCGACACCCCACACAGGTGCGTTCGGGGCATGCGCGGGCTTGCGTCCGGCCAGACACGCCTAAGTCTACCTCCCCGCACCGACCTCTCCCCCGACAAGTGTCGGAGGAAAGATCGAACGGACGTCGTGTTGTCTTGATCCGCTGCCCGGGCAGCGGACGTGTGATCCCTGTCTACCGTCGGGACAGCCCCGGCCGGTACAGGTTTATTCCCCGCCCCGGTCCCGGTCCGCGTCCGGGGACGCCTCGGTGTCGGGACGGATGTCGATGCGCCAGCCGGTGAGCCGCGCGGCGAGGCGGGCGTTCTGGCCCTCCTTGCCGATGGCCAGCGAGAGCTGGTAGTCCGGCACGGTCACGCGGGCGGAGCGGGAGTCCCAGTCGACGACCTCGACCTTGCTCACCCGGGCGGGTGACAGCGCGTTCGCGACCATCTCCGCCGGGTCGTCCGACCAGTCGACGATGTCGATCTTCTCGCCGTGCAGCTCGGCCATCACGTTGCGCACGCGGCTGCCCATCGGGCCGATGCAGGCGCCCTTGGGGTTCAGGCCCGAACGGGTGGACCGGACGGCGATCTTGGTGCGGTGGCCGGCCTCACGGGCGATCGCCGAGATCTCGACGCTGCCGTCGGCGATCTCCGGGACCTCCAGCGAGAACAGCTTCTTCACCAGGTTCGGGTGGGTGCGCGAGAGGGTGACGGACGGGCCGCGGACACCCTTCGCGACGCGCACGACGTACGCCTTCAGGCGCAGACCGTGCGGGTACTCCTCGCCGGGGACCTGCTCCTGCACCGGCAGGATGGCCTCCAGCTTGCCGATGTCGACGAGGACGTTCTTGGGGTCCTTGCCCTGCTGCACGACGCCGGTGATGACGTCGCCCTCACGGCCGGCGAACTCGCCGAAGGTCAGGTCGTCCTCGGCGTCGCGCAGACGCTGGAGGATCACCTGCTTGGCCGTCGTCGCGGCGATCCGGCCGAAGTCCGACGGCGTGTCGTCGAACTCCTTGGGCTCCTGGCCCTCTTCGAGATCCCTCGGGTCTTCCGTCGCCCACACGACCACGTGACCGTTGGTGCGGTCCAGCACGACGCGGGCGCGGCGGAAGCTCCCCTCGGTGCGGTGGTACGCGATGAGGAGGGCCGACTCGATCGCCTCCACGAGCAGGTCGAAGGAGATCTCCTTCTCCCGGACCAGACCCCGCAGGGCACTCATGTCGATGTCCATGGCTACGCCTCCTCTTCCTTCTTGTCCTTGCGGTTGAACTCGATCTCGACACGCGCCTTGGCGATGTCGGTGAACGCGATGCGGCGGGCGGTCGCCTTGCGGCCCTTCACGCCCGGTACTTCGAGGTCCATGCCCTCGTCGTCCACGTCGAGGATGCGGGCGACCAGTTCCCCGGCACCCTTCGCGTCCTCGGCGGACAGCTGGAACTTCACGAGGCGGCCGATGGCCCGGACGTAGTGGCGGTGCTCGGTCAGCGGGCGGTCGGCGCCCGGGGAGCTCACCTCGAGGACGTACTCGTCCTCGCCCATCACGTCGGATTCGTCGAGCTTGTCGGATACCTCACGGCTCAGCTCGGCACACGCGTCCAGCTCCACGCCCTCGTCGGAGTCCACGATGATCCGCAGCATCCGGCGCTTGCCGGCCCGCGACAGCTCGATCTCTTCGAGGTCCAGGCCCTTGGCGGCGACGAGCGGCTCCAGCAGTCCGCGCAGCCTGTCGCTCTGGGTGGTGCTCATCCGGGTGACTCCTCGGCCGCGTGTGCTGTTGTGGTTTCCGTCGTGCGTCAGGTCAAAGGGTATCCGGTGTCGGAGGGTGTTGCCGTCCGCCCTGCGACCAGGGCCCCGGGTACCGTGATCACACCCTGCCCCGCCCCACACCCCGAGGACGCCGCCGTGCCCTGGACTCCGCCTTCCAGACCTTCGCGCAGGAGCCTGCTCGCCGGTGCCGCCGGCGTGGCCGGTGCCGCGCTGCTGACCGGGTGCACCGACGGCCGCTCGGCGGACGCCGACCCGGCGGTTTCACTCGAACGGCGGATGCGGGAAGCGGCCGTCCGTGACAGTGCCCGGCTGCTGGAACGTTACGACGCCACCGCGGCCGCCCATCCGGACCTCGCCGCGCGGCTCGCTCCGCTGCGCGCCGCCGTCGCCGCGCACACGACCGCCCTCTCCCCCGCGGCACCGGGCGGGCCGTCCCCGTCGGCGTCGCCGTCCGGCGGTACGGGGGCCGCCGCGCCCTCCGCGAGCGGTGGGCCGGTCCCCCCGAAGCCCGCCGAGGCCCTGACCGCGCTCGCCGACGCCGAGCGGAGCCTGTCCGAGGCCCGGACGATCGACCTGGCCGGGGCGCCGGGAGAATTCGCCCGGATGCTGGCCTCGGTGGCCGCCTGCGGCGCCGTGCACGTCCACCTGCTGACCTCGACCCCCGGAGCCAAGCCGTGAAGCCCGAACCCTCCCCCGCCGGGCGGGCCCTGGAGGCCGCCCAGGCGGCCCTCGCCGCCGAGCACGCGGCCGCCTACGGATACGGGGTGATCGGGGCGCGGACCACCGGTGCCCGTGCCACGCAGGCCCGGGAGGCGTACGGCGGCCACCTCGCGCGGCGCGACGCGCTGGCCCGGACCGTGCGCGAACTGGGCGGCGCGCCCCGGCCCTCGGAGGCCGCGTACGCCCTGCCGTTCGAGGTGCGCGGCCCCGCCGACGCCGAGCGGCTGGCGGCGGTCATCGAGGACCGGGTGGCCGGGGCGTACTCCGATCTGGTGCGGGCGGCGGAGGGTCCGCTGCGCCGCGAGGCGGCCGACGCGCTGAGCGCCGCAGCGGTGCGCGCGGCACGCTGGCGCGGTGTCGGCGTAGCCTTCCCTGGGCTCACGGAACGCGCATAGCGAGCCCTCACCAGCTGAAAGGGACCACGCACGCATGGCTTTCGAACCGCCGCAGCGGCTTGTACGGGCGCTCGGCGAGCTGCCGGAGACGGCGCGGGAAGCGGACTGGCTGGGGCGGTTGCCCGAGCTCACCGAGGCCGCGCTCTCCCGGCGGGGCGTACGGGCCCAGCGGGTGCAGGCCCCCGGCGGCCGCAGCAGTCTGGTCGTCCTCGTCGCCTACGCGGACGGGACCCCGGCCGCTCTGAAGCTGGCGCCCCCGCACGCCCGGCCCGACCTGGAGCTGGCCGCGCTGGCGCACTGGGGCGGCTTCGGCGCCGTACGGGTCCTCGACACCCGCCACCACGAGGAGGACGGGGCCCTGCTGCTGGAGCGGCTGCACGCGGAGGTGTCGCTGCGGTCCCTGCCGGAGGCGAAGGCACTGCTGGAGGCGAGCGGCACACTGCGCCGGCTGTGGGTGGCGCCGCCGGCCGGACACGGCTGGGAGACGGCGGCCGAGCGCACCGCGCGGCAGGCGCAGGCCCTGCGGGCGGCTCCCGCGGAAGCCCGGGCCCTCGCCGACACCGCTCTGGCGCTGCGGGAGGAGCTGGTGGCGGCCCCTCCGGAGGAACTGCTGCTGCACGGGAACTTCCGGCAGGGCAAGGTCCTGGCGGGCGAGCGGGCGCCGTGGCTGACGGTGGGCCCCGACCCGCTGGTCGGCGAGCGGGCGTACGACCTGGCGCGGCTGGTCCGGGACCGGCTGGAGGACCAGGTGGCCTCCTCGGCGGGAGCGGCGGGCGCCCGGCGCCGGGTGAACAAGCTGGCGGACGCCCTGGACGTGGACCGGGAGCGGCTGCGGGGCTGGACGCTCTTCCGGGCGGTGGAGTCGGGCAACCGCGCCCTGGCCGCGGGGCGGCGCCGGGACGCGGAACTCCTGCTGGAGTTCGCCTCCTGGCTGTAGGAGGGTTCCGGTCTGATCGCCCGGGCACCGCGTGGGGCATACCGTAGGTAGGAAGGTATGTCCGGCAGGGGGCCGTCATGGTCGAGGAACTGCTGACAGCGGTGCTGGCCGCAGGCGTGGGCGCCGCCGTCTACATGGGCGCCGCGGCCCGCGTGGTGAAGCAGTACGAGCGGGGCCTGGTCTTCCGCTTCGGCAGGCTGCGGGAGGAGATACGCCCTCCCGGCTTCACGGTGATCGTTCCGGTGATCGACCGGCTCCGCAAGGTGAACATGCAGATCGTGACGCTGCCGGTGCCCGCGCAGGAGGGCATCACCCGGGACAACGTCACGGTGCGGGTGGACGCGGTGGTGTACTTCAAGGTCGTCGATCCGGCGAACGCCATCGTGGCGGTGGAGGACTACCGCTTCGCCGTCTCCCAGATGGCGCAGACCTCGCTGAGGTCGATCATCGGAAAGTCCGACCTGGACGACCTGCTCTCCAACCGGGAGATGCTCAACCAGGGCCTGGAGCTGATGATCGACAGCCCGGCGGTGGGCTGGGGGGTGCAGATCGACCGGGTCGAGATCAAGGACGTGTCCCTGCCCGAGACGATGAAGCGGTCGATGGCCCGGCAGGCGGAGGCCGACCGCGAGCGGCGGGCCCGTGTGATCAACGCGGACGCCGAGCTGCAGGCCTCGCACAAGCTGGCCGAGGCGGCGGAGGTGATGTCGGAGCAGCCGGCGGCCCTCCAGCTGCGCCTGCTGCACACGATCGTCGCGGTCGCCGCCGAGAAGAACTCCACGCTGGTGCTGCCGTTCCCGGTGGAACTGCTGCGTTTCCTGGAACGCTCGGTCCCGCAGGCCGGGGCCGGAGCGGCGCCGGCGCGGGAGGAACCGGCTCCGGCCGGCCCGGCTTCCGAAGGCCCCGGGCCGGCCGGGGTCGCCGCCGACGACTCCGATGCGCTCGGCGCGGCCCCCGGTACGGACGCCCTCGGCCCGCCGGCGGACGGGCTGATGCTGGACGCGCCCGCGCCGGAGCAGCAGCGCAAGGGGCTGCGGGACTAGCCGCCGGCCGACCCCCGCCCGGGCCGGCGGGTCGGCCCCGGCGCGAGCGGGTCGGCCGGGGCCGGGTTACGGCGTCAGGCGGGCGAGGGCCTCGGTCAGCGGGAGTTCCTCGCGGGTGCCCGTGGCGCGGTTCTGGAGCTCGACCACCGATTCCGCGGAGCGGCGGCCCGCCACGAGGATCCACGGCACGCCGATCAGCTCCGCGTCCGTGAGCTTCACGCCCGGGGAGAGGCCCGGACGGTCGTCCAGCAGCACCCGCAGGCCGGAGCCGGCCAGGGCCGCGGCCGCCTCCTCCGCCAGGGCCAGCGGCACCGCCTTGCCCGCCGCCACGACGTGGACGTCGGCCGGGGCCACCGCCGCCGGCCAGCACAGCCCGCGCTCGTCCGCGGTCTGTTCGGCCAGGGCCGCCACCGCGCGGGAGACGCCGATGCCGTAGGAGCCCATCGTGACCCGGACCGGCTTGCCCTCGCGGCCCAGCACGTCCAGTCCGAAGGCGTCGGCGTACTTGCGGCCGAGCTGGAAGATGTGGCCGATCTCGATGGCGCGGTCGAGGCGGAGCCCGGCCCCGCAGGAGGGGCAGGGGTCGCCCGGCTCCACGACGACCACGTCCAGGTACCGGTCGACCTCGAAGTCACGGCCGCAGACCACGTTGCGGGCGTGCGTGTCGGGCTTGTTGGCGCCCGTCACCCAGGCGGTGCCCGGCGCGACGCGCGGGTCGGCCAGGTAGCGGACCTTCTCCAGGCCCTGCGGGCCCACGTACCCGCGCACGAGGTCGGGGCGGTCCGTGAAGTCCTCGGCCGTGACGAGCTCGACGACCGCCGGGGCCAGGTGCTCGCCCAGCTTGCCGAGGTCCACCTCACGGTCCCCGGGCACGCCCACGGCCACGATCTCGCCGTCGACCTTCACCAGGAGGTTCTTCAGCGTCGCCGAGGCGGGGACCCCCAGGTGCGCGGCGAGGGTCTCGATCGTCGGGGTGTCGGGGGTGTCCACCTCCTCCAGCGGCGGGTGCTCCGCGGACACCGGTGCCAGGGCGAAGGTCACGGCCTCGGTGTTGGCGGCGTAGTCGCAGGAGGGGCAGTCCACGAAGGTGTCCTCGCCCGCTCCGGCCGGGGCCAGGAACTCCTCGGACGCCGATCCGCCCATGGCCCCCGACACGGCGGAGACGATCCGGTGGTCCAGGCCCAGCCGCTCGAAGATCCGGACGTAGGCCTCGCGGTGGAGCCGGTAGGACTCCTCCAGCCCCTCGTCGGACACGTCGAAGGAGTAGGAGTCCTTCATCTGGAACTCGCGGCCGCGCAGCACGCCCGACCGGGGCCGCGCCTCGTCGCGGTACTTGGTCTGGATCTGGTACAGCATGACCGGCAGGTCCTTGTACGAGGTGCACTGGTCCTTCACCACCAGGGTGAAGATCTCCTCGTGGGTGGGGCCGAGCAGGTAGTCCGCGCCCTTGCGGTCCTTGAGCCGGAACAGCAGGTCGCCGTATTCCGACCAGCGTCCGCTGACCTCGTAGGGCTCCTTGGGCAGCAGGGCCGGGAGCAGCACCTCCTGGGCGCCGATGGCGTCCATCTCCTCGCGGACGACGCGGCTGACGTTGTCCAGGACCCGCTTGCCGAGCGGCAGCCACGTCCACACCCCGGCCGAGCTGCGCCGGACGTATCCGGCGCGGACCAGGAGCCGGTGGCTGAGGGTTTCGGCGTCGGCCGGGTCCTCGCGGAGGGTCTTGGCCATGAGGCGGGACATGCGCTGTACGTGATGTGTGGACATGCCGGGAGGTTACCGGGGCACCGCGGGCCCCCGGCAACCCGTTTCAGGGCCTGGTCAGGGGCAGTGCGGCGCCCATGACGGCGTACGGGAGGCTCGCGCTCGGGAAGTGCACCTGGCGGGCGAGGTCGGCGTAGCCGAGGGCCCGGTAGAGGCCGCGGGCGGGGCTCTCGGTGTCGATGGCGGAGAGGATCGAGCGGGGCTCGGCGGCGGCGTCGGTGAGGGTGGTGATCAGGGAGCGGCCGATGCCGTGTCCCTGGAAGCCGGGGTGGACGTGGAGTTCGGTGATGACGAAGGAGCCGTCGAGCCAGTGCTCGTGGCCGTCGGCCCGCAGGTAGGGCTCGACGATGGTGGACCACCAGTGGGTGCGGTCGTTCGGCATTCCGTACACGAACCCGGTGAGCGCGCCGTCCTCGGCGAAGGCCCCCAGGGCGCGGGCGCCCTTGCAGGTCATGTGGCGCTGGACGATGTAGCGCCGGATGCCGACCTCCTCCTCGCTGAGGCCGAAGGCGACGGCCTGCACGCGCAGGGCCTCGTCCACCCGGGCGGCGAGGTCGAGGGGGCCGATACGGACACCGGAAGGCAGCATGCGGTGACCTTACTTCGCGGTAAGGGTGTGCCGGAATGGCGCGGCCCCGGTCTCCTGCCGGTTCAGAACAGCACGCTCATGAACGCGCCGACCTCACGGAAGCCCACCCGGCGGTAGGCGGCCCGCGCGGCGGTGTTGAAGTCGTTCACGTAGAGGCTGACCACGGGCGCCACGTCGCGCAGCGCGTACTCGACGACGGCGGCCATCCCGGTCTCCGAGTGCCCGCGGCCGCGGAACTCGGGGGCCACCCAGACGCCCTGGATCTGGCAGGCGCGGGAGGTAGCGGCGCCGATCTCCGCCTTGAAGACGATCTTGTCGTCCTCGACGCGGGCGAAGGAGCGGCCGCCGGCGACGAGCTCGGCGACACGGGCCTGGTAGAGCAGGCCGCCGTCGCCGGCCATGGGCGAGACGCCGACCTCTTCGGTGAACATGGCCACGCAGGCGGGCATGATCAGGTCCATCTCGTTCTTGCGGATCCGGCGGACCTGCGGGTCCGGCTCGACCGTGGTGGACGGACGCTCGATGACCATGAGGGGCTGGTGGGCGCGGACCTCGCGGGCCGGGCCCCAGCTGGGCTCCAGGAGCTGCCACAGCAGCCGGGTGGGCCCGGCCGGGCCGACGATGGAGGAGCAGCGGCGGCCGGTGCGGCGGGCCCGGTCGGCGAAGGCGCGTACGGCGTCGGGCTCGGCGCAGACGGGGACGAGGTTGGCTCCGGCGTAGCAGAGCGAACGGAGCTCGCCGTCGGCGTACCAGCCCCACATCTCGCCGCCCAGGCGCCAGGGGTCGAGTCCGGCGACCTGGACCCTGGAGGTGACGAAGGCGTTCTCGACCGGCTCGCGTCCGAGGATGTCGAGCGCGGCGTCGAGATCACTGGGCTCAAGGACCCGGGTGGTGGTCTGCGTCAACACGGGGGCCTCACGATGCAAGTCTGCTGATCTCCGCACTGTACCCGCAGGTGCGGGACGATGCCGCGTCCGCAGGTCACGAAAAGGCCCCGGCCCCGCTCCCGAACTGCGGGAACGGGGCCGGGCCGGGTGCCGGTGGCGGGGTGGCTCAGACTCCGATGGCGACCGTCGGCTCGCCGCTGGTGATGCCGTCGGCCTCCATCTGCGCCGCGATCTTCATGGCCTCTTCGATGAGGGTCTCGACGATCTTCGACTCGGGGACGGTCTTGATGACCTCGCCCTTCACGAAGATCTGGCCCTTGCCGTTGCCGGAGGCGACGCCGAGGTCGGCCTCGCGGGCCTCGCCCGGGCCGTTGACGACGCAGCCCATGACCGCGACGCGCAGCGGGACCTCCATGCCGGTCAGGCCCGCCGTGACCTCCTCGGCCAGCTTGTAGACGTCGACCTGGGCGCGGCCGCAGGACGGGCAGGAGACGATCTCCAGGCGGCGCGGCTTGAGGTTCAGCGACTCCAGGATCTGGATGCCGACCTTGACCTCCTCCGCCGGCGGGGCGGAGAGGGAGACGCGGATGGTGTCGCCGATGCCCTCGGAGAGCAGGGCGCCGAAGGCGACGGCGGACTTGATGGTGCCCTGGAAGGCGGGGCCGGCCTCGGTGACGCCCAGGTGCAGCGGGTAGTCGCAGGCGGCGGCGAGCTGGCGGTAGGCGTTGACCATGACGACCGGGTCGTTGTGCTTGACCGAGATCTTGATGTCGCCGAAGCCGTGCTCCTCGAAGAGGGAGGCCTCCCACAGCGCGGACTCGACCAGCGCCTCGGGGGTGGCCTTGCCGTACTTCTTCAGCAGGCGGGCGTCGAGGGAGCCGGCGTTCACGCCGATGCGGATCGGCGTGCGGGTCTCGTTCGCCGCCTTCGCGATCTCCTTGACCTTGTCGTCGAACTGCTTGATGTTGCCCGGGTTCACGCGGACGGCGGCGCAGCCGGCGTCGATCGCGGCGAACACGTACTTCGGCTGGAAGTGGATGTCGGCGATGACCGGGATCTGCGACTTCTTGGCGATCACGGCGAGCGCGTCGGCGTCGTCCTGCGTCGGGCACGCCACGCGGACGATGTCGCAGCCGGAGGCGGTGAGCTCGGCGATCTGCTGGAGCGTCGCCCCGATGTCGGAGGTCCTGGTGGTGGTCATCGACTGGACGGAGATCTGCGAGTCGCCGCCGACGGCCACCTTGCCGACCTGGATCTTGCGGCTGACCCTGCGGTCGGCAAGCTTCGTCGGCACGGCCGGCATTCCGAGAGAGATGGCAGTCATCTGCTGTGCAACCCCAAGGTGTGGATCAAGGTCCCGAGATCGGCGGGCTCCAGGCTTCGAGATTACGCCAACCCAGGGGCGGGCCGTGCATCCGAGGGGGTGCGCCACCCGAACGTAGGGAGCCGGGCACGATCCGTGCCCGGCTCCGGTACGTCTGGGGTACGCCCCCGCAAACTAGGTGATCTTGATCGGGTTGACCACGTCGGCCACCATCACCAGCAGGGTGAAGCAGATGAACAGGCCCGCGACCACGTACGCGACCGGCATCAGCTTGGCCACGTCGAACGGGCCGGGGTCGGGGCGGCGGAAGATCCGTGCCACGCCCCGCCGGAAGGACTCCCACAGGGCGCCGGCGATGTGCCCGCCGTCGAGCGGGAGCAGCGGCAGCATGTTGAAGAGGAACAGCGAGAGGTTGAAGCCGGCCAGCAGGTTCAGGAAGAACACCAGCTGGTGCTGGGCGGGGATGTCGAGGGTGAAGATCTCACCGCTGACGCGGGCGGCGCCGACGACGCCCATCGGGCTGTCCTGCTTGCGCTCGGCCCCGTTGAAGGCCGCGTTCCACAGGTCCGGGACCTTGGACGGCAGGGCGACCAGCGACTGCACGCCGGCCTCCATCATCTCGCCCATGCGCTCGGCGGACTGGCCGAAGGACTGCGGTACGTAGCCGGAGGCGGGGGCGAAGCCGAGGAAGCCCGCGGTGACGTACTCGTCCTTGACGTACTTGCCGCTGCCGTCGGTCTTGGCGACCTTGTTCTCGATCAGGTTCGCCGTGAGGTCGAGGCGCTCGCCCGCGCGGACGACGGTGATCGTGGCGGGTCCGACGGTGGCCCGGATGTCCTTCTGGAGGGCGGACCAGTCGTCGACCTGGCGGCCGTTGAAGGCGACGATCTTGTCGCCCGCCTTGAGGCCGGCGGCCCTGGCGGGTGCGGCCGGGTCGCCCGGCTGGCACTTGTCGCGCTTCTCGCTCTGCTGGATGACGCAGTCGGAGACGGTGGCGACCGAGGTGGTCTGGGTGTTCAGACCGAAGGTCATCAGGGTGGTGAGGAAGATCGCCACGGCCAGGACCAGGTTCATGAACGGCCCGGCGAACATCACGATCACGCGCTTCCACGGCTTGCGCGTGTAGAAGAGCCGGGTCTCGTCGCCGGGCTGGAGCTCCTCGTACGCCGCCGAGCGGGCGTCCTCGATCATCGACCGGAACGGCGAGGTGGACCGGGCGGTGACCTTGCCGTCCTCGCCGGGCGGGAACATCCCGATCATGCGGATGTAGCCGCCCATGGGGATGGCCTTGATCCCGTACTCGGTCTCGCCCTTCCTCCGCGACCAGACGGTCGGGCCGAAGCCCACCATGTACTGCGGCACGCGGATGCCGAACAGCTTGGCCGTGGAGAGGTGCCCCAGCTCGTGCCACGCGATGGAGACCAGCAGGCCGACCGCGAAGATCACGATTCCGAGCACCGTCATCAGAAGTGTCATGCGCGCGCCTCCGCGGCGGCCCGAGCCGCCATCTCCCGCGCCCGGGCCCTGGCCCAGGCCTCTGCTTCAAGGACGTCCTGGACGGTCAGGGAGGTTCCCGACTGCGGTGTCCCGTGCTCATCGACCACGGCAGAGACCGTATCCATGATTGCTGTGAACGGCAGCCGACCGGCCAGGAACGCCTCGACGCACTCCTCGTTCGCCGCGTTGAACACGGCCGGGGCGGTGCCGCCGAGGGCGCCCACGTGCCGGGCGATGCCCACGGCCGGGAAGGCCTCGGTGTCCAGCGGGAAGAACTCCCAGGTGGAGGCCTTGGTCCAGTCGAAGGCGGGGGCCGCGTCCGGGATCCTCTGGGGCCAGCCGAGGCCGATCGCGATGGGGCCGCGCATGTCCGGCGGGGTGGCCTGGGCGAGCGTGGAGCCGTCGGTGAACTCCACCATCGAGTGCACGTACGACTGCGGGTGGACCGCGACCTCGATCTGCTCGAACGGGATGTCGTAGAGCAGGTGCGCCTCGATGACCTCCAGTCCCTTGTTGACCAGGGTCGCCGAGTTGACGGTGATCACCGGGCCCATGGCCCAGGTGGGGTGGGCGAGCGCGTCCTCGACGGTCACCTTCGCCAGCTCGGCGCGGGTCCGGCCGCGGAAGGGGCCGCCGGAGGCGGTCACCACGAGCTTGCGGACGTCGGCGCGGGTGCCGGCGGCGAGCGCCTGGAAGAGCGCCGCGTGCTCGGAGTCCACGGGGATGATCTGGCCGGGCTTCGCGAGGGCCTTGACCAGCGGGCCGCCGACGATCAGCGACTCCTTGTTGGCCAGGGCCAGGGTGCGGCCCGCGCGCAGGGCGGCGAGGGTCGGCGCGAGGCCGATGGAGCCGGTGATGCCGTTGAGGACGGTGTGGCACGCGGAGGCGGCGAGTTCGGTCGCGGCGTCCGGTCCGGCCAGGATCTCGGGCAGCGCCTCGCCCGGGCCGTACTGGGCGCTCAGCGCCTCCTTCAGGGCCGGTACGACGTCTTCGCGGGCGACGGCCACCTTCTCGACCCGCAGCAGCCGGGCCTGCTCGGCCAGCAGCGCCACCCGGCCGCCGGCGGCGGACAGGGCGGTCACCCGGAACCGGTCCGGGTTGCGCAGGGCGAGGTCGATGGCCTGGGTGCCGATGGAGCCGGTGGACCCGAGGATCACGATGTCCCGGCGGCCGGCCGCGGGGTCGAAGAGGAGGTGCGGGTCGGCGAGGGGGGCTGGACGGTCGCTCATGCCCCCATTGTTGCCGCAAGTCAGGGGCGGCCCGACACGGAGCCCCCTTCCGTGACCCGCAGGAGGAGGTGCGGGAGCGTTCCGGCGAAGTCGGGGAGCGTGCGGGCGGTGCGCCACCAGGCCTCCGGGTCCTCCCCGAGGGCCGCGGTGAGCAGCCGGTACGCCTCGGCGTGGGCGGCGAGGACGGCACCGGGACGGTCGTGCCGGTCGGGGTGGTCCACCTCGCCGAGCCAGTGGTCCTCGTCGAGGGCCCAGCAGGCCGGCAGCTTGTGCCGGATCACGTCGATGCCGGTGAGCAGGCCGCGGTCGAGGCAGTCGCGCACCCAGCGGATGTCCTCCTCGACGCGCTCCATGGGCACGGCGAGGCTCGCGAGGGCCAGCTCGCGCTCCACTCCCCCGGAGGGGTCGGCGGCCGTCGGCGCCAGGTGGCGCACGGCCCGGGCGAGCTCGGGGTCGCGCTCCCGTACGCCGTCCGGTGCGGGCAGGGTCCCGTCGACGACGCCCGCCACCAGCGCGGGCAGCGGGCCGGCATGTCCGGGGGCGTGCCGCAGCAGCTCCGCCCAGAGCCTGGGGTCGTCCCCCAGCGGGCGCAGGGCGCGCATCACGGCGGTCTGCATGCCGGCCTGTTCGGGCAGGGTCCAGCGCAGGGAGCGGCGGGCGGGAAGGTGGCCGAGGAGCAGGGTGTGGCGCGCGGGGGCGACGTGGGCGACGAGTTCCTCGTGCGTGAGGCGGCCCATCCGCACGGCGCGGACGGCGGGCCGGTGCCAGGAGGGGCCGTCCACCGGGGCCGCGGCCGTGGCGAGCAGCCCGTGGACGCTCTCCCGGGGCAGGTCGGCGGCGAGCAGCAGGGCTTCGACGGAGCCGGCGGGCAGCGGATCGCGGACGTGCTCGGCGAGCAGCGGTCCGGGATCGGCCTCGTGGGGAAGCGCCAGGACGTCCAGGGGGACCCGCGGTCCGCGACGGCCGTGCCGGCGCAGCAGTCCGGCCAGCTCGGCGGCGGTGAGGGGCCGCTCCTCGGGGTCCCGGCCGAGCTCGGCGCGGAGCACGGGCAGCAGCTCGGGCGGGGTGCGGCGGCGGGCGTAGCGGGCGGGCCCGGGCAGGCCGGGCAGCGGCCGGCCCACGACGCGGGGGTTGCGGGCGATGTAGTCGCGGTCGGCGGCGGCGCCGTGGCGCAGCAGCAGGGTGACGGTGGAGGCCGCCAGCCATTCGTCCCGGCAGAGGTACTTCAGGGCCGGCCGGTCGAGCCGGCGGGCCATGTCGACGACGACGTGGTCCGGTGCGTGGCGCAGGAGGTGCGCCACGCACCAGGCCAGCCGTCGGCTGGTGCGGTCCTGCTCGGCCGTCGACATCGTTCGTCCGCCTCGTGCTGTGCTCGTACGCGTGCCGGGTCCGCACGCGCACTCATCCTCGTACGCCTGTCCGACGTGCGGCGATGATCGCAGGTCAGCGGATGGGACGGTGCACGTTTTTGCGGTTCGACGGGCCGGGGGCGGCGTCCGCGATCCAGGGGCCGTCCCCGGAGGGGTCGAGGACCCCCTCCTCCAGCCAGGCGTAGGTCCCGGACAGGACGCCGGCGACCACCTTGCGGTCGAGGTCGTCGGTGTTGGACCAGAGCCGGCCGAAGAGCTCCTCGACGCGCAGCCGGGACTGCTCGCAGAAGGCGTCGGCGAGCTGGTACGCCTCTCGGCCGTGCTCGCCCGAGGCGCGCAGGTGCTCGGCGCGGACGCAGGCCGCGCTCATCGCGAACAGTTCGGCGCCGATGTCGACGATCCGGCCGAGGAAGCCCTGCTTGGTCTCCATGCGGCCCTGCCAGCGGGACATGGCGTAGAAGGTGGACCGGGCGAGTTTGCGGGCGCTGCGCTCCACGTAGCGCAGGTGGGTGGACAGGTCGGGGTGGCCGCCGGGGTGGAAGGCCCGGTAGGTGCCGGGGACGTGGCCGGGTCCGGTGGCCAGCTTGGGCAGCCAGCGGGCGTAGAACCCGGCGGCGCGGGCGCCGGCCTTCGCCTTGTCCCCGAGGGCCTTGTCGGGGTCGATGAGGTCGCCGGCGACCGAGAGGTGGGCGTCGACAGCCTCGCGGGCGATGAGCAGGTGCATGATCTCCGTCGAGCCCTCGAAGATCCGGTTGATGCGCAGGTCGCGGAGCATCTGCTCGGCGGGGACGGCGCGTTCGCCGCGGGCGGCCAGGGACTCGGCGGTCTCGAATCCGCGCCCGCCGCGGATCTGGACCAGTTCGTCGGCCATCAGACAGGCCATCTCGGAGCCGTAGAGCTTGGCGAGGGCGGCTTCGATGCGGATGTCGTTGCGGTCCTCGTCGGCCATCTGGGAGGCGAGGTCGACGACCGCTTCGAGGGCGAAGGTGGTGGCGGCGATGAAGGAGATCTTGGCGCCGACCGCCTCGTGCTTCGCGACCGGCCGGCCCCACTGCTCGCGCACGCCGGACCACTCGCGGGCGATCTTCAGGCACCACTTGCCGGCGCCGACGCACATGGCGGGCAGGGAGAGCCGGCCGGTGTTGAGCGTGGTGAGGGCGATCTTGAGTCCCGCGCCCTCGGCGCCGATGCGCTGGTCGGCGGGGACCCGCACCTGGTGGAAGCGGGTGACGCCGTTCTCCAGGCCGCGCAGGCCCATGAAGGCGTTGCGGTGCTCGACGGTGATGCCGGGCGAGTCGGCCTCGACGACGAAGGCGGTGATCCCGCCGCGGTGGTTCTCCGACTTCGGCACCCGGGCCATGACCACGAGCAGGTCCGCGACGACCCCGTTGGTGGTCCAGAGCTTCACTCCGTCGAGGACGTAGGCGTCGTCGCCGTCCGGGACCGCGGTGGTGGCCAGGCGCGCCGGGTCGGAGCCCACGTCGGGCTCGGTGAGCAGGAAGGCGCTGATGGCGGTGGTGGCGCAGCGCGGCAGGTAGGCGTCCTTCTGTGCCTGCGTGCCGAACATCTTCAGGGGCTGGGGCACGCCGATCGACTGGTGCGCGGAGAGCAGGGCCCCGATGGCCGGGCTGACGGAGCCGACCAGGGCGAGCGCCTTGTTGTAGTAGACCTGGGTGAGGCCGAGGCCCCCGTACTTGGGGTCGATCTTCATGCCGAGGGCGCCGAGTTCCTTGAGGCCGCGCACGGTCTCGTCGGGGATCTTCGCCTCGCGCTCGATGAGCGCGCCGTCGACACGGGTCTCGCAGAACTCGCGCAGCCGGGCGAGGAAGGCCTCGCCCCGGCGGACGTCCTCGTCGGTGGGGAGCGGGTGGGGATGGATCAGGTCCAGCCGGAACCGCCCGAGGAAGAGTTCCTTGGCGAAGCTGGGTTTGCGCCAGTCCTGTTCCCGGGCCGCTTCCGCGACCTGTCGTGCCTCGCGCTCGGTCACCTTGGGCTGTGTGCCGCTGGGCTGTACGGGCTGTGTTGCGGACATGAGGGGACTCACCTCGCCGCCGGAGTCGGTGGTACCGGCCTACTGGCCGGTGCTACCTGTGAGTCGTACCCCGCCCGGCTCCGCGGGAAAAGCCGGGGCGGACCAGTCGGGGGAATCGCCGGGTCCCGGGGCCGGAACTTCCCGCCCGGACCCGGCCGGGAAAAGGGGGACGGCCGGAGCCCCCGCACAGTAGGCTCCGGCCGTCGGCTTTTCGGCCGTACGAGATCAGATGTCGAGGCCGGTCAGGACCAGGACCCGCTCGTACGTGTAGTCGTCCATCGCGTAGCGGACGCCCTCGCGGCCCACACCGGACTGCTTGACGCCGCCGTAGGGCATCTGGTCGGCGCGGTAGGACGGCGCGTCGCCGATGATCACGCCGCCGACCTCGAGCTCGCGGTGCGCGCGGAACGCGGTCTGGACGTTGCGGGTGAAGACGCCGGTCTGCAGACCGAACTTCGACTCGTTCACCGCGGCGAAGGCCTCGTCGGTGTTCTCGACCCGCAGCAGGGTCAGGACCGGGCCGAAGACCTCCTCGGTGGCGAGCTTGACGCCCTCGGGGACGTTCGCGAGGACGGTGGGCTCGTACGAGGCGCCCTCGCGCTTGCCGCCGGTGAGCAGCTTGGCGCCGGCGCTGACGGCCTCGTCGACCCAGGACTCGACGCGCTGGGCGGCGGCCTCGGAGACGAGCGGGCCGACGTCGGTGGCGTCGTCGTTCGGGTCGCCGGTGACCTGCGCCTGGACCTTCGCGACGACCTTCTCGACGAGGCGGTCGTAGACGGAGGCGTCGGCGATCACGCGCTGCACGGAGATGCAGGACTGGCCGGCCTGGTAGTTCGAGAAGGTCGCGATGCGGGTCGCGGCCCAGTCGAGGTCGGCCTCGGAGGACCAGTCGTCGAGGACCACGGCCGCGGCGTTGCCGCCGAGCTCCAGAGTGCAGTGCTTGTGGGGCACCGACTGCTGGATGGCGTAGCCGACGGTGTCGGAGCCCGTGAAGGAGATGACGGGCAGGCGCTCGTCCTTGACCAGGGCGGGCATCTTGTCGTTCGCGACCGGCAGGACCGACCAGGAGCCGGCCGGGAGGTCGGTCTCGGCGAGCAGCTCACCCAGGATCAGACCCGAGAGCGGCGTGGCCGGGGCCGGCTTGAGGATGATCGGCGCACCGACGGCGATGGCCGGGGCCACCTTGTGGGCGCACAGGTTCAGCGGGAAGTTGAACGGCGCGATGCCGAGGACCGGGCCCTTGACGAAGCGGCGGGTCAGCGCGAGGCGGCCGACGCCGCCGGCGTCGGTGTCGAGGCGCTGGGCCTCGCCGCCGTTGAAGCGACGGGCCTCCTCCGCGGCGAAGCGGAACACGGACACCGCACGGCCGACCTCACCGCGGGCCCACTTGATGGGCTTGCCGTTCTCGGCGGAGATCAGCTGGGCGATCTCCTCGGTGCGCTCGACGAGCCGCTTGGACACGTGGTCCAGGGCGGCGGCCCGTACGTGGGCGGGGGTCGCGGAGAACTCCGCCGTCACGGCGTACGCCGCGGCCACGGCCTCTTCGACCTGCTCGTCGGTGGGCACGCTGACCGTGCCGACCAGTCGGCCGTCCCACGGGGAGTGGACGTCGAAGCTGTCCTCGCCGGTGGCCTGGCGGCCGGCGAGCCAGAAGGCGTGGGTGGAAGTCATGCGAATCCCGGCCCTTCGAGAAGTGTGCGGTGGGTCCTGACCCCTCCACCGTAGGACTCCCCGGGGGATTCGGCGTTTATCCGGGGTGTAGTACCTGCCGTCGGGGTCGCGCCGGTTTGTCACTGTCGCCCGCGGTTGCGGACCCGACGGGGACCCCTAGGCCGGCGTGGAGGTGGCCTTGAGGGCGAGCCAGAGTTCCATGCGGACGTCGGGGTCCTCCAGGGAGCGGCCGAGGATCTCCTCGACCCGTTTCATCCGGTAGCGCAGGGTGTGCCGGTGCACGCCGAGGTCGGCAGCGGCCGCGTCCCACTGGCCGTGGCGGGAGAGCCAGGCCTGGAGCGAGGCCACCAGGTCCCCGCGTCCCGTCGCGTCGTGTTCGCGCAGCGCGCGCAGGGTGCCGTCCGCGAAGGCCCGTACCGCGTCGTCGGCCAGCAGCGGCAGGACCGAGCCGGCCGCCATCTCCTCGTGCTCCACCATCGGCCGCCCGCGGCGGCGGGCGACGGCGAGGGCCTGGTCGGCCTGTTTCAGGGCCGCCGCGACGCCGCCGGGCCCCGCGGGCGCGGACAGGCCGATCACCAGCTCGTCCGGCTCCGGGCCGGCCGCGTCCCGGCCGCGCCGGGCCTCCAGCGCCTCCGCGTGGTCGGTGCAGGCCTGTACGGCCGAGCCGGCGTCGCAGGCGAGGACCACGAGCCGCCCGGCCTCCGGGACCACGAGCAGCGCCTCCCCGGTACGGGCGGCCGCGGACTCCACCGCGTCGGTCAGCAGCGCCAGGCCCTCCGGCTGCGCGGTCCCCGCCAGCGCCGGTTCGGCCACGACCAGCCGGAACGGCGCGTCGAGCAGGGACCCGTACAGGTCGCCGGCCACGGCCCGGGCGTGCTCCGGCTCGTCCGCCAGCAGCATCCGCAGCACGGCCGCCCCCAGCCGGGACTCGGCGTCGTGCAGCGACCGCGACCGCTCGGTGGTCAGCGTCAGCAGCGCGACCGCGGAGTGGACGGCGTACCGCTCGGCCGTGCCCAGCGGGGCCCCGGTGCCGACGGCGAGCGCGCCCCGCGCCCGCCGGCCGGTGCCCAGGGACTGGAGCTCGACGCGGTCCTCGGAGCCTCCGACCACGGCGCTCGCGGGCGCGGGCCGCTCCCGCAGCCGCTCCACGTCGGGCGTCAGCCGGGCGGCGCGGCGCGCGGCCCAGTCGGGGGCGGCGGCCACGACCGCGCCGGAGGTGTCGTAGAGCGCGGCCCAGCCGTGCACGTGCGCCGCGAGCTTCGCGAGCAGCTCGGCGGGGCCGTCGGCGGAGAGCGCGGCGCGGGTCAGTTCGCGCTGCGCCTCGAAGCCCGCGGTCACCGCCCGGTACTGGTCGGCCGCGAGGGCCGCGGAGACGGCCTTGCTGATGGCGAGGAAGGGCGTCCGGCGGGGCACCTCCAGCAGCGGCATGTCCTCGGTGCGCGCCGCTTCGACCAGCGCCTCGGGGACCGCCTCGTAGTTGACGCCGATCGCGAAGCCGATGCCGACCACTCCGGCCGCGGCGAGGCGGCGCACGTAGGCCCGCATCTCCTGCGGGTCGTCGGCGTCCAGCTTCATCGCGGTGATCAGGAGCAGTTCGCCGCCCTCCATATAGGGGACGGGGTCGGCGAGCTCGCTGACGTGGGCCCAGCGCACGGGGGTGTCCAGGCGGTTCTCCCCCGCCCGGACGCTGAGCTTGAGCGCCGAGTGCTGGACGAGTGAGGCGAGGGTCAGCGGCATCGGTTACCAGGGGCCTTCGGCGGGAGGGAGGCGGAGGGAGGCGGGAGGGGACAGGGGAGACGGGGGCGAGGTCGCGGGAGCCGTCGGCACTTCGGCACTTCGGCACTTCGACGCTTCGCCGCCTTTTCGCCGTGTCGTACGAACGACTCCCCTCGATTCTGCCACCTCGTACGGGTCGAGGCGCGGGTCAGGCCGTTCCGGCCAGCCGGACCAGCAGCGGGGCCGCCCGCTCCCCCTTCACGGAGGTGAGCGAGAGCACCGCGTGCCCCGGCGGCACGGCGTGCGCCAGGTCCGAGGCGGACCACCGTTCCCGTTCCACCTGCCGCACGGTCACCGCGTCCGTGGTGACCGCCTTGCCGGTGACGAGCTTGCGGAAGGCGTGGATCGCCCGGGTCAGCGGCTGGTCGGCGAAGACGGTGCGGTGCGTGACGTCGCGCGTCTCCACCCACTCGGTGCCCCAGGCCTCGGCGAAGCGCTTGCCGTCCCAGGTGGTGACCCCGGAGAAGGCCATCCGGCAGCCGACCGCCCCGAGCAGGGGCGTGCGCAGCGCCTCCGGTACGTCGTCCAGCGAGCGCAGGGTGAGCAGGACGCCCGCGTGCGCCGAGCGCAGCCGCTGGACCCCGCGCACGGTCTCGGCGGTCAGGGTGTGCGAGGCGTCGTCGAAGGCGAGGAAGGCGAAGAGGGAGCGGTCGGCGCGGGCGGCCGCGGCGGCGTTGAACTGGGCGAGCAGCAGCCGGGCCAGCATCCGGGAGGCGTCGGCGTGCCCGCGCTCGGGGAGGTCGACGCGGACCCGGATGGGGTGCTCCAGGGCGCGCAGCGAGAACGGCCGGCCCTGGCCGGTGGTGTCGAAGAAGCCGGCGAAGGCGGGCCGGTCCAGCAGGGCCACCCGGTCGGCGAGGGCCGGCCCGGGGTCGCCGTGCGCCCCGTGCTGGCGGGTGCGGGCGTCGAGCTCGCGCAGCATGGCGTGCTGGGCGCCGTCGGCGGCGAGCTCGCGGCGCAGGGCGTCGAAGGCGGCCGGTACCTGGTCGAGCAGCTCGCGCAGCTCGGGCACGGCGGGGAAGCGGCCGTACGCCGTCCGGAACGGCCCGAGGAGCTGGGCGAGGGCGGTGGCGGCCCGGCGTACGTCGATGCCGGGGACGTCTCCGACGAAGGCCTCCGCGAGCAGGGTGGCGGCCTCGTCGGGGTCGGTGGCCCCGCCGTAGAGGTCGAGGTCGTAGACGGAGGCGGGGTCGCCGATGCGGACCACGACGTCGTAGGCGGCGTCCGGCCCGAGCTGGGCCCCGGCCGCGCCGACGGCGACGACGGCGGCCTGGCCGGCGAGCGCCTGGAGCGCGAGGGACTCCACGACGGGCCGCACCAGGCGCTGGGTCTTGCCGGTGCCGGAGGGGCCGACGGCGAGGAGGGAGGTGCCGAGGACGTCGGGGTCGAGCGCGAGGGAGGTGCCGCGGCGGGCGTAGGGGTTGCGGACACCGTCCTCGACGGTGCCGAGCAGCACCTGCCGGGCCAGCAGGTCGTGCCGGGCCGCCCGCACGGGCAGGTCCCGGTCCCCGGAGGGGTGCACACAGGCCCCGGCGCCCTTGTCGCGGACGGAGTCGGCGAAGGCCCGCATGCGGGAGGGGTCGACGCGCACGGAGTCCCAGGCCCGGCGGATCCGGGTGTAGTCCACGTCGTTCATCCGCCCGCCCCCGGCCTCCCCCTCCAGCCGGTCGGCCGCCTCCACCAGCCCGGCCCCCCGCAACTGCGGCCACCGCACGGGATCCCCCTCGCCACCCGGCTGGGAGGCGGGCGGCTGCGGGCGCTCCGGGCTCGCGGCTGCCGCCGCTCCGCCGCCGCCCGCGAACCGGCGGACCAGGCCCACGACACCGCCCAGGAGGGCGAAGGCGAGGACGAGGACCACGTCGATCACGGTCCGGGTGGTGTCCACGAGGGCCCGGTTGGCCACCGGATCACCGTCGAAGGTGAGGAATCCCTCCACCAGCTGCCGGATCGGCAGCTGGTAGTTGTGCACGAGCAGGATCGTCACGTAGGCGAGCGGAACCACCGCGAGGGCCTGGACGACGGGGCCGCGCGCGACGACCAGGCGCGTCCAGACCGTCCGCCAGTTGCCGAGTCGGCCGAAGCCGTAGAGGAGCGCGGCGACGAAGAGCATCTCGTAGATCGGCTTGGCCTGCACGCCGCCCGTCTTCGCGACGGGCTCCCCATTGGCGGCCCACCAGCTGTCGGGCGTGAACAGCTTCAGCGGCGTGTCCCAGAACGGGATGTAGGTGTTGCGCATGAGCGACCAGACGAGGACGCAGCCCAGGAAGGAGATGAGCGCGCCGCTCGCCAGGGCCCGGTCGGGGGTCCGCTCGGGTTCCACCGCCGCCCGCGGTGTGTGGCCGTAGCGCCACACACCGGGCTCGGCGTCCGGGCGCGGGGTGCTGATCCAGTCGGTGAGGACCGGCGTCTGTCCGGGGGCGCCCCCCGGCGCGTGGCGGGGTTTCGGAGGGTGTTCCGGGGATGTGGCAGGCCTTGGTACGTGACCCGCCCGGGTCGCCTGTCCGTCGTACGTGCCCTCGGTGTCCATGAACCCCTGCCCCCTGCCCATCCCTTGCCCTGCGGCGCTCAATGTAGTGCCCGGCCCGGGGCTCGGGGGCGCACTGCGCCCCTACCCGGTCGCGATCCACGAGACACGGCTCGTGTCCTTCCTATGGCCGTCGCGGACAAGGACACGCTGAGATCACTACCGAACGGAGCATGCAGGACCCCCGCTCCCGGGCCTAGCCTGCGAACAAAGACACAAGTGCGTCCGAAAACACCCCCCAGGAGCCCTCTATGACTGCTGTCCCGCAGGAGCGCAAGATCGTCACCGCGATCCCCGGCCCCAAGTCGCAGGAGCTGCAGGCCCGCCGCCTGCAGACCGTGGCCGGTGGCGTGGGCTCCGTGCTGCCCGTCTTCACGGCCCGCGCGGGTGGCGGCATCATCGAGGACGTCGACGGCAACCAGCTCATCGACTTCGGCTCCGGCATCGCCGTGACCTCGGTCGGCGCCTCCGCCGAGGCCGTCGTGCGCCGCGCCTCCGCGCAGCTCGCCGACTTCACCCACACCTGCTTCATGGTCACCCCCTACGAGGGCTACGTCGAGGTCTGCGAGGCCCTCGCCGAGCTGACCCCGGGCGACCACGCCAAGAAGTCGGCCCTCTTCAACTCCGGCGCCGAGGCCGTCGAGAACGCCGTCAAGATCGCCCGTTCGTACACCAAGCGCCAGGCCGTCGTCGTCTTCGACCACGGCTACCACGGCCGCACGAACCTCACCATGGCGCTGACCGCGAAGAACATGCCGTACAAGCACGGCTTCGGTCCGTTCGCCCCCGAGGTCTACCGCGTCCCGGTCGCCTACGGCTACCGCTGGCCCACCGGTGCCGAGAACTGCGGCCCCGAGGCCGCCGCCCAGGCGATCGACCAGATCACCAAGCAGATCGGCGCCGAGAACGTCGCCGCGATCATCATCGAGCCGGTCCTCGGCGAGGGCGGCTTCATCGAGCCGGCCAAGGGCTTCCTCCCGGCGATCGTGAAGTTCGCCAACGAGAACGGCATCGTCTTCGTCGCCGACGAGATCCAGTCCGGCTTCTGCCGCACCGGCCAGTGGTTCGCGTGCGAGGACGAGGGCATCGTCCCCGACCTGATCACCACCGCCAAGGGCATCGCGGGCGGTCTGCCCCTCGCGGCCGTGACCGGCCGCGCCGAGATCATGGACTCCGCCCACGCGGGCGGCCTGGGCGGCACCTACGGCGGCAACCCGGTGGCGTGCGCCGGTGCGCTCGGCTCCATCGAGACCATGAAGGAGCTCGACCTCAACGCCAAGGCGAAGAAGATCGAGGCCGTCATGAAGGCCCGCCTGACGGCCATGCAGGAGAAGTACGAGATCATCGGCGACATCCGCGGCCGCGGCGCCATGATCGCGATCGAGCTGGTCAAGGACCCGGTCTCCAAGACCCCGTTCCCGGAGGCGGCCGGCGCGCTCGCCAAGGCCTGCCACGCCGAGGGCCTGCTCGTCCTCACCTGCGGCACCTACGGCAACGTGCTCCGCTTCCTCCCGCCGATCGTCATCGGCGAGCACCTGCTGAACGAGGGCCTGGACCTCATCGAGGCCGCCTTCGCGGCCATCGGCACGGAGATCTGAGCCCCGGTCGATACGACCGCCTGCTCGAACGTCTAGAACGTCCGAGCGCAGCGCCCGCCCCGTGTACCGGCGGTAACGGGCGGACGCTGTGAAGAAGCTGTGGGGGGCCGATGGCGGGAGCGCGTTCCTGCTGTCGGTCCCCCTTCCCCTGCCGTACGGTTTCTGCAGATGAGTGAAACAGCCCGCTCCCGGGAAACCGGGGGCGATACCGGTACCGGGCTTCCCCAGCGCCGTGCCGGGCATGCGTTCGCGCACACTCCTCACCGATCGGACAGCCGGCCGCCCCAAACCCCCCGGGGCGTGCGGCAACCCGGTCCGGGCGGCCGTCCCGGAACCATCCCCCCTGTTCCGGGACGGCCGGCCACCCTTCTCGGCGAGTTCGCCGCCTCCGCGCTCTGCGCGCTCCTCTTCGCCCTGATCACCTGGCAGGTCCTGGTGCGGGGCCCACTGCTGTCCTGGGACGCCCGGCTCAGCGGCGCGCTCGTGCGCACCGTCCCCGACGCGGTCACCGAAGCCCTCTCCGACCTGGGCAACGTCCCGGTCGCACTGCCCGTACTGCTCCTCGCCGCCGGGTACGCCGTCCGGCGCGGCAACCGGCGCGGCGCCGCGGCCGCGGTGCTGGCGATGGCCCTGGTGCCCGCCCTCGTCGTCCCGCTGAAGGAGTGGACCGCCCGCCCCGGCCCGCTGGAGCCGTGGGCCGCCGGCTACTTCCCCTCGGGTCACACCGCGACGGCCTTCGTGGCGTACGCGGGCGCCGCCCTGCTGCTGCGGCCGTACGCGGGCCGGGTGTGGCCGGCGGCCGCCGCCCTCGTGCTCACGGGGGCGACGGCCGTCGGGCTGGTGCTGCGGGGTTTCCACTGGCCGCTGGACGTGGTGGCCAGCCTGCTGATGTGTACGCCGCTGCTGCTGGCGGTCAGGCGGTCCTGCCGTAGTACGCGTCGAAGTTCCGGCTGAACTCCCGGCCTCCGAAGCGGTCCCAGTTGATGGACCAGGCCATCAGGCCGCGCAGGCCGGGCCAGGTGCCGTGGGTCTGGTAGGTCCCGCAGTCGGTCTTCTTCGTCAGGCAGTTCAGGGCCTTGGTCACCTCGGCCGGCGAGGTGTGGCCGTTGCCCGCGTTGGTGGTGGCCGGCAGTCCGATCGCGACCTGGTCGGGGCGCAGGGCCGGGAAGACGCGGGCGGTGTTGCCGGCGACCGGGAAGCCGGTGAGCAGCATGTCGGTCATGGCGATGTGGAAGTCGGCGCCGCCCATGGAGTGGTACTGGTTGTCGAGGCCCATGATCGGGCCGGAGTTGTAGTCCTGGACGTGGAGCAGGGTGAGGTCGTCGCGCAGGGCGTGGATGACCGGGAGGTAGGCGCCGGCCCGCGGGTCCTGGCCGCCCCAGGGTCCGGAGCCGTAGAACTGGTGGCCCAGTTGGACGAAGAAGGTCTCCGGGGCCATGGTCAGGACGAAGCCGGGGCCGTAGCGGGCCTTCAGGGCCTTCACGGCGGAGATCAGGTTGACGATCCCCGGGGTGGTGGGGGTGCGGAAGTCCGTGTCGCCGGTGGCCAGGGAGAGGGAGTGGCCCTCGAAGTCGATGTCCAGGCCGTCGAGCCCGTACTCGTCGATGATCGCGGACACGGAGGAGACGAAGGTGTCGCGGGCGGCGGTGGTCGGGAGCTGGACCTGGCCGTTCTGTCCGCCGATGGAGATCAGCACCTTCTTGCCGGCGGCCTGCTTGGCCTTGACGGCCGCCTTGAACTCGGCCGGCGATTCGACGTTGGGGCATTCTGCGACCGGGCAGAGACGGAAGCGGATGTCGCCGGAGGTCACCGAGGTCGGTTCGCCGAAGGCGAGGTTGATGACGTCCCACGAGGCGGGCACGTCGGCCATGCGGACGTAGCCGGAGCCGTTGGCGAAGCTCGTGTGGAGGTAGCCGACGAGCGCGTGCGCGGGGAGCCCGCCGCCGCCTCCGCCCCCGCCGCTGCCCGTGGTCACGGAGACGGGGGCGCTCTGCGGGGACCCGCCCGCGGCGTTCACCGCGGCGACCCGGAAGGTGTAGGTGGTGGAGGCGGCCAGGCCGCTCACCGCGGCCGAGGGGGAGGTGACCGTGAGCGGTGCGGCGCCGTCGCGGTGGACGGTGTACGAGGTGGCGCCCGCCACCGCCGTCCAGGTCAGCAGGACCGAGCCGGAGGAGGTCGCCGAGGCGGTCAGGCCGGTGGGGGCGGCCGGGGGCTGGGGCTGGCCGGGGCCGCCGGGGTCGGGGCCGACCAGGGTGACGTCGTCGGTGACGTGGGCGGGCTGGCCGTACCAGCCGTGGGTGTGGACGGTCACCGAGGTGGTGGACGGGCCGGTGCGGAAGGTGGTCGTCAGCTGCTTCCAGGCACCCGGGCTCTGCGTCCAGACCGACACGTCGGTGGTGCCGGTGCCGCTCGCGCCGAGGTAGACGTACGCACCCTGCACCCAGGCGCCGAGCGTGTACGTGGAGTCGGGCTTGACGGTGACGGTCTGGGAGCAGCGGGCGTTGTCCTGGCCCGCCGGGGTGGCCCGGAGGGCGGTGGTGCCGCCGTGGACGGGGGTGGTGACGGCCGCGCCGCTGCCGGCCGAGCAGCTCCAGCCGTCGAGTCCGGCTTCGAAGCCGCCGTTGCGGACGAGGTCGGCGTCCGCCGCCGCGGCCGGCGGGCCCGCGGCGAGGAAGCCGGCGGCCGCCAGGGCGGCGGCCGTGAGGAGGGACCAGGCTCTGCGCACAACTGCCTCCGGAACATGGGGGGATGGAGCCAGGCTGTCGGAACGGGAACAGCGGCGCCCAACATGGTCCAGACCAATCCTCTTGTCAAGGCTTTCCGGCGTCCCCCGCCACCACCCGCGCGGCAGCCTCGTGCATGGCGAGCTCCAGCAGGACCGGGTCCGTGAGGGTGCCCTCCCCGTCCGGGAGCACCAGCCAGCGCACTCCCCCGGTGGCCCGGCCCGGGTACGGGACCACGATCCACGCCCCGCGCCCGGCCCCCCGTACGCCCGTGCCGAGCCAGTGGGAGGCGGTGCCCGCGGGCACGAAGAAGCCCAGCCGCGATGCGCCGAAGTCGGCGAGCACCGGGCCGGGCCGGCCGGTCAGCAGGGTGAGCACGTCGAGGGTGGCCCGTCCCAGCTCCCCCGGCAGGACCAGCACGTCCCAGAGCCGTCCCGCGGGCAGCAGGACGACCCCGAGGGGACTGTGCTCCCATGCCCGCCGGCAGGCGTCGGGGTCCGGCGCCGCCGACACCAGCCAGTCCACCGCGGTCTTCTCCCCCGGGGTCGTCATCGCCCGGCCTCCGTTCGCTGTAGGTGAGGTGTCCTCACCCGCAGAGAGCGGGGCCGGGCCGGGTCATGACGCGGGTTCTCCCTCCCCGTGTGGGTGAATCAGGTCACACGGCGAAGGGCGCGGTACGCGGCGGGGGCGGCCCGGGTGGGGCGGCGCGGGCCGGGCGGGCCGGCCGCGGGCCGGGCGGGCTCAGCTGTCGAAACCGAGGCCGAGCTTGTCCATCGCCTTCAGCCACAGGTTGCGGTGCCCGCCCCGGGCGTCCGCGCGGGCCAGCGACCACTTCGTGAGCGCGATCCCGGTCCACGCGAACGGCTCGGGCGGGAACGGCATCGGCTTGGACTTCACCATCTCCAGCCGCGTGCGCTCGGTGGAGAGCCCGTCGAGCAGGTCGAGCATCACGTCCGCGCCGAAGCGGGTGGCGCCCACCCCGAGGCCGGTGTAGCCGGCCGCGTACGCGACCTTGCCGGAGTGCGCCGTTCCGAAGAAGGCGGAGAAGCGCGAGCAGGTGTCGATCGCACCGCCCCACGCGTGGCTGAACTTCAGCCCCTCCAGCTGGGGGAAGGCGGTGAAGAAGTGCTCGGCGAGCCGGAGGTAGGTCTCGGGGCGGTGGTCGTACTCGGAGTCCAGCCTGCCGCGGTAGGGGTAGATCGCGTCGTAGCCGCCCCACAGGATCCGGTGGTCCTTGGTGATCCGGAAGTAGTGGAACTGGTTGGCGCTGTCGCCCAGGCCCTGCCGGTTCTTCCAGCCGATCGAAGCCAGCTGCGCCTCGTCCAGCGGCTCGCTCATCAGGGCGTAGTCGTAGACCGGGACGGTGAAGGGGCGGATCCGCCGGACCAGCGACGGGAAGATGTTGGTGCCCAGGGCGACCCGGCGGGCCAGGATCGTGCCGTAGGGGGTCTGCACGGTCATCCCGCGCCCCGCCGGGGCGAGCTTCAGGCCGCGGGTGTTCTCGTAGATCCGCACCCCGAGGTCCAGGCACGCCTGCTTGAGGCCCCAGGCCAGCTTCGCCGGGTTGAGCATGGCGACGCCGTCGCGGTCCCAGAGGCCGGCGAGGAAGGTCGGGGAGTCGACCTCGGCGCGCACGGCGTCGCGGTCGAGCCATTCGGAGGTGCCGGCCAGGCCCAGGCGGAGCGCCTCCTCGTGGAGTTCGCGCAGTTCCTCGACCTGGTGGGGCTCGGTGGCGACGTCGATCTCGCCGGTGCGCTCGAAGTCGCAGTCGATGCCGTAGCGGGCGACGGCCTCCTCGATGGCGTCGAGGTTGCGGGCGCCCAGCTCCTCCAGCTTCGCCAGCTCGCCGGGCCAGCGGGCGATGCCGTTGCCGAGGCCGTGTGTGAGGGAGGCGGCGCAGAAGCCGCCGTTGCGGCCGGAGGCGGCCCAGCCCGCCTCCTTGCTCTCGATCAGGACGACGTCCCGCTCGGGGTCGCGCTCCTTGGCGAGGAGCGCGGTCCACAGGCCGCTGTAGCCGCCGCCGATGACCAGCAGGTCGCAGCGCTCGTCGGAGGTGAGCGCCGGCTGCGGGGCGGGCTTGCCGGGGTCGTCCAGCCAGTACGAGACCGGCTTCGCTTCGGAAAGGGATTTCGCAACACTACGCATGGCGACTGGGGCCATGGCTTCCAACTCCCTACGGAACTGATTACTTCGGTTGTGCCTTCTTGCGGCGGTTGCCGACCATCTGGCCGGCGAGGACCACCAGCACCGCGATGACGAACATCGCCGTGCCGATGACGTTGATCTGCACGGGCGTGCCGCGCTGCGCCGATCCCCACACGAACATGGGGAAGGTGACGGTGTTGCCCGAGTTGAAGTTGGTGATGATGAAGTCGTCGAAGGAGAGCGCGAAGGACAGCAGCGCGCCCGCCGCGATACCGGGTGCCGCGATCGGCAGCGTGACCCGTACGAAGGTCTGGACCGGGCCGGCGTAGAGGTCGCGGGCGGCCTCCTCCAGCCGCGGGTCCATCGACAGGACGCGGGCCTTGACCGCGGCGACGACGAAGCTCAGGCAGAACATGATGTGGGCGATCAGGATCGTCCAGAAGCCCAGCTGGATGCCCATGTTGAGGAAGAGCGCGAGCAGCGAGGCCGCCATCACGATCTCGGGCATGGCCATGGGCAGGAAGATCAGCGAGTTGACCGCGCCGCGCGCCCGGAACCGATAACGCACCAGCGCGAAGGCTATCGCCGTGCCCAGGGCGGTCGCCGCGAGCGTCGACCACAGGGCGATCTGGAGCGAGAGGCCGAGGGAGCCGCACATGTCGGCGACGCCGCAGGGGTCCTTCCACGCGTCGAGCGAGAACTCCTGCCAGGCGTAGTTGAAGCGCCCGGAGGGGTTGTTGAAGGAGAAGACGGTGACGACGACGTTGGGCAGGATCATGTACGCGAGCGTGGCGAGGCCCGCGATCACGACCAGGTTGCGCCGCAGCCAGGTGAGGGGGGTGCGCATCAGACCAGGTCCTCCGTCCCCGCTCGGCGGATGTAGATGGTGACCATGATCAGCACGATCGCCATGAGAATGAAGGACAGCGCGGCCGCCGTCGGGTAGTCGAGGATCCGCAGGTACTGCGACTGGATGACGTTGCCGATCATCCGGGTGTCCGTGGAGCCGAGCAGCTCGGCGTTCACGTAGTCGCCGCTCGCCGGGATGAAGGTCAGCAGGGTCCCGGAGACCACGCCCGGCATGGAGAGCGGGAAGGTGACCTTCCGGAAGACCGTGGCGGGGCGGGCGTACAGGTCCCCGGCCGCCTCGTGCAGGCGGGTGTCGATGCGCTCCAGCGAGGAGTACAGCGGCAGGATCATGAAGGGGAGGAAGTTGTACGTCAGGCCGCAGACGACCGCGAGCGGCGTGGCCAGCACCCGGTCCCCCTCGGTCATGCCGAGCCAGCTGGTGACGTCGAGGAAGCCGATCGCGTTCAGGCCCGCGACCACCGGTCCGCCGTCGGCCAGGATCGTCTTCCAGGCCAGCGTGCGGATCAGGAAGCTGGTGAAGAACGGGGCGATGACCAGGACCAGGAGCAGGTTGCGCCAGCGGCCCGCCTTGAAGGCGATCAGGTAGGCCAGCGGGTACCCGAGGAGCAGGCACAGCGCGGTGGCGGTGCCGGCGTAGAGCAGGGAGCGCAGGAACTGCGGCAGGTACTCGGTGAAGGCGTCCCAGTAGGTCTGGAAGTGCCAGGTGACCTCGAAGCCCTCTTCGAGGGAGCCGGTCTGCACCGAGGTGGAGGCCTGGTAGACCATCGGCAGCACGAAGAAGACCAGCAGCCACAGGATGCCGGGCAGCAGCAGCCAGTACGGGACCAGGCGCTTGCGCACGGAGGGCTTGTGGACCGGGGGTCCGGCGGGGGCGGGCGCCTGGGGCGGCGCGGCGGTGGCGGTCACGCGCTCTCCTCGACCGTCTCGATGCCCGCGTCGATGTCCTGGTCCGCGTCCAAGCCGAAGGTGTGCTCCGGGTTCCAGTGCAGGACCACCTCGGCGCCCGGCACCAGGCGGGCGTCGCGCTCGATGTTCTGGACGTAGACCTCCAGCTCGGGGCAGACCGGGCTGTCGACGACGAACTGCGTGGAGACTCCGATGAAGGAGGAGGCGGCTATCCGGCCGGTGATCTTGTTCCGGCCCGTCGCGATGGCGTTCTCCTCGTCGGCCGGGACCAGGGACACCTTCTCCGGACGCACACCGACCAGCAGCTTCCCGCCGGTGCGGGGCGTGGTCGAACATCGGGCCGCGGGCAGCCGCAGCGTGGTGCCGGAGGCCGAGACGACCACGTCGGAGCCGGCGGACTCCACGGAGGCCTCGATGAGGTTGGAGGTGCCGAGGAAGTTGGCGACGAAGGTGGTCCGCGGGTTCTCGTAGAGGTCGGCGGGCGCGCCCAGCTGCTCGACGCGGCCGCCGTTCATCACCGCGACCGTGTCGGCCATGGTCATGGCCTCCTCCTGGTCGTGCGTGACGTGCACGAAGGTGATGCCGACCTCGGTCTGGATCCGCTTGAGCTCCAGCTGCATCTGGCGGCGCAGCTTGAGGTCGAGGGCGCCGAGGGGCTCGTCGAGGAGCAGCACCTGCGGGTGGTTGATCAGGGCGCGGGCGACGGCGACGCGCTGCTGCTGGCCGCCGGAGAGCTGGTGCGGCTTGCGCTGGGCGAACTGGCCGAGCTGGACCAGCTCCAGCATCTCGTCGACCTGCTTCTTGACCGACTTGATGCCGCGGCGGCGCAGGCCGAAGGCGATGTTCTCGAAGATGCTCAGGTGCGGGAAGAGCGCGTAGCTCTGGAAGACCGTGTTGACCGGGCGCTTGTAGGGCGGCAGGTCGGTGACCTCGCGGTCGCCGAGGTGGACCGTGCCGGTGGAGGGCTCCTCCAGTCCCGCGATCATGCGCAGGGTGGTGGTCTTGCCGCAGCCGGAGGCGCCGAGCAGGGCGAAGAAGGAGCCCTGGGGCACGGTGAGGTCCAGCGGGTGCACGGCGGTGAAGGTGCCGTAGTGCTTGCTGATCCCGGAGAGGCGGACGTCGCCGCCTTCGGTCTTGTCAGTCATGGAGGGGTCCCGGGGTTGGGTGGGCGAAGAGGTCAGGGGGAGAAGACCGCCGCGGGGCGGCCGCCGGTGCGACGGGTGGCCCGGCGGGCGGGGCGGCGGGCGGACACGGCCTAGGCGCCGATGAGCTTGGCGAACTTCTCCTCGTACGCCGTCTCTTCCTCGGAGGTGAGGGAGCGGAAGGCGCGGGACTTGGCGGTCATCGCCTTGTCCGGGACGATCAGGGTGTTCTCCGCGAGCTCGGGATCGATCTTGGCGAGCTCCTCGCCCACTCCTTCGACGGGGCACACGTAGCTGATGTACGCGGCGAGCTGAGCGGCGACCGGGAGCTCGTAGTAGTAGTCGATGAGCCGCTCCGCGTTGGCCTTGTGCCGGGCCTTGACGGGGACCAGGAGGTTGTCGCTGGAGGTGATGTAGCCGGCGGCGGGGATGGCGAACTTGATGTCGGGGTTGCCGGCCTGGAGCTGGATGACGTCGCCCGCCCAGGCGAGGCAGGCCGCGAGGTCGCCCTTGTCGAGGTCGGAGGTGTAGTCGTTGCCCGTGAAGCGCCGGATCTGGTTCTTGTCCACGCCCTTCTGGAGCCGGCCAATCGCCTCGTCGAAGTCCGCGTCCGTGAAGGAGGAGGGGTTCTTGCCCTGGTCGAGCATGGTCATGCCGACGCTGTCGCGCATCTCCGTCAGGAAGCCGACGCGGCCCTTGAGGGCGGGGTCGTCGAGCATCTGGGTGACGGAGTCGACCTTCTTGCCGTCCGTCGCCTTCTCGTTGTAGGCGATGACGGTGGATATGCCGGTCCAGGGGTAGCTGTACGCGCGGCCCGGGTCCCAGTCGGGGCTGCGGAACTGCGGGGACAGGTTGGCGTAGGCGTGCGGCAGGTGCGAGGGGTCGAGCTTCTGGGCCCAGCCGAGGCGGATGATGCGCGCGGCGAGCCAGTCGGTGACGACGATCAGGTCGCGGCCGGTGTCCTGGCCGGCCGCGAGCTGCGGTTTGATCTTGCCGAAGAACTCGACGTTGTCGTTGATGTCCTCGGTGTACTTGACCTTGATCCCGGTCCGCTTGGCGAACTCCTCCAGCGTGGGGCGGGACTTCTCGTCCTCGCTGGTGTCCATGTACTCGGTCCAGTTGGAGAAGTTGATCTCCTTCTCCCGGTCCGAGTGGTCGTCGGAGGCCGCGGCCGCGCCGCCCTCGCGCTTGGCGGGCGGGATGCCGCATCCGGCGAGGGTGGACAGGCCTCCGAGGGTGAGCGCTCCGACTCCGGAGGCGCGCAGCAGCGAGCGGCGGGTGAGGGCGCCGCGCCCGCTGGTGAGGCTGCGCCGCATCGCGGCGAGTTGCGCCGCGGAGAGGCGGTCGGGCTCGAACTGCTCCATGCGCTGTGGCCTTTCGGGATGTGTACCGCTGGTCGGGCGGTGGTCGGCTATCGGTCCCCGAAGATCGTGCGGTGCCAGTCCTTCGCGGCCACCGCGGTGTTGTCGTACATCACGTGCTTGACCTGCGTGTACTCCTCGAAGGAGTAGGCGGACATGTCCTTTCCGAAGCCGCTGGCCTTGTAGCCCCCGTGGGGCATCTCGCTGATGATCGGGATGTGGTCGTTGACCCACACGCAGCCCGCCTTGATCTCGCGGGTGGCACGGCCCGCCCGGTAGACGTCGCGGCTCCAGGCGGAGGCGGCGAGTCCGTACGGGGTGTCGTTGGCCAGCGCGATCCCCTCGTCGTCGCTGTCGAAGGGCAGGACCACGAGGACGGGGCCGAAGATCTCCGACTGGACCACCTCGCTGTCCTGGGCGGCCCCGCTGATGAGGGTGGGCCGGTAGTAGGCGCCGTCGGCGAGCTCGCCGCCCGGGATCTCGCCGCCGGTGACGACGGTGGCGTAGCCGCGGGCGCGCTCGACGAAGCCGGCGACGCGGTCGCGCTGGGCGTGCGAGACCAGCGGGCCCAGGTCGGTGCCGGGCGCGAAGGGGTCGCCGAGGCGGACGGTCTCCATCAGCTCGGCGACCCGGGCGACGAAGGCGTCGTGCAGGGGGCGCTGCACGTAGGCGCGGGTGGCGGCGGTGCAGTCCTGGCCGGTGTTGATCAGGGAGGCGGCGACGGCGCCGTGCGCGGCGGCCTCCAGGTCGGCGTCGTCGAAGACGAGGAAGGGGGCCTTGCCGCCGAGTTCCAGGTGCAGGCGCTTGACGGTGGCGGTGGCGATCTCCGCGACCCGCTTGCCGACGGCCGTGGAGCCGGTGAAGGAGGTCATCACCACGTCGGGGTGGCCCACCAGGTGCTCGCCCGCGTCGCGGCCGGCGCCGGTCACGATGTTGATCACGCCGTCGGGCAGGCCCGCGTCCTTGGCCGCCTGGGCGAACATCAGGGAGGTCAGCGGGGTGAGCTCGGCGGGCTTGAGCACGATGGTGTTGCCCGCCGCGATCGCCGGGAGGATCTTCCAGGCGGCCATCTGGAGCGGATAGTTCCAGGGGGCGATGGAGCCGACGACGCCGATCGCCTCGCGGCGTACGTACGAGGTGTGGTCGCCCGAGTACTCGCCGGCCGCCTGCCCCTGCAGGTGCCGGGCGGCGCCCGCGAAGAACGCGGTGTTGTCGATGGTGCCGGGGACGTCGAACTCGGTCGACAGCTTGATCGGCTTGCCGCACTGGAGGGACTCGGCGTACGCGAAGTCCTCGGCCTGCTCGGCCAGTACGGCGGCCAGCCGGTGCAGGGCGTCCGAACGCTCGCCGGGGGTGGCGCCGGACCAGGCCGGGAAGGCGCGCTTGGCGGCGGCGACGGCCTCGTCGACGTCCGCGGTGCTCGCCAGCCCGTAGGTCAGGACCTCCTCGCCGGTGGCCGGGTCGACCACGGTGTGTGACCGTCCGGAGGTCCCGGCCCGGAGCTGTCCGTCGATGTACTGCGCGCCGTCTGCGAAGCGGTCCTTGACCTGGAAGCGGTTGCCCATCACGCTCTCACGCTCTCCGTAGCTACAGTTCGAGCTACAGCTCGAATTGAGTGCCGATCCTGGCAGAGGTGGTGCCCTCGGCCAAGTGATTCCGTTGTTGCCTTTTGATTACGCGACGGAATCGGTCGACCATGTGTCGAGGCACGCCGAAAATCCCGTACGAAGTGTCAGTGGCGGGTGTCAGACTCGCGTGCATGGAGATGATCGACGACCTGATCAAGCAGGTCAGCCGCGGTGAAAGGGTGAAGTACCTGCCGTTCTGGGGGCACCGGCCGCAGCCGGACGGCAGGCTCGGTCCGAGCTGCCTGAGCCAGTGGTGGCCCTCCGCCTTCACTGTCGGTGACGTCCGTTATGCGACGGCCGAGCACTGGATGATGGCGGGCAAGGCCCGGCTGTTCGGGGACCCCGAGGCCGAGCGCGCCGCGGTGGGCGCGAAGAGCCCGGCCGAGGCGAAGAAGATCGGCCGGCTCGTACGCGGCTTCGACAACGCGAGGTGGGAGCGGGAGCGGTTCGCCCTGGTCGTGGAGGGCAGCGTGCACAAGTTCGCCTCCGACCCGGCGCTGCGCGCCTACCTGCTGGGCACCGGGGAGCGGGTGCTGGTGGAGGCGAGCCCGATGGACCGGATCTGGGGCATCGGACTGGCCGCCGACGACGAGCGCGCCCTGGACCCCGCCCGCTGGCGCGGGCTGAACCTGCTGGGCTTCGCCCTGATGGAGGCCCGCGCACAGCTGCGCGAAGCCGCCGCGTGACGGAGCGCCGCCGCCCGGCCGGGCGGCGGTGAGGGGACCGGGTCCGGCCCGGGCCTAATTGGCTGGCGGACCCGGAACAGCGCCGCCTAACGTGTTCCTCGTCCAGGTGCGAAGGCGAGACCTACTTCCACTCATAATGGGGCGGCCGCGGGTTCGAGTCCCGTCACCGGCTTTCGGGCCGGTGTAGCTCAGTTGGCAGAGCACCTTGTGGTTTCGCCGGCCTTGTCCTCTGGACACCTACGTCACGCACCTCCCGGTGCGCAGGCTGCGGCTCCTTCTTTTGCAAAGAAAACCCAGGCCGCCGCCACCTTGATCTCGGGAGGCGCGTGGGGGATGCCCGGTGCGAAGGCGACGGTTACTTCTTCCCATCAGCAGGTCGCGGGTTCAAGTCCTGCCCGGCTCCGGCCGGTAGCTCAGAAGACCAGAGCAGCTGACACGAGTCCGCCGCCGACTCCCGATCTCGGGCATCCCCCGCGCAACACCTCCCCCGCTTCCATCGAATTCGGGGGGATTCTCATGGCCCGCTTCAACCTGCGCGCGCTCGTCAAGCCGGCGCCCGCCGAGCCCGCTTCGCCCACCGCGCCCGCTTCGCCCGTCCGCTCCACCGGCAGGGCCCGCACCGCCGAGGGCGGCCCGGGCCGTCTGCGCGATCCGCGCTCCGAACTGTTCCTCCTGGCCGTCGCCAACTTCGTGACGCAGCGCACCGCTTACGAGCGCGGCGAGGCGCGCGACGACCGCTTCGCCGCGCTCGTGCGCACCCTCGCGGTCGAGGATCCCGACTGGACGGCCGGCCTGCTGGGCTGGCTGCGCGGGGACGCCAACATGCGCACTGCCTCGCTCGTCGGCGCAGCCGAGTACGTCAGGGCACGGCTCGACGCGGGCGTCGACGACGGACCTTCCAACCGCCGGGTCGTGGACTGCGTACTGCGGCGCGCCGACGAGCCCGGCGAACTGCTCGCCTACTGGACGTCCACGTACGGGCGGGCCGTGCCCAAGCCCGTCAAGCGCGGAATCGCCGACGCCGTGCGCCGGCTCTACTCCGGCACGTCGCTGCTGAAGTACGACACCGACTCCAAGGCCTACCGCTTCGGTGACGTCCTCAACCTGGTGCACGCCTCCCCCGACCCGGACAAGCCGTGGCAGGGCGAGCTGTTCCGCCACGCCCTGGACCGCAGGCACAACCCGCAGAGCGCGCAGGTGCCGGCGGGCAACCGCACCCTCGTCGCGCACCGGGCGCTGATGGAGCTGCCGGTCGCCGAGCGGCGCGGTGTCGTCCTCGCCCCGGACGGGGCGGAGCGGCTCGCGGCGGCGGGCATGACCTGGGAGGCGCTGGCCGGCTGGCTGCAGGGGCCGCTGGACGCGGCCGCCTGGGAAGCGGTCATCCCCTCCATGGGCGCGATGGCGCTGCTGCGCAACCTGCGCAACTTCGACCAGGCCGGGGTCTCGGACGCGGTGGCCGCACAGGTCGCCGCGAAGATCTCCGACCCCGAGGTCGTCGCCCGGTCCCGGCAGTTCCCCTTCCGCTACCTGGCCGCCTACCGGCACGCGCCCTCGCTGCGCTGGGCGTACCCGCTGGAGCAGGCGCTCGGCCACTCGCTGGCCAACGTACCGGCGCTGCCCGGCCGCACGCTGGTCCTCGTCGACCGTTCCGGGTCGATGTGGTCCCCGCTCTCGGACCGCTCCCGGCTCAACCGGGCCGACGCCGCGGCCGTCTTCGGGGCGGCGCTGGCGCTGCGGGCCGAGCACGCCGACCTCGTGCAGTTCGGCACGACCAGCGAGGTGGTCCCCCACACCCGGGGCGAGTCGGTGCTGAAGGTGCTCGAACGGTTCGGCAGCCTCGGCGGCACCTACACGGCCGAGGCCGTCAAGAAGCACTACCGGGACCACGACCGGGTGCTGATCGTGACGGACGAGCAGGCCGCTTCCTACGGCTACAGCGGGGACCCGGCCGAGCAGGTGCCGTCCGACGTGCCCGTCTACACCTGGAACCTGGCCGGCTACCGGGTGGGGCACGCGCCCTCCGGTTCCGCGCACCGGCACACCTTCGGCGGGCTCACGGACGCGGCCTTCCGGATGGTGCCGCTGATCGAGGGCGGCCGGGACGCCGACTGGCCGTGGCTTCAGACCCGTTCGTGAAGCCGTGAGTCCGAATACGGGCTCTCGCGGCGCGGCCTGTCGTCCCATTCGCCGTCGAGGAACGGGGCGAACATGGCGAGCAGCATCAGCAGGCCCAGGACGATGCCGATCGCGCCCAGGATGATGCCGGCCAGGGCCATCCCGCCGTTGTCGGCCTCGCCGCGGTTGGCCTTGCCCTTGCCCAGGGCGCCGAAGACGACGGCTGCGATCCCGAGCGCGACGGCTATGAAGCTGGTGACGCAGCCGACGACCGCGAGGATGCCGAGGACGAGCGCGGTGATGCCGAAGCCGTTGCTGGGCGGGCGCCCGTACGGCTGGTACGCGCCGGGGAACGGGTAGCCCTGCTGGGCCGGGTGTCCGGGATACCCGGGGTACCCCGCGTCGCCGGGGTACCCGTAGCCCGGCTGGGCCACCGGATACCCGTACGCCGCCGAGGCCGGACCGGCCGCCGGCGGCATCACGCCGGGGCCGGGCGCGGCGGGGCCCGTCGCCCCGGGGCCGGGCATGCCGGGGGCCGTCTGCTCGCCCGGCATCCCGGCGAGCGTCGGCTGGTCGTGCACGGACGGCGGGCCCGACACGCCCGGCGTGCCGCGGTCCCCCCGCGCCTTGCCCAGGTCCACGGGCGGCCGCTCCGGCGGCGCCCACGGATCCCGCGGCTCGGGACTGCTGTCGTTCATACGGAGCCCCCCTCTCTCGTACGGCCATGCTAAGCGCTGCGACCGACGGTCACGGCCGTGCCTACGATGAGGGCGACCCACCCGCACCCCGTCCATCCGGAGGCACCCCCCATGACCGACCTGCACCCCTTCATCGCGGGGCTGCCCAAAGCCGAACTCCACGTCCACCACGTCGGCTCCGCCTCCCCCCGCATCGTGGCCGAGCTCGCCTCCCGTCACCCCGACTCCAAGGTGCCCACGGACCCCGAGGCCCTCGCCGACTACTTCACCTTCACGGACTTCGCCCACTTCATCGAGGTCTACCTGTCGGTGGTCGACCTCGTGCGCACCCCCGAGGACGTGCGGCTGCTGACCTTCGAGGTCGCCCGTGACATGGCCCGGCAGAACATCCGCTACGCCGAACTGACCATCACCCCGTACTCCTCCACCCGCCGCGGCATCGACGAGAAGGCCTTCATGGAGGCCATCGAGGACGCCCGCAAGGCCGCCGAGAAGGAACTCGGCGTCATCCTGCGCTGGTGCTTCGACATCCCCGGCGAGGCCGGCCTGGAGGCCGCCGCCGAGACCGCGCGGCTCGCCGTCGACCTGCGCCCCGAGGGCCTGGTCTCCTTCGGCCTGGGCGGCCCCGAGATCGGCGTCCCGCGCCCGCAGTTCAAGCCGTACTTCGACGCGGCCCGGGCCGCCGGCCTGCACAGCGTGCCGCACGCGGGCGAGACCACCGGCCCGGAGACCGTCTGGGACGCCATCCGCGACCTGGGCGCCGAGCGGATCGGCCACGGCACGAGCTCCGTGAAGGACCCGGAGCTGCTCGCGTACCTCGCCGAGCACCGCATCGCCCTGGAGGTCTGCCCGACCTCGAACATCGCCACCCGCGCGGTGACCGACCTCGACCTGCACCCGGTCAAGGAGATGGTCGCGGCGGGCGTGCTCGTCACCATCAACAGCGACGACCCGCCGATGTTCGGCTCCGACCTCAACAACGAGTACGCGGTGGCCGCCCGCCTCCTCGACCTCGACGAGCGGGGGCTCGCGCAGCTCGCCAAGAACGCCGTCGAGGCCTCCTTCCTGGACCCGGACGGCAAGGCGAAGCTCAACGCGGAGATCGACACGTACACGACGGGGTGGCTCGCGCGCTGAAGTCCCCACAAGAATGGGGCCATGCGCACCCTGACTGCCATCGGCCACCGCGGCGATCCCTACCGTGTCCGTGAGAACACCCTGCCCTCGATCCGCTCCGCCTTCGCCCGCGGGGCGGACGCGGTCGAGGTCGACGTACGGCTGACCCGTGACGGGGTGCCGGTCCTCCTCCACGACGAGTCGCTCCAGCGGTTGTGGAACCACGACGTGCGGCTCGACGAGATCTCCGCGGCGCAGCTGAAGGAGCTCACGGAGGGTGCCGTTCCGACCCTGGGCGACGCGCTGATGTCGGCCGGGGCGGGCCGGCTGATGCTCGACCTCCCGGGCGCCACGCCGGAGGCGGTCCGCACCGTCGTGGGCCTGGTCGGGGAGTGCGGCGCTCGCGAGCGCACGTTCTACTGCGCGGGCCCCGACTCGATGCTGGCGCTCCGCGCCGCCGACCCCGGCGCGGAGATCGCACTGACCTGGACCACGCTGTCGCCGCCCCGGCGGGTCCTGATCGACGCGGTGGCGCCGCGCTGGCTCAACTACCGCTTCGGGCTGGTGAGCCGGGAGCTGGCCGACGCCCTGCACCGCGACGGCCTGCTGGTGTCGGCCTGGACCGCCGACACCAAGCGGACGATGAAGCGGCTCATCGCGGCGGGGGTCGACGCGATCACCACGAACCGGGTGGACGCGCTGACGGCCGTGCGGGCCGAGTTCGCCCGGTGATACCCGCGCCGGGGCGGCTGGTCCGGCGGCTGCGCGGGGCCCGCCCGTGGGTGGTGGACCTGGGCCTGACCGTGCTGGTGCAGCTGGCCGTCACGATGCCGTTCGTGCTGCCGCGGGAGCCCGGGCTGCCGCCGGTGACCTGGGCCTCGTACGCGCTCACCACGCTGGGGGTCGTGCCGCTGGTGTGGCGGCGGCGCCGGCCCGTCCTGGTACTCGTGGCGATCCTGCTGATCGGCGGCGTCTACAAGGTGGCCCTCGACGGACCCGGCCAGCCGCTCCCCTACGCCGGACTGATGGCCTTCTACACGGTCGCCGTGCAGTGTCCCGGCCGGGTGCGGGCGGGGGTCGGGGCGGGGTCGGTGGTGGCCGTCGCCGCGTCCGTGGGGCTGGGGACGGGCACGGCGAGGGAGCTGTCGTTCACCCTGTTCTGCGCGGGCGCCGCCTACGCGCTGGGCCGTCTCCAGTACACCCGGCAGGCCTACACCGCGGCCGTGGAGGACCGGGCGGCGCAGTTGGAGCGCACCCACCGGATCGAGGCGGAGCAGGCCGTGGCCCGGGAGCGGGCCCGGATCGCACGGGAGATGCACGACATCCTCTCGCACGCCGTCAGCATCATGATCGTGCAGGCGGAGGCCGGGCCGGTGGCGGTGCGACGGGCGCCGGAGCGGGCCGAGGCGGCCTTCGAGGCGATCTCGGAGACGGGCCGGGAGGCGATGGCCCAGCTGCGGACGATGCTGGGGGTGCTCCGCGAGGCGGACGGCCCCGCGCCGCGCGAGCCGCAGCCGGGGGTGGCGGCGCTCCCGGCGCTTCTGGACCGGGTGCGCGGGGGCGGGGGCGGGCCGGAGATCGTCTACGAGGAGACGGGCGGGGTCGGGGCCCTGCCGTCGGCGGTGGACACGGCCGTGTACCGGATCGTGCAGGAGGCGCTGACGAACGTGGTGAAGCACGCGCGGGCCCGACGGGTGAGCGTACGGCTGCACCACGGGGCCGGGGAACTGGTGGTCACGGTGACGGACGACGGGCGGGGGCCGACGGGCGGAAGCGGAAGCCGCGGTGACGGAAGCGGCGCCGCCGGCGCCGCCGCCGGTGCCGGTCGCGGCGGGCACGGGCTGATCGGGATCAGGGAGCGGGCGGCGGCCCACGGCGGGACGGCGCAGTGCGGGCCGCGGCGCGACGGCCCCGGCTTCCGGGTGCGGGCGGTCCTTGTAACCTCGCCGCTGGAGGTGGGGAGTTGACGATCCGTGTGGTGGTGGCCGACGACCAGGAGCTGGTGCGCAGCGGGTTCGCGATGATCCTCGACGCCCAGGAGGACATCGAGGTGGTGGCGGAGGTCGGCGACGGCGCGGCGGCGGTGGCGGCCGTGGAGCGGCTGGCACCGGACGTGGCGCTGCTGGACGTGCGGATGCCGGCGCTGGACGGGATCGAGGCGTGCCGGTCGATCTCGGCGCGCAGCGCGTGCCGGACGGTGATGCTGACGACCTTCGACTCGGACGAGTACGTGTACGAGGCCCTGCACGCCGGGGCGAGCGGGTTCCTGCTGAAGGACGTGCGGCGCGACGACCTGGTCCACGCGGTACGGGTGGTGGCGGCGGGCGAGTCCCTGCTGGCGCCCTCGGTGGCACGCCGGCTGATCGAGGAGTACACGGCGGCGACGCTGCGGGCGCCCGCGCTGCCGGCGGAGCGGCTGGAGGTGCTGACGGCGCGGGAGCGGGAGACGCTGCTGCACCTGGGGCGCGGGATGTCGAACGCGGAGATCGCGGCGGCGCTGGTGGTGAGCGAGCACACGGTGAAGTCGCATGTGGGCAACGTGCTGGCGAAGCTGGGGCTGCGGGACCGGATCCAGGCGGTGATCTGCGCGTACGAGACGGGCCTGATCGCGGCGGGTGCTCCCTCCGGGGAGTGAGGGGACGGCGTGTCGCCTCCCTCGCGCCGGTGAGTTGTCGTACCGGTGAAGACCCCTCTCGCTGGTGATCCGCGAACCCGTTGTGAGCTGGAGCATTGAGGTCATCGGGGCGCAGGGCCCCGAGTGGTCTCAGGGGGAGCACACCGTCATGAACGTGAAGACGCGCACGCTGATCGCAGCCGCACTGGTCGTCGGGATCGCCTCGGGTCCGGCCGTCGCCCACGCCGCGCCGGTGCCGGTGCCCGCCTCATCGCAACGGATCGCTCCGACGGTTTCGACACCGCCGGACGCGGCCGCGCTGGAAGCGGCGATCGCAGGGCTCGGCCCGCGGCACGAGGACGCGACGGCCGCGCTGGTCCGGGTGGGCGGCACGGCCGGCCGCTGGCAGGGCGCTTCGGGGGTGGCCGACATCCGTACGGGGCGCGCCGCGGTCGAGCAGGGCCGCTTCCGGGCGGGGTCCGTGACCAAGGCCTTCACGGCGGCGGTCGTCCTCCAGCTGGCGTCGGAGGGGCGGGTGGATCTCGACGGGCCGGTCCGCCGCGTCCTTCCCGGGACCGTGCCCGCCCGCTACGGGGCCGTCACCGTGCGGCAGTTGCTCAACCACACCAGTGGCATCCCGGCGGCCGACGGGCCTGGGGACTCCTTCGAGGCGCAGTGGGAGCACCGGTTCGACGTGACCGATCCGCCGGCGCAGGTGGCCAACGCGGTCGCGAAGGAGCGGGAGTTCGCGCCGGGCTCGGCCCAGCACTACCTGAACATCAACTACACGGTGCTCGGCGTGCTGATCGAGAAGGTGACGGGCATGCGGTACGAGGACGCCGTCGGCGCCCGGATCCTGGAGCCGCTGGGCCTGCGCGGGACGTCGTTCCCGGGGCGGACGGGGACGAGGATCCACGGCCCGCACAACCGGGGCTACCAGGCGATACCGAGGGCGGACGGCTCGCGCGAGCTGCGTGACGTGACCGAGTGGAACTCCTCGGACCGGTGGGCGGCGGGCGACATCATCTCGACGACGGCGGACCTGGAGCGCTTCACCGTGGCCCTGTTCGGCGGTCGGGTGGTGCCCAAGGACCGGCTGGAGGAGATGTTCACGGTCCCGGACGTGAAGGACTTCGCGAGCGGCGAGCCGGCGGTGATGACGGCCGGCCTGTCCAGGACCGTCCTGCCGGACGGCACGGTGGCCTGGGGCAAGACGGGCGGGCGGTACGGCTACAACACCGCGATCGGCGCGACCCGGGACCTCTCCCGCACCCTGGTCTACTCGGTGAACGCCACCGACGCCAAGGGCCGGGAGATGAACCCGGTGGCCCTCGGCATCGTCATGGCGGCCTTCACGCGGTAGCGGCGGCCCGCTCGGTCTCCAACTGCTTGATCATGCGGCGCAGGATCAGGAGCGGGATCACCCCGAAGACACCGAACGAGATGTCGATGACGCTCCACCAGAAGGGGATGCCGCGGATCGGGCCGCAGATCAGGGCCAGGGGGACCACTCCGGCGCAGGCGATCATGCCGGCCTCGACGATCCAGATGTTGCGGACGGGGTCGCGGTACACGCCGTAGAAGAAGACGGCGATCACGAGGTGGGCGAAGGCGAGCCAGTCGGTCCCGTACAGGAGGAAGGGGTAGTCGGCATCGGCCCGCTCCAGTCCCTCGCCCACGCGCCGCAGCCATATGTTGTCGATCAGGGCGTTGGACCAGCGCAATTCGCTGACCAGCGGAAAGGCCGTGATGCCGCTGAGCACGAGGCAGACGACGAAGAGGATCAACCAGGCACGGATCCGCCGCTCAAGGGCGCTTCTCTCGCTCATGGAAGGAAGCCTACGCGCGTTTCTGAACGCGTTCAGCCATGTGACTGAACACGTTCAGTTCCGTGTCCGGACCGTGATCAAAGTCCGACGATCGCGTTCCACCGCCGGGCGAGGGAGCGACGCTCGGCCGAGGAGATGTCCCGGGCCACGGCGAGCCGCCTGCGCATCCCGTCGTCGGGGAAGACCAGCGGGTTCTCGGCGAGTTCGGCGGTCTCCCTGTCGTCGGAGGCGGCCAGCACCTCCCGGGCCGCCGGGACGGGGCAGACGTAGTTGACGGAGGCGGCGAGTTCCGCCGCCACCTCCGGGTCGTAGTAGTGGTCGACGAGGGCCTCGGCATTGGCCTTGTGCCGGGCCAGGTTGGGGACGAGCAGGCTCTCGGCCCAGAGTTCGCCCCCTTCCTCGGGGACCACGAACTCGATGTCCGGGTTGTCGGCCTGGAGCTGGATGGCGTCGCCGGAGTAGGCCTGGCAGGCCAGGACATCGCCCTTGCTGAGATCGGAGGTGTAGTCGTTGCCGGTGAAGCGGCGGATGTGCTTCTTCTTCACCAGGCTCTCGACGTGGTCGCACACGCGGTGGAAGTCGGATTCGGTCCAGCGCGTGACGTCGACCCCGTTGCCCTGCATGAGCAGACAGAAGGATTCGTCCAGCCCGGAGAAGAGCGTGACCCTGCCGGCCAGGTCGGGGTGCCACAGGTCCCGGACGGACTTGATCTCCCGGCCCAGGGCCCTGCGGTTGTAGGCGATGCCGGTGATGCCGGACTGCCAGGGCACGGTGTGCAGCCGGCCCTCGTCGAAGGCCGGGGAACGCAGCTGCGGGTCGAGGTGGCGGGTGACGTTGGGCTGCGCCGACCGGTCCATCTTCTGGGCCCAGCCCAGATGGACGAAGCGGGCGGCCATCCAGTCGCTGACCACGACCAGGTCGTGGCCGGTCTCCTGGCGGTTCATCAGGGCCGGGCTGACCTTGCCGAAGAACTCGTCGTTGTCGTTGATCTCCTCGGTGTAGGAGACCTCGATGCCGGTCCGGTCGGAGAAGGCCTCCAGGGTCGGGCGGCGCTCCTCGTCCTCCTCGTCGGTGTCGATGTAGAGCGGCCAGTTGGAGAAGGCGACACTGCGGTCGCGCTCCGAGCGGTCGGGGCCCACCCGCCCCTCCTCGGGCACGTAGGCGGGGGGAACACCGCATCCGGCGAGGGCGGCCGACAGGCCCGCGGCACCGAGTCCGGCCAGCGCGGCACGGCGGGAGAAGGCGAGTTGAGGCATGGGCACAGCCTCCGCGAACGCCGAAGGGCGGGCAATAGACATGTTGTCTACTGCCCGCCCCATCAACGCCCTGCTGTGATCGATGCGGCCGATCAGCCGTCGAGCGAGGTCATCACGTGCTTGATGCGGGTGTAGTCCTCGAAGCCGTAGGCGGAGAGGTCCTTGCCGTAGCCGGACTTCTTGAAGCCGCCGTGCGGCATCTCGGCGACGAGCGGGATGTGGGTGTTGATCCACACGCAGCCGAAGTCGAGGTTCTTGGACATCCGCATCGCGCGGCCGTGGTCCTTGGTCCACACGGAGGAGGCGAGGGCGAACTCGACGCCGTTCGCGTACTCCAGGGCCTGGGACTCGTCCGTGAAGGACTGGACGGTGATGACCGGGCCGAAGACCTCGTTCTGGATGATCTCGTCGTCCTGCTTGAGGCCGGAGACCACGGTCGGGGCGTAGAAGTAGCCCTTCTCGCCGACCCGGTGGCCGCCCGCCTCGACCTTGGCGTGGGCGGGGAGGCGCTCGATGAAGCCCGCGACCTGCTTCAGCTGGTTGGGGTTGTTCAGCGGGCCGTAGAGCACGTCCTCGTCGTCCGGCGCGCCCGTCTTGGTGTCCGCGGCGGCCTTGGCGAGCGCGGCCACGAACTCGTCGTGGATCGACTCGTGCACGAGCACGCGGGTGGCGGCGGTGCAGTCCTGGCCGGCGTTGAAGTAGCCGGCGACCGCGATGTCCTCGACGGCCTTGGCGAGGTCGGCGTCCTCGAAGACCACGACCGGGGCCTTGCCGCCGAGCTCCAGGTGGACGCGCTTGACGTCCTTGGAGGCGCTCTCGGCGACCTGCATGCCGGCGCGCACCGAGCCGGTGATGGAGGCCATCGCCGGGGTGGAGTGCTCGACCATGGCCCTGCCGGTCTCGCGGTCACCGCAGATGACGTTGAAGACGCCCTTGGGCAGGACCGAGTCGATGATCTCCGCCATCAGGACGGTGGAGGCCGGGGTGGTGTCGGAGGGCTTGAGCACGACCGTGTTGCCCGCGGCGATGGCCGGCGCGAACTTCCACACGGCCATCATCATCGGGTAGTTCCACGGCGCGACCTGGGCGCAGACGCCGACCGGCTCGCGGCGGATGATCGAGGTCATCCCGTCCATGTACTCGCCGGCCGAGCGGCCCTCGAGCAGACGGGCCGCACCCGCGAAGAAGCGGATCTGGTCCACCATCGGCGGCAGCTCCTCGCTGGCCGTGAGGCCCAGCGGCTTGCCGGTGTTCTCCGACTCGGCGGCGACGAGCTCGTCCGCGCGCGCCTCGAAGGCGTCCGCGATCTTCAGCAGCGCCTTCTGGCGCTCGGCGGGGGTGGTGTCGCGCCAGCCCGGGAACGCGGCCGCGGCAGCGGCCATGGCGGCGTCGACATCGGCCTGGCCCGAGAGCGGGGCGGTCGCGTACACCTCGCCGGTGGCCGGGTTGACCACCTCGGTGGTCCGCCCGTCGGCGGCGTCCTTGAACTCCCCGCCGATGTAGTTGCGCAGACGACGCAGTTCGGTGGTCACTACAGCCACACTCCTGATCACATGTCCAACGATTGAGACGTTTACCAAAGCCTAGCCCCTAGGCGGAGGCTTTCGACAGACCCGGACGCCACCACCTACGAAATCAGTGAGATCCGAGTCTTCAAACAACGAATTTCATCGATTCCGTCTTGCGGAACAGACGACCCTCGTGCACAGTGAGGTCGTGGTCAGTCGAAGCGCAGATTCCAGGAACAGACAACCGTCCCCTTCGGTCGATGCTGTGTCCCTGGCGATCATCGAGCAACTGCAGGAGGACGGTCGCCGTCCCTATGCATCGATCGGCAAGGCCGTGGGCCTGTCCGAGGCGGCCGTACGCCAACGCGTGCAGAAGCTGCTCGACCAGGGCGTCATGCAGATCGTCGCCGTCACCGACCCGCTCACCGTGGGCCTGCGGCGCCAGGCGATGGTCGGCATCAACGTCGAGGGCGACCTCGACCCGGTGGCCGACACGCTGACCGCGATGGCCGAGTGCGAGTACGTGGTGATGACCGCCGGCTCGTTCGACCTGATGGTGGAGATCGTCTGCGAGGACGACGACCACCTGCTGGAAACGATCAACAAGAAGATCCGCACGCTCCCCGGCGTGCGATCTACCGAAAGCTTCGTTTACCTGAAGCTGAAGAAGCAGACCTACATGTGGGGAACCCGATAACCGTGACCCAGGACCTGTCCAAGACCGCGTACGACCACTTGTGGATGCACTTCACCCGCATGTCGTCCTACGAGAACTCCCCCGTCCCCACCATCGTCCGTGGTGAGGGCACCTACATCTTCGACGACAAGGGCAAGCGCTACCTGGACGGTCTCGCCGGACTGTTCGTGGTCAACGCCGGTCACGGCCGCAAGGAGCTGGCCGAGGTCGCCTACAAGCAGGCGCAGCAGCTGGCCTTCTTCCCCGTGTGGTCCTACGCCCACCCGATGGCCGTCGAGCTCGCCGAGCGCCTGGCGAACTACGCCCCGGGCGACCTGAACAAGGTCTTCTTCACCACCGGCGGCGGCGAGGCCGTCGAGACCGCCTGGAAGCTCGCCAAGCAGTACTACAAGCTGCAGGGCAAGCCCACCAAGTACAAGGTCATCTCGCGTGCGGTCGCCTACCACGGCACCCCGCAGGGCGCCCTGTCGATCACGGGCCTGCCGGCCCTCAAGGCTCCGTTCGAGCCGCTGGTGCCCGGCGCGCACAAGGTGCCGAACACCAACATCTACCGCGCCCCGATCTACGGCGACGACCCCGAGGCCTTCGGCCGCTGGTGCGCCGACCAGATCGAGCAGCAGATCCTCTTCGAGGGTGCCGACACCGTCGCCGCCGTCTTCCTGGAGCCGGTGCAGAACGCCGGCGGCTGCTTCCCGCCGCCGCCCGGCTACTTCCAGCGGGTCCGCGAGATCTGCGACGAGTACGACGTGCTCCTCGTCTCCGACGAGACCATCTGCGCCTTCGGCCGCCTCGGCACGATGTTCGCCTGTGACAAGTTCGGCTACGTGCCGGACATGATCACCTGCGCCAAGGGCATGACCTCGGGCTACTCCCCGATCGGCGCCTGCATCGTCTCGGACCGCATCGCCGAGCCGTTCTACAAGGGCGACAACACCTTCCTGCACGGCTACACCTTCGGCGGGCACCCGGTGTCCTCCGCGGTGGCGCTGGCCAACCTCGACATCTTCGACAAGGAAGGCCTCAACCAGCACGTGCTGGACAACGAGGGCGCCTTCCTCCAGACGCTGCAGAAGCTGCACGACCTGCCGATCGTCGGCGACGTCCGCGGCAACGGCTACTTCTACGGCATCGAGCTCGTCAAGGACAAGGTCACGAAGGAGTCCTTCACGGACGAGGAGACCGAGCGCGTGCTCTACGGCTTCCTCTCCAAGGCCCTCTTCGAGAACGGCCTGTACTGCCGGGCCGACGACCGTGGCGACCCGGTCATCCAGCTGGCGCCGCCGCTGACGGCGGACCAGGGCACCTTCGACGAGATCGAGGGGATCCTGCGCTCGGTGCTCACCGAGGCCTGGACCAAGCTGTGACCGGGCTGTAAACGGTCCGAGGCTGCAATAGTCCGAACACACGGCCCGGATCCTCCGTTCGAGTGAGAACGCGGGGGTCCGGGCCGTGTGCTGTCGGCATCCAAGCGGTTCATCTCTTTACATCTCATTGCGGCGCCAGTGACCGGAAGGGCTCCGTTTCGTTCCCTCGGACGGAGGTGTACGCCATGGTGGCCCCACCGGAGAATGCCCCGCCGGACAACGACGTGCTCTGGGCGCGCTCCTTGCACTACGCGCACGACGGTGCCCCCGCCCTCGTCGGCGTCTCCCTCGGAGTCCGCCAGGGCGAGATCGTGGCCCTGACCGGCCCCCGCGGCAGCGGCAAGACCACTCTCCTGCGCTGCCTGTCCGGACAGCTGCGCCCCTCCGAGGGCGAGGTCTGGTTCAACAGCGTCCCCGTGCACACCCTGGGCGACCTGGTCCGCGAGCGGCTGCGCCGCGACCGCTTCGGCTGGCTCGGCAGCGAGCCACAACTGCTGCCCGAGCTGAAGGTCTGGGAGAACGCCGCCCTGCCGCTGCTGCTCTCGGGCGCCTCCCACCGCAGCGCCAAGCACGCCGCCTGCGAATGGCTCGACCGCCTCGACATCGGCGCCTTCGCCCGCAAGCGCCCCGCCGCCCTGACCCGCGCCGAGTGCCAGCGGGTCGCCCTGGCCCGGGCCCTGGTCACCGTGCCCTCGGTGATCTACGCGGACGAGCCCACCGCCCCGCTGCACCGGGCCGACCGGGCCCTGCTGCTGCGGACGCTGACCACCGCGGCCCGCTCCCACGAGATCACCGTGCTGCTGGCCACCGACGACGAGGCCACCGCGGCCGTCGCGGACCGCCGGCTGGACCTGGTCGACGGCCGGCTCTCGGTGAACGGCGCCGCGCCCGCGCTTCCCGACACCCCGGAGGGTCAGGCCGCGTGCTCGCTCTCCGCCTAGCCCGCGGCTCCCGGCCCCTCGTCCAGCTGCGGCGGCTGCTCGTCGCCGCCGCCTCCGCCGGGACCGGCTTCCTGCTGCTCTATGTACTCGCCGGAGCCGTGGCCCGGCCCGCCGGATCGTTCCCTCGCCTGCTGTGGGCCCTGGTCCCGCTGGCCGCGACGGTCCACTTCGCCGTCGCCGTCGCCCGGGCCGACCCCGCCACCCGGCCCCGCGAGGGGCTGGACGCCGCCGGGCTGGGACCCGTACGCCTGGCCATCGCCGCCGCGATCTCCACGGCCGTGGCCTGCGCCCTGGGCAGCGCCCTGGCCCTGGCCCTCTTCCTGCACCTGCGCGGGGACCTCTCCGGCCTGCCGTTCGACGGCTCCGGCGCCCGGCTCCTGCACGCCGAGCAGCCGCTGCCCGTGGCGGCCGCCCTGACCCTGCTGGCCCTCGTACCGCTGACCGCCTCGGCGGCCACCGTCCTCGCGCTGCGTCCGCACCGGCCGCTGGCTCCGCAGACCGCCCTGCCCTGGGGCATCGCGCTCACCGCGTGCGGGCTCGCCACCGAGGCCTACGCCGGCCGGGACGGCGGCGGGGTCCTCGCCGGATGGGCGCTGACCGCCGTCGGGCTCGCCCTCGCCGGACCGGGTCTGGCCTACGCCTGCGGCAGCCTGGTCCAGGCCGTGCGCCCGGGTGCGCTGCGGCTGCTGGCCGGGCGGTCCCTGCAGGAGCAGGCCTCCCGGATCGGGCCGCCGCTGGGCGTGCTGTGCTCCGTCGTCGCGGGGGCCCTGACGGCCCTGGCCCTGCGGGACCGGGGCGGGCTGCACGTACCGCTCGGTCCGCTGGCCTGGCCGGCGGCCGCCCTGGTGGCCCTGTGCGCCGCAGCGACCCTTCTCACATCCGCGACGCAGACCCGCCGGACCGAGACCGCCGGACGCAAGGCCCTGCTCGATCTGGCCGCTCCCGCAAGGGTCCTGCGCACCGCGGCGGGTCTGCGGGCCACCGCGCTCGTGGCCGTGTGCGTACCCCTCAGCTGGGGTGTGGCACAGCTGACGTCGCTGGCGCTGACCCGCTGAGGCATACAGCCCTTAGGGTGGGCCGAATGGTCAACCCAGACATCGAGATCGAGACGCTCGCCGAATTCGACCAGGTCGTGGCACGCGGCTCGCTCAGCGGCTACCGGATCCAGTCGGTCAACCTGCTGGAGCGGACCTTCGCGCTGCTGGCCGCCGACACCTCGGCGGCCGTCTTCCTGGGCTGTGCGATGGAGCCCGATGCCTCGGCGAAGGTCCGTGCGGACGGGGCGCTGGTCTTCCCGCCCGTTCCCGACCTGCCCTTCAACCCCTACCGGGGCCTGCTCTACACGCCGGAGGAGCTCTTCGAGGGGCTCCCCGACGGCTACGAGGCCACCCCGGACGCCGAGACGTACGCCTGGTTCCAGGAGACCGGGACCGACGGTGACGTCTTCTCCTCGATGCTGCGCTCCGTCCATGACGACGCGGTCTCCGACGCCCTCGACGAGCACCTCGGCGCCATGGGCGTGGTGGGCGTGATGGGCGGCCACGCCCTGTCCCGGGACAGCGAGGACTACCGCGGTGCCGCGGAGCTCGGCCGGGCGCTGACCCGGTCCGGGCTGACCGTGGCCACGGGCGGCGGCCCCGGCGCGATGGAGGCCGCCAACCTCGGCGCCTACCTGGCACCCGCCCCGGACGAGGCCCTCGCGGAGGCCCTCGAACTGCTCGCCAAGGCCCCCTCCTTCGAGCCGTCGGTGTCCGACTGGGCGCGCGCGGCCTTCGCCGTACGGGAGCGCTGGCCCGGCGGCGGCGACTCGGTGGGCATCCCCACCTGGTTCTACGGACACGAGCCGCCGAACGCCTTCGCGGCGCACATCGCCAAGTACTTCGCGAACGCCACCCGGGAGGACGGGCTGCTGGCCCGCTCCACCGCGGGCGTGGTGTTCCTGCCCGGCGCGGCCGGCACCGTCCAGGAGATATTCGACGCCGCGACGCCCAACTACTACGGGTCCCGGGGCGAGCCGGCGCCGATGGTGCTGGTCGGCCGCACCCACTGGACCGAGCACCTCCCGGCCTGGCCCCTGCTGCGCGCACTGGCCCGGGGCCGGGCGATGGAGCCGCGGATCGCGCTCGTCGACTCGGTCGACGAGGTGCCCGGCGCACTCGCTTCGATGAGCTGAGTTCCGCAGGCAACTTCCGGGCCGTTTCCCACGTCTGGCAGAGGTACCGCAAAACCTGCCAGACGTGAACGGAGCCATCGGTGCTCATAGGCCTGCTGACCGCTGTCGCGGCATCCATCTGCTACGGCACGGGATCCGTGCTGCAAGCCGTCGGATCGCGCCGCGCCGCCCGGATGTCCCCGGCGGCGGCCGGGGTGACCGCCCACGGCGGCCCCAACCTCTCGTCCACCGCGAAGGCGGCGATGACGTGGGAGTTCATCGTCGGCACGATCCTGGACTTCGTCGGCTTCGGACTGGGGGCCCTGGCCGCCCGCCTCCTTCCGCTCTTCCTCTCCCAGACGGTGATCAGCGCCAACCTGGTCATCACCGCCGTGCTGAGCGTGAAGATGCTCGGCATCCGGCTCACCCGCAAGGAGTGGGCCTCGATCGGCGTCGTCTGCACCGCGCTGGTGCTGCTGGCGACCGCGGCGGGACACGAAGGCGGCCACCACGCGCCGATGTCCACGCACTGGTGGCTGCTGGGGATCACCGCGCTGCTGATGGTGGGCGGCACGGTGGCCGTCCGCCTCCTCGGCGGCGGGGCCGCGATCCTGGCGGGTCTGCTGTCCGGTCTGGGCTTCGGCGCACTGGGCGTCGGCGTGCGGATCCTGAACGGCGTCGACCCGTTCGACCTCGGCGCGCTCCTCACCGACCCGGCCCTCTACGCCATCCTGCTGGCCGGCATCGGCGGCATGTACCTGCACACCGTCGCCCTGCAGATCGGCTCGGTGAACGGGGCGACCGCGGCCCTCGTCGTCGGCGAGACGGTGCTCCCCGGCGCGATCGGCGTGCTCTGGCTCGGCGACGCCTCGCGCCCCGGCCTGGCCTGGCTGGCGGTCGTCGGCTTCGTCATGGCCGTGACCGGCGCGGTGGCGGTGGCCTGGTACGGCAAGCACGAGGGCGCCGAGGAGGAAGCCCCGGCCCCGGTGCCGGAGCCGGTCGGCTGACCGCCCGGCCGGCCGGGCGGAGCGGCGCCACGCTCCCTCACCCGGTCGGCCGTCCCCCGGTGGTGGCGCGGCGACGGCTGTCGCTTGCTGGGACCGGGGGGAGAGAGCGAGGGGTTCATGGAGCCCACGACCGATCGGCTGAAGACACCGCGCGCGGCCGGTATGGCCGGAGTCGCCTTCGCCCTGCTCCTCGGTGCGGCGATCGTCCTGATGCGGATCTCCATTCCCGGCGACGCCGCCGACGCGACCATCGACCAGGACCGCCGCTGGGCCGTCCAGCTGGCCCTGCAGATCGTGCCCTTCGCCGGCATCTTCTTCCTCTGGTTCATGGGCGCCCTGCGCGCGCACACCGGCGCGGCCGAGGACCGGTTCATCGCCACCGTGTTCCTCGGCAGCGGCTTCGTCTTCGTGGCCACCCTGTTCGCCGCCGCCGCGGCGGCCGGCACCGTGCTGAACGAGGAGACGCCCTCCGACTTCGGCCGCCACTACGCCTACACCCTGCTCGCCACGTACGCGATGCGCATGGCCGCGGTCTTCGTCCTGGCCACCTCGATGATCGGGCGGACGCTCGGCGTCTTCCCCCGGCCCCTGGCCCTGCTGGGCACCCTCGTCGGCCTGGTCCTGATCGTGGTGGGCTCCGGCGTGCCCTGGTCCGAGATGCTGTTCCCGGCCTGGGCCCTGGTGATCAGCCTCTACATCCTGCGGGTCCGGCGCACGACCGTGCACGCGGACGGCTCCGGTCCGCCCTGAACCCCTCCTGACCTGGCGGTCCGTGCTCCGGCAGGCGGCCTTCGGGTACCGCGTGCATGCTGGTGGACAGGGGAGGAACCGGGGGGTACCCGGGGGGCGACGGGGATCAACAGCCGAGGGAAAGGCAGATCCGTCATGAGGCTTGTCGTCGACCTCAACCGCTGCCAGGGATACGCCCAGTGCGCTTTCCTCGCTCCCGACGTCTTCGCCATGCACGGCGACGAGTCGCTCCTCTACAACCCGGAGGCGGCCGCCGAGCAGCAGGAGAACGTCGCCCGCGCCGTGGCCGCATGCCCCGTCGGGGCGATCCTGCTCGAGATCACGGACGAGGACATGGCGGGCGTGGTGTCCCAGGAGGCCGCTGGGGCCGGCGCCGGTTCCGGAGGCCCCCGGTGACCGGTGAACGCGCCCGCGACGGGGCACTGGAGCAGCTCAAGCGCGAGGGCCGCATCGTCGTCGTCGGCGCTTCGCTCGCGGGGCTGCGGGCCGCCGAGACCATGCGGGAGAAGGGGTTCGCCGGTTCGCTCACGATGATCGGCGACGAGCCCTACGAGCCGTACGACCGGCCCCCGCTGTCCAAGCAGGTCCTGCTGGGCAACGCGGTCGCGGACCACACCGCGCTCCCCCGCCGCCGGGCGATCGACGCCGACTGGCGCCTCGGAGTCCCCGCGACGGGCCTGGACATGGCCGCCCGACGGGTCCGCCTCGGCAACGGCGACGAGGTCGAGTACGACCGGCTGCTGATCGCCACCGGTGTCCGCGCCCGGCCCTGGCCCAACGAGGAGGAGGGCTCCCTGCAAGGGGTCTTCGTCCTGCGCACCCGCGAGGACGGCGAGGGGCTGCAACGCGCCCTCGCCGACAACCCCCGCCGGGTGCTCGTCATCGGAGCCGGGTTCACCGGATCCGAGATCGCCTCCGCCTGCCGGGAACGCGGCCTGAACGTGACCGTCGCCGAACGGGGCGACGCGCCGCTGGTCGGCGCCCTCGGCGGGGTGATCGGCGCGGTGGCCGCCGAGATGCACCGGGAGCACGGGGTCGACCTGCGCACCGGCGTCATGGTCACCGCTCTGGAGGGCGACCCCGCCGGCCGGGTCCGCGCGGCCCACCTGTCCGACGGCTCCACCATCGAGGCCGACGTCGTGGTCGTCTCGCTCGGCGCACAGCGCAATACCGAGTGGCTCGCCGGGTCCGGACTGGGCGCCGGGCCCCGGGGCATCGCCTGCGACGCGGGCTGCCGGGCCTTCGACATCCGGGGCATCGTCACCGACGACATCTACGTGGCGGGTGACGTGGCGCGTTCCCCGCACGCGCTGTTCGGCTACCAGTTCCTGTCCCTGGAGCACTGGGGCAACGCCGTCGCGCAGGCCGACACCGCCGCGCACAACATGCTCAGCGAGAGCGCGGACCGCCGCCCCCACCTGTGGGTACCGGCGTTCTGGTCCTCGCAGTTCGGCGTGAACATCAAGTCCGTCGGGGTGCCGCCGATGGGCACCGAGATCCTCGTCACCCAGGGCTCGCTGGCCGAGCGCCGGTTCGCCGCCGTCTACGGCTACCAGGGGCGCGTGATCGCCGCCGTCACCTTCGACAACTGCAGGTGGCTGCCGTTCTACGAGCACCAGATCGAGACCACCGCGCCGTTCCCGCCGCCGTTCTCCACGGTGGACCGCAGGCCGGAGGGGAACAAGCCGGTGCCGGCGGACTTCCCCGACCCCTCGGTCCCGACCCACGGCCCGACCATCACCCTCAGCGGCTACTCGCCGGCCGACCGGAAGATGACCTTCACCCCCGGGCGCTGACCGCGCCGCGACCGCCCCCGAGGATCACGAGGACCCGTCATGACCCAAGCCCTCCTGCGGGAGATCATCGACTACGCGAACCGGGCCAACCCGTATCCGCTGTACGAGGAACTCCGCAAGACCCCGGTGTCCCACGATGGGAACGGCCCGTACGTCATCAGCACGTACTACGAGATCCAGAGCCTGCTGCACGACCCCCGGATCAGCTCCGACGCGCGCAACCTGAAGTCGACGGGTGACGATCCGCTCGGGGAGTCGGCCGACGACGGAGGATCGGCCCTGCCGCCCTCGTTCCTCAAGCTCGACCCGCCGGACCACGACCGCCTGCGCCGGATGACGAACCGGCCGTTCGGGCCGCCGCACGCCCCGCACCGGGTGCACGACATGCGCGACGAGCTCCACGGCCTCGTCGGCGGGCTCATCGACAACATCGCCGCCACGGGGAACCTGGACCGGGTCGACCTGGTGGACCAGTTCGCGTACCCCTTCCCGGTGACGGTGATCTGCCGGCTGCTCGGGGTGCCCCACGAGGACGAACCGCGCTTCCACGTCTGGGCGGAGACCCTCGCCGCCAGCCTGGACCCCGACCCTGACGGGGACCCCACCCAGCGCGGCAAGGACACCACGGACGCGCGCATGGAGCTGGGCATGTACCTGGCCGGCCTCATCGAGGAGCGGCGCAAGAACCCCGGCGACGACATGCTGTCCCAGCTGGCGACCGCGGACGGCCCGGACGGCGCGATGACCACGATGGAGGCACTCAGCACCTCCGCGCTGCTGCTGATCGCGGGCCACGAGACCACGGTCAACCTGATCACCAACGGGATGCTGACCCTGCTGCGCCACCCGGACGTCCTCCAGCGGCTGCGCGAGGACCCGGCGCTGTCCGTCCCGATCGTGGAGGAGCTGCTGCGGTACGAGCCGCCGGTGCAGCTGCTTCCGCAGCGCACCACGCTCTCCGACATCGAGGTCGCGGGGGTCAACATCCCCAAGGGCGCGTCCCTGTGGCTGGTCCTGGCCTCCGGCAACCGCGACCCCAAGCGGTTCGAGAACGCCGACCGCTTCGACCCGGACCGCAAGGACATCCAGCACCTGGGGCTGGGCAGCGGCATCCACAGCTGCTTCGGAGCGCCGCTGGCCCGGCAGGAGGCGCAGCTGGCGCTGAGCGAACTGGCCCGCCGGCTGGAGAACCCGCGCCTGCTGGAGGACCCGCCTCCGTACCGTCAGAACGCGGTGCTGCGCGGCCCCCGGCACCTGCAGATCGCCTGCGACGGCGTGCTGCCGAAGGCCGCCTGAGGAGTACTCAGCCCTCCCCCGGCTCCGGCGGGAGGACGACGACCTCGGCGGGGGTGAAGGCCACGGCGACCCGGTCGCCCACGGCCGGAGCCCCCGCCAGGCCGCACTCCGCCTCCAGGGCGGGGCCGCTCTCGGGCCGCAGCAGCAGGGCGACGTGCGTGCCGCGGAAGGTCCGGGACACCACCTCGCAGCGCAGGCCGGCCTCGCGGAGCACCACGCCCGCCGGGCGGACCAGCAGCCGCTGCCGCCCCTCGGCGGAGCCGGCGGGGACCGGTACCTCGCCCCACGCGGTCGCGGCGACCTGGCCCGTCACCGTCGCCGGGACCACGTTCTCGAAGCCGAGGAAGCGCGCCACGAACTCCGAGGCGGGCCGCTGCCACACCTCCAGCGGGGTCCCGGCCTGCGCGATCCGGCCGTCCTTCATCACCACGACCCGGTCGGCCAGGGCGAAGGCCTCCCCCTGGTCGTGGGTGACGGCCAGGACCGTCGTCCCCAACTGCGAGAACAGCCCCCGCAGCTCGACCACGAGCCGCTCCCGCAGCCCCCGGTCCAGTTGCCCGAGCGGCTCGTCGAGCATGAGCAGCCGCGGCGACGGCGCCAGGGCCCGGGCCAGCGCCACCCGCTGCTGCTCGCCGCCGGACAGGGAGGCCACGGCCCGGCCCTGGGCCCCGGGGAGGCCGACGAGTTCGAGCAGCTCCGCGACCCGGCCGGCATGCGCTGCGCGCCCCGCGCCGTGCCCGCCGCCGCGCATCCGCAGGCCGAAGGAGACGTTCGCGCCGACGTCGCGGTGCGGGAAGAGCTGGTGGTCCTGGAACATCAGGCCCACGCCCCGCCGGTGCACGGGTACGGCGGCCTGGTCGGCGCCGTCCAGCAGCACCCGTCCCCCGGAGACCGGCTGGAGCCCGGCGACCACCCGCAGCAGCGTGGACTTCCCGCTGCCGCTCGGGCCCAGGACGCACACGGTCTCGTGCTCGGCCACCGCCAGGTCCACGGAGTCGACGACCGCGCGCTCGCCGAAGCGGACCGACACCCCTTCCAGCTGAAGCAGCGTCATCAGAACTCTCCGGAGGTCTTGTCGGGTCGCAGTCGCTCCAGCAGCAGCAGGGACACCGCGCACACCAGCATCAGGATCGTGCTCAGGGCCATCGCCTGCCCGTAGTTCAGCTCGCCGGCCCGTCCCAGCAGCCGCGCCACGGCGACCGGGAGCGTCGGCCGGTCCGGTCGGGCGATGAAGACGGTCGCGCCGAACTCCCCCAGCGACACGGCGAAGGCGAACCCGGCCGCGATCAGCAGCGCCCGCCGCACCAGCGGGAGGTCCACCTCCCGCCAGGCGCGCAGCGGTGACGCGCCGAGCACGGCGGCGGCCTCCCGCAGCCGCCCGTCCACCGCGCGCAGGACCGGCAGCATGGTCCGTACGACGAAGGGCACGCCCACCAGGGCCTGCGCCAGCGGCACCAGGATCCACGAGGTCCGCAGGTCCAGGGGCGGCTCGTCGAGCGTGATCAGGAAGCCGAAGCCGACGGTCACGGCGGACACCCCCAGCGGGAGCATCAGCATCGCGTCGAAGCCGCGTACGAAGCGGCCCCCGCGCCGGGTCAGCGCCGCGGCCGCCAGTCCCCCGACGAGCAGGGCGATCGCGGTGGCGGCGAGCGCGTACTGCAGGGAGTTCCAGATCGCCTCCAGCGGCGGCACCAGGAAGGACCCGCCACCGGCGCCGGCGTCCTGCAGGGCCCGGTAGAAGCCGAGGCCGTAGCCGCCGGGGGTGTCGAAGGACCGCTCGACCAGCACGGCCAGCGGGGCCACGATCAGCAGCCCGATGGTGAGCAGGACACCGCCCAGCAGGGTGCGCTGTGCCCAGCCGCGCGGCCGGTGCGTGGTGCGGCCGGGGTCGACGAGGCGCAGGGCGGTCTCGCGCCGGCGCACGGTCCAGGCGTGCAGGGCGAGGATCGCGCCGATCGCGGCGAACTGCACCATCGTCAGCACGGCGGCCGTCGACAGGTCCAGCAGCTGCGCGGTCTGCCGGTAGACCTCCACCTCCAGGGTGGAGTAGGCGGGTCCGCCCAGGATCAGCACGACGCCGAAGGAGCTGAAGGTGAAGAGGAACACCATCAGGGAGGCGGCGGCCACGGCCGGGGCCAGCGCGGGCAGCGTCACCCGCCGCCAGGCGGCGAACCGGCCGGCGCCCAGCACCCGGGCGGCCTCCTCCTGGCGCGGGTCGAGCTGGGCCCACAGGCCGCCGACCGTGCGGACGATGACGGCGTAGTTGAAGAAGACGTGGGCGAGCAGGATCGCCCAGACGGTGGTGTCGAGGCGGACGCCCGCCGTCTCGTCCAGGAGCCCGCCGCGCCCGAGCAGCGCGAGGAAGGCGGTGCCCACGACCACGGTCGGGAGCACGAAGGGGACGGTCACCACCGCCCGCAGCAGCTGCTTGCCCGGGAACTCGAAGCGCGCGAAGACGTAGGCGCCGGGGAGTGCGAACAGCAGGGTGAGCACGGTGGAGGCGAGCGCCTGCCAGGTGGTGAACCACAGCACGTCGGCGATGTCGGGCCGGGTCAGCACCTCGCCGATCCGGCCGAACTGCCATCCGGTGTCGGTCTTGAGGCCGCGGCCGACGATCGCCGCGACGGGGTAGGCGAAGAACAGCCCGAAGAAGACGAGGGGGACGGCCATCAGGGCGAGGCGGACGGCGGTGGCCCGCCCGCTCTCGCCCTGTCCGGGTACCCGCCCCGGTCCGGGGACCGGGGCGGCGTCGTGCGACGCCGCACCCGGCTCCTTCGTACCGCTTACTTCACGACGAGCGTGGTCCATGCCTTGACCCACTGCTCACGGTTCTTGGCGATGGCCTCCGGAGTGACGTTCTCCGGCTTCTCGACCACCACACCGTGCTTGGTGAACAGCTCCGGCAGCGCGGCGTCCTTGGTCACGGGGTTCACGAACATCTGGAGGGGCATGTCCTCCTGGAACTTCTTGCCGATCAGGAAGTCGACGAGGGCCTTGCCGCCCTCCTCGTTCTTCGCGCCCTTGAGCAGACCGGCGAACTCGATCTGGCGGAAGCAGGTGCCGGTGGCGACGCCCGTGGGCGCCTCGGCCGGCTGCGGCTCGCCGTAGAGCACCTCGACCGGCGGGCTGGAGGCGTAGGAGACGACCAGCGGGCGGTCGCCCTTGGCCTTCTTGCCGCCGGCGGAGCCGGAGAAGCGCTCGTTGTAGGCCTGCTCCCAGCCGTCGACGACCTCGACGCCGTTGGCCTTCAGCTTGGTCCAGTAGTCCTTCCAGCCCTCCTCGCCGTACTTGCCGACGGAGGCGAGCATGAAGCCGAGGCCGGGAGAGGAGGTCGCGGCGTTCTCGACCACCAGCAGGTTCTTGTACTCCGGCTTGGTGAGGTCGTCCAGCGTCTGCGGCGGGGCGATCTTCTTGTCGGCGAAGTACGCCTTGTCGTAGTTGACGCAGATGTCGCCGGAGTCGATCGGGGTGACCCGGTGCTCCTTGTCGAGCACGTACTCGGGCTTGACGTCGGCCAGGCCCTTGGCCTCGTACGGGGTGAAGATGCCGTTGTCGAGGGCGCGCGAGAGCAGGGTGTTGTCGACGCCGAAGAAGACGTCGCCGCGCGGGGAGCCCTTGGTGAGGATCTCCTGGTTCAGGGCGGCGCCGGCGTCGCCGGACTTCAGCACCTTGACGGTGTAGCCGCTCTGCTGCTCGAACTCCTTGAGCACCGCTTCGGTCACGTTGAAGGAGTCGTGGGAGACGAGCGTGACGGTCTTGGACTTCGGGGCGTCGCTGGTGCCCGCGGTCTTTGTTGGGCGGGTTGTATTGCCTTTCGGCAATTCCCGGTTGGCGGGTTTTGGAAGCCTTTTCAGGCTTTTTGGGTGATCCCACGTTGTGGGATTTGATGGGGTGTTGGTTGTGGGGTGGGGGCCCGCCTGTCGGCGGGTGGGGTGGTGGGTGGTGTGGGCTCCTTCGGAGCTTTGGGGGTGTGGGGGTGTTTTGTTGTGGGGGTGTGGCTAGGGTCTGGGGTTTGGTGTCATGTGTGGTGGCTGGTTGGGGGGTTGCTGGGGGTTCTGGGTGGGGGTGTGGGCCCCTGTCGGGGCCTGTGGGGGTGGGAGAGAGTGTGTGGGGGTGTCCGGGGGGGGCGGGGGTGTGGGGCGGGAGGGTTCGGGTGGGGGTGCGGGCGGGTTTTCCTGAGGGGGTTTCAGCGCCCTTCCGGGCGCCATGCCGGGGGCTGGTGTCTTCACGGGCGGCCGGGTTTACGGGAGCGGGTGCGCGGATGAATTCCGGGGCGGCCTTACGGCCTAATTACCGGCGCCTTGAATTCCCTCAGAACGCCCGGGATGCGTCACTCCGATATCTCCGACAGTGTGTCACGGACGGACCGTTACAACCTCTGAACCTGATGACACGTCAGAGAATAGTGAAGGGAATTCATCCCGCCCGGGAACGAAAAGAAAGCCACCCAGAAAAAGAAAAAGGAGGCCATTCCGGGCCTCCTTAATCACGGCTATCACGCCGTCAGAACACCCCGACACCAACTGGATTCGGGCACGTTGTGCCTGCCCTTCTCGGACGGCTCGGAGTCTCCACCGGCCCTCCGGCGTAGGCCCTCAGCCGCCCGCAGGACGACTGAGGGCCATGGGTCAGCTGCTCGGGGTGGTTGCTGCCGTGTCGTGGGTTTCGATGTAGCTGTATCCCGCGTGGGGGCGCGCGGCGTGGGCGGCTTTGAGCCTGGCATAGTTCGCAGGGATCATCTCCGCTTCCCAGTCGGCCAGGGTCCGCACGGCCCATCCGTCGTGCTCATCGGCGTCCAACGTGATGGTGTCGAGCTCGTCGGTGTGAAGGGTGCCGCCATCGAAGATGAACCCGATCCTCGGAACGCTCCACGCAGCGTCGATGGTGGCGAAGTGGGTGAGAAGAAGCGGGCGGGGGCCCGCGATGACGATGCCGGTTTCTTCCCGGACTTCGCGCGCGGCGGTCTCCCAGGGCGTCTCACCTTCGTCCATGACGCCGCCGGGGATCTGCCACACCTCACCCCGGTGGGGAGAGCGCAGGCACAGGGCCCGGTCCTCGGTGTCGGTGAAGAACACCGAGGCGTAGACGATCGCCTTGGGAGCCTGCTGGATGTACTCGTGGCGGGGAAGCCACGTGGTGGGACGGGACACGAGATGGTTCCTTTCCGTTGAAGGGGGCGGAGAGGCATAGCTGCCTCTCCGCCCAGAGGGGGTCAGCGAACCTGGCTGCCAGCGGGGAAGAACCCGCCCACCTGTCCGCGCGGGTAGAGGATGGTGCGGGGACCGATCAGGGTCCCGGGCTGGAGGATCGCGCCCGCCGGGATGGCGGTGTCGTCGGCCACGACCGAGCCGAACTTCGTCTGTCCGGTGCCGATGCGCCGGTCGCCGAGGAGCACGGTGATCTCCTTTGTCGCGGGCTCGGTAACCCGGCCGCCGTTCACGCGCAGAGCTGTGGTCGAGACCAACGCGCCCACGTTCACGTGACGGCCCAGCACCGAGTCCCCGACAAACGAAACGTGCTTCATCCGCACATCGGACACCAGCAGCGAACGAGCGATCTCCGCCCCCCACCCGATGTGGCAGTTCGGCCCGATGACCGAGTGATCACGGACGCGCGCGCCCATGGCGATCACCGAGCCGGGCCCTACGTACACGGGACCGTCAACCATCGCGCCTGCCTCGATGACAGCACCCTCGCCCACGATCACGTCACCGCGCACCATCGCGCCGGGCTCGATGGTCCCTCCCTCGATACTGGGTGTGCCGTTGGTCAGCAGCGCCGCCATCGCGGGCTTGATCTCGAACACGGTCGCGCAGCTGGCCAGCAGGCCCCGGACGAACGGGTCCTCGACCCCCGCCACGTCGATGAAATACCCGGGGGCAGTCCCGGTAGAGACCTGATCCGAACCCTCGCCCGGCTTCGGCTGAGTGGTCATCATGAACTCCTCTGAGAGTGGGTGTTCTCGGTTTCGCTGGCCGACTGCCACCGCCGACCAACAAGATAACTATAGCATGCATTCATCACTCGCGAGGGTGTCGGAGACCCTTTTCCAGAAGTGATTTCCCGAGGTGAACGGACCACGAGGCTCAGCGCCTTGACCCCGCCTCCCGCTCGCCGCAGCGTGCGCAGCACTCGGCCCGGGCCGAGCATGCGGCCAGAGCAAGCGACAAGACATACGAGGAGCCGCTGGAGCACCCAGACCCTGCAGCACCGCGCCCCGATCACCCCAACCCCGGACAAGATGATGGAACAGCAAGCCACACCCGGGGCAGCAGGCAGGGGCCTGCGAGCAGCGCGCCCGGAAGGGCCAGCTGGCTATGATCCGAGCTCCCAGACGGAAGGCGCCCCGACGATGCCCCTACCGAGCCTGCTTGCGGTCTACGCCCACCCCGACGACGAATCGCTGTGGTCGGGCGGCGTCCTCGCCCAACACGCCGCCGCCGGCGCCCGAACCGCTGTCATCACCGCCACCTGGGGCGCCGACACCCCACGCGCCGCGGAACTGGCCAACGCACTCGAAATCCTCGGTGCCGGCAAACCCCGGATGCTCGGCTACGCTGACGCGCGGGCACCAGAGTCAGCCCCCGGCCGGTTGCGGCTCTGCGACGCTCCCCTTGACCAGGCAGTGCGGGACCTGGTCGCGCACTTACGGGACTTCCGCCCGGAGATCGTCGTCACTCACGACGCGTACGGAGGACTGACCGGCCACCCCGACCACCTCCACACCCACCGGATCACCGCGCTCGCAGTCCACGCAGCCGGCCTCGGACTCCTCTACCCAGGTACCGGCGCTCCCTGGTCTCCCAGCGCCCTCTACCTGGCCACCCACCCCTACTCAGCCGCACAACAGCTGAGCAGGCACCTGACCACCCCGGGCAGAACCATCTACGGCGTCCCCGACAACCAGATCACCGCCACCATCGACGTATCCCCATGGCTCGAACAGAAAACCGCCGCCATCCTCGCCCACCACACCGAAGTCCAACGAGGCGCCATCCCTGGACTCATCGCTGGCCTACCGTCAAGCGCCCGCGAACAGGTCCTCACCACCGAGTACTACACCCGCCACAACCCCACCCCCACCACCAACAATGCGCCCCAAACAACACTCACCAAATAGACCGGTGACAACCAGCTGACTCGACGGGAGACGTCATTGACCAACAACCGCCCGAGGGCCCGGTTGACCGGCGGCGGGCCTACATGGGATCTGCGCAGCAAAACGCCGGCCCAGCGCACACCTCAGGGGCCAGTGCCGGAAACAGACGCCCTCATGGCCCTGAACGAGGCCCTTGTCGGCCTTCGCATCGCCTTCAAAGAGGGCGACTATCCCCGAGCTTGGACAATGCGACGCGAAGCCTGGCGCTACGCAGACCTGCTACCCCCCGGCAAAACCCGCCAGCAACGACGCGCACTCGGGCAATACAGGCAACTGCTCCTCGCCGCCCAACGGCTCAAGCGGAACAGGAAAGGGCAGAAGCCAGCATCGGACCGCTGACCTACCCCCTACCCCCAGTAGACCGGCAGGCTCCGCCCACACGCACCCTCGGCCAGCTCGTGCAGCTCCTCCAGCCGCTCCTGGATGTACCCCGCCCTGCGCCCACAGACGACGAAACGGCCTTCGGCCGTCGCCGGGCGTCCGGCATCCACCGGCACCAACGCCAGCGCCACCAACACCCTTCCAAGGAAGTCGCCAGCCTCCGCATCACCGGCCAACTCGTCGTACCCAAGCACACCCAGCACACGGGCCGCGTTGGCGTTGGCCATGTTGACTTCCTCGGAAGCAGAGTCAGCAAAGAAGGTGACAGACATTCGGGGGCTCCATCCCTCGCGGATACGGCATCGGCAGGCGGCTCGCCCGTACGCAGACCGGGCAGGACAGGGGCAGACAGGGTCAGGCCGGAGCGGCTCGGGGGCCGGGCAAGTGCCCGCGCCCCGGAGCCTCCGATTCAGACCGTCAGCCGGGGTGCGGCCATGTACTCCACGCCCCACTCCGGCGGGATCAGTTCGCCCGTCTCCGGGTCCGTGCAGTAGGCGCTGAAGGTCTCCGAGGCGCTGAGCGGCTTGGCGTAGAACTCCACCAGCTTCCAGCCCCTGACTTCGGAGGTCTGGTTGGGGAGGTGCGTGCGGATGACCGCGCCACCGCCCACTACGGCGGCCAGGGTGAGGATCTCCATGGCCATAAGGGCGTCGTCCGGGTCCAGGTCGCTCGTCTCTCCGTGGTTGTGGAACGGCACGGAGGCCGAGAGGGTGGCGCCGTTCGCGGATGCCGCGACGGCGAGGTGGTGACAGCCGTCCCCCACCGCGTTGACGAAGCCCATCACCAGCGCGGCGGAGCGCTCGATCTCGTACGGGGTCCGGTCCTGCGACGTGATTGTCATGCCGATTCCTCTCGGTCTGCTTCCGGTTCCTGGTCGGCTGCCACCACCGACCAATGAGACAACTATACTCTTTATTCATCATTTCCGGGAGGCTTTGTGGATCTTTTCCGAGGGAATTTCCGCACGTGGGTAGCGCTGCGAATGCGCGGCGCCCACCTCTTGCAGGGTGGGCGCCGCTTTCGCCGGTCAGTCCTCGCCGGGCAGGGAGATCGTGAGCACGGGCTCCATTTCGTCGCCGGGCCCGCACGTGACGAGCAGCCGGGCCTGCTCGCTTTCGTGGCTCTCTCCGTCGCGGGGGACGCGGTAGACCTCGACGGTGCTGGAGCTCCCGTCGCTCGAACGACTGATGGCGTAGTGGGTCATCCGAAGCACGTCCCAGAGGCGTCCCGACTCGTCCTGGTAGGTCTGCCGGTTGTCCTCTTCCGTCCAGGCGACACAGTCGGCCCACGCCGCCGCGGTGAGGGCCACGGGGACCGTGAACCCGGCCTCGCGGGCGATGTCGTCGCCGACGGCGACCAGGACCCCGTCGGCGAGGGCGCTGGCGCGGCTGTACGCATGGATGGCCTCCCCGAAGAGGTCCGTCACGGAAACGGCCGGCTGCTCCGGCTCGGGGGTCCAGCGCATCGCGTCGGGGCCCAAGCTGTCCCGGTTCGCTGCGCCATTGATGAGGGTCTTGTCAGTCATGGGCTGCCCGTGAGCGGTGTCCTCGGCGGCGGAGTGCCACTCCCCGCCGCCCTGCTCGGGGTGCAGCCGGGTGGCGGCACCCGGAGCAGGGGTCAGGCGTTGGCTTCGCGCGGGGCCAACTGCGCCAGCCATGCGCGGGTGAGTTCGTGCCCGTGGTGGGAGGGGCACACGATTGCCGATGCCCAGTCGGCGCCACGCGTGTGCACGAGGCGCACGAGGCCTTTGTCATGGGCGCCACAGGCAACACAGCGCAGCGTGCCGGGCTCGGCGTACTCAGGCATCGGCATGTACGCGTAGGGCGGCTGCTCGACTGCATCGATCAGGTGTCCGTTGTTCAGCGCGGGCAGGATCAAGTCGTAGATCCGGTCCCGGATCTCGTCTACGCGCTCGGCATCCTTGGAGCGCAGCAGGTAGTCGGGGAGCATGCGTCTCAGGGCGCGCGGCAGGATTTCGGCCTCGGCCCGGTCGGCGAGCTCGCGCAGGACTTCGGGGCTCATCGTCCTGGCGCCGCAGGAGGCGTCCAGCACGGCGCGGAGCGCGGCTTCGGCCAGAAAGAGTCCGTCCACGGTCAGGGGGTAGTCGGTGTGGGACACGAGGGCTCCAGGTGAGTTCGTGCAAATGGGAGGGGTGTGCGGCCAGCTGGGACGTCTCCACCGGCCTTCGGGGCGGTGGCTCCCGGGGCGAGGGCGCGGCCGGGTGGCTGCGCCCCCGTCCCAGGGAGGGGTCAGGCGTTGGCGGCCGACCGGGTGATGGACTCGCGGCGCACGTGGTGCACCTTGCACGCGTACGGGTCGTCGGCGAAGGGGTCGACGAGGCGGTAGCGGACGTCGTCGATGCCGAGGTAGTCGGACACACCGCAGTCGAGGCAGTCGCACGGCTGGGCCAGGTAGAGGCCGTGGTGCTCAGGCTTGCTGCCGTGGTAGAGGACCAGGTCGCCGGGCTCGACGAGGTCGAGGGTGCGGAGCAGGGTGTCAGACATGGCTGTCTCCTCGGGGCTGTGCGTGGATTCGGTTTGTGATCGACTGCCACCGCCGACCAACAAGACAACCATAACACACATGCATCACTATTCGGTGCCCTCATCAGCCCGCCCACCTGGGTGAATTGGCGGCCGCCCGCCTTTCGCCGGCGGCGAGGGAGCCGGCGGCGCTTCTCCCGTCGTCGGCGCGGGCTGGACCATGCCGCGGCCGGCACGAAGGGTGCGGGAGGAAGTCCGGCACGTGCCGCCCGGTACCGCTGCCGACCGGAACACGAGTGCGCCCCCATCGTGCGGCAGGGGCACGGTGGGGGCGCAGGGTGGGAGGGCGCCTAGCCGGGCGTGACGGTGGCGCGTACGGCCGCGACGGCGGCGGCGGTGTCGGCGGCCAGGTCGGTGGAGTGCGAGTCGTAGAGGACGGTGAACTCGACGCCGTCCGCGTCGTAGACGCAGGCGAGCCAACCGGCGTGATCGGTCAGCGGGTAGTCCACCTCGGACTCGTGCCCGTCCTGGCCGGTGAGCAGGACCTCGCAGCCGTCGGGGGTGGGGACGGCGATCCAGGAGCAGCCGGAGCCCGGGTGGGCGCCCCCGGTGGCTTCGATGCCCGCTTCGGCCAGCATCCGCTGGAGGTACTCCCCGGCGGTGTCTTCCTCGGCGTAGCCGAAGTCGCGGCAGAAGGCGTAGGCCAGGTCCGCGGCGGTGTCCGGGTCGGGGGCCTTGAACTCCTCGGCCCACCGGGTGAAGTCCTCCTCGCTGGTGGCCAGCAGCGCGACCTGGTCGGCGAGGGTGCCCGCGACCACGGCCGCGATGAGCAGCTCCGTGCGTTCGACGTCGAGGGTCAGGCCGATGACGGTGTACGTCTGCGTCTCGGTGGCGGTCATGCGATCAGCCGGAAGCTCGCGGCGTCGACCGCCTGGGCGCCCAGGTCTCCGAGGAAGGCGGCGACGACGTAGGCGCCGTTGTCGCCTCCCCAGAGGGTCTCGGGGATCTCGCCGTCCTCTTCGGCGCGCCACGGGAAGGCCTCCAGCACCGCGGCGGCCGCGTTCGCCTTGGCCTCCTCGAAATCAGCTCCCTCGGCGACGACCGCAAACGAATGGGCGAGATCCCAGACTTCGTACCAGTCTCCGATGATGGTGTATTTCACGGGTTTTCCTTTCGTCGAATTCGAGGGCCCCGGAATTCGGTTCCGGGGCCCGGGGTGACCTGCGTTTAGCGTCGCGGCCGGGGGACGTCGCGGTGACGGCTGAAGTAGCGGTCGACGAGCATGAGCGCCTGGTCCTCGGTGAGGCCGAGCAGCGCTCCGCCGCGCGTGGATCCGGTGAAGACGGCCACGCCACGGACCGGGGTGGGCTTGTCCTGGTAGCTGTGCAGGAGCTGGCGCGCGGGGGCGTTGACGGGGAGGCCGAGCGGGACGGCCAGCTCGTCGGTCCACATGATCAGCTGGGTGGTCAGGTCGGTGGAACGGACCTGGTCGGCGCCGAGCGCGTCCTGCGGGCAGGTGTCGGCGTCCCAGTCGAGCAGGCTGAATCCGCCGGTGGGCTGGACCAGCAGGGCATAGCCGTCCTGCAGGAGGGTGGGCATGGGGGTCCCCTTTCCTGGGAGTTGGTTTTCGGTGCGGGTCGGCTGCCACCGCCGACCCATGACTTAACTATACCAACTACACATCACTTTCGGAACGTCGCAGGCCTCTATTTCCCCTGTTCAGCGGCATGCCCGAGGGACGCCGGCGGCGTTCGCGCGCCCGCCGCCGGCCCGTCCTGGGTTCCAGGGCGCCGGCGCCGAAGCGGCCGACCGCGGGCAGGCGGCGGCCGCGGTGGAGGCTCCCCGGCCGGGCCGCCGGCGCGCGCCGGCGGTGTCCGCGGGCCTGGAGGGAACGCCCGGCTGCCTCCGCGGCCGGCGAGATGTCCTGCCGCCGGGCACGACTGCGCCCCGGCGCGGCTGGTGGGCCGTGCCGGGGCGCGAGGAGGTGCGGGGCTACGCGGTGAGCGTCCAGGGGCCGCTCAGCCGTGGCGGGCCCGGCTGGTGGGGGTTGAGATCGACGACCACGTCACCGTCGGCCGTGTGGACGGTGAAGACCGTGGCCCAGGACGCGGGGTCGCGCTGGAGAGCCAGCGCCGCGAAGGCGGCCTGTACGGGCGTCTCCGCGTCGATCTCGATGGTCCAGCTGATGCTGTACTCCGGCATGCGCTTCGCGCCTTCCTGGGCGCCCTCAGCGCCCGTATGCGGTCGTGGGAGGTCTAGGCGGCGAGGGTGAGTTCGACGCCGTCCAGGCTGCGCTCGTTGATGGTGACGCCGCTGACGGGGTCGAGGTCGTCGAGCCAGAGCTCCTCGTTCTCGGCGAGGTAGCCGTGGAGGGCGCTCGGGTTGTTGGCGATGTACGCGGGGAGACGGACCTCGGAGGTGAACTCGTACGTGACCTCCTCGGTCACGGTGAGGGCGAGACACACGGTCACTTCCAGGTCGTGGCCCTCGGGCTCGGGCGCGTCGGCGTTGACCACGAGGCACAGCAGGGCCGCCGTGTCCTCGTACGGGTCGGCCTGCGCCTGGGCGGCGTCGGGGAGTCGGCCGAACGGGTTGCCGAGGCGGTCGAGGTGGCGGAGGACCTGGAGCAGGGCCTGAGGGTCGCGCGGGTCGGTCCGGCCCCAGGCCGTGCGCAGTTCGGGGTCGGTGAGCTCGGGGAGGGTGTCCACGTCGTCGAAGTCGCACTGCGTGCCGCCGCCGGCGGTGCGGAGGCTGTCGAGGTGGAGTTCGCCGGAGCGGGGGTCTCTGCGCAGCACCAGGTAGGCGGCGTTCGGGTCCATGTCGGCGAGGGTGGCGGCGAGGGTTCGCGTGAGGCCCTGGGCCTGGTCCTGGGCGGCTTCGAGGGCGTTCTGGCAGTCCTGAAGGGTGGTGTGCATCGTGCCTCCTGAGGGGTGTGCGGGGGCCGGCGGTGCGGCCGGCCGTCGGCTGGGGAGCCCCTCCCCCGGCGGCGGGCCGGGGGAGGGGGCGGGTCAGGCGCTGAGGAGCTGGTTGCCGGTGCGCTGCCAGTACCCGGCGGGGGCGCGGTCCGCGCGGCACTGGTAGGTGCCGTAGGCGGTCATCGTGAACTCGTCGTCGCAGACCAGGATGCGGGCGTTCGGGATGAACTCCAGCGTCTTGCTGTCGGCGGGGAAGTCCTTGAAGCCCTGGAAGCGGTGGGGGGTGTTCAGGAACCAGTAGACGTCGCCGCGTTCCAGGTCGGTGTACCGGACGCTGACGGTGTCGCCGGGGTGGAGCTTGCACCAGGTGCGGACGCCGAGGTCGGCGCAGATGTCCTTGACCCGGCCGTAGAGGACGTCGAAGGCGTCCGGGGCGATGCCCAGGGCGCGGTCGGTCTCGCCGCTCGGGCCGGTGAAGTGGACGGGGCCCCGGACGTCGAGGCTGTCGAAGCCGTAGCGGGCGGCGAGGTGCTGCGCCACGGTGTTGGGAGCGCCCTGGTCGCCGGGGTGGTAGTGCATGTCCGTCTCGTCGTCGAGCGGGACGGTGGTGTACGCGCCGGGGCCGGAGAAGAGGCCGGTGAGCTCCCACTCGACGTGGGGGTCTCCGAAGGACCACGCAACGAGGTGGTCGGGGTGGAGCGTGCCGAAGCAGCTGAATTCGTGCGGGTGGTTGAAGTCCAGGGGCATGCGGTTCTCCAGGGTGTGTGGGTTTCCGGTCGTGGTCGACTGCCACCGTCGACCACAAGACAACTATACATCACATACATCATCTCCGGGAGGTCTTCGGCCCTGTTTTCGCTGCTCAGAGCCGTCCCCGTTGCCGCTCCCGATACGCAGAACTGGCCTCGCCCGTTACGGGCGAGGCCAGTTGGCTTGGCGGGGTTCAGGCCGTGGGCGCGGCCGCGGCGGTCAGCTGACGGAGGACTTCGAGCGGCCGCTCGGCTCGCGCCAGCCGGGCAAGGCGGGCGCGCTGCTCCCCGATGCCGCGGCAGCCGGCGAGCGGCTGCAGGGTGTCCGGGCGCAGCTGCGTGACGGCCTGGACGTAGGCGCGGCCGCCGAGGGCGACGACCGGCCGCGGGCCGGGCAGGACGCCGAGCTGCGCGGCCTGGGCGGCGAGCAGCTCGGCGGTGACGGAGCCGGGCTGGCCCATGCGCAGGTCGTACGGGAAGAGCGGTTCGTCGAGGGTGACGAAGCCGTGCTGCGCGGAGAGGACGACGACGTCGCCGGTGGCGCCGGCGAGGCGCTCGGCTGCCTGTCGGCACAGGAGGTGATAGCTGCCCCGGTAGAGGTCGCGGGCCGGCAGGGCTGTCCTGGTGGGCGTCTTGATGCCGCTGCACGGTACGACGATGACGGGCCCGAGCGGGCCGGGGGCCGTCGACCGGGGGGTCTCGCGTACGTCGAGGGCGGCGCCGGCGCTGCGGCTGCTGTTCACGGGGACGAGGCCTTCGTGTTCGGCCGGCTGCCACGGGTAGGGGTCACCGACGTGGCGGCGGGCCCAGGCCATCGCGCGGCCGGTGGCGGGGTCGAGGACGTCCCAGCCCGCGGCGGCGTACGCGCGCAGGTTGTCGTCCGTGTGGTCGGGCGCCTGGACAGCCCGGAGGTCGATCCGGGCGACCGCCTGGGCCACGGCGTCGGCGAGGGTGGCGGCGCAGCGCACGACGGCTTCGCGGGGCACCGGTGCGGTGCGTGGCATCAGCTGGTCGACGTGCCACTGCCGGCCGGTGCGGAAGGCCTCCAGGTGGGCGGCGGCGTGGCGGAATCGGTGGACCGTGCTGTAGGCGCCGGCCCGGTAGACGACTCGGCGGCAGGGGCGGGGCAGCTGGTCGGAGGGGACGGGGATGGTGGGCATACGGCACTCCTGGGATTGGGCGCGCGGTGGCGCTTCGGGGCCGGGGCGGCAGGGGGAGGCGGGGCGGCGGCCGGTGTCGGGCCGCCGCCCCGCCGGTGGGGTGGCTCAGCCGGTGGGCGGCAGGAACTGCCGGTCCGGCTCGATGCGCCAGGTCAGGCCCGGGAACAGGCGGCGGACCTGCCGTTCGGCCCAGGGTCGGACGGTGTCCCAGGCCTGCTGCGTCGGCTCATTGGCCCAGGTGTGCCAGCCCTCCGCGCAGTTGGCGGTCTGCTCGCCGAGCGCGGCCATGAGGGTTGCGGTGGAGATCTCCTCGGGCAGTTCCGCGTTGCTCTCGGTGGTCATGGCGTAGGCCTCGTAGAGGCGTTCGGCCAGGGTCTCGCCGTCGAGGTTGTGCACGGAGGTGACCTGGAGGACGGTGCCACGGCCGTCCGGGTCGAGGACCAGGCAGGTGGAGGGGTGGGGTGCGGTGTTGATGGGCATGGCTCAGGCAGCCAGCTCGAAGCGGCTGGGGCGTTCGCCGCCGCAGTTCGGGCAGGGGTCGGTCTCGTGGTAGTACCAGCTGGTGCACGCGCAGTCCCAGGTGGAGATGGACCACGTCCACTCCCAGCCGCCGATGCCGTAGAGGCCGTCTTCCGGCCTGGGGTTGATGACGGAGGTGACCTGGGCCGGGCCCTCGTCTTCGAGGTACATCCAGCGGATGTGGAGTACGACTGCGCGCGGGGCGCCGTTGCCGTCTGTGCCGCCGTCGATGACGTGGATGGTGTCGGAGCAGTCGTAGCCGTACTTGGCTGCGTCCTTGATGGTCTCGGCGGAGAGCAGGCGGACGGTGTCGAGGGTGAAGAAGGGGGAGACGAAGCCGTTCCAGCGGTCGGCCGGGTCGACGACGGCGGGGTAGGCGGGGATTCCGTCGATCGTGACGCGGGTGGGGACGGAGCCGGTCTTCGGGGAGGACGGTCGGGTCATGACTCTCCTGGTGTGAGTTCGGTTGGGTTGGTCGGCTGCCACCACCGACCATGAGACAACTATACCAGGCATACATCACTGTCATGGCGAGTACGGCCTCCGAATCGCCGAAATCCCGCAGCTCGGCGGCTCTCCGGCGCAGCCGCCCGCACGTCCGGGGACGGTCCGGCCGGGCGGTCCCGCCGTCGGTGGCGCAGTCACGGGACTGCGCCACCCTGCGCGGGCTGACCTACGCGGCCAGCGCCAGCCGGTCCGCCGGGGCGCGCCCGCTGCGCTGCTGCGGCACATCGACCGGCGCCATTGCCTCGGCCCCCCGGTAGACCCGGCCGAGGTAGTCCTCGACCGGTCGGCGCCACGGACGGCCGGTCAGGGCGCCCAGGACGACCGCGCCGACGGGCGGGCACACCACGTCCCCGATCCGCTGGAAGGCGCTCGTACGGGAGTCCTTGCGGGCCGTCGGCTCCGAGGCGCGCCAGGGGTAGGACGGCAGGAACCCGACCAGCTGTCCGGCCTCGGCCTCGGTCAGTCGGTAGCCGTCCGACTCGCGGTACCAGGTCCTGGCCTTGCCGGTGAGGCACCAGCCGGTCTTGTCCGCGGAGAAGGTGTTCCCGCCCTTGGGGCGGCCGTTGGCGTCCAGTCCCCGCGTGCCGCGGGTGTTGACCCGCTCCCCGGGCGCCCAGCCGAGGGCGGCGGCCAGGGTCTGCTCGGCGAAGGGCAGGCCGGACCGTACGGAGCCGGGGATGCGGCCGTGGCGCACCGCCATGAAGAAGACCCGGCGCCGGTGGGTGGCAACTCCGTAGTCGGCCGCGTCCAGCTCGGCCCACTGCTGCTGGGACCAGCCGGCCAGGGCCAGCTCGAAGCTGACCGCCTCCCGCACCTCGTCGGGGAGGTTCGCGGACTGCTCCATGGCGACCCAGCGCAGGGTCTCGCCGTGGAGCTGGAGGCCGAGTGCCCAGATGAGCACCTCGGCGACGAGCCCGGCTTCCGGGTCCGGCATGGCGGCCGCCATGGCGCGCACCTCGGCCCACGTCGTCCCGGAGCGGGCGCGGTACCCGCCGTGTCCGGCCGCCTCCCCGGCGGCGCGCAGCATGGCGGCGAGGACTTGGAGGGACTGCGCGGTGAGTCCGACGCGCTTGCCCGCGGTGGACCAGGCCGGGCAGGGCGGGGAGATGATGACGCCGACGGTCCAGCGCAGGGCGGGGTGTTCGGGGTCGAGCAGGGTGATGTCGATGACGATGCGGCGGTGCCCGGCGCGCTCGGCGGTGGCGCAGGCGTCGCCGGAGAGGTCGAGGCCGACGGCGTCGTAGCGGGCCCCGAGGGCTTCGAGCCCCTCGTCCCAGCCGCCGGGGCCGGCGCAGACCCCTACGACGCGCTCGCGGTCGCCCTCGCGGGGGCGCAGGAGCCAGCGGCCCGGCCAGGGCGCGGCCATCGCGTCGAGCTCGGCGAGGACGTCGGCGGGGATCTCGGCGCCGAGGTCGAGCGCGAGGTCGGCGAGGCAGAGCGGGCAGGTGCGCTCCTCGAACCAGTCGATGCAGATGATGTGACTGTGCCAGTCGGTGAAGCCACAGCGGGCGGTGGTGTCGTCATGGTCGGGCAGGAGGTGCACGAGGCCTTCGGCCGCGGTACCGAGGGCGGTGACGCGGATGGGTTCGGCGACGCGCTCGGCGGTCTGAGCTTCCGTCATGAGCTGCTCCCCTCGGGTCGGCCGGTCCATCGGCCGTGCGGTGTGCTGTCGGTCGCCGGTCGGGTGCCACTCCCGACCGGCGAAACAACTATACCCACAACACATCACGAATGGCCAGGAGGGGCACGCACTCTTTGCTCGGGAACCGTCCCCGGCGGTCAGGCGGCCAGGGTCAGGGCCAGCCGGCTGAGGTAGTCGGCCGCGGCCTCCTCGCCGAGGTGGCGCCGCAGCGCGTCCCCGCGCGCCCACACCAGAGGGCCTTCCTCCGCCTCGACGCGGGCGGCCTCGGCGACGATCTCGGCGACGCTGAGCTTCTCCCGGAACTTGTGGCCGATGTGCTCCTCCAGGGCGACGTACCGGGCGGGCAGGTCCAGGCCGAGCGCCCAGCACAGCCGCACGGCGCGCACCAGGACGTCCCGGCCGGCGAGCACGCAGAACACGCAGCTCAGGCGGGGGATGACCGCGTCGTAGACGGGGTGGTACTCCAGGGCGGCGTCGGCGATCTGCTGCCAGACGTCGGCCTCGGAGAGCTCCAGGATCGGGTGCCAGGTCAGGACCATGCGCTGGCCGGTGCTCGCGCGCATGTCGAGGGCGAGCGGCAGCTTCTTGGCCCGGGCGGGGGATTCGGCGGCCCGGATGCCGAGGGCGGAGAGGATCAGGGCTTGCTCGTCCAGGCCGAGGGCGTCGGTGATCTGCTTGAACAGCGGGGCGATCTTGTCTCGCTTCAGGGTCGAGGTGCACAGCCGGCGGGCCGCGTCGGGCCACATGCCGCGCTTCTCGACGAGGCCGAGCAGGCCGCGGTCGGCCTGGACCACGATGAACTCGACGCCCCAGCGCTCGGCCTGGCGCTGGGCGAGCTCGCGGACGCCGGGCCATTCGGACTCCTCCCCCAGGTCCGCGTGGACCAGGACCACCTTGTCCAGGCAGCCGGCCTCGGCGGCCAGGGTGACCACGCGCTGCCCGCAGACGAGCGAGTCCTTGCCGGCACTGGTCGAGACGACGATTTTGTCCGCGGCCAGGATGAGCTCGCGGGGTGTCTGAGCGAGCTCGCCGAGGAGGGCGGCCGCAACGTCGGACCGGCGCCCTCCGCCGGTTCCGCGGCCGGGGGCGTGCGGGGTGTAGAGCTCTGCGAGGGCGCGGTTCGCCGCGCGGGCCGCGGTGAAGGTCCGGCGGACCTTGGCCCGGGCCTCCTGCTCGCGGCGGACGAGGCCGGCGTACGCGGCCTGCGCGGCCGCCTGCTCGTCGGCGTCGACCTGCAGCTGCGGGTCGTTGGTGATGTGAGTGCGCGCGGCAGCGGCGGCCTTGGCCGCCCGGGCGCGGGCGCGGTCGGCGGCGGTGTACGCGGCGTCGGCCTGGTGAGCGCGCCGGATCGCCTCCAGCAGCCGGCGGCGGGTGCTCATGTCCATGGGTCTCCTCGCGGTGCGGGGTGGTGAGTTCGGCGCCGGGCGGCTGCCACTGCCGCCCGGCCGGGGGTGGATCAGAAGGTGCAGAACCGGCGTGCGACCGGCGGGATGTTGCTGCGGCGGCGTCGGCTGAGCTGCCAGACCACCTGGCGGGCGCACCGGGCGGCGTCGGCGGCCGCGTCGAGCGGCGTGGGGGAACCGTCGACGAGGGTGGTGAGGTAGGTGCCGTCGGCGGCGTGCAGGTGCGCGGACCAGGGTTCGCGATGGTCGGCCGCAGGCCGGTCGGCACGCTCGCCGGCGTACATCAGGACGTGCAAGACGCCGTAAGCGGCGTCCTCGTCGTCCGGGGCGCCCGGGTCTGCGGCCATGATCAGGAAGGTCATGCCACCCTCCTCTCCGGGGAAGGCGTGGCGGCCCAGGGCGGCCAGTTCGGCGCGCAGCAGGTCGCCTTCGGTGGGTTCATTCCGGTTGGTCATCTCGTTCCTTCGCATCAAGCAGGCGGGGGCTTCGTGCCGTGCGGGTCGGTGTCGTGCCAGGGACCGGCCCTCGGCGCCCGGCCCGAGGTGGCCCGGGCGCCGAGGTGCGGTTCCGTACGCCGCGCGAGGTCCTACTGGGCGACGGTCGGCCGGTTGCAGGGGCGGGCGTTGTCCACGGCGACGGCGGCGGCGAGGCGGGCCCAGTTCAGGTGGAGCTTGAATGCGGCTTCCAGGTAGAGCGCCGCCGCCTCCGGCCGCTCACCGGCTCCGGTCAGGTGGCGCTCGTGCAGGAGCTGGAGAGCACCGCGCAGGCTGGTCTCCTGGGAGGCGAGCTGGGCGCTGACGGGGTGCAGGAGCCGGGGCAGTTCGAGGGTGCCAAACACGGCGCTGGTGACGTACTTGCCGAGGCAGGCGGGGAGCCCGGTCGCCGCGTTCTGGGCGACGACGTCTTCGGCGATGGACAGGAGCAGGGAGGCGTCGAAGGGGATCGTGTTCGTGATGACGACACCGTCCAGGACCGGGGGAAGGTCGGCCTCGAAGGCCAGCGCGACGTCGTCGAGCAGTTCGGCGACCGTGGTCAGCGCATACCAGGCCGGGTGGTTGAGCACGCTCCTCCGTCGGGCGATACCGGCGATGGTGCGGGCCCGGGCGGCTGCGTGCAGGGCGTTGGGGAGCGGCGCGCTGATGATCATGACTCTCCGAAGGGTCTGAGGATGTGTGTTCGGTGTGGTCGACTGCCACCGTCGACCACAAGACAACTATACTCGCCATTCATCATGCCGCAAGGGTTCGCTGGCTCTTCCCGGCAGAAATCCGCAGAGAAATCCGGGGCTGCTGAGGGTGGCACCCGGCCGCGCGCCGCCTGGGCGCGGCTCGCGCCGTGGCGGCGGAGGGGAAAGAGGGCCGCCCGGCCCCGCGGGGCCGGGCGGGGCCATCAGCAGGCAGCCTCGGGGTCCTCGGCCACCGGCAGGGGCTCCCACTCCAGGGAGCGGGCGGTCTTGCGGGACCGGCCGTCAACGGCGACGGTCACCCCGTCCCGGTACGCCCGGGCGCCGGCCATCCGAACGTCCACCGCCTCGACGGTGCCGGTCTGGCCGCTGGCCACGTGCCGGACCCGCTCGCCGACGGTGCGGACCAGGTCCGCTTCCCGCAGACGCCGCGCGCCGAGCCGGTGGCCCGCCTGCTGGACCAGGCGGCCGCCGCGGGTGGCAAGGGCGGCCTCGAAGGCCGCGCCGGAGTCGGGAGCCTCGACCCTCAGGAAGGAGCGTCCCTCGGGCAGGCCGGTGTGGGTGATGGTCCAGGTGTCGGTGATCGCGCCCCGGACCTGCTCGGCGGCGGCGCCCTGCGTGGCAGCGGCCTCCAGGGTGGGCACGTGCCAGACGTGCAGGGACGGGTGGTCTCCGGGCTCGACGAGCCAGCCTTCGGTGCGCTCGAACAGCTCCTTCGCGACGCGCAGCGCGGCCAGGGGCGGCCGCCCGTCGGCGCCGGTGGTCAGCTTGCCGTCCTCGACCCAGCCGACGGCCAGGCGGCCGCTGGTGCCGTCCGGCCGGACCCAGTAGCCGGCGACCTCGCCGAGGTCGTCGGGGCCGCTGACGTCGGCGAGCGGCTGTCCGGACAAGGCGGTCACCGCGGCGGCGGCCGCCGGGTGTTCGGCGTCCTCGGGCAGTACGCCCTCACCGGCGGCCAGGGCGTCCTGGGCCGTGCCGGCGGCGGGCGGCGGAACGAGGACGGCATTCCAGGAGCCGGGGCCGTACTCGGTGAGCTTGACGAGGCCCGCAGCGTGCAGGCTCCGGACGGCGGTGAGGTTGTGCCTGTATCCGGCGCCGATCGCGCCGTCGCGCTTGGCGACGGCGTACACCCGCCGCTGCGGTTGGGTCAGGGCGTCCTCGGCACGCTTGCGGTTCTCCTGTGCGTTCAGGAGATCAGCCTGCTCCTGGGCGACGGCCTCGGTCTGCCAGTCGCCCGAGACGACCAGGCCGGAGTTGTTGACGACTTCGAAGCCCCCGCCCGGGGCCGGACGTACGGAGTACAGGGCGAGCGGCGCGCGCTCCTCAGCCAGGGCCGACTCCGTCTGGGTGGACGTCTGGGCGGGGGTCGCCTTGTGGGTGCGCACCGGCTTGGCCTGGACGGCGACTTCCTCGACCGCGATGTTCTTCCAGCCCGCGCGCTCGGCGGTCCGGGCCGCCTTGGCGACGTTGGCCGCGGACATCGACCAGGTGTGCACGATGCGGCCCTCGCCCTCGCGCCGGTCGACGACGACCGCATGGGTGTAGTGACGGGTTTCGCTGGTGCGGGTGCAGCCGGTGGAGGCGACGAAGGTGGTACGGGCCATGACGGACTCCTTGCGTGTGAGGTGTGTTGTCGGTGCCGGTCGGCTGCCACGGCCGACCAGCGGGAGGGGCCGGGGGCGGTGGTGCCGCCCCCGACATCGGACCTACTGGCCCAGGCGGAGCGCGCGGAGCCGCAGGCCCGCCTTCTGGATCCGGTGCTCGACGGCGCCGTACCCGGCGAGGTTCCGGAGGTTGTAGTCCCGGAGCTGGGTGTGGAGCCGGAGCAGGGTGCGCTCCGACATCTCCTCGACCGTGCCCAGTGCGGTGAGCTCACCGGTGAAGGCCATGCCGAGGGTCCTGGGCGCGAAGGAGGGGGCGCCGAGTGTGTAGAACCACACCTTGTATCCGTCCTTCGGGGCGTCTTCGTTCCAGAGGCCGAGGACGATGGCCCGGCGAACGCCGGTGTTCTTGCCCTCGTCGTAGCGGGGGGTGCGCACGACCGTGCCCGGCTCCAGAACGGTCTGGGTGGCGGAGGCGGTGGCGACGGTCATGTGAACTCCTTTGGAGGGTGGTGGGGATGTCGACGGAATCCCCCGCCGACAAGACAACAATACCTACCATTCATCACTTTCGCAAGGGGGCGCCTCCCCCGGTGACGCCGCAGGCGACGGAGGCGCCCAGGCCGCCCGGGAGCCGAGCCGCCGGCTGCGGGGCCGACGGACCCGCGTCCGGCGGCGGCGAGAATCCCCGCCACCACCGGGCAGGAGGGAGGATCAGCGCTCGGTCTGGGCGTAGTTGTGGCGGTCGTCCGTGGCCGCGTACTCGACCAGCTCGGGGCGGTGCGCGCCGATCCAGGTGTCAACGGGGCCAGGGTTCTCCTGCTGGCCGGTGAGCCAGCGGTAGACGTCCGGCTGGAGTTCGAAGAGGCGGCAGTTCTCGTCTTCGGCATAGAACTCGGCGTTGCCGCCGAACCCGTACTCGTCCGCCACCTCCCACACGCAGACCAGGTACGGTCCGCCCGCGTCGTAGATCCGGCCGAAGATGTTGCGGATGTCGGTGGCGCCGTAGCCGTGCTCGAACGCCCCATGCAGGTCGGCGATCTCGGCCAGCGGGTCCGGCTTGGCCTGCTCGGCGGTGGCGGCCTCGGCGGGCGGCGCGGAGTCCTGGCCGTCCTGGTCCTCGTGCTCGCCGCCGTGCTGGACGATCAGGTCGCGGAGCGCTTCGGTGGGCACGTCCAGGAACATGCCGCTTTCGTTGCCGAGGGCGCCGCCGGTCAGCCACTCCTCCCAGGAGTCCTCGTTCTCCCAGGCCTCGGTGTCGGGAGCGGTGAGGCCAGGGGAAAGGAAGACCTCTTCCGCGGCGGGGGCGCCGGGCTGCACCTTGAGGGTGATCGCGTGGCCGTCGGCGAGGCGGATCCGGGCGAAGCCGTGTTCGGTGCCGTTGGCCACGACGGCGTCGAGTCGGGAGGTGTCGAGGGTCTGCGTGCTCATGAAGTGCCTCCGAATTGCGTGGTTCCGGGGGGTCGACTGCCACCGCCGACCCACGAAACAACTATACATGCAATTCATCACTTGGCAAGGGCTGCGATCACGCGGTCAGGGCCACGCTCCCGGCGACCTTCGCCCGGTACAGCGGTGCGGGGCCGCCGGCCGACCGCCGGCGCGGCGCCGGTTGGGGCAGCTCGCGCAGCGGCCGGAAGACCGGCCTGGCGCCGGTGTGCTCCGTCCAGCGCTCCTCGAACCCCGGGCGCTGCTTGTCGGCGACGCCCGCGGGTGCCGCGACGATGAACGCTTCGGTGTGCGGCAGGCCTTCGGATTCGGGCAGGTAGTGGGCGCGCCGGATCCCGGAGGTCTCCCCGGCGACCAGGCGGGCGCGCTCGGGGTATCGCTGGGCGAACCGGGGACGAGTTCCTCGGCCCGCTCCCGGGGTCCCTCGAAGACGGTGCGCACCGATCGCCAGGTCGGCCCTTTCTGCTGCGCGCCGCGGCACCGCTTGTCGTCGCCGAGGCACTGCGGTGCGGCGTCGACCGGCGCGCCGTCCTGGTCGACGACCGTGTGGATGCGGCGGCAGCGGGGCTTGCGCTGCTGGGTGCACCACCACTTCGGGTCCGTGCAGCTCTTGCCGTGCCAGCGCCGGCAGTCCTTCGTGCGACCGAGGCCGGTGAGACGGCGGACCTCGTACACGGCGTACGGGGTCTGCTCCAGGTCATCCTGGAAGGCGTCCAGGACGGGCCGGTTGCGGACGTCCTCGGCCAGGCGCCGGTTGAGGGATCCGGCGGGTCCGTAGAGGGACATCCGCTCGTTGAGGGCGAGCGAGATGTGCTCCATGCGCAGGACCCGCGCGGCTTCGGCCGGGTGGGCGCGCAGCCGCTCCTCGTAGAGGTCGCGGGAGGAACAGACCCCGGTGAAGGGACACATCGTGCAGTGGCTCTTCAAGATCATTTCGCCGAGGTTGTCGAGGACGTACTGCTCGACGGCGGCCCTGGCCATGCCTGCCCGGATCAGGGGGTAGTCCGGCTCGCAGATGACCCGGCCGGCGGCGGTGTTCAGCTGGTCCTGGATGGCGGAGTCCTTCAGCGCGCGGCCGGTCTCGTCGGCGTGGTAGCCGATCACGCGACGGAAGGTCCCGGTGCCGAACTCGTGGGCGGCCCAGGTGTCCAGCACCCAGCCCTTGAACCGAATGCTGCATCGCCGCTGGCCGGAGGCGAGCATCGGGACGGTGCCGGCGGTGCGCAGTTCGTCGGACAGGCGCCAGGGGCCGGCCGCGTGGATGCGGCGGGGCGCGCGGGAGTCGTCGAGGACCAGGACGCCGTCGGCGTCGCGCGGGCCGCCGCGGCAGACCTGTACCAGGCGCACCCGCCATGCGCGCAGGAGCGGCAGGACCAGGCGGTCGGCGAAGGACAGGGAGTCGCTGAACTCGTCGCCCGTGACGGCGTGCACGATCACGAGGTCGGACAGGTCCGGCTCCAGGCCGTGGGCGACGGGGTCGTTGAGGAACATGAGGATCTCGGCCGTCGAATCCGCACCCAGACCCCAGGTGAGGACGGTCGGGCGCTTGCGTTGGACGGCGGGGCGTGCGAGCCGGGCGGTGTGGACGGCTGTCCGAGAAGGGGCAGGCAGGGGCATGGGTCTCCTCGTGCGGGGTGCGTGTTCGGGGTGCGCGGCTGCCACTGCCGCGGGGGCGTATCTGATGTGCCTCGTCGGCCGCGCCGGCGCGGGTCGGCGCGCTCCCGGCGGTTCGCCGTAGTCGATTTGGTCCCGCCCCGCGTCGCCGGGGCGGGACACGGGCGGGGGTTGAGGCGTGCCGCCCCAGGGGAGCGCCGACGCCCGCCGGGGGAGCCCCAGGGGAGGGCGTGACCTCAGGGAGCGGCCCGGGCCCGCACGGGGCCCGGGCCGGAGGGGTCGCCTATCGGGTGGCGGCGCCAGCCGCGACCCACGCGGCGACGGGGCTCACGGGGTTGTGCTTGACGATGGAGCGGGCGAGAGCGAAGAAGTAGGGGTAGCCCTTCGGGGCGCGGGTGGCCAGCTCCAGGTTCCTGACCGCCGTGTCGTACTGGAACTGCAGGACCATGCGCAGGGTCTCGGAGCGGCTCATGTCTCGGCGGTAGGCGAGCACGTAGTGAGCCGCCTGGATGGCCTGTTCGCCGATGCCGGTCCAGACGCGGCCGTTGAAGACGTGGTCCCCGGCGGTCCGGTCGGCGTCGGCGACGTCCAGGGGCCCGGTGTGGGTGATGGTGAAGTGCTTGGGCCAGGCGGAGCGGGGGCCGAAGGCCAGGGCCGCGTACGTTCCGGCGGCGGCGTCCAGGGCCGCGCCGACGGAGCGGACGGTGAAGCGCGGGAGCTTCCGGTCCTGCTCGGTGTCGGCCTTGAACACGTCCAGGCGTGTGGTCCCGCCGTAGTTGTAGACGTCCACGGTCGTGGCCTCGGGGTACAGGCGGCGCGCGGTGTCGAGGACGGCGCACGCGGCGCGGGAGGTGTTCACGGGTCTCCTTGGATGGTGCGGTTTTCGGTGTGCGGCTGCCACTGCCGCCTCGGGACTCCCCCGCCCCGATGAGAAAACAATAACCCCTGAACATCACTTGCGCAACTTTCCGACCCCTGACCATTCGTCAGAATCTTGGGTCGAGGCGAACTGCGGCCGCCGGCACGGGCCCCGGCTGGGCCCGGCGGCGGCGCTGGCCGGAAGGGTCAGCGGGGCGCCTCACCCTCTTCCCCCTCAGCCGCCGCGCGACCGGCGACCACGCCGGGGCCAGAGAGACAGGCGACCAACTGGCAGGCGCCGCGCGGCTCGACGGGCACGAACGCCGGGCCACCGCACCCGTGCGGGTGGGCCGTGGCGCACAGGATCCCCCGTCGGGCTCGTGCGCCGGGGGCCCACCTCGGCGCCGGACCCGAGGCAGGCCGGGCACCGAGACGCGGGAGCGCTGTACGCCGAGCGGGGTCCCGGTGAGCGACGATCTGCCGGTTGCAGGGGCTTGCGATGTCCACACCGACGGCGGCGAGGCGCACCCAGTCCAGGTGGATCTTGAATGCGGCCTCGCGTTGAGCACGCCAGGGCGAGGGGGCCGGGAGCGGGGGCGGGGCGCCCGGCCCGGGGCGCTCAGATACCGGCGCTGTTGCAGTAGTGGGCGATGAGGGACTGGCCGACGGCGATGACGGCATCCTTGGGCGTGGCGTCCTGGGCGATGCGACGGCTATAGGCAGTACGGATCGTCTGCAGGACCGTGTCTGAGGTGATGACCTGACCGACGGATTCCAGGTCGTGGCCCGGGTGACCGGCGGCGGCGATCACGCGGGTGGTGTGGGCGGCAATCACGGCCACGGCGTCTTCGGTGTTGCGGATGCGGATGGTGCGGCTCATGGTGGGCTCCCTCTTGGGTGGTGCGGTTTCGGTGTGCGGCTGCCACTGCCGCCTCGGGACTCCCCATCCCGATGAGACAACTATAATCGCCACACATCACTTGCACAACTCCCCGCTCTCTGACTATTCGTCAGATCTCTGGGTCGAAGTGGACTGCGGCCGCCGGCACCGGACCTCCTGGCCGGCGCCGCCGCTGGCCGGAAGGGTCAGCGGGGCGCCTTCTCCGCTCCCCCTTCAGTCGCTGCGCGACCGGCGAACGAGCCGGGGCCGGAGAGGCAGGCGACCAACTGGCGGGCGCCGCGCGGCCCGGCGGCCTGCACCCCGGGCCCACCGCGCCCGTGCGGGTGGATGGTGGCGCGCAGGATCTTCCCGGAGCGGGCGCCTACCTCCATCCACCCCCAGGCGCCGTCGGGGCTGGGCGCGGCCAGGGTCACGCGATGGCGCCGGGTGGAGGGCCGCCACACGGGAAGGAGCCCGTGTTCCGTGGCCAGCGCCACGACCGCGCGCGCGTACGCGGTGAGGCCGCGCGGCGCGGCGGGGAGGCCGATGCGCAGCGCTCCCCCGCTCATGGCGAGCACGGCCCCGAACGGGAGGTGCGCGCGGATGTCGGCAGGGTCTCGGCACGGGAGGCGGTTGCGCATGGGGCAGCGGGTACAGAGCAGGATGTCGGCGCGGTCGCTGTCACCGGGCACGAGGAGGGCGGCGGGATCCGCACACTCGGGGCAAGGGGCGGTTCGCCAGTCGCAGGAGTCGGCATCGGGCACGTGGCCTCCAGGTTCGGGGAGGGTGGCTCGCCCCGGGCGGGGCGGCCCGGGTGTGGCAAGGGGCGCAGCGGGAGAGCTGCCCGGTGCCGGGGGCCGGGCGGGCGGGGCGGTTCCGTCCGCCCGGCGCGGCCAGGGGCTAGAGGGGAATCCGGGGGGATTGCGCGTTCAGGCGCGCGGTGAAGCAGTCGGGGCAGAGATCGGCGCTTTCGGTGGTCTCGTTGCCGCACCGCTCGCCCCATCCGGGGCAATCGGTCGTCTCGGGCTGCGCGTCGCGCTGGGTCATCGTCAGTTCCTTCTGTGAGCGGGGGGCGGGGGCCGTGCGGGCCCCCGACGGTGGGCGCGGTGGCGGGGGCCCGCCCGGCGGGGCGGGCCCCCGCTCGCCTATGCGGCGAGCTTCAGCTTGGGCGCCGGGTAGTCGCGCTCCAGCTCCAGGTCAACCAGCTCCTGCGCGGTAGCGACGAAGTGGGCGAGGGGGGTCACGTCCGCAGCGTTCTCCTCCGGGACCGCGAGGACGAAGCGGATGCGGTGGACGGTGTACGCCTTGATCTGCTCCAGGGTGAAGGAGCGCATCTCGCCCCGGGTGCGGCACATCGCGCGGACGATGATGCCGCCCTTGCTGGTGGTGAGGATGTTGTGGATCTCGATGGTGCGCACCGACTCGTCGCCCTTGCTGTCGACGTAGGTGATGGTCGTGGCGCGCTGGCCGTCCATGGCGCGGATCAGGTCGGTCAGGGTGCGGGTGGTGGTCTGACCGGCGGTGATCTTCATGGAGTTCGACACGGGTTTCTCCCTGGAGCGTGTGAGTTCGGGGGGTGTTGGCCGGGTGCCACTCCCGACCAACAAGACAACTATAACCGCTACACATCACTTTCGGGAAGCCGGAACGGCCTTTTTCTCGACCCGATCCCGCATTCACCCATCCGGCCGCCCACGCCGCGACGCGCTGAAACTCGCCGCACATCCCCGCTTGACGGAAGTGATGAGTAGGGATTATAGTTGTCTCAGTTGGTCGGCGGTGGCAGCCGGTCAGCGACCGCGAAACACGCACCGCTACAAATCCACAGCGAGGAGCCCCGAGATGGCCCGTACTTTCCACGACCGCCCCGCGCACCTGCAGCTCCAGGAGCGGCCCTGGATCTCCCACCTGAAGGACGGGAGCCGGAAGCCTCACCAGCAGGCGGCACACAAGCGGGACCGCGCGGCGGTCCGGCTGGCACTGCGCCTCGGCGTCGAGCCGCCGCTCCCCCAGCGCCGCTGCGTCGACTGGGAGATGCACTGAATCAGCTCCACACCAAGCGGCCCCGCCTTCCGGCGGGGCCGCTTCGCCATGTCCGGGCGCAGCGGGGCGCCGCGCTGTCCAGGCCGGGCCGCGCAGCGGACGGCCCCGGGCCGGGCCGGGCCGGGCCACGCAGCGGAAGGCGCCGGGTCCGGAGCGGGGAGCAGGGAGCCGGCCGAGGCACGGACCGGACCGGACCGTGGGAGCCGGTCCGAACTGGGCTGGGCTGAGCTGGGCTGGACTGGGCTGGTGAAGGCCGGCCCGGCCCTGAGAAGAAGCAGGCCTCTTCCTCCGGCTATCGCGGAGAAAGAGGTGTCGTCGTGGCGAGGGGGCTTGCCCACAGGGCCTGACCAGGCACGATGCCCAAGATCGAAAAAGTGGGGGTCCCACTCCCGGTCACACCTCCGGTGCAACTCCTAGTGCACCTCTGCAAGCAACCCTCCAGCCCCCTTCCGGTGCAACTGCCTCAAAGGCGCGCCGGCATGGGCTTGCCCACCCTCCGCAGAGCGCCGGACACGCCGGCTCCTGCCTACCGCTGACGGTGGTACCGAAAGTCGTGACGGCATGGCTCGCCGGACCTCACGTCGTAGCAGTCCGGGCAGGAGAGGCCGAGCGAGGCGATCATCCAGCCCCCGATCGCGACGGTCGTCCCGCAGTGCGACGTCGGGCGTGGGACAAGTTGCCGGAGCGGCGCGGAGGTCCTGGTGCTGGGGTAGGTCGGGAGGTCCGCGGTCCAGGTGTGCTGCTGGTACTCGGCGCGGGCGTCCTCCAGGAGATAGAACCGTTTGGGAACGTCGGCGAGCGGCTGACTCCGCTGAGGACATCCCGAACCTGCCGGTCCCGACCACCCTGCACGTGGTGGACAACAGCCTCGGGCTCTTCGTCCACGGCCAGATGCTCGGCACCCCGGTTCCGGTCTCCGACACCTGGGTCCGCGCAGCCGCGGCCGTCGGCGACTTCCACGCCCAGGCGAAGGTCGCGCTCCTCCTGGAGCCCCTGCCCGGCGACATCGCCACCAGCTTCGCGCCCGTCCAGGAGGGCGTGGCGGAGCCGGACATGCCGGTGTGGGTCGGCGAGGTGCTCGCGGGCCGGTACAAGATGGCGCTGCGGGACATGCGCGTGTCCACCGGGTTCCTCGGCAACGTCGACATGGGGTTCGGGGTACCGCAGGACGTGGCCGGCTGGGCGACGATCCTGCACGGATCCGCACAGCGCCTGTCCGTTCCCCGGCCCCGGGGTTCCGCTGGATCAGGGTCCGGCTCGTGTGTCCGCCGGATCCCCGCTCTTGGCCGTGGGCAAGCCTCTTGAGCTGGTGTTTTGCAGACTGGGCAAGCCTGGCTGCCTCGTGGGCAAGCCTTGGGCACACCGTCCTGGGCAAGCCTGTGGGTGCTGTGGGCAAGCCGGGTTCGGTGGGCTGGGCAAGCCGGTCGGCCCTGGGGGCGGGGCCTGCGGGGAGGGAGCGGGGGCCGGTGGGCGCGAGTGGGCTCAGGGGTCGGTGATGCCGAGCTCTTGGGCGGCGGGGCAGATCGAGCAGGTTTCGACCTGGGGCTGGCGGAGGGCGTCGAGTGCCTGCTCGCGGGTGGTGGGCCGCGTCCGGCCGGAGGCGAGGCGGCAGTCGGCGGTGTGGATGAGCATGCGCCCTCCCCTGCCGATGGGGTGCTCCAGCTTCCATTCGTTCAGCGGGGTGACGGCCGGCCCGTTGCGGGCCGCCTCGGTGACGCGGTCCCGGCGTTCGATCTCGGCGATGCGGCCGCGGATCAGCTCCAGCAGCACCAGGCACCAGCGCTCCAGCGTCCGCAGTCGCTCGACGTCGGGCGGCAGGAGCCAGTCCAGGTCGCGTCCGGCGGGCATCGCTACGCCTCCCCGTGGGGCCGGAGGCCCTCTCCGGAAATGCCGGTCCCCCCGGCCGCCGGCTCCGTGCGGCCCTGGGTGCGGCCGGGGCACAGGCAGGGCAGGGTTCGGTAGATCACCTCAGTATCGTATCTCTGTTCGAATCCCCCGTTCCACTTCCTGGGGTGCTTGTTCGAATAAGTTTTCGATAAGGTGGTTGTGGGAGGTGTCGCTGTGGACGACGAGCAGAGGGAACCGGTGGGCGCCGGCTCCTCCATCCTGCATCTGCGTTGCCCTGCGGACGTGGACCCGGTGATCTACCGGCTGCTCCTCGGCCTGGTGGCGGACGTGACCCCCGTGGTCCAGGCGGTCCCGCCATCGGTGCTCGTGGCGGATGTGTCGGGGAGCATCCGCTTCTTCGACCGGGACCCGGCTGAGCTCGGGCGGATGATCAGGACCCGGGCCATGGCGCTGTACGGGCTGCCGGTGGTGATCGGCGTCGGCCCCACCTGGTCGGTGGCTGCGATGGCCTCCCGGGACGCCCTGCGCACCGGGTGGGTCGCCGTCGGGGCCGCGCCGGAGCAGGTGGCCGCGTTCCTGCACCACCGGCCGGTCGGGGAGCTCTACGGCATCGGGCGTACCCAGGAGCAGCGCCTGGTGCAGTTCGGGGTGCACACGATCGGGCTGCTGGCGCAGCTGCCGGAGGCGACCGTGCAGCGGGTCCTCGGTGGGCGGGCGGGCCGGCAGCTGCGCGAGGTGGCCCGCGGCATCGACCGCCGGGTGGTGGTGCCGACCGAGCTCCCGCACAGCACGGCCGCGCAGCGGCGGTTCGCCCTCGACACACTCTCCCCCGAGGCGGTCCGTGCCGCGCTGCTGTCACTGGCAGTCGAGCTCGGCGACCGGCTGCGTACCCGGCGCCTGGCGGCGAGGACGGTCACGATGACCGTCACCCTGGCCGACCGGTCCCAGGTCCACCGAAGCCGCCAGCTGGCCGACGGCCCGAGCGCGCACACCGAGGACCTCCGCGACACCGCATACGACATGTACCGGGCGCTGGGCTTCCAGCGGGCCCGGGTGCGCGGCATCGCGCTGCGCTGTGAGCAGCTGGTCGACGCGGCCGCTGCCGCTGAGCAGCTGTCCTTCGACCAGGGCCGCGAGCGCAGGCTGCGGGCGGAGAAGGCCATCGACTTGCTCAACGCCCGGTTCGGTTCTGGCACGGTGGGGCCGGCGGCCAGCTACCGGCAGGCCAGCTGACACCGTCGGGGCGAGTGACCGGCGGTCCGGCCGGGCCCCGCCCCGAGCGGTCCGTCAGCACATGAAGCCGTCGAGGACCTTGCGCGTCGCGGCGCTCACTTCGGCACCTCGGGCAGCGCTGGCACCGTCGAGATGGACTGGATGGTGGACTCCCACTCCCCGGTCCGCGTGTTCTTGAACCGAAGATGCAGTACGTCGAATTCGTCCGGCGCCCAGTCGAACTCGCCGACCTCGTCCTGATCGGAGATCAGGTGTTCAGCAAACAGCTTGGCGAGCTCGATGTCCGTGGACGCCTTCGTGATGAACTTGCCGACCTTGACGACGTGCATCACCGGATGACCCTGCGCCTCGGCCTCCCGGACGCTCTCCCAGAACGGCTCGTACCTCCTGGCGGACTTGGTCCTCCCAACCCACTCGTCGCGCCTCATCCCGCTCACTTCGTCCCCTCCTTGTCACCGGCGTCCAGTTCAGCACATACTCCACCTTCGGCGCCTTCGCGGCCGCCAGGCGGTTGCCCTACTGCACGGACTCAATCTCTCGCACGGCGCGGCGCAGCTGGCCCATCCACTCAGCGGTGCTGGCGTTGCCCGGGAGCGGGTTCTTGACATAGAGGTGCGGCTGGCGAGGGCCTTTCCTCAGTCCTCGCTGTTGTTGGGCTCGCCCGTGCCTGCCTTAGGGCGCTTGGTGCCCTTGCGGCCGTCGCGCAGTGCGGCGAGGAGTTCCTCGGGCTCGGGCCGCAGTCCGCTGCCCAGGTAGCGGATTCCTTCGCCTTCGGGTGCGGTGTCGGTGTCCTTGCCGATGGGGTGTCGGCGGCTGGTCGAGGTGCGCCATCCGTAGCGGGAGTCCCACACTGCGGCGGCGGCCGGCTGGTCGGTGTCGAGCAGCACGGCGGCGGCCACGGCGCCTCCGTCGAGCTGGCGCATCTCGACCTGGGCCTGCTGGGCGATGCCGGCGGCGGCCAGGACGTCGGCGGTGTGCTGCAGGTAGGGCTGGGCGCCGCGGGCGTGGAGCTCGCGCTCGGCGAACGTGATGGCGGCGCGGTGGGTGATGGCGGGGTAGCCCAGCTGGAGAGCGGCGTCCTTCAGGTCGAGGCCGGGCTGCTGCTCGACGAGGTCGGCGATGCGCCGGCCGCGGAGGGTGGCCAAGCCGGACTGCGCGGTGGGGAACTTGGTGATGCCGAGGGTGTCGGAGACGGTCTCGACGGTGACGGCGGGGTCGGCGTCCAGGAGCTCGGCGATCCGCGGCAGGATCTGGTCGCGGGGGATCATGTCGCCGCTGCCCTCACGGCGGCCTCCGCCGACGCCGCGGCCGGGCCGGCTGTTCTTGTACGCGAGGACCAGGCGGCGGGGCCAGTGCTCGGTGCCCTTGGGGCCGGCGGGCACGAGGACCACGCCGGCGGCCAGGGCCGGGTCCTTCTTGTACGTGTTCCAGGTGACGGGTTCGATGCCGAGCACCTGGGCGGCCTCGTGGCGGTCGAGGAGGTCCTCGTCGTGGTCGACCTGGGGCAGCTCGGGGATGGGCTCGCCGGCGTAGTAGGCCTTGGTCTGCTCGGCGTCCCAGAGCTGGTTGCGGGCGTCGGGCGAGCTGATCGGCGCCGGGTGGCCGTCCGCGGCGTAGGGCTTCTGGTTTCGGAGCGTGGTGAGCTTCTTGCCGAGGGCGTCGGCGAGGTCGGACATGGTCTGGACGTATGGCAGGCGGCCGGCGCGGATCACGTGCTTCTCCTTCATCACGGGGCGGGGCGCTCGTCGCGCCCCGCCGGCGGGGGGTGTCAGTCGGTGGTGGGGTAGGGCAGGCAGCCCGGGTTGCACGGCTCGCCCGCCTCGGCGCCGCATCCGTCGCAGGGGCGGGCGGCCGCCTCGATGAGCGGGCGGAGGTGGGCGAAGGCGCTGTCGGCGGTGGTGTGCGGGGTGAGGCGGCCGGCGGCGATGAGGTACAGGGCGTGGGGCGGGTTGCTGGTGGTGCGTACCCGGATGCCGGTGGTGTCGCCCGGGCCGGCGGCGAGGCCGGGCGCTGTCAGTGCGCCCGCGGCGGGGACAGTGGTGACGCCGGCGTCGGCCAGGAGCTCGGCGAGGTGGGCGAGTTCGGCGTCGGCGGCCGCGGCGGTGGCCGGCCACGCGGATGCGACGGCCGTGGTCTGCTTCGCACTGCCGGCGGGGTGGGTGAGGGCGAGGGGCATGGGGCCTCCTGGGTGCGGTGTGTGTTCGGTGCCGCGGGCTGCCACCACCCGCGAACAAGACAACATTACCCAGCTTACATCACCGATGGCAAGTGGGCCGTATCCGCAACGCCGCCTCGTACGGATACACTCGGAAGCGAGATACGCCTCTCGGGTCTCCCGGAGTGTGTGTTTTCGGTTGGCCGGCGCCCTTGCCACCCGCCTCGGCGGAAGTGGGCGCCGGCCGCTTTCGTCTCCGCCGGCCGCAGAACACCCTGCGCGGCAGCCGGTCTCCTCACCTCTTCACCTTCCGGGTTCCGGTGAGGCGCGCCTGCGCTAGCCTCGTTGCAGCATCTACGACTTGGAGGCCGCGATGCGGATCGTCTTCGACCAGGCCGAGCAGGAGGCCCTGCGGGCCGACGCGCGGGAGATGGCTGACGGCGACCCGCGGATCGCCTACGTCCTGGAGCGCCTGGCCGGTGAGGGTGTCGACCTGGACGCCGTCACCTCCTGGGAGGAGCTGCGCGACAAGCTCGGGCAGCCCCCTCTCGACGACTCCGCTCCCACCTCGCACGTCGCCTGATGGGCCGACACGCGCCCAGGCGCGCGCGGATCGTCTTCTACGACGTGGCGCAGGAACAGATCGAGAAGATGACGGAGGCCGAGCGGCTCCGCCTCGACCCGGTGCTCGTGGCCGTCTCGAAGGACCCGGAGATCGGCGTGCTGTCGAAGCACGGTGCGATCCGCGAGCACCGCGAGGACGGCGTCCGGATCCTGTACGTGCCGACCGCCCTGGGCACGCTGGTCCTGGTCGCCTACGTCGAGACCGACTGATTCCCCTGCCGGCCTGAGCACCTGGTCGCAGCAGAGCCCCGGACTTCGCGTCCGGGGCTCTGCGCGTCGGGCGGGGACCGGTCCGACGGTCTCTCGGACTCGGGCTACCGGTTGAGGTGGTCGAGGGCGCGCTGCAGAAGCGGCCGGTGCGCGGCGTAGAGGGTGCGGCCGGCGGCCGTGATCTCTGCGTCGAGCTGGTCGAGGGAGCCGAAGGGCCACCAGTTGGCGTCGAGGGCGTCATCGGAGGCGATGGCGGTCACCGTGGCGGGCAGCAGGTAGATCGCGCTGGTGGAGGCGACCCAGGCGTAGTCCGAGGCTCGCCAGTCGTCGACCAGGTTCCGTCCGATGATGACCGGCTGATGGCCGGCCAGGTCGACACCGGTCTCCTCGCGCAGCTCACGGACCAGGGCGGCCGGTGCGGTTTCGCCCGGATCAACCATGCCTCCCGGAATGGCTTCCACCTTGATGTCGTCCCGCGTGATCAGGAGGACCCGGCGCTCTGTGCCGCTCCCCGCGACGACGATGGGGTCCGCGGCCGCGTTCTCGCCCCATCGGCCCAGGTTCCGGCCGGTACGGCCGGTACGGCCGGTGCGGCCCGTCGGGTGCAGGGGCCAGCCTCGCGCGTCCCGCTCGAAGGGCACCAGCGCGGCGGCCTGCCGGACGTCCCAGTCGGTCACGTCGGCCGGCGTGGCGGCTCCTTCGGCCCAGCCAGGTACGTGCTGGGCCAGGGCCTCGGGCAGCAGCTCGGGTGGCGTAACGTCCGTGGGCGTGTACTCCGGCCAGGGCACGTCCCAGCTGCGGAGCCCGGCGGGGACGGTGTCGGTGGTGGTGCGCTCGGGTGCGCCGTGGCCGAAGCGCCGGTGTGCGGCGTCCAGGATCTCGGCCAGCTGGCGCAGGGCGGGGGTCGTCGACTCAGCGAGTTCGGCGAGCAGTTCGGCGATCTCCGGCTCGTCGATCTCGACGTGGATGCGGCGCTCACCGCTGCGCTGGTTGAGGTAGACGCGTTCCATCAGGGATTCCTTCCGGTCGGTGGGGCGGGGGTCAGTGGTTGCCGGAGACGAGCGCGAGGGCGGCGGCGGCCGTGGCGGTCAGGGTGGTGCACACCGGCACGCCGTGGCGGCGGGCCACGTAGATCAGGTACCGGTTCCTCTCGGGGTTGGGGCAGTCGGGCGGGCAGCCCAGCACCGCCCTGCCCGTCGACACGTCCAGACCGAACTCCACGTTGGTGGTCATGGCGGGCATGGTCCTGAGGTCGCGGGGGATCCAGAAGAGGATCGCGCTGGCTGCGGCGCGGGCGTCGGTCTCCCAGTCGACTTGGGTCTCGTAGCGGTCGGCGCGCTGGCCGTGCCGGGACTCGGGGCTCAGGACGGTCAGCGGCTGGGCGCCGGTCCACTGGGCGGTCAGGGCTTCGGCGGCCGCCGGCCGCCAGGACGGGACGGGTGCGCTCTTGTCCGGAGTGGGGCCGGCGAGGAAGACGGACGGGCCGGCGGGGATGGGCTCGCGGGCCATGACGAGGTTGATGCCGGTCACGAGGACGCTCCGTTCTGCGCGGCGGCGCGGGCGGTGTGCTGCGGGGTCCAGGGCAGGGGCAGGTGGTCGCCGTCCTGGCGCGGCACGACGTGGACGTGGAGGTGGAAGACGGACTGGGTCGCCGCGGCGCCCTTGGAGGTGATGAGGTTGGCGGCGGGGAGCTCGGCCATCAGCTCGGCGGCGCGGCGCATCACCGCGGCGGTCACCTCCGGGTCGGTGCCGGCGTCGGCGACGTGGACGCGCGGCAGGACCATGACGTGGCCCTCGGTCACCCCGCCGGTGCGGGGGCGGATGGCGAGAGCGTCGGGCCATTCCCGGACGATGACGGCCGGGGCCTGGCCGGCGGCGATGGAGCAGAAGGCACAGTTCTGCACGGCGGGCCTCTCCTGGTGAGTGGTCGATCGGGTCTCGTGCGAGGTGGTCAGATCCAGCGGAAGATGCCGCGGATCTCGCTGGCCGCTCCGCTGAGGTTGTCGGCGGGGTGGCTTCGTTGATCTCTAGGAACAGCGTTTGTCGACTGGTTTCGGAGGAAGTTAGTGATCATTCGAGGCGTGGATGTCGATGCCAAATGACGGCACTGCCGTGTCCCGAGACCCCGGTGAAGTCGTTGGGTCGCTCATGGCGTCGGAGTTGCGGGCCTCGGCGAGAATGGCGAGATGAACCATCGCTTTGTCGGTATTCCAGAGCTGACTGACGTTCCGCGTGTTGCTGTCGTCGTCGACGTGATGCGGGCCTTCACCGTGGCTGCCTGGGCCTTCTCGCGCGGCGCCGAAAGGATCGTCCTGGCCTCGTCAGAGGGTGAGGCGCTGGCCTTGAAGGACAGTCGTCCGGGTTGGCTGGCTCTGAAGGACGGTGCTCCAGCCGCAGGCTTCGACACCGTGAACTCACCTGGTCTGATCAGGTCGCTCGATCTGGCCGGTCGCACGGTGGTGCAGAAGACGACAGCCGGAACCGTCGGTGCCCTGGCCGTCGCGAGCTCGCCGCTGGTGTTGTGTGCGAGTTTCGTAGTGGCCGGCGCGACGGCGCGGTTCCTGAAGACCGATGGTTCCGGGCCGGTGACGTTCGTCGTCACCGGCAATGAAGGCCAGGCCGACGAGGACCTGGCCTGCGCTGAATACATCGGTCAGCATCTCGCTGGGATCGATGTCGAGGTAGCCCCGTATCTCCACCGTGCGAGGACCTCCCGGGCAGCCGCCGACCTCGCCGACGGGCTGCGACGCGGATATCAAGGTGTTCATCCCGACGATGTCGAGCTCTGCCTGGAGGCCGACACGTTCTCCTTCGCGATGGTCGCTCGCCAGGAGGACTCTCTGACCGTGCTGCGTCCCGTGGCAGTGCCTGACGGATCAGCCGACGCTAACTGACCTGCTACCTCTGGTGGAGTCATCCCGTTTTGGAGGGTTCCTCGGCTCGGGCTCGGGTGCTGGCGAGGCGGTAGGAGTCGGTGCCGGTCTCGATGATGGTGCCGTTGAAGGTGAGTCGGTCGACGATGGCCGCGCAGAGCCGGGGATCGGTGAAGGTCTTCGTCCAGCCGCCGAAGGACTCGTTGGAGGCGATGGCGACGCTGTTCTTTTCCTCGCGTTCGGTAAGGACCTGGAAGAGGAGTTCGGCCCCGTGGCGGTCGAGTTCCATGTAGCCGAGTTCGTCGATGCAGAGGAGATCGACGCGGCCGTAGCGGGCGATGGTCTTGTTCAGCTGCTTCTCGTCAGCGGCCTCGACCAGCTCGTTGACCAGCTTCGTGGCAAGGGTGTAGCGGACGCGGTAGCCCTTCATCGCGGCCTCGGTGCCCAGGGCGATGAGCATGTGGGATTTGCCGGTGCCGGAGTCGCCGATGAGGCAGAGGGGTTGGCTCTTCTTGATCCATTCGCAGCTGGCGAGGGTGTGGATGGTGGCCGGGTCGATGTTGGGGTTGGCGTCGAAGTCGAAGGACCGCAAGGACTTCTCCCGAGGGAAGCCGGCTGCCTTGATTCGCCTCTCCGACCTGCGGCGGGCCCGGTCGTCGCACTCGGCCATCAGCAGCTCGGCGAGGAAGCCGCGGTAGGTCATCTGGTCCTTGATCGCCCGGTCGGCGATGTCGGAGAACTCGTTGCGGATCGACGGCAGCCGCAGCAAACGGCAGGCGGAGTCGATCGCGGCGTCGGCGGCCTGCTCGGTCAAGCCTCGCTGTCGGGGCATGGTCACTGCGCTTCTCCCTCACGGTGGCCGCTGCCGCTGGTGCGGCGGCGTCGGAGCAACTGGTCGTAGTGAGACACCGAGGGCAGCGGCCTGGTGTCCGGCGGAACCTCCCGGGAGCGCCCAGGCCCCTTCGAAGGGCGGCCTGCTGCGCTCTACGAGCAGAACATCCCCTCCGGGGGTCAGGGCCACCACGTCGGCGGTGTAGATGAGTTCGGTCTCGCTGTCGGTCATGTTGGCCTTTCCGTTGAGGTGGGCGGGCGCCTCCCGGCCGGGCCGACGGCGACGCCCCGCCGGGAGGCGGCTTGCCCCCGGGCCGGGGCGGCCGCCCGCGGCGGCGTCTGGCGCACAGGTGCTGGAATTACCGGGCGCGGCCGAGGCCGGGGATCCGGGCCGGGAGTCGGCGCAGCAGGGTGCGCCAGGTGTCCGGCCCGGGCGGAGTTGCGGGCGCGGGAGCCGGGTCGGGGGCGGGCAGGTCGTGGTGACGGATCTGCCGCATCGCGGCGGGCCAGGTGTCCGGCGGGAAGCCGGCGGCGGTCAGGGTCTCGGTGAGGAACGCCCAGCCGGCGGAGCGGTCTTCGGTCTCGGTGCTGGTGTAGGTGACGCCGGGCTGGAGGCCGATGGCCAGGTGCCAGCGGCCGGCGGTCAGGTCGCGTTCGGCGGCCCAGATGCCGCCGTCCCAGCTCTGCAAGGTGCCGCCGCCGTGGGAGGACCCCGCCTCGTCGCGCAGCCAGGACGCGGCGAGCTGGTGGGTCCAGCTGCGTGCGGCGGCCGCGGAGGGGTGCTGGACCCAGGTGGAGGCGGCCGGGCTGAACCACTCCTCCCAGAGCACCGCGTACGCGACGCCGTCGGCGGTGTGGACGCTCAGGTGCTCGCCGCGGAAGCGGATGTCGTCCTCGGCCGGGGCGGCCTTGATGCGGGCTGCGAGTTCGGGTGCCTGGTGAAAGTGGCCGTGGCGCAGGCCGGCCAGGTGGGGCCGGTCCGCCCAGCCCTGGCACGCGGCGGGCGGGCTGTCTTCGTGGCCGGTGATGCTCACAGTGCCCCCAGCGCGATGAGAGCCGCGCGGGCGCGCTCCAGGCGCTGGCCGGCGGAGTCCTGGACATACGCGGCCGCTTCGTCGATGACCTCGGTGATGCCCTCTTCGCCCTGTTCCTCGACCCGGACGCCGATGTCGGTCAGCAGGTCGGAGAGCATCCCGAGCACGCTGCCGGACTGGGCGCGGTCGTCGTAGAGGGCCTGGAGGACGGCAGCCTGGTCCTCGTGGTCGGCGGTGTCGCCGAGCGCATTCTCGCGCAACGCGTGCAGGCCGAGACGGATGGCGGCGACGGCCGTGGCGATGTCGGCGCTCACCGGCGGGACGCCTTCACCGTGACGAGCAGAGCGGCCAGCGTCTCCCACGAGTGGTGCCAGCTCTGGTCGAGGCAGTACCGGCCGTTGAGTCCGAAGTCGGTGAGGTTGAAGAAGTTCGTCTTGCCGGTGGCCTCGGCGAGTCGCTGGAGGAGGCCCTGGGGCACCCGGCGATCGGCAGCGAAGTGTGTGACTCCCGAGACCGCGAGGGCGGCGGCCAGGGCGGCCGGGTGCAGGCGGATCCCGAGGGCGCGGGTGCCGGCGACGAGGACCAGGCCCTGGGTGGCGGTGTACTGCAGGACGTGGTGGAGGCAGGCTCGGCGGCCGCCGTCCGTACCGACGACGGTGACCCTGCCGTCCTCGTGCTCGTACGTCACCGGGGCGGTGTCGGTGGCGCCCTTGACCAGGGAGTCGAAATCGGACTGGCCCCAGTGATCGGCGTGATCTGCCGCGGCGCGCAGCAACGCGTAGGCGGCGGCGAAGGTCGAGGCGCGGTGGTTCATGATGGGTGTTCTCCTCGGTTCTGCTCTGGACGGGGAGCCCCGGGGGCGGCCGTACCTCTTGGCCGATGCTGCGGCCGTCCCCGGGATCTGCGGCGCCGGCCTACTGGTCGGCGGTGTAGCGGTTGACCTGGTTGCGGACGTGCTCGCGGCTGAAGTCGAGGTGGTCGGCAACGGCTTTCTGGGTCAGGTTCTTGGCGTCCATCTCGGCCTTGACCGCGGCCCAGTAGGCGCGGTGGGCGGTCTCGATGGCCTTGTCGCGGGCCTCGGCGGCCTTGTCGAGGCGGGCCTTGGCGGCGGTGGACTCGGGGGTGTCGGGTCGGGTGGGGGGCATGGTGATCAGCTCCGTGACGGTTGAGGGACGATGTAGCTGCCCCCTGCTCCGGTTGAGAGCGGGTTGGGCTGGCCCGGGGCGGGCGGCCTGGTTGGTAGCCGGTGTGCCTGCCCGTCCCGGGGGTCAGAGCGCCTTGGGCTGGGGCTTGCAGGCGTGCGCGAGGGCGATGTCGAGGATGGGTCCGATGCGGTCGGGGTTCTGATTGGTGATCTTCATCGAGAGCCCGCACCTGCCGCACTGGTAGTTCGCGGAGTGCGTCCGGGTGGTGGTTCGGCGGGTGCGGGCCCGGCGGATCAGCTCGGCGAGCATGACAGGTCTCCTTCGTCAGGCGGCAAGGGCGATGATTCCGGCGAGGACCAGCAGGGCGACGGCACCGGCGGTGATGTCGATGGCGAGCCGGAGCGCGCGGAACTTCCTCGCGGCGATCTTGGAGAGGACCACGATCCGCTCGGCGCTGCGGTCGGAGGCGATGTCGGCGGCGGCCTCCTGGGGCGTGCAGGTCGCCCAGTGGAGGTAGGAGCCGGTGACGTCGCCGCCGAGGCGGGGGCGGATGATCAGCAGGATCAGGAGCATCGCGGCGGCCAGGGCGGCCGCACCGGTCCCGGCGGCGACGGTGGCGGCGACCGGGAGGTTGTGGCCGGGGACCGTGGCGATCAGGACGGCGAGGGGGAGGCTGAGGACGGTCAGGAGCGCCGACGCCTTGGCGTCGGTCCTGCCCATCTCGGCGATCACTTCGGTGCGTGCCTGGGCCAGGCGCGCCTCGGTGGGGGCGGCCTGCGGTAACTGCTGGGTCAGCGCCATGGGTCGATGCCTCCGGTCGTCGGTGCGGGCTCTTGCCCACACCTCTAGAGTGCCAAGTTTGAGTTGGCACGTCAACACGCATTTGGCCAACTCCAAGTTGCCAACCATGGGTGCCGCCCGCCCCGCTGGAGGGCAGGCGGCCCAGGGGCCTACGCGTCGGTGGGGACTGGTGAAGAGGCAGTGTTCCGACCCGGCGCTATTCCACGCCCTTGACGGTCTCGCCATGGCGCTCCGAGAGCGCGGCGGCCCCTCAAGCTGGTGCAGAGGATCCTTGCCGTTCGAAGGCTTCACACTGCGCACGGTTCGGCCGTCCAAGGCAAGATCCGAAAGCTAAGACGCCGTGGACCGTCCTGACCACCCAGGTTCGAACATGGCTGCGTATTCGAGAACTACGGGTCGTTGAGGCAGGCAGATCCGTTGGGGAAAACCGATAGTCGGGTCCGTCTCAGCGCTCTTAGCCTGTTGTCGTGAAGCCGAGAAACCTAGCCGCGATCCTCACCCTTCCGAAGCAGCAACGGTTTGGGGCCATGGCCGAGGGACTGCAACTGCTCGCGGAGCACGTTGGCACGCTGCGCGATGACCTGGCTCATCTTCAGGAGGCGCAGCGATCTCGCGGCGCTGCCGTGATCGACGGCTTGGCGAGCGAGGAAGCCGCCAAGATCCTCATCCTGCTGGATGTCGCACGCATGGGCTGGGATGACAACCCTGCTGTGGCGCGGCAGATCAAGAGCATCATCAGCCACAGGGTCCGCGGAATCTACGGTCGTGTGATCGAAGGCCGACCGGCCAGCTTCGGTGAGGTCCGCCGATACGCCGACAGCCTGCGTCGGAGCCACTACCTCGATGGTCCGAACGATGTGGACTGGATCTTCCGTAATGTCGTTGAGGCGGAGCGCGAGGAGAGCCTCTACGTCGACTACGTCACGAGTGAGGGCGTCAGCTTCTGGATGACGCCGGCTTCCGGCAGCGAGCTGAGGCTCGAACTCTGGCCGAGCATGGTGATCGACCTGACTCTCGCGTTGCACCGCCTCGGGTGCACGAGCGAGGAGGGCCTGACGATCATCGCTGACGAGTGGAAGGGCGAGTCCCTGGAGGACAGCACCCACTGGTCGGTGGTCGAGGGAATCAACACGGCCATCTTCGACAGGCTCAACGCGGCCGGTCTCTGCAGCGACGCTCTCACAGCCTCAGACGTGCGGCTCGCCCGTGAGCACTGGATTTTCCCTCTCGGCAGTCTTGAGCTCTCGGAAATCAAGGTCACGCACGCGGACCTCCAGGCTCAGCGAGAGCAGTGGCTTGCGGACCAGTGGTAGCCGACCCCGTCCACCTGTGCTGTTCAGCTTGAAACAGCGCCGGGCCTCGTCTGCCTCAAGCGAGACCTTGAAGATCGCTGGCTGCCCGGTTAGCGTTCGAGAACCTGCCAGCGCACCTTCAGGAAGTCCACATGCCTCGCCGAACTCCAGGCGAGATCAGGTCTCAGCTGCCGCTTCGGGACAAAAGCCACGCCAGACGGACCGTCATACCGGGACTGTCTGCATCGGCGAACCGACAGATTTTCCAGTTCGAACGCGAGCGCGGCCTGTCCAGAGGTGACGTCGCGCTCGCGTTCCGACGCTGGACTCTGCGGGCCGGCCGACCGCGTGGTGCTGAAGAGTGGCACTACGGATATTCAGACGTCCCCACCGGGCATATCCGCACACTGCTCGAAGTGGCGGCATGGAACCTGCGGGCCCGGGCTCGGCGCGAGCTGCGGGCTGCGCTGGCCCCTGTCGACGCACGCGTCCTCAACCGGACGGTGAACGATCCTTTCGCCCCAGAGCATCTGCACTGGTGGCACCGTCGTATCGAAATCTGAGGCAGCCAGGATGCGCCTGGTCGCACCGAGCACTCTCTACTCGGTAGCTTGGACGGCTTCGAGATATTCCGACCAGCTGTTCTGGGCGTACTGGGCCCAAACATAGGCCGTGTTGGGATGGAGGCCGAAGAGGTCACTGACGACGATCGGCGGCAGATCGGTGATCGCTTCCATCATCGCCGTGTTGCGGGCATGGATGCCTGGCAGGCCGTTCTTCCTCATGCACTGATGGACGGATTCGGCTCGTCGGGGGCGGCTCGGTGGGCGGCCGGGGAAGAGGAAGCCGGGTGTGCCGTCGTGCGGCCGCTGGAGCACTGAGGTGTGGCCGCTGGGACTGGCGATCTGCCTCTCGATCAGGACGGCGAGCTTGGGAGGCAAGAGGACGGGATGGCGGTCGATCGTGAGGTAGGCGTCGTTACCATCCCGGTTGAAGCGGTCGGTCGTCAGCTCAACGATGCGTGTGGTGGGCATGGCGTAGAGGCTGGTCAGCGAGCCGATGATGCGGGCCTCCAGCGGGAGGGTGTCGTCGTTGAGGCAGCGGCGGAGTTGTTGGCTGAGCTCCTCACTGGGCATGAAGCGGCAGGGCAGCCCGTGTCTCTGCCGGCGGATCGTGACCTTGCCCGTCAAGCGGCGGGCGACCGCCCAGCGGATGAACGCCGAGACGCGGTTGGTCTGGGAGGAGTCGCCAGGTCGCTCGCGTAGGCCTCCGGCTCCTGGGCGCACAGGCGAGAGTAGAGGTCGGGGAAGTTGCGGCCGGTGCCGTCGCCGTCGGGGTCGTTGTCCATGGCCTCGGCCAGCGCGTACGGGTCCGTCGGGACCTGCGGGTCGAGGTGATCGAGGTCAGGGCGGAACGTGCCGGTGATGATGACGGTGCCCTCCACGTGCGAGGTGTGGTGCAGCTGCCTGCGCAGGCCCGCGGCGATCTCCTCGGCGCGGCTCTCGTGTTCGTAGGGGCCGATCCGTACCGGGTCCAGGCCGGGCCGGTCGAGGATGACGGCGTGGCCGACCGGGTCGGTGTAGCGGACGGGCCGGCCGAGCTGGTGCGCGTAGGTGATTTCGGCGCGGGTGGAGTCGCCGACGTAGCCATCGACGTTGACGACCAGGACCTCGTCGCAGGCCCGGATCTTCCAGCGGTGCAGCGCGTCGAGCGCGGTCTTGAGCTCCTCGGCGGCCGCGGGCTCCTCCCACAGCGGATGGGCCTTCTTCATGTCGCAGCCGGGGGCCAGGACGGCGTGGCCAGCGCCCCCCATGGAGGGGGCGACATATTTGCCGGATACTGCGCACGCGTTCTTCGAGCCGGGCGTCCCAAGCAGCGTTGTCGTCGAGCATCGACCGAACGGGTTGCTCGGTGACGGTCCCCTACCGCGCACCTCGGATCGACCGTTCGGCTGCGCAGGCTGCTGGCCGGGCTGCACACTGCCGCTCAGGAGTCATCCATAATTCGGCTGCCACCTGGAAGCAGGAAAACCAATGCTGCCCCACCCACTACCGATGGCTGTGTTTCTTGAGTCTCTACTTTCGGCCGCCGACACGTGCAGGTACCTCGGCGTTGTAGTGGTTCTCGCTCGTCAGCGCGACGCGGAGGCACAGCTACGCGAGCTGACCGACCATTGGACGAGCTTCCACGACGTCACCGGCCCGGGCCTGGCAGTCCTGTGCCCGGTACCGCCGGACCAGTGGCCCAGTACGGTGAGGCACCCCCGCCTCCCGCTGGGGGTTGCCACGGGCATGCAGTTCCACCTTCCGGACGATCGTGAGATGTTCCAGCACTTTTGGGATGATCTCAGGGACCGCTGGCCCAGAGCCAGCTCCCTGGAGTGGGCAGCGGCGACGGAACGGCCGCGCGCCCCTGAGACACACATGCGCGGATGGACCCAGTCCGTCACCGACGCGTCGGAATTCTTCGGCATCCAAGAATCAAACGTTCCCTGCATCGTCCTGTTGAGCATGCGGGAGAGGCACGGCACCGTGATCCCCTTTGACGAGTCCTTTGGAGTTTATGACTTCCTCAAGAGACTGGTAGAACTCATGGGGCACAATCCCGTGACTATCAGAAGGGTCACGCGTGAAATCGATATGCTGAGATACAAGATCTCCAACTATCGACCGACGGACCTGCTCTTTGATGAAACGAAGCCCCTGCGATACAGGCTACCCGAAGCCGACCTTCTGCCGCACAGAGTGGAAGGCGCCCTATTCTTGCTGAATAAGGCGTTACCGGAAGGAGCCTCCATTGAGCAGATTCGCGCCTTCGAGACGTATATGCGCTCCACACCGGAGCCGAACAAGCAACGCGACCCCGACTTCGATCTGCACCTTCTGCTGTTAGAGCAAGTAATCGAAAAGCATCGCGAAATGCAGGATGAACTCGCACAGGCCGAAGAGGACCTTGAAGTCGCCTTGCAGAGTGGAAGCGACATGCATTACCCGGCCCGCTCCATCGGCTTGTCTGGACTCATCGCACGGGTCGCAGCCGAACTCCCTTCCCCACTGGACGAAGAAGAGGACATGGCGCCAGCGCCCCGGCTGCCTGACTGGTCGTTTAGTCGCCTCGGCCGCACCTCCGACCACACAGTGCAGTCCACCGCATCCACACGGCGTGCCGGCCAGCTCGGTCTAGTGATGGTTCACGGGTTCCTCTCGAAGCCTTCCGTCTGGGACCCTTTGCGCGAGCTGCTGGCTGAGGACCCCGATCTGGGCTTCGTTGATCCCCTTGCATTCGGGTACCGCACGGGCTTGGTCAGGCTGAACCCGACGCGTGTCTTCCCCACAATCAACGTCGTCGCCGACAGTCTGAAGGAGTACCTGGCCACCGAGGCAGAAGGATACGAGCGGCTGATACTGCTCACCCACAGCATGGGTGGCCTTGTCGTCCAGCGCTGCCTAACGCGCATGCTCGCCGAGGGCAAGGGCCATGAGCTGAGCCGGATTCGCCGCGTGGTGCTCCTTGCTTGCCCAAACAGCGGGACCGAGATCCTGCTCTCCGTACGCCGCGGTGTATTGGGGGGGAGAAACCCGCATGAGCGTCAGCTGCGGCCTCTAAACGAGGATGTCACGAACACACGGCGCGTCATCATGCGCGACGTGGTTCACGCCCTCAAGGTTACTGACCGCACGTGCCCCATCCCGTTCTCCGTGTACGCGGGCGAGAGTGACAACATCGTGCCGGCCCCTGCCGCACAGGATGTCTTTCCAGACGCGGCTGCGCTGCCTGGTGATCACTCGTCGATCGCCCGCCCTACCGACCGCCAGCACCGCACCTACACCACGTTGCGACGCCTGATCTTGCAGGAACGCCACCCATAGAAACCCGCGCCCTTCTGGCGCGCTTCCCGCTGTTGCAATATCCGCCTGTACTAACAACCGTCTTCCGGAAGTTGGTAGAGGCGAGCTCGCGCCAGAAGCGGGTGGGCCGCAGAGGGTGACGACCTTGGGCCGGTCGGTGGAGGTGTCGGAGGGGTTGAGCAGCTGGTCAGAGGCGGCGGGGGCCGCGGCCGCGATGAGGCCGGCGGCCTGGAGGTCGCGGTGCTGGTGCTCGGGGTTCATCGGCATTTCTGTTCCTTCGGGATGGGCGGGCACGGTCGGCGCTGGGCGGGTTGGACGGCGGGCTCGGGGGTGCATACCCGCGGCTCGGATGATCGGTCAGAAGGCGCCTGGAGCTCGCTGTCCGCGGCTCGGGCCTGGGCCTGGCGCCAGGAGTGGGCCAGGTGCAGCACGGCCTTCTCGTACGTCGGGGGGTTGGCGGTGTCGGCGGCGTCGCTGGCGGCGGCGAGCCCCTGAACGAGGGCGACGGCTTCGGGGACCGTCAGGTCGGCGAGGACGGCGAGCTCGTCGGCGCGGAACGGGTCGATGCGGAGCCGGCGGTACTCGTCCTTGATGCGGTCGTGGTCTCGCTGGATCGCCTGCCATCGCGCGGATGCGCTGTGGGGATCCGGAGCCGGTCGGCTGGGCGCGGGTCTGAGCACGTAGAGGACCTCGACGAAGAAGCGGGGCGCTGCGCAGGCCAGCCAGGAACCGGCGACGAGGCCTCCGCCCCAGCGCAGGTATAGCCCCACCGAGTGAAGCCAGTGCTGGGCGGCGTCGACCAGCGTCATCGTCCCGTCGCCCGCAGCTCGCGCGCGTGGCAGAGGACGGGGCCGATGAAGATGCTGATCTTGTTCACCGTCCACCGGCCTTCGGTGAGCGGGCCGGGCGGGACCCCGTCGACGATCCTGCCGGTCTTGCCCTTCGCCCTGGGGTCGTCCTCGCAGGAGAGGATCTCTACCTCGGCGCCGGCCTTGAACATCTGTCTCTCCTTGCGTGGTTGGTGTGCTGGGGGTGATCGCGGGGTGGCGGTGGCCACCGTGGGCGGGGGCGGCCGGCAGGGATGGCGCGGCCGCCCCGGGGCGGGTCAGCCGGACTGGCGGATCGGCATGATCAGGTAGCGCAGCGCGGTGGGAGCCGCGTCGGCGGGGACAAGGAGCGCCGGCTTGACGGGGTTGACGATCTGCAGGCGGATCCGGTCCGTCTTGAGCGCGGTGACGCCGTCGAGGAGGTAGCCGGGGTTGAAGGCGATGGTGACGGGGGCGCCGGTGAGCAGGTCGGTGGTGGCGGCGACCTGGTCGCGGGCCGAGGCGTCGTCGGCGGTGCCGGCGCTCAGGACCAGGGCGCCGTCGGTGAGGTGGATCTTGACGGGGTGGCCGCGTTCGGCGACGAGGGCCATGCGCTTGACGGCGTCGGCGAGTTCGGTGGCGTCGAGGTCGGCGGTGGCGGTGAAGTCGGTGGGCCACAGGCCCTTGTGGGCGGGGAGCTGGCCGTCCATGGCCCGCAGGGTGAGGGTGCGCGTGCGGCCGGCCAGGCCGAGGACGCCGTGGGAGGCGGGGAGGGTGAGGTGGACCTGGTCGTCGGTGGCGAGGATCTTGGCTGCTTCGGCGAGGGACTTGGCGGAGATGGTGGTCTGGGTGGTGGTGCCGGTGGCCGCGGCGGGGGTCCAGGGGATGGGGCGGAGCGCGAAGCGGTAGCGGTCGGTGGCGGCGAAGGTGATCGTGTCGTCGGTGATCTCGGCCTGGATGCCGGTCAGGATCGGGAGGGCGTCGTCGCGGCCGGCGGCGGTGGCGACCTGGTGGATGGCCTCGGCGAGCGCGGGCCCGGCCACGGTGCCGCTGGCAGCCGCGGGCCGGGGCAGGGTGGGGTACTCCTCCAGCGGGAGGGTGTGCAGGGTGTAGCGGGTTCGGCCGGAGGTGAGCACCAGGCGGGCGCCGTCGAGTTCGAGGGCGACCGGGTGGGTTCCCTTGACCGTGCGGGTGATGTCGGCGAGGAGCCGGCCGGAGACCAGGACGGTGCCGGGGGTGGTGACCTCGGCGTCCACGGTGGCCTGGGCACTGGTCTCGTAGTCGAAGGCGGCGACGGCCAGGGCGCCGGTGGCGGCCTCCAGCCGGATCGCGGCGAGGACGGGGACGGGGGGCCGGGCGGGCAGGGCCCGGGCGGCGTCGTTGACGGCGGCCGCGAGCGGGGCGAGGTCCGTACGGAGCTTCATCGTTGCTCCCTTCCGAGCGTGCGGGCGACTGTCCGGCCGGTGGCCGGGGGTCGCCCGGAGTGCGGGTGAGGTCTGGGGGGCCGCCCGTCCGGTACGGGTGAGGCCGTGCCGGACGGGCGGGTGTGCGGGGCGATGGCTGTCAGGCCGCGGCGGCGTCGCGGCGCTCGGCGCGCAGGCGGCGGCGGTCGCTGAGGGTGGTGCCGGCCCAGATCGCGGATCCGGCCCAGGTCGGGTGGTCCAGGGCCCAGGCCAGGCACTGCGCGCGTACGGCCTCGGGGCACTTGCTGAGGCAGGCCAGCTGGCCGTTCACACGCTGCTTCGGGGGCCCGGTCCAGTCCTCGGGGTCGGCTCCGGGTGCCCGGCACGGCTCGTCGCCGGTCAGCTGCGGCCAGGGGGCGAGTTCGGTGGTGCTCACTCCCCCACCCCCGTGGTCCCGGCCGCCGGGACGGCGGCGGTGGGCAGCAGGTGCTCGAACGGCTCCCAGGCCGTCAGGTCGTACAGGTTCAGCAGGTCGACGTCGATCACGGCGCCCTCGGCCTCGTCTCCGAGATGCTGGCCCCGAGGCGGCAGGCCGAGGGTGCTGTGGGCATCGGGGTCCGCGTCGAGGTCGAGGTCGGCGACCACGACGGTGCTCCCGGTGCGCTCCAGGACGTACAGGCGCCGGATGGGGGCGTCGTCCTCGCCGGTGTCCGGTCGGCGCTCCCAGGTCTGGCGGGTGGCAGCGATGGCCCAGGCCTCGCCGGCGTCGGCCGCGTCGGTGACCGCGGTGCATGCCTGGCCGTACTCGGTGCCGGTCTCGACCAGTTCGTTGACGCGGGCCACGATGTGGTCGCTGAGGGCCTGGGTGCCGATCAGCCAGGTCAGGGAGGCGAGGCCGGTCACGACGCCGCTCCCGTCGAGGCGAGGGTGCGGGAGATCTTGGTGGGGGCGAGGAGGTGGTGGAGGGCGGAGCCGTGGTGGTGGGAGCCGAAGGTGGCGGGGAGACCGCAGCTCCAGCAGTCGGCCTCGTCGCCCTGCCAGGCGACGGCGCAGCGGCCGCAGACGAACGCGCGGTCGGCGAGCAGGGGGTTGGCCTTGGCCAGGGACTTCAGGATGCGGCCGGCGGTGCTCAGCCGGCGGGTGGTGGAGGTGTGGTGCTGCTTGCGTCGGGTGGCGTGCATGATGGTGGTCTCTCTCTCGTCTTGGCGGGTGAGGGGCCCGGGGCGGCCGGCGGTTTCTCAGGCCTTGACGGCCGTCCCGGGGCGGAGCTAGCGGTCGATGCCCTTGTGCGTGGCCTGGTCCCAGCGCAGGTCCCAGCCGGGGCGCAGTCCGCGGGCGGACCAGTCGGTGCGGTGGGCGGCGGCGGGGACGTCCCGGCCGGCCAGGGTGTGGAGGAGGGCCGTCTCCCAGGCGCGCTGCGCGGCCTTCCGGGCGTCGCGGCCGCTCTCGGCCAGGCCCGTGAATACGTGGACTCCCCGCTCGCCGGTGCCGACGCGCTCTATCGGAACGTCGACCTCCCACATGACCTGGTGCATCGTCAGCCCTCGGCTTCCGGGTCGTAGTCGACGAGGACGGTCTGCACGGTGATGCGGATGCTGGTGACGGACTCGTCGTCCGGGCCGGGGCCGAAGGTCATCAGGTCCTCGGGGGCGTGCTCGTCGCCGTTGTCCGGCGCCCAGGTGGTGCGGACACCCTCCGGGAGGGGGCAGCGCTTCAGGGCGGCCTCGCCCTTGGCCCGGGCCGCCTCCCGGGTGGCGTAGGTGCCGAGGGGGAGACCGTGGCGGGTGACGGTGTAGACGGCGAGGGTGGCCGGCTTGTCGTCGGTGATGTGGGTGATGCCGGGGAAAAGGGCCTCGGCGGCGGCCAGGCGCGCTTCGAGCACCATGGTGGCGCCGAGGATCTGGAGCATCTGGACGGTGAGCGGCAGCGTGCCGACGGCGACGCGGCGCCGGATGTCGGCGAGCACGGTGGCGGGGTCGGGGACGGTGGTGGAGGTCATCGGTTCTCCCTTGTGGCGGGCCGGGCTGTCCGGTCCTCGGCGGTGCCCGGTCCTCGGAAGGTGGGGCCGGGCGCCGCGGGGGGCCGTCAGCGGCTGGCCGCGCTCGGCAGGTGCAGGGCTTCGTCCAGGACGGTCCAGAGGAAGTCGCTGGGCTCGAAGTCGGTGTCGGCGATGGTGAGCTGGGCGGCGCGGGCCAGGGTGTCGAAGGCGGTGTCGCCGACAAGGCCGCTGTGCCAGGAGTGCCGGAGCTCGGGGAGGGTGAGGGTCCGGCCGAACCAGGTGTAGTCCAGGCCGTTGACGCGGGAGACGACCATGCCGGGGTGGAACTCGTCGCCCTGGAACCGGACGAGCAGGTCGAGGCCGGCCTGCTCGGCGAAGTCGACGAGGCGGGTGAGGATCTCGGGGTCGGCGACGAATCCGGTGACGGCGGCGCGCTGCTCCCAGAGGTTGCCGGCGAAGTCGGCGGCGTCGTGGCCGGGCTGGGAGTCGTCGGTGAGGAATCCGGCACGGTTGGCGGCGGCGAGGCGGCCGATGAGGGGCAGGGTCTCCACGTCGGGCCCGTAGTTCGGCATGTTCCCGGCGCAGGAGCGGATGTCGCCTTCGAGCCAGCGGGCGGTCAGCTCGCCGAGGTCGGAGAAGGTGGTGGCGGCGCGCCAGAGGCGGCGGTCCGCGCGGCTCGGCCAGGGAAGTCGGATCTTCACGGCGGTCCTCCTGTCGGGTTCAGAGCTGGGCGGCCAGGGCCTCGGCGTCGTAGGCCTCGATCTCGCGCTGCTCGATCAGCAGCTCGTAGGCGGTGAGGGTGTTGGGCTTCATGGGCTGCCGGCCCCAGACGTGCTTGAGGTACTTGAGGTGGAGCTCGCGGGCGGAGCGGTCGCCGAGCTGGTGGGCGTGGACGAGCTCGTGCACGAGGGTCTCGGCGACGTCGCTCTCGTGCCGCATGTTGGGGATCTGGAGGACGATCAGCACTCCGCCGCGGTCGATGGAGGTCTGGCCGTAGGCCCGGCGGGAGTGGCGGTCGGGGCGGCTGACGGCGTTGACCTGCGTGGGGTTGATGCCGGTCAGGAGCTGGGCTTCCGCGGTGTTCACCAGGTGGTCCATTCGGCTGGTGTCGCCGTTGAGGACCAGGTGGACGGCCGGCAGGGATCCGAACTTGTCGCGGACGATCTTCTCGGCATCGGGGGCGATGGCCTTGGCGTACTTGCTGAGGCGGCCGCCTCCGAAGAGGAAGTGCTGGGTGGAGATGCGCAGCATGGCAGTCCCTTCAGGGGAGAGTCCGGGGGCGGGAGGAGAACAACCCGACCCGACAAGAAAACTATAACGACTATCCATCACTTCGTCTAGTGGGTTCCCCCACCTGCCGTCAGTCCCCGGCGTGCGCGGCGAGGTCGGCGGCCCGCTGGAGGAGGTCGAGGACGGCGCCGACGGTCGGGGCGGCGATGTTGTTGTGCACGGCGATGTCGAACTGGCGGCTCAGGGCCCGGGGGTCGCGGCCTTCGCTGCGCCACTGCGCCTCCAGGCGGGCGCGGTAGTCGGGCGTCGGCTCGGCGTACACGGCCGGTTCGGTCATCGCGGAGCGGATGTAGATGTGGGAGCGGCCGGCGGTGTCGGCGTCGGCCGGGGCGGCCATGAGGGCGCCGAGGATGCAGTGCCGGCCGGTGGCGTCGCGCAGTTCTCCGCGGCACCAGCCGGCGGTGGCCAGCGCGGCCGCGGCGCGCCGGATGTGGACGCTGGCCCGGGTGGCGGGCCGCTGGTGGCGGCGGGTGATCCGGTCGAGCAGGGAGGGCCGGGCGGCGGCCTGGGCGGCGGCGGTGGCCCGTTCGCTGCGCTCGACCTCGGCGAGGCCGGCGGCTACCAGGGCCGGGATGTCGAACGCGGCCTTGGGCGCGGGGGTCTCGGGCGTGGCCGCCGCGGCCGGGGTGATCCTCTTGAGCCAGGCTTCGACCTCGTCGGCCAGGAGGCGGGTGCTCGCGTCGGGAGCCTGGGTGCCGAAGGTAGCGGGTGCGGTGGATGCGGGCATGGCGAAGCCTTCCTGCCTGCTGCGGGACGGTGGGGTTGGGAGCTCCGGGGGCGGCCGGCTGAGTGTTGGCGACCTGGCGGCCGGCCCCGGAGGCGGTGGATCAGGTGGTGTACTTGCGCACGTTCTTGTAGACGTAGTCGCGCTTGCGGCCCATGGCGTCGGCGACGTCCTGCTGGGCGCCGTGGTAGCTCTTGCTGAGCTCGCCCATCCGCTGCCAGAACTCCGTCTCGGCGGCGAGTACGGCGTTGTCGCGGGCGGTCTGGGCGATCCGTACGGCGGCCTGGATGTCCTCGGCGGTGGTGGGCTCGGTGTCCGGGCGGGGTGTCATTTGGGCTCCTCGCGGTCGTGAGGGACGATGGGTCCGGCCCTCCTGCTCCGGTTGGAGCTGGTTGGGAGACCCGGGGACGGCGGGCTGAGTTTGGCGACCTGGCCACCGTCCCCGGGGCGCCTCTACTGCAGATCCTCGCGGGCGTCGCCGGGCGCCTCGTCGGCGGCCTGGCCGTGCCCGAGGACCTGGTCGGCCTTGCGCAGGTGGAGGGTGGACGCGAACAGGCGCTGGGCCTGGTCCTCCTGGCCCTGCTCGGCGAAGGCCACGGCGAGCCTGCGCGTGAGGGTGACGGCCGTCTCCAGCAGTCCGCTGGTGTTCAGGCTGTGCTGGATCTCCTCAGGGTCGGCGCCGGAGTCGATGTCGTCGCGGATCAGGCCGAGCTCCTCGGCCAGGGCGTAGGCGCTGTCGCCGTCCCAGCGGTCCGGGTTGATCCAGTCGATGAACTCGTTGGCGGCCGCGTCGATGACGTAGAGGGCGCCGATGAGGGCGAGCGCGGCGAGAACGGCTCCCGGGGCGCTGAAGTTCGCGAGCGGGCCCTCGTTGTTGATGATCGCGTTGAGGCCCAGGATGCCGGTGCCCGCGACGATCACGATGCCGTCGAACCGGATGACGGCGGACAGGGCCTTGACGCCGGCGCGACGGGCGCGTGCGGCCCGGACCGGGCGGTTCTCCAGGGACTTCGGGCGGGCGGTCTCGACGGGGTGGACCAGGACGTGGGTCACGGTGGGGCTCCTTCGGCGGGTGGTGCCGGGCGGGTGGAGGTCCCGCCGCGGCCGCCTGAGTTGGCGACCTGGCGGCTGCGCGGGACGGAGGGTGAGGGACGGAGGGTGAGGGACTATGTGTCTGTCCCTCTGCTCCTGCTGGAGCGGGGTGGAAGGCCCGGGGCGGCCGGTGAAGGTTGGTAGCCAGGAGGCGGCCGCCCCGGGGCGAAGTCACCGGCGGCGGTGCTTGCCGGAGACGGTGCGGACGCGCTCGTGCAGGTGGCCAGTGCCGCGCGTGGCGATGTCACCGGAGACCGTCTTCGCGTCGATCGAGCCGGTGGCAGCGGGGGTCGCGGTGACGTGGGCGTCGCCGGAGACGGTGTTGAAGCGGAACTCCGAGCCGTTGTAGGCGCCGATCTCGATGTCACCGGAGATGGAGTTGACGTCGAGGCGGGCGTCCACGCGGTCCACCTGGAAGTCTCCGCTGGTGGTGTTGCCGCGCAGCGTGTGCACGCCCCGGGCCTCGACGTCGCCGGAGAGCGAGTGGAAGTCCAGGACCTGGAGGTCGCCGTCGACCGTGAGGTCGGCGCTGGTGGTCTCCATCCGGACGGAGGACATCTCGCTGGGCAGCTTCAGGTCGACGGTGATGGTGCCCATGCCGCCGCCGGAGACGACGGTGCCCGTCGGGGCGACGACGCGTCCGCCGGATACGACCTTGCGGCCGCCGATGGTGATGTCGCCGCCGCTGATGGTCATGCCGGTCACCGAGCCGCTGATGACGCCGACGTTCTGGCCGACGACCACGCTGTTGCCGCTGAAGTTGAAGGTGGAGTTGCCCATGGTCATCGTGTTGCCCTTGGCCTGGGGGACGCGGATGGCGAGGCAGTTCAGGGCCTGGTGGGTGCTCTCCTCGATCGTCGTACGTTGCACGGCGTCGGCGAGCGGGCCCTCGTCGTCGCCCGTGCTCACCGTGACGACCGCGTTGGTCAGCGTCGGGTCGATGGTGACGTTGACCGTGCCCAGGTGGCTGATGATGTCGGCCCACAGGGCACCGGCGGCGGTGGCGGTGAAGGTCTTCGAGGTGGTCAAGGCGAACTCCCTGGTCGGAGGGTGCGGGTGTGGATGTCCGGGGCTAGCCGCCCCGGGGGCCTTGCATGACTCCAGTATGCATCTCTAGTGAATGCATTTCAATAGAATGCATTCAGGGATTTGCGGGTTCTCCCCTCTCTATGCGTCGGCGCTGGTCAAGCCGCTGGAGCGGGACTTGCCGGGCGGCCGTCCGGCGTCGGCGGCCGTCTCCTCGCCGCGGCGCCCCGCCTTCGAGCCGGCGGTGGAGCGGCCGCCGGCGCGGGCCCGGGCGGCCTTGCGCTGAGCGGCCTCCAGGGCAGCGGCGGCCGGGCCCTCGCACTCGGTGCACGTGATGTCCAGGCCCGGGGCGACGATCCGCCCCTTGTCCTCGCAGACCAGGCACGCCGGCCCCTTGGCCGGGGCGGGCATGCCGTACGCGGCGCGGTACTTGGCGAAGGACGGGATCTTCGGCGCCGGGACCGCCTCGCCCTTCTCCTCGGCCGGGTCGGGCGCCTCCTGCGGGATGCCGGCCTGTACCGCCCAGGCGGTGCGGATCAGGGCCGCGACCGGGGAGTAGGCGACGTTGAGCGCCTTCTTCTTCGCCGCGCGGACCCGCCGGCGGACCTGGCGGCGCACCCGCTTCTTCGCCTCCCGGACGAGGGTCTTGGTGACGATCCGCGCGGCTTTGGGGATCTCCTCGACCAGGTCGATGGGCGGGGGCGGCTCCTCGCCGAAGCCGGCCTCCAGGATCCAGTACAGGTCCCAGTTCGGGGTGGTCCAGCGCATGTCGGCCCAGGCCTTGAAGTGGCCGGGGTCGATGAGGTGTTCCGACCACTCGTGCCCGGCCGGGCAGAGCACCTCGACCACGGGCTGCGCGGCGCGCTCCATGACGAGGGTCAAGCCGGTGTCGGCGCCGCACATCGGGCAGGTGACGGGCAGGGCCTGCCAGACGACGCGGACGGTGTGGTCGGGGTCGAGCTGGAGGTAGTTGAAGCGACGCTCGGCGGTGATGCGGTAGTAGCCGGCGTCCGGGTCGTGGGTACAGGTCGGGTCGATCATTACGGACTCCTGGGGATCTTTCGGGCGGGGAACAGCTGGGAACGGGGAGGAACGTGCAGGTCAAGGGGCCGGAACGCGGCGGGAACAGAGGCCGGGAGGGGAACAGTGCCACCGGTCTCTTGCGGTGTTCCGTCCCTGTTCTCGGCCTGTTCCGGCTCGCTGACCTGCGTGTTCCTGGGGTGTTCCTGCGCTCAGGAGGCGCTCGCGTCCTCGCCGGTGATCTTCTTCAGATGGCGCAGGCAGTAGCCCTTGACCGTGCTCTTCTCCCCCGGGCGCCGGTAGCTGTCGGTCGTCCAGGTCTTGCCGCCCGGCGCGAGCACCGCCTTGATCGCCGCCTTCAGCGCGACGGCGCGGGCGGCCTCCTGGTCCGCGGTGTCCTCCCCATCGAAGGCGTCCAGGTCCCAGCGGTCGGCGTCGTCCTGGGCGAGGCCTGCCGCGATCTCCTCCAGCTGGAGGCCGCTCGGGTTCCCGGCCGCGCGGAAGACCTCGCGGATGGAGGCGATCAGCTGCGGGACGGTGCCCTGCTCCTGGTCCCCGGCGGCGTAGTTGCGGGCGCTGGTCTCCATCAGGCTCTTGAGGGAGATGCGGCTGAGCTTCGCGGACTCGGGGTCGATGTCGACCAGGCCGGCCTGGGCCCGGGCCCGGCCGCGGCGCAGCAGCTCTTCGGGGTCGGCGTAGCAGCCGCGGTACGGGATGGGCTCGCAGTAGGCGTTGCCGGCCATCACGTAGACCACGGAGGCGTCGTTGAGCTGGTCGCCCATGGCGGGCACCAGCCGGTCGGCGCGCCAGCCCTGGGCGAGCATGCCGTCGCCGAGAATCTGGATGACGTCGTCCTTGTCGCAGGCGGCCAGCACCTGGACGGGCAGTTCCACGACCCAGGTGTTGTCCTTGATCTTCTCCTTCGTGACGCCCTGTCCAGCGATGAGCTCGGTGGCGTCGCTCTTGGCGCAGGTGATCGAGATTTCGGCGAGCATGCCGTCGAGGTCCCAGGAAACCTGCCGCTTGAGGTCCTCGTCGTAGTAGCCCTTGCGGCTCTCGCGGACCAGCGCGGGGAACTCGTCCACGATGAGCTTGATGCCGGGCCGCGCGCGGGAGGTGACCCAGTTCTCGCCCATGCCGAGGCGGTCGAAGAGGCCGGGGCGGCCCTTGCCGATGTCGAGCACCCACTGGAGCGCGGCCTTCGCCTCGGCCGGGGTGGTGGCCACTACGTGCATGGCGTGCCGGAGCCCGCCGAATCCGCTGCCGGCGCCGCCCAGGTCGATGCCGATGATGATCTGGTCCTCGGTGGCGGTGAGCACGTCGAGGATGGCGCGCAGAATCGTGGACTTCCCCGACCGGCTCTTGCCGACGATGTTGACGTTGGTGCGGCACATCGGCAGGGCCAGGGCCCGCCCGGCCATGTCGCCGCCGATCTGCGCCTTGTGGAGGTCGGCGGTGGAAATGGACTTCGGTTCCCGGACGGGCAGTTCGGGAACGGCCTGCCAGGGGTTGGGGCCCGGGACGCGGATGACGCAGTAGTTCCGGGATTCCGCGGACTGCTGGAGCAGCACGCTGCCAGTGCGCACGCCGGGAAGGCACGCCTCCAGCGTGTCCAGCCCGCTGGAGATCTTCTCGGGAGTCATCCGCTCCAGCCAGACGTGAATCTCGAACCCCCACGCGTGGGGGTCGACGCGCAGCGCCGAGAGCATGAGCTTGAGGTCCTCGGTGAGGGCCTGGCGCATCATCTGCTCGAACATGCGCGGGGTCATGCCCACGCTGACCTGCTGCGGGGCGCCGGCCTCGATCCGCTCCAGGCGCTCCAGCTCCTCCTCGCTCACCTCGACGTCGCGGCCCAGCAGGGAGATGCCGGCGAGGTTGAGCACCAGGGCGCCGAGGAGGCCCCAGACGTCGGCGAAGCCGAGCGCGGCCGCGTCGGCCGCGATCACCGGGCCGTAGGTGTACCCGGCGCGGAATGCGACAGCCCGCTTCGCGGTCTTGCGGGCGGTCTGCGCGACGGCGAGCTGCTTGCCGGCCTCCATCTGGAGCTTGACCGCCGCGGCCTGCTTCTCCCCGCGCTTGAGGAGCGCGAGCTGCGCGCGGCGGGCGCTGCGGTTGGCCGTCTCGACGGCGGCGAGCGCCAGGCGCTCGTCAGCCGCGGCCTTGTACCCCTCCATGCCGATGACCCAGGCGCGCATCCTCCGCTCCCCGCGCAGGGCTCGGGGGACGATGCCGTGCACGGTCAGCTGGCGGGCGGCGGCCTTCCGGGCCCGGCGGCGGGCCTGTCGGCGCAGGTAGGCATAGCGGGCCTGGCGGCCCTCCTTGGTGCGCAGCTGCGGGTTGATCCAGGGGCGGTCGCCCTCCGGGTCCTCGCGCAGCTCCCACTCCTGGGGGGTGTAGACGGTGCCCTCGATCGGGCGGCTGTTCTCCGGCGTCGGCACGTCGTCAACGTCTTCGTCTTCGTCTTCGTCTTCGTCGTCCGGGAGGTCCGTCGGCTGGGCCGGGATGCCGGCCTGCGGCTCGCGGTCGGTGTCCAGCAGTGCCGTGAAGGCCGCGCCGCCGTCGCCGTAGAGGGTCTCGAAGACGGGCTCCAGGTCCTCGACGAGCTTGATCTTCACCTCGCGGGCCTGGGCGCCCTGTTCGGGGCCGACGACGCCGAGGGCCTCCAGCGCGTCCATCATCCGGCCCGTCAGCTCCCCGCCGATGCGCAGCTTGCGCTGGAGCATGGACTGGGAGCCGAACTGGGTGGAGACGACCAGCTCGGCGGCCTCCCACAGCACCTTGCGGTCCATGGCCCGGCCGACCTTGGCCCACAGCTCGGGGTCGTCGATTTTCGGGTTGGTGTCGATCTCGGTCATGCTGGTCACGCCTCCTGTCGGGGGTGAGCGCGGGGCGGGGAAGCCGGGCATCGCTTTGGTCGGTTGAGACCGGCGGGCCCCGCCCTGCGCTCTGGGGGAAGGTGTTCGGGTCAGGCGGCGTTCGCGCCGCCGGGGCAGTCGTTGCAGACCCCGTAGCGCTTGGGGATCTCGTAGTCCTTCTCGGTGTGGCACTCGGGGCAGACCCGGCGGGCCGCCACCGCCTTGCGGATTGCGGCCCATCGCTTCTCCGTCATCGGCCGCTTCGGCTTTGCCAGCTCGACCAGGTAGAGGGCGGCGAACATCTCGGTGCCCTGGCGGGTCCACCCGAGCTGGCCGGCCACGGGCTGGCCGCCCGGGCGCAGCCCGCGGGCCCGCAGCTGTCGGTAGGTGGCCATGACCTCGGGGTCGGGGCCGAGCTTCCAGGGCCAGGTCGGTATGCCGAACTCCTCGCCCTTCGGGTCGTCGTAGCGGGGGCTGGAGCGCGGCATCACCGGCTCCCGGGGCCGGCCGGGTTGCTGCGGGCCGCCTTGGCCTTGGCGAGGCGGTCGTAGACCCAGGACTTGCCCGGCTCGATGACCTTGCTCCCGTGGACTTCCGCACGGCGCCGCTTGGTCTCCGCGGTGACCCCCTTGGCGGTGGGGATCCGGCCGGCGCGGATCTCGCTGCGGATCCACTCCTCGATCGCGGCGTTTTCGCTGGCGTCGTAGTTCCGCGCGGTTTCCGCGGCGGCCCGCCGGGCGGCCGCGGAGAGCTTCCGCAGGGGGGCCGTCACGGACTGCCGCTTCGTGCCTTCAGCAGCGGCCGCGCGCTTCCGCGCGGGTGTCCGCGCGGGCGGGGGGACGGACGTGTTGACCTGCGAAGATCCATTCCACCGGAAAGCGTTCGCCGGGCCCTCTACGAGCCCCTCACGGGTTCCGGCAAACACCCGCGTAGGGAGGGTTGCAGGCTCTTCCGCGACCGGCTTCACGGGCTCGTCAGAGACGCTGTCGGCCGCCACTGCGGACACCTTCGCAGAAGCCGTGAGCCGCATGCGGCGTGCGTCCGCGAGCTCCTCCAGGACCTCCGCGAGACGGCCTTCCGCGTCCACCCGCAGCCCGAGCATCTCGGCCGACAGGTGCCGCAGCAGCTCCTCGGGCAGGTCCTCGCCGGTGCCCTCGTGGACGCCGTACGCGGCGTGCCAGGCCTCGTCCTCGGTGAGGAGTTCGTGCCCCGCGATGGCGCGCAGCGTCTTCGCCGTCGCCCACACCTTCGGCAGCAAATCCTCGCGCTGCTTACGGGTGACCTTCACGTCCTTGCGCCGGGCCCGCTCGGCCTTCAGCTGCGCCCGGGCTTCCTGGTGCCGGCCGAGCTGGACCAGCTGCCAGACGGCGATCGGGATGATCGAGGACGCTGCCAGGACGGCGCCGAGGATGGTCCCGTACTTGTCGCCGCCGACCTGCTGGCCGTGCAGCCAGTTGATCCATGCCGCCAGGCCCGCGAAGGTGTAGATCGCGATCCGGTACGGCCACGGCGAGCGGCCCTGCTGCATGGCCTTGGCCTCGCCGGCCGTGGCGGCCCAGGCTGAGCACTCCAGCATCACCGGGAGCAGGGTGACCAAGAGGTAGCCCACCCAGCCCATCTCGGTCAGGATGCCCGTGCCGGTCAGCGAGGCGGCCTGCGAGATGAGGGCGGGCACGATGCTGCAGGCCATGACGGCCAGCGCGGCGGCCAGGTCGAGGTGTTCGGCCAGCCACGCCGGGGCGGCGTTGAGCCGGACGGCGAACCGCTCGCGGGCCTCCTTGCGGCGCCGGGCCTTCTCCCGCCTCTTCTCCTTGTCGGCCGCAGCCTTCGCCGCCTGGCCGGCCTTCTCCTTCGCGAGCTTCGCGGCGGCGTCGGCCTCCTTGGCCTCGCGGATGCGCTTGGCCTCGCGGTCCTTGGCCTCCTGCTCATCGGCGGCACGCGCCCGCTCCTGCTCGAAGGCCTGCTGCTGCGCGCGGAGGTTCAGGTCGGCGTGCAGTTCCTCGTTGAGGCGGTTCTGCTCGGCCTCGGCCGCGTTGTCCTCGCGGCGGGCGGTACGAAAGTCGGTGAGGCTCACGGGGTACCTCCGGCGTTCGGGGCGGCCGCGTGCGGGGCGTAGCGGTACAGGGCGGCGACGAGGGCGATGACCAGGCAGACGCCGATGCGCTCGGCGACGCCGGGGGTGAGACCGAGGAGCCAGGCGCCGCCGGCCACGGCCAGGGGGACCTGGATCGCGCCGAGTTCGGCGAGGAGCCGGGTCAGCCGGGCGCGGATCTCGACGACGGGCGCGTGGCCGCGGCTGTCGAGGTAGGCGAGGCCGACGACCGGGAGCGCGAGCAGTACGCGCTGCCACCAGGTCGCCTGCAGGCCCAGGAGCCAGCCGGCGCCGAAGAGGATGAAGGCGGTGATCGACCAGGTCGTCACCAGGGCCTGGACCTTCAGGGGCAGGCCGCGCGGGGTGCTGGTGTTCATGCGACCTGCACCTCCCGCGCGGTGAAGGCGGCCGCCGGCACCGACTTGCCCTTCCGGAAGCCCGCCACGAGCGCGACGGTGAACGGGAAGGGGAGGGACTCGGAGCGGGCCGGGCCGGATTCCGCGGGGACCTGACCGAAGACGCGGTCGGTCTGCTTCGCGGCGGGCTCGCCGGCCAGGCGACGGAGCAGCTCGGCGACGCGGGCGGCGGTCTGCGGGTCGTGCTCGGCGATGCCGAGAATCACGTCGGCCTGGAACTCCAGGCGCTCCGCCTGCTGTTCGGCCGACTCGTCCAGCGGGGCCAGCCAGTCGACCGGCCTCACGCCGGTCATCAGCTGCAGGTGACGCAGGAGCTCGACCTGTTCCAGACCCTGCGGGTGGGTCGTGCGGCTGGAGGCTGCGAGGATGGTGTTCACGGGTCGGTCTCCACTTCGGATGGATTCAAGACGGCCTGTGCGGCGGCTCCCTCGGGGTTTCTTGGCAGAGGCCCGGGGGAGCCGCCTTTTCCATGCCTGAACACGGAAGGATCACTCGAACTGCATTGAGTACTCAATGGCTCGACGTGAACGATGTTGCATCACTCCGCGCGTCCGGTCAAGCACGGATCGCTGAATCGACTACATTGACTACTCAATGCGAATCGAGGTATTAATCTTCCATGTCGATCAGCCGCAAGCCCCGCCCTCTCTACCTACGGATCGCAGATCAGATCCGGGGGGAGATCAGCGATGGCACGCTCGCGCCAGGTGCGCGTCTGCCCACTGAAACCAAGATCGCGGAGCGCTGGGACACCACCCGGACCACCGCGGTCAAGGGGCTTAGCGTGCTGATCAACGAGGGTCTGGTCATCGCCGACCGGCCTCGCGGGCACTTCGTCCGCGACCGTCGCCCGATGGCCTACCGCCCGCAGGCCGAGTTCCGGCGCCGGCCGCTCAGCCCGGCCATGGATGCCTTCATGTCCCAGCTGAGCGACGAGGGCCGCAGCGCCAGCCAGAAGATCGAAGTCGCCATCGTCCAGCCCAGCAAGGAGATCCGCGAGCGGCTCCAGCTTCAGGAGGGCCAGCTCACGGCCGTTCGCCGCCGGGTCCGGTTCGTCGACGGCGAGCCCTACAACACCAACGACTCCTACTTCCCGCTCGACCTCGTGCAGGGCACCGAGATCATGGACCCGAAGGACATCGCGCGCGGCGCCAACGTCGTGCTCGGCGAGCTCGGCCATGAGCAGGTCCGGGCCCTGGACGAGGTTCACGTCCGGATGCCGTCGCCGGAGGAGATCGACCGGCTCCACCTCGGCCCGGGCACCCCGGTAGCCATCCACGTGGTCACCGGCTTCACCGCCGCCGACAAGCCGGTCCGGGTGGTGGTCAACTGCCTTCCTGGCGACCGCCACGTCATCACCTGGGAGCGGTCCAAGCCCCGTTTGGGCGGGCCGCTCACCATCCGGCCCGCCACCGAGGACGAGATCGGAACCGTGACCGAGCTGTGGGGTCAGGCCGCCGAATGGCTGAACAGCCGGGGCATCGACCAGTGGCAGTACGCCCCGCGTGAAGAACGCATCGCGGCCAACATCGCCGCGGGCGAGTGCTACCTCGTCGAGGATGGTGACGTCGCCGTCGCCACCATCACCGTGGACCGGTTCGCCGACTCCGACTTCTGGACGGAGGAGGAGGCGGCCCAACCCGCCCTGTACGTGCACCGGATGGTCGTCCGGCGCGACGTGAGCGGCGGCGAGATCGGAAGCGCGATGCTCGACTGGGCCAGCGAGCAGGCCAAGGACGCGGGCCTGGAGTGGGTGCGCCTGGACGCCTGGCGCGACAACAACGCGCTCCAGGAGTACTACCTCGGCCGCGGCTTCGAGCACGTCCGCACCGTCGAGGCGGACGGCCGCAGCAGCGGTGCCCTCTTCCAGCGTGCCGCCGGCCAGGTCCGCGGCATCGGGCCCGAGCTCCAGAGCCCGGCGGCAAGCGCGGCACCCGTCAGTACCGAAGCAGAGTGAGGAGAATGCCCGCCATGAACATCGGCTCCGCCTAGAAACGAGGACGGCCGCCCTGGTGAGACAGGACGGCCGTCGAGCGACTCCCCAGCCGGCAAGCATCCGGAGTCGTGGTTCAGCGCGGTGACCGCGCTGGGTGCCTGGACCGCCAGGGGCCCGCTGGTCACCTACCCAACAGAATAGACAACGATCCCTGGGCAAGCCCAGCACACCCTTGCCCAGGTGGTCCGCGTCACAGTTGATCAGCTGATCCATGGCTCCCTGAACAAGGGAACCTTGCGTGTCAAACCAGCACAACGCCGCCAGCGCGGCCGTACCGCCCCCGGGCCCGCAGCCGCGCGGGCCGGGCTTGCCCAAGCCTCGCCGAAATGGGCAAGCCCCCCACCTGGGCCTTTCGAGGCGCGGGCAAGCCTTCGGGCAAGCCCCCATGTGGAGAGTTCACGGCACAACTTCCGTCAGGAGGAGTGCAGTGAACCCGATCTACCCTCCGACCGCCACCACGTGGGTGGAGGTCGGCCTCCGTACCGTGCAGCCCACCGTCAGCCGCCGTCGCAAGTCGGTGACGGCATGAGCGAGCGCCCCGAGTTCGACCTCGCGGCCACCATCGTCCGGGGCCAGGCCCCGGCGCGCGCGGTCACCGTCCAGCGGGCCGTCGCCTTCAGCGGCCGACTGACGCACCAGCTCGACTACGCCGTCTACCTCCACGTGCTCTTCGCGATCAACAGCGGCGCCCAGATCACGGTGCCCGGGATCGTGGCCTCGGTACGCGAGGCCGGCGTGCGGTCGGCCAAGAGCGGCACCGAGCTCGTGGGCCGGGACGCCGTCTACGAGTCCTTCGCCCGGCTCATCGAGGCCCGCTTCATCCGCCGCACGACCATCCCCAACCCGAAGGGCAAGGGCTACCGGGGCCTGACGTCGTACGAGGTGTACGAGCACTTCGAGGACAACCCGGACTACTCCCCCGAGGGCCCCGCCGAGGAGTCCGGGACCAAACTTCCGGTGTTCGCGGAAACAGGTACTTCCGCAGGTCAGCCCACTTCCGGTGTTCGCGGAAGTAAGGGTGTTTCCGGTGTTCGCGGAAGCGGTGTTCGCGGACGTGGAGGATCGTTCGTTTCCGCAGGTCAGCCCACGTCCGCGAACACCGGAAGTGGAACGGGCTCCCCCCCACACCCCCCGGAGGAGGTAAATACCTCCTCCCCCTACCCCCTCGGGACAGGTGCGGATGGTGTGGCGCCTGCGGCGCGGGAGGAGGAGGGGGAGAGCACGACGAACCCCACCCCGTCCGCCGAGCAGATCGAGGCAGCGTCCCAGTTCCTCCAGGAGCTCCCCCGACCCTGGACCGCAGGACGGGTGACGGTGCGCAGCCTCGCTCCGCTGCTTGCTGCGATTGTCGCGGATCAGGGCTGGGAGCTGGACGACGCCCTCGTCAAGGAGCTCACCTCGAACCCCGAGGGCGTCAAGCGTCCGATGCGGGTGCTTAAGAGCCGCATCGAGGACCTCCCCCGTCGGCTGGCCCGCAAGGACGTCCCGAGGCAGCGCCCCGCCGTTGTCGAGGACCCCGACTTCGTACCGGTCCCGATGCCGGACAAGGTCGCCACGCTGCTTGACAGCCTGCGTCGGCCGGCTGTCTGACCCAGGCCCAAACATGACGGCGGCGGCCGCTCCCGCTAAGAACCGGCCGCCGCTCCAGACCACTACCTGACAGGAAGAGATCCATGACCAGTGTCCCACCCCCCGCGTCGCCGGTGGAGGAGGAGCCGTACATCGAGCCCACCTTCCGCTCCGCCCGCAAGCAGCCCGACCGGCAGGCCTTCGAGAGAGTTCCTCCCCAGGACCTCGACGCGGAGCAGTCGGTTCTCGGCAGCATGATCCTGTCGAAGAACGCCATCACCGAGGTCTCCAACCTGCTGGCCGCCGACGACTTTTACCGTCCCGTGCACCAGGTGATCTACCGGGCGATCCTTGACCTGGCGGCCAAGGGCGATCCTGTCGATCCACTCACCCTCGGTGATGCTTTGCAGAAGTCCGGCGAGCTCGCGCGGGTCGGTGGCGCTTCCTACCTGCACACCCTGGTGCAGTCCGTGCCCACCGCCGCGAACGCCGAGCACTACGCCGAGATCGTCCGCGAGCGAGCCATCCTGCGCAGGCTGGTAGCCGCGGGCACCAAGATCGTCCAGATGGGGTACGAGGGCGTCGGCGAACTCGACGAAATCACCGCGGCCGCCGCTGCAGAGATCGGCGCAGTGACCGAAGGCCGCGACCGCAAGGACGACTTTCTCACCCCGAGTGAGACGCTCGAAGGCACGCTCGACATGATCCAGGCCGCCGAGAAGGGCGGCGAACTCAGCGGTGTGCCGACCGGATTCACCGACCTCGACTCCCTGACGAACGGCTTCCAGCGGGGCCAGGTCATCGTGGTGGCCGCCCGGCCTGCCATGGGCAAGTCCACCCTCGCCATGGACTTCGCGCGCGCCTGCACCATGCCGCGGGGGAAGAACCGCCAGCCCATCCCCGGAGCCGGCCGCCCGGCTGCCTTCATCACGCTGGAGATGAGCATCGACGAACTCAACATGCGGTGCCTGTCAGCTGAAGGCGACGTCGCCCTCCACCACATCCGCTCCGGGACGCTCGACGAGGCAGGATGGGGCCGACTTGCGGTCGCGGCCAAGAGGTACAGCGAGGCACCGCTCCACATCAACGAGAGCGCGCGATCCCTGGCCGAGATCCAGGCGAAGTGCCGTCGGCTCAAGACCCGTATTCCAGATCTCGCCGAGATCATCATCGACTATGCGCAGCTGATCGAGAGCGGTGGCAAGCGGCACGACAACCGAGAGCAGGAGGTCAGTCACATCTCGCGGAGCCTCAAGCTGCTCGCGAAGGAACTCCACCTCCCGATCATCCTGCTGTCGCAGCTCAACCGCGGGCCGGAGATGCGGGCTGACAAGAAGCCGCAGGTCTCGGACCTGCGGGAGTCCGGCTCGATCGAGCAGGACGCGGACATGGTGATCCTGCTGTACCGGGACGACGCCTACGAGAAGGACAGCCCGCGGGCGGGCGAGGTCGACATCATCGTGGGCAAGCACCGCAACGGGCCGACCGCGACGATCACATGTGCGCAGCAGCTCTACATGTCGCGTTTCGTCGACATGGCCGCAAACATCTAAGGGGGACAGAATGGACAATAAGGATTATTCGGTCGGCCTCAGTGCGCTGCGGGCCGTACGCGACGAACTCAAGCCGCTGGAGCGCGAGCTGGCCCAGCTCCAGGCCAAGGTCGACAAACTGCACGACCGCCGGGCTGAGCAGATCCGGCAGCTCGGCGGGTACGCGAAGGCCACCTCGGACCGGATCGCGACGGCCGCCGGCCTCAGCGTGATCGACATCGTCGCCCTGGTGCCCTCTCTGGCCCCTCAGGGCGCCCCTGAGGCGCCTGCGGAGCCTCCCGCGACGGAAACCGCCACGGAAGATCAGTCGGCCGCTCAGGTGCCCGCAGAGCCGATCAAGGAAACGTCCGCGGCATTGGACCCGGACAGCGGATCCACCGACCGGGCGGGTGCCCTTGCGCGGCTGCGCGCGGCGACCGCCGACGGCGCCTTCGACCTGGAGGCGCTCGGCGAGCCCCGGCAGGCCGAGAACATCCCGTCCCCGGCAGCTGCCGGTCCCGAAGAGGCCGAACGTGTCCTGCCGTCGATTCCGGCCGGTGCCGAGGGCGACGCCTGGTTCCGCGCCGAGCCCGGCCTGGCGTCGAAGCGGCCGAACTTCAAGCAGGCCACCAGGGGGATGGCGTTCCTCGACACCGCGACCGGCGTCCTGGTGTGGCAGGGCGGCACGACGCGCCTCGACCTCGGCCAGTCCTCCGTGGCCGAGATCCTCACCGCCGTCTACGCGGTGGCCCCGGCCGCCATCGAGCGGATCTACATCACCGCGGGCGACCCCTGGCACCAGGGCAGCGAGCGGCACGAGTTCCTCAAGGACGCCGTCGCCGCCTGGCTGAACGCTCCGCTGCCGGAGGGCTGGACGGTGGAGTCCTCGCGCGGCAAGGACCGGCAGGCCGGCCACCTGGTCCACCCGCGCAACCCGGTCGGCCGGTGGCAGCGCGGCGACCAGCACACCGAGATCCGTAGCGTGGGTGAGTGGTTCGACCCCGAGGGCGCCGACCCGGCGACGGTGCGCGCCGCGTTCGTCGAGCTGTGGAAGGCGCTGCGGCCGAACTTCGAGGACGTCGTCCTCATGGGCGCCCCGTCGCAGACCGGCCGGGACCTGTGGTCGCGGACCATCCCGGCCAAGGCCGGAGCGAAGTGGGCGGACGGCTTCCCGGTCATGTCCGAGGAGATCCGCGGGCTGCTCCACGCCACCGCCGGCCAGGGCCGGACCGAGCTGATCACGCCGCCCCGGGTTCCGGAGCGGGTGCCCGGCTGGTTCGAGGTCGACCGGACCTTCGCCTACGCCAAGCACACCTGGGCGTCCGGTGTCGGCGTTCCGAGGAGGATCACGGCGGCGGCCTTCGCGGCGATGACGGAGAAGGAGCAGACCAACGCGCTGTTCGCGCCGTCGCACTGGCAGGTGCGGGTGACCATCCCGAAGGACTGGAACCACGTCGGGCTGCTCCCGGCCCCGGCGCCCGGGGAGCGGTCGTGGCACTACCCGTACGAGGGCGGCCGGACCTTCACCACCTGGGCGGGCGGTGCCGAGGTCAACCTGGCCCTGCGCAACCCGATCGCGCCGTGGCGGATCGAGATCCTCGACGGCCTGCTGTGGGAATCAGGGGACCCCCTCAAGGGCTGGAGCACCAAGCTGCGCGAGGCCTGGCAGTCCCTGCGCGCCACAGCCGAGCTGCACGGCGACGAGCAGCAGAAGCAGGCCTGCCGCCTGGCCTCCCGCGCGGTGCGCAGCATCCTGCTGTACGGCATCGGCACCTTCGCGCAGCGGCCCCGGATCACGACCGGCTCCCTGGAGCTGGGCGCCAGCGGCGAGGTGCCCGACCTGCCGGACGGTGCCCGGCTGACCGGCATCACGGACACCCACGTCACCTGGGAGCGCAACGCCGGGTTCGCCCGGGACCAGTACGCCCACCCGGAGTGGGCGGCCGGGGTGTGGTCGGCGGCCCGGGCGGCGCTGTTGTCGGTGGGCACCAGCGCGAAGGACCCGCAGACCGGGAAGCCGGTGAAGGCCGGTGCGCTGCACCTCCCGGCGGGAAGCATCCTGGCCTTCCGGACCGACGCCATCTACACCTCGGTACCGGTCGACTGGGAGTACGGCGGCGAGCCGGGCGACTACCTGCTCAAGGGCCGCATGCCCTGGGAGCAGACCACCCCGCGCACCGACGAGGAGTTCTACACCCTGCAAGGCCTGGGACGCCAGGCATACGAATCGGAGGGAATGTGAGCAGCGCCGATGTGGTCTGGGGCGGGCAGTGGGAGCACCCGGCCTGTGGCTCCTCGGGCGAGGCGATGTGGGAGGAGGGGGACACCGTCGACGCCGGGCACGACTGCGGCCGTGAGGGCGCTGTCGTGTGGAGCGCGGAGTGGCGCTGTCACGGCTGCGGCGACGAGGGCGACGCCCTGTTCGAGGACGACAGCCTCGTGTACTCCGACCACGAGTGTGACGACGAGGACGAGGAGGTGGCCGCGTGACGCCGCGCAGGAGGAGGCCGGCGGGCGGCCGGGGCGCGCAGCGCAACGAAGCCGCCCGGCTCACCGATGAGCTGGCGCGGGCCGGGTTCAGCCGGAAGCAGGTCGGCGAGATCCTCGGCCGCAACCCATCCCTGGTCAGCCAGTTCTTCACCAAGAACAAGGGCGCGTCGATGGTGGAGGCGCTGCGAGCCGTGGTCCAGGAGGTGCAGGCCGGCGGCCCGCGAGACGTCGCAAGCCTGAAGGCCCTGGCAGCCGGGCACGTCCACCCGCGGCTGAACCGCGAGGGCTACAAGGCCCGCGTACGTGGAAAGGCCCGGGTGCGGGCGGAGCGGACGGTCAAGGACGCCAAGGGCAAGACGGTCATCGGCGCCGACGGGAAGCCGGTCAGGGCCTGGTCCTCGTCCCTGGCCAAGGCCGGCAAGCAGCACATCGCCTCCGGCGCCGGTCGGCTGCGGCCCGTGGTCGACGACGCCGCCGCCAACGGCGGGAAGATCGCCTTCACCGTTCGGGCCCGCAAGGGCTCCTTCAAACACGACTCCGGCCGCCGGGCCGACTCCCCCGGCGTCCGCCGCAACGTCGTCCAGCGCCGCGACGGCACCGAAGAGCGGGCCTACGCCGACAACCGCGGCGGCCCGGGCTCCGGCGAGGAAGGGTTCGACGGCGCCGAGTTCAAGGCCCTCGTCGACGCAGCTGGCGGCGACGTCGCGGCCGCCGTGCAGAAGTGGCTCATCGACACCGACAAGATCGAACCCGGCACCCCGATCGTCGGACTGGAGATCCGAGCCTGGAAGCCTCAGAACTGAACGGTCGGGCGGTGTCTGCGGCAGGATGTCGGTGTTTCTGTCGCAGAGACCGCGCACGTCGTGGCGCCCTCGAACACGCGGGACAGGACTCTGGCCCTTCCCTACGGAGGCCAGGATGCGATGTCGCGGGTGGTGCGCAGGGGACACCTTGATCCACAGTACTGGAGGCCGCCGGGCGGCCGGGGAGGGAGACAGCGATGGAGGGGAGCGTCCTGGCTGGGCGGTACCGCCTGGAGGTGCTGCTGGGCGCCGGGGGTATGGGCCAGGTATGGCGAGGCACTGACCAGCTTCTTCACAGGCAGGTGGCTGTCAAAGTGCTGACGCGTCCGGGGGATCGGGTGCTGACGACGCGGCTGCTTGCCGAAGCCCGCGCTGCCGCGGCCTTCTCCGACCCACACGTGGTGGCGGTACATGACGTCGGAGAGGGGCAATTCGGCGGTCACTCGTCGGTGTTCTTAGTCATGGAGCTGGTCGACGGACGTCCCCTGAGCGAGGTCCTGCAGAAGGGGCCGCTTCCGATCGACGATGTGGTGCGGTGGGGGGAGCAGATCTGCCAGGCCCTGGAGGCAGCGCACCGTGCCGGCGTGGTCCATCGTGACGTCAAACCCTCCAACGTCCTCATCACGGGCACCGGCCGGACGAAGCTCTGCGACTTCGGAATTGCCCGCCGTGCCCTCGCGACGCAGGGGCTGACCGCGACGGGCATGTCCATCGGCACCCCTGGCTACATGGCTCCGGAGCAGATCCGAGGCGACACGGTGGGCCCTGCGACCGACCTTTATGCGCTGGGCTGCCTGCTGTACGAGCTGCTCACCGGTTTGCCGCCGTTCACCGGAGAGCCTCTGTCGGTCCTGTCCAGGCACCTGGAGCAGCCCCCGGTTCCGGTGCGCGCGCGTCGCCCCGATGTTCCGCTCGCGCTGGACCGGCTGGTTGGACAACTCCTCGCAAAGGAGCCGGGGAAGCGTCCGGCCAGTGCGGCCGCCGTGGGTGACGCACTGCTCGGTGCCGAACGCGGCAAGGTGGCCACCAGGATCCCCCCACCTGCCGCGAAGGACCAGGCGGCAGTCGATCCACTCGCCAGGACTCAGACCGCGGTCCGAGCATGCCCCGAGGTCGACAAAGGAGCCCTGAAGTGGGGCCGCGGCCGGGCCTCGCTCGTACTGGGCGCACTGGTCGTCCTGGACCTCGCCGTCCTCGCCGGTATGAACCTGGTCTGGGCAGCTCCACTTGGGTTGCTTGCCGCAGGGTTGGTCAACCTGCTCTATGACGACGGAGCCTCCCTGCCGGGCAGAGGCCCGGGGCAGCCTCAAGAGTCCGGCGGGACCATTCTGCTGTCATTGGGGGTGACCACCGTCCTGTCGGTAGTCCTTCTGTTCTGGAGTCCGGCGCCCTGGTGGGTTGCCCTGCTGACCGCGATGGTGGGGTGTCCCTTGCTGTTCGCCTGCGCATCCGGAGTCGCCCGGCTGCTGGCGCGCCTGGCGAGTACTGCTCAGCAGGCGGACATGGCCACAGGAGTGGGTTTGACGAACGGGACACTCGCCGCCCTGCTCGTTCCCCAGGAGCGGGTTCTCTTGACTGTGGCCCTGGGCGGGGGAACCTGGCTCGCGATTGCCGCGCTGACCGCCGTACTCATGCCCACCGTCAGGCGTGCGTGACCTGACTGGGGGTTCCTTCGAGCACCCCGCGAGCAGTAGCGGTCCGGCCGTCGCGCCGACTCCCCCGGTGTCCGGCGCAACGTCGTCCAGCGCCGCGACGGAACCGAGGAGCGAGCCTACGCCGACAACTGCGGCGGCCCGGGATCCGGGGAGGAGAGGACTACGCGTCGGTAGCCTGGAGCTGTGGCTGGGGCCACGGCAGGCCAGTCCAGGTATCCCCTAGCGAGGGGTGACGGTCAGTCCTGTTCGCTGGGCGGTCATGAGAAAGCGAAGTACGCAACCTCGTCTCGGTATCCGACGATGAAGCCTTGGCTTGTCGTTGCCACAGTTTGCGGTTGGTACTTCAGACGGTAGTCGGCGAGTCTTTTCCCGGTGGCCAGGTCCCACACGATCACGGTGCCGTCCCCGCTGGCGGTGACGGCCAACGGGACACCGCCCGGGCCGATGGCGGTGCCGACGGCCCGGATCTCCCTGGTGTGGCCGGTGAGGGTGTGCAGGTGTTCCCCGGTGGCCAGGTCCCACACGATCACGGTGCCGTCCTCACTGCCGGTGACGGCCAACGGGATGCCACCCAGGCCGATGACGGTGCCGACGGCCCGGATCTCCCCGATGTGGCCGGTGAGGCTGTGCAGACGCTCCCCGGTGACCAGGTCCCACACGACCACGGTGCCGTCCTCACTGCCGGTGACGGCCAACGGGATGCCACCCAGGCCGATACG
>NZ_JBFBGM010000007.1:164274-172564 GCF_040684695.1 Streptomyces erythrochromogenes
GTGACGGTGCCGACGGCCCGGACCGCGCTGGTGTGGCCGGTGAGGCTGTGCAGACGCTCCCCGGTGACCAGGTCCCACACGACCACGGTGCCGTCCCCGCTGGCGGTGACGGCCAACGGGATGCCACCCAGGCCGATGACGGTGCCGACGGCCCGGACCGCGCTGGTGTGGCCGGTGAGGCTGTGCAGACGCTCCCCGGTGACCAGGTCCCACACGACCACGGTGCCGTCCTCACTGCCGGTGACGGCCAACGGGACACCGCCCGGGCCGATGACGACGGCAACAACCCGGAACCAGTAGGTGTGGCGGGTGAGGGTGTGCAGGTGCTCCCCGGTGACCAGGTCCCACACGATCACGGTGCCGTCCCCACTGCTGGTCACGGCCAACGGGACACCGCCCGGGCCGATGACGGTGGCGACGGCCCGAATCTCCCCCGTGTGGCTGGTGAGGGTGTGCAGACGTTCGCCAGTGGCCAGGTCCCACACGATCACGGTGCTGTCGTTGCCGACGCTGACGGCCAGCATCGTGTCCGTGCTGCCATCACACCTTGTGGTGGCGATGGCCTGGATCCAGTCAGTGTGGCCGGTGAGAGTGTGCTGACCTTCGTCGGTGGCCAGGTCCCACACGATCGCGGTGCCGTCGTCGCTGGCGGTGACGGCCAACGGGACACCGCCCCGGCCGGTGATGGTGGCGACGGCCCGGATCTCCCTGGTGTGGCTGGTGAGGCTGTGCAGACGTCCCCCTGTGGCCAGGTCCCACACGATCGCGGTGCTGCGGTTGCTAGTGGTGACGGCCAACGGGACACCGCCCCGGCCGGTGATGGTGGCGACGGCCCGGTTCTCCCTGGTGTGGCTGGTGAGGCTGTGCAGACGTCCCCCTGTGACCAGGTCCCACACGATCAGGGTTGTGCTGTCGCTAGGTGCCGTGAGGGCCAACGGGACGCCGCCTGGGCCGATGACGGTGGCAACAACCCGGATCTCCCCCGTGCGGCTGGAGAGGGTATGCAGTCGTTCACCAGTGGCCAGGTCCCACACGATCACGGTGCCATCCCCGCTGGCGGTGACGGCCAACGGGACACCGCCCGGGCCGGTGACGGCGGCAACAGCATGGAGCATGTAGGTGTGGCTGGTGAGGGTGTGCAGGTGCTCCCCGGTGGCCAGGTCCCACACGATCACGGTGCCGTCCCCTCTGCTGGTCACGGCCAACGGGACACCGCCCGGGCCGGTGACAGCGGCAACAGCATGGATCACGTAGGTGTGGCTGGTGAGGGTGTGCAGGTGCTCCCCGGTGACCAGGTCCCACACGATCACGGTGCCATCCCCACTGCTGGTCACGGCCAACGGGACACCGCCCGGGCCGATGACGGTGGCGACGGCCCGAATCTCCCCCGTGTGGCTGGTGAGGGTGTGCAGACGTTCGCCAGTGGCCAGGTCCCACACGATCACGGTGCCATCCCCGCTGGCGGTGACGGCCAACGGGACACCGCCCGGGCCGATGACGGTGGCGACGGCCCGAATCTCCCTGGTGTGGCCGGTGAGGGTGTGCAGACGTTCGCCAGTGGCCAGGTCCCACACGATCACGGTGCCATCCTCACTGCCGGTGACGGCCAACGGGATGCCACCCAGGCCGATGACGGTGGCGACGGCCCGGACCGCACTGGTGTGGCCGGCGAGAGTGTGCAGGCGTGTGGTGCGGCCTCGATGGTCGGTGGCCCAGCGGGGGACGGGACTAGGGGGGGCGTTGTCGACAGGTGTGCGGGCGAGGGCTTGCGCGAGGTGGGGTTGTTGCCATGCGGCGGCATCCAAGGCGAGGAGACCACGGCGGGTTTCGGACTGCTGGCGGCCAGCGTGGTAGGCGGTGGTGGTGCGGTAGATGTGGGCGTGCAGGCGGGCCCGGTCGGTGGTGGCGTGGTGGAGGCGGGGGGTGAGGGTGTCGGGTTCGGCATGGACGAGGAAACCCGGGTCTTCGAGCAGGTGGTCGAGGGCTGTGTTGCCGGCAGCGGTGGCGTGGGCTGCGGAGTGGCGGAGGAGGTAGGGGTCGGCGAGTTCCCAGTTGCGGGCGCCCTCGGTGTAGGTGGGAACGGTGGCTAGCAGCGCGTGGTGGACGGTTGTGGCTGGGGTGCGGGAGCGGGTGTGGTCGGTGAGTGCTTGGTGGAAGTAGCGGTAGAGCAGTCGCTGGTCGGATCCGGGGGTGGTGCGCAGGTAGAACGCGGCTTTGCGCAGGGCTCGGCGAGTGTCGGCGGGTTGGGGGACGGTCCGGTCGGGGGGTTGGTGGGTGAGGGCGAGGTGATGGATGAGGTCAAGGGGCAGACCGTCGCCGTGGCCTTGGCCGACGGCCGCGAGGACCGGGGTGATCCAGGGGTCGCTTGCCGCGAGAGTGCGGGTGTGGAGGTCGAACACGTCAGTGATGGCGGTGGGGGGCTGTGCGGGGGCGGCCGGGTTCCCGGTGCCGGCGGGGGTGGTGCGCAGGTGGTCTGCGTAGAGGTTGGCGATGAGGAATGCGCCGGTGCCGCTGTGGTGTGCGAGGTGGTCGGCGATGCGGCGGATGTCTTCGCGTGAGTGGCGGCGGGGCAGGAGTCGGCGCAGGTAGCGGTCGAGGTCGTCGGCGAGGGTGCGGCGGTCTTCCTCGGTGGCGGGGTCGAGGTCGAGTTCGCTGCCGGGGTGGTGGTCGAGGTGGGTGCGCATTGGGGTGAGGGTGTCCCACCAGGGGCGGGTGCCGAGGAGGATGCGGCAGCCCGGCTGGTTGGTGTGGGTGGTGGCGAGGGGGAGGAGAAGTTGGTCGCAGACGGCTGCGGGGTCGATCGCTTCGTCGAGGGCGTCGAGGACGAGGAGGACGTCGTCGGTCGCTGCCAGTTCTGCCACCAGTCGGCTGGTGTCGGACGGTGCGGTTTCCACCGCCGGGTGGCGGTCGGGGTCGGGGTGTTGGTCGTGTAGTTGGCGGTGGAGGGAGTGGGTGATCTGTTGCAGGGTGAGTTGGCGGGCGTGGACCGCGAGGACGGTGGCGGGTTGGCGAGGGTCGAAGTGGTCGACGACGCCAGCGATGAGGTCGCCGACGGGTTCCAGGTGGGGGTGGGTGAGGCAGGCGGTGACGCCGAGAAGGGCGGATTTGCCGCTGCCGGGGCCGCCGGTGACCACCAGCATGCTCGGTCGGTCGCTGCCTGGGGGTTGGGCGATCCATTGCTGGATGCGTGCGAGTTGGGAATGGCGGCCGGAGAAGTGGATCGCGTTGGCGGTGGGGTTTCCGGCGGCGCGGGTGACGAAGTGGAGGGGATCAAGGCCGGGTGCGCTGGCGAGGGCGAACTCGCGCAGCAGTGGGTTCATGGTGGTGAGGAGGGCGGTGAGGGGGTCGGTGGTGTGGTCGGGATTGGGGAGGAAGGGGGGCTGGTGGTTGTCGTGGGCGAGGACTTGGGGGGTGTGGACAACGTGCTGGCCGCGGCCGGCTGCGGGGTCAGTACGGGCGAGTTGGCGGTGGACGGCGGCGGCGAAGGTGGGTACCGGGACGTGTGGCAGTGCGGGGTTGATGTCGAGTTCATGGTCGGCGAGCCGGTTGAGGACCTCGGCGGTGGCGGTGGTGAAGCGCGCGCCGGAGGTGATCTCCCGGTCGCCGCAAGCGGCGATGATCCACACCTTGCGTGGTCGGTCCTGAGCGCGACTGGAGGCGATGTCGGCGAGCTGCTGGAGGGTGACGGCCTGGCCAGCACCGCACACGTCCAGCAGGAGCAGGACGGGGCGGCCGCTGTCGTCGGCGGCGTCGTCGATGAGCTGGCGGACGTTCACGGCCGTTTTGGGCAGGCGTTCTGGGTCAGCGCCGGAGGTTGCGAGGTAGAGGACGCCTGCTGCGCTGATGTCTCCGTGGCCGGCGAAGTGCACCACCAGCAGCTCGTCCGGGTTGCTGCTCTCGTGGAGGGCTTGCCAGCGGCGGAGGAAGGCGTCTTTGTCGCCCTCCAAAAGGATCGGGCCGGAGGCGACGGCGCCGACGCGTTCCAGTGCCGTCGCGAGCTCTCGCAGCGCGGGCCCGACCGACGGCAGCGGGTCGAAAGTCTTCAGTCCTTTCCGCTGGTCCGCTTCGCTGAGTACGCGCGCGGGGAAGTCTCCGGCGCCCGCCACCAAACTCCTGACCACGGTTTCCCTTCCGTCCTTCGTCATTGATCCTTGCGGCGCTGCCGCCGGTCGGCCCGGAGCGGCGAGGGTGGGCCCGCAGCGACGGTCACACCGATCGGGGCCGGCCGGGCGCGTCGACGGGCTCGACCGCCTCTCCTGCGCACCACGTTGTTCGCGACCAGCCGCCCCTGTTCGTACGCGCGCCGGAGCTCCGCCGCCGCCCGTGCTTTCCCGCGCGGGCGGTCAGGTCAGATGAGGTAGGGGGCGGCGGCTGCGGCGATGAGGCCCTGGGCGAGATACTGGCCCAGGGTGTGGACGTCCCAGCCGAGGTCGCACGTCTCGTCCTGGTCGACGTCGAAGACCGCTCCGAGCTTGGGCGGGACGGCGACCGGGTCGCCGACGTCCGCGATGTTCACCCACCGCCCCACCCCGTCGGGCTTCGCTCCCCGTCCCGCTCGCAGCGGCGGGTCCAGGCGGCGGGCCAGCGCCGGCACTCGGAGCGGAGACCCGGCGGTCACCAGCAGTTCGACCTTGAGGTCGGGGTTCGCGTGGAGGGTCTCGTAGGTGACGTAGGAACCGAGAGAGTGGGCGATCACCACCTGGGGACGTTCGCGGCGGATGGTCTCGGCGATGCGCTCGCGCACCAGGTGCCTGCGTTCGGGCCAGGTGGTGTAGGCCTCCACCTCGCGCAGGTTCGTGACCACCGTGCGCTCGACCCGGCCTATGGTCTCCTCTCGCACGATCGAGCTGAGGCGTCCGCACCGCTCGTCCACCAACCATCCCAGCATCTGGATGAACGGCTTCAGGACCCGGAGCTGGGGGTCAGGCGGCAGCGGAGCACCGGCCGCTGCGAGCCATTCGAGGGCCTCGTCCTTCAGCACATCCGGGAGACTGTCGAACGTGTCGTCCGGCTCCGCCGACTGCGCCTGGTCGGGCAGCCGGGTGCGCAGAAGGTCCGCGTAGTACGCGAACGCCACCTGCGGAACCACCGTGCCGAAACCGGCCCTCCCCAGGCCTTCCGCCAGCCTCGGCCCGAACTCCGCCGCCTTCAGGGCCGCCGCCTGCGCAAGATCGGCCCCACGGACGTAGTTGAAGATCCCGTGCACCAGCACCACCGGCACCATCACTTGCCCCCTCCCCGGACCGGCATCCGCCGATCACGACCATCCTCTGCCTACCACTTCCGGCATCACCGGCACAGCCGAACATCCCCATTCGGTGGTGCCGTTGAGAAGGCAGCTCGGCCCGTGCAGCTGGAACCGCTGCCGCAGCCCCCTGAAGCACGCTGAGGGTGCGCGAGAGGATCGGCCGTCCGCAGTCACGTGCTGGCGGCGTACACGGACAAGCGCACCTCTTGGAGCGAGTGGAAGGAAGCCCTAGCCAAGCCAAATGGCACCTGCGCGGGCGAGCGGGTGTTGCACTGCGGGGGGCCTCGTCGGCCAGGATCGTGATGTCTCACGATCCTGGCCTGCCCTCCGTGTGGCGGAGTGCGGCTCTAGATGGGGTGCTCCAGGAACCATGTGGTGATGGCACGTAGGGTGCCGGAGACGGCCCCGGTCAGAGCTGCTCCTGCCAGGGCGAGTCGTTCACGGCGGGTCAGACGCGTGCGGGACATGTGTCCTCCAAGAGGGGACGTGGGCGGATGGGCAGCCAGCAGGCTCGCTATCCACACTGGGCACGTCGCGGTGATCGACTCCGAGTTGCGACAACGCCTGAGCGAAGCAGCGCAATTGTGCAGTTCGCGCTGTGCCGGCGGGCGGGAGTGGGGAGGATGGTCCGATGAGTGGCGACACCGAGGGCGGGCGGCCTGGCCCGCAGGAGAGTCCGAAGCGGCCGCGGGTGTTGAGGCGGCCGCTCGTGGGATGGCCGCCGCCGCTGCGCGACCTCAAGAGGTTGCTGTACCAGGTGTACCTGGCTGCAGGCGCGCCCAGCTTGGACGAGATCACCGGCGAGGTCGCCGCCAGCAACCTGGCGGGAGCCCCGAGCCGGGACACGATCCACCGTGTCCTGACCGACGGTGATCGGCCGCAGCAGCAGGCTGATGTGGTGGCTGTGGCAACGGTGCTGGCTCGCCGGGCGGCCTGGGATGCACCTGACCTGACGGCTCGGGTGCGTGAGCTCTGGGTGCAGGCCGGCATGGCCCAGGGGGCGGGGCGCCCGATCGGCGACTTCCGTGGGGACATGCGGCTCGTCCTGGACGGAGGGCTGGGAATCCATCCGGCGCTTGACACCGACGGCGCCCGCGACCGGTTCGGAGTCCTGCCCGGGTATGTCCTGCGGAACCACGACGCGCGCCTGAAGACGGTGGTCGACGCGGCGAAGGGCGGGCGCAGTGGTATCGCGGTCCTGGTCGGGAGATCATCCACGGGGAAGTCCCGCGCGCTGTGGGAAGCCGTTAGCGGATTGCCGGGCACCTGGCGGTTGTGGCATCCCCTCAGCCCTGAAGCGGCCCTGGCGACGCTGCAGGACGTCGCCCCGAGGACGGTGGTGTGGCTCAACGAGACCCAGGACTACCTGGATCCGGATCCGCTCGGCCGGCAGGTCGCCGCCGGCCTGCGGGAGCTGCTGAATGATCCTTCACGGGCTCCGGTGCTGGTCCTGGGTACGCTGTGGCCCGGGCACTGGGACGCCCTGACCACAAATCCCGAGCGGCACGCCGGTGCCCACGCTCTGCTCGGCGGGCACAAGATCGACGTTCCGGACGCGTTCATCCCGGCCGACCTTGAGGCGCTGGACACCTCCGACCCACGGCTCGCAGCAGCCTCCCAGCACGCGAAGGGAGCGCGGATCACCCAGTACCTTGCTGGCGTACCGTCGCTGATGGAGCGCTATGACGCAGCTCGTGGCGCCACGCTGGCTCTCATCCACGCTGCGATGGATGCCCGCCGCCTGGGCGCAGGCCCTCACCTTCCGTTGGACTGGCTCGCCGACGCCGCCCCCGGCTATCTCGACGAAGGTGACTACCAGGCGCTCGACCGCCACTGGCTGACCGAAGCCCTCGCCTACGTCACCAAGTCCGTCCACGGGATTCCCGGCATCCTCACCCTTGTCACGACCGACGGCCCCCGCAACCAACGCACCCGCCGGCCCGCTGTGAGCGGCGTCCCGACCGACCAGGCCGCCTTACACGCGCAGGGGCCGCAGTACATGCTGGCCGACTACCTCGAACAGCACGGCCTCCGTCACCGCGCAGGCGACATCCCCCCCATCGACTTCTGGAAGGCGGCCACCCACCATGCCCACCCGAGCGACCTGACCACGCTCGGGCACGCCGCACAGCATCGCGGCCTGCTCCGTGACGCCGCCCAGTTCTACAAAAGGTCGACCGCTCATAGCGAGGGCAACGCCGCGGGGTTGTTCCTTGTCCTCCAATTTCCGGAATCCCCCATCGACCATCGGCCGGCCCAATGGGTCGTCACCCACCTTGCTGTCGTCCAACCAGCTCTGGCTGCAACGCTGTTGAGCTTCATTCGGGGCATGATGACGGGCGAGCAGATCGCGGCGCTGGCCGAGCGGGCTGCCGCGCACGTCCTCCTCGACGACCGGGAGGGCCTCAATTTCCTGCTGGAGGCCATGCGGGAGGCTGGAGCGGCCGAGCAGGTCACCCTGCTGGCCGAGCGGGCTGCCGCCGACGTCGTCGTCGACGATCCGTCTGACGTCGTCATGCTGCTGGGGGGCCTGGGGGAGGCTGGGGCGAGCGAGCAGGTCACCGCTCTGCTGGCCCGGGACCCCGCGTCCCACGTCACCCTCGACCATCCCAGGGCCATCGCCGCGCTGCTGGGGAGTCTGGCGGAGGTCGGGGCGAGCGAGCAGGTCACTGCTCTGCTGGCCCGGGACCCCGCATCCCACGTCACCCTCGATGCCCCGAATGACGTCGCCTGGCTGATGGAGGTCCTGCGGGAGCTCGGGGTGGACGAGCAGGTCACCACCCTGCTGGCCCGGGACCCCGCCGCCCACGCCGACCTCGACAGCCCGTACGACGTCGCATTGCTGCTGGAGGCGTTTCGGGAGGTCGAGGCGGACGAACAGACTGCCGTTCTGGCCGAGCGAGCCGCCGCCCACACCGACCTCGCCAGCCCGGACGGCGTCGTCTTGATGCTGGAGGCGCTACACAAGGTTGGGGCAGGTGCGCAACTCACCGTTCTGGCCGAGCGAGCCGCCACCGGCGCGGCCCTCGACGACCCGGACAG
>NZ_JBFBGM010000007.1:172657-255641 GCF_040684695.1 Streptomyces erythrochromogenes
CGTACAGCGTCGCCGAGTTGCTGAAGGCGCTACACAAGGTTGGGGCAGGTGCGCAACTCACCGTTCTGGCCGAGCGAGCCGCCACCGGCGCGGCCCTCGACGACCCGGACAGCGTCGCCGAGTTGCTGAAGGCGCTACACAAGGTTGGGGCAGGTGCGCAACTCACCGTTCTGGCCGAGCGAGCCGCCACCGGCGCGGCCCTCGACCACCCGCACCACCATCACGCGGCACTGCTGGAGGTGCTACAGACGGCCGGGCTGAGTGAGCAGGTCACCGCATTGCTGGCCCGTGACTCCGCCGTCCAGGCGTTTCGGGTCGCCCAGGTGCTGGCGGTACTGTGGAAGACGGGTGTGATTGAGCAGGTCACCGCGATGGCCGAGCGAGCCGCCGCCGACGTCCTCCTGGACGATCCGCACGGGATCGCCGCACTGTTGAGGGTGCTGCGGAAGGCCGGAGCGAATGGACAGGTCACCACTCTGCTGGCCCGCGAGCCCGCCATCCACGTGGTCCTCGACCACCCAGACGAGGTCGCAGCACTGCTGAAGGCGCTGCGGAAGGCCGGGGCGGACGAACAGGCTGCCGTGCTGGCCGAGCGAGCCGCCACTGGCGTTGCCATCACCGGCCAGCCATCCGCCAGCCAGCTCATGAACGAGCTGGGAAAGATGGGAGCAGAGAAGCAGCTGGCCACGCTGACCGAGAGGCTTCCAGCCGCAGGACACTTCGACGAGTTCCTCATGAGCGGTGGAAACTCGAAGCGGTTCCGTTTCGGACGTGAGCCAGACGGCACTGCTGCGGCGCCATGGACCTGGGACGACCTGGACTGAACCAGTCGTCGTGGCGCGGTGCCGTGTGGGCCCGCGTACGCAGGCACCGACCCTCTGGGTGGGGCCTGGGGAGTACCTCAACGGACCCCAGGGACCCCTAAAAGCATTCTCTTGAAATGCATTTGAAATGGATGCATACTGGGGGTGTCAAGCTCTCACGCAAGACCACACCGCTCGCGGCCAAGACGCGTCACCGACTGCGAGTTCAAGGAACGGAGTCGAAGATGACCGACGTCCCACCTTCCGCCGACACGGCCTACCCCGACGCTCCCAACACCCAGGAGGAAACCGAGGAGATCATGCGGCTGCGCCGCGCCGGCCGGATCAGCGACCGCGACTGGCTGCTGCGCCGCGCGGCCCTCACCGACCGGCAGACCCTGGGCGCGGACCCCGCCGACGGCAAGGTCCAGACGTCGGTCCAGGAGACCTTCGACAAGCTCCTCGCCTTCGACGCCGCGAACGGCACGACCATAGGGCCCCTCGCCATCGACCACCCTGCATGGAAGGCCGACCCCCGCGGCTACGTCCGGCAGGAGTACGCGATCTGGGCCGGGAACGCGCGGTCGTGACCGCCGGAATCATTCCGACCATCAAGTGCGACTGGACCGGCCCGAGTAACAGCAACGACGACTGTGATCAGGAGTGGTTCGCTCCCGTCACGATGCCCCACCACCGGGCGCTGCGCGCCTGGCTGCGCGCCCGCGGGTGGCGCAGGCTACGCGACGGCCGCGACCTCTGCCCCGACCACCCACCCTCCTCCGTCCCGAGCGCCGCCCGGCCCCACGGCCCCGAGAGCAAGGCGAGCACATGACCCACGCTGACACCCGCACCCCTCCCCCGCTGCGCCCCCACCAGAGCGAGGCCCTGGCCCGCGCCGTCGAGGAACTCACCCCGCGCTCCCCCGCCGAGCTCCCCGCTGCCGGCCTGCGGACGCAGGTCATCATGGCCACGGGCAGCGGCAAGACCCTCGTCGCCGTACGCGCCGCCGAACAGCTCGGCGGCGGGCACGTCCTGGTCCTGGTCCCTTCCCTGGACCTCCTCGACCAGACGGCCCGCGCCTGGCGGGACGGCGGCCGCACCGGCGCCTTCGTCGGGGTGTCCTCCCTCGACTCCCACGAGGCCGGCTTCCCGCACACCACCGACCCGCACACCCTGGTGCGGCAGACCGCGGCCGGGCACGAGAGCGTCACCGTCTTCGCGACGTACGCCTCCCTCGGCAACGGAATCCTGGAAGCAGCCCACGAAGCCGGCCTGCCCGCCTGGGGCCTGATCGTGGTGGACGAGGCACACCGCACCAGCGGCCGGGCGGGCAAGCCCTGGGCCGTCGTCCACGACAACGCCCGCATCCCGGCCGCCGCGCGCCTCTACATGACCGCCACCCCGCGGGTCTGGTCCGCTGGCGACGGCGACGACGAGGACGGCGAGCTCGTCGCCTCCATGACCGATGACCCCGACGGCCTGTTCGGCCGCGTCGCGTACCGCCTGCCGCTGGACGCCGCGATCGAGGCCGGGATCGTCGCGCCGTATCAGGTGGTGGTCGTGGACGTGCAGGACCACCAGCTCAACGCCGCCCTGCTGGCCGCCGGCCAGGACTCCGAAGCGGTCCGCGGCCTGCGCCTGGGCGCCCTCCAGACGGCCACCCTGAAGGCTGCCGAGCAAGAGGGTCTGCGCCGGGTGCTCTCCTTCCATCAGCGGGTGTCCGAGGCCGAGGCCTTCGCCGTCGGGCTGCCCGACAAGGCTCGCGACCTCCGCCGTCAGGACGGCGAGCAGGAATCGGAGGAGGACACCGGCGTGTGGGCGCAGTGGCTGCACGGCGAGCACAAGCCGGCCCACCGGCGCAACGTACTGGCCCAGTTCGCGGCCGGCTTGACCGACAGCGGACAGGACGCGCGTCTCTCCCTCATCGCCAGCGTGAAGGTCCTCGGCGAGGGCGTCGACACCCGGGAATGCGAGGGCGTCATCTTCTGCGACGTCCGCGGCTCGATGCCGGACCTGGTCCAGGCTGTCGGCCGCGCCCTGCGGATGCACCCCGGCGAAGGCAAGATGGCCACCCTCCTCGTGCCGGCCTTCCTCGCCACCGGCGAGAGCGCGGAGTCGATGCTCACTTCCCCCGCGTACGCGGGCCTGGCCAAGCTCCTCGCCGCGCTGCGCGCCCACGACAGCCGCATCGAGCATCTCACCAACCCGGGCACCCCGACCCCCGCACGCACCGACACCCCCGGCTCCGTGCCCGCCGACCACGAGGGTGCACCGGACGACGAGCAGGCCGCAGTGAGCGCACCCGCCCGCGAGCTCCTGCGGTTCTCGAAGCCCCGCGACGCACGCCAGCTGGCCAGCTTCGTCCAGCTGCGGGTCCTCAACCCGGAGCGAGTCCAGTGGCGCCGCAGCCTCCAGGCCGCCCAGCGCTACCGCGCCGAACACGACGACCTCCGCGTCCCGTACGGCTTCCGCACCCCCGCCGACTGGTCCCCCGCCGGCTTCCCGCTCGGCGTCTGGATCGCCGACTGCCGCCGCCACTACAAGGCCGGCGCTCTCGACGGCAGCCGGATCGTGCAGCTGGAGAAACTCGGAATGCGCTGGAGCCTTTTCGACGCCCGTTTCGACGAGGGCCTGGTCGCGGCCGCCGCCTGGGCCGCAGAGTCCGGCGTCGGCCTGGCCGCCCCCGTGGACGCGGCCCTCGACGGCTACCCCGTCGGCCGGTGGCTGAAGAACCAGCGCGCCGCCGCCCGCCGGGCGAAGACACCGCTATCCCCCGAGCGCCGCGCCGCGCTTGCGGAGATCGACCCGGGCTGGTGCCCGGCCTGGAGCATCGACTGGCAGCGGGCCTTCCGTCTCGCCCAGCACCACGTCCGCGCCGGCGGTGTACTCCCGGAAGGGGCCGGCCTCCTTGTCGAGGACGGCGAGGACCTCGGCCGCTGGGCTGCCACGCAGCGCCACGGTTTCGGGAAGCTGGCGGGGGAGCAGCAGGAGCTGCTGGCCGCGCTGGGCGTCACGCCGGCTCCCGCGTCCGCCAAGCGGACCCGCGAGGAGCTGTGGGCGCACAACCTCCGGGCGGCAGCTCAGTACCGGGCCCGCGTCGGGCACCTTGACGTACCGCGCAGCCACACTGAAGAGGTCGATGGTGAAGCGGTGCGGCTCGGTGCCTGGATCAGCCAGCAGCGCGTCAAGGCTGGAAAGCTGTCGGTGCAGCGGGTCGAGGAGCTGTCGGCCCTCGACATGCGCTGGGCGTAGCGGACCACGACGACGGCTCCCCAATCAGGGAGCTCACAGGGCAAGACGATCTACCCAGGGAGCCAACCCGGCAAATTAGGCAATCAGTCCCGAAAAGCGACGCCCAGAATGGGCCCTACAGTCGACGAACTCGGCATGCCTGGTATGGATCGACCTCTGATCACCCGAGAGGCCTGTAGGCGGCCCCTCGTGGCGTTTCCGACCCCTGGAGGGGCCGCCGATTACGGCAAATGAGTGTCCTGGGGCCGCAGTCCGACTGAGCGCGCCCCTTCGGACCGCGCACCGCTGCTGGTCACGCCCGACGCCACCCGCCCGGCCGTGAGGCGCATCGCCGGACAAGCCGCCTCATGGCAAAGTGATCATGTCGGACTGACAGAGGTGGGGGAGACACGTGAGGCGACATCTCAAGACGGGCGCAGCAGTCATGCTCACGGCGGCGCTGGCTGGCTGTGGTGGGGGTGGGGAAAGTGTGATCCCTCCGACGAGCGGCCTGGGACAGAGCTCGGTGCCAGCGGGCCCCTACCGGTTGGAGATGCCCAAAGCAGTACTCAAGGGCGTCTTCACGGAGTCCGACCATTCGGCGCCCGATCAGAACATTCCGACGATGCTCTCGGGCCAGATCGAGCACGGCGTCTCCGCCTTCGCCGCCTACCAGCCGGCCGACCGAACCACGGCAACGTCGGGGCCTGTGCTCGCGGTGACCGGGGTGTACGGAACCGTGCTGAACCCAGTCACAGCCCGCGACGAGTTCCTGAGAATTCTCGACCGCCGGACCAGCGTCCCAGACAGGCGCTCCACCGTGATCATCGGTCCTCGCACGATTACCCCTCAGGGTTCCTCAGAGCCCGTGTCCTGCCGGATCGTCCAAGAGGTCGACCAGTTCGGCACGACCTGGGAACCCGACTGCTCCTGGGCCGACGGATCGGCCGTGGTGCATGTGTCCCAGACCGTGGACTTCAAGAAGCCGCCAGCCGCGTTCGACCTTGAGGCCTTCGCCGCGAAGACGGCGACCATCCGCAACGAGATCCGCGTCCCCATAGCGCAATAGACGCTCGGACGCCCGGCTAGACCCCTCGCGGTGCTTCTCGTTGGGCAAGCCTCCCCTGCGTCCTTTCGGGAGGAGGGCAAGCCTTTGGGCAAGCCACTCTGAGGAGGCTGGTCGCAGACTCCCACCGTCCGGTGGGAGGCGGCCGCTTGCTCGCCGGCGCTTCCGGGGGCTGCGCGCCGTGCCCCGCTCCAGGAAGGCCGGCCATGACCGCACGTCGGTACCCGACGCGTTCCGCTGCTCCACGACGACCAGGACGAGGGCGTCGAACCGCGCGCCGAGGGAGGGGAGGACGGGGCGCGGACGCGGGCGCCCTTCTGGCGGCGGCCGCGCTCGCGTCCGTTTTCGTTCCGCAGGCGCGACAGTGGCTGGAGCTCCACGGCTCCGGCATTGCCGTGGTTACCGCCCGGGCCCTCGTTGTCGGGGTGCTGTTCCTGCTCCTCGTCAAGGCCGGACGGCGCTGCTTCTCGGCCTGGGCCGGACGGCGCCGTAGGCCGGAAGGCTGGAACATCCGCTTCCTGGACGGCCTGCACCATAGCCAGTTCGAGGAAGCAGTCCGAGACCTGATGCGCCGCGACGGGGCGCACGATGCCGTCCGGGTGGGCGGCGCCGGCGATAACGGCGCCGACGTCAAGGGGACCGATCCGGAAGGCCGTCGCTGGGTCATCCAGTGCAAGCACCGCCGCGATGGGGCCTCCGGGGCGGCAGTCGGCACGCCGGACCTTCACGTACTCAACGGCACCGGCCGTCCCGTTCACGGCGGCGACGTCGTCGTTCTCGTAACCAATGGACGGTTCACCGGTCCAGCACTCAAGTTCGCTCGAAGTCAGCGGCTGCACCTGGTAGACCGCGGCCTCTTGGATCAGTGGGCCAGCGGATCGTCTCCGCTCTGGGACCTACTTCCCCATCTGCCGTCGCCTCGGCGTACATCCCAAGGACTCGGTCGGCTTCGTCCGTAACCGGCCCAGGCCCAGGTAGCCGACCCTGCACGACAGCCCGTGAGGGGCCACCGTGGGTGCTGCTTCGTGGTGGCCCTGGCAACACCGGCGTCGACGCCAAGGCAGTAGAAGCATCACGGGCGTCGGATTTCGTCGTTCCTCGTCACCACCGGCTGGATCTCCGCCAACGTGGGACGGCGCAGTCGTCTGCGGAGGCCTGCGTCCTCGCGGAGGTCATTACGGCGTAATACGGGCCCGCTGGCCTGACAGGGTGACACCTCAGAGCCAGTTCGCCATTTACTAACATGTCGCATCCATGATCGATCTTGAGTGTTAGTAAGGTGTCGACTATGACAACGCCCTCTGATGGAGACACTCGCGAGAAGGTCGTCTCCCGACTCACTCCCTCGCTGCAGCGAGACCTTCGGGTACGGGCTGCACAGCACGGCATCGACATCCAACACGCAGTCGAGGCAGGTATCTCGGCCTGGCGGGGGCTCGGCGCGAACCTGGCCTCCATCGAGACGGCCGGCGCCAGGTCGTTCTCCACCTGGCTCCCGACTGGCCAGTGGGAGGGATTCCGCTCGGACTGCACGGCACGAGGTGTGTCGCTCGTCCAGGGCCTCACCCAGTCCGTCCAGGTGTGGCTGGACAAGAACCCCGCGCCCAACGTTCAGCGCCCGGTGGTCGTCCGACGCCTCATCGTGTGCAACCAGAAGGGGGGCGTGGGGAAGACGGCAATCGCCTCCGGTGTCGGCCAGGCGCTTGCCGAGGACTCCGACCAACTACATCGCTCCCGCATCTCAAAGGCCCTCGCAGCACTGCTTCGGGAGGACGAGGAAATCTCCGGGCTGGAGTACGAGGACCTGCCTGGCCTCGGGCTACGCGTGCTGCTCGTCGACTTCGACCCGCAGGGTCACCTGACCAAGCAGCTTGGCCTGAGCCCCCTGCCCCTCGACGGCGACAGCCTCACCAAACACATGGCGGGGGAGGCGAAGGGTGCACTCAGCGAGCTCATCGTTGGTGTTCCCGACGATCGCTTCGGCGGGAGACTGCATGTACTCCCCTCGTGCACCGACGCGTTCCTGCTTGACGTGAAGCTGTCAGGCGTGCGTGCTCGCGAGGCCGCCCTGGAGAGGGCCCTCCTCCCTCTTGAAGGCGACTACGACGCGATCCTGGTCGACTGCCCGCCTAGTCTCGGTCTCAGCATGGACGCCGCCGCCTACTACGGTCGTCGGCGTCAGGGGGAGGACCCTGGCAACTCCGGAATCCTGGTCGTCGTCCAGGCCGAGGACAGCTCCGCAGACGCCTACGACCTTCTTACCTCGCAGATCGAGGACCTGCGCAGCGACATGTCTCTGGAGCTGGAGTACCTCGGCCTGGTGGTGAACCACTACGACGCCCGGCGAGGGTTCATCGCCACCTCTTCACTCCAGAGCTGGATGGACCTGAAGGACCCGCGGGTCGTCGGCGTGATCGGTGACCTGAAGGAACAGAAGGAGGCCGTACGCGTCAAGCAAGCGCTGCTCGCGTACGCGCCGAACTGCGTCCAGGCGGTAGCCCTGCGGGCCCTGGCGAGGGAGATCTCATGAGCAAGGCATCAGCACTCGGTATGGGCAGCAGCTTCAGGCAGGCACAGTCGATCAGCCCCCGTCGGGCTGCGATCGACGCTGCGACGTCGGCTCCGACCGTTGGAGCCCTACCGACGGTCAAGCTGCCCGTTTCCTTGATCAGCTTGAATCCCCTCAACCCCAGGTCCTCATTGGGAGACTTGACGGATCTCGCAAACAGCCTGCGTGACCACAAGCAGAAGAACGCCATCAGCATCATGTCCCGGCTCGCCTACCTTGAGGCCCACCCAGAGATGGAGGAGGAGCTGGAGAAGGGAACCAAGTACGTCGCCATCGACGGCAACTCCCGCCTCGCGGCGGCCCGGGAAGCTGGGCTGGAAGAAGTCAAAGTGGTCCTGGACGAGGACCTCGGCAGCAACCCGGACGAGATCCTGGAGTCCGCACTGGTCGCCAATGTCCACCGAAAGGACTTCGACCACCTGGACGAGGCCCGCGCGCTTCAGCAGCTACTCGCCGTCCACGGGACCCAAGAGGCGCTGGCTGAGCGCCTCCACCGCTCGCAGGGGTGGGTGTCCCAGCGACTCGCCCTCCTCAAGCTCACTCCCGAGTTGCAGGGGAAGCTCCAGGCAGGCCAAGAGCCGGTCGATCTTCTACGCATGGTGGGCAACGCAGAGCCTGCCGACCAGGCGAAGAAGCTTGAGCTGCTGAAGAAGCAGAGGGCCGAGCAGAAGGTCAATCGGCAGGTGCGGCGTACGAAGGCCTCGCCAGAAGCGCCCAAGCCGCCCGTCGAGCAGCAGACCTCACCCAATACCTCTACAGAGCCGCCGGGTAGCAAGCCGTCCCCTCAGGACGAGCGCCACGAGGCGCTCCGCCGCTATCTGCAGCTCGTCGGCGACGCGGAGACGTTCGTTGCGGACCTGCTGAAGTGCTGCACCCCTGAGTACCGAGAGCAGCTTGCCCAGCGCATCCGTGGCCTGCCGGGGGACGACGGCGGGCATTGACTGTGTCTCCCTCCGGCTGTGCCCGACAGCGTGCCCGTCCGTCGCTCTCATTACGACGTAATGAGAGCGACGGACGGGCCAGGTCGGCCGTGCGTATCCCAGCACCCCGTATTACGGCGTAATACGGGGCCCGCGCCCCAGCCAGCCGGGCGCGTCAAACAATCATTCGAGGAAATTGCCCTGAGCGCACAGACTCCTGATGCGAGGGTGACTACAACAACAACGCGAGGAACGAGGCAATCCCAGTGGCGATCCAGCTGACTCGTACGCACCGGATACTCATCGCGGTCGTGGTCGCCGGAGCCGTCATTATCGCCGGCATTGGCTTCGCCGGCTCGTACGCCGCCGTGCGCGAGCTCGCGCTGCAGAAGGGCTTCGGCAGTTTCTCCCTGGTGTTCCCGATCGGCATCGACGCGGGAATCTGCGTGCTCCTGGCGCTCGATCTCCTGCTGACCTGGATCCGTATCCCTTTCCCGCTGCTGCGTCAGACCGCGTGGCTCCTTACGGCGGCGACGATCGCGTTCAACGGTGCGGCCGCATGGCCGGACCCTCTCGGCGTCGGCATGCACGCCGTCATCCCGGTGCTCTTCGTGGTCACCGTCGAGGCGGCCCGGCACGCGGTGGGCCGGATCGCGGACATCACGGCCGACCGGCACATGGAAGGCGTCCGCATCACGCGGTGGCTGCTCTCGCCGATCCCAACGTTCAAGCTGTGGCGCCGTATGAAGCTGTGGGAGCTGCGCAGCTACGAGCAGGCGGTCGGCATGGAGCAGGACCGGCTGGTCTACCAGGCGCGCCTCCAGGCCCGGTACGGGCGCGGCTGGCGCCGCAAGGCGCCGGTGGAGGCGCTGATGCCGCTCCGGCTGGCCCGGATCGGCGTACCTCTCGCGCAGACCGCCTCGGCGGGACTGACAGCGGCCGGCCTGAGCCCGGTCCTGCTCACGCGCCCCGCCCCCGAACCTTCACCCGAGCCCGCAGCCGAGTCGGCATTGACCGCAGCGGTCGAGGTACCCGAACTTCCTCCGGCCGGCCCGACCCTCGCCGAGGACACCTCCTCCCCGAAAGCGGAATCTCTGGCCGGGCTCGCGGACGCGACTCCCGAGGCCCGGGAGGAAGCACCGGAGCCGGTCCTCGTCGACCTGGCCCAGGCCGGAGAAGACTTCGTCGCGCGGTACGACACGGTCCCCTCCGCGGAGCAGTTCGCGGCGTTCCTCGCGCGAGACTACGGCCTGACCGACGACACCGGCGGCCTCCTTCCCGACGTCCTACTGGAGCCGGTGCTCGCCGAGCTCCAGGCAGCCCAGCCCGCAGCACCCGCGCCCGAGGCGGCCGTTCCGTTCGCCGAGGCGCCGGTGGCCGACGAGCTGCCTGCCCCGCGGCCGGCGCACGAGGAGCAGCCCCACAGCGTGGGGGAGCCGCACCCGTTCTTCGGGAAGCAGACGGCCCTGGGCGGCGTGGCCGAGGCCCCGGTCGAGGCCGCGCCGCTTCCCCCCGCAGCGGTGCCCGCGCCGACGGCCTCGGTGACCGACCCCGGTCCGGCCGCCGCCTCGGGCCGTTCCTTCGAGCAGCCCATCCTCGCGGCGGCAGGCCCGGACGGGCAGGACTGGGTCGCCGAGGTGACCGCCTCGGGTGAGGCAACCGCGCGAGTTCCGCGGCAGCAGGACGCCGAGAAGCCGGCCGAGGCAGACCCGATCCGCAGCGAGATCGAGCAGGTTGCGGACTGGCTCGCCGAGGCCGAGAGCACCGGGACGAAGCTCTCGGGTGCCGAGGTCGCCCGCCGACTGGGGGTCTCCCCGAAGACCGGTCAGCGCCGCGTACTCGAAGCGCAGAAGCACCTGGAGGAGCAGCGCCGGCAGCAGGGCCGGGCACACCTTCGCTCCGTCGGCCGCAGCTGACCGACGTTCCGGTTAGAGCTCGGTGACCGGTCGTCGGTCACCGCCACCGGCCTGCCCAGGCCGTCCTCCGCCGTGACCGATCCCCCCGTGACCGATCCTGCTGCCGGCGCTGTGACCGGTCACCCAACCCTGCCCGTGACCGATGCCCGTGACCGGTCACCGGCCCAGCCCGTGACCGATGCCGGGCCCGGTGACCGGTGACCGATCCGGGCTCCATCGGTCACCGGTCACGACCGGTCCGCGGCCATCGGTCACCGACGCACACCCTCTCCGCGCCCGCCTCCTGGGCAAGCCCCGGCCCGCAAATTGGGGGGCTTGCCCACCACCCAGGGAGGCTTGCCCAGAGTTGCATGGACCGGTCACGAGGAGGCTTGCCCAACCCCCCACCAGGCTTGCCCAATCGGTCACGGGAGGCTTGCCCAGCTAGAGGGCAAGCCTCCCATCTGCGCTTTTAGGGCTGCGGGCAAGCCTTCGGGCAAGCCGGTCTGAGGAGTGTGTACGGCACGAGATCCGAAAGGAGACGTGCCGTGCACGACGCTTCGCACCCCGCCGCCGGCGGCGGGTACTTCGACCGGCTGGACGCCGACTGGGCCGCGCTGTGCGCGGATCCCGCCCTGCGCCAGGCCGTGACCGACTGGGTGACCGATGGCCAGCTGACCGACGAGCTCGCGGCCGTGACCGATTCCTGGGCCGGCTCCCTGACCCCGGAGCAGCTCCTCGCCGCGCTCCGCCCGGCGGCCGACGGCGTGACCGATGAGCTGACCGATGCCGTCCTGCGCGTCCTCCTGGAGCGGGCCGCCGGCCGTGACCGATCGGCCGTGCTCGCCGGCCGCGTCATCGTCCAGGCGATGCTCCCCGCCGTCCTCCGCATCACCCGCGGACAGGTCCGTACGACCGGCGGCCGCACTCGCGACGCCGTCGGTCACGTGACCGTGACCGCCCTCTACGAAGTCGCCCGCTCCGGCCGCATCCACCACCGGCCCGGCCGTCCGGCCGCCAACCTCACCCTCGACACCCTGCGCCAGGTCCTGGCCGAACTCGCCGCCGAGCAGGAGCCGGCGGGGGAGGACCTCACGGCCGCAGAGCAGATCGCCGACCCGGCTCCGGGACCGTACGAGATCGCCCGCGCCCGCACCGTCCGTGCGGCCGCCGCCGAAGCACGCCTCCACGCGGGCCCGGCCGACGACGCCGCGAGTGCCCCGGCCCGGCTGGAGCTCCTGGAGCTCCTCCTGGACGCGGTGGCCGACGGCGCCCTGTCGACCGCGGACGCGCAGGCGCTGGCCTGGCACCACATCACGGCCGGACTCCCGGACGCCGAGGCCGCGGCCCGCGCCGGGACCACGGCCGGCGCCTGGCAGCGTCGGCGTTCGCGGGCCCTGGCCCGCCTCACAGCATCCCTCCAGCCCGAGGCCGCGGCATGAACCGGACCTGTGCCCCTGCCACCGTCCGCTCCCCCCTTTGGAGATGCGCCTTGACCACATCCGCCGCCGCGACGTCGCTGGACGCCGACGAAGAGCGCGTCACCCGCGCCCAGCGTCTGCTCATCCACCTCGGCGCCGCCCTCGTCGCCCACCCCTTCGACACGACCACCCACGAGAAGCTCCGCGCCTTCCTCGACGAGGACGCCGAGCCCGTCCTCGCCTCGCTCGCCGCGCTGAGCCGTCGGCCCGAAGCGGAACTCCGGCGCCGGATCGCGGAGCTGGCCGGCAACACCCTGCGCTCGGCCGGAGGCACGGCATGAGCCCCATCCTCACCGGCCGCCGGAAGCAGGCCGCGCCGGCCGACCCGCAGCCGCCGACTGCCGGGGAGACCGGGCCCGAGCTAGCAGCCGGCTCGGTCGCCGGCTGGTCGACCGGAGCGCAGGCCAACTCGGCTGTCCTGATGCGCTGGCTCGTCTGGGGCCTGATCGCACTCGGCCCGCTCCTGGGCGCGCTCGCCTACCTGTCGGTCCCCGCGACGTCCGCAGCCCCGGCGCCGAAGACCGCGCCGTCCGCACCGGCCGCGGCCGGCGGGCAGGGCGCATCCGGGTTCGCGACCCTCTTCGTCGCCGCCTACCTGTCCGCCGGCCGCGGCGACGAGCCCAAGCTCGCCGCCTACTTCCCGCCGGCCGCCAGCATGCAGCTCGACGGCGTCTCCGGCCAGCACCAGGGCGAGCAGCTGACAGTCGTACGGCTCCGCCAGACCGACAACGCGGTCTGGTCGGTCACGGTCGCGGCCCGCGTCACCGGCGCACAGCCCACGGCCACACCGTCTACGCAGCCGGGCGCCTCGCCGAGCCCGGCCGCCGCGGGCGATGCGGTGCGCTACTTCCAGGTGCCCGTGGCCACCGCGCCCGGCGCCGGGGGAGCGACCGCGTACACCGCGCTCGCGCTGCCGGCGGAGGTCGCCGCCCCCGAGCGGGCCAAGACGCCGGAGCTGGTCTACGGCGCGATGCGTCCGGCCCTGCCGACCGACCCGCGCACCCAGGCCGTCACCAGCTTCCTGACCGCCTACCTCACCAAGGGCGGTGCCGAGCTCGACCGCTACCTCGCCCCCGGCACCCGCCTGGCCGCGCCGTCCCCGGCCCCGTACTCGGGCGTCGCGGTGGACCAGCTTGCGGTCGAGGGCGAGACCGGCGGCGAACCGGTCGTCTCCGTCCCCGGCGACGGCACCGCCCTGCGGCTCCTGGTCACCCTCCGGGCGACCGGTCAGGACGGGGTGCGCCTCCCGCTCACCTACGCACTCACCCTCAAGGCCCGTGCCGGCCGCTGGGAGATCGCCAGCCTCGACGGCGCCCCGGCCCTCACCTCACCGACTCCGGCCCCGGCCGCCTCCGGCGCCCCCGGTCCGGCACCCACCCCCACCGCATAGAAGAAGGAGCACCCGTCATGCACGAGACCGTCACGCTGGCCGCGGGCTGGATCCAGACCGGAACCGGCATCGGCACCGACATCAAGGCCCTGATCTTCGACGTGGCCATCCCGGCCCTGTGCGGGATCTTCGTCGTGGTCGTCGGCTGGAAGACGAAGGCACCCGGCCCGACGATCATGGCCGTCATCTTCGCGGCGATCGTCTGGGGCCTGTCCGCGAACATGGGCGCCCTCAAGAACAAGACCACCGAGGACATCGTCCAGTACCAGTCCGGCCCGAACGCCGCCCGGACCGACCAGTGAACGAGGCCACCGCCAACGGCGGGGGAGACCTGGACTTCGAGCTCATCGGCCGCTGCTACACCAAGGCCCGGCGCGCGCCGCTGGTCCACGGGGTGATCCGCGACGTCAACGGCGGCCGCGGGATCCGGCTGCCCGGCGGCCCCTACACCCTCACCCAGCTCGCCGGGATCGTCGCCACCGTCGCCGCCCTGATCCTGACCCGCCCCCTCTGGGGCGGCAACGGCTGGCTCGACGTCGCCGTCCTCCTGGTCCTGCCCGCGGCGGTGGCGTTCGTACTGCGTCACCTCCACATCGACGGCCGCAACCCGGCGGCCGCCCTGCTGAGCATCGCCCTGATGCTAGCCGCGCCCCGGCGCGGCCAGCTCCGCGGCCGCGCCTATCGGCCAGCCCGGCCCACCCGCGGCGATACCCGAATCCACCTCCCCGCCGATGAACCGTCCGCCGGCGCCCTCGCGAGCGATGCCGCCACCGCGCCCGAGCCCCGCCCCAGACCCGCCCGCCGCCGGCCGTCGGCGCCCGCCGCCCAGCCGCCGACACCTGCCGGGCCTTCCACGGCCGCCGCACCTGCCGCGCCGGTGGCCTCGGCGGTGCAGGCCCTGCTGGCCCGCCGCGCCCCCACGACTCGCACCTGATTGGAGAGATGACGATGCGCCTGCCGATCCGGCACGTCCAGAGCAACTTGATCTTCACCACCCACGGCACCGTCTGGGCCGTCTGGCGCGTCGCCGCGACCAACTACTCCCACGCTCCCGCCGTCGTGAAGCGCCGCCGCCTCAAGGCCTTGGAGGGCCTGTTCAAGGCGATGACCGGCGAGCCGATGCTCATGAGCCTTTGCCCGCAGATCGACCCGACCGCCGTGGTGCGCGCCATGGTCGACGACATCGACCTGGAGCGCGCGCCGCGCTACGAGAGCCTCGGGCACGCGGTCCTGGACCAGCTGGAGGACATGGAGCTGACCGGGCGCACCGACTGGCTCGCTCTCCCGCTGCCCCCGCTGTCGAAGAAGGACGCGGTGCTCTCCGCGTTTCGGGCAGCGAAGGCGGAAATCTCCCTGCAGCTCGGGCTGATGCCCGCAGTCGTCACCGACTCGGAGGTGCGCCGGCGCCTGGAGCAGGCCCAGCGGATCCAGGCCCAGTGGCCCACCGGGGTCTCGATGCGGCCTGCGTCCGAGGCGGAGATCCTGTGGATCTACGGACACAGCGCGCGCCGCGGGCTCGCCGAGCCGTTCCTTCCGGACGGCACCGATACCCCGGTGCGCGGCCGTGGCCGCAGCGTCGCTGCCTTGGGGGAGATCCTCGTCGGCGAGGGCGGTATCGACTTCAGCAGCGGGCCCGCGCTTCCGGCCAACCCGTTCAACCGGCGGTTCCTGCAGGTCTCCTCCGAGTGGGGCGACTCCTACCAGGCCCTCCTGGCCCTCTCCGAGATGCCTGAGGCCTTCGCCCTCCCGGGAGCGGCCTACCTGCAGCAGCTCGACGACCTGGCCTACCCCGTCGACTGGACCGCTCGCCTGGTTATCGTCCCCGGCTCGAAGGCCGAGCCGAAGGTCCGCAAGCGCGCCCGTCACCTCAAGGCGCAGGCCGCCGAGTACGAGGGCGACCCGGCCGGCCCGCCTGCGGCCGTGGCCCGCAACCAGCAGGACAACGAGGAGTACCACGAGCGGCTGACCGCGAACCGGCGCGAGGTGGAGATCCGCGCCATGGTCACCCTCGCTGTGTGGGGCAACAGCCCCAATGACGCCATGGACCGCGCCGCGGCCCTCGAGAGCGACTTCGGCTCCACCGACTACACCTTCTCTCGCCCCGTCGGCGAGCAGACCAACCTGTGGCAGGCCATGCTGCCCGGCTGCCGCACCCCCCGCGTCATGGCCGGCTACGCGAGGATCCTCCTTGCGCGGGACTTCGCGATGGCCATGCCCTGGTGCGGATCCCAACTCGGCGACGAACGCGGCGGCCTCTACGGCCTACAGGTCGCCTCCGGCGGGGCCCGCCCCGTCCTCATCGACCCCGCCCGCGGCCCCCGCGAGAACGCATCCGCCTCCATGGCCTGGCTCGGCGAGCTCGGCGCCGGAAAGTCCGTCGGCATGAAGGCCGCGGTCTACAACGTCCTGGCGCGCGGCCACCAGCTCGGCCGGCCGGGCTCCCGCGGCCGCGCCGTCATCGTCGACCGCACCACCGACCAGGAATGGGCCCGCTTCGCCAAGGCCTGCGCCGGCACCACCCAGCTCATCCGCATCGACCACACCGCCGAGGTATCCCTCGACCCCCTGCGCCTGTACGTGAAGAACAGCCCTCAGGTCGCGGCCCGCTTCACCGAGTCCTTCCTCACCCTCCTGCTCGGCGTCCGCCCGATGGACCTCGAAGGCGTCGCCCTCTCCGAAGCCGTCCAGGCCGTCCTGTCCCGGCCCGAGCCGTCCATGCGCGCCCTCACGGACGAGCTCACCACACGCGGCGCCGGCGACCCAGCGGCCCACGGCCTGGCCCGCAAGCTCGCCTCGGTCGCCCGCAAGGACCTCGCCCGGGTGGTGTTCGACGAGACGCTGCCGGTCGTCGACACCCAGCGCGCCGACAGCGTCGTCTTCCTCGTCAGCGCGCTGCAGCTGCCCAAGAAGTCCGAGCTCGCCTCCGAGCACCGCATCCAGCGGCTGGAGTTCGAGAAGGTGTTGGGCCGGGCCCTGATGTACCTGATCGCCGCCGTCTCCCGGGAGACCGCGATGCGCTCCCGGGAGGAGTTCGCGGTCACCGTCTTCGACGAGTGCTGGTGGCTCACCTCCAGCGACGAGGGCCTGGAGCTGCTCCTGGAGCTCTTGCGTGACGGCCGCAAGCGCAATGCGGCGGCGTACGTCGGCAGCCACGACGCCAACGACATCGGCCCGTCCGACAGCGAGAAGGGCGTCATCGTCCGCGGCCTCATCCCACACCGCTTCGTCTTCCGCCAGACCAGCCGGACCCTGGCAGCCCGCTCCCTGGAATTCCTCGGCGTGGACGCCACCGACACCGAGCTGCTGGACCTGGTCACCGGCGGGCTCTCCCCGCTCGGCCTGCCCGAGGACCAGCGCCGGGCCCGCGCGGGGGAGTGCCTCTACCGCGACCTCGCCGGCCGCATCGGCCTCATGCGCGTCCTCATCCCCCGCGACCGGGCGATCGAGCGGGTCATCCACACCACGCCGACGAGCGAGCAGGCGGCGGCATGAGGACCCCGCGAGCTCCGTTCAAGCGGCTGCGCCTGCTCGGCGCCGCCCGCCTGCGCTTCGCCCTGCTCGTGGCGGCGCTCGCCGCGACCGCCTTCACCATGCTCACCTCGCTGCCGGCCCTCGCCGAGCCGAGCCCGACCCCGACACCCACCAGCCCCCCGCCGAGCAATCCGCTCACCCCGAATCCGCCCGGGGCCCGTACGCCCACCCCCGAGGAGCTCGCCGAAATCGAGAAGATCATCGCCGACCTCAACAAGAGGCTCTCCGACAACTTGCAGGAGGCGTACCTCAAAGCGGAGGAGGAGCGCCTGCGCAAGCTCCTGCCCAACGAGGGCGGCGTCCTGGCCGTGTTCAACGTGACCGACGAACGGAACCTCCCCATCTCCGCCTACACGGTCAAGAGCGACACCGGGGGGCTGACGGACTGGGACCTCGGGATCCAGAACCTGATCACCGAACTCTGCTTCATGATCACCAAGTGGGTCATCGCGTTCTGCTGCTGGCTCATCGTCTGGGCCCTCGGCTTCGGCCTCGCCAAGCTGCTCCTGGCGCCGGTCCTGTCCGTCGCCAACTCCCTGCACACCCAGGTCATCCTGCAGATGGGGCTGCCGTCCCTGTTCCTGTCGGTGTGCGCGCTGATCGCGGTCGTCCGCATCTTCTTCGGGGACCGGGCGAAGGGGTGGGGCGACGCGGCCCTGTCCCTCCTGATCGCGGCGCTCACGGCCACCCTGCTCTCCTCGCCCCCGCAGCTCCTCCTCGGCGAGCAGGACGGCGCGATCGCCGCCGCCCGTGGCCTGGCCCTCGAAGTCGCCGACATCATCCTCGACGCCAACCCGGGCCCGAAGGAGAAGGCCCCCGACGACGAGGACTCCGCCAGCAGCCGGGCACTCTCCCGCCCGCTGACCAACGCACTCACCGACGCCTTCATCGTCAAGCCCGCCATGCTCCTGCAGTACGGCCGGGTCTTCGAAGGCGAGTGCGCGAAGAAGTACTCCGACACCAAAATCACGCAGCTCGCCTACGAACGCGCGGTGAACCAGCAGATGGAGAAGCTGAAGAAGCTCAACTCCTACCGGGCCTGGATCGACCCCACCGGAGCGCAGACCACCGAATGGACTCTGCCGATCGCGCAGCGGTGGGCGATCGACCACTTCGGCAACCCGCCGATGGAGAAGTTCGAGAAAGACTGCGTCAAGGGCGACGTCCAGGCCGCGAAGCGGGCCTCGATGGACAAGGTCGGCGGCGCCATCTTCCTCCTCGTCGCCGCGCTGATCGTCAGCGTCCTGATCGTCGGCCTCACCGGCAGCTTCCTCGTCGCGCAGTGCCGCATCGCCTGGGACGCCGTACGCGCCGAACCGGCCCTCGTGGCCGGCCTGCTGCCCGGCGCCGGGCGCGGCTACCTGTGGGACTGGGCGGCCTCCGTCCTGCACTCCCTCGGGCAGCTCCTCGCCTCCATCATCGGCCTCGCCGTCCTCATCCTCATCGTCCAGGCCGTCCTCGACCCCGTGCAGCAGGACTGGGGCAACGAACTCACCCTGCGCTTCCTGGCCGTGGACATCGTGTGCATCGGCGCGATCAAGAAGCGCAAGGCCCTCACGGTCAAGTCGAAGCAGGCAGCGGCCAAGTGGCGCGACAAGATGTCGTCCGGCCGCATCGGCGGGACCAACGGCAGCGCTCTCGCCCCGTCTTCCACCCCGGTGGCGAAGAACCAGTCGATCGCACGCAAGGTCACCCGCGGCGCGGTCCGCACCGCGATGGTCGGTGTGGCCGTGGCCTCGGGCAACCCGATCGCCGCCCTCGGCTACGCCACGAGCTCCAGCGTAAGCACCGTCGCGCTGATGAACCGCATTCAGTCCGGCGGCAACAGCGGCGGCCGCCGTCCGGCCCGGCCGGCGGGCCAGCCCCAGCCCCAGCCCCAGCCCCAGCCCCAGCCCCAGCCCCAGCCCCAGCCCCAGCCCCAGCCGGGCAACGCCGGCACCCCGGGCCAGACACCCCCCGTCCCGCCGCAGAACCCGCCCGCGCAGCCGCCCGGTTCCCCGGCCAACCAGCTCCCCGGAGGCCCCGCGCACAACCTCGCCACCAGCAGCCAGGCGGTCACCGTCCCCAATCAAACTCCGGGAGGACCGGCAACCCAACCGACCAGCGGCAACAGTCAGGCGCCCACCACGCCGAACCAGCCCAACGCGCAGACCACCAGGCGCCACCAGCCGCGTCACCAGGTCCCGACCCAGCCAGCGAGCTCGCCGCGCCAGCAGCAGCTCCGGCAGCGCCTCGACCGCGGCACCCCCCGCCAGCCCGGCCCGCGCCGCATCCCGACCGCGACCCCGCGGCGGCCCAGCGACGCGACCCTGAGCCGTAACGAGGAGCGGGAGCTGAACCTGCGCCGCCGCCGGCAGCGCCGGTCATGAAGAAGAAGTTCAAGGGGTGGCTGGCCGGCCTCGCGGCCGTTGTTGGCCTGGCGCTCGTCCTGCTCGCCGCCGTCGGCGCCCACGTTGCTGGCCTCGGCCAGAGCGAGGCCGAGGCCGCAGCGGCCAGCTGCCCCGCCGGTGGCCAGCCCGGCCTCGACCCGGACACAGCCGAGATAGCCCGCAAGGTCAAGGAGATGCTCGCCGGAAGCGGCGACGTGAACGTTCCAGGCCTGTCCGAGCCCAAGAAGCAGATCCCCAACGCCAAGGTCATCGTCGCGACCGGCATCCAGAAGCGGGTGCCGGCCCGCGGCCAGGTCGTCGCCCTCGCCACCGCCCTCCAGGAGTCCACCCTGATCAACCTCGACCACGGCGACCGCGACTCCCTCGGCCTGTTCCAGCAGCGGCCCTCACAGGGCTGGGGAACGCGCGAGCAGATCATGGACCCCGTCTACTCCTCCGGGAAGTTCTACGACGGGCTGGTGAAGATAAAGGACTGGGAGCAGATGCCCGTCACCGTGGCCGCGCAGAAAGTCCAGCGCTCCGGCTTCCCCGACGCGTACGCCAAGCACGAGCCGCTCGCAACCGCCCTCCAGCAGGCCATCGCCCCCACCCTCGGCGCCGCCCCCGCCGGTCCGATGCCGGGACAGCCAGGCCTCGGCGGCTTCGGCCCGGGACGGTGCGCCGGACAGGGCGGCGGCAACGTCGACTTCGGGAACATCCCGCCCGGCTCTCTGCCCGAGGGCTACCAGATTCCGGCCAGCGCGCCGCAGCAGGTGCAGACCGCGATCCGGTGGGCGCTCGGCCAGCTCGGCACCATGTACCAGTGGGGCGGCAGCTGCACCAACCCCCACGGCCCCAACGCCTCCGAGAGGTGCGACTGCTCCTCCCTGACCCAGCGCGCGTACGGGGTGGCCGGCAAGGAGATCACCCGCACCACCTACACCCAGATACACGACGGGAGAGGGGTCCCCGCGACCGCCATCGCTCCAGGCGATCTCATCTTCGTCCGCGGAACGGCCTCCGCTCCCGAACACGTAGCCATGTCCATCGGATACGGCTACGCGGTACACGCCCCCCGGACCGGCAAGCCGGTGATGGTGTCGAAGGAAGGAGAACTCGGCGGCCCCGTTCTTGTCGTCCGGCGCATCGTCGGCTGAATCCAGCTGTGCCCGCTGCGCGCATCTGCGGGGCGGGCACGCGCTGACAGCCCTCAACGGTCAAGGGATGGCAAAGCATTCGGGCGTGGTGTCTGGATCGGTCTCGAATTCTTACTTGGTCCAGGTGAAGGGCTTCTTCGCACAACCTGGAGGAACCGTGCGCCACACCGCCCCGTCCCAGTCGACCCCCGGTTGGCCGACATGAACCTCCCGGACTTCCCGGTCGACGAGCTCCTCGCCCAGCTTCAGGCCGTCCTGAGCGCGGCCGCGCCGTACCTGGTCGCCCTCGGCGTGCTCGGGGCGGCGGTGTGGGTGTGGTGGACGATCCGCCGCGCGGCGCTCGTCCGGGAGGCGCTCGCCGACCGTGTCCGGGTCGAGGTCATCCCGACCGCCACCTTCGACCCGAGTGAAGGGGAGGTCGGGCGCTGGGCCCGCCAGCTCGGCCGGGTCCACCACGCGGCCGACCGGGTCCCGGCCCGCGGTTCAGCGGTGCGCCTGCGGTACACCGCGGAGGCAGGGAAGATGCGCTGCTACATCGAGGGCCCGGCGGCCGCGGCCGCGGTCCTGAACATGCCCGGCTTCGCCGAGGTCGAGGTCCGCACGCAGCACGGCCAGGCCGACATCCGCCCTGTCCGCTTCACCGGCCCGGGAGGAACTCCGTGACCGCTGTCATCTCCCTCGCCAAGCCCGCGCAGGCGGCCGCCGTCCCGGCGGCCGCGCGCCGGTACGTGCAGCGCGCTGAACTCGCCCTGGGTCTGCCCGACTACAAGGCACTCGCCTCCCTCGGCCTGAGCCCCGACCCGCTCCAGCAGCTGGCGGCGGCCATGGCCTCGGTGCGCACCGAGGACGGGGAGAAGGCCGAGGCGGTCTTCGACCTGGTCCCGGTCTCCGAGCAGCGCCTGGCCCGCCGGCGTCGGCGCCTGATGGCCCGGGCCGCCCGACGGGGCCCGTCCGCGTACGGCGAGCGCCTCACCGGCGGCCTCGGCGGAGGCGGCCTCTGGGGTTCGATGACCTCTGCCTGGTCCGGCGGCGCCGGGTCCTCCAACCGTGCGGAGCGGATCCCGCGGCAGACCGACCTGCGCGACGGCGTCGGGAAGCTCGAACCCTCCGCCGGGGCGGTGTTCGCGGTGCAGATCCTTCTGCGTACCGAGGCCGCGCACCCGCAGCTGGCCCTGGCCCGGATGCACCAGCTGATCGCCGCCCTGTCGATGACCTCGGGGGAGAACTACCTCAAAGCCCACCGGCCCCGCCGCTGGTCCATTGGCCGCTTCGAGCGCCGCTTCGCGACCGGCGAGTTCGCCCCGATCCGCCGGCAGTGGCTGACCGTGCCCGAGCTGGCCGGCTGGCTCAAGCCGCCGACGGTGAAGTGCACCGCCTCCAGCGTGGTGCGCTCCGGCGGCCTGGTCCCGCCGGCCCCGGCCGACCTGCCCGTCTACACCGGGCAGCGCGACCTCATCCCGCTCGGCGCCGTGGTCTACCCCGACGGACGCGAGCGGATCGCCGCCGCCCGGGTGCAGGACCTTCTGTTTGGCCTGCAGCTCGGCAAGGCGGGCCACGGCAAGACCGAGGAAGCCCTCGTGCAGTGCATCGCGATGGCGCACTCGGGCTACGGCTGCTGGTTCCTCGACCCGCACGGAGAGGGCTGGGCCCGCGCCAAGCCCTACCTCGCACACCCGGACATTCTCGACCGGCTCTGGGAAATCAACCTCGCCAAGGCCGACCCTGACCAGCCCGTCGTCTCCTGGAACCCCCTGTCGATGGAGAGCCGCACCCTCACCGACGTCCAGGACATCGTCCGCTCCGTCACCGAGGGCATCGCCGCGGCCCAGGACTGGGGCGACAACGCACCGCGCGCCCGTACGATCCTGGCCCGGGCCTCCCAGGCGCTGGCCCTGCTCAACCTGAAAGCCGTCCAGGCAGGCCACCCCGAGGCGCAGTGCACCCTCTTCCAGCTGCGAACGTGGCTCACCGACGAGGACTGGCGCGAGCAGCTCCTGCCCAACCTCCCGGCCCGCGTCCGCGCGTACTGGGAGAGCACCTTCCCCAAGCTCGGCCCCGACGCGGTGCCCACCGTCACCTACGCCATCGACCGCCTCGACACCAGCCAGAGCCTCCAGGGCTTCTTCGGCAGCCCACGCTCCGCGTATGACGTCCGCCACGCGATGGACACCGGCAAAATCGTCTTCCTCTGCCCGTCCGGCAGCGAGAGCGACGCCCTCGTCAGCTGCCTGCTCATCCACGACCTGCACCGCGCTGGCCTCTCCCGGCAGGACACCCCGCGCGAGCAGCGCAAGACCTTCTGGGCATGGGGTGACGAGCTCACCGCGCTCGACAACAGCAGCAAGGGCTTCCTCGCCGCCATCGCCGAACAGCTCCGCAAGTACGAGGTCCGCTTCATCGGCATGACCCAGATGGTGCTCCGGCTCTCCGCCATCACCCGCCAGGCCCTCCTGCAAAACCAGTCATGGCTGTCGACCTGCGCCGCGGACTACGACGAGGCGGCCTTCGTCGCCAAGCGGTGGAACGGCCACGTGTCCCCCGAGACGATCACCGAGCTGCCGAAGTACCACTACCTGATGTCCGTGAACCTCAACGGCGCCCGGACCACTCCCTTCCGGGTCCGCGGCCTGCCCGTGGACGAGGTCTTCGCGCACTACGACAACCCGGCCGGCGTCCCCGCCCTCGACCAGGCGATCGACAGCAACCTCAACCGCCGCCCCCTCGGCGACATCCTCGCCGACCTGGAAGAGCTCGACGCCGTCGTCCTCGCCCACCACACCGGCCGGCGCCCCGGCGGCCCGAGCGCCGGCGACCCCACCAGCGTCATCGCCTAGAAGAAGGGGAGCACTCCATGCCCTACCCGCACTCCGCCCCCACCGGGCTGGGCCAGGTCGCCCAGCAGGCCGCCCAGGTCCTCTACCAGCACCGCCTGGTCTCCACCATGCAGCTCCACAGGCTCATCACCCCGCACCACACCCGGTCCGAGTTCCTGCGCCGCCAGCTCCACACCCTGCGACAGGCCGGCTTCGCCGAGGCCGTAGGACGGCGCAGCGCCGGCCAGACCCAGCTGCTGTGGTGGCTGACGGAGAAGGGGGCCCAGTCCGTCGAAGCCGTGGGCCTGCTCCAGCCCCGCGCGTACCGGATGAGCCAGGAGGCCGCGCTCGGCCCGCTCCAGGAGCACACCCTCGCGGTCGTCGAAACCGGAGCCGCGTTCGTCGAGCACGCCCGCCGCCTAGGGCACGAGTGCGGCCCCCTGGACTGGTCACCGGAGATCGCCCACTACTACCGTGACGAGGCCCGGCCCGGGGAGGAGCTGTGCCTCGTCCCGGACGCCGTCCTCAACTATGTCCACACCCATGGCAAGCAGCGGACCTTGCTGACCTTCTTCGTCGAGGTCGACCGCACCCAGATGACCATCGCCCGCCTCGCCCAGAAACTGCACGCTTACGCCGCCTACCACGAGTACTCGCCCCAGGCCCAGGCCGCCAAGGGCACCCGCGCCAGGCGTCAGGCCACGATGCAGGTGTGGCGCTACCGGTACCCGGCGTTCCCTCGGCTCCTGCTGGTGCTGACCGGCGCCTCCCAGGAGCGTCTCGCCCGTCGGATCGCCGATCTGCGCAGCCTTGCCGCCAGTGACCCCGCGCTCGCATCCACCCCACTGCGGGCAGGTGTCACCACCCTCGACCAGCTCCGCGCCCACGGCCCCTTCGAGCCGGTCTTCACACCGGTCCTCGGCCCGGCCGAGCCAGTGGACGCTTGGCTCCGTGGCCCCCTCGCCGCAGCAGCCTGAATACAAGCTGGGGCGGGAGGCCTAAGCTTCCCGCCCCCTTGGCAGGCGACTGGCGGAACTATCCCGTGATTCTGTGGAGGGGAACCACAACCTCCCGGCCGGTTGCCCTTTCGCCGAGCCGGAAGAACTTCACCTGTCCCTCCTTGTGAGTGAACTCCAGCCACCCGTCGGCTTCGAGCTCCCGGCGCGCCTTCGAGAAGTGCGGCGCGGGCACACCGGCCATCTCCGCCAGCTCAGCCGCAGTCTTCTCGACGGAAGTCTCCAGGCCCCCCAGGATTGCGTACCTCATCAGCACGTTCTGCTTCAGGTGCGGCAGTTCGCTTATGCGCTGCGCGAGCGCTTCGAGCTCCGGGTACAGATGGCGAGGCATTGGTCTTTTCCTTTTTGGTAGCGGGTCGCCCCGGCACGGTCGGCAGGTGGTAGGCGGCGGCCTCCTGCGCCTGTTCCTCCCCAGAGAGGCTGGAGATGATGTGTGGGCTCGCGCGGTACTTGATGGTCCGCCCAACCCGCTCGGCTACCAGCAGGCACTTGTGCTCTGCCAGCATCTTCGCGATTCGCCGCGTGGCTTGTGGGGTCAGTCCCAGGTGGTCCGCAGCCTCGTTCGCAGTGGCTCCGCCCTTCTCGAAGGCCTTGATACCGCAGAAGAGGAACACACGGATGGCATCGCCGGTGAGACCGGACTCCTTGCTCAGCATCTCCATGACCCGCGGGATGGAGAACTGCCCATGTCGGCCGCCCATGTTGTACGAGATGCGACGAGGCGGTGGTGGGTCTACCGGCTCTAGCAACTCGTACACCTGACCGGTGGCCGGGTTGAACACATCGCGGGCCCCGCGCACTTCTCTAGGCACTACCGACCCCTGACCTGTGCTGTATGAACGCGCCGATCTTACGGCAGACGACATGTCGGCAACGGTAACTGAGCGAACCCAGCGATTCGCTCCCTGACGGCTGGCGACATGTCGTCCTGGGTCAGGCAGCGAACCAAGGGATCTATGGGCCGCTCTGCGGGCCTGATGCGGCATGTCTTCCTGACGCCGAGCGGAACCGAAGGAACCCTCCAGTTCGTTCGATGTCGCTCCACGACATGACGCCAGGCGACATGTATCGGCATCCTGGGATGCCGATATGGAACCCTGGGATGCCGATATCGGCATCCCAGGGTTCCATCAGTCGGCGCATTTTCGCAGGTCAGAGAGATGCGGTGGCTGCGCCCTCTATATGTATCGGGAGGGAACCCAAGCTGGAGGCTGACCGGCACCGCCCTGGCTTGCTCGTAAGGCAACTACGACTCGTCACCTCGGGACCTATGCAGCGAGGGATGGTGGAAGCTTTCCGGTTGGCATCGGACCTTCGGCCCGATAGCCGGGGGACCAGCCCCCCGGACCCCCCGCCAGCGCAAAGGCCGCGCTGGACCGGCCGTGGCGCGGGGGCCAGCCCCCGGACCCCCTGGCAGGGGCTTTGCCCCTGCACCCCTCACCGGGGGCTCCTCGCCCCCGGACCCCCCGCCAGCGCCTTTCGGCTGCGCTGGACCAGCCACTGCCGCCTGCCCTGCGCGGGCTCCCTGACGGTCGCCCACGCACCGCTCCGGGCCCAGGGGGCCCTCCACTGGGCAGTTGCCTCTGACCCTGGTGGCTCGCGCCGTCCACTGCGAAGGAGTTGGCCAGGCTTTGTCGGTGGGCTGACGACTGCTCCAGGGTTCCTGTGATGGGCTGAGGTCGAGCCAGGGCGCAAGCGTCAGTTCCGCATGAATGTTCAAGCAGGTGACCGGCTGCGATCCAACCCACAGGTGGCACGAATACCTCGGTATACCTGCGGAATTGGTCAAACCCGACAGCAGCAGCACGTCGCCGGAGCGCCGCGCTAGGCGGGCAGTGCCTGGATCGTGGGTGAAACCGGAGCTGGGCGCGCTGCTCACGCCGTCGGGCTGGCACAGTTGCAGCACCCAGGTGATAGCAGGCCTGCCGGATCTGCTGGTGGGGCCCGAGGCCGACCAGGTGCCGCACCAGTGGCGCGCCACCTGGGCTGTGGGGACCGTACCGGCGGCCGAATGGAGATTGGAAGAGGTACAGGGCCGGGTCAGCGGGCGATTGGTGCTGTTCGGCGTGCTGGAGGAGGCCGGTGGCTGCGACGGGCATGCTTGCCTCGGCTCTTCGAGTCCGCGCCCGGCCTGCCCATACGGGAACGGCCAGGGGCGGAACTCCGGATACCGCCCGGCGAGCCATCTGGGACTGGCCGGGCGGTATCGAGGTGTTCTGGGCAACTGGGGGTGAGGTACCGGGCCTGGGCGGCTGGACCACGGGCAAGCCAGAGCAGCGAGGCCCGCGGAGTCAGACCTCGATGATGATCCTGCGGTGTAGCCACTCTGGCCCAGCTCGAAGGCGCCACCAGCTCGGCCAACGGGAAGGTCTCGACGCCGAGTACCTTCAGCGGGCCGCTTTTCGGCGAGCCAGCCCAGCTCGGCTGGTGGCTGCAGAAGATGCGCCCCCCCTTGAGTAGTTGGCTCCGGGAGCGGTGCCTGTAGTTGGTCCGCTCCAAGCTGGACAGTTGCGCTTGTTTCAAGCCATTCTGATTACGTATTGAGCCAATTCGCTCTCCGAATCCGAAGTGCAGATGAATCGACATTCTGAGTTTTGAGGACGGCGTGGGTCGCAGGGCTCCAGTTGCCGGCGTCTCGCTCCTCGGACTGAATTCAGAGAACCTACCGCGCGGGTGTAGAAAAGTCCGGTTTGCGCCGTCCGCGTGGCCGTGAACTGCACTAATGGCTTTCGGTATTGGCCGCCGCTGCGTAACGTATGGGAACAGTCCGGTCGCTTGTGACGGTTGTGGTTCACGCCGCGCGAAATCAGGCCTCAAAGGCCTGCACCGGGCGCGATGGCTTTCTACGGGGAGGCAGCGGTACCGATGGCACGACTCGCTCAGCTTGGCTGGAACAGCAGCCGGGCAGTTCCTGCATTTCTTTTGACTGTCTGCGTCGCCCTCACCGCGGCGTGTACCTCATCGGGCGGTTCGGACAACGAGAAGGACAAGTCCCCGTCCCCCGCGGCCACGGCTGGTCCGACCAAGTCGGCGACGCTCGACCCGGAAGAGGCCGCGAAGGCCGAGGCCCTCACCGCGTACAAGGCGTACTGGACGGAACTGCCCAAGGCCTACGCGGTGACCGAGATCGCGGGCACCGACCTTAAGAAGTACGCCACTGCCGACGCCCTCAACAAGGCCATTGAGGAGACCGCCAACCTCAAGACCAACGGCCGGGTCATGACGGGGGAGCCGGTCCTCTTGAACCCCATCGTGACTGGGGCGGATCTGGAGAAGAAGAGCCCCAGCGTCTCGGTTTCGGCATGCCTGGACGTCTCCAAGTGGAAGATCACGGACAAGAAGACTGGCCAGCCGGCACCCGTTGCGTCCAGCCCCGTTCCCAAGTACGTCATCACGAGCATGATGGAGCGCTGGAACGGCTCCTGGATGGTCCTCAAGTACGAACTCCACGCGGACCAGCCGTGCTGACCCGCCGGCACGTCGTTCTTGCGCTCCCCCTCGCGGTGTCACTGGTTCTCCCCGCCACGGCCGAAGCAGACGAGAAGGGGAAGTGCGAGACCGGCTTCGTCTGTCCGATCGTCGTGGTCCCTGGTGGTCCCGGCGGAAGCACTGGCGGAGGAACTGGAGGCGGAGGGGGAGGGGGAGGCGGCGGGGGCGGAGATACCGGCGGAGGCGACAGCCGCTACACCTGCACCTACACCCTGGCCGACCCCCAGCCCGAGGACGACAACGCGCTGTGGGGGCCCGGCGGCCGGAAGCCCGGCGTGTCTATGTACATCGAGGACTGCCTCGACAACGAGACCGGCATGCACGACGTCAAGAACATCTTCACCGACGCCCCGCCTGGCGGCGGGGGCCCGGTGATTGACCCCGCGGTAGTTGCGCGGCAGGCCGTGGACAAGATGCGGCTGCGTCCGCCGGCGATCGGCATCACGCCGAAGCCGGGTGGCAAGGGCGTTGTCGGGATGCCCGTCTACATGTGGACCGAGACGGGCCCCGAGACGTACGGCCCGAACGTGGCCTCGGCGTCCGTGGGACCGGTATCGGTGACGGCGACGGCCAGGGTGTCGAAGATCGTGTGGAACATGGGCGACGGGAAGACCGTCACCTGCACCACGGCCGGCACGCCCTACAAGCCGGAGTACGGAAAGCAGTCGTCTCCGGACTGCGGCCACCGCTACGACAAGCCGTCCTCCACCACCGGCTCCGGCACCTACCACGTCACCGCGACGTCCACCTGGTCCATCGACTGGCAGGTCACCGGCGGCGCCCAGGGCGGGCAGCTGACCGAGATCCGCACGAGCGCCGTGGACATCAACGTCGCCGAGGTCCAGGTCCTCAACTAAGCACGCGCACGGACTGCACTTCCCGAGAGGCATCATCCGAATGGAAACCCCCGCCGCCCCGCCGATCCCGCGCCCGGCCGGCCCGCGCACCGAACTCCCCATCACCACCACTGCACCCGTGAAGAAGCAGCGCCGGTACGCCGCGGCCGCCCTCAGCACGGTCCTCGCCGTCGCGGCCGCCCTCGGCGCAGCCGCCGCCGTGTCCGCCGTAGGTGACCGCACGAAGGTCCTGGCCATCGCCAACGACGTCCCGGCCGGACAGCCCCTCACCGACGCGGACATTGTCGTCGCGGAGGTCTCCGCCGACTCGGCCCTCACCCCGATGCCGGCCACCGACCGGGCCAGCGTCGTGGGCAAGCGCCCGGCGGTAGACCTGCGCAAGGGCAGCCTGCTCGTCGCCGGGCAACTGCAGCCCGGCACCGGCCTGGGCGACGACAAGCAGCAGGTCGGAGTCCAGGTCAAGCGCGGCCAGGCCCCCGCCGGCTCCCTCGTCCCGGGGGACAAGGTCCTCGCGGTCACGGTCCCCGGCCAGGGCGAGCAGCCCACCGGCAAGGACGGCGCCGAAGCCCCGCCCACCTCGGTCAAGGCCGTCGTGGTCTCCGTCAGCCGGCCCGACGCCTCCGGAGCAGTCGTCGTCAACCTCGCGGTCTCCTCCACAGACGGGCCGCTGCTGGCCACCCGCGCCTCCTCCGGCCGGATCGCCCTGGTCCGCGACGTCCGGACCGGATCGTGACCGTCACCGCGCTGGTCAGCGCCAAGTCATGCGGGGTCACCACCAGCGCCCTCGCGATGACCCTGTCCTCCACCCGCCCGTCGCTGCTGGCCGAGTGCGACCCGGCCGGCGGCACCATAAGAGCAGGCCTCTTCCAGGCCCAGATCACCGCTGGCACCGGCCTCTACCACCTCGCCGTCGCCGAACGCGCCGGCGAGGACGCCCTCGCGCAGGCCTTCGCCAGCCACCTCGTCAGCCTCGACGAGTCCGGCAACCGCCAGGTCCTGCCGGGCCTGACCGACCCCGCCCAGGCCCCTGCCCTCGCCCGGACCTGGCCCGCCCTGGCCCAGGTCATGCGAGTGCTCTCCGACGACGGCGGCTACGACGTCGTCATCGACGCCGGCCGCCTGGCCCTGGAGTCCGGCCGCCTCCACCACACCCTCACCCCCGCACCCCTCCTCCACGGCGCCGACCTGGTCCTCCTCGTCGTACGCGCCACCGACCAGTCACTCGCCCTGGCCCGCCACATGACCGAACCGCTGCGCAACGAACTCACCGACCGCGGCACCGGCCCGGACGCCCTCGGCGTCCTCCTCATCGAGGACGGCCCCCGCCGCGCCCACGAGGTCTCCGAGGCCCTGCGCCTGCCCGTGATGGCGGCACTGCCGTGGGAGCCGGACACCGCCGCCTACCTGGCGGGAACCGGCCGGGCTCCGCGCGGGCTGAAGAAGTCCGCGCTCCTGAGCTCGGCCCGCAACGCGCTCGGCCACCTCCAGGCGGCCGCCTCACGCCGAGCCCTGCACCAGAAGTACGCGCCCACCGCACCGGCGCCAGCACCGGCCGCGTTGCCGGCACCAGCAGTCGCGCCGACACCCGCCTTGGAGGCACCCGCTCCGAAGGTCGCCGGGGTGCTCCAGCGCCTGGGACAGGGAAAGGTGGACCCCCGTGTCTGACGCACAACAGCGCCCCGACGGCGGGGCCGCGCGCGGCCCCGCCGACATCGCCGGACTGCTGACCGGCCGCATCGGCACCACCCGCATCCCCCAGCCCGCCGCCGCCCCCGCACCGGAGCCCGCGCTGCCGGCTCCCACCCGGCCGACGGCCGCCAGCCCGGGCGCCGTACCGAAACTTGCTGGGCTTCCCGGCCAGCTTCCGGTCGGCTGGGAGGTGATCGAAGCGCTCCAGGCGGAGGTGTCCGCCGAGCTGTCCGCGCACGACCCCGGCCGCCTGCTGGAGGAGGACGACCGCCGGGCCCAGGCCCGCTCCATGGTGACGAAAGCCGTCGCGAGCTGGGCCACCAAGTACTCGCACGGAGCCCCCGCCCTCTCAGCGGACGAGGAACGCGCCATCGGGAGCGCGGTATTCGACGCCATGTTCCGCGGCGGCCGCCTCCAGGGCCTCCTGGACGAGCAAGGCGTCGAGGACGTCATGGTCGACGGCGTCCGCGCACACATCGAGTACTACGACCGTCCCCGCCGCACCATCGAGCGGGTCGCCGACTCCCACGCGGAGCTGATCACCTGGGTGAACCGGATGGCCGGCCTGTCCGGGCACGGCGAGCGCGCCCTGACGCAGGCCACCCCCAACGTCGGTTTCCGCATGCCCGACGGCTCCCGCGTCACCGCGAGCCTGCTCACCACCCGCCCGTCAGTAGTCATCCGAAAGCACCGCATCCGCCAGCACGGCATCGACGAACTCGTCCGCTGGGGCTCGATCAACCCGCTCCTGCGATCCTTCCTGCAGTCCTGCGTCCAGGCGAAGCTGAACATCCTGGTCGTCGGCGACATGGGCGCGGGCAAGACCTCGCTGCTCCGCGCCCTGGGCCGGGAGATCCCGCCGGGGGAGCGGATCGCGACCCTGGAGTCCGACCGCGAGCTCTACCTCGACGAGCCAGGCCCGCCCGACAAGCCGGGGCCGCTGACGTTCGCCTTCGAGGCCCGCCAGTCCAACGGCGAGGTCCGCGGCGGCGCCAACTCCGGCGAGGTCACCATCGGCGACATGTTCCCCACCGCCCTGCGCTACAACGTGCACCGGGTCATCGTCGGTGAGGTCCGCTCCACCGAAGTCCTGCCCATGCTCCAGGCGATGTCCGCGGGCGGCTCCGGCTCCATGTGCACCCTGCACGTGCGCCGTCCGCACGCGATCATCTCCCGCCTGGTGCAGCTGTGCACCGAGGCCGGCATGCAGACCGAAGCCGCCAACCACCTCATCGCTTCCGCGATCGACGTGGTCGTCTACCTCACCTACCTCGACGAGACCGCGATCGGCGGCCGCAAGCACCGCTTCGTCTCCCACATCTACGAAGTCCACGACGTCGTCGGTGAGGGCGGCCGCCCCACCACCAGCGACCTCTTCGCCCCCCACGGGGACGAACCGCGCGCGGTGTACCGCAACATGCCGAGCTTCATAGACGTCCTGGAGCGCACCGGTTCTTTCCATCGGCATTGGCTGGCCAAGGACCCCGAGGGTGCCTGGGGCCCGGCTCTGCAGACGGTGAGCCGATGAACGCACACAGGTTGGAGACCAGTCGGCGCCTTGATCGCCGTGGTGCTGTACGTGGCTCGGTAGACGTTCGGGAGGCCAAGTGAACTCCGCCCAACTCGCCCTTGTCGCGGCGCTGTGCGCCCTCGTCACGATCCTCGCCGGCATCCTGGCCGTGCGCGAGTGGCGCGGCCGTGTCGTGGACCAGGCGAAGCCCGCTTCCCGCCGTGCCAGCCGGATCCGGGCGGCGAAGGCAGGCCTGCCCGAGGCCTGGCAGCGCCGCTGGCGCGCCCTGGTCATCACCGCCGGTATCACCGTGCTCGCCGTGTGGGCGTACACCGGGTGGCCCGTCCACGGCGTCCTCGCCGGAGCCGCGGTCCTCGGCTTCCCGTTCCTCCTCAACCCGGGCACGGCGGCCGAGCAGCGCATCGAGCGGCTGGAGGCGATCGGTCAGTGGCTCAACGGCCTGGCCGGCATCCACACCGCGGGCATCAGCCTCGTCCAGACGATCCGCGCCAGCGCCCGCAACGCCCCCGCCCCCATCGCCGCGAACGTCCGCGCGCTCGACGAGCGGCTGCGTTCCGGCATGGACTCCAAGCAGGCCTTCGCCCTGTTCGCGGACGAGCTCGGCGACGGCGTCGTGGACCACGTCGCCCTGCTCTTCCAATCGCACGCGGCGAACATGGGACCCGGCCTGTCCACCGCCCTGGAGGCACTCGCGGTGACGATCCACCAGCAGGCCGCCGACGCCCGCGACATCGAGTCCGACCGCGCCAAGATCCGCAAATCCTCGCGGATCGTGTCGATCGTGATCTGCATCGTCTTCGTCGGCTGCATGCTCAACGAGGCCTGGTCCGCCTGGTACCAGTCCCCGGCCGGGCAGCTCGCCCTCGCGATTCTGGGTGGGCTCTTCGCCTGGACGCTGTCCTGGCTGCGCCGGGCCGCCGCGACGAAGCCGGACCCCCGCCTCCTCAACCCCCTGGACCAGGCCGAGCCGGCCCTGACGGGAGCCGCCCGATGATCCCCATGGAAGCGGTCCTGCCCGCCGCGGCCGCCGGAGCACTCGTCGGCGTGGCCATCCGCGCCCTGCTGCCTGCCCGGCCCGACGTCGTCTCGGTCATGGACCGGCTCGACGCCGATCACATCGCCCGCCAGCCCCGCATCACCGCCACCAGCACCGGGTCCCTGCCCGAGAAGGTCGGCACGCGGCTTCTCAGCGCGTTTGGCGAGCGGATTACCCTGCCCGTCCGCGACCTCAACCTGCTCCGCATCAGCCCGGCCGAACACCTGGGCAAGAGGTTCCTCTTCGCGCTCTACGGCCTGGTCCTGCCGCAGCTGGCCGGGGCGCTCCTGGCCATGCTCGGGGTGGGCCTGCCCTTCGTGATGCCGGCCGCCGCAGGCCTCGGACTCGGCGCGCTGTTCTGGCTGTGGCCCGGCCAGGAGGTCAAGAAGGAAGCCGCGGCCGCGCGCCTGGTGGTCCGGCACGCCGCCGCCTCCTACCTCGACCGCGTCGCCCTGGCCCGCATCGCCAACTCCGGCGCCGCCCAGGCCCTGACCGACACCGCCGATGTCGGCGATGGCTGGATTTTCGAGCGGATGCGCCAGGCGTTCTACGAGGCCGACCTCGCCGGCGTCACCGTCTGGGACGCCCTCAAGCAGCTCGGCGAGGAACTCGACATCCCCGAGCTGACCCGCCCGGCCGACACCCTCGCCCTCGCGGGCGACGGCGCCGCCGTCTACACGACCCTCCAGGCCCAAGCCCGCCAGCTGCGCGTCGCGATCCTCTCCGACGCCAAGGCCCAAGCCAACGAAGCGAGCACCAGCATGGTGCTGCCGGTGACCTTCGCGGTCCTGCTGATGCTCGTCTTCGTCGTCCTGCCGCCCGTTGTCTCCATGTTCAACGGCTGAACCCCAAGGGAGAAACCATGCACATCCGCTTCCTCACCACCTTCCTCGCCGCCCGTGTCGAGCGCCTGAAGAACGCCCCGAAGGACGCCGGCCAGACCTCGGCCGAGCTCGCCGTCATCGCCGGCGTCGTCATCGCCATCGCCATCGCGGTCGTCGCCGCGATCAAGACCTTCACCGACGCCAAGATCCCGCTCATCAGCGGCTGAACCACCCACCAGGAGGAAGGAAGCGGCGTGAAAGACCAGGCCGGCAACCGGTGGCGGCGCCTACGCGCACGTCTGCGGGAGGAAGACGACCGGGGCTCGGGCAGCGTAGAGCTGGCCGTGCTCGCCGTCGTGGTGCTGTTCCTGGTCTTCGCCGCGATCCAGACCGGCATGTACTACCACGCCCGATCCGTCGCCCGCTCCGCCGCCACCCAGGGGGTGGAGGCCGGCCGCCAGCTCGGCGCCGGCCCCGGCGACGGCGTCGCCCAGGCCCAGGAACTCCTCGCCAAGTACGGCAGCGTCCGCGGCGCGTCCGTGTCCGCCGACGGCAGCGGCCCCGAGCAGATCCGCATCACCGTGCGCGGCACCGTCGCCACCCTGGTCCCCGGCTTCGAGCTGGATGTCGTCCAGAGTGCCGAGGCTCCGGTCGAGCGCTGGGTGGAGGCGCCATGAAGTGGGTACGGCGCATCAACTGGCGCGAGGACCGGGGCAGCTACAGCGTCGAGACCGCCATTCTCGCCCCGGCCATCATCGCCCTCATGCTGCTCATGATCGCTTTCGGGCGGGTCACCGATGCCTCCGGCGCCGTGGAAGGCGCCGCCCGGGCGGCCGCCCGCGCTGCCTCTCTGGAACGGGAAGCCGGCGCCGCGCAGGCCTCAGGAGCGGCGGCCGCGACTCGCAGCCTGGGCGGCGAGGGCATCCACTGCGCCTCTTCCAGCGTCTCGGTCGACACCTCCGGCTACGGCCTCGACCTCGGCCAGGACGCCACCGTCCGCGTCACCGTGGCCTGTACGGCTCCGCTCGGCGAAATCGGACTGCCCGGCCTCCCGGGATCCCGCACGCTCCGGGCTTCGTGGACCAGTCCGATTGATTCCTACAGGGGCCGCCAGTGATCACCGCCCTCACCCGCCGCCTCGCCGCTGTGCGGGACCGGATGCGCCACAACGGGGACCGCGGGTCGCTGTCGCCGTTCTACGCGCTGAGCGCCATCGGCATCATCATGATCATGGGGCTGCTGGTCGACGGCGGAGGTGCCCTCAACGCGACGAACAAGGCCACCGGCCTCGCGCAGGAAGCGGCCCGCGCGGCCGGCCAGCAGCTCAACGTCCCCGCCGCAGTCCAGGGCACCGAGATCACGGTGGACCCGGACGCCGCCGTCGCAGCCGCCCAGGACTACCTCGCCGCCCAGAACGTCTCGGGCTCCGTGACCGTCACCGACGGCGGTCAGCGCCTCGAAGTCACCGTCCACGACACCTACACCACGTTGTTCGCGCAGTTCGTGGGTAGGTCGACGATCAGCGTGTCCGGCAAGGCACACGCCCGACTGCACACCCAAGCCGGAGGCTGACCGCCCCATGAGCACCCCCGTACGTCTGCTCCGTGCCCTGCTCGGCCTCGCCGTCCTGGCCGCACTAATCGCCGGGATCCCCCTTGTCCTGCTGGCCGTCGGGTACCAGCCCACCGACTTCGCCGGCGGCTGGGACCTGCTGACCCAGCAGGACGACGGACGGCTGTTTTTCACGGTGCTCACAACCATCGGCTGGATCGGCTGGGCGCTGTTCACCCTCTCCGCCCTCGTCGAAATCGTCGCCCTGTTCCGCGGCCGGAAGGCAAAGCGGATCAGGGGCCTCGGGGGGCTGCAGTCCTTCGCCGGCCTCCTCATCGGCGGCCTCGTCCTGATCGCCCCCACCGCCGCCTCGGCCGCGACCACCGGCCCGGCCGTCGCGGCGACCGCCGTACAGGCCGCAGGCACCAGCAGCGCGGTGACGACCGCCGAAACGGCGGCCGCGGCGCAGCAGGACGCCTGGCCCACCCACACCGTGACCGGGGATTCCGAACTTCCCTGGGACCTGGCGGAGCAGTACCTGGGCAGCGGGCCGCGCTGGAAGGACATCGCCGCCCTCAACCCGAGCGTCCCGCAGCTCGCGGCCGGCGACCAGTTCCTCCCCAAGGGCACCGTGATCCGGCTCCCCGCCGACGCCAACATCGCCAAGCCGGCCGCCCCGGCGGCCCCCGCCCAGGCAGCGCCCGATGCGGCCACGCCCGCGCAGCCCGCACAGGCCGCTCCCGCACAGGCCGCTCCCGCACAGGCCGCTCCCGCACAGGCCGCTCCCGCACAGGCCGCTCCCGCAGATGCGAAGCCCGCGGCGGCCGAGGAGAAGCACGTCGTCACGACCGACGAGAACCTGTGGGGCATCGCCGGCCAGCACGGTGATCCCGAGGACTGGCCGAAGATCTTCGAAGCCAACAAGGGCAAGCCCCTGCCCGGCGGCGGAACCTTCGACAACCCGGACCTGATCGTCCCCGGCCAGGAGCTCACACTCCCCGCCGCAGCCACCCCGGCCCCCGCCCCTGACAGCCGGCCCGCCCCGGACGCCAAGACGCCTCCGACGCCGGACACGGCGAAGGACACCCCCACACCTGCGGCACCCGCCCCCGAGAAGCCCGCCACCCCCGCCCCCGCGGCCTCAACCCCCGGCTCTACGCCCACCACTGCCGCTCCCGCGCCCGCGCAGGACGGACAGCAGGCGGACACCACCCAGCAGGCGCAGGACTCTGACGAGGCCCTGGCGCCTGCTGCCGTCTGGATGGGCGCCGGGGCCTTGGCCGCCGCCCTCATCGGCACGCTCGCCACCCGCCGCATCCTCCAGCAGCGCCGCCGCCGGCCCGGACGCCGCATCCCCATGCCCACCGGCAGCGCGGCCGCCACCGAACAAGGCCTGCGCTCCGCCCAGCACCCCACCGGCTTCGACCTCCTCGACGCCGCCCTGCGCACCCTCGCCCTCAACCTGGCCGCGGCCGAACGCGAACTGCCGGTGGTCACCGCGGTCGTCCTGCACGAGCAGAAGGTCGAACTGCACCTCGACCAGGACACTCCGCCGATGAAGCCCTTCTCCGGCACCGTGGGCCGCACGGACCTGTGGACGTGCACGGCCTCCAGCCCCGACCTCGCCGACCGCGAAGCCCTCCAGGGCGCCGACGCACCCTACCCGGCCCTGGTCTCCCTGGGCTGGGATGGTGCAGGCCGCCTCGTTCTCGTCGACCTGGAGCACGTCGGCGTCCTCCACCTGGACGGCGATGCCGACCACGCCCGCCACGTCCTGCAAGCCATCGCCGTCGAGCTCGCCAGCACCCCCCTGCCCGGCCACCTGGAGATCACCGCCCTGGCAGACACGGCCGCCGGCCTCGACGAGGCAGCACCCGAACGCGTCGCCCGCACCGACACCCTCACCAACGCGGTCGCCGAACTCACCAGCCACACCGCCGACCAGCGCCGCGCCCTGGCCGCTCTCGGCGCACCCACCCTCCGCGCAGCCCGCCTCCAGGAAGACGCCGGCGGGTCCTGGACACCCCACATCCTCCTCGCCGCCGAACTCCCCGACGGAGACCAGACCGAGGCACTGCTCGACCTGATCACGGCCCAGCCGCGGGTCGCCGGCGCGGTCGTCACCGCCAGCGAGAACGCGGACCTGGACCCGGAGGAGGGCTGGACACTGACCTGCGCGGGACCGGACGAGACCATCGTCCTGCCCGGCTCCGGTCTGCCCGTCAAGCTCCAGGGCCTGACCGACTCGCACTTCGCCGACGCGATCGAACTGCTCACCCTCTCTGCCTCCGAGACCGACGTACCCGCCCGCGACGAGTGGCTGGACGGGCTCCTCGACACCGACGAGCACCCGGACGTGCAGGAGGACCAGGAGGACAGGGACCAGGAAGATCCGACGGACGAGACCGGCGCGGAGGAAGCACCCCAGCCGGAGGCTGGTGCCGACGAGGATGGAATGCCGGACGAATACGCCGACATCGAGCTCGAAGAGCTGGAGACCGAGCATCAGGCCGACACCGACACTGAGGCCGGCGAGACGGACGAGGGGCCCGCGCACCCCGCAGGCCTCCCGGCTGAGGGACCCGAGGGCCAAACCGAGCACGGCGCCAGCGGCCCGACCCTCGCTGACCTCTTCGACCCGCCCGCCGTTCCCGCCCCAGCCCCGGCCCCGGCACCTGCTGGGCCGGAACCGGCGCCTGAACCCGTACTCCTGCTGACGAAGCAAGGAGGCGACCCGACCGAGACCCGTCCCGAGGCGGACAACCCGGCCCCTCTCCCGTCCTCGGTCCCGGCCCCCACACCAGTGCCCGCCCCGACTCGCGCCGCGGACGATGCCGACGGTCCCGAGGGCGGCGCGCCGATGGTGCTCTTGCTCGGCCGGGTGGTCATCGAGGGCGCGGCGGGCCGGATCGACTCCAACCGGCAGAGTGCGGCCGTTGAGCTCGTCTCCTACCTCGCTCTCAACCCCGGCGCCGACCACCACGCGATCGACGACGCCCTTTGGCCGGGCCGCCTGGTCAACAAGCAGATGCGCAACGCCGTCATCTCACGCACCCGCTCCTGGCTCGGCAAGGACGCCGACGGCGAGGCGTACTTCCCGCGGGTCCAGGACACCGGCGACAGCCGCTACCGACTCGCCCAGACCGTCGCGTGCGACTGGAAGGCCTTCCAGAACTTCGCCCGCACCGGCCTGGCCCGCCACGACGAGGACGGTGAGCTCGCCCTGCGCCGGGCCCTCGCGCTCGTCCGCGGCCGTCCCTTCGCCGCGATCGACCCCCAGCGCTACGCCTGGGCCGAGCCGGCCATCCAGGAGATGGTCTCGGCCATCGCCGACGTCGCCTACGAGCTGTCCACCCGCCGCCGGGAAGCCGCCGACTACTCCGGCGCCCTCTGGGCCGCGCACCAAGGTCTCCTCGCGGCCGAGGAGAACGAACTCCTGCACCGGCAGGTGTTCCTGGCCCACCACGCCGCCGGAGACGTGGCCGCCCTCCGCGAAGCCGCCGCGCGCCTGGCCCGGATCAACGAGGGCCTCGGCGGGGGAGTGGATATGGAGGCCGAGACGGCGCAGCTTCTGAGCACGCTGTTGCCGAAGCCGGTCATCCGGCGCTGACGGCCGGTAGCCGGTCGCTCCACACGAGAGGCCCGGATCCCTCCGCGGGGGAATCCGGGCCTTTGGCCGTTCTGGGTCCTGATCAGATCGCGAAACGCCGTGCGCGGAAGTGGCGGGCGCGGCTGGTGTCAGGTGCTGGCGTTGCCGTGGTTGTCGATCAGGGGAACGAGTACACGGACACGGTCGTGCAGGTCGCCGACTGCCGTGGCTGAAACCCCGGTCAGGACCTGGCCGAGGCGGGCGAGGCGGGCGCGGGAGGTCGAGCGGAGCCGGGCAGCGGGGACCCGGGCCAGGACGTCCAGGGCCCGCTGGGCGGCGTCCGTGGGCTGGGTGGGCGCCTCCGCCTGGGCGAGCACCAGCGTGGCCGCGGCCCAGCCGGGGGTGGCCACGGTGGTGGAGGCGATGGACGTTTCGGCAGCAGTGCGCGCGCGGTTGTGATGGCCGAGGGCGATGGCTGACTCGGCCTGGTGCAGGGTGTACTCGGCGACGTCGAACCCGAACCGGCCCGGAGCAAACCCCACGGGGTCGGCTTCGAGTTCACGCGTGGCCGCGGCGAGCGCCGTGTCGGCTTCCTGCTCCCGGCCGAGGCCCGCGAGGGAGGTCAGCTGCGCCCAGGCGTGCGCCTGGGCCTTCGGCAGGCCGGCGGGGGCGTGGGCGACGGCGCGCTCGGCGTAGGAGAGGGCGTTCTCGTAGCGGGTCTCGGCGCGGGCAACCATGCTCTGCGCGCCCAGGGCCCAGGCAGTCAGCCGGGCGTCGTCGGTGCGGGTGCCGTAAGCGGTTGCGGTGGCGAGGTGAGCACGGGCACCAGTGTGGTCGTCCAGGTGGAAGGCCAGGTTGCCCATGAGGGCGGACAGCCAGCCGACGTTGCGGTGCAGGCCGCCAGCGACCAGCTCGGGGACGTGGCCAGTGATCAGGCAGTCCGTGAGCAGACCGCGGGCGGCCCGTACTTCCTCGAACAGCAGGTAGGCCGGGTGCTTGGGGTAGGTCAGGGCGTAGTGCTCGACGGCGGCGTCCGCGAGCTCGGCGACCTCCATGCTGCCGTGGGGGTCGGCGAGGAGGGCGAGCTGGAGGGATTCGCGGACGGCCGGAAGGCCGGCGGCTGTGGTCATGTGCACCACCATTTCCCGTGCGCCAGCGCTGCACGTGTCGGTCTCGGGCCGACCGTACCGGATCACACTGGACAACTCGCGTTCCGGAAAGACTTGTTCGGCGAAGTCCAAGCCCAGCTGGCCGGGGGTGGCGCCGTACGCGCGGCACAGCATGACGGTGTACTCGCGGTCGGGGCGCTCGCCGGGGTCGTGTTCCCACCGGCACAGCATCGGGTCGGACAGGCTGCGCGGTAACAGCCCGTCCGCGACGTACTGGGCCTTGACCTGGGTGATGGTCACGGAACGGGACCAGCCCAGGGCGAGCCTCCATGCCTCCAGCTGCTGCACCTCGGGCAGGGCGCGGCGGATCTCGGCTGCGGTCTGTTCGGTGTCGAGGCGTTCGCGCTGGCAGCGAATCCGGATGTCGGCTGCCTCTTTGACGATGGTGGCGCGGCGTGTGCGGGTGATGGCGGCGGCCATGGGCACCCCCGGCGGGAGCGGGATATCGGAACCAGCAACGGTAGCCCACCCCTGTGACAGGGCGACAGCACTCGGTCACTGCCTGCCCCGTATTGAGGGTGCCTCTCAATGTCGCGGCGCTCGGGTGGCAATGACGGCGGGTCAGGTGCGGGCGGAATCTGGTGAGGCGAGCCCGACCGGGCCGCGGATCCCGAGGACGAAGGGGGGTGACCCCGTCATGTCCTACGACCACTGATCGCCTGCTGTGTCCCCCGTGGCGGGGGCCCGGGTCCGGCCGTTGGCGCCGGGCCCGGGCCCCTGTGCCGCCCGCCCGCGACCACCTGGAGACGCCGTGCTGCCGGTGCTGACCTACGAACCCCTCGACCCCGCCACCGTCAACAACCCCTACCCGGTTCTGGCCGCCCTGCGCGAGCAGGCCCCTGTCTCCTGGCACGACGGGATGTCCTCCTGGCTGGTCACCCGCTACGCCGACTGCACGACCGTCCTGCGCGACCACCACACCTTTGCCCGCGACCGGCGCCGCACCGGCCAGACGGTGCCCGCGGCGAGCCTGAGCGTGCAGTCCCTGGACCCGCCCGACCAGGCCGGCGTCCGCTCCCTCTTCATGAACGCCCTGCGCGCCCAGGACCTGCCCGCCCTGGAGGCTCGCGCCCGCGATCGGGCCTCCGTGCTGCTGCGCGAGGCAGCAGACCGGCCGTCGTTCGAGGTGATGGCCGAGCTGGCCGCCCCGCTCTCCCTGTCGGTGGTCTGCGACCTTCTCGGCGTGGACGAGCCGCCCCTCGCCGAGTTCGCCGCCGCCTCAGACGCGATCATGCGCAGCATGGACGGCGGACTCGACCCCGCCCTGGTCGAGCCCGGCCGCCAGGCACGCGAGGAGCTCACCACCCTCGTCGACTCCTGGTTCACCGAGACCGGCCGCGCGAGCGGCCTGCTGGCACACGTCCGCGCCCACACCCCGCCCGGAGTCGACGAGGCCGAGGAGCTGTTCATCCGCAACACGGCGCGGGTGATGTTCCAGGGCGGCTACAGCACGATGACCGCCGCCCTCGGCAACGCCCTGCACACCCTGACCGCCCACCCCGAGGCACAGGAACAGCTGCGCGTGAACCCGCGGCTGGTGCCGAAGGCGGCCGAGGAGCTGGTCCGGTACGACGGGCCCGTCCAGGGCACCAGCCGCACCGCCACCCGCACGACCACGATCGCCGGCATCACGATCCCGGCCGGGGACCCGGTGGTGCTGCTCTTCGCCGCCGCCAACCGCGACCCCGCCCGCTTCCCCCACCCCGACCAGCTGCTCCTGGACCGCCGCGACAACCGGCACCTCGGCTACGGCTGGGGCACCCACTCCTGCATCGGCACCCGCGCTGCCCAAGCCTGCGTACGCGCCGTGCTCGACGCCCTGCGCACCCACCGCACCCCGCTGCGCCTGACCGGACGGGCCCGCCGACAGCCCTCCGCCACGATGCGGACCTTCGCCTCCCTCCCCGCCTCCCTCCAGCCCTGACCCAGGCCGCCCCTGCCCCGCCCCCCGCTCCTCACTGCTCGGAGACCCCCTTGCGCATCCTGATCGGCAACCACATCGACCCCGCGATCCGCGCCCGTACGGACATGCGGGCCTGGACCCAGCGCCTGGCCTGGTTCGCCCGCCCCGGCGACGTCCTGATCCTGTGCGCCGAACCCGACCCCGCGTTCCTCGACTATGCCCTCACCCTCACCGGCACCGGCCCCGGCGAGGTCACCGTCCTGACCACCCCGCCCGGCCGCCACGGCGGGATGCTCCTGGACCCCGAATCCCTCTCCGACCCCGTCTTCCTCGACCAGGTCCGTGCCGCCCTGCGCCCCGCCGGCGGCCCGCAGGCCGTCGGGGAGATCCACGCCCTGTGGCCCTCGGCCTCCGTCGCCCGCTTCGCCACCGCTCTGGGCCTGGCCGACCGGATGCCGGGCGCGGCGTACTTTGCGCAGGGCGGCGCCGAGATCGGCAACAACAAGGCCAACTTCCGGGCCATCGCCGCGGCGGCCGGCGTGCCCACCGTTCCCGGGGAGGTCTGCCGCTCCCGTACGGAGGCGGTCGCCGCCACCAGTCGGCTTCTCGACCAGGCGGAGGCGGTGGTGGTGCAGCAGGCCCACAACGGCGCCGGCGTCGGCAACCAGATCCTTCTCGCCCCCGACAGCCGGCTGGCCACCGACCACGTCGGTGCCCGGCACCTGCACCACCTCGCCCCCGGCCGGGCCGGAGTCGCGGCGTACTGGCAGGAGCGCTGGGACTGGGCGTCGGCCGACGGCCGCCACCCCGTGGTCGTCGCCGCGTTCGCCCCGAACGCCGAGGCGATCTACTCCGAGCACTACGCGGACGACTCCGGGACCTGCCCGACCGAGCAGGGCCGCCTGCACTACGTCGGCCGCCGCCTGTCCCACCAGACCGTCCCGATCCAGGGCCTGGACCCGCTGCTGCACGCCCGGCTGGTCGACGGCGGCACGCGCCTCGCCGAGGCCTACCGGGCGCTCGGATACCGCGGCCACCTCTCCGCCGACGCCATCACCACCCCCGACGGCCGCATCTACTTCACCGAGGTCAACGCCCAGGTCTCCGGGAGCCTGCACATCTACCAGGTCATCGCGCACCGGATCGTCGACACCTCCGCCTGCCCGGCCCGCGCGGTCGTCGAGTACCACGTCCCCCCGACCTGGCACGTCCCCGACTCCGGCGCCTTCCACCAGGCCCTGGCCGACCTCGACCTGGTCTGGAACCCCGCCACCCGCACCGGGGTGATCGTCTCGATGCCCGTCGCCCCGGGCCCGGCCGGCGCGCAGTTCGTCTTCTGCCTCGCCTACGACCCCGCCACCGGCCACGAGGAGCCGTTCGCCCGCCTCGACGCCCGCTTCGCCACCCGCCCCAAGGACGCCTTCGACCCTGCCCAGCACGTCGGTCTCGTCACCTCCTTCTCCTCCTGAACGGAGCCCGCCCATGCCCGGCACACCCCTGCCGCCCGCGGCCGCCCGCCTGAACCAGACCCTGGACGCCGAACGGCTGGCCGCCGACCTCAACCGGGTCACAAGCCACACCTGGGACCTCCAGCAGGGCCGCGCCCCGGGCGGCCTGCTCGGCGCCGTCACCGACATCGACTGGCGGGTCCTGCCGCTGATCGCCCCGAACGGCGACCCCGCCCGCACCGACCCCGGCGGCCCGGGCCCCGACACCTACGCCCCCACCGGGTGGCTGGACCGCATGCCCTACCTCGCCCAGGTCCTCGCTGGCATCCCGGCCCCGCTGAACGCGGCCCGCCTCATGGCGCTGGGACCGAACGCGGTCGGCGAGCGGCACTGCGACCCCAAATACAGCCTCACCCGCGGCTGCGCCCGCCTCCACATCCCCCTGACCACCAACCCCGACGCCGTCCTCTACCTGGACGGCACCGAGCACACCTGGCAGCCCGGCGAGTTCTGGTACGGGGACTTCTCCCGCGAGCACGCCGTCCGCAACCTCGGCACCACCACCCGCGTCCACGCCGTCATCGACGTCCTGTTCACCAGCGAGCTCGCCACGCTGTTCCCGCCTGCCTGGCAGGAGCAGCTGGACGACGCCGACGCCCTGATCAACCACCTCACCCCGCTGGAGCGGGACCTCCCCGAGGGACTTCCCCAAGCCCTGCACCTGCCTGCCGGGTTCACCGACTTCGGGCACGATGCGCCGCTGGAGGGCGACCTCGTGCCCGCCCGCCTCGACCACACCGACGGCCACCTCACGCTCACCACCGCCGAGCGGACCTTCGCGCTGCTGCCCGCCGGGCCGGGGGAGTGGCGCTTCAGCGCCTGGAGCGAGGCCCGCACCCTGGCCCCCACCCCGGACGGCGGGACCGTCCTGCACGCCCGCCACGGCCGCGCCCACACGCACCGCACGCTCACCGCCGCCTGACCCGCGAGACGAAGGAACCTCACCCATGCCGCTGAACAGCCACGACGACTTCACCCGACTGCGCGAGATCATCGTCGGGTCCGCTGTCAACTACACCGGCCACGACCGCGACGTCAGCTTCGAGCTGTTCCACCACGAGAACCTCACCGGCTTCCGCTCCGACTGGGCCTACCCCCGACTCGTCGACCGAGCCACTGCAGGGAGCGGAGCGGCACCGGAGCAGTGGGCGATCAACCGCCGCTACGCCGCCGAGCTTGCCGAGGACGTCGAGGACCTCGCCCAGGTCCTGGCTGGCCTTGGCATCACCGTCCACCGGCCGATCCCCCTGCCCGCCGACCCGGCCCCGATCGCCGGCCTGGGCTGGAGCGCCCCGCCGGTCCCCGCCCTGAACATCCGCGACAACACCCTGATCCTCGGCGACGAGATCATCGAGACCCCGCCCGCCATCCGCGCCCGCTACCTGGAGACCCGGCTCCTCGCGGGCGTGTTCACCGGCTACTGGCAGGCCGGCGCCCGCTGGACCACGATGCCGCGGCCCACCCTCACCGACGCCAGCTTCGACCTCTCCTACGCCCGCGACACCACCACCACCCTCGGCGGCCCCACCGAACCGATCCACGACCCGCAGCCGGGCCCGTACGACGTCGGCTACGAGATGATGCTCGACGGCGCCCAGGTCCTGCGCCTCGGCCGCGACCTGGTCGTCAACATCGCCCAGGCCAACCACGCCCGCGGCCTCGACTGGCTGGAGCGCCACCTCGCCGGCCGCTACCGCATCCACCGCGTCTACCGCATGGCCGACAACCACATCGACTCCATGCTCCTCGCCCTACGCCCCGGGGTGTTCCTCGCCCGGCACGACGGCATCCGCGAGCTGCTCCCCGAACCGCTGCAGCGCTGGAAGTTCATCGTCCCGCCCCAGCCGGACACCGGCGCCTTCCCCGCGTACGGGGACGCCGACCTCGTCCTGACCAGCCCCTACATCGACCTCAACGTCCTGTCCGTCGACGAGGACACCGTCCTGGTCAACCAGGACTGCACCGGCCTGATCAAGACCCTCGAAGCCGAGCACTTCACCGTCGTCCCCGTACGGCACCGCCACCGACGCCTGTTCGGCGGCGGCTTCCACTGCTTCACCCTCGACACTCGCCGAGACGGCGCCTGCGAGGACTACCTCACGTGAAGCGTCCCGTCCTGCTCCTGGAGGCGGCCGGCCCCGAGTCCGGGCACCTGGCCCGCACCGAGGCCGCCTCCGGCCACCCCGTCCACGCCGTCACCAGCCCCGAAGACCTCCCCGTCTACAGCCCGGCGCTCCACAAACTGCTGGCCGGCACACTCACCACCGACCTGGCCAACCCGCAGCAGGCCCTTGCCGACACCGTCGCCTACGCCCGCCGCATCAACGCCGCCGCCGTCCTCACCACGAACGAGTACCTCACCCCGCTGGCCGCCCACACCTGCGCCCTGCTGGACCTGCCCGGCAACGACCCCACCGCCGCGCTCGCGGCCCGCGACAAGGCCGCCATGGCCGCCGCCTTCACTGCCGCAGGCGTCACCGCGCCCCGCACCCACACCCTCGCCACCCCGGCCGCCCTGCGGACCCGCTTCCTGCGGCCCGGCATGCGGCTTCCCGTCGTCGTCAAGCCGGCCGACGCCGCCGGCTCCCAGGGCGTCACCGTCCTGGCCCGCCTCCAGGACGCGGACACCGCCTGGCAGCACGCCCACACCGCGCCCGGCCTGTACGCGGGTCCGGCGGGCCGGACGGTGCTGCTCCAGCAGTACATCCCCGGGCGGGAGTACAGCGTGGAGTCGTTCACGCAGCACGGACGCACCACCTTCCTAGCCATCACCGCGAAGACCACCAGCCGCGGCACCCACCGGGTCGAACTCGCCCACACCCTGCCGGCCCAGCTCCCGCCCGCGGTGGAACAGGCCATCCACCAGGAGACGGCGAAGGCGGTGCGCGCCGTCGGGATCCGCAACGGGGCCTCCCACACCGAGGTGATCGTCACCCCCACCGGCCGCCCGTACGTCATCGAGACCGCGGCCCGCATCGGCGCCAGCCACATCGGCGAACTCCTCCACCACGCCCTCGGCATCAACCCCTGGACCGCCCTCCTCGACATCGCCCTGGGCCGTCCCGCCCGACTCACACCCACCTGCCGCCACCACGCCACCGTCCGCTTCCTCACCAGCCCGGCCGCCGGCCGCCTCACCGCCGTCACCGGCCTGCCCCGACCCGGCCCCGACACACCCCTCGTCCGGCTCCGCGCCCGCCCCGGCGACCCGGTCGGCCCCGCCCACACCAACGCCGGTCGGCTCGGCAGCCTCATCGTCGTCAGCCCCGACGCCCGCACCACGGCGGCCCGCGCCGCCCAACTCCTCGACGACATCCGCATCGAGGTCGAACCCCATCCCGCCTGAACACAGCGAAGGGGGACGCCACCCAGGTCCGTGGGTGGCGCCCCCTTCGCTGTGCCCGTGGTCAGGACAACGCGGCGAGCTCCTCGGCCACCGCCTGGTAGGAGTCCTGGACGCCGGCCTGGTTCCCGAGCCGGTGACGCTCCAGGCGCAGCGCGCCGAGGTGGCGCACCTCGTACACATGCCGCCGCCACCTGCTGCTCTCGGTCTCCTCCGCGTGGCCGTAGGAGTCGAAGAACGCGGTGCGGGCGTCCTGCTTCGCGCGGGCCATCCGCATCGTCCAGTCCGCCTCCGGGTCCCCCCACCAGGTGCGGTCCATGTCCAGGACACCGCAGATCGTCGGAACGGGGGCGGCTGCGAGCATCGTGTTCACCGTCCACAGGTCACCGGTCAGCAGCCGCGGCACCGTCACCTCGTCCAGGACCTGCGCGCCGGCCTGGGCGGCGTCGGCGGCCTTGCGTAGGTCGGCCGCGTCGAGGCCGCAGCTCTCGACGTCCTCGGCGATCAGGTGCAGCGACGCGACGACGGCCTCGCTCCACCGCGCGTGGCCGGGGCCGCCCACCGGGCCGAACCAGGGTCCTGCGACCGCGTGCACCGATGCGGTGATCTCCCCCATCTGCCGGAAGAATGCCGGGTGGGTCTCCTTCGGGTACGAGCCGAGGAGCTCCGGTGCCGGGGTGCCGGGCAGGAAGGACTGGATCATCCAGTCCCGGCCGATGACGGACTGGGTGAAGTCGGCCGCCAGGACGTGCGGCATCAGGTCGGCGATCGGAGCGAGCCACGGCACCGACGCGTACTCCGCGCGCATCAGCTCCCGCTCGGAGTGGAACTGGCGGGCCGGTTCGGGCGCCACCCGCAGGACGACCGGCTCCGCGCGGCCGGCCAGGTCGATACGGTAGGTGGTGTTGTACATGCCGCCGCCCAGCTCCGTCGCGGAACGTACCTCGGCGCCGGGCCCGAAGGCGCGCTCGGCGACCGCCTGGATCTGGCGGCCGGTCAGGCCCTGCTGAAAGGCGTTGGCGGTCCGCTCGATGACGTGGAGTTCCACGGGATTTCCTTCCGGGCTGTGAGGACTTCGAGGGGGCTGGGCGGGAATCCTGCTGGTCAGGCCTTGCGGTTGCGGGGGCGGCCGTTGCGCTCCAGGACGACACCGAGCTGCGAGGGCTGCATCGCGGCGGCGATGCCGATGGCCCGGCGGTTGGCGTGCGGGCTGGTGGCGTCGGCCGCCGCGATGTGACGCTCGCGGGACAGCGTCAGGTGGGTGATGAGCCGACTCAGCAGGCTAGTGGAGGCGAGGAGCTCGTCGAAGTCCTCGTCCGCAGGGTCGATGACGACGGGGCTGTTCGTGAGGCCGCCATACAGGGCGATCGCGACATCGTCGGGCACCGCAACGGTGTGGGACTCGCCCGAGGCGCCGGGCACGTCGAAGGTGATGCGCGTGGTCATGAATCCTCCATAAGATACTTCGATGTAGGAAAACCTACACCCGTAGGAATCCCTACACAAGGGCCCGGCGCTCCGACCATCACCTGGGGGCGGTCGGTCCGGCTGCCGATCGGGTGCGCTCCGGTCACAGGACCCCGCGATTCGGGTACACCGATACGCGCTCCGCCGCGTAGGTGCCGTCCGGCAGTACCGCGTCGGTCAGTTCGAATTGGTCCCGCTTCCCCATCGGGCCGGTCCAGGTGATCCGGACGCCGGCGGGGCGGCTGCTGGGCCAGTGGACCGGCTGGCCGTCGGCGGCCCGGGCCCCGAGCAGCGTGTAGGTGCGGACCTGCCGCACGATCCCGGTGGCCGGGGCCGGTCCGGGGGTGGCCGGGGTCCGGCGCCGGCGGAGCCAGCCCCATGTTGCGGCCCCCGCCAGCAGGGTGAGGCCGCCCAGGGTCTCCGCGGTCCAGCCGGTGAGCACGTCGGTGAGCATGTCGGTGTCCTTCTCTGCGTGATGACGGGCGGAGCGTGAAGATGCCGCGCCGCTGACGTCGCGTCCTGGGCGGCACAGTGCGGGAGCGGGGTGTTAGCCCCGCAACCCCTGCCGGACGAGTCCTTGTTGAGCCTCCCGCCGACAGGCGTGAGGCCGGTATCCCCTGAAGCATGCGAACCCTGCTAAAGCTGCTAAAGATCAACTGCGAAGAGGTGCCGTGCGGTCCCCGTGACGCCATTTGAGCGGAAGGACCGCGCGGATACCTGGCGGAGGTAGGGGGGCTCTAACGAGAGGCGCCACCACTACGTCATGGCGTTGGCATCCGGCTGCCGTTCCACGGGCAGTCACCGGATGAGGTGACAGCCCGGTCGCGGCGGTGCGCGGCGCCGGTACCTTCCCGGGCATGTCCACTGACACCCCGAGCCCGGCGGATCAGCTGCTGATCGGCCACGCGTTCCGGCACGGCTTCACTGTGACCGCGAAGATGCTGGAGGTCTGGAGGAGCCGTCGGCTGCTGCCGGGCAACATCTCTGGCGGAGGCCTGGGCCGCGGAAAGGGCAGCACCTCCCGGCCGGCGCCGGAGAGCTTCGACCTCGTCCTCGGCCTCGCCCGTCACGGCGGCCGGGGCAAGCGGCCCCACGACGTGGCCCTGCTCCTGTTCGGCGAGGGTCTCCCGGTACCGGAGCAGACCGTACGGGCCGCCTTCACCGCTCCCGTGGACACCCTCACCGTCCCCGGCGACGACGAACCAGACGCCGACATTGAGGATCGGCTCGACGCCCTCTCGGACCACATCGCGGAGACCGGCCTGACCGCCACCTTGGTCCCCGCCCGGGCCCGGCGGATCGACGAAGGCATCGCCCGCCTCGTCCGCACCGCCGGACACATTTGGCCCCCGGCCCAGCTCGCTGCCATCGACGCGAACCCCGGCCCGCGCACCATCACACCGCAGGACGCCGCGCTGGCCGCGGGCTCCGTCGCCATCACGGGGGCGATGTCCCTGCAGGAAATCGGTGACCTGCTCCGCGCGATGAACCCCACTGCCACGGCCAACCCGATCGCGTCCCTCGTCGAGACCACCCGCGAAGACGTTCCCGAGTTCGCCGACGCGCTCCTCACCAACGACAACCAGCTGGCGCTCGGCCCCGTGAGTGATGCCCGCGATCATCTGCGCGACCTGGCCGCCACGGCTTCGCTCCAGGAACTGGCGCAGACCTGGGAAGCTGCCGAGGGCATACGGCAGTGGGCCCTGGACCTGTGCGGCCGCGTCGAGGAGGAACTCGCCACCGGGCATCTGGGCGAGGCGGCCGTGGAGTGGATGAACTGCCGCTACGCGACGGCCGGCCTGGCCGTGCTCACCACGCTGAAGGACCGTGACTGGCCACTTGCCAAGCGCGCCCTCGACGCCTTGTTGCTGCTTTCCCAGCTCCGGGAGGTTCGGCGGCGCGACCGGCTCACTCCAGGTATGCAGTGGCACCTCCTCGGTGTCGAGGGGCTGATGCCACCACCCATCCGCGAGCTGCTCCAGGACCTCATCAGGCGGGACGCACCCGGTGCCGGGGCGGGGGCGGGGGTCGATGTCAGACCAGCCTCGTAGCGTCGATGACGAGGGTCCGGACCGGACGGGCCCCCGGAGGAGACCGAAGGAGCGGGCCGTGGGAGAGATCAGCATCGAGCGGGAGCACCTTGACCACCTGCTGGCCGACAGCGCGAGCACCTACGGCGCCCCCTACCAGCAGGCCTTCGCCGAACTCGCCGAAACGCATCGCGGCCGGTGCGTCGCCGAGATCCTTACGCTGTTGCGCCGCGCCGCCGACGAGGCGCTGCTCGGCTTCACGGACGCGGACCTGCGTGAGCAGGCGCAGGCCATCAGCGCAGGCGAGCCGTACGTCCTGCGCGTGACGGTGGCCTGACCCCAGGACACGTCGGCTGGCCACGGGAACGCATCTGCCCCCGCTGCTGCAGTCGCCGACACGGCGTGGCAGACCCGGCCAGCCCGCTGGGAGGAGGTCAGCCGGGAGTCGTCTGCCAGGTCCTGGGCATGACCGCCGGGCCAGCAGGCCTCAGCGGGCCGATCCGGGGAGGGAGGGGGAGGGCGCGAAGTGCAGCTTCTGGGGTCCCTTCCCGTCGCCCTTCCAGTCAAGGAACAAGATCACGTCGGTGAAGAGGCGCTCGCGGCTCGGCCAGTGCGAGGAGTAGGACGCAGGAGTGAAGGACCCGTCCCTCGCCTTGTTCAGGCGCTGGGCCAGGTCGGTGCGCCTCGTCACGGCCATACCGCCGCCCTCGATCATCGCGGTCACCTCGGCGTTCGTGCCGGTGGCGTTGAAGAGGGAACCCGCGCGGCTGGAGGATTCGGGCAGATCCCAGGAGATCGTTGCCCAGTGCCGGATATTCGCTCCGGACGTGGTGACGCACGCCTTCACGGTGAAGTCCCAGTTGTCGGGCAAGGGGCCGGTGTATGCGGGGTTGTCGATGGTCTTGGACGACACCTTGCAGCGCTCCACCGCGTACGCGGGGCCGCCCCCGGCAGTGGCCGCCGTGATGGTGGCCGCCACCAACACCGCCGCGAGCCGCACGGCGGGGAGTGTCCTGGGCATGGGTGCGCCTCCGAGGGTCGAATGCCCAGGACAACGAGGCGATGCCGGGAAAGAAGTGTGCTGGCGCGGGTGACGCGCGTGTAGAGCCGGTGACGGAGCCGTCGGCTACCTCAGGACGAGCCTCGAATCGAATCCCGTCGGTCACTTCCTGCGGCCCGGGTGGGAGAGCGCCTGCGCGAGCTGGTCGTGGTTCATGGACGAGCGGCCCGGAATGCCAGCCGCGGCCGCCTTCTCGTACAGCTCCCCCTTCGTCAGCGCCATCAGTCCCCGGCCCTTGGCCGCCGGCCCGGAGCGCGCCCGCTTCTTCGCGGCCGGCGCCTTCTTCCCGCCCGCCGCCCGGGAACCGGGCGAGGCGGCCTTGTCGCCGGTGTCCTTGGGGCTTCTGGCCCGCTCGACGCTGGCGCGCAGGGCCTCCATGAGGTCGACGGCACCGGTCGGCTCCGCCGCCGGTTCGGCCTTCTCCACCGTCTCGCCGGAAGCCTTCGCCTTCACCAGGGCCTCCACCTTCTCGCGGAAGGAGTCGTGGAAGGCCTCCGGCTCCCACTCCATGGCCAGGGCGTCGATCAGCTGCATGGCCATCTTCACCTCCGCCGCCGTCGCCCGGACCTTCCCCGGCAGGTCAGGCACCTCGGCGTGCGGATCGCGCAGCTCATCGGCCCAGTGCAGCGTGTGGAGCGTCAGCAGGCCCTCCGCCTCCTCCGCCTTCAGGGCGACCAGGTACTCCCGCCCGCGCATCACGAAGGTGGCGATGCCGGCCTTGTTCGACTCGGCCAGGGCGCGCTCCAGGAGGGCGTAGACCTTCCCGTACTGGGCTCCCCGGGGCCCGAGGAAGTACGTCTTGTCGAAGAAAACGGGGTCCACGGTGTCCAGGTCGACGAAGCCGGAGACGTCGATCGACCGGGACCGGCCGGGAGCGATCTCGTCGAGCTCCTGCGGCTCGACGATCACGTACTCGGCTCCGGTGTCGTAGCCCTTCACGATGTCCGCCAGGTCCACCTCGTCGCCGGTGCGCTCGTTCACGCGACGGTTGCGGATCCGGTCCGCGGTCCCACGCTGGAGCTGGTGGAAGCGGATCGTATGGCTGTCCGTGGCCGTGTAGAGGCCCACCGGCAGGCTGACCAGCCCGAACCCCAAGACCCCCGTCCACACCGGTCTGGCCATCGCCCGCACCACCCTTCACGAGAGACACCAGGGCGTCTATCCACCCTGCGCCCCCTCACCCCCACCGGCAACGCCGGCCCGCCCCCGAGACGCCGACCCTCCGCCGGCGGGACAGGGAAGCCCTCACCGGGGTCGTCAGGCCCCTTCCACCTCGCCGCGCTCCCGTGTCCAGGAGCGCACGGTGTGCTCGCCCTGGGGCCCGTCCTCGACCAGCTCGATGCGGACCTCGGCTTGGCTGCCGTAGCGGCCGATGAACCCCCGGAACTTCCTCTCGGCGGTCGCTTCGCTGTCCCAGGTGCCGGTGACGGCGGGGGAGGAGGGCGGCCCGAAGTGCAGCCTGACGTGGAACGGCACATGCGGATCATGAGCGGTCCGCGTCCCTGCTGCAAGCTGCGCGAGACCAGGGACGGCCGTTGTCGCCCGGCTCCCTCACCACCCGCTGCGACACCGGCACGCCCCGTTATCGAAAAGATGTTCCGTCGCGGGTGGTATGCGGGTTACTGTCCCTGCACGCAAGATCCCTTCAGGGGGGAGCACCACATGCACGTCATCGAATCCGAAGCCCGCCCCGGTCGTCCGCCCGGTGTCACCCGCGCGGGCCCGGACGGACTCACCACCCGCCAGGCCGCCATCATCGCGTTCATCGAGCAGACCGTCGCCCGCAAGGGCTACCCGCCCTCGATGAGGGAGATCGGCGAGGGCGTCCCCCTGCGCAGTACGTCCTCTGTCGCGCACCAGCTGATGGCTCTGGAGCGCAAGGGCTTCCTCTACCGGGACCCGCACCGTCCCCGCGCCTATCGCGTCCGCAGCGATCAGCACGCCGGCCTCCCCGACGCCCCGGCCGGATTGATGGAGCCGGAGGCCGTCCAGGTCCCGCTCGTCGGCCGCATCGCTGCCGGCACGCCGATCCTCGCCGAGGAGCTCGTCGAGGACGTCCTGTCGATGCCGCGGCACCTGGTCGGCGAGGGCCAGCTGTTCGCGTTGACGGTGGTCGGCGACAGCATGATCGACGCTGCCATCTGCGACGGCGACATCGTCACCGTGAGGAAGGCCGACAGTGCGGACCACGGCGACATCGTCGCCGCCATGCTGGATGGCGAAGCCACCGTCAAGCGCCTGCGCCGCGAGAACGGCCGGGTCTGGCTCATGCCCCACAATGCAGCCCATCAGCCGATCCCCGGTGACGACGCCGTTATCCTGGGCAAGGTGGTCGCCGTCCTGCGCGCGCTCTGAACCAGAGCGCCCCGCGCCACCCATGGGGACGTCCCCTCGGCACGGCGCCCCTCCTGCACCAGCCCGGTACAACGCCGGCACGGACCAGCCCAACGACGGGATCCCGACTTGACCCTGATGCCTGGAGCACGCGTGCCGGGACGGACCTGGACGGTCCGCCTCACCGGCCACCCCGATCACACCGTGTCCGTCACCTGCAGCACCGAAGCGTGTCGGATGCCGCCCCGCTCGAAGGACGCCGCGAGCATGCGCCGCTTCGCCGCCGAGCACATCAAGGCCCACGGACGCCTCGCCGGCGCCCGCCCCAACGCGGCCTGCAGCTGCGGCAGCGCCCACTGCGCCCTCCACGAAGCCCGCGTCCGCTGCTCCGGCAGCAGCCTGCTGGTCCTCGTCCACAACCCGGCCGTCGGCCAGGTCTGGACCCTGGCCGAGGTCTGCCAGACCTGTGCCCGGAGCATCCCGCACATCACCATCCTGGCCACGGCGGCCAAGCCTGTCGTCCCCGCTCCGGCGGCCGCTTCCGTGGAGCAGTCGGCGCCGCGCACCGCGGTACCGGGCGGGTTCTCCTCACCGGAGGCCGCCCCCGACCCCTCACCGGGCCGGCGCCGGCCCCATCGTCCGCACCGCCCGAACCGGGCTCGGGGCTGAGACCGGAGCGGCGCTACCGCCGAGCCTTCGAAGCGGGGCCTGCTCTACGGCTGCTGGATGAGCACGGCGAGGGTCAGCGGCGGGTGACGCCGTAGCCGGTGTCGTTGAGGGCGGCCGTCCAGACCTCCCGGTTGAACCACTTCGTGATGTCGGGCTGCATGGCGGTGATGGTGTCCATCCGGGCCTGCCAGTCGGTGCCGGTGGGCCGCTTGTCCTGGCAGCCGGTGCACCCGTCCTCGCCGTGGATGTGGCCGGCCATCCAGGCGTTGACGGCGACGTTGACGATGACACTGTAGAGGTCGCCGCCGCTCTCCTCCAGGGCGTCAGGGACACCCCCGAGGATGAGCGCCAGCTCCGGGTTGTCGATGGGCGGCATCGGCGCGCGCCCCACCTGGCCGGGCGTGCTGCTGGTCTCGGCCGCCTGCCGTTGCTGGGCGATGCCGGCCGCGAGGCCGGCCGGGTCGAAGTACCGCCAGGCGGAGCGCTCCTGGATCCCGAGCTGGGTCGCGACGGCGCGGATGTTCTGCTCGATGGTGTCGGCGACCGTACCCGGGCGAACGGTCACACCCCGACGGGCCAGCTCGGCCAGCGTGTCGGCGACGGCTTCCTTGAACGCTCTGGTGTTCCTCATGGACGCCATCCTTCAGGAAAGCCCCCGGCCTCTGGATCCCGATCCATCCTGCTTCATGCTGGGGGTGCCGAGTGACCGCCCTCGGCATCCGTGGGTCAGCCGCTGCGCGGCCGCCCGAACGGCCACTGCCCGGTGAACTCCCTGAGACGGTCCCGCTGGCGCTGCTCCTCCTTGATGATGTCGTTGAGCACGGCCTGATCGACGTGGGGAGCGGCGGCGGCGAGGACCAGGCGCTGGAGCTCGGCGGGGTCGAGCGCCTCAACCTCCCACTGCACCGGCTGGGAGGGGTCGAGTCCGTACCGGTGGGCGAACCCGGCCCAGCGCGGGTCCCAGGCCTCCCGCAGCGGCGGGCAGGTCGTACGCGCGGACCTGATCGTGCGTGAGCAGGACGCGCTCCACACGGCTCCAGCAGGCCGTGCGGGCAACCCAGTCCCGCACGATGTCGGCCCCCGAGGCGTCGAAGTCCCCGACGTAGAGCAGCACGGCCGGCCGCTGGTCCCGGGCCGTACGCTCGCGCACGACCTGGACGTAACTCTGGCTGCCGAAGCCGCGGACGACGAGCACGGGAATGCCCGAACGCTCCAACCAGTCCGTGAGCTGGGCCCGCAAGGTGTCCTTCTCACAAGCGACGTAAAGGGCTATCTCCTGGCCGGCGGTGCGGTCCAGAGCGAACCAGTCTGGGGCGTCCCGGATGAACGCCCCCGGCGTTCGGCCAAGCTGGCCGTGAACCTCGCGGAGCGGGTCGATGAGGTCGGGGAACCGCTCCTCCCGGCGGGCCTGGGCCAGGCGGGCGGACAGGCGCCGGTAAGTCGGCGCGGTGTGCGGGATCAGCCCCTCGACCACGAGACGGTAATACGCCTGCCGAAGGGTGCAGCCGCCCACCTGGTCGTAGCCGGTGACGATGCCGGCGGCGCGAGCCGCGTGCGCGGCCACTGGAGTCGAGTCACACCGGTACATGTACCCCTTCGGCCGACTGAGACGGCGCCTAACGTCCCAGGCGACCCCGGGCAGCCCTCACCAGGGTCGGGCAAGCCACAAGGGAGAGAAGCTGTGACGCTCAGACCACCGGTCGAGCCAATGCTGGCGCAGGCCGCGGAAGCCCTGCCCCGCTCAGCCGCACCACGCGCCGGGGTGGCGTACGAGCAGAAGCTGGACGGTCACCGGGCGATCCTCTTCACCCCGGCCGGCCCGGGCGGCCCGGTGTTGATTCAGACGCGCCGCGGGGCCCTGGTCCAGGACCGGTGGCCGGACCTGGTGGCGGCCGCCGAGACGCAGTTGCCGCACGGCCTGGTCCTTGACGGCGAACTGGTCGTCTGGGACACCGAGGCGGGCCGACTGTCCTTCGAGGCGTTGCAGCGCCGAGCGGCCGCCCGCGCCCGCGGAGCCCGGGCCCTGGCGGCCCGATGGCCGGCCTACTTCGTCGCCTTCGACCTCCTGCAGCAGGACGGCCAGGAGCTCCTCGCCCGCCCATACGACGAGCGCCGAGCCCAGCTGGAGAACCTGTTCGCCGAGCACGCTCTGACAGCCCCATGGACGCTCGTCCCGCAGACCACAGACCTGGCCAAGGCCCGGGAATGGCTGGAGTCCTGGACGGACGTGTCCGGGGTGGAGGGGATTCTGGTTAAGCCCCTGAATGGCCGCTATCAGGCCGGGTACCGGGGCTGGACGAAGTTCCGGAGGCGGGACACCGCAGAGGCGATCGTCGGCGCGATCACCGGCACCCTGGCCCGTCCGCAGCTCTTGGTCCTCGGCCGCCACGACACCGACGGCCGCCTACGGCCGGTGGGCCGCACCGTACCGCTGCGTCCGGACGCCGCCCGGCAGGTCGCCGAGTACCTCACCCCGGCCGAGCCCGGGCACCCGTGGACGGGGGCGAGGTTCTCGGCGACGTGGGAGAGTCGCGACGTCCTCGACACCACCCTCGTCCATCCCGCTTTGGTCGCCGAGGTCAGCGCCGACCGGGCCATCGACCACGGCGGCGTCTACCGCCACCCGCTGCGCTTCCAGCGTCTGCGCGTGGACATAGAGGTGGAGGACGTGCCCAGGTTCGGTCAGGGCTCGGCGGTGGCCGGCTGACCGGGCGGGGGCGGGGTGCAGTGGCGTTTCGCCGGTGAACCGTGTGCGCGGGCGGGTGAACCGGGCCGGGCTGACCTGTTGCTGACGGCGCGGGGTCCGGTAGAACCGGCCCATGATGATCATGAAGCGGTCCGCTGTCGCGGCCGCGGCCGTCGCCCTGACCTTGTCCCTGCCCACGGCCGCGGACGCGGCCGCGGCCGCACAGACTGCTGCCCCGGCGCCGGTTGCGGCCGTGGTGCCGCAGGTGCTGCCGCTGGGGGTCGCGGTGGGCGCCCTGCCGCTGGCGGTGGAGGACCGGACCGGCTACCAGCGGACCTCCTTCCGCCACTGGAACGCCGGCGACATCCCAGCCGACGGATGCAACACCCGCGCCGAGGTCCTCCTGGCCGAGGCGATCGTCTACCCAGAGATCGGGCCGGGCTGCACCCTGACCGGCGGGGTGTGGTGGTCGTACTACGACGAGCGGGAGGTGACGTCGGCCGGGGCCCTGGACATCGACCACATGGTCCCGCTCGCCGAGGCCTGGGACTCTGGAGCGGCGGAATGGACGCCCGCACGGCGTGAGGCGTATGCGAACGACCAGGGCCAGCCCGCCTCGCTGGTGGCGGTGACGGCCCGCTCGAACCGGTCCAAGGCCGACCAGGATCCCGCGGAGTGGCTCCCGCCGTCCGCGGACGCGCTGTGCCGGTACGGCGCTGAGTGGACCGCGACGAAGCTTCGGTGGGGTCTGGCGGTGGACGAGATGGAGCGGGACCGGCTGCTGGACATCGCGGCCGGCTGCGGCGGCACCGACGTGGAGTTCACCCCCGCCCCGTAGCTGGGTGGTCGAGGCCGGGCCGAGGGGTGCTGTCGGTGGTAGCGGTGACCATGGGGAGATGAGTGCCGGTACTGCGCCTGACGACCCGCACGCGGGGATCGACGGGCTGTGTGAGCAGATCCGGGGCGCCCTCGCAGAACGGGCGCCCCGGCTGCTCGGCGTTCACATCCACGGGACGTGCGGGGCCCGGCGGAGTTGGCGCGGCTGGTGGCGAAGTCGCGGTGCCGCCCAGTAACGGTGCGGCCGCGCTAACGGTGCGGCCGCGCGGGCCGGACTGCACGTGGCCGCCGCCAGGGCACCCGCGGCTGCCGATGAGCAGCGGGGGCCGGATGTACGGGCGGACCTGGCCGCGGTCCGGGCGGGGTGTCGGCGTGCGGCTGCCGCGGTCGGTTAGCGCGTTGCCGTCGGCTTCTGACCCAGGTCTGCGCCACGGCTGTCGGGCGGGTTCATCGGTGTGCGCGCCAGGTGCCAGCCGGCATGCCACCACGCATGCGACCGGGGGGACGCAGTACACCCCGGTGAACGCCCTCATCGCGGTGATGCTCGCGGTCAGCCTGCTGCGAGGCCTGGAGGCCGATCCCTTCAAGGTCACCATCCACTGCTAGCTCTAATCGCACGCGCATGCGGATTGGTGCCCGTGGGAGTGAATCCTGCACACGAAAAGGGAGATTGGAGGTTCGGGCGGCGTCTGGTGGGCGAGGGCGCCGTAGAGCGCCCCCGTCCAAGAGATGGGAACCCCTAGATGAAGGCGTTCATGGAGGCAGCCGGGTATGTCCCGACCGCCCTGAGCGCGCTGCACGCGCTGGGCGCCGTGGTGCGCCTGTGGCAGCACCGCAGGTCCGGGAAGTCCGGCCCCTGCCGGTGCTCCCACCCGGCCGAACGCGAAAACATCGGAACCCCAGGCGACCACGCCGCTGCCGCCCACCCCGGTACACCGGAGCCCGCGGTCGTTGTGGTCATCGCGCTCCCTGCCGCGGGTGTGGTCGCTGGGCACGTCACCGTAAGCGTGACCGTCGGACCCGCGGTCGGGGAGCGTGGCCGGTGGTAGGTCCCGTGCTCGACGACAGCGTCGGCGGCGAGCCCGCCACCCTCGGCGCCGGCATCCTGCAGCGACTGGCCGACTTCTGCCCGAGCTTCATGGCGAGCGAGCCGGCCCGCCTGCGGCAGCGCTTCCCCAGACTGTCCCTTGCCGCCGGTGAGGACGCGGCGGGAGAAGCGGTGGCCGCGACCGTACGACTTGCCGCGGCGGGCCGGCTGCCCGAGGACACCGACCTGGCCGCCTATCTGCACACGGCCGCCGTCAACCGGGTCCGTACCGACTTCCGCCGACAGGCCCGCGCCGACAAGGCCTTGGCGGTCAAGGGCGCGGACACTCCTGGCACTGTGGCCGGCTCTGTCGCCTCGCAGGACCTCCTTGAGGAGCTGGTGGTTCCCGCGATCAAGTCCATGCGCCGTAGCCGCAGACGCCGGGTCGTGGAACTGCAGAGCCAGGGCTGGACCGACGAGGAGATCGCGGACGAGCTCGGGATACCCCTTTCACGCCTCTATCACGACCGGCACGCCGCGCTGCGCTCCCTGCGCCGCATACTCGCCGGGCATATCCCGCCCCGGGTCGGAAAGAACAACAAGCACGGAAAGAAGGGTGACTGATGTGAGCACGTACGACGACCACCCGGACGGGCGACGGTGCCCGGAGCCGGTGGTCCCGGCCGGGCTCGCGGACCTGATGGCCCAGATCGCCGGGCCACCCGACCACTGGGACCGCCCCGAGGGCCCCCTCGGGCCTCTGGCCCACCAGTACCGGCTGACCCGAGCCGAACGAGAGCTCGCCAACTCCCACTACAGAATGGGATCCAAGGCCCTCGCCCGACAGGAGTTCGACCGGGCCGCCGACTGCCTGGGCGCAGCCGCCGAAGCCGGCCACCCGGGAGCACTGTTCCGCCTCGCCGTCCTCGCCGCCCGCACCGACCAGGAACCCGACGACGTCCGCTTCCTGGTCGCCGAAGCCGCCCGCCACGGACACGGCGACGCCCAGCGCCTCCTCGTTCCCCCCGGGCACCATGCCCTCCCCCCCTCGGCCTGGCTGCGCCCTGCCCAGGACCCCCCTCACGCCGAAGAGCTGTGGCAGGCCCTGAATCCGACCCCGCAGAACCAGCCCCGATCCACCCCGGCGCAGCCGCCCGTCATCCGGGATGCGGGCAGCGGCCTTGTCGGCCAGGACGACCGTCCGCGGCTGGTGCCGGTCCCTGCACCGCGCCTCGCCCGCCACGACGCCCGGCCCCGCCTGAAGACTCCGCCGGTGTCCGCTCCCCGCCCCCCCACGCGAGCGGGGAACGCGCGTGCCGCACTTCGTCCGCTGATCGTGGCATCCAGCGGTCTCGCCGCTACCGAGCTGCGGACCGGCCCGGCACCGGCCGGCGGGGGAGGCGCTGTGTCAGGGCCGCCGGTCACGGTGCCCGCCACCCCCGCCGCACTGCCCGCGCCCGAGGACGGGCCAGCGGGGCAGGGCACGCAGACGTGGTGGGAGTCCCGATACCTGCGGCCGGCACGGCTCACCGGCCTGGCGCGGAACTTGCCTCAGACCCAGCAGGTCCCCCCGCAGTGGGAGACCGTGGCCAGAGCCCGCGAGCTGCTCCACCTCATCGAGAACACGGACGGCATCACCACCCGCGACCTCACCCGCCGCACCGGCCTGAGCTTCGCCACGGCCACGCACCTGCTGCACTGGCTGCGCGGCCAGCACCTCGTCGACAGCATCGCCGGGGAACACCGCACCGGGCCCCGCCTCGACCTTGCCCGGATGCCGGGCCGGACGAACGAACTCCTCGCCGTCACCCTCGACGGGCTGTGTGAGAGTCTGGGCGCGGCCATCTACTACTCGCAGTACACCGACGGCGAGGTCCATGTGCTGACCTCAGCCTCCGGACCTATGGCCCCGCCGGTGACCGAGGACGTGCCCTTCCCCCAGGTCGCGCACGCCAGCGCCGTCGGCAAGAGCCTCCTCGCGCAGCTCGACTTCGACGGGCGCATGGATCACCTCAGCCGGTACGAGCCCTTCGCCCTGACCGGCAGGACCATCACCGACCCACAGCAGCTCTTCGCCGCACTCGACGGACACGGGCCCCAGGCCTGCCAGTTCGACCTGCTCGAATACTCCATGCGCGAAGTCTGCGCCGCCGTACCCCTCTCCCTCCCCGGCCGCGCGACGTGCGTCGCACTCTCCCTGCCCGCCCACCGGTACCCACAGCTCCTGGAGACAGCCCACACCCTCAGCCAGCACTCCGCCGGCATCCTCCTGGCCCTACTCCTCGCCGACACCGCCGACAGCAGCTCCACCGCCGAACCCGGCCAACCCTGCACGAATGTATGGCCTGCTGGCGGCACAACCGCTATCGCCCTCCCGTGACCGACAGCACTTGCTGTGCCGCTGGTGCGTGCCTCTTCAGACGTCGCCGCACCAGCGGCAGAAGCAACGAGCCTGTGTCCCTCGCCGACCTCAGGCCCGGGCACAGGCCACCTCCTTCGCGAGGGCGGTGCCGGCACGGCGCGGAGTGGACCGCGACGACTGTATGCGGAGCCCAAGTTCAGGGAACGCCCTCGGTGACCCTCCACTCAGGCGCACCCTGGGTGCTGTTCGGGCAAGGACTGCAAGCTCCGCATGCTGGCCCAGCCAACGTCGCAGCCGCTCTCGCACGTGGCACCACGGGCATGCCGGAGACCGAGCCACTGACGCGGCCCGGGCGGTATGGCTTCCTGCCCAGGCGGTGTGTATCCCTTCGTGATCTTCGGACACGCCCGCCCGGGGTCCCTACAGCCGGCCCCAGGGAGACCATCAGCAATGCCGACTGGCAGTGCACCGCCCTGGCCATCCCCAGCCTGACCGGCGACGACGAATTCCTCTACGCGCTCCACTACACGTGACAGGCGCCCTTTCCGGCTGCGCAGGGTTATCCGGGGGCTCAGCACAGGAGGTGCCGCCGGTTCTTCCCCAGTAGCGGATCCAGCGGACGGCGGCACACCTCACATCGCAGGCCACCCGCCGGCACCGGCGGAGGCGGCAGGGGAGCGGGCGCACGCGCCGCACGGTCCCGGGCCTCACGGACTGCTCGGGCGTACCGGGCCTCGCCGTCCCTCCGCTGCTTCGCCTCCTCCTGCGCCGCCTGCTGAGAGTCGAGCACCCGCTGGCGTAGCCCCTCCGGCAGCACTGCACCGCCCGGTCCCAGCCCCAGTGCGGCGAGCGGGATCGTCACCCGCTCCAGTTCGTCGAGCGGACACGGCGGATGGTGCAGCCCGAACACCGACAGGTCCGGTGCCTGCCACCATTGATGTGCGCGCGCATGCGGCACGCCCAGCGACGTCGCCGCCTCCCGCTTGGAGACGGAGTAGAACCACACCGGCAAACCCTCGTCGAGCACCACGTGCGGGAAATGCACCCGAGGCCGCCAGAACCACACGTCGACGACGCCTTGGCGCGCGTAGTCCCGATGCCGGGCGCGCCACCCGTCGTCGGTCATGAGCTTGCGCTGCGCCTCCAGCGCGATTTTCGTGCCGTCCTGCAGCAGCACCTCGACATCGGCCCGCCGGTCGTGATCCTCCGTCCACTGCTCCAGCCGCACACGGTCGACCCCGGGCCTCGACCGGGCCCAAGCCGCGAGGAGGTGCTTGGTCGTGATGTGCCAGACCGTCTCCGGTCCGTGGCCTCCGGCCGGCGCCTGCCCGGGCGGGTGCGCGAAATGACGGCGGACCTTCCCGCCCAGCCTCCCCCGTGTCACCAGGGGCACCCGGGTGCCCACCGGGGCCTCGAACCCGTGGAAGCAGTAGAAACACACCAGCTGACCCGTGCCGCCGTACCCGTGGCGCTTCCAGCGCTCCGGCGGCCCCTCGGCAATGTGCACCTCCCGACGGGTCTCCAGGTCGAACCCCACCACCAGTAAGTCGTCCTGCACGCTCCGCCCCTCCCCTTCGGGCTTCCCCCCGGGGGGTCCTCCTACTACCTAGGATTCCGTTCCCGTCCATTGAAGACGTCGACCAGGCGGCCCCACAGGGAGCCGCCCGGCCGGGTCCTGTTCGGCGACCCCACCGGTCAGCTCTGGCTCTGCAGCGGCGGGAGCTCCCGCAGGGCAGCGGGCAGTTCGTCGATTCCGCGCTGCAGGTACCAGGCCAAGGACCAGCGCAGGACGACGCCGCGGCGCAGGCGCCACTGGTCGCAGAGCTGGGACAGGACGTCGTCGCAGAAGTCCTCCCGCAGCTCCACCAGCACCTCGTCCTCGGGATAGGACGCGTACCCGATGCCGCACTTGTCCGGGTCGCCGAGGTCGAGCGCGTCGGCGAGGATCACCGCGGCCGCCGCGCTGGTGCCGCCGCCGTTGTACCCCCAGCCGAAGCCACCGTGCTCGGGCTCGGCCAGGTCCCGCAGCACCTTCACGCCCTGCCGCTCGGTCGGGCCGAACTCGACCTCCTCGACCAGGATCCGGGCGGGCTGCCACTCTTCCTCGTCGCTCCTGTTGCTCTCCGGGCCGTCCTGGATCCCGTGGTACGTCCAGTCCCTGTACGTCACGTCGCTCCCTAGTCGCTGCTGCAGAACCTCCACAGCCTGCCGCAGTGGAATGGAGGCGGACAGGGCTTACCCGGCCAGCCCGAGGCGGGAACGGTTCGCGTACATGTCCGCCGCAACCGGCGCTCAGCGCTGTCATCGACGACCTCCATATTCCGTTTCCGCGGCCGGGACGTTCTGGGACCCTGGAGTGCATGGCGAGAAGTCCGGATGCACGGGGTACGGCATCGGACCCGTTCTGGGGTCGGGTGCGCGAGCTGGAGCACACACCGGGCCATCACGTGCGCCGCCAACACCTGGTCTCGAAGGTCCTCCTCAAACGCTTCACGGACCCGGGGAGCAGAGGCTCGGGCCCCCAGCTCTACCCCTTCGATCTCCGCCACCCCCACCAGCGGCACAAGCTCAAGGGCCCAGCCGGCTGCGGCTGGTCCGACAACTTCGTGCCCTTCGCTTCCGGCACCCTCGAAGACCTCTGGGCACGCACCGAGCAGAACCTGCCCCACGCATTCGCCGCACTGGACGGCGGCCGAATCCTGGAGGAGACCCAGCACCATCCCGTACTGCGCGACTTCCTAGCCCTGCACTGGGTGCGCTCCCACTTCTACCGCGACACCTTCAACCGCATCTTCACCGAGTTCCGGGCCAGCAGCCGGCGCTGGTTCCTCACCGACGGACAAGAGCTGATCCGGGCTGCCGCCTTGCAGGAGTACGGCCTCCACATCACCGGCCCGGACGGAATGCAGCACATGGTCGACGACCTCCTGCGCCCGACCGACGAACTCTTCGCCAGCGGCGCCCTGCTGCGCATACGGATGGAAGAGATGTTCCACAAGGTCCGGAACAGAATCGCCGCATCCGGGCTGGCGATCCACAGCCCTGAATCCGGAGAGCTTCTCATCGGAGACACCCCCGCCCAGACGGTCCGCTTCGAGCGCGGCAAACCGGTCTTCGGCATGGCTCTCGGGGACGCGACCAGCATGGTCATCCCCCTCGGCCCCAAACATCTGCTGAGCCTCGGGCGCGAGCACACCCTTGGCATGCTGAACGAAGCCGGAAGGGAGTCCATGAACCGACTGCAGGGCTGTCGGCCGCCCGCTACGTCTACTACCGGCCCGGCAGCCGCCTCGACCGCACCGTCCGCAGCGCTCTCAGGGCCCGAGAGGACGGCCTGGCCACGTAACCCTCCGGGCTACGACACGCGGCACCAGGCGGGTTCTCCGCACCGGAGGGCTCCCAACCCCTCTCGGGGCCGTTGCCGCCCCCGTCCGAACTGGTCGCGGGGCTGAGATCGGAGCGGCCCCACCGCCACGCCCTCGCAGAGGCGTCTGCTCCGCCGCTCCGCGACCGCTGGACGAGCATGGACTGGGTCAGCCTCGGGTGACGCCGCAGCCGGTGTCGTTGAGGGCGGCCGTCCAGACCTCCCGGTTGAACCACTTCGTGATGTCGGGCGTCATTGCGGTGATGGTGTCCATCCGGGCCTGCAAGTCGGTACCGGTGGGCCGCTTGTCCTGACAGCCGGTGCAGCCGTCCTCGCCGTGGATGTGGCTGGCCATCCAGGCGTTGACGGCGACGTTGTGGACGTGGTTTTCCGCTGACCGCTGACCGCTGACCTCAGTTTCAGCGTGCACCCGGGGTGGGGAGAATAGCTGCGGGGTCGTATGCCGATCCCGGGTCAGTCGGTCTCAAGGATTGACTGCAGGACACCCGATTCCGTCACCTGCCCCCAAGGGATCTTGTAGCGATTCGGATGTGTGTGGATCACCGCGTGCTCCTGCGTCCCGATGATGATCGGAGTACTGAGCTGGAGGTCTGCGAGGATGCGGAGAGTGGACTCGTCTTCTTCGGCCACGATGAAGAACGTGTCGGCCGCAAGAGCGTGAGCCAGGCGATCGCGGAAGGCGGAGTCGTCTAGCCGAGGGCCACGGTTCGCAGTGCCGTCGCTGGACGTGACGCTCGAGGAGCGGCGGATGGCACTCCGCAGCTGGTGCAAAGCCTCACTCAGGTCAGGTCGCGCCGCCTCCGTAACGACGAAGAATCCGCATTCGAGGATGCCCTGCCGTGCCCTCATCATGCTCGCCAGCGCCTCTGCCCTCTTCCAAGCGGTCCCGTTCAGGATGAGGAGGTGCGGGATGGGAACCGGTCGGGGACTGGGTGTCACTGTCCCGATCGACGGGAGCGCCTCGCTTCTGCGGCGGCGTCGCAACTGGAGCCGGATCTGGGGCAGATGGACGAGGTGGCTTAGCGCGAAGAGGAGGGGGCTCAGCTTGCCTGGGATCTCTTCCAGCTCGGCCAGCCACTCCTCGGAGTAGCGCTCGATGGCCTCCGAGGCCCCGAGGCGGCGGGCCGCCCAGAGGGTGATGCGTCGGGCTAACGCAGGGCCCCACTCGAAGAACTCGCTCAGCATGAGGGGCAGCACGACTGCCATGAAGATGGCGATCATCATCAGCAGCCCCCTGCGAGACCTGGCCGGACGATCCCGGTGCACCGCGTTGCCGGTTGCCTGCGGGAGACCACCAGGCTTCGTGCGCCGGCGACGCGGTTCGGGTCCAGCTCATAGAACCGGCGTCGCGGCCCCCGGCTCTGCGAGCCGGAGTCCTCCCACTTGCTGGTGACCCAGCCGCAGTCTTCGAGACGCATGAGGATGGGGACGACACTGCCGGATGGGCGGCCAATCTCTTTGGAGATCTTCAGCGCGTAGAGATCCGGCTGTCCCGCTAGGAGTACCTCGATCACGTCGAGGGTCGCGTCGGTGACGCGGAAAGGAACATCCATGCCTCAACTCTAGCTAGCTAGAGATGATCTGGCGAGGGTTCCGGAGCCAGGTGCGGGCGCCCGAGTCCGCCGCCGGGATCTGGGCGACCTTTTCGGAGCCACATGACCACCTCGGCCCCCGCCTCCCGTCCGTCCGGTCCCGGCGCATGCTCGGCGCCGGCGCGGCCGCGATCACTGCCTGTGCGGCGTGCTGCGCGGGTCCGATCCTCGCCGTCGTAGGCGACACCTCCGCGACCGGCGCGCTGTGGATGTCCGTCCTGGCGGTTCTGCCCGTGACCGCCGGACTTGGCGCCCTCGTCGTACGGCGCCATACGACGGCCTGCGGCACGGCAGGCGCCAGCTGACCTCGGCATGCCGACCGCCGGGCCGCCCCCGGACACGGACGGGAGTGGGACCGCTCGGTCGCAGCGACCACAACTCGGTCTCTGCGGCTGCATCAAGCGCTGGAGTTCGACGGGGGCGAGCGCCTCGACCTCCCACTGCACCGGGCGGGCGACTTTGAGCCCGCAGCGGTCGGCGAATCCGGCCCAGCTGGTCTCCGGAGCGCGGCCAAGAATACCTTCAGCGCGGCGCCGACCGGAGGGAGCCGCTGCGAAGAAGGCCGTCGAAGGGCACGTCGCGCCGCGGCGCCTAATCTGCACTGGCATGTGGGCACGTTCTCTGGCGCGGGAAAGCCCGCTCGCCGAACCTTGACCGGTTTCACCGAACTCCGAGCGCTATCGCTGGTGACAGCCCAGGATGGTGGCTTCGATCCGGTGGCGGGTGTTCGGTGGCGCCGAGGCTCGTACCGGCCAACGTGGGGGGCCTCTTGGATCAAGGTATAGCTGGACTCCTTGGCGCAGCCATCGGCGCGTTCGCTGGAGGGAGCGCGGCAGTCGCAGCTGCATGGCTCGGCCGGAATGGCATGAAGCAGCAGGCGGAAGCAATGGTTCAGCAGGCGCAGCGCCAAGCGGATACACAGCGTGAACAGTGGCAGCGCACTCTCTTACGGGACTCTTGTATCGCCTTCGTTGATGGTGCCCGCCGCCGTGTGCACGCCGTACATCGGTACAACGCCCTGCTCATGTATGACCAGCGCGGCTACGACCAGGATCCGGAGGACATAGCCCGGTCCTTCTACCAGGGACCCCCGATTTGGACGGCCTACCTCGCCGTCGAACTGGAGGCTGATGCCGAGATCCGGGAAGCCGCCCTGCGGGTCATGCAAGCCTCGTCCGCCATCCCCTTTCTTGGGAAGTGGCCGGTAGAGGGCATCACGCAAGCGGCTTACGACGCGTCTGAGGGCAAGGCTGGCGAGATGGCCGAACAGATCGAGGAGTTCGTGCGCATCGTGCGGCAGCACCTGCACATGTGATGGCCTGGGACGAACTGGGATGGCTGGCGTGAGAGGCGCGATTCGCGCCCCGTATTCGAACGCCTGCTTGAATTGGTGGATGACTTCCATCCGCTTCCCCGACGCCCTGCTCGACCCCAGGCCTCATGGCTGCGCACCTACGCCGACCTTGCCCGCCTGCCCGCTCAAGCCGGCACCGCGGCGCTCCGCCGCGGGCTCATCACCCTCTCCCGCCGGCATCGTCTCCAACTCTGGGCCGTTCCCCGGCCGCCCAGGTCGAGCTGCACCGCCGAGCGCGGGCCCGCGCCTGGGCGACCGCGGCGTGAAGCCCGTAGGGCAGGACTGGCCGCGCAGCCCAGGTTAGGGAACGTCCTCGGCTCCCCTGGTGCTGGCCGTCGGGAAACCCCACGTCGGGCGGCGGGCCATCGTTAGGATCACTCAATGGAGACCGACAGTGCCTCATCCGTCCCGGATGCTCCCATCACTAGCCGGGAGCAGGACGCGGTGCGCCTCTTGCTGCTGATTCGCGGCGCCGGCCAGAAGCCCACGGCCCTCGACCTCGCTGACCCCGGTCTCGGCAAAGCGGTTGGGGTTGTCCGTACCCAGGTGCGCCTGCAGAAGTTGGACTTCTGGCTGCGGAACCCCGACTACCTGGCCGATGAGCTGCTCACTGACTACGAGACGAGTAAGGAGCCGGCTCTGCTGGAGCTCGCGGGTCAGATCCTGGACTCCGAGGAGCCCGAGGTCCGCCGGTATCCCATGCTGCGCCACCATTTCGGTGCCTACGAGCCTCTCGACGACGCGCTCGCGGTGCTGCGCAGCAGCGGCCTGGTCGTGCGACGCCGGAAGGGGACCGTCAACCACGTGCGCCAGCATGACTACTACCTGACCCAGCACGGCGACCAGGTCGCCCAGCGCGTGGTGAGTGAGGCACCGGTGTTCTCCTACTACGTCGAGCGGGTCGCCTTGGTGGTCGCCCTGGCTGACGGACTGGGCGGCACCGCACTGAAGAAGCGGCAGTATCTGCAGCGCGAGTACGCCGAAGCGGCACGCGGCACGCGCATCGGATCGGTGAGCATCCGGGCAAGGGCCCGGCTTGAGGTACTGCGCGCGCAGAGCGCCACCAACGACAACGAGGGGGAGTCGTGACGGAAGCTGAAGAGCCTCTTGCGGCCCGGATCGCTCGACAGGCCAAGAGCAGCGAGGTCGACGTCCGCGACGTCTTCGCCACCTACGGGCTGCCTCTCACCCTGACTCCCGCCCGCCCGCGGTCACTGCGCCTGCACCGGATGCGCGTGGACGGCCTGCGCACCGGGTCCCTTGAGCCGGGCCCGTTCGACACCACCTTCCGCTTCGGTGCCGGCCTGACGGCACTGGTCGCCTCCAACCTGCGGGGCAAGACCAGCGTCCTGGAACTGATCACCTGGTGCCTGCGCGGCACCCCGCGTGACCTCCAGTCGGGGGTCCGGAACTGGATTCGCCACCTGGACCTCGACATCGTCGTGGCCGGCCAGCCCCTCGGCTTCCGCCTGGACTGCATCGACGGCGAGATCGTCCGCGCACAGGTACTGACCGGCCCGGACGTAGGCTCGCTCGAAACGGCTCGCACGTCCGATGAAGCGGGCCAAATCACCACGCTCATCACCGCCGGCAGTGCCGAGAGCTATGCCCAGCACATCCAGGCCTTCATGCTCGACCGCCTCGACCTGCAGCCCCTGCTCAACACACTCAACGAGACCGGCACACAGGCCCACGGATGGCCCGCCTACTACGGCGCGATCTACCTGCCCGCCGGTGGCGACAAGGTGCTGCTCGGCGACCAGATGATGGGCGGCCTGCCCGGCCGCCTGCTCCAGGTCTTCCTCGACCTTCCGGCCGCCGCGACCCTGACCCGCGTACGCGCCGCCCATGACGTCAGGAGCTCCACCGCCAAGCGCCGCAACGCCGACGCCCACGGCGCCTTCCAGCAGCGGCGCGAGGAACGCGAACGCAAGCAGAGCGAGCTGAGCGAGGCCCGCGCCCGACTGGCCGCGCTGCCGGGACCCGGCGAGGACGAATCCCTGACCTCCCTGGCCGCCGAAGCGGCACGACGGGCACACGAGGTGGCCGACGCCCAGGAGACCTGGGAAGGCCTGATGCGCGTGCACCGGCGCGCGGTGGAGCACCGGCGCCGCGAGGAACGCCTGCTGAACGACGTGAGCGAGAGCCTCACCGCGCGGCTCCTCTTCCACGGCCTGGACCCGCAGGCCTGCCCCCGCTGCGACCAGGAGATCGCCGAAGACCGGCGCCAGCAGGAACGCGACCACCACGCCTGCGCCATCTGCGCCCGGCCGGTCACCGGCGAGGACGACAACCCGCAGGAGGTCCAGGACGAGGCACGACTGCGCCTGGAGCAGGCGAAGGAGGCCGAGGCTACCTCCCGCCAGGCGCTGGAAGCTGCCGAGGCCGAACTCACCCAGCTCACCGATCTCCTTACAGCAGCCCAAACACGTCTGCGCGAGGCCCAATCCGTCCTTCTGCTTCCCCAGCGAATCGAGGCACAAGAAGCGATCCTGCGTCTGGAAGGAGCGCTGTCCGTTCTCCCCGATCTGCCTGAGAACATCGGCGACCCCTACGAGAGCACGATCGTCAACGTCCTGAAGGCCGGCGTCACTGTCCTGGACGGCGATAGCAAGTCCGCTGCCGAGCGACTGTTCGATGACGTCAACAAGGAGATCGCCGACCTCGGTCGCCGCTTCGGCATCACCTCCCTGGAGAAGGTAGAGATCAACCGCGCGGCCCAGCTGAAGGTCATCAAAGACGGTGGCGTCGCCGACTACTTCAGCAAGCTGTCCGCGGGCGAGCGGCTGCGCCTGCGTATCGCCGTGGTCATCGCGCTGCTGCGGGTCGGAGCGGCACATGGCCTGTCCACCCACCCGGGCCTGCTGTTGATCGACAGTCCCAAGGCCGAGGAGATCCAGGACCTCGACGCTCACAGTCTGGTCACGGAACTGGCGAAACTGGCTGACGAGAACAGCTTGCAGGTGCTGATCACCACCGCCGACTTCACCCTTGCCAATGGCGTACTGCCCAAGGACCGTATCGTCGAGGTAGCCGAGGGCCGTCCCATGTGGTGAACACAGCCCCTCATCCCACAAGACGCACGACCAGGACAGGAGGGGGCGGTATGGGTCTGGCCGAGCAGCTCAGCGCCCTGGCCGAACAAGGCCGGGAGATCACGTTCGCTGGTCTCGGTATGCCCGCCGATGCCGTCCGTGCCGAGATGGGTACGGTCGCGGCAGGCCCTTACGCTCCCCTGCTGGCCGAAGCGGTCACCCACGCCTTCGACCACGCCGAAGCCGACTGGCACGACATCGCAGGCACATTCCCCGGCGGATTTGCCCGCCAGTCCAGCTTCCTGCACACCACCGCGACCATCGAAACGCTCCTCGCCAGCGTCTCCGCCACACAGCAGCTGGCCAAAGCACTGAATACAGCACTCCTCAGCGACTTCAACGCAGTGACAGGTACCCAGCCGCTTCTCGCCGCAGCCCGCCTCGAAGGCGCGGTCCGCCTCGCGGTAGCAAAATCGGTTAACCCCTACCAGGTCTGGGGAATCCTGGAGGAACTCGAACAGAGCGACACTCCAGAAGACCTCACCGAGCGCCTGCCTCGCATCATCGGTCTGGGATTGGACAGCTGGTCCAGCCGGGAGCAAGCCATCACCGCGACCCTGCGCTCCTATCTCGAACGCCTCTCCAACGACGAAGCCAGCGACATCGACGCCTTCGTCGAACTGGGATACGACCGGCTGCGCACCGCGCTCGCCTCCCGCACCGTGGCCGACGTCATCGACCACCTGCAGGCCGCGCACACCTGGTTCACCACAGCAGACGCCGCCGAGGAAGCCCGCCACGACGCCCGCGCCTATGCCGCCGTGTGCGACGCCTTGCTAGCCTTCACCGCTGGCCAGAGCACCAGACTCAACGAAGCCGCCGACCGGCTCGCGGCCACCCTCGACCAGCGCCACGCATGGAGCTGGGGCATGCACCAACCCGCCTGGCTGCAACCGCAGAGGGCGGCCGAAGTCGCGTGGGAACACCTCGTACTACAGCTGAAACATGCTGCCGAATACCTGCAGGAAGCCGTCTGGATGGAGCCCTGGGGCGCACTCGACTACGTCCTGACCGCCTACCAGGCCTCCCGCACCGTCTGCCCTGTCGGCTCAGCGGAACACGGCATGTCCCTCCTCGTCGAACCCGCCATCGAAGACACCTTCCTGCGCCAGCAATCCCTCCTCGCTCAGCTGCGCCGCGCTGTCACCGAACCGGACACCCACCCCACCGCGGGATTCGACCATGAGACAGCGTCCAAACTCCTGACCCGCGTGGAACAGCAACTGACGGCACGGCCATCGGGCCGGCGGGAGCACGGAAGCACCGCGGGCGCCTCCGCCGAGGAACCGCCCGGTGAAGCGGAGACTGAACGCGCCCACCGCCTGGCCCCCGCGGCAGTAAAAGCACTCGGACGTGCCTTCACCGCCCGACTCGCCCGCACCAGTACCGACGACGACCTGAAGGCGATCGACGACCTGGCCTATCGCGCAGACCTCACCCGGCTGCACAACTCCGACCCCGTCGTGGTTCCGCTGCTCAACCGTCTCCTGCACGATCTGGAAGCGTTCCCCGACTTCGTCGGAGAGACCCGGCGGACCTTCACCGTCCTGGTCGGCCAGACCGTCCACTTCCTCAGGGCCGCAGCCGACCTGGACACTGCCACCGCCTTCGGCGAGGGGCGGACCGGCCCGGACGGCAGACGCATCAAGTTCCGTGACTACCGGCGGCGCTTCGACAAAGCCGACGGCGACCTCGTTCCCGTCGAAGGAGACCTGCAGCAGCACTTCTACACCTGGCTCCTCAGCGGCCAGATCGGTCACCTGGTCCAGGTCGAAGCCGTCAACCGGGCCCTTGGACGGGCTGACATCCTCGTCCACTTCGGATCCCGCCAGTACCTGACCGAGATCAAAAAGAACCACACCAGCAACGACCGGGCCTACCTGGAGAAGAGATACCTGGCCCAAGCCGCCGAATACACCAACACCACCGCTCCCTTCGGCCAGTTGCTTGTACTCGACCTCACCGAGAAGGAGAAGGCCGGAACCCTCCGAGTCGACGAGCTGATCTGGCTGGCCAAGCACCGCCCGCCGAACGCCCTGATCGACCGCGCTGTCGTAGCAGCCGTCGTCACCGGCAACCGCTACACCCCCAGCGATTTCTCGGCGTAGAAGCCAGCCCAAGCCGGTTGCGCAGCCACACAGGGCCCCCGCGCGTTCCCGGCGGGGGGCTGCCGTGGCGCAGCGGCTCGCAGGGCAAGAGACTCTAGGCTCAGGGGCGGGCGATCACGGACCGGATTCGGTCCAGGTGCCGCATGGTGCCCTCCGGGCCGTACACGGCCACGCAGCGGGCGACGGCGGAGAGCGAAGACGGTGGCCAGCTGCGCGTCGTCCAGAGGGAGGCGCGGTGCTGCGCCGTCGCCTGCGAGGGCCAGGACCGCTTCGGCGACGGCCGTCTCCATGGGCACGCTCTCCAGCCATTCGATGCCCACGGGCCCCATCACCGCGCGGCGGTACGGGGAGAAGTCGGGGTCGGCGAGGACGGCTTCGGTCAGCAGCCCCGAGGTCTGCTGGCGCATGTAGGCGGCCGTGGTCGGGCACACGGCGCCCGCCGCCGCAGCGGCCGCGATGGCTTCCGGGTCCGTGGCGAGGTATCCGCGCATCAGGTCCAGGGCGGCCGTTTTGCCGGCGATCTGCTCCGTGCTGGCGGTCATACCCGTCCAACGACGCAACGGCGCCGTAGGCGCGGCCACGGTGCGCCGGCTCCTTGCGTCCGGGGACGGACCGGCGGCTGCTGACCTCCCCGATTCCGCTGCAGATTGGGCCGATTGGAGCGTCTGACCAGCCCTGATTGTGAGTGGTGCATGGTATAGTTTTCTTGTTGGTCGGCGGTGGCAGCCGGTCAGCAAGCCGAATCCACACCTCACTCTCCAGGGAGAGCCATGACCACGTCCGAAACGCAGGTCGCTACCACCACCGCAGCAAAGAAGGAGGTAAAGGAGCCCGTAAAGCCGACCGCGAATTTCGCGGGAATCCACGCGGAGATCATCGAAGCTCTGAATTTCGCTGAATTCGGAATTGCCCCGAAGGCGCAGCCGCCCGCTCAGCGCGGTGTGCTGATCGAGACCGGCGGCAACCGCATCGTCTTCAGCGCCTACGACTTCGACACCGCGGTGTCGGTCATGGTCCCGGCCGCCACGCCCGCCGGGAAGGGCTCCTCGCTCCTCGACTTCCCGGAGCTGAAGAAGACGCTCGCGGCCATGGTCGCCGGGGAGACGAAGGCCGTCGCGGCTCAGACCCGCGTCTCGCTCGCCGGAGACCTGCTGGCCACCGAGCACCTCACGGTGCCCATCACCACGCACGACATCCACGCGTACACCCCGCCGCTGGAGGCCGTGCCCGCCATGGCCACCATGGACGCGCAGACCTTCCTCACCCAGCTCAACCGCGTACTGCCCACGGCGGGTACCGACGACACGCTGCCCGTACTCACCGGCATCCAGGTCACGCTGGACGGCGAGACGCTCACCATGGCCGCCACCGACCGCTACCGCTTCGCCGTCGCGGAAGTCCCCGTCACCGCCACCGTGCAGCCGCCGGAGAAGCCGCTGGCCGCACTCATCCCGGCCGCCACCCTCTCCGCCCTGGCCAAGCGGCTGAAGAGCCACGACGGGCCCGTGGGCATCGGCATCCTCGAAGACAACCATGCCGAAGGGGACTCCGTGGCCACCTGGCCCACTCCCCGCGCCACGCTGTCGCTGGGCGCGATCACCATCACGATGCGCTCACTGGACGGCAGCCTCCCGAAGTACAAGTCGCTGTTCCCCAAGACGCGCGAGACGTCGGTCCGGCTCGACCGCGCCACGACCGTCCGGGCCGTCAAGAAGTGCCAGGCCGTCCTGAACGCCAAGGGGCTCAAGAACATCCCCGTGATGTTCGCCTGGGACACCGACGGAAACCTCACGCTCGCCCCCCGTCTGGACACGGCCGAAGGCAAGGCCCGGACCAAGGGCATGTCCATCCCGACGACCGTCACCCACGGCACCGGCGAAGGCCTGCGTGGCGGCCTCGCCGCCTTCAACCCGGGCTTCCTGCTGGACGCGCTCGGCACGTTCACCGGCGACACCATCACCCTGCACCTGGGCGAGATGAAGGACGGGCAGCTCAGCAAGCCCGGCCTCTTCACCGACGGCCCCGAGATGGCTGGTCAGGGCTACAAGCACCTGCTGATGCACGTCCGCCTCTCCTGAGCGGACAACCGCCCGCGGGGGTGGGGCGCGCCGCCCCACCCCCGCCCCCGGCGGGGAGTGGCACCCCGCCCGCCCGAACACACCCACACAGGAGGTACCCCATGGCTTTGATGCTCGACTGGCGAGGAACCCCGATCACGTACCACGCCCCAGGTCCTCTTCCCCCGGAAGTGGGGCCGCAGTGCCCACTCGACCGAGATGGTGGAAGGCGTCGTACACAGCTTCCACCCCACCGGACGGATCACCGTCGACGTCCTTCGAAGCTCCCGTCCGCGCGAGACCGGAGGAACCGGCCGCACCCGCTACGCGGTCCCGGCCCACAGCGTGACGGTCGTGCCCGCTCCGGCCGGCCTGCCCGCCGGAGACCCGGGTGACGCCGCACCGAGCCCAACCCCCCAAGCGCCCGCCCCCGCCGCGCCGCCCCTTGAGCTTCTGACGGTCGACGGGACGCAGTACGGGCCCTACCCCGGACAGCCCACCACGGCGTCGCGACCCCCGTACGGCACCTACCTCTTCGCCGGCGAGACCGCGCAGCGCATCGTCGAAGACCTGCACCGGGACAACTGCGGTCTCACCGCAGCGTTCGAGCCCGACGGCACGCTCACGCTCACCTGGGACGCGACCTACCGGGGCGAGCCCGGCGCCGAGCGCGTCACTCCGGACGCCCAGGGCCGCTACGCGATTGGCGGACTCTGGCCCTGGGACAACTGGCCCGAGACCGGCGAGCCGACGCCTCAGCCCTGACGCTCCACCCGTCCTTCCGCAGGACCCTGCCCGCGGCAGTACCCGTCTCGGTCCGCCACGGGCAGGACCCGGACCGGGACGCGTCCAGACGTGCGCCGACGGCCCGATGACCGCCGGGACGGCGCGCCCCCGTTCGTGACGGCCGGCGCGTACGGGCGAGCCAGGACCGGGCCTGCGGTCGGCCCGGCCGCCAAGGCTCCGCCCCGTGCCGCGCCGCGACCGATCCTCCGCTCACCGGCCTGCCCGACTGACCACCGACCTTCACCCGCAGGAGTGAATTCCCCCCTCGCGTACGCGGGCGGGGATCTGGCGGTGCACCCCCAACTACCGCCAAAAATATGGCCATTGACAACAAATGGGATCTTTCGCAATCTTTCGGGCGTGGCTCCAGATGGGGGCCCGGAGAGGAGTTCGTGATGGGCAAGCAGCGGGAGTTCTACGACGAGCAGGCGGCGGCCGGCAGGCTCGGAGTTCCGGTGGCCGCCTGGCGGTGGGCGGCAGGGTCCGGACTGGTCCCGCCGGCGGACGCGGGGCCGGGGCAGTGGTCGCGGTCCGCGGTCGACGCGGTGGACGCGGAAGGTGTCCGCGCCGCCCTGCGCGGGCCGATGTCCGCGGGGCAGGCGGCGGACCGGCTGACCGAGGCCCTGGGGCAGCCGCTGCCGAGGTGTCGCCCGCGGGTGACGGCTGCAGCGGTCGGCCATCTGGTGAAGGCCGGCCTGCTGGTCTGGCTCGGCGGGGAAGCGGCCTGCCCCGACGTCCACCCGGACCAGCTGGCCGCCCTCGCCCGCCGCCGGGACCTGCCGGCGCTGCTCGACCGCCACGTCCCCTTCGGCCCGGACCAGGCCGCGGTTCGCCTGGGCGTGCGCAGGGTCGATTACGACCAGGTCGTCAGGCTCGGATGGATCACTCCGGTGGCCTCCGTGATGATCGACTACAAGTCCTACGGAGGCTGGACCAAGGTCCCCCTCTACTCGGGGGTCGATCTCGCCCTGCTCCCGGTCCTGCGGCCCGGAGTGGACTGGGAAGCGCTGCGCACGGTGCCCGCCGGCCGCCGTTCGCCGCTCGCCGGCCTCACGCCGGTCGCACCCGGGCGAGACGTGGTGCTTCTGGCGGAGGTGGCGAGGATCGCCCGAGTCGGCCGCGCCGCGGTGGTGAACTGGCGCCGGCGGCACTCCGACTTCCCGGCCCCGGTCGGCGGGACTGACGTCCACCCGGAATTCGACCGAAGCGCGGTGGCCACCTGGCTCCTCGACCACGACAAGATCGAGATCCCGTCACAGATCCCGCCGGCCACCCTGCTCTTCGGCGGCGCCGACGGTGCGACAAGGCTCCGACTCGACGGCCCGCTGCTGCTCCTGGCGGACGACGCCCAGGACGAGGACCAGCTGGCGGGCTGGACCACCGAGGACGACGCCGACACGCTGGCCAAGCTCACGGCCGGGGAGTTCGGAGCGTCGCTACGCCGGCTGACTGCGCCCGGAGCGGCGCCGCTGGCGGTGCCCGGCGAGGTGCGGCTCATCGACCTGTTCAGGAACGGGTCGGGGGGACTGAAGGTGACCCTGGCGTGGCCGGCCGCCCTCCGGGGCGCCGCCTCAGACAGCCACGCGGGCGGAGTGGTGCGCCACGGCCTCGCGTACGCGGGGCCGGGAGAGTCCTGCCCGTGCAAGCGGCACGCCTGCGGCGGCGTTGTTCCCGTCTCCTGGTGCGCAGAGCACGGGGCGTCTGCCGAGCCGGTCCTGGAATGGCACCCGGGCGGTGGAATCCGCTGCGCGCACCTGGCCCGCAGCCGGAGCGCTGCCGCCGTAAGCGCCCCGTCCGGGGTCTGATCAGGCGGTGGGCTGGGGCTCGGCGAACGAGCCGGGCCCCAGCCGGGGCAGCGGAGCCCCGACGGAGCGGACGCCAGCAACTCCAGCCACCCGAGAGGTGCGCACCACACCCCGAAAGTGATGCATGCATGGTATAGTTATCTCAATGGTTGGCGGTGGCAGCCGACCAAACCGAAGACACGATCGAGAGGATCACAGATGACCATGGCGACGGCGGAGCAGTTCTTCTCCCAGCCCGGCCGCGAGTACCCGTTCTCCATCTCGGACATCGCTCGCCGAGCGGTGAAGTTCCTCGGCGACGAGTGGCACGCCGAGTCCGGCTACTGGGGCGTGACCGGCGAGATCACCACCCGGGACGGCGCCCGGTTCACCGTGGGCGTCGACCATGAGGGAGACCTCTACGTCCACGCGGACAAGAACGCCGAACCGACCTTCCTCCTGGAGTACTTCGACTGCACCAGCGCCTCGGACGGCCTGGAAGAGGTCACCAACCGCGTCGTCGCGGTCATTCTCGACATCGCCTGACCCGCGCCCCTCACCCCGCCCCGGGCGTCAGAAACGCCCGGGGGTAGGCCCGCGAAGGAGCCTTCCATGATCACCATTCCCGCGAACTGCCTGGCGCGCAACAACCGCGTGATCATCAGCAGTGACGAGATGCCCTACCTCGTGGACACGGTCACCGATACCCCTTCCGGTGGGGTCCGGGTTGCCTACTCCAGCGGCGACACCGTCGAGTACAAGGCCAGCGAGGAAGTCGCGATCGTCGGCTGACCGGACGCGGTGAAGGCGGGCGGCTCAGGGCCCGCCTTCACGCGCTCCCCGCACCGGCCGGACTCCGGCTGGGCGGGTGCGGCGAGGAAGGGCCGGCCGAGAGGCTGGCCGTCAAGCTCAGAGGCCGGCCGAGGGGCCGAGGCCCGCCCAGACCATGCTCGCGAGGGCCCCGCCCGCCATGAATGGCCCGAAGGGGATCATCGTGGTGCGGTCCGCTCGGCGTAGAGCGATCAGGGCGAGGCCGTGCGCGGCGGCCCCGAGGAACGCGGCGATGGTCCCGGCGAAGAGCACGGACCACCCATACCAGCCGAGCACCTGGCCCAGGACGAGCGCGAACTTGACGTCGCCGAAAGCCACGAAGCGCGGACTGATGAGGAAGAGAAGGAAGTAGGCGGAAGCGAGGGCGAGCCCGCCGACCACTGCGCGCGGCCATGAGCCGCTGGTTTCCCCTGCCAGCGCGGCCACCCCGAGGGCCGCAAGGGTCCCTACGGCCAGGGGAAGGGTCAGTACGTCGGGCAGCCTGTGCACGGACCAGTCAACGAGGCAGAGCAGGACGGTGAACGGCGCCAGCAGCAGCCAGACGAACAGCTCGGGCCGAGCTCCGACCCCTGCCCCGATCGCGAGACATGCCAAGGCGCTGGCCAGCACCACCCCGCCGACGGGGGCATAGCTACTACCCCGCCGATATCCGACCCCGGCCCCGGTCCAGGCCTTCGGGCCATTACCCCCCTGCTTGCCGGGATCCGAGACCGGAGCCGGCCCCCGGCTGCTGGTGCCGGTCGAGGACACGCACTGGGGGCACTGGCTTTGTTCACGAGATTGAGCAGCAGTTGTTCACCAGTTCCGACAGCACCACAGAGGGATGCGAATTCGAACGGTAGCCCACCATCGCAGTCCCACGGCCGCGCTCTCCCGTCTAAGGCGGCAGGCTTGCCCGCTTCGGCGCTCACCGAAGCGGGACAGCATTAGGTCACTCCTGCGGGCGCAGCTCGACCCAGCCGTAGTCGAAGTCGGGTGACTTGTTCGGCTGGGGCACATCGGTCTCTTGATCGGTCGTCTTGACGCGGATCTTCGAGGGGGAGACACCGGCGTCGATGAGCAGTCCGCGGAAGACCAAGAGCCGCTCGACCGCGATCCTCTGAGCCTCGGCTCCGCTGACCGCGTAGTCAGTGACTTTGGTTTCCAGTTTGATGCTGGCTCCCTTGTTGGCCGTCGCCCAGGCTGCGATGGCGGCCTGAGCCACTTCTGCGGACCCTCTCGACAGGATGGGGGCGTTGTCAGCGAAGGTGAAGCGAAGCTTGCCGTCGGTTTCGGCGGCCGTTAGGGCCGCGCGGGGGTTGGACGAGGGAGGGGTCAAGGAAAGGGAGCCGTCAGCGGGATCGCCGGCTTCCGGCTGAACGAACAGGTTGTCGGGCTCGGTCACAGGGTGATGGCCTTCCGGGTCGGTCGGCGCCCTTGTGGCGCTCGGCCTCACCATGATCGCGTAGAAGCCTTCCGTCGGTGCGAAATCGCTGAACCCGAGACGATTCAGAGGGCGTCGTCCTGCGCCAAGCCCGCGACAGCGCTGCTCCCCACCCATGCACGGTTGGCCTCAGCCAGCCCCGCAGAGGAACGCCAGCGGAACTCCGACAGAACAAGCCCCACCCCCGAGATCACCCAATCGAACAGCGGCGCTTGTGGCGCTGTCGGAACTGGTGAACAACTGCTGCTCAATCTCGTGAACAAAGCCAGCCCCCCATCCAGGCCGTCACCGGGTTCCCCCTTCACCGACCGCGGTGTAGGGGGCGAGGTCGACGCCGGCTTCCCGGGCTTCCTTGAGCCGGATCGACACCAGCCCGGCGGAAACCGACAGCTCCGCCGCAATCTCGTAGCCCTTCAGCCCCTGCCGGTGGAGCTCGACGATTCGGTCCCGACGCTGCCGGGACCGGCCCTCGTACTCCGCGCGTTCCTCGGAGACCATGCGCAGCACGGTCCGCGGGGACACGCCAAACCGGTTCGCAAGCTCACGCGCCGTCATGGGACGGCGCTCACGCCTGGGCCCCTGCGTCACGACGTCCCCCTCATGTAGTCGAGCATGGCGGCGGTGCGCTCATCCCGGCGTGCCGCGCGCGATTGACCGCTCTTCTTGCCGCGGGCGGACTGGATGGCGACGAAGGTGGCCTCGTAGACGGCCGCGCCGTCCTTCCACATCCTCGACCGCGTCGTGATCCACCGGTGGATGCTGTTGCCGATCGCGCGAGCCTCCACCCCCGGCAGCGGCTCGGCGAACTGGGAGTTCCGGGTGTGCACTTCCGCATGGATCGCAGCGTGCAGGGTGTCAGGGCTGCCGAAGTGGTGGCGCACCTCGCGATACGCCCAGGTCCGGGCCGTCTCGAAGATCGAGCAGTTGCGCCCCAGCCCCGTGATGTTCGTACGGAAGCGCTTGGTCTCCCGCCAGCGCGCTGCCGGCATGTGGCCGCCCAGCGCCTCCTCCAGGCCGCCGAGGGTGTGGAGACTGCCGTGGAGCCATTCCGTGCTCCAGTCCGTGTGCAGCGGGTTCTTCGTCATCAGGCCCGAGTACGCCGCATCCCCGTCCAGCGCCCGGCGCAGTCCCTCGGTGACGGCCGCGGCGTAGGCGAGGGGCTTGCGCCGGGCGTACTCGGTCCGCGTCACCGCCTCCGCCAGCGCCCACACCGCATGAGCGTGCCCGTTCACCGGGTTCTCCACCACCGCGTTGGGCAGCGGGTGCGAGCCCACCGACGACACCGCCCGCAGCACCGCGTCCGCGTGGTCCACGTCCACGACGAGAAGGTTGCTGATGGCCGACGGGTTCGCCTCCACGTACCGGCGCGTCATCGCCACCGGCCGCGGCTCCCTCCAGATCCCCTCCTGCAGTCGGTTCGTCGCGTACGGCCGCAACGGCAGCCACAACTCGTCCCACTGCCCCGTGGGCAACTCCGCACTCATGCGCTGATCATCCCGAGCCGGCGGGGCCGGATAGGCCCGGACACGCCATGAACTTCAAAGTCCGTCACGAACCAAGTCAGATGATTCGGGGATCCCGCGCCCTGCCTCTCTAGCCCCACCCTCACCCCCAGCCTCCAGCCCGCAGATTCAAAGTACGACACGAACCAAGTCAGACGGTTGGGGGTTTCTTGAACCCGACCCGGACATCTACCCCTGACTCCCCACCCCGCCTGACGGTCTGAATCAGGGGCTCTGGGGTGTGCAGGTGCCTCGCAGGGATCCGGAGGCTCTCCGGCCTGCCCGGGCCTCGCCCGCGGGGTGTCGCGTTTGGTTGCTGGCCTCGGGGCTTTTGAGAGACTAGGTTCCTACCTTGTGTGATGAATACGTGTTATGGTTGTCTCGTTGGTCGATGGTGGCAGTCGGCCTCTCCCGAATCCGTATCTCGTTCCAAGGAGACACCTCGTGAAGAAGCCCGTTCTCTGCTGCGCCACCCATGTGTGGGCTGGCGATGTGGACAAGGCCACGGAGCACTATGCCGCCTATCAGGAGGCCAATGCGGCAGGCCTCGACAGGATCGCCGTCCGGCTCGAAGCCCGCGATGCGATTGGGGACTTGCAGGAGGCGAAGGAACTGCGTGAGAACGCTGCTGCCAACCGCGAGGACGCCGCGCGGGCCCGCAGCGCCGAGGGCCGGGAGCACCTCCGCCGAACCGGCCTGTGGCTTACCCCCTCGTGTCTCGACCGGACCCGCGCCGGGGCCTGACCGCGGGTTGTGCTTGGGGCCGGTCCCGTCAGGGGCCATGGTGCGCTCGTGCTGGCCCGCAGCGCCGCTTCGGACTGAAGAGCGGCGCTGCGGGCGCAGGGCGGGGTACGTCCAGGAGCGGTTGGAGGAGCTCCGGGAGCTGGCCGAGGAAGCGAGGGCGCGGGGGCTGCCGGTCTACTGGGGGTAGCCCGGCCCCGCCGGCGCTCTGGAAGTGGCCGGGGGCAGGGCTGTTTTGACGGTGTGTCGATTGTGTGGCGGAGGCCCGAAAGGGCCTCTTTCTCTTTTCCGGGGTGGCTTCCTATTCGTTCCTCGGGCCGCTGGAATTCTCTCCACCCATTCCCTGACGCATCATCAGATTCGAGGGGTGTGACGGCCCGTCCGTGACGTGCTCCCGAGGCGCCGGAGAGGCGCACCCCGGACGTTCTGAGAGAATTCAAGACACCGGCAATTAGGCCGTAAGGCCGCCCCAGAATTCACCCCTGCACCCGCACCCATAAACCCGGTCGCCCGTGAGGGCGCCCGCCCCCGGTACGGCGCCCGGAAGGGCGCTGAAACCCCCTCAGGAAAACCGCCCGCACCCCCGCCCCGAACCCTCCCGCCCCACACCCCCACCCCACCCCGTACACCCGCACACACCCCCTCCCACCCCCACAGGCCCCGACAGGGGCCCACACCCCCCACCCAGAACCCCCAACAACCCCCCAACCAGCCACCACACATGACACCAACCCCCAGACCCTAGCCACACCCCCACAACGAAACACCCCCACACCCCCAAGGCTCCGAAGGAGCCCACACCACCCACCACCCCACCCGCCGGCAGGCGGGCCCCCCACCCCACAATCAACACCCCATCAAATCCCGCAACGCGGGATCAAAAGAAAGCCTGAAAGACTTTCAAAAACCCCAACAACCCACAACCCAGGATTGCCGAAAGGCAATACAACCCCGCCCAACAAAACCCCCGAAGGGGGTTGACATAAACCACCCACGAATTCCCCGAAGGGGAATTCCCTGCGGGAATTGCCGAAAGGCAATTCCTTTAGGGGCATTTATGCCCCTCCGTGACCTTCCGTGAGGCCCTGCGCCTGGGGCACGACTTCGTCGGCACCGAGCACGTC
>NZ_JBFBGM010000008.1:0-250167 GCF_040684695.1 Streptomyces erythrochromogenes
TTCCGGAGCGTTGGCGTGGGGCGGGGACACGCAGGAGGGTCCCCGCAGGACGAGCGCGCAACCGGAGCCGCCTGGCCGCGACACCCCGCACGCGCCGAGCCGAGGAGACCCTCGTGCGGGGCACCACCCCACCCCCCGACACCGCCCAGCCGCGCAGCGAACCCGCAGGGGCATGACGCAGCCCGAACCGCACCACCCCACCAAGCCCCCCCCGCAGGGGTGCGGAAAGGGGCCGGGGTGCAGCAGCACCCCGATACCGCCGAGCCCCCCGCAGGGGACACCGCATAGCCTCCCACCCGAAGACCCCGCACCACCCCGCCCACCGCTCCGGAGGAGCCATGGCCACACCCGTCCACGCCACAACGGCGGCCGCAGTCACCACCCTCACCCTCGACTCCCCGGGCAACCGCAACGCCCTCTCCGCCGAGCTCGTCGCAGCACTCCGTACCGCCCTCGCCGCAGCCGCCGCGGACCCGGCCGTCCGCGCCGTCGTCCTCACCCACACCGGCTCCACGTTCTGTTCCGGCGCCGACCTCAAGTCCCCCTCCGCCCCCGCCGACTTCGTGGCCCTGCTCCGCGAGATCGCCGAGCTGCCCCAGCCCGTCGTCGCCCGCGTCACCGGCCACGTCCGCGCCGGCGGCCTCGGCCTGCTCGGCGTCTGCGACATCGCCGCCGCCGGCCCGCAGTCCTCGTACGCCTTCACCGAGACCCACCTGGGCGTCGTCCCCGCCGTCATCTCCGCGCCGCTCCTGCCCCGCCTCGACCCGCGCGCCGCCTCCCGCTACTTCCTGACCGCCGAGGCGTTCGACGCCGCCGAGGCCGCACGGATCGGCCTGCTCACCCTGCACGGGGAGGACGTGGACGAGACCCTGGCGCCCGTCCTCGCGGGCCTGCGCAAGGCCGGCCCGCAGGCGCTCGCCGCGACCAAGCGACTGGTCACCGCACCCGTACGCGCGGCCCTCGCCCAGGACGGCGCCGCCCTCACCGAACTGTCCGCGCACCACTTCGCCTCCGCCGAGGCCCGCGAGGGCATCACCGCACGCTTCGAGCGCCGGGACCCGTCATGGGCACGGTGACCGGCGGCGCCACGGGCGCGACCGGCACGGCAGCCGCCGCCACCGGCCCCAAGCAGGCGCGCAGCCGCGTCACCCGCCGCCACCTCCTGGAGGCGGCCGTGTCCTGCCTGGCCGAGCACGGCTGGGCCGGTTCCACCGTGTCCGTCGTCGCCGAACGCGCCGGCGTCTCCCGTGGAGCCGCCCAGCACCACTTCCCGACCCGTGAGGACCTGTTCACCGCCGCCGTCGAGTACGTCGCCGAGGAACGCTCCACCGCCCTGCGCGACCTCTTCCACGCCGGCCCGGCCGCCCGCCCGGCCGTCGTGGAGGCGCTGGTGGACCTGTACACGGGCGCCCTCTTCCGGGCCGCGCTCCAGCTGTGGGTCGCTGCCTCCAACGAGGAGCAACTGCGCCCGCGGGTCACCGAACTGGAGGCCCGGGTCGGCCGCGAGACCCACCGCATCGCCGTCGAGCTGCTGGGCGCGGACGAGTCCGTACCGGGCGTACGGGAGACCGTGCAGGGCCTCCTCGACATGGCCCGCGGCCTGGGGCTGGCCAACGTCCTGACCGACGACGCAGCCCGCCGGGCCCGTGTCGTGGCCCAGTGGTCGCGCATCCTCGACGCCGCTCTCGGCTGAGCCCCCTCAGCCGAGAGCGGACCCGAACACGGACCCGGACACGGACGCCAGCACCATCGCGAGGGACACCCCCATCAGCCCGAACAGGTCGTAGTGCCGCCACGGCGCCCGCCGGGCGGCCTGCGCGGTGGCGGCCCGGGACGGCTCCCGCGGGTCGTACAGCACCTCCACCGCGTCCCCCTCACACGTCCCCGGAGGGCAGTCGCCCTCGCGCGCCAGATACGTGCGGGTGCGCCCGTCGGGCGTCGGGTAGCGCAGCGTGAGCCGGGCCGGGCCGCCCTCCGTGGGCCGCTGCACGGCGGAGCAGCGGGCCCGTACGGCGACCCCGCGCCGGCGCAGCACCAGGCGCCGCCGCAGCGCGAGCACGGCGAACAGCAGCGCCCCGAGGCCGAGGACGAGGTACGGGATCTTGCTCACGGGTGCTCCGGCGGACGGCATCGGTTCGGACGGCATCAGTTCGGACGGCAGGGGTGCGGGGAAACGCGGCGGGGGCGCCGCGCCCGGAGGAGTCCGGGGCACGGCGCCCCCGCGGTGGCGGGCGGCCGGGCCGGTCAGGCGGTCTCGGCGATGTCCGCGTAGCCCTCGATCTCCTGCGGGTCGCGCCGGCCCGGGCCCGTGTAGCGGGCCGACGGGCGCACCAGACGGCCCGTGCGCTTCTGCTCCAGGATGTGCGCCGACCAGCCGGCGGTACGGGCGCAGCTGAACATGGAGGTGAACATGTGCGCCGGGACCTCCGCGAAGTCCAGCATGATCGCGGCCCAGAACTCCACGTTCGTGGCGAGCACCCGGTCGGGGCGACGCGCGTGCAGCTCCTCCAGGGCGGCCTTCTCCAGCGCGGCGGCCACCTCGTAGCGCGGCGCGTCCAGCTCCTTGGCCGTGCGCCGCAGCACGCGGGCGCGCGGGTCCTCGGCGCGGTAGACGCGGTGCCCGAAGCCCATCAGGCGCTCGCCCTTGTCGAGGGCCTTCTTCACGTAGGCGACGGCGTCGCCGGTGCGCTCGATCTCCTCGATCATGCCGAGCACGCGGGAGGGCGCACCGCCGTGCAGCGGGCCCGACATCGCTCCCACCGCGCCGGACAGCGCCGCGGCGACGTCCGCACCGGTCGACGCGATCACCCGCGCGGTGAACGTGGAGGCGTTCATGCCGTGCTCGGCGGCGGAGGTCCAGTACGCGTCGACGGCCTTGACGTGCTTCGGGTCCGGCTCGCCCCGCCAGCGGATCATGAACCGCTCGACGACGGACTCCGCCTTGTCGATCTCGCGCTGCGGAACCATGGGCAGGCCCTGGCCGCGGGCCGACTGGGCGACGTACGACAGCGCCATCACGGCCGCGCGCGCCAGGTCGTCGCGGGCGGTCTGCACGTCGATGTCCAGCAGCGGTTTCAGACCCCACACGGGCGCGAGCATCGCGAGGGCGGACTGCACGTCGACCCGGATGTCACCGGAGTGGACCGGGATGGGGAAGGGCTCCGCGGCCGGCAGGCCGGGGTTGAAAGCACCGTCGACCAGCAGGCCCCAGACGTTCCCGAAGGAGACGTGGCCGACGAGGTCTTCGATGTCGACGCCCCGGTAGCGGAGCGATCCGCCTTCCTTGTCGGGTTCGGCGATCTCCGTCTCGAACGCGACGACCCCTTCGAGCCCGGGTACGAAGTCGGACATCAGGCGGCTCCTCAGATAGTGCGAACACGCGCGGCTCCCGGCGTGACTCGCGGTCCGGCGCGGTCATCCCCGTTGATGCCCGGCACGGCCGATGGTCACCCGTGCGGGGGCCTTCGGACCGGCCCCAAGATTTTGGCCGCTGCGCCCCGACTGCGGAAGCGTGACATACGGCACACCGTCGCCGATCCACGTGCGGCAGGATGGCTGACGTGACCGATCAGGACATTGACCCCGCAATGATGCGCAAGCAGTACCGCTCGGAGATCGTCCACGAGGAGAGCCTCGCCGAGGACCCCATGGAGCAGTTCGCCCGGTGGTTCCAGCAGGCGGCCGACTCGCACCTCTTCGAACCGAACGCCATGGTCGTCTCGACGGCCACCCCCGACGGACGGCCCAGCTCGCGCACGGTGCTGCTGAAGCAGTTCGACAGCCGGGGCTTCGTGTTCTTCACCAACTACGGGTCCCGCAAGGGCCGGGAGCTCGCGCAGAACCCGCAGGTCGCGCTGCTCTTCCCCTGGCACCCCATCGCCCGCCAGGTGATCGTCACCGGTACGGCGTCCCGCATCGGCCGTGACGAGACGGCGGCGTACTTCCGGTCGCGCCCGCACGGCTCGCAGCTGGGTGCCTGGGCGAGCGAGCAGTCGAGCGTGATCGGCTCGCGCGCGGAGCTGGACAGCCGCTACGCCGAGCTCGCGGAGCGCTATCCGGAGGGCGAGCAGGTCCCGGTCCCGCCGGAGTGGGGCGGGCTGCGGGTGGTGCCGCAGGAGATCGAGTTCTGGCAGGGCCACGAGAACCGGCTGCACGACCGCCTCCACTACGTGCTGGAGGGCGAGAAGTGGCGCCTGGAACGGCTCTGCCCGTAGCCGCGGGAAAAACAGACGACCCGCGGGCTCGGGTTCCTCTCCTGCAGTGAGAGGAGCCGGCCGGACGTTACCGGCGAGCCCGCGGGTCGGGTGACTGCTTGGGATTGGCGCCGGGCGATCCGCCGGGCACCGCACTGGGTGCGCTACTGACGACGGGCCCTAGCCCGCAGCCACCTCACGCGTCCGGTTTCCGTACATTGCGGGAACCACCTCCCTTCTCGTGTAAGTCAGAGCCTAGGCAGGCACCGCGACCGCCACAACCGTTTTATTTTTCGCTCCCCGTGAGTGACGGTGCGGCCGCCCTCCGCGCGCGGATCCTCCTCACCGCGTGGCCTTCCGCTCCGGCTCGACCGGATTTCGTGTCCCCAATCCGACGAAAGCGGTGTGGTGTGGGTCACGTTCGAGTTCAATGATCTGACGTGCCGCATACGCGAACACCTGCTGGGGGTTCCAGGTGAGTGCTTCCGGACGTGACGAGACCGCCGACGATCTGCTCGCCGCGCTGTTGGACGGGATGGACGCCGCGCTGTGCGCCTTCGATTCCGACGGGGTGATCACCCACTGGAACCGGGAGGCCGAGCGGATCCTGGGCTGGTCGGCCGGGGAGGCCGTGGGGCGCAAGGGGTTCGAGGGGTGGGCGGTGCGGGCCGCCGACGCGCAGGACGTGCAGGACCGGCTGATGTCCGCCCAGCACGTGCCCGGGCGCCAGGTCCACGAGTTCGCGCTCCTCACCAAGGACGGCGGGCGGGTCCTCGTACGGACGCAGTCCGCCGGGGTGCCGGGCGCGGACGGCTCGCCCGCGGGGGTCTACTGCGCCTTCAGCGAGGTGCACGCGCAGATCGACCTGGAGCGGTCCATCGCGCTCAGCGAGGCCCTGATGGACGACGCCTCCTGGGGGGTCGTCCTCGTCGACGTCGACCTGCGGCCCGCCGTGGTCAACACCCACGCCGCACGAGCCTTCGGGACCGGCCGCACCGCCCTGCTCGGCCGTCCCCTCGGGGAGCTGCTGACCCAGGGGGTGGAGGAGCTGGAGGGCGCGCTCCAACACGTGCTCGCGGAGGGGGCGCCGCCGGCGCCCGTCGAGATGTGGGTGTCGGTGCGCACGGCGGAGGGCGTGCGGCGCCGGTGCTGGCGGTGCGGGTTCCTGCGGCTGGCCTCGCCGCTCGCGGAGGAACCGGTGCCGCTGGGCGTCGGCTGGCTGATCCAGGACGTCACCGAGGCCCGGCAGGAGCAGCTCGACGCCGCGCAGGCGCGGTTCCGGTCCCACCAGCTGCACCGGGCGGGGCGGGCCGCCGCCGAGTGCGAGGATCCGGCGGAGGCGGCCGCCGTACGCCTGGACTTCGCGCTCGCCGGCTTCGCCGAGCACGCGCTGCTCGACGTACTGGCCTCCGCGGCCGGTTCCGACCGGCGCAGGCTCGTACGGTGCGCCGCGTCGCCGCCCGCGCTGCCGGCGGCCGGGTCGATCCCCGTGCGGTACGCGGCCGGGCACCCGGCGCTGCAGGCGCTGGACCGGATCGGCTCGGTGCGCACGAGCGCCCCGCGCGGTGAGGCGGACGCGGAGTGGGCGCGGGCCCGGCAGTGGCCCGAGGGCGCGGCGCACGTGCTGTGCACGGTGCTGCGCAGCCGGGGGCGGACCCTGGGCGCGCTGACGTTCCTGCGCGGGCCCTCGCGGGTGGCGTTCGAGCGCGCGGACGCCGCGTACGCGGAGGAGGTCGCGGCCCGGGTCGCGGCGGACCTGGACCTGGCGGACCTGGACCCGGCGGCGCGCCCGCCGGGCCGCTGACCGGTCCCGGGTCGGCCCCGGGTCGGTGCCGGTGGGCGCCGGCCAGTGGTGGCCAGTCCCGGCCAGTGCCGGTCGGGGCCGGTCAGTGGCGGAAGAAGATCCGGTCGCCGTACTCCTGCATGACGCGGCCGTTCCACTCGTGGCCGCCGTCGACGTTGCCCGAGCGCAGCAGCGGGGGCTCCAGGCCGCGGGCGGCGAGTTCCCCGGCCGCCGTCGCCATGACCGCCTGCATGATCGCGCTGGTGACGACGGTGGAGGCGGGGGCGAACGGGGCGTCGATGCCGTCGATGCTGAGTTCGGCGTCACCGACGGCGATCTTGCTGTCGAGGACGACGTCGCAGTGGTCCTTGAGGAAGGTGCCGGAGGCGTGCCGGGAACGGGTGTCGGTGGCGTAGGCGACCGAGGTGACGCCGATGACCTTGAGGCCGATGGCGCGGGCGTTCATGGCCATCTCGACCGGCAGGGCGTTGCGCCCGGACAGGGAGATGATCACGAGGACGTCGCCGTCGGAGGCGGGGCTGCTGTCGAGGACGGCTCCGGCGAGGCCGTCGACCCGTTCCAGGGCGCTGCCCAGGGTGGCGGGCATGACGTCGACGCCGGCGGTGCCGGGGACGGCGAGGAAGTTCATCAGGGCCAGGCCGCCGGCCCGGTAGACGACGTCCTGGGCGGGCAGCGAGGAGTGTCCGGCGCCGAAGGCGAAGAGGCGGTTGCCGGCGGCGACGGCGTCGGCGACGAGGGTGCCGGCCTCGGCGATGTGCGGGGCCTCCTCGTTCCGTACCCGCTCCAGCAGGCCGATGGCGGCGTCGAAGAACTGACCGGCCAGCTTGCTCTCGCTCATACGCCGAAGGCCCTTCCAGAGGTGGGGTGCGTCCGTGTCCGCCGCTCACCGTGCGGTCTGGACCAAGGGCGTGTCAATACGGGCGTCAATCCCGTGTGGGAAAGGGCCGGGACAGGTACGGGACGGGTCTTGACCCCTGGGCACGGGACGGTTGTCGGCCTGATGCGTCAGAATTGGGGACAGGGCCAGCGCACGCAATCCGAGGGGCACGAATGTCCGGACTGATCGATACCACGGAGATGTATCTCCGCACCATCCTCGAGCTGGAAGAGGAAGGCGTGGTGCCCATGCGCGCCCGGATCGCCGAGAGGCTGGACCAGAGCGGGCCGACGGTGAGCCAGACGGTGGCGCGCATGGAGCGCGACGGCCTGGTGGCCGTCGCCACCGACCGGCACCTGGAGCTGACGGACGAGGGCCGGCGGCTGGCGACGCGCGTGATGCGCAAGCACCGGCTCGCCGAGTGCCTGCTCGTCGACGTCATCGGGCTGGAGTGGGAGCAGGTCCACGCCGAGGCCTGCCGGTGGGAGCACGTGATGAGCGAGGCGGTGGAGCGGCGGGTGCTGGAGCTGCTGCGCCACCCGACCGAGTCGCCGTACGGGAACCCGATCCCGGGGCTGGAGGAGCTGGGGGAGAAGGCCGAGGCGGAGCCGTTCCTGGAGGACGGCATGATCAGCCTGGCCGAGCTGGACCCGGGCACCGAGGGCAAGACGGTGGTCGTGCGGCGGATCGGTGAGCCGATCCAGACGGACGCCCAGCTGATGTACACGCTGCGCCGTGCGGGTGTGCAGCCCGGCTCGGTGGTGAGCGTGACCGAGTCGCCGGGCGGTGTGCTGGTGGGCAGTGGCGGTGAGGCCGCCGAGCTCGAGGCGGAGATCGCTTCGCACGTGTTCGTGGCGAAGCGCTGACCTCGTCGACTTCGTCGACCGTGTCGACCCGGTAGGTCCTCGTCGGCCTCGAAGGGTCCCCAGCCGTACGGATCGGTCCTCGGTAGTGGTCGGTCCCGGCGCCTTGCGGCGCCGGGACCGGTCCTCCCCTGTGTGACCTGGAGCCCCGAGCTCTCAAGGTCGTCCCCTCGGACCGTCTTCCCCGAGCGGCCCGCCTCCCTGTTGAAAGGATCTCCATCGGCAGGGGCGGCCAATCCTTGAGCAAGGTCACTCGAAAGAGCGGTGTTGTGGGCGGGAACCCCGTTTTCGAATGGGGGTTCGATAGGCTGGCGGGGAGCGAAGGGGGTGCATCTGCGGTGGTACAGCGCATCGATGTGACAGGGGCCGAGGGCGTCCGGCTGGCCGCCTGGCAGTTCCGAGAACCGGTCCCCGAAGCAGACCCCCGCCCCGGCGTGCTGTTACTGCACGGGCTGATGGGCCGCGCCTCCCACTGGGCCGGTACCGCCCACTGGCTCGGTGAACGCCGCCGCGTCGTCGCCCTGGACCAGCGCGGCCACGGCCACAGCGACCGCCCGCCCGACGGCGGCGCCCCGCACACCACCCTGGGCCGCGAGGCCTTCGTGGCCGACGCCGAGGCCGCCGTGGAACAGCTCGGCCTCGCCCCCGTCACCCTGATCGGCCACTCCATGGGAGCGCTCACGGCCTGGCAGCTCGCCGCCCGCCGCCCCGACCTGGTGGCGGCCCTCGTCATCTGCGACATGCGCGCCTCGGCACTCGGCGCGGCCTCCCAGCGTGAATGGGAGGACTGGTTCCACCTCTGGCCCCTGCCCTTCCCCACCCAGGACGCGGCCCGCCGCTGGTTCGGCGAGGACGATCCCCGCGTGGAGCGCCCCGACCCCGGTCGCGGCGCCTTCTTCGCCGAGGTCATGCACGAGGCCCCGGACGGCTGGCGGCCGCTCTTCTCCCGCCGCCAGATGCTGACCGCCCGCGAGACGTGGGTCCACGACGCGCACTGGGAGGAGCTGGCGCAGGTCCGCTGCCCGACCCTCGTGGTCCGCGGCCTGGACGGCGAACTGGGCCGCGCAGAGGCCCAGGAGATGGTCCGCGTCCTCCCCGCCGGCCGGTACGCGGAGATCCCCGACGCCGGCCACTACCTCCACTACGACCAGCCGACGGCCTGGCGCGCCGCCCTGGAGCCCTTCCTGGACGACATCCCGGCCCCCACCCCCTGATCCCTGCGACCTCGGCCCCCACCGGGCGTGTCAGCGGGATGTCAGCGGGCTGTCCGGGGGGTGTCAGGAGGGCGGGACATGGTTTCCACGTCGCCAGGAAAACCCCTGAGAAACGAGGAAACCCGTGAACGCCGTCGCCGCCCTGCAGCTCCTGATCGCCCTCGCCTTCCTGAGCATCCCGCTCGTCCGCAGCCGCTACGGCAGCCGCGCCCAGGCCGCCGTCGAGGCCGAGCTGGGGCGTCAGGGGGTGCGGACGACCATCATGGCCGAGAACGGCATGCGCCTCGACGCCGGAGGCCACGAGACCTGGGCGCCCGTCGGGATCGCCACCGCCCTGGCCGTGCCCGCCGTCCTCGCCCTCGCCGGCAACTCCTCGGCCGACACGCTCACCTGGATCATCCAGCCGCTGGTCGTCCTCGTGAACTGCGTGATCCTCTACTCCAACCTGACCGCCGTGCCGTCCGTCAGCGCGGCCTTCGCCAAGTCCGACGACGCCGAACTCCGGCGCATCGACGTGCGGTCCATGCTCCGCGCCGCCGAGCAGGGCTTCCCCCGCTGGGTGATGCCGTACCTGCAGAACATCCGCCACGGCATCGTGTTCGCCGGATCCGCCGCCGCGCTGCTCCTGCTCGCCGCCCGCTGAACCCGCGGTCCCCGTACCGCCTCCCGCCTCCCGCGCCCCGAGTCGCCGCACGGCGACGCCCGGGGCAACGGGTGTTCGTCAGCCCTTGCTGACCGCCAGCAGGATCTCCGGGAGCTTGCGCGACACCGTCGGGGCCGCCAGCCGCAGGCCCGCCCAGGTGGCCAGCCAGCCCCAGAGCACGCCGACCGGGAGCACGACCCAGGACATGTCCCGGTGTTCGGCCATGTTCAGCCAGATCGCCAGGGCGATCACCGGCGCGCACACCAGCGCCGACGCCAGCATTCCGCCGGCGATGCCGCCCCAGGCGAGCCCGGCCTGCCCCGGAGCGACGTTCTTGAAGGCGCCGTCCGTCGGGATGGAGTACGCGAAGCGGGCCGAGGCCAGCGCCCCCGTGCAGAGCATCGAACCGAGCAGGGCCAGGGCCACGCCCACCCCCGCCGGGAAGGCCTGCCAGTCGTCCACCAGGGCGGCGGTGACCGCCGTGACGAGGACCGTGTACGGGACGGTGACCAGGGCCAGCGCGGCAGCGCGGGCGCGCAGCTCGACGTACGCGTCACGGGCGTTGGAGATGGTCTGCGCGACCATCCAGAACGCCGAGGTGTCCTGCCCGAACTGGTTGTACATCTGCACGCCGAGCATGCCCGCGCCGAAGCAGCCGAGGTACACCGATCCGGCGCCCTGCAGCGCGTTGAAGACGGGCACGATCGCGCCGATCGCCAGCGCGGTCACCGTGGCGGACTTCGTCTTCGGGTCGCGCACGAGGTAGCGCAGGCTGCGCTGCATGGAGGCGCCCGTACGGCCGCCCGGCATCAGCGACCAGAAGCCGCGGCCGGCGCCACCGCGGTCCTTGACCGGACCGGAGGCCGCGATCGTCGAACCGTCCGGGGTGACCATCAGCTTGGTCAGGCTGCGCTCCCAGGACCACAGCAGGAGAGCCACGGCGGCCACGGTCAGCACCAGCTGGGCCGCCGCCCGCCCGTACGCGCCCTCGCCCACGGAGTCCACCATCCCGACGGCGGTCGCCGGCGGCAGCCACTGCACCACCGCCACGACGGGCTCCAGCTTCGCAAGCCCGCCGGCCTGGAAGAGGCTCTGGCTGGCGAAGTTGGCCAGCTGCGCGCCCACCGCGATCACCAGGCCGCTCAGCAGCGCCAGGTCGCGCCCCTTGCGGCTGGTCAGCAGGCGTACGTTGGCCGTCGCCACGGCCCGGGCGAGGGTCACGCAGCCGAGCAGCAGGAGCGGTACGGCCACCACGGCCGCCACCGCGCCGGCGGCGCCGCGCGCGACGGCTATCACCGAGCCGATCGCCAGGCACAGCGTGAACAGCGGCCCGATGCCGACGAGCGAGGTCACGAGCAGGGCCCGTACGAGGGGACGCGGGCGCAGCGGCAGCATCACCAGCCGGCTCGGGTCCAGGGTCTCGTCCCCGGTGGGGAAGAAGAGCGGCATGAAGGCCCAGCCGAGCGCCAGGACCGCGGCCAGCAGGACCACGACGGTGCCCGCGTGCGCGTGGCCGTGCAACAGGCCCAGGCCGAGGGTCATGAAGAAGCCGACCACGAGCGCGAAGGCCAGCGACGAGAAGTAGGCGGCCTTGCGCTTCGAGGAGCCCTTCAGCCCGTTGCGCAGCAGGGACAGCTTGATGCGGAGGAAGATCGGGGTCAGCGCGGCCGGCGCGGCCGGCGCGGCGGAGCGCGCCGTTCCCGTGACGGTCCCGGCGGCGCCGGAGGCCCCGGCGGAGGCGGCGGGCGCGCTCATCGCGCGACCGTCCCGGACGCCCCGGAGTCGCCGGCGGTCCCGGCGGTCCCGCCGAGCCAGTCCAGCGCGTCCCCGGCCGTGTTCCGCCCGTGCGCGCCGACCAGTTCGAGGAAGGCGGCCTGGAGGGAGGGCGCGGAGCCCCGTACCTCGGCCAGGGGGCCCGAGGCGCGGATGCGGCCGGCGGCCATCACGGCCACCCAGTCGCACAGCGACTCGACGAGCTCCATCACGTGGGAGGAGAAGACGACCGTGGCACCGGAGGCGGTGTAGCGTTCCAGCACTCCGCGGATGGTCTGCGCCGACACCGGGTCGACGCCCTCGAACGGCTCGTCCAGGAAGAGCACTTCGGGGTTGTGCAGCAGGGCCGCCGCCAGGCCGATCTTCTTGCGCATGCCGGTCGAGTAGTCGACGACCAGTTTGTGCTGCGAACCGGCGAGGTCGAGGATGTCCAGCAGCTGTGTGGCCCGCTTGTCGGTCTCCTCGCCCGGCAGTCCGCGCAAACGCCCCATGTAGCCGAGCAGTTCGCGTCCCGACAGCCGCTCGAAGAGCCGCAGCCCCTCGGGCAGCACGCCGATCCGCGCCTTCACCTCGGTCGGGTCGGCCCACACGTCGTGCCCCGCGACCAGGACCCGCCCCATGTCGGGGCGCAGCAGCCCCGTCACCATGGACAGCGTGGTCGTCTTGCCCGCGCCGTTCGGCCCCACCAGGCCGATGAACTTCCCCGCGGGCAGATCCAGATCGATGCCGCCGACGGCCACCTGCTCGCCGAACCGCTTCCACAGACCTTCCACGCGCACGGCGGAGGGCGCGGTTCGCGCGCCGTCCGTCCCGTACGTTCCACCCGTCGCATCGCCCTGGTCCGGCATGCGCCCGCCTCTCGTCACACGTCCCCGTTTGGTCGTTCTCTCCTCACGATAGGAGGAGGGGGAGAGGCCTCATCAGTTACTTATGTCATGAGTTTCCGGGCGCGATCTCACAAGGCCGGGCCCCTGCGGTCCCGCCGGAACCACGTCACCCCTGGCGCCGCTTGCGTTCGGCCGCGGCCTCGCTGCCGCACGCGTACGCCAGTGCGTCGATCAGCTCCTCCGTGTCCGGCAGCCACCGGTTCGCGGGGGTGGGGCGGCGCGCCCACTGCACCGCGCCCCGGCCGCCGAAGCGGGTGGGCGGGGCGGCCACGTACTCGCCCTCGCCGCGGGCGGTCAGGTCGATCGCGGACGGCGTCCACCCCAGCTTGCGCACGAGGTCGGGGACCTTGACGCCGGCGCCGGGCAGCACGAAGAACAGCATCCGGTGGTCGGGCGTCAGCGTGACCGGCCCGAGGGTGCGCTGCATGCGCTCCAGCCGGGCCAGCGCCAGGAAGCCGGCCGAGTCCGGCACGTCCAGCGCGTCGAAGCTCCGGCCCGTCGGCAGCAGGATCGACGCCTGCGGGTTCTTCCCCCAGACCCGGCGCACCTGCACCGCGCTGCCGGTGGCGTGCGACGCCCAGTCCTTCACGGCCGCGTGCGCGCCGGGCGCCGGGCAGTCCTCGGCCCCGCAGGAGCACAGCTCGCGGCCGTCCCCGGGCTCCAACCAGGTGCCGGCGAAGACATCCCAGTGCCGTTCTTCCGCGTACCGCACGGCATGGTCCAGCAGCTGCTCGCCGCGCTGCTTGGGGATGGGTGCGGTCTCCGTGACTGCCATGGTCTCTTCCACGCCCATCACAACTGCCCGGGTCACCCGGGGTTACGGGGGTAAACCCGCCCGCGGGCGGAGCATCGATCCTGCATACGGGGCGCACTGATGCATGTGTGGGGGCGCGTAGGAGGCCGGGGCGCTGTTGCTGGGTAGCGACACGACGCAGAGCGGAAGATTCTCCGCACATCAGGCGGGAAGTGATCATTCCAACGGATCACCCGCGGTCAGCAGGGGGTTTTCATGGCAGCCAGGCCTCTCGTCGCCCGCCAGCCGAACGAACGGCTGCAGGCGCTCATCCAGGAAGCCGGGTGCTCCAACGCCGGGCTCGCCCGGCGCGTGAACATGTGCGGGGCCGAACACGGCCTCGATCTGCGCTACGACAAGACCTCCGTGGCCCGCTGGCTGCGCGGCCAGCAGCCGCGCGGCCGGGCCCCCGGCATCATCGCCGAGGCGCTCGGGCGCAAACTAGGCCGGACCGTCACCATCGACGAGATCGGCATGGCCAACGGCAAGAACCTCGCCTCCGGCGTCGGCCTGCAGTTCTCCCCGACCGTCGTCGGCGCGATCGAGCAGGTCTGCGAGCTGTGGCGCAGCGACGTCGGCCGCCGCGACTTCCTCGCCGGCTCCAGCGTGGCCGCCTCGGCGCTCGTCGAGCCGAGCCGCGACTGGCTGATCACCGGCGCCGACACCCAGGTGGCGCGCAACGGCGGCGCGCGCGTCGGCATGTCGGACGTGGAGGCGGTACGGGCGACCACCGAGGCCCTCAAGGAACTGGACCACCGCTTCGGCAGCGGGCACGTACGGCCGGTGGTCGTGCACTACCTCAACTCGGTGGTGTCGGGGCTGATCGGCGGCTCCTACCGGGAGTCCGTCGGGCGGGCCCTGTTCGCGGCGGTGGCCCGGCTGACGGAGCTGGCGGGCTACATGGCGGTCGACACGGGCCAGCCGGGCCTGGCGCAGCGCTACTACATCCAGGCGCTGCGGCTGGCCCAGGCGGCCGGGGACCGCGCGTACGGGGGCTACGTACTGGCGGCGTCCATGAGCCACCTCGCGGCGGAGCTCGGGAACCCGCGGGAGATCGCGCAGTTGGCGCGGGCCGCGCAGGAGGGGACCCGCGGGCAGGTCACCCCGCGGGTCGAGGCCATGTACTACGCCGCCGAGGCGCGCGGGCACGCGCTGCTGGGCGACGGCCGGGCGACGGGGGTGCTGTCCGCGCGGGCGCTGAGCGCGCTGGAGCGGGCGGCGCCGGAGTCGGGCGACGACCCGGTGTGGATCCGCCACTTCGACGAGGCGTACCTCGCGGACGAGCTGGCCCACTGCCACCGCGACCTGGGGCAGGCGGACGCGGCGGCCCGGCAGGCCGAGGAGGCCCTGCGCCTCCTCCCGGCGGGCAAGGCGCGCCGCCGGGCCATCGGGCTGCTGCTGCTGGCGGCGGCGCGGGTGCAGCAGCGGGAGGTGGAACAGGCCTGCCAGACGGCCCTGCAGGCGGCGGACCTGCTGGAGGGGCTGCGCTCGAACCGGGGGGCGGAGTACCTGGAGGACTTCAGGACGCGGCTGGAGCCGTACCGGGAGGAAGCGGCGGTACGGGAGTTCGCCGCGCGGGTCGCCTAGGCGGTGCCCGGCCGACCCGGGGGCCGGGCCCGTACCCGTCCGCGGCGCCGCTGCGGGGGCGCCGCGGACGGGCCGCCGCGCCCCCGCGCACGGGAAGGGCCGGTTCCCGGGTCACGGGTGGTCTCACGGTGGCGGTGCGTGACCGGGTAGCGTGGCCGGGGTTCCGTACGGTCGGGCGAGTCGGAGAAGGAGTCCCGGTGACGCAGAGCGGACAAGGGGGCGCCCCACAGCCGGGCACTCCGTGGGATCCGGACCCGGCGTCCGGGTATCCGGCGTACCCGGAGCAGCAGCACCAGCCCCAGCAGCAGCAGGCCCAGCCCGGTGCCGCCTACGGGTACCCGCAGGCCTACCCGGCGGCGGAGGCCTCGCCCGGTCACGTGGTCGGACCCGGCTACGACGGGCCCGGCGCACCGCACGGCTACGGCTATCCGCCGCTGCCCGAGGCCGTCACCCAGTACATACCGCCCGTGCCGGCCGATCCCGCGGCCCCCGCGCACGCGGAGGCGGCGACCCAGTACATCGCGCCCGTTCCCGCGTATCCCGCGCAGCCCGGGCACCCCGGGCACGAAGAGGCAGCGACCCAGTTCATACCGCCCGTGCCGGCCGGTCCCGCGGCTCCCGCGCACGCGGAGGCGGCGACGCAGTACATCCCGCCGGTGCCCGCGGGCCCCGGGGCGCCGGGTGCTCCCGCCGCCTCCGGCGTCGAAGGGTTCGACAACCTCTTCCGCGGCGACGACTCCGCCGGGCACACCCAGCACCTGCCGCCCGTGCAGGAACCCGTACTGCGGGGCCGGCCGCCGCAGCGGCCCTACCCGCCGCGCGCGCAGGCCCCCGTACCCCCGCAGGCGCACCAGCAACACCCGCACCAGCAGCACGCGCAGCACCCGCAGCAGCAGTACGCCCCGCCCCCGCCGGCGGAGCCCTCCCGCAAGGTCTCGCCCGCGATCATCGGCGCCGTCGTCATCGGCCTCGCCGTCGTCGGCCTCGGCGTCGGCACGCTGCTCCCCGACGGCAAGCCCCAGAACAACGACCCCGGCGCCGTGCCCGCCGCACCGGCCGCGAGCGGCGGCTCGGCCGCGCCCGGCGAGGCCCCGGTCGACCCGGCCCGCCCGCAGGCCGTCCAGCTGGACAAGCTCCTCGCGGACAGCAACGACAGCCGGGCCGCGGTGATCAAGGCCGTGGAGGACATCAAGACCTGCGCCAACCTCGACCAGGCGGCCTCGGACCTGCGCGACGCGGCCCGCCAGCGCGAGGAACTCATCACCCGGCTGCAGGAGTTGAAGGTCGACAAGCTGCCCGACCACGCCAAGCTGTCGGCCGCGCTGAACAAGGCCTGGCAGGCCTCGGCGGACGCCGACAACAGCTACGCCGCGTGGGCCGACGACGTCGACGACGACAAGTGCAAGGACGGCAAGGCCAAGGCCACCAAGAACGCCTCCGACGGCAACAGGTCGAGCGGCGAGGCGACCAAGGCGAAGGAATCGGCCGCGTCCCTGTGGAACACGATCGCGGCCAAGTACGGACTGACCAAGCGCGACAAGTCCCAGCTCTGAGCCGCACCCGGTGCCGCACCCGGTGCCGGTGCCGGTGCCTGTGCCGGTACCGGGTGCCGGTGTCGGGTCCGGTCACCGGCGCCTCTGCCGGCACCGGTGACCGGCACCCGCCCGCGCTCAGGCCGTGCGCGGGGCCTGTACCAGCGTCGGGGTCATGTCCAGGCTCTTCTCGCCGGGCTGCGCCACGAGGCGCCCGGACTGGACGATCTGGAAGGTGACCTGGCCGTTGACGATGCGGGGGAAGCCGGCGACGGCGCGCATGTCCTGGTAGCGCCAGCTCAGGTCCGGGGTGAGGCCGCCGGTCTTCACCGGCTGGGACTCGTTCAGCGACCGCTTGACCTTGCGGGCGTCGACGTCCTCGCCCTCCTCGAAGCGCTTCACGATCTCGCCCAGCACCGTGTACGCGATCCAGGTGGTCTGCGCCCCGCTGTCGTCGGGGTCGACGGTGTCGTCGCCGAAGGCGAAGTCGGTGACGACCTTGCGCATGGGCTCCCAGACGGGATCGGAGGCCACCGGGTACCAGCTCGTGATGTACGCGCCCTCGAAGGGGCTCTCCCGGCCGCCCGTGCGGTCCACCAGGGACTGGCTGACGCTGCCCAGCACGGAGGAGATCTGCGGCTTCTTGCGCTGTGGTTCGGTGCGGCGGAAGGCGTCGAAGAACGTCTCGGTGCGCTCGCCGAGGACCGCGGTCACGCAGCCCTTCTCCTTCTCCTTCTCCTTGCCGGTTCCGCTGGTGTGCGCCAGGGCCTCACTGGCCTGCGGCTTGAAGTCGGCGGAGTCCTCGGCGGCCCGGATGTCGGCGGCGTCGGCCATCTTGTTGGCCCGCAGGCCGGCGTTGAGCAGGACCGGCAGGGTGTCGCCGGCGATGGTGTCGGGGCGGACCAGCGCCACCTGGTCGCAGACGCGTCCCAGCTGGTGGCCGGCGCCGGCGATCAGGACGGACTGGCCGCCGTTGACCGGGTAGGAGAGCGGGGACTGGAACTCCTCGGAGGAGACGCCGTAGCCGCCGATGAAGGGGATGCCCTCCGCCTCCAGCGGGGCCATGAAGGCGCGTCCGTGCTGGCTGTAGGAGCCGACGACGGCGACGGCCTTCTCCGCGACCGCCTTGCGGGCGCAGTCGGCGGCGCCGCTGGGCGTGTTCTTCTCGTTGCAGGTCAATACGCGTAGTTTGTGCCCGTTGATCCCGCCCTTGGCGTTCACCCAGCGCTCGTAGGCCTTGGCCATTCCGGTCATCCCGGGCATGTTCGTGGCGCCGGTCCCCTCCGGGGCGAAGGTCATGACGGTGATGGTTCCCCCGGAGCCCCCCGAGCCGCCGGGGAGCGTCCCGCACCCGGCCACGAGGCACGCACCCATCGCCGTGGCCACGACGGTGCGGGAGAGGGACGCTGCGCGTCGCGAGATGGTCATGTCCACGCACCATTCCGCCCCACCGGTAACTGTCGAGTGAGATGGACACAACATCGGGTGACGCCGAGGTGAATTGCGGGGGCGCGGTCGCTTGCAGGCGCCTCAAGATCGCAATGAACAGGAACGTACGATCGAAAGCGTGACATTCGCCCAAGGTTCGAAGAACTCTTCCAAACGCGGCGGCCGCTCCTCCACCATGGGCGGCATGCCCCTGAACGACATGCCGTGGTGGCGCTGGCGCAGCAACGTGCGCTCGGCGCTGCACATGCTTTCCGATCCGGCCTTCCACGAGGACACCTGGCTGGCCGGCGACGAAGGGTACGGCGACGTCACCGACGCCGTGTACCGGCTCGTCGAGGACACGTGGCTCGACAGCTGGTCGGCCGAGAAGTACGTCGGCACGATCTTCCGCGACTCGCAGGAGGCGGCCCTCGTCGACCTGGCCGTGCTGCGCGTGCTCCGGATCCTCCACCAGGTCGGCCCCGACGCCCCCGTATCGGTCTACCTGGAACACCACGCGTGGCCCGAGGCGGTCCGTGCCGCGCGCGAGGCGCACGTACGGCTCGCGCAGGCCGACGGCGACGACCCGGACGTGCGGCCCACCTCGCTGGAAGTCCTGAGGATCCTGACCCGCGCGGTGTGAAAGGCTGTGCGGTCATGAGCGACCCGCACAACGAGGCCCAGGCCCAGCAGCAGCCCCAGTACGTCCTGACCGTGTCCTGCCCCGACAAGCAGGGCATCGTGCACGCCGTGTCGAGCTACCTGTTCATGACCGGCTGCAACATCGTGGACAGCCAGCAGTTCGGAGACCGGGAGACCGGGCTCTTCTTCATGCGGGTGCACTTCGAGGCCGAGCCTGCGGTGACGGTGGAGAAACTGCGGGCGAGCTTCGCCGCCATCGGCGAGTCCTTCAAGATGGACTGGCAGATCCACCGCTCCGAGGAGCGCATGCGGATCGTCCTGATGGTGTCCAAGTTCGGGCACTGCCTCAACGACCTGCTGTTCCGCTCGCGGATCGGGGCCCTGCCGGTCGAGATCGCGGCCGTGGTCTCCAACCACACCGACTTCGCCGAGCTGGTCGCCTCCTACGAGGTGCCGTTCGTGCACATCCCGGTGACGAAGGACACCAAGGCGCAGGCCGAGGCGCAGCTGCTGGAACTCGTACGCGCCGAGAACGTCGAGCTGGTGGTGCTGGCGCGGTACATGCAGGTGCTGTCGGACACCCTCTGCAAGGAACTGAGCGGGCGGATCATCAACATCCACCACTCGTTCCTGCCGAGCTTCAAGGGCGCGAAGCCGTACCACCAGGCGCACGCGCGCGGTGTGAAGCTGATCGGCGCGACCGCGCACTACGTGACCGCCGACCTCGACGAGGGGCCGATCATCGAGCAGGAGGTCGAGCGGGTGGGCCACGAGGTCACCCCGGACCAGCTGGTGGCCGTCGGCCGCGACGTGGAGTGCCAGGCGCTCGCGCGCGCGGTGAAGTGGCACAGCGAGCACCGCGTCCTGCTGAACGGCTCCCGCACGGTGGTCTTCGCCTGACGGACGCCGCGCGCGCCCGTGCCCGGGCCGGCCGTGACCGGCGGCTGCCGACCGCAGCCCGCAGCTCCCGCCCGTGCTGACCGGCCCGGGGCCTGCGGCCGGTGGTCGGTGGCCCGGGGCTTGCGGCTCGAGGCCCGTGGCCCGCGGTCGGTGGCTCGGGGCCCGTGGCCCGGGCCTGCGGTCGGCGGGTCGGGCCCGCGGGGCGTCGGCCGTCCGGGCCCGCGTCCTCGGGCGCGAGGGGCTCACGCCGGCCGCCGGGGCCAGGGGTGTGCCCGTGCTGCCGGCCGGGTCGGCCAGGGGCGTCGGCCGGTGACCGCGCCGGCCGCAGACCGGTCTGCGCACGGCCGGCGGTTCGCCCCGGCCGGGGCCAGGGCCGTGGTGTGCCGGGCGCGGGACGGCGGGGCCTGCCCCGGTCCCGGTGCTCGTCGCCGGCCGGTCGCACGGCAGCACCCGGTGGAGCCGCCTGTCCGTCACCGCTGTGCGGGCGGCGTGGCGTAGGGGGGCCACCAAGTCCGTGCGAGCTCGCCGCAGGCGTCAGGCGCGGGGCGGTCCAGCCGGTCGGTGCGAGCTCGCCGCAGGCGTCACGCGTCGGGCGCCTCCACACCGCAGTACCCCGCGAACGCCGCCAGGATCTCGTCCTCCGAGATGCGGCCGTCGCCGTCGGTGTCGAGGCCGCGCGCCACCTGCTCGGCGAGCTCGGACGCGGTGCCGAGGACGCGCAGCACCCGGGCCGCGGCCGTCGGCGTCGCGCCGAGGCCGTCCTCGTCCGCCACCGCGATCACGGCCCGCAGGAACGGCCGGGCGATCTCCGCGAACCGCTGCGGGTTGTCGCGCAGCCGCTTGGCCGCGCCGGTGATGAACTCCTCGCGGGACACCCGCTGGTCCCCGTCGACGTCCGCGATCCCGGCCATGCCCTGCCAGAACGCCTCGGCGCCGCCGAAGACGGCCTGGCCCTTCTCCGACCGTGCTGCGGTACCGAATTCGGCCAGGACGGCCTTCGCGGCCGCGCTGAAGTCCTCCCGGTCGATGAAGCCGGACCCGTCCTGGTCGAAGGTGGCGAATCGGGCGGCGATCTTGCGCTCGTATTCTGCGCTGTCCATATGCGGCGTTCCACCTTCACGTGTGCGTGGGGTTCAGATCAAGACAAGGCAGGAGCGTAAGCCCTCGGTGGCCTGCACGTTAAGCGAAGCGGTCAAGCAGGCGGCCGCATCGAACCCGCGCACGGGGAGCGCGGTGGGGCGCGTACGTGTGTGCCCATGTGCCCTCGGCCACACCACCGTTCACGCCCTGCGACGCCCCTATCACGCAGGGCCCACTTCGGAAGGGAGCTTCGTCCAAAACAGGCGCGATCGGCCATGTGCCCACTACATTCGATGCGTCGACACACGGCTGGGGGCACTTATGCCGAAGGACGTACCACCGCGGTGGGACCGCCGCATGCAGCAGCGCCTCGCCCGCGGCGAGGCCGCCGCGCTCGGTGAGCTCTACGACCGCTTCGCCTCGCTCGTGCACAGCCTGGCGCACCGCGTGCTGGGCGACGAGAAGGCGGCGGACCGGGTCACCCGCGAGGTCTTCGGCTACATCTGGGAGAACCCGGACGCCTACGACCCCAAGCAGGGCTCCATGCGCTCCTGGGTCGCCCGGATCACCCAGGGCCAGGCCGTCGCCCGGCTGCGCCAGGCCGAACTGGGCCGGGGCTCCCGCGAGGAACTGGAACAGAAGGTGCGCAGCGCCAACGCCGCCGCCCGCGCGGACTACATCGTCACCTCCATGCCCGCGCCGCTGCGGGCCGCGCTCGAACTCGCGTACTTCAAGCGGCGCGACTACCGCCAGGCGGCCGCCGACCTCCAGATCAGCGAGGACGAGGCGCGCCGCAGGCTGCGCCTCGGGCTCCAACTGCTGTCGACCGCCAACGCCCTCCCGCAGGAGGACACCGCCCAGCCCGGTTACGGCCCGCGCGAATACGGAACACCCCGATGAACGGCCCCGCCCAGTCGCCCGACGACGGATACGAGCGTCCCGGCGGCCGGGCGCGGATACCGGGCCCGCGCGGGGCCGCCGACGACCTCGACCCGGGACACGCACCGCGCCCGCTGCCGCTGCCCGCGCAGCCGTCGGCGCCGCCGTCACCGCCGCCCTCGCACGCCGTGCTGAAGTCCCTGCTCGGCGCGTGGGCGCTGGCCGCCTGCTCGGCCGAGGAGACCCGGGCCGTCGAGGACCACCTCACCGAGTGCGCACCCTGCGCGGAGGAGGCGCTGCGGCTGCGCGACGCGGTCGGACTGCTGCACCCGGAGGAGACCCTCGACCTCAAACCGCTGCTGCGCTCGCGGGTCCTGGAGGACTGCCTCGGCAAGCGGCCGGCCCGTATCCCGGTGCCGGTGTGGGCGAGCCCGTACGACACCGAGACCGCACGGCTCGACGCCCTGCTGCAGGACTTCGGCGACTCCGAGTGGCACACCCCGGTGCGCCTGAAGTGGTTCGAGGAGGAGCGGAGCCGGTCGCACCGGACCACGGTCGCGGGCGTGATCGGTCACCTGATGACCGTCGACGGGCTGATCGCCACCGCGCTCGGGCTGGACGACCCGCTCGGCCCGGAGGCGCCGCCGGGCGGCCCGACCGTACGGACGGAGTACTTCTGGGGCGCGTCCGCGTACCCGACGACCCGACAGGTGCGCGAGCCGTGGCGGGAACAGGGCCACACCCTCGTCCGTACGGTGTCCTTCGCGGGGCGCGGCGTCGCCGAACTCGCCGTGGACTACGGCGGTTTCGCACTGCCGCTCGGTGACGCCTTCCTGGAGCGGGCCTTCGAGTGCTGGGTGCACGCGTGGGACATCGCGGATGCGGTGGACTACCCGTACGAGCCGCCCTCCGGGCCGCACCTGCACGGGATGATCGACCTGGCGGCACGACTGCTGCCGAGCGCGCTGGCGCAGCGCCGCCGCGCTGGCCTTGCGGCCCCGGCGCGCGGCCTGGTCGCGGCGGGAGCACCCGGGCGGACCCTGCACCTGGAGATCGAGGGCGCGGGTGGCGGCGGCTGGGACATCGCGCTGGACTCGCCGGGAGCGAAGCCGTCGCCGGAACGCACGGTGGCCGAGATCGCCCTGGACGGCATCGAGTTCTGCCAGCTCGCCGCCGGCCACATCTCCCCGGAAGACGTGGCCGCGGGCCAGCACGGCGACCGCGAAGCGATCCGCGACGTCCTGTTCGCGGCGGCGTCCCTGAGCCGCCTGTAGGGGCGTACGGTCCCCACCCGCCGGGCGCCTTCACCCCCGCGGCCCCGGCCCCCGCACCCCGCGGCCGTGCGCGGCGGGGTCGGAGCACGGCGGAAGCCGGCGGGGCGGGGGCGGGACGCGCGGGGTGGTGTGGGGAGCGGTGTTGCGGAGGGGCGGAACGCGGCAGCAGAACGGCGGCTTCGGGTGGGCAGGACACGCTCGGGCGGGAGTCAGTGACGTTCTGGGGGTTTTTCCGTCTGTCCGATGGTTTTCCGGGTCGTGCCGGTCCCTCAAGGGCGCTCCTGCGTCGCGTCGCGTTGCGATGGCCTGCGGCCACCCTTGACCGCCCGTCCCGCCCCGGAACTGCAAGGACCGGCGGAAAACCCCAAAAGAACGAGCCGGGCGACGAGAGGCCATCGGGGCGGTGTCCAGCGCGAGCAAAGCCAGGAGCGCCCCAAATCGCTACGCGCTCCTGCCTGACGGCGTCCGCAGGCCCCGTGGGCTGGTCATAAGCCGCCATCGATCGCTACGCGCTTCTCGATCACGCGTCCGCAGCCCGTCCGGGGTTGTTCATAGGCCGCAGAGGCCCGAATCGCCCCTGTGGGCGGCGTCTGCGGGCGGTCCGGGGGAGGAAAGGCTTCGGATGACGGCTGAGGCGAACCCCATCCGTGTCTGCGCGAGTGCGAGCCTCGGAGAGTCGTCAGTTTGCACTAATTGCCCACCTTTGGATGGGTGGTTGAGAAGTCACCCTGGCGTTGTCGGGGGTTGAGATCGGCTGGGCCGATGGATCGCCCTTCCGCCCCTCGAATCCGCCCCTCCCAGCCCCTGACGACCGCCGGACGCGGTCAGGGCGAAGCGCGTAGCGATCGATGGCGGCTTATGCCCAGCCCAAGAGGCTGGCGGACGCCGTCTTGCAGGAGCGCGTAGCGATTTGGGGCGTGCCGGGCTCCTGCCCGCGCATCGCTGATGTGGCCGTCCCTGAAACGAAGGTCCCGGCTCGTTCTTTTGGGGTTTTCCGCCGGTCCTTGCAGTTCCGGGGCGGGACGGGCGGTCAAGGGTGGCCGAAGGCCATCGCAACGCGACGCGACGCAGGAGCGCCCTTGAGGGACCGGCACGACCCGGAAAACCATCGGACAGACGGAAAAACCTCCAGAACGTCACTGGCTCCCGCCCGGGTGTATCCCGCCCACCCGAAGCCACCGCCGCACCTTCCCCGACCCCGCCCCGCCGGCTGCTGCCGTGTCCCGGCCCCGCCGTGTCCCGACCCCGCCGCGGTGGGCCCCTACGCGTACCGCTCGCGGAGTTTGTACTTGAGGACCTTGCGCAGGGCTTCGTTGCGGGGGAGGGCTTCCAGGAGTTCGAGTTGTTCCGGGAGTTTGTGGGTGGCCAGGCCTTCGGCGCGGAGGTAGGACGTGAGCTGGGGGAGGGTCAGGGGGGCGGCTCCCGGGGGTTGTTCGACCACGGCGCAGACGCGTTCGCCGCGGGCGGCGTCCGGGAGGCCGATGACCGCGACGTCCGCGACGCCCGGGAGGCGGTGGAGGAGGTCTTCGATCTCCTTGGCGGAGATGTTCTCGCCCTTGCGGATGATGACGTCCTTGCTGCGGCCGGTGAGGACGAGGTAGCCGTCCGGGGTGAGGTGGCCGAGGTCGCCGGTGATCAGGTAGCCGTCGGCGTCGAAGGCCTCGGCGGACTGGTCGGGGCCCAGGTAGCCCTGGCAGACCGCCTCGCCGTGCAGGCGGACCTCGCCGTCGGTGTGCGGGGGGAGCGGGGTGCCGTCGGGGGTGGTGATGCGGATGGACATGCCCTGCGGGGGGCGGCCCTCGGTGGTGGCGAGGTGTTCCGGGGTGTCGTCGGGGGCGCCCATGGTGATCATGGGGACTTCGGTCATGCCGTAGCCGTGGGTGAGTTGGCAGCCGAGTTCGCGGACCACGGCGTGGTAGATCTCCGGCGGTTTGGGGGCGCCGCCGCCCGCGAGGAGGCGGAGGGTGGGGATGAGGGGGATCTCCGGGGCCTTGCGCTGTTCGGTGAGGAACATGGAGTAGAAGGCGGTGGACCCGCCGGCGACGGTGACCCCGTGGCGGCGGTAGCCGTCGAGGGCGTCCGGCATGGCGAACTTCTCGAAGAGGACCGCGGGGAAGCCGTAGAGCAGCAGCATCACGGTGTAGTCCGGTCCGGCTATGTGCGCGAAGGGGAAGGCCATCGAGCCGACGTCGGACGGGGTCAGGTGCAGGGCGTGCGCGAGGCAGGAGCCGCCGGCGATGAGGGAGCGGTCGGTGTGCAGGACGCCCTTGGGATCGGAGGTGGTGCCGGAGGTCCAGTAGATCCAGCGGACGTCGGTGCCGGTGGCGGGCGGTGGGGGCAGTACGGCCGGGTCGCCGTCGGGGAGGGAGGCGTAGGCCTCGAAGACGCCGCGGGCGCCGAGCCGGCGGGCCATGGCGGGGTAGTCGTGGCCCCGCCAGGTTCCGGGGATCGCGAAGAAGTCGGCCTTGGCCTCGCGGAGCGCGAAGCCGACCTCGCGGTCGCGGTAGAAGGGGATGACGGGGGTCTGGACGGCGCCGATCCGGGCGAGGGCGACGGTGAGCAGCACGGTCTCGATGCGGGTGGGGAGCTGCCAGGCGACGACGGCGCCGGGGTGTACGCCCATGGTGTGGAGGCCCGCGGCGACGCGTTCGGAGCGGTCGCGCAGTTCTCCGAAGGTGAGGCTGCGGTCGTCGGCGGGGTCTTCGGCCGCTTCGATGAGGACGGTGGTGTCCGGGGTGAGTGCGGCCCGGCGGGAGACGAGTTCCCACAGGGTGCGGGAGCGGCTCAGTTCTGTCGCGGTCGCGGTGTCCGTCATCCCAGACCTCCCCATAGCCACACCTGACGGTTAGTCAGATCAAGCGCAGAGCGTAGAGCGCATGCGCTTGTCGGTCCAGGGGTGGCGGGGCTAGCTTGTTTCTGACGATCCATCAGATCGTCGGTCGGACCGGCACCGGACTGGCACCGGATTGGGGAGCCCATGGAACTGCCTCGGATCATCAGCGTCGACGACCACGTGATCGAGCCCGCGCACCTGTTCGACGTCTGGCTGCCCGCCAAGTACCGCGACCGCGGGCCCAGGCCGCTCACGGCCGGCATCGGCGAGCTGCAGTACACGGGCGGCAAGTACGTGATCTCCATGGACCCGGACGGCCCGCCGACCGACTGGTGGATCTACGAGGACCTGAAGTTCCCGTACAAGCGCAACATCGCCGCCGTCGGCTTCGACCGCGACGACATGACGCTGGAGGGGATCACCCGTGAGGAGATGCGCCAGGGGTGCTGGGACCCCAAGGCGCGCCTCGCCGACATGGACCTCAACCACGTCGAGGCCTCGCTGTGCTTCCCGACCTTCCCGCGCTTCTGCGGGCAGACCTTCGCCGAGGCGCACGACAAGGAGGTGGCCCTGGCCTGCGTGCGCGCCTACAACGACTGGATGGTCGAGGAGTGGTGCGGCGACAGCGGCGGCCGGCTGATCCCGCTGTGCATCATCCCGCTGTGGGACATCGACCTCGCGGTGGCCGAGATCCGGCGCAACGCGGCCCGCGGGGTGCGCGCCGTGACCTTCTCCGAGATCCCGACCTACCTGGGACTGCCGTCGATCCACTCCGGCTACTGGGACCCCTTCTTCGCCGTCTGCCAGGAGACCGGCACGGTGGTCAACATGCACATCGGGTCGAGTTCGCAGATGCCCGCCGCCTCCCCCGACGCGCCGCCCGCCGTCCAGGCGTCGCTCAGCTTCAACAACGCGATGGCCTCGATGATGGACTTCCTCTTCAGCGGCGTGCTGGTGAAGTTCCCGACGCTGAAGCTCGCCTACAGCGAGGGGCAGATGGGCTGGATCCCGTACGCCCTGGAGCGCGCGGACGACGTGTGGCAGGAGCACCGGGCGTGGGGCGGGGTCCGCGACCTGATCCCCGAACCGCCGTCGACGTACTACTACCGGCAGATGTTCTGCTGCTTCTTCCGCGACAAGCACGGGATCGCCTCGCTCGACGTCGTCGGCCGGGACAACGCGACCTTCGAGACCGACTACCCGCACGTCGACTCCACCTTCCCGCACACCAAGGAGGTCGCCCTCGACCACGTGCAGGGGCTGGACGACGAGACCGTCTACAAGCTGATGCGGGGCAACGCCATCCGCATGCTCGGCCTCGACCTCGACCGGGACCGGAACGCCAACCGGAACGCCAACCCGAACGCGAACCGGAACACGGGCCGCTGATGGACCTGACGTACACCGAGGAGGAACGGGACTTCCGGGCGCGGCTGCGCGAGTGGCTCCTCAAGGCGCTGCCCGAGCTGCCCGCCCGGCCGTCCCCGGACGACTGGCCGGGCCGCCGCGCCTACGACCTGGGCTGGCAGCGCCGCCTGTACGAGGCCGGGTACGCCGGTCTGCACTGGCCGGTGGACGCCGGCGGCCGCGGCGCCACCCCCACCCAGCACCTGATCTTCCTGGAGGAGACCGAGCGCGCGGGCGCCCCGTACGTGGGCGCGAACTTCGTCGGGCTGCTGCACGCCGGCCCGACGATCGCCGCCGAGGGCACGGCCGCGCAGCGGGCGCGCTGGCTGCCGCCCGTACTGCGCGGCGACGAGGTGTGGTGCCAGGGCTTCAGCGAGCCCGGCGCGGGCTCGGACCTGGCCTCCCTGCGCACCCGCGCGGTCCGCGACGGCGACGACTACGTGATCACCGGCTCGAAGATCTGGACCTCGCACGCTGAGGTCGCCGACTGGTGCGAGCTGCTCGTGCGCACCGATCCCGGGGCGCCCAAGCACCGCGGGATCTCCTGGCTGGCCATGCCGATGGACGCGCCGGGGGTGACGGTGCGCCCGCTGCGGACGCTCGCCGGGTCGACGGAGTTCGCCGAGGTGTTCCTCGACGAGGTGCGGGTGCCGGTCGGCAACCGGGTGGGCGCGGAGAACGACGGCTGGCGGGTCACCATGGTCACCCTGTCCTTCGAGCGGGGCACCGCTTTCGTCGGCGAGGTCGTCGCCTGCCGCAGGACCCTGGGCGAGCTGGCCCGCACGGCGAGGGCGAACGGCCGCTGGGACGATCCGGTGCTGCGGCGCCGGATGGGCCGGCTGTCCGGGGAGTTCGGCGCGCTGTGGCGGCTGACCCAGTGGAACGTCAGCGAGTCGGAGCGCTCGGGCGGGGTGCCGGGCATCGGCGGCTCGGTCTTCAAGCTCGCCTACTCGCACGCCCGCCAGGAGCTGTACGACGTGGCCGCCGAGGTCCTGGGGGCGTCGTCGCTGTCCCTGGACGAGGAGTGGGTGCTGGACCGGCTCTCCTCCCTCTCGTACACGATCGCGGCGGGCACCTCGCAGATCCAGCGCAACATCGTCGCCGAGCGGATCCTCGGCCTCCCGAAGGGCCGGTGAGGGGCATGGACTTCCAGCCGACGCAGGACCAGCGGGACCTGCGGGCGGGCGTACGGGGCCTGCTGGAGGGCCGCTACGGGCGGGAGGCGCTGCGCGCCGCGGTGGACGCGGCGGCGGACGCGGGTGCGGGCGCGGGCGCCGGCGGGGGCACGGCCGTGGACCGCGGGCTGTGGCGGGAGCTGGGCGGGGCGGGCTTCTTCGCGCTGCGGCTGCCGGAGTCCGAGGGCGGTGTGGGGCTGGGGCTGCCGGAGGCGGTGCTCGTCTTCGAGGAGGCCGGACGGGCCCTGGTGCCGGGGCCGCTGGTGGCGACCCACCTGGCGGCCGGGGTGGTGCCGGGGGCGGCGGAGGGTACGGCGGTGGTGACCGCCTTCGACCTGGCCGGGGACCTGGTGGCGTACCTGGGGGAGGCGGACGCGGTGCTGGGGGCGGCCGTGCTCCCGGTCGGCGAGCCGGTGCGGGCCGCGGACCCGCTGACGCCGCTGCACCGGGTCGGGCGGCCGGGCGGCGCCGACGCGGCCGCGCACGGGTCTGGGTACGGGTTCGCTTGCGGTTCCGCGTACGTGTCGGAGGGGGCGCTGCTGACGGCCGCGCTCCAGGTGGGGAGCGCGCTGCGGACGGTGGAGCTGGCGGTGCGGTACGCGGGGGAGCGCGAGCAGTTCGGGCAGCCGATCGGGGCGTTCCAGGCGGTCAAGCACCTGTGCGCGCAGATGCTGGTGCGGGCGGAGGTGGCCCGTACGGCGGTGTACGCGGCGGCGGTGACGGGGGATCCGGGGGAGGCCGCGGGCGCGAAGCTGCTGGCGGACGAGGCGGCCGTGCGCAATGCGCGGGACTGCCTGCAGGTGCACGGAGGGATGGGCTTCACCTGGGAGGCGGACGTGCACCTGCACCTGAAGCGGGCCTGGGTGCGGGCCGAGCAGTGGCGGACGGCGGCGGAGGCGGAGGAGCTGCTGGCGGCGGAACTGCTGGACTCGGCGGGGTAGGCGGGGTAGGCGGCGTGCGACCGGCCGGCCGGGAAGGGTGGGGCGGGAGGGACGTGTGAGGGGTACGGGAGCAACGACGCGGGACGCATGTCCGATTACAGAGAGTTGATATCGGTTTGTGTCCTTCGGCTACCCCGTTACGGCCCGGAGTCGGGGGCATGCTCCGGTACGCTCCCACGCATACGAGTGGTTGAGCGGCGTGAGCCGCACAGTATGCACTACGCCTACTTCTTCGCGCGTGAATATGCCCGAAGCGCTTGTTGTGGTGACTGTAGGTCAACCATGCTGCTACGGAAGGGGGTCACGGTCGGTGATCCCGTCCTGTCGCGAGGCGAAGTGTCCGCCGGTTCGGATGGTGTGAGCGGTGCAGGTGCTTCAGGTTCAGCTGGAAGTAGGCGTGGATCCGGCCGAGGTCGGCCGGGCCCGCCGGTGGGCGCGGTCCCGGCTGGCGGGGTCCGGCATAGGGGACGACGAGCCGCTCGCCGAGACGCTGATCCTGCTGATCTCCGAACTGGTCACGAACGCGGTCGTGCACACGGGCTGTCCGGCCGTGCTGCGCATGCTGTTCGGGGGGCCGGGGGTGCGGGTCGAGGTGGCGGACGCCAGCGACCGGGCACCGGCCCGCCGGCAGGCCTGCGGCGAGGACACGGGCGGGCGCGGCCTGGAGCTGGTGGACGGTCTGGCGGACCGGTGGGGCTGGCAGCGCGAGGGCGCGGGCAAGCGGATCTGGTGCGAGATCGACCGGGCGCGGAAGGCGGAGGCGGACGCCGCGACGAGCGGCGCCTCGGCCGAGAACACGGCCCCGTGCCATTCGACCGAAGTTCACACTCCGCCGCGGGAACCGCGCGTGTACCTCTAACGAGGTGTTGACGGTTCGTCACCTGTTGATCACCCTGGTGTGGAGCGATTCGACGCGAGGGGACGCCAAGGACACGCCTTGACGAGTGCGGGTCGCGGGGTGGCGGCCGCCGTGCCGTGCTCGGGGCGTGCATGCGCGCCGCCGCCACCCGCAGCACACCGCGCCACACCGCGGCGCGCTCCGCGGCCCGGAGGTCCGGGCGGCGGAGCGCGGCGGGCGCCGGGCCCGCGGCGGGCGCCGGGGGTCGGCCGTCGCGGGGGAGGTCAGGCGTCGGTGCGGATCACGTGCAGATCACGTCGTAGGGCCGGCCCACCGCGATGGTCAGACGGATCGGGTCCGTGGTGCCGGAGGGGCACTCTTCCTTCGTCTTGACGAGGCCGAGGACCTTGAGCGCGCCCGAGCCGCCGCAGGGGACCTCCTTGGCCTGGGAGGTCACACAGTCGCCCTTGACGAGCTGGCCGCCGCCGGCGCCCGCGTCGCCGGGGTGGTCGTTGGAGAGGTTGCGGCCGCAGACGGTGTTGGTGGGGATGCCGCTCGACTTGCCGCCGTTGTAGGAGATGCTCACCTCGATCATCAGGTCGGTGCCCGCCGGGCACTGGATGGAGCCCGGCAGGATGCTGGCCTCCTTGATGTCGATGGCCTTGAAGGTGGCCCCGGAGTCGGAGCAGCCCGTCCGCTTGTACGCGTCGGCGCCCTTGGAGGCGTCGGGTCCGCCGCAGTCGCCGACCTTCCACGCGCTGGAGGTGTCGGAGGAGGACTCGGGGGAGCCGGGGTCCTTGGCCGTGGGCTTGGCGGACGGCGACGCGGAGGCGGAGGTGGACCCGGAACCGGAGGTCTTGCCCTTGTCCTCGCCCAGCACCTTGGAGGCGCCGTAGGCGCCGACGACGACCAGGCCGACGACCAGGAAGGTGACGAACTTGCCGCTCCCGCGCCGCGGCGGCGTTCCCGGGGTGAACGGCGGCGGCTGGTGTGGCGGCGGCTGATGTGGCGGGGGCGGGGGCGGGGACGCCTGGTACGGGTTGGACATGCGCTTCTCCAGTGCTGAGGGTGGTGAGGAGCGGGGGGTGACGCGAGAACGGTGACGCGTCATGGACACAACATGGTTCCACCCGGTGCGGGGCCCGGTCGGCCGGGGTGACCCCGCCCCTCGCCACCTGCGCGGACGTCTCTCAGAGGACGGCCACCGGGGCCACCGGGGTGCCGGTGCCGCCCACGAAGGGCTCGGGCATGGCCGACAGGAGGAAGGCGTACCGGCCTTCTTCTGCACAGGCTGTGGACAGCTTTTCGAGGTTCCAGTTCTGGCCCTGGTGCATGCCCATCTCCACCAGGTCGAGGGCGTGGACCGGCAGCCACAGGTTCTCGATCTCCGGCGGGAAGATCTCGAAGGTCAGGGTGTCGTTCGCGACGGCCGCCACGTCCCGCGCGTGGAACCACTCCGGCGTACGGACCGACAGTCCGGGGGAGGGGAAGCCGTAGCCGTGCTTGTCGCCCGCCAGGTAGGCCTGTATCTGGCCGGTGCGGACCAGGACGATGTCACCGGGGCGGACCGTGAACCGGCCGAACTCCTCGGCCTCCGCCAGGTCCGCCGGGGTCACCGCGTGGTCGCCCGGCAGCCGGTCGAGGCCCTTGGCGCGGGCCACGTCGAGGAGCACCCCGCGCGAGACGATGGGGGTGGCCTTGTCGATGCCGCTGAACTCGGCCCGGCCGTGCGCGGTGATGGTGCCGGCAGGGCGGCCGTTGTAGATCCGGCCCGAGTGCGAGACGTGGGTGAGGGCGTCCCAGTGGGTGCCCGCCTGGAGGCCCATGCTGACGGCGTCGTCGCTGCAGGCCACCGTGCCCGGGCCGAAGAGCTCCTGGTTGATCTGCACCATCGTGTGCAGCGGGTTGATCCGGCCGGGGATCATGCCGACCTGCACCCCGTCCTCCTTCAGGGGCAGCGCCAGGGGGACGCGGCGGCCGCTGCGGATCTCCGCGGCCGCGCCCCGGACGACCTCGTCGGTGATCAGGTTCAGGGTGCCGATCTCGTCGTCGGCGCCCCAGCGGCCCCAGTTGTTGACGCGCTTGGCGATGTCGTGGAACTCGGCGGGCAGGGTCATGGGCGTCGACAGCTCCTTGCGTGAATGCGGCAACGAGGGCTTGTGCGCGTGCATCTGACTACCCATAGAATCTAACGGTCCGTCAGAAAACGCGGGAAGGGGCCGGACGTGGGGAACTTCTTGGCAGGCAGGGTCGTCGCCGTCACCGGCGCCGGCCGGGGCATCGGACGGGCCGTGGCGCTCGCCGCGGCCGCCGAGGGCGCCAGGGTCGTCGTCAACGACTACGGCGTCGGCATCGAGGGCGGCGAGCCCACCAGCGAGATCGCCGACGGCGTCGTGAAGGAGATCCAGGCCGCCGGCGGGGAGGCCGTCGCCGTCGCCGACGACATCTCCACCATGGCGGGCGGCCAGCGCATCGTCGACACCGCGCTCGCCCGGTACGGACGCGTCGACGGGGTCGTCTGCGTCGCCGGCATCCTGCGCGAACGGATGCTGTTCAACATGAGCGAGGAGGAGTGGGACCCCGTGGTCGCCACCCACCTCAAGGGCACCTTCACCGTCTTCCGTGCCGCCTCCGCCGTCATGCGCCGGCAGGGATCGGGCACCCTGATCGGCTTCACCAGCGGCAACCACCAGGGTTCGGTCGCCCAGGCCAACTACAGCGCCGCCAAGGGCGGGATCATCTCCCTCGTCCGCTCCGCCGCGCTGGGGCTGGCCAAGTACGGGGTCACCGCCAACGCCGTCGCACCCGTCGCCCGCACCCGCATGTCCGCGAACGTCCCCATGGAGCTCAAGGAGATCGGCGAGCCCGAGGACGTCGCGGCGCTCGTGACCTACCTGCTCTCCGACAAGGCCGTCGCCGTCGGCGGCGAACGCATCACCGGGCAGGTCTACACGATCGCCGGCCCCAAGATCGCCGTCTGGGCGCAGCCGCGCGAGCTGCGCGCCGGGTACGCCGAGGGCTCCTGGACCCCGGAGAAGATCGCCGACTTCCTGCCCGGGACGGTCGGCACCGACCCGATGCCGATGCTGGCGCAGCTGGAGGCCATGGCCAAGGCGGCGGCCGCCAAGGACCGTCCCAACGCCTGACGGGGAGGCGCGGCATGGATTTCGGCTTCGGGGCCGAGGACGAGGAGCTGCGCGGCCGGGCCCGGGCCTGGCTGGCGGAGCACCTCGTGGGCCCGTACGCGCAACTCCTCGGCCTCGGCGGGCCGGGCAGCGAGCACGAGGGCGCCGGCCCCCGGCGCGACTGGGAGCGCGAGCTGGGAGGCGGCGGCTGGATCGGGCAGGGCTGGGAGGTACCGGACGGGGCGTACGGGCAGCGGCGGCTGTCACTGACCGGGCAGGTGGTGTGGGCCGAGGAGTACGCGGCGCTGCGCGCCCCCGGCCGGGTCGGCCACATCGGGGAGAACCTCCTCGCGCCCACCCTGATAGCCCACGGCAGCCCGGAGCAGCAGCGCCGCTTCCTGCCCGCCATCGCGCGCGGCGAGGAGCTGTGGTGCCAGGGCTACAGCGAGCCGGGCGCCGGCTCCGACCTGGCGGGCATCCGTACCGCGGCCGTGCGCGACCCGGCCGACGGGCTCTTCCGCGTCACCGGGCAGAAGATCTGGACCTCCCTGGCCCGGGAGGCCGACTGGTGCTTCGTCCTCGCCCGCACCGAGCCCGGCTCGAAGCGCCACCGCGGCCTGTCCTTCCTCCTCGTACGGATGGACCAGCCCGGCCGCGTGGAGGTCCGGCCGATCCGGCAGATGTCGGGGACCGCGGAGTTCAACGAGGTGTTCTTCGACGGGGCCGTGGCCGCGGAGACCGTGGGCGCGGAGGGCGACGGCTGGAGCGTGGCCATGGGCCTGCTCGCCCTGGAGCGGGGCGTCTCCACCCTGGTCCAGCAGATCGGCTTCGCGGCCGAGCTGGAACGCGTCCTCGGCCTGTACGCGGCCTCGGGGGCGGCCGACCCGGTGGTCCGCGACCGCCTCGTACGGCAGTGGGCCGAGCTGCGCACCATGCGGTGGAACGCGCTGCGGACCCTGGGCGCGCAGGGCGACCCGGGTGCGCCGAGCGTGGCCAAGCTGCTGTGGGGCAGCTGGCACCGGCGGCTCGGTGAGCTGGCGGTGCAGGTCCGGGGCGCGGCGGCCGCGGCCGGGCCGGGCACCTGGGCGCCGGAGCTCCCGTACGAGCGCGGACTCGACGAGGAGCAGCGGCTGTTCCTGTTCACCCGCGCCGACACGATCTACGGCGGTTCGGACGAGATCCAGCGCAACATCATCGCCGAGCGCGTGCTCGGCCTGCCTAAGGAGTCCAGGTGAGAGGCGTCGTGTTCGACGGCAAGCAGGCCCGGGTGGTCGACGACCTGGAGATCCGGGATCCGGGGCCGGGGGAGGTGCTCGTCGCGATCGGCGCGGCCGGGCTGTGCCACAGCGACCTGTCGGTGATCGACGGGACGATCCCGTTCCCGCCGCCGGTGGTGCTGGGGCACGAGGGCGCGGGGGTCGTGGAGGCCGTCGGCGAGGGCGTCACGCACGTGGCGCCCGGCGACCACGTGTCGCTGTCCACGCTGGCCAACTGCGGGGCGTGCGCGGACTGCGACCGGGGCCGGCCGACGATGTGCCGCAAGGCGATCGGGATGCCCGGGCAGCCGTTCTCGCGGGGCGGCAGCCCGCTCTTCCAGTTCGCCTCCAACTCCGCCTTCGCGGAGAAGACGATCGTCAAGGCCGTGCAGGCGGTGCGGATCCCGGCCGACATCCCGCTGACGTCGGCGGCGCTCATCGGCTGCGGGGTGCTGACCGGAGTGGGGGCCGTGCTCAACCGGGCCCGCGTCGACCACGGCGAGAGCGTGGTCGTCATCGGTACCGGCGGGATCGGGCTCAACGTGCTCCAGGGCGCCCGGATCGCCGGGGCCGCGACGATCGTGGCGGTGGACGCGAACCCGGCGAAGGAGGCGGTGGCCCGGCAGTTCGGGGCCACGCACTTCATCGACGCGTCCGCGGTGGCCGACGCGTCGGCGGCGGTCCGCGAGATCCTGCCGACCGGCGCCGACCACGCCTTCGAGTGCGTGGGCAACGTGAAGCTGATCCGCCAGGCCGTGGACCTCCTCGACCGGCACGGCCAGGCGGTCCTGCTCGGGGTGCCGGGCTTCAAGGAGGAGGCGTCCTTCCTCGTCTCGTCCATGTACCTCGACAAGACGATCATGGGCTGCCGGTACGGGTCCTCCCGCCCGCAGCGGGACATCGCCCTCTACGCGGAGCTCTACCGGCAGGGCCGGCTGCTGCTGGACGAGCTGGTGACGGAGGTCTACCCGGTCGAGGACTTCGCCAAGGCCGTCGACGACGCCCACCACGGGCGGGTCGCGCGCGGGGTGCTCACCTTCTGACGCGCGCGGGAGCACGGTTGCCGGTCCGCCCCCGTCGGGCGGACCGGCAACCGGCTTTCGGGCTCTGGCACGCATTCCGTGAGGACGATCAACGGTGCTGGAGTTCGTCACTATCGGCAGGCCATGTTGTTCAGTCGGCCCAGCCCTCGATGTTCGAGCACGACTCGTAGGAGTAGCGAGTGTTGCGGTCCCACTCCTCTCCGGTGATGCGTCTGTATGCCCGGTCCGGTGTGTAGAGCAGGGGCTCGGCCCAGATGAGGTCGGTGGCGTAAGGAGTGAAGACCGCGGGGTCTTCGAGGACGGTGTCGAAGACGGTGCGGCCGGCGGCGACGACTGCGGCACGGGTGTAGAGGAAGGCGTCTCCGCCCAGGTCGTGTCCGTACTCCTTGCAGTCCAGTCGGTAGAGCGCCCATGACAGTTGTTCGGCAAAGCCGATGACCAGTGACAACGGAGACTGGGCGAGCCGCTCGGTGAGGGTGTCTGCAAGGAGGACGGCGTCCGGGTCGGGTTCCGTGGGCCTGCAGTCCTCGATGAGCTGCCAGAAGGTCTCTTCGTTCATGCTGGTGAGCATGCAGGAGGCGTCTGACAGTCCTGGCTCCCGGGTCACCTGTTTGCTGCTGCGGTGAGAAGGACGCGGCGTTGGTGTGTCCTTCGGCCCGGAGTTCGTCCAGGTGGGGCTTGTAGGGGTCGATCTGGCCGGCCCGAGGCTGGCGCCTTCCGGTCAGCAGCTGTTCGAGGACTGATGCGCGGGCGTTGCGGCGGACGGTGTTACCGCCCATGTGTGGTTCCCGGGCGATCTCCCGGATCCCGTGTCCTTGGGCCAACAGGGCGCGGATGTGCACCACACCGCACTCCGTGCACACCCGCTCCACCAGAACCGCGCTGAAGTGCGGAAACAGCACCGCGATGAGGTCATCGCACCGCACCACGGTCCCAGATGACGAGATGTCACCGTGGCAGAACGCCGTTGATCGTCCTCACGGAATGTGTGCCAGAGCCGGCTTTCGGGAGCGGGTGTCCGTCAGTCGGCGAGGCGGCCGAAGCGGCCCTTGTGGAAGAGGAGCGGGTCGCCCTCCCCGGCCGCGCCCATGGCCACCACCCGGCCCACGACGATGAGGTGGTCCCCGCCCGTGTGGACGGCGTGGATCCGGCAGTCGATCCACGCGGGCACGGCGTCGAGCTGCGGGGACCCGGTGACGGGGGACGGGGTGTGGGCCACCCCGGCGAACTTGTCCGCGCCGCTGACGGCGAAGGACCGGCACAGCTCGCCCTGTTCGGCGCCCAGGATGTTCACGCAGAACACCCCGGCGCGGGCGATCCGCGGCCAGGTGGTCGACGTACGGGCCACCATGAAGGTGACCAGCGGCGGGTCCAGGGACAGCGAGGCGAAGGACTGGCAGGCGAACCCGGCCGGGCCGCCCCCGTCCCCCTCCCCCTCCGCGCCGGGCGGCGCGGTGATGACCGTGACTCCGCTGGCGAAGTTCCCGAGCACGGCCCGGAATTCGGCGGGGCTGACGGGCGCGCGCTCGTCGTCGCCGACGGCCCGCAGATCGGGACGCGGCAGGGCGTCGACGGACTCGGGTTCCCGCTCGGCCGAGGCGGAGGTGGGGGAGCCGACTGACCTGAGGTATCGGACGACGGTGGCCGCCATCCCTGCATGTCCCATCACCCTTCCGATTGAAGCTGACGGTTCGTCAGATGGGAAGGGCGGTGCGGGTTCCGGCCTTGATTGAACACGTTCAAAGGAGGGTGTAGGGTCTGGTCGAGGAGTGTTGAACGCGTTCAAGCGGGGGTGGGTGCGGTGGCACGGACGGCGAGCGGTCCCGAGGAGCAACGGGCTTCGTGGTGGGCGTCGGCACCCGGTGCGGAGGTCGTGTTCGCCGGGGAGGCGATCGTCGTCCTGGCCTTCCTGGTCGCCCTGCCCGGCTCGGGCGACAGCTACGGCCAAAGCGGCGGCGGAGCGGGCGTCCTCTTCCTCCTTCCGATCGTGGCGGGCGTCTGCCTCCCGCTGCTCCTGGGCCTCGGCTTCCTGCACGCCGTGGTGTTCACCAGGCCGGCCCTCGCCCTGGCCCGGCGGACCGGCCGCCGCGCGGCCGCGCCGGCCTGGCTCCTGGCGGCGTCCGCCGCGGCCGCCCTGGCGGCCCGGTGCGCCGGAGCCCCGTACGGCGCCGCCCTGGCCTGGATCGCGGGCACCGGTCTGCCGCCCCTGCTGGTGGCTTCTCTGGCACTCCGCCGGGGAACACGGCCCGCCGCGGTGGTGGCCCGGACGAGCGTCGCCACCCCCCTGCTCGTCCTCGTGGCGCTGGCGACCGTGAGCGGCATGAGCGACGCCGGTGCCTTCGACACCTACGAGCCGCCGAGCCCGGAGCGCGCCGCATACGTCGGCGAGTGGCACGGGGAGGGCAACGAGGTGATCCGGCTCCACGAGGGCGGAGAGGCCGCAGTCGAACGCGTGAAGGCGAGCGGCTTCGGCGGCAACGGCGCCTCCTGCACCGGTACCGGAACCTGGACGGCACGGGCGGAGGATCCCCGGTACGGGACACGGGCCGGAGTGGACATCGAGGTGCGCGGCTGCTCCCGATGGGGGAAGACCTGGGAGGTGTCCGGCACCGCGGCGCGTCCCGAGCTCTTCCGGTGGATCGGCGACCCGGACTCCGGAGACCTGCAGCTCCTGCGCCGCACCGGCTCCGCGGCGGCGGCGCACCCGCACGGGTGAAACCGGCCGGACGGGCGCCTGCGCGGGCCCGGGCGGGGGAGGAGGCTCGGCATCGTGGCTGCGACCCGTACCATCGCCGTACCCCGGAGGGCACATGCTCGGCACCGACTTCCGCACCGGATCCCCCAACTGGCTCGACCTGGGCAGCCCCGACACCGGCGCGGCCGCCGCGTTCTACGGGGCCGTCTTCGGCTGGGAGTTCGTCTCCGCCGGTCCCGAGGCCGGCGGGTACGGCTTCTTCCGGCAGGACGGCAAGACCGTCGCCGCCCTCGGACCGCTCACCGAGGAAGGCGCCCGCTCGGCCTGGATGCACCACTTCATGACCTCCGACATCCATGCCACCGCCGCGGCCGTCCGGGACGGCGGCGGCACGGTGCGGACGGAGCCCATGGACGTCATGGGAGAGGGCATGCTGGCGCAGTTCACCGACCCGCAGGGCGCCGAGTTCGCCTGCTGGCAGCCCGGCAACACCGCCGGGTTCGAGATCGCCTCCGCCGAGAACACCCTGGTGTGGGCGGAACTCCACGTACCCGACCCCGTCGCCGACATCGCCTTCTACGCCGGGCTGTTCGGGTGGCGGTACGCCGAGATGCAGACGCCCGGGATGACGTACCGGGTCCTGAGCACCGCCGACGGCGACCAGGAGGACGCCTCCTTCGGCGGGGTCGCACCGCTCGGCGAGGGCGCCGGCGGCGGGGAACAGGACGCGCGCTGGGTGCCCTACTTCCACGTGGGCGACGTCGACGCCACCATCGCCCGGGCCAAGGAGAACGGCGGGACCGTCCTCATGCCGGCCGCCGACGTCCCCGACGTCGGGCGGCTCGGCTGGCTGGCGGACCCCTTCGGTGCGGTCTTCGCGCTGCTGAAGCCCGACCCGCAGATGTAGGTCACCGCCACCGCCGGCGGCGCCCCTGCCGGGCCCCGGCGCCGGTCAGCGGCCCAGGTACTTGGGCGTGCGGCGCTCCACGAAGCTCGCCACGCCCTCGTTCGCGTCGGCCGTGGTCATGTTGATCTCCTGAGCGGTGGCCTCGGCGGCCAGCGCGGCCGCCCGGTCGCCGTCCAGGGAGGCGTTGACCAGCTGTTTCGTCATGGCCAGGGCCCGGGTGGGGCCCTGGGCGAGCCGCTCGGCCCACTCCCGGGCGGCCGCCTGCAGCTCCTCCGCCGGCACCACCCTGTTGACCAGGCCGAGCCGCTCGGCCTCGGCCGCCGGGACGGCGTCGCCGAAGAACATCAGCTCCTTCGCCTTCTGCGGTCCGACCAGCCGGGGCAGCAGGTACGCGCCGCCGCCGTCCGGGACCAGGCCGCGGCGCACGAACACCTCGATGAAGCGGGCCCCCTCGGCGGCGACGACGAGGTCGCAGGCGAGCGCGAGGTGCGCACCGATGCCGGCGGCCGTGCCGTTGACGGCGGCGACGACCGGCTTCTCGCAGTCGAGCACCGCGGTGATCAGGCGCTGCGCGCCGAGCCGGATCATGCGGGCCACGTCCCCGGCGACCCGGTCACCGCCGGAGGCCGGGCCGCCGGAGGCGGGGGCGCCGCGCAGATCGGCTCCCGCGCAGAAGCCCTTGCCGGTGGCGGTCAGCACGACCGCCCGCACGGCGGGGTCCGCGGAGGCCTCGGCGAGCAGCGCGATGAGGCGCTCGCGCTGGGCGGGGGTGACGGCGTTCATCGCCTCGGGGCGGTTGAGGGTGATCCACGAGACGTTGTTCTCGGTGCGGTGGAGGACGTCGTCCTCGGGGGCGCTGGCCATGCGGGTGACTCCCGTTCGGGGCGGTCCGGGGCGGTCCGGTGCGGTGGGTGCGGCTGCGCCGCGGGGCGGCGCCCGGCGACGGAGGTGGCGGAGGTGGCGGCGGGCGCGGCGGGCGCGGCGTCAGCGGCAGATGGCCAGCGCGTCCAGGGCGACCGCGCCCTGGCCGCGGGGGAGCACCATCAGGGGGTTGATGTCCAGCTCGGAGAGTTCGTCGCCGAACTCCAGGGCCATCCGCTGGATCCGCAGGATGACCTCCACCAGCGCGTCCACGTCGGCCGGGGGCGCGCCCCGTACGCCTTCCAGGAGGGCGTGGCCGCGCAGTTCCGTGAGCATCGCCCGGGCCTGGTCCTCGCCGAACGGCGGGACGCGCACCGCCGCGTCGTGCAGGACCTCGACGAGGACGCCGCCCAGCCCGACGGTGACGGTCGGGCCGAAGAGGTCGTCCTGGGTGACCCCGACGACCATCTCCACACCCCGCTCCACCATCTGGCACACGAGGATCCCGTCGAGCGGGACGTTCTCGTAGCGGGCGATGTCGGTCAGCTCCCGGTAGGCGTCGCGGATCTGGCTGGCGGAGGTCAGGCCGATCTTCACCAGGCCGAGTTCGGTCTTGTGGCCGAGCTGCGGGCCGGAGGCCTTCATCACCACCGGGTAGCCGACCAGCCCGGCGGCGCGTACGGCCGCCGCCGCGCTCGTCACCAGCTGCTCGCGGGGCACGCGTATCCCGTAGGCGCGCAGGAGCTGTTTCGCGGCGTGCTCGCTGAGCTGCTGTCCCGGCCGCATGAGGGCCTGCGCCTTGCGGTACGAGGGCGACGGCGTGCGCGGCGCGTCCTCGAAGGGGGAGCGGTAGCGGGTGGTGAAGCGGTGGTGGCCGAGGTAGGCGCGGACGGCGGTGATGCAGTTGCCGAAGGTCCGGAAGGTGGCCACGCGGGAGGAGCCGAGGAGGGTGGTGCGGTAGGCGTCCTCGGTGCCGACCGGGGATCCCCAGATCACGCAGATCAGCTTGTCGGTCTGCTCGGCGGCGTCCACCAGGTCCTGGGCGAGCTTGTCGCTCATCGGGGGGAAGGGGCCGGTGATCGGACAGATGAGGACGCCCACCGACGGGTCGGCGAGGATCGCGTCGATGATCTTCCGGCCGCGCCAGTCGCCGACGGGGTGGCCGCCGTTGTCGACGGGGTTGGCGACGTTCAGGTACGGCGGGATCCACTGGTGGAGTTCGTCCTGCTTGGCCTGCGAGAGGGTGGGCAGGGTCAGGCCCGCCTCGGTGGCCAGGTCGGAGAAGTGCGCCCCGGTGCCGCCGGAGATGGAGTAGACGACGACGCCGTCGGCCCGGGGCCGGCGGGCCCGGGCGAGGAGGGCGGCCGTGTCCTGGAGTTCGTCCAGGCCGTCGACGCGGATCACGCCGAACTGGCGCATGGCGGCGTCCACGACGGTGTCGGCTCCGGTCAGCTTCCCGGTGTGGGAGGCGGCCATGCGGGCGCCGGTCTCGGTGCGGCCGACCTTGACGGCGACGACGGGGACGCCGTTGCGGGCGGCCCGGTCGGCGGCCAGGAGGAAGGACCGGCCGTCCTTGAGGCCCTCGACGTAGCAGGCGATGGCGCCCACCTCGGGCTGCTCGGCGAAGTAGGAGATGAAGTCGGAGGTCTCCAGATCGGCCTCGTTGCCGGTCGGCGCCCAGTGGGAGAGGCGGATGCCCAGTTCCTGGAGGGTGTAGACGGGCCGGCCCTGGTGCCCGGACTGGGTGATCAGGGCGATCGCCGGGCCGTCGAGGTCGTCGCGGAACTCCTCGAAGGCGTTGAGGTTGGTGTTGGGGCCCAGCAGGCGCAGTCCGGAGCGCCGGACCGCGGCGGCGAGGCGTTCCTGGGCGGCGGCCCCTTCGCCGCCGGTCTCGGCGAAACCGGAGGCGAAGGCGACGGCGAACTTCACCTTGGTGTCGGCGAGTTCCTCGATGACGGGCAGTGGGTCGGAGACCAGCAGGACGGCGAGGTCCACCTGTTCGGGCAGGTCGGCGACGGAGGCGTGGCAGGCCAGCCTGAAGACGGTGGGGCGGGTGGGGTGCACGGGGTGGATCCGGGCGCCGACGCGGTCCGCCCAGGCGATGAGCTGGCGCGTGATGCCGGTGTTGGGCCTGCCCTCGGCGTCGGAGGCGCCGATGACGGCCACGGACTCGGGCCGGAAGAACCGGTCCAGGTCGGGCACGTCGGCGTGCAGCGGCCGTCCGCTGACGTCCACGGGGACGGCGTCGTCGGCGGAGGGCGCCGCCGACGAATGGACGGCCGTCCTGGGGGTCTCCCCGCAGGCCTCGACCCGTGCGCGGAAGTCGGTGGTGAGGGTGCCGTGAGTAGATCCAAGCATCGTTCCGCCCGCTCCTGCTCGATGAACCTCGATGGAACTCAATAACTGACGTGTAGTCAGATTACTGAACTGACGTGCCGTCAGGAACAGTGCTGCGCAGGAAAGCTGGTGGAGGTGATGTGGTGAACGGTGACAGACTCCGAAGGAGCGGGTCCAGAGTGCACTTCCGGCCGAGATCGCCCGCCCCGCGGTCCGGACCGGCGCGCCCGCCGCCCGCCGGCTCTGGAAGTTCTTCCGCGGCGGTGTGATCATTCACCCATGACTGCTGTCCGAAAGGCCCATGCCGCGTAAGCGGCCCAGCGCGGTTCGCGCGCAACGAGCACTACCCCTGCAGAGGTACACGGGTGCCGGCGGCTGCTGGTACGCCGAGCCGCCCAGACCGTGGCCCACCCGGATCGACCGGCTCTCCCCCCGGACGGTCGCCGCGATCCACCGCGAGGAATGCCGGCGCCCGTACGACGAGGGGCTCTGGCCCGGGGCGACCCGGACCGCTCTCGACACCTGCCGCTACTTCCTCGCCCTGCCGGGCCGCCGGCTGTACCTGCGGCGGGACTACTGCGCCTGCGAGTCGTGCGACCTGCGCAACGACATCGCCGTGGCCCGGGACCTCCTCGACCTGGTCGCGAGCAGGCTTCCGCCCTGGCCGCGCCGGGAACTGGCCGCCCGGCTGGCCGTACTGGACGAGGAGCTGTGGCGCCGGACCGTGCCCGACCCGTTCGCCCACCGGCAGCCGCACCGCAGGGGCGCCTGGTGGCACCAGCGGCTGTACGACCTGGACCACCTCCTGTGACCCGCCGGACGGCGGGCCGGTGCGCCCGGTTCAGGAGCCGGACGTCCGCCGGGCCACCGCCTTGGCGATCTTCTCCGCGTCCCGGGCCATCTCCCGGAACATCCCGCTGATGGGGTTGGTGAAACCGGTGAAGTACAGGCCGTCGGCCCCCGCGGCGGCGCGGGCGCCGTGCGTACGGGGCCGGCCGCGCCCGTCCAGCACCCCGAGGTGGCCGACCAGCCCCTCCAGCCGGCGGTGGTAGCCGGTGGCCGCCACGACCACGTCCGGGGCGATCCGCGAGCCGTCCGCGAGGACCACCTCCGGCCCGTCGAAGGACTCCACGGCGGCCACCGGCTCCACCGAGCCGGAGCGCACCGCGTCGATCAGGCCCACGTCCTGCACCGGGATCGCCCCCTGCTTGACCCGGCTGTAGAGGCCGGTCGAGGGGCGCGGGAGCCCGTACGCCGACAGGTCCGGGACGGAGGCCCGGGCCACGAGCGCGCCCAGCCGGTCCACGAGCCGCACCGGCAGCCGCCGGACGAGGATCCCGCTGCGCTGGGCCGGCCAGCCGGCCGTGGAGCGGCGCATGAGGTGCGGGGCGGTGCGCACGGCGAGCCGCACCCGGGCCGCGCCGCCCTCGGCGAGGTCGACGGCTATCTCGGCGCCGGTGTTGCCGACGCCGACGACGAGGACGTCCTGACCGGCGAACGGCTGGGGGTTGCGGTAGTCGGCGGCGTGCAGCAGCCGGCCGCCGTAGGACTCCCGGCCCGGCCAGTCGGGCAGCCTGGGCGTGTGGTTGAAGCCGGTGGCGACGACGACGGCCGCGGCGGTCAGCACCCGCCCGCCGCTGGCGTGCAGGGTCCAGCCGCCCTCGTCGCCGGGGTCGGGCTCGATCCGGGTCACCTCGACGCCGGTGACGAGCTCCAGCTCGTGGAACTCGGCGTACTTCTCCAGGTAGCGCACGACGTTGTCGCGGGAGACCCAGCGACCGAACCGGCGCGGCATCGCCAGGCCCGGGAGGGCGGACAGCCGGCGCGTGGTGTGCAGGTGCAGCCGGTCGTAGTGGCGCCGCCAGGACGCGCCGACGGTGTCGGACTTCTCGACGACCACGGTGCGGATCCCGCGTGCGCGCAGCGCGGCGGCCGCGGCGAGGCCGCCGGGGCCGGCCCCGATGACGTACACGGGGCGGGGCTGGGTGGTCATGTCGACTGCTGGTGTGGGGACTGCGGGCATGAGGTGTGATCGTATCGCCACGCTGGGTTGATGGGTCTCGGACAAGGAGGGAATCGATTGCGGATCGGTCACGGGCGGGGCCGTCGACGGCGGGCGCGCGGGAGCCGTGGCGGACCGGGGCCTTGCGGGATCGGCCCGCATCCGCTGAACTGACGTACCGTCAGATCAGTGGAGAGGGGTGGGGGCTGCCGATGCAGACCATCTGGCTCAGTGGGGCGGAATGGCTCGCCGTGCTCCGGATAGGCCTCGGCCTGTGGTGGCTGGAGAGCTGGCGGCACAAGGACAAGAAGGGCTGGTTCGAACGCGGCACCGGCATCGCGTGGGCCGCCGACGTCGCGAACAAGCACCGCTGGACCTTCGTCAAGGGCGGCTTCCAGCTGGTCGTCGCACCCCGGCCGAAGGCGATGGCGTACATCGTCGTCTACGCGGAACTCGCCCTCGGCCTGGGCCTGGTGTTCGGCTTCCTGACCCCGGTCGCCCTGATCGGCGGACTCCTGCTGAACCTCCTCTACCTCGTGCTGATGATCCACGACTGGGCGGAGCAGGGGCAGAACGCGATGATGGCGCTCATCTCGCTCGTCGCGCTCCTCGCCATGTCCTGGCAGACCTGGTCCCTCGACGCGGCGATCGGACTGTTCCTGTGAGTGGCGCGCGGTACGACCTCCCGGAGGTCGACGACTTCACCCGGCCCTACTGGGCCGCGGCCGCCGAGGGCCGGCTCCTGCTGCGCAGGTGCGCCGACTGCGGGCGGGCGCACCACTACCCGCGCGAGTTCTGCCCGTTCTGCTGGGCCGGCGAGGACCGGGTCGCCTGGGAGGAGGCGAGCGGCCGGGCCACCCTCTACACGTGGTCGGTGATCCACCGCAACGACCTCCCGCCCTTCGGCACCCGCGTCCCCTACACGGCCGCCGTCGTCGACCTGGCCGAAGGCCCGCGGATGATGACCGAGGTGGTCGACTGCGAGGCGGCCGGCCTGCGCATCGGCATGCCCCTGACGGTCACCTTCCGCGAGGCGGTGGACGGGGTGCGGGTCGCGGTGTTCCGGCCCGCTCAGGGCCAGAGCAGCTCGCGCAGCCAGGAATCGTCGGCAGTGCGCCGGTAGCGCAGGCGGGTGTGCCGGCGGGCGGCATCACCCTGGAAGAACTCCACCTCGGCGGCGTCCAGCACGTACCGCGTCCAGGTCGGAGCCGGCGCGTCCGGCTCCGCCCCGGCCCGCTCCCAGGCGGCCTCCGAAGCCCGCACCAACTCCTCCACGGAGCCCAGCACCTCGCTCTGACGCCCCGTGAGCGCGGCCGCCAGCGCACCCCGCGAACGGACCGCCAGGTCCGCGCGGCTCTCTTCCGGACCGCAGGCCGTGACCCGACCCCTGATCCGGACCTGCCGGCCCACCGACGGCCAGTAGAAGCCGAGCGCCGCCTCCGGGTGCGCGGCCAGCTGCACCCCCTTGGCGCTCGTGACGTGCGAGGCGAAGTGCCAGCCCCGTACGTCGGCGTCGTGCAGCATCAGCGTCCGCACGTCGGGCCGGCCCTCACCGTCCACCGTCGCCAGGCTCATCGTGTGCGGCTCGGCCTGGCCCGCCCGCGCGGCGTGGACGAGCCACTCCCGGAACAGGGCCACGGGCTCGGCGGGGGCGGCCTCCGTGTCGAAGCCTGGCAGGGGGGAGTCCCACACCCGCAGGGAGTGCAGGGTGGAGTGGAAGGCGTCACCGGCTGCGCTCGCGGTCGTCTCGCTGCTCATGCGGCCATCGAACACCATGATCCCTCCCCCGCGACCGATGAGTTTCCGCACCGGGGACGGTCTACCTCTCACAGGCATGGCATCGACGAAGGAGACACAGCATGTCCGAGCAGGTCAAGGGCCCCGCCAGCTACTTCCCTTCCATCGAGAAGAAGTACGGCCGCCCGATCGGTGAATGGCAGGACCTGATCCGCTCGTCGCCCCTGACGAAGCACATGGAACTGGTCGCCTGGCTGAAGACGGAACACGGACTGGGCCACGGTCACGCCAACGCCCTCGTCGCCCACACGCTGGCGGGAGGCAAGTAGCGGCGTAGGCCGATCGGTGCGTCCGGGCTACTGCGCGGTGGTGATCTTGGCGGGGCGCATAACGATACAAAGGCACTCAAGGTTCTGCAAATGCTCGGATGGGCCGGCTGCGTTATTTCGCATCAGGTGAGCCCCCATAGAGGTGATTGCAATCCGAGTAGAACCAAAGCGTTGGCGAGCGGTGGCGGCACTGGCCGTCACCGTTGCCATGACGTGGACGCCGGCGCTGGCACAGGCGATGCCGATCCAGGCACCGGCGAAACCCCGGGCCGCGACGACCCCCGCCAAGGGCCCGGCGAACGCCCAACGGGCCCGGCAGACACCCTGGCCGTGCAACGGCCAGATCATGGTCGTCAGCGGGCCGAGCGCCGTCCAGCTCTACACCGGCGCCCCGGGCGCGGGCACGATCACCTTCTCCCCGGTGGGCCCGTCCCAGCCGCTCTACAACGCGATCGGCATCGCCCCGTCGACCAACATCATGTACGGGTTGCAGGGAGGGACGCAGAACCTGATCGAGATCAACCCGGACGGATCGACGGTCACCCTCGGCGCGGTCGCCGGACTGCCCGCGCAGACGGCCCCGTACGCCGCGGGCGGGTTCGACGGGAACGGGAACTACTGGGTCACGCAGGCCGGCAGGCCGGCGATCTACCGGATCGACGTGGCCACCGCCACGCTCGCCCAGACCCTCAACGTCTCCCAGACCGTCCGGGTCTCGGACCTCACCTTCGCGAACGGCTTCTTCTGGGGTGCGGAACCCGCGGGGGCGATCGTCAGGATCGATCCCGCCACGGGGACGACGACCAACTTCACCGGAACACTCCCGGCCGCTCCCAACTACGGGGGCATGTTCACCTACGGCAACGGCGACCTCGGGTTCGTCTCCAACGGCGGCAACCTGTACCGCGTGCAGGTGGTGAACCCCGCATCGGCCACCCCGACGTTCACCCTGCTGTCCACACAGGCGTCGCCGACCCAGTTCGCGAACCTGGACGCCACCTCCTGCTTCGCCTCCAGCGTGGACCTGCGGATGACGAAGACCGGTCCGGCTCGCGTGGTCCCGGGCGGGGCGATCTCGTACTCCATGACCGTGACGAACGACGGCCCCGACGCCTCTTCCGGCTACACCGTCACGGACACCATTCCGCCCGGCCTGGAGAACGCCGCGACGACCACCCCCGGGTGTTCGATCACGGCCGGCAGGCTGTCGTGCACCTCGGGAGCCCTCGCGAGCGGTTCCGGCAACACCATCTCCCTGACCGGCACCGCCGCGGCCGGCGGTGTCACGTCGATCGCCAACACCGCCGAGGTGACCGGCAACGACCGCGACCCCAACGCGGCGAACAACCGCTCCACGGCCACCACGACCGTGGCCCCGGTCACCACTCCCGTGATCACCTCGCCCGCGAACGGCAGCACGCTGACCGACAACACGCCCACGTTCACGGGCACGGGCGGCGCGGGTGACACGGTGACCCTGACGGAGTCGGGCACCACGGTCTGCACCGCCACAGTCGGCGCGAACGGCGAGTGGAGCTGCACCCCGACCACCGCCCTGTCGGACGGCCAGCACACGGTCCTCCCGACGGCGACCGACCCGGCGGGCAACCGGGCCGAGGGCGCACCGGTCAGCCTGACGATCGACGCCACCGCTCCCGTGGCCCCGGTGATCACCAGCCCTGCCGACGGCAGCACACTGACCGACAACACGCCCACGTTCACCGGTACCGGTACCGCGGGCGACACGGTGACCCTGACCGAGTCGGGCACCACGGTGTGCACCGCGACGGTGGGTGCGAACGGCGAGTGGAGCTGCACCCCAACCACCGCCCTGTCGGACGGCCAGCACACGGTCCTCCCGACGGCGACCGACCCGGCGGGCAACCGCACCGAGGGCGCGCCGGTCAGCCTGACGATCGACACGCAGGCCCCCACGGCCCCCGTCATCACCAGCCCTGCCGACGGCAGCACGCTGACGGACAACACGCCGACGTTCACGGGCACGGGCGATGCGGGTGACACGGTGACCCTGACGGAGTCGGGCACCACGGTGTGCACCGCCACAGTGGGCGCCAACGGCGAGTGGAGCTGCACCCCCACCACGGCCCTGTCCGACGGTCGGCACACGGTCCTCCCCACCGCGACCGACCCGGCCGGCAACCGCACCGAAGGCGCGCCGATCAGCCTGACGATCGACACGCAGGCCCCCACGGCCCCGGTGATCACCTCTCCGGCCGACGGCAGCACACTGACCGACAACACCCCGACGTTCACCGGCACCGGTACCGCGGGCGACACGGTCACCCTGACCGAGTCGGGCACCACGGTCTGCACCGCCACAGTCGGCGCCAACGGCGAGTGGAGCTGCACCCCCACCACGGCCCTGTCGGACGGCCGGCACACGGTCCTCCCCACCGCCACCGACCCGGCCGGTAACCGGACCGAAGGCGCTCCGATCACGGTCACGATCGACGCCACGGCCCCCGGGGCTCCGGTGATCACCTCGCCTGCCGATGGCAGCCTGCTGACGGACAACACGCCGACGTTCTCAGGCACGGGCGATGCGGGTGACACGGTCACCCTGACGGAGTCGGGCACCACGGTCTGCACCGCCACAGTGGGCACGAACGGCCAGTGGAGCTGCACGCCCACCACGGCCCTGTCCGACGGCTTGCACACGGTCCTCCCCACCGCGACCGACCCGGCCGGCAACCGCACCGAAGGCGCGCCGATCAGCCTGACGATCGACACGCAGGCCCCCACGGCCCCGGTGATCACCTCGCCCACCGACGGCAGCACACTGACGGACAGCACACCCGCCTTCTCGGGTACCGGTACTGCGGGTGACACGGTCACGCTGACGGAGTCGGGCACCACGGTCTGCACCGCCACAGTGGGCACGAACGGCCAGTGGAGCTGCACCCCCACCACGGCCCTGTCGGACGGTCGGCACACGATCCTCCCCACCGCCACCGACCCGGCAGGCAACCGCACCGAGGGCGCGCCGATCACGGTCACGATCGACACCCAGGCTCCCACCGCGCCCGTCATCACCTCTCCGGCCGATGGCACCTCGTCGACCGACAACACACCCACGTTCACCGGCACCGGTACTGCGGGCGACACGGTGACGCTGACCGAGTCGGGCACCACGATCTGCACCGCGACGGTCGGTGCCAACGGTCAGTGGAGCTGCACCCCCACCACCGCCCTGACAGCCGGTCAGCACACGATCGTCCCCACGGCGACCGACCCGGCCGGCAACCGCACCGAAGGCGCGCCGATCACGCTCACGATCAGCACCACCGCCCCCACGGTCCCGGTCATCACCACCCCCGCGAACGGCAGCACCATCAGGGACTGCCAGGCGGCCGGGCCGAACGCCACGGAGCGTGCGGAACAGCCGGGGTGCACGCTGCCCTTCGCCGGAACCGGCGTTCCGGGAACCCGGATCACCGTCTTGGAAGGCCGGAAGGTCATCTGTACGGCCAGGGTGAACGCCAACGGGCAGTGGGCGTGCAAGGGACGTGTTGCCGGCACCAACGGCCAGCACACCTTCGTCGCCGTCACCACGAGCGCGAACGGCGCGACGGTTCGCAGTGAGCCGGTGACCGTGACCATCCAGTCGCGGAACCGCCCCCACCACAAGGGTTGGCCGCCCCACAAGGGATGGCCGCACCACCGCCCCCACGACGCATGAGGTGACCGCACGACGGGTCCGCCGTGAGTACCGGCGTACCTGAACTCGCAACGCCGCTGCGGCCCGCACCCACCAGGTGCGGGCCGCAGCGGCATTGTGCCCCCGGCCCCCCGGCCCCCCGGCCCCCCGACCCGCGAGGCCTGCTGACGCCGTCGGGCAGGAGCGCGTAGCGATCTGGTGCGCTCCGGGCGCTGCCCGGGCAGCGCCGACACCGCGCCCCTGAATCTGAGACCGGCTCGTTCTTTTGGGGTTTTCCGCCGGTCCTTGCAGTTCCGGGGCGGGACGGGCGGTCAAGGGTGGCCGAAGGCCATCGCAACGCGACGCGACGCAGGAGCGCCCTTGAGGGACCGGCACGACCCGGAAAACCATCGGACGGACGGGAAAACCCCCAGAACAACTCCGACCCCCGCCCCGGCGAAACACCGCTCCTCCACCCCCGCTGCCCCGCTGCCCCGCCGCCCCGCTAAACCGCTAACCCCGCCCCAGCAGGACCGTCCCCGAGGAGCAGAACCAGCCGCCCGTGCCCGACGTGAGGGCCACCTCGGGGAGGCGGCCGCCGGGTTTGGTCACCTGGCCCGCCCCGGCCTCGCCGCGCAGCTGACGCACGGCCTCGACCAGGAGGAACAGCCCGCGCATGCCGGGGTGGCAGGCCGACAGGCCGCCTCCGTCCGTGTTGACCGGTAGCTCCCCGTCGCGCAGCAGCCGGCCCTTCTCCACGAAGGCCCCGCCCTCACCCTTCGCGCAGAAGCCGAGGTCCTCCAAGGTCACCAGCGTCATGTACGTGAAGGCGTCGTAGATCTCCGCGAGGTCCACGTCCGCGGGGGTCAGACCCGCCTGCTCGAAAGCGATGCGGCCCGAGACGGCGGCGGGGGACACGGTGAAGTCCTCCCACTCCGACATGGTGGTGTGGGAGACGGAGGTGCCCGCCCCCAGGATCCACACCGGGGCCTTCGCGGTGTCGGGTACGTAGTCCTCCGCGGCCAGGAGCACCGCGCAGCCGCCGTCCGAGCGGATGCAGCAGTGCAGCTTCGTGAAGGGGTCGGCGATCATCTCGCCGGACAGGACGTCCTCGACGGTGATCGGGTCGCGGAACATCGCGTCGGGGTTGGTCGCCGCGTTCGCCCGGGCCTGTACGGCGACCGAGGCGAGCTGCTCCAGGGTCGTTCCGTACTGGTGCATGTGGCGGCGGGCGGCCATGGCGTACTTGGAGATCAACGTGTGGCCGTACGGGACCTCGAACTGCAGTGGTCCCCGCGCCCCGAAGGAGAGGTTCGACGTGCGGCGCCGGGCCTTGATGTCGGCGCGAGCCGTGGAACCGTAGACCAGCAGGACGGCGTTGGCGTGTCCGGCGGCGATCGCGTCCGCCGCGTGCGCGGCCATGACTTCCCAGGTCGAGCCGCCCACGGAGGTGGAGTCGACCCAGGTGGGGCGCAGGCCGAGGTACTCGGCCACCTCGACCGGGGCGAGCGTGCCGAGGCCGGCCGAGGCGAAGCCGTCGACGACGGAGCGGTCCAGGCCGGAGTCGGCCAGGGCGCGGCGGGCGGCCTGTGCGTGGAGGGCGTAGGGGGTGGGGCCGTCCACCCGGCCGCAGTCCGAGAGGGCGACGCCGACCACCGCGACCCGCCGACGGGGGCGGGGGGTGGTTCCAGGTGTGAGTCCAGGCATACGAGGACGGTACATCTGACGTATCGTCAGATACCAGCCCCCGACCCACCCCACCCCCACGCAACGCGCACCCACGCCCCCCCTCAAGCGACGCGCCCCCAAGCAATCCGCCCCCAGGCGGCGCGCCCCCCAAGCAGCCCCCCCAAGCGATCCGCCCCCCAAGCAACCCACCCCCGTCACCCCCTGTGCATCTGTCGCCCGCCGCCCTAACATGACGCCCCGTCAGAAACGCCCCCTCGGCTGCCGCCGGGAGGCGCCCCCGGGAGGAGCCCGACGATGGATGCCGCCTTCACCGCGGAGCAGGACGAGATACGGCGCACCCTGCGCGAGATCCTGGGCAAGCGTTGCGGCCCCGACGAGGTCAAGGCCGCGGTCCGCACCGCCGACGGGTACGACCGCGAGCTGTGGCAGCAGCTCTCCCGACAGCTCGGGCTGCCGGGTATCGCCGTCGCCGAGGAGTACGGCGGGGTCGGCTGCGGACCCGCCGACCTGGCGCTGGCCTGCGAGGAGACCGGCCGGGCGCTGCTGCCCTCACCGCTGCTGGCCACCGCCGCGCTGTGCGCGCCGCTGATCGCCGCCCTCGGCACCGACGCCCAGTGCTCCGCGCTCCTGCCTCCGCTGGCGTCGGGCGGGCTGACCGCCGCCCTCGCCGTCCCCGGCCCGGCACTGGCCACCGCCCTCGCGCTGACCGGCGAGGACGCCGCCGGCCAGTGGTCCGGCGGCGGCCGGGCCGGCGGGGTCCAGGCCCGCGCCGACGCCGACGCCGACGCCGCCGGTGGCGGCTGGCGGCTGTACGGGGAGGCCGCCCAGGTGCTCGACGGGCACAGCGCCCCGCTGCTGCTGGTCGCCGCGCACACCGGCGGCTTCGCGCGCAGCCGTACGCTGCTGTTCCTCGTACGGGAGGACGCGCCCGGCCTCGTACGGTCCCGGCAGACCGTGCTCGACGAGACCCGCCCGCAAGCCCGGATCCAACTGCGCGACGTGCCCGCAGAGTTGCTCGGCGATCCGGCTGCGCAGGCGCAGGAGGCCGACGTACTCGGTGCACTCGCCGCCACCGGGCGCACCGCCTCCGCCGTACTCGCCGCCGAGGCGGTCGGGGCGGCCGGCCAGGCGCTCGCGCGCACCGTGGAGTACGTACGCCAGCGCGAGCAGTTCGGCCGGGCGATCGGCTCCTTCCAGGCGGTCAAGCACCGGCTGGCCGACCTGTACGTCCAGGTGCAGGCGGCCCGCTCGGCGGCCTACTACGCCGCCTGGGACCCGGATCAGGGCGGCCTCGCACTCGCCCAGGCCCTGGAGGCGCTGCGGATGACGGCGGGGGAGGCGATCCAGCTGCACGGCGGCATCGGCTTCACCTGGGAGCACGACGCTCACCTGTACTTCAAGCGGGCGGCCTCCGACGAGCTGCTGTTCGGCCCGGTGCACCGGCTGCGGGCGCACGCCGCCGACCGCGCGGGCCTGTTCGGACCGGCACCCGCACCCGCACCCACCTCCGCACTCACACCCACCACTGCGGAAGGCGCCTCGTCCGCACAAGAGAAGGTGACCGTCTGATGGCTCGCACGGCTCGCACGGCTCGCACGGCTCGCACGGCTCGCATGGCTCCCGGCGTCAAGCTGATGCAGAAGGTCTCCTCGACCATGCTGTTCGCCAAGATCGCACCGCACTTCATTCCCGCCATGGACAAGGCGGTGCACCGGCTCACCCGCGGCAAGGTCATGCTGAGCGCGCAGATGCTGCCGGGCGTGATCCTCACCGCCAAGGGCGCGAAGACCGGCGAACCGCGCACCACGCCGCTCGCGTGCATGCCGGAGGACGGCGGGACGAGCTGGATCCTGATCGGGTCCAACTTCGGCCGCCCCGGGCACCCGGCATGGACCGGGAACCTGCTCAAGCACCCGGACGCGGACGTGAGTTGGCAAGGCGAGGACATAGCCGTACGGGCCCGGCTGCTGGCGGGTGAGGAGCGCGCGGCGGCGTGGCAGGCGGTGTTGAGGTTCTGGCCGCCGTACGCGACGTACCAGGCGCGCATCGAGCGTGAGATCCGGCTGTTCCGCCTGGAGCGTCGCTGATCTCGGGCGGACCGTGGCGCAACCCCCCGGACGGGGAGCCGGACGGGGAGCCGGCCGGGGCGGCGGCGGACCCGGAGTGGGTCCGCCGCTACTTGGTCGGCTTCTTGCCCGTGATGCCGAGGTGGACGAGCAGGGCCAGGTTCGGCTTGAGCTCGGCCTGCTTGACGCCCCAGGTCTGGAAGCCCTTCTGGTGCGAGGCGACCGCGGCCAGCATCGCGACCAGGGAGCCGGCCATCGCGGCGGGGCTGACGTCCTTGTCGACCTTGCCCTTGGCCTGGAGCTCCTTCACCGATTCCGTCAGGGAGTTGGTGACCGAGTTCAGGATCTTCATGCGGATCTTGTAGAACCGCTTGTCGCCCTCGGCCGCGCCGAGGTCGACCACGCGCAGGATCGCGTCGTTGCGACGCCAGAACTCCAGGAAGCCGTCGACGAGTTCCTCGGCGGCTGACCAACCGGACTTGCCGACCCAGGTCCGGCCCTCGACGAGCGACGTCAACTGCGCGCCCTCGGTGGCCATTTGTTCGGCGATCTCCAGGACGGCGCCCTCGACGTCCGGGAAGTACTGGTAGAAGGTCGCGGGGGAGGTACCGGCCTTGCGGGCGACGTCGATCACCTTGACGTCGCGGTACGGCGAGGAGCTGAGCATCTCGCTGAGGCAGTCGAGCAGCTTCTGCCGCGTCGCCTGGCCGCGCCGGCCGGCGACACGCCCGTCGACGGTGCGTACTTGTCCTGTCATGCCGTCAGCTTACCGAGGGGTGATCGGCGCGCTATTCGGCCGCCTGCAAATGGGGTTACGGGGTCCCTGGCCTGGGCGGTAGCCCCGTCCCGGGGCGGCCGCGGAGGGGATTTCCGGCCGGATGCGCCCCGTAGTGAAGCCGATGCCGCTCCGTAACCGCCACCGCAGCCGGCCCGCGGTCGCCCCGCAGCCGTCCCACAGCCGCCCCGCGTCCGCCCCGCAGTCGTCCCGCGTCCGCCCCGTCGTCACGGTCAGGGCGTGTCGCCCCGTTCCGCGAGCTTTCCCCCGAATAGTCTTATCAACAGGCTGTGGACAAGTTTTCGGGCAGATCATGGCTGGGAGAGCCGGACGAGGTGGGAGGGTACACACCCCCGCAGAACGGAAGGAACCGGGGCCATGGCCGCATTCGTGGAGGGCGCACCCTGCTGGGTGGACGCCTCGCTTCCGGACGTCGAGGCGGGCAAGCGGTTCTACGGCGAACTCTTCGGGTGGACCTTCGCCGACAGCGCGGGCGCCGAGTACGGCCACTACACGCAGGCCTACAGCCGGGGCCGCAACGTCGCCGCGCTCGCCCCCAAGCCCGACGGCCGGATGCCCACGGTCTGGGGCGTCTACCTCTACACCACCGACGCCTACGCCTGCGCCCAGCGGATCCGGGCCGCCGGCGGCCAGATGGTGATGGACCCGATGCCGGTCGGCCCGTACGGCACGGCCGCGATGGCCGCGGACCCCGGCGGGGCCGTCTTCGGGCTGTGGCAGCCCGGCACCCACCACGGCTTCGAGGCCCAGCAGGAGCCGTTCACGTACTGCTGGAGCGAGGTCTACACCCGGGCCCGCGACGCCGTGGACGTCTTCTACGCGAAGGTCTTCGGCTACGTCCCGCAGGACCAGGACGACGCCGGCGTCGAGTACCGCATCTGGTCCCCGCCCGGCAAGGCACCCGGCACGGACACCGCCGTACTGGGGCGCAGCCTGATCACCGACGCCTTCCCGGAGATCATGCCGGCGCACTTTCTCGTCTACTTCGCCGTCCCGGACTGCGACCGGGCGGTGGCGACGGCCCGGCGGCTCGGCGGCCGGGTCACCGCGGACCCCTTCGACACCCCCTACGGGCGGATCGCGGTCGTCGCGGACAATCAGGGGGCGGTCTTCGGGCTCCTCTCGGAACCCCGCACCGAGACGGACGCGTAACCGCCGCGTACGCACCGCCGTCACGCACCACCCGACGCCCTGCCGAGCCCGTCACTCGACACCCCGCCGAGCAGATCACACCGCGCTGCTCGCCGTGCCGGGGCCGGACCCGGCCCGGGCCTGACAGAATCGGGGTTGCGCGACCCGGGCAGCGCCCCGGAATGAGACGCTGCACGGGGCACGGCCCCGTGCCGGTGGGAGCGGGCCCGGTGAGTGGCCCGTACGGGGAGGTGTGGAGGCGAGTGGTGGAGCAGCTGACGCAGCACGACCCGAGACGGATCGGCCCCTTCGAGGTGCTGGGACGGCTCGGCGCCGGCGGCATGGGGCTGGTCTATCTCGCGCGGTCCGCGTCCGGACGGCGGGTCGCGATCAAGACGGTGCGCACCGAGCTGGCCGAGGACCAGCTCTTCCGCGTCCGCTTCACCCGCGAGGTGGAGGCGGCGCGTGCCGTGTCCGGCTTCTACACGGCGGCCGTGGTCGACGCCGACCCGCGGGCCGCCGTGCCGTGGCTGGCCACCGCGTACGTCCCGGCGCCCTCCCTGGAGGAGATCGTCAACGAGTGCGGGCCGATGCCCGCCCAGGCCGTACGGTGGCTCGCCGCCGGCATCGCCGAGGCCCTGCAGTCCATCCACGGCGCCGGGCTGGTGCACCGCGACCTCAAGCCGTCGAACGTGCTCGTGGTCGAGGACGGCCCGCGCGTGATCGACTTCGGCATCGCGAGCGGTGTCTCGAACACCCGCCTGACCATGACGAACGTCGCCGTCGGCACCCCCGCCTACATGTCGCCCGAGCAGGCGAAGGACTCGCGCAGCGTCAAGGGCGCCAGCGACGTCTTCTCGCTCGGCTCCACCCTCGTCTTCGCCGCGACCGGACACCCGCCGTACCACGGGGCGAACCCGGTGGAGACGGTCTTCATGCTGCTGCGCGAGGGGCCGAACCTGGAGGGCCTCCCGGAGGAGCTGCGGCCGCTGATCGAGTCCTGCATGCAGATGGACGCCTCGCTGCGGCCCACCCCGGCCGACCTGCAGGCGCAGCTGGCCCCGCACCTCTTCGACGGCGGCGACGACAGCGGCACCGCCTCGGCGTGGCTGCCGGGCCGGGCCGTCGCGATGATCGAGGCCCGGCGCGCGGGGAACCGTACGCCCGCCGCGGCCGTGCCCGCGCCCGGCCGCGACGGCCGGGGCGGCGGTGGCGGCGGCGCAGCGGCCCGCGGTCCGGTGTCCGAGCAGGCCACGCACCGCCGTCCGCGGGGTGCCGAGGGCTGGGTGGACCCGCGTACCGGCCAGGCCGTGCCGCAGCGCCCGCACCACCCGCCGAGGTCCCCGGTGCCGTCGGGCGAGCCCGTGCGCCTGGGCGGCTCGCCGGTGCCGATCGGGCCCGGCCCGTTCGCGACGGCCGCGGCGTCGGCGTCGCACACCCCGGCCTCGGATGCGGCGACCGGCTGGGTGCGTCCGCCCGACGGGTCCGCCCCGGCCCATGCCACCGGGCCGGTCACCCCGTCCGTCCCGGGCCCCGGCGCGTCCCCGGACAGCGGCCGCTGGCGTCCGTGGCGCTTCCGCATGTCGAACGAGGTCTGGGGCACCCCGGCCGTCGCGGGCAACCTGCTGTACGTGACCTCCTTCGAGGTCCACGCCCTGGACGTGGCCAGCGGCCGCCGCCAGTTCAAGACCCGCGACGTCGCCTGGTCGATGGCGGTCGCCGACGGCCGGATCCACGCCTCCGACGGGCCCTCCCTCTACGCGCTCGACGCCTCCGACGGCTCCGAGCGGTGGCGGCTGTCCACCGACGCCTGGGTGTACGCCCTGCGCGCCGAGCGCGGCACGGTCGTCACCGCCACGCGCGGCGGCGGCGTACAGGCCTGGGAGGGGTCCAGCGGCCAGAAGCTGTGGGAGCTGACGGGCGCGCAGAGCGACTTCGAGACCCCGGAGGCGGCCCCCGTCCTCCACGAGGGCACGGTGTACGTGTGGCAGGACGCGCGGCTGCGCGCCCTGGACGCCCGCAGCGGCCGCGAGGCCTGGTCGTACCCGATCGGCGACGCCGGATCCTGCGGGAACGTGCCCGTCCGGGTCACGCCCGCCCCCGACGGCAACGTGTACGTCGCGGCCGGCACCCGGGTGCTCTCGGTGGACCGGGCCTCGGGCCGGGTCCGCTGGCACTTCGAGGCCCCCGCGGTCTTCCTGGCGCCCCCGGCGTTCGCGCCGGGCGCGGCCGTCACGGGCGGCGGCGTCTACCTCGCCGACTACCTGGGCACCGTCTACGCCCTGGACGCGGCCACCGGCCAGGACCGCTGGCGGATCGCGACGGAGTCGCGGCAGTCCTCCGACCCGGTGCTGGTGGTCGGCGGCAACGTCCACCTGGGCGCGGGCAGCGCGCTCTACACGCTGGACGCGGTCACCGGCACGCCGAAGTGGCGGTTCGCGGCGGGCGGCGAGATCACGGGCCTGCCCGCGGTCGCGGACGGCCGGGTGCACTTCGGATCGGCCGACCACTGCCTGTACACGCTGGACGCGGCGGGCGGCCAGCTCCGCTGGAAGCTGGCCACGGGCGGCGAGATCACGGGGGCCCCGGTCGCGGAGGCGGGCGTGGTGTACGCGTGCAGCAAGGACCGCTGCGTGTACGCCCTGGACGCGGCGAAGGGCACGGGCACCCGTACGAGCGGGTGACCCGGCAGGGGCCGGGTCCGGCCCCGCCGGGTAGCGCACCGCACCGGGAGTGACAGGATGGACCCCATGAGCAACGTCTACTTCGACATCACCATCAACGGCGCCCCCGCCGGCCGCATCGTCTTCAACCTCTTCGACGAGGTCGTCCCGAAGACGGCGCGCAACTTCCGTGAGCTGGCCACCGGCCAGAACGGCTACGGCTACGCCGGCTCGGGCTTCCACCGCGTCATCCCCCAGTTCATGCTGCAGGGCGGTGACTTCACCAACCACAACGGCACCGGCGGCAAGTCCATCTACGGCGAGAAGTTCGAGGACGAGAACTTCCAGCTGAAGCACGACCGCCCGTACCTGCTGTCGATGGCGAACGCCGGCCGCAACACCAACGGCTCGCAGTTCTTCATCACCACGGTCGTCACCTCGTGGCTCGACGGCAAGCACGTCGTCTTCGGCGAGGTCGTCGAGGGCCAGGAGCTCGTCGACCAGATCGAGGCCCTGGGCTCCCAGTCCGGCGCCCCCAAGGGCAAGGTCGAGATCGCCGCGTCCGGCGTCGTCGAGGCCTGATCCCACCCGTACCCGGGTCCACACCCGTGTGGCACGGCCGGAGGCCCCACCCCGTCGCGGGGTGGGGCCTCCGCCGTGCGGCTCGGCGGCGTCGGCGCGCCGCCCCGGTCACGGCGTGCGGACGCCGCGCCAGGTCCATCCTGCGCCGAGGACGGCCGAGCGCAGGGGGTCCTTCATGTCCCTCGTGACGTTCACGTCGAACGTCACGGTCTTCTGCCGGCGCCCGTCGGGCCCCTTCTCGTAGGTCCACTGCTTGTGGGCCCAGCGGATGGGCCCCTTGCCGTGGCCCTTGCCCACGGTCCGGCCGGGCGCGGGTCCCGCGCGGGTCACCGTCCGCTGCTCGTCCGCGGCCCGTACCTCGCGCTCCTCGGCGAGCAGGCGCAGGGAGATCCTGAACGTCCGCTCCACCTGCTCGCGGCCGAGCCCGGAGCCGGTGGCCGGTTCCAGGCACGTCCACTCCGCGATCAGGTCGACGCCGCCGCCGGCCTCGCGGACGCTGAACGGCGCTCCCGTCCCGTTGAGGGCGAGCAGCGCGGTCCGCAGCTCCTGTGTGGGAATGGCCCGGGTGCCCGGGGCGGGGTACCGGGTCCCCCTCCACTTGTCCCGGAGGCGGCCCACCTCTAGTTCCCTTCCCCGCCGGCGCTCGGAGCCGGCGGCCCCGGTTCGCCGTGCAGCCGCATGTCCACCTGTGCGCCGGCGCTGCCCGCCTGTCGGCGGTCTCCCGCCCGGCCGGAATTCCCTGCCATGTCGTGCCTCCCCCGTCGGAAGGCCCTGATCATAAACATGGCAATTGTCCGCGGGCCAAGCAGACTTGCCGCCCTCACCGACCCGGCTCGACCGACTCCGGACCGTGCTCACCTCACCCGCGGCTCCGGGGCCGTGCGGCGGTTCGTGAAGAGTTCCGCCTGCTGTTCCGGCCGCAGGTTGCCCAGGGCGATCAGCGCCGGGGCCTGCGCGAGGGCCTGCTGGAGGGCGGCCTGCTTCGCCGACCACAGGGCCCGTACGGTGCCCTGCACGGCCTCCGTCGGGAAGCCGGCCAGGGTCTGCGCCGCCCGCAGGGCCGCCGGGAGCAGCCCGTCCGGCGCAGCCAGTTCCGAGACCAGGCCGATCTCGTGGGCCCGGCGCGCGGAGAGCCGTTCGGCCGTGCCCATCAGGGACATCCGGGCGGCCTCGCCGAACGGCATGCGCTGCGCCATGTACACGGCCTCGTAGGCGCTGACCATCCCGTACGTGGTGTGCGGGTCGAAGAAGGTGGCCGTCTCCGAGGCGATGAGGAACTCCGACTCGCCCAGCAGGTAGAAGGCCCCGCCGCAGGCCATGCCGTTGACGGCGGCGATCACCGGCTTCCACAGGTCGCAGGACTTCGGGCCGATCGCGATCAGCGGGTCGTCGGCGGAGTAGGGGGAGGCGGGCTGGGGCACGTCGACGCCGCGGTCGATGCCCGTGCAGAAGGCGGCCGTCCCGGCGCCGGTCAGCACGACCGCCCGTACCTCCTCGGCGAACCGGAGCTCGCGCCACGCCTCGCCCAGTGCGGCGGCGGTGGCAAGGTCGACGGCGTTGTGCCGGTGCTGCCGGTCCAGGGTGACCACCGCGACGCCGGTCGCCTTGTCCCGCTCCACCCGTAGCGTCACGACTTCTCCAGGAGCCAGCGCGGCACCGCCATGCCGCCCGTCTCGGTGAAGACCACGTGGACCCGCGCGCCGATGCGCAGCCGGGCCGGGTCCATCGAGTCGAGGGGGGCGTCGGCGGAGGTGACCAGGTTCCCGGCGAGCCGGATGTGCGGGGCGTCGGCGAGCTCCACGAGGATCACGTTGTACGGAGCCTGCGCGGCATAGGCGGGCAGCAGCGGCGGGTGCGGCCGGACGTAGGACCAGATGCGGCCGCGGCCGCTCATGCGGCGCCACTCGCTGTCGAAGGACCGGCAGTGCGGGCAGCAGGGGCGGGGCGGGAAGCGGAGCCTGCCGCACGCGGTGCAGGCCTGGACGCGCAGTTCGCCGCGGGCGGCGTACTCCCAGAAGGGGGCGCCGTCCTCGTCGGGGACGGGCAGCAGCAGGGCGTCCGCGGACGGGGCGGCTTCGGACAGGGCGTCCGCGGACGGGGCGGGTCCGGACAGGGCGTCCGCGGACGGGGCGGCTCCGGACGCGGCGGCTTCGGGGGCGGTGGTCATCGGTCGGTCAGCTCCTCAGCAGGATCGCGGACGTCGGGACGCCTTCGCCCGCCGTCACCAGGCAGGTGGCGGCGTCCGGCACCTGGGCGGTGGAGACGCCGCGCAGCTGTTTGACGCCCTCGTTGATCAGGTTGAAGCCGTGGACGTACGCCTCGGACAGGCCGCCGCCGCCGGTGTTGATGGGGAGCCGGCCGCCCAGTTCCAGGGCCCCGCCCTCGGTGAAGGCGGCGCCCTCGCCGCGGCCGCAGAAGCCGTAGCCCTCCAGGGAGAGCGGGATGAGCGGGGTGAAGGCGTCGTATATCTGGGCGACGTCGACGTCCTGCGGGCCGAAGTCGGCCTGCTTCCACAGGTGGCGGGCGGCGGTCCAGGCGGGCCCGGACAGGGGGTCGTCGTTCCAGTAGTTGACCATGCCGTGGTGCTGGGAGGGCAGGCCCTGGGCGGCGGAGTGGACGTAGACGGGCTTGTGGCGGCAGTCGCGGGCCCGTTCGGCGGAGACGATCACGCAGGCGAGCGCCCCGTCGGTCTCCAGGCAGTTGTCGAAGAGGCAGAGCGGGTCGCTGATCATGCGGGAGGTCATGTACATCTCGCGGGTCAGCGGGCGTTCGTACATCATCGCGGCGGGGTTCTCGTTGGCCCGGTTGCGGCAGGCCATGGCCACGTTGAAGAGGTGGTCGCGGGTGGCGCCGTACTCGTGCATGTAGCGGCGGGCCAGCATGCCGATCTCGTCGGCGGGGCGCAGCAGGCCGAAGGGCCGGGTCCACTGGCCGGGGGTGGGCAACTGGACGGCGGTGTTCTTCCAGGGGCGCGGGCCGGAGCCGCGTTTGCGGGAGCGCCAGGCGACGCCGACGGTGGCCTGGCCGGTGGCGACGGCGGCGGCGAGGTGGCCGACGGTGGCGCAGGAACCGCCGCCGCCGTAGCCGATCTTGGAGAAGAAGGTGACGTCGCCGGCGCCGATGGCCTTGGCGACCTCGACCTCGTCGGTCTCCTCCATCGTGTAGGAGGAGAAGGCGTCGACCTCGCCGGGGTCGATGCCGGCGTCGGCGAGGGCGGCCAGGATCGCCCGGCAGGCCAGTTCCTTCTCGGACTGCGGCAGATGTTTGGCAAAGGCGGTCTGGCCGATGCCGACTATCGCCGTAGCGTCCTTGAGCGTTGCCGCCATCGCCACCTCCGGGGAGTGCGCCAGTACTGACAGCCGCGAAGGCTACAGCTAATCTGACGGATAGTCAGCTACTGGGTTCGCGGGAGGGTGGCACGCATGGGCGACGACGGGCTGCGCGAGGACGTACGCCGGGACGCGCGCGGGGACGCGTGCGAGGGTGCGCGCGCGGGCGTGGGCGAGGACGCGCGCGGGGACCTGCGCTGGGGCACCGTCGCGGGGCTCGTCCGGGCGGCCGCGGCACGGTACGGCGACCGCGAGGCCGTCGTCGACGGTCGGGTCCGGATCACCTACGCGCAGCTCGGGGAGCGCGTCGAACGTGCCGCGGCGGCCTGCGTCGCCGCCGGGGTGGAGCCCGGCGACCGCGTGGCCGTCTGGGCGCCCAACACCCTGGACTGGATCGTCTCCGCGCTCGGCGCCGTCTCGGCGGGCGCCGTCCTCGTCCCGCTCAACACCCGTTTCAAGGGCACGGAAGCGGCGTACGTCCTGCGGCGCAGCCGGGCCCGGCTGCTCTTCGTCACCGGCACCTTCCTCGGCACCTCCTACGTGGCCTCCCTGCGCCGGGCCGCCGCCGAGGGGCCCGGGCGCGGGCCCCTGCCGGGGCTGCCGCACCTGGAGCAGGTCGTCGTCCTCGCCGAGGACGCCCCCGACACCTTCCGCACCTGGAAGGACTTCCTCGCGGGCGGGGACCGGGTCACGGCGGGGGCGGTCCGCGAGCGCGCCGAGGCCATCAGCCCCGACGCCCCCTCCGACATCATCTTCACCTCCGGCACCACCGGCAGCCCCAAGGGCGCCGTCATCACCCACGCCCAGTCGCTGCGCTGCTACGACGTGTGGAGCGGGCTCGCCGGCCTGCGCGAGGGCGACCGCTACCTGATCGTGAACCCCTTCTTCCACACCTTCGGCTACAAGGCCGGGATCATCGCCTGCCTGATGCGCGGGGCGACGATGGTCCCGCAGTCCGTCTTCAACGTGGACACCGTCCTCGCCAACATCGCCGCGGAGCGGATCTCCGTGCTGCCCGGCCCGCCCACCCTGCACCAGTCCCTCCTGGACCACCCGCAGCGCGCCCACCACGACCTCTCCGCCCTGCGCCTGGTCGTCACCGGCGCGGCCGTGGTCCCGCTCCGGCTCGTCGAGCGCCTGCGCGAGGAACTGCACATCGCCACCGTCCTGACCGCCTACGGGCTCTCCGAGGCCGGCGGCATCGTCACCATGTGCCGCCGGGGCGACCCCGCCGAGGTCGTCTCGGCCACCTCGGGCCGGGCCATCCCGGACACGGAGGTCGCGGTCCTGGACGGCGGCGGGCGGCCCCTGCCGGCCGGGCGGGCCGGCGAGATCGCGGTCCGCGGCTACAACGTCATGCAGGGGTACTTCGAGGACCCCGACGAGACGGCCGCGGCGATCACCCCGGACGGCTGGCTCCTCACCGGGGACGTGGGCGTGCTGGACGGGGGCGGCAACCTGCGCATCACCGACCGGATCAAGGACATGTTCATCGTCGGCGGCTTCAACGCCTACCCGGCCGAGATAGAGCAACTGCTCGGACTGCACCCGGACATCGCGGACGTGGCGGTCGTCGGCGTCCCCGACCCGCGCCTGGGCGAGGTCGGCAAGGCCTACGCGGTCCGCCGCCCCGGCTCCACCCTCACCGCCGACGACCTGATCGCCTGGTCCCGCAGGGAGATGGCCAACTACAAGGTCCCGCGCACGGTGGAGTTCGTCACCGAACTCCCGCGCAACGCGAGCGGCAAGGTCCTCAAACGCGACCTCCGCGCCCGTCCCTGAAGGCTGACGGCCACGACTTCGAGGCTCCCGGCGCACTCCACCGGGGCTGTCACGCCCCGCCGTCGTGATCGTGCAGGCGCGATAAACCACCCCCGGGGGTCGGTGCCCTGCGGCCCCCGGGTCAGCGGGCGTAGGAGCCGATGCCCACCAGGCAGTACACGTACTGGTTGAGGACGATCGAGCCGCGCATGTAGCGGTAGGAGAAGGCGTACTGGGTCTTCGGGTTGTCGTTGCAGCTGTTCAGGTCCGAGGTGCCGGGGATGCTCTCGATCACCCGGTAGTGCGCGTCGGACGCCGAGCAGGGGACCTCCTCGACGCCGCTGACGCTGCGGGGCGTCGTGGAGTCCGGGAGCTGTCCGTTCAGGCAGGTGCCGCGGTCGAAGGGGCTCGGCTCGGGGCTGGGCTCGGCGCTCGGAACTGGGTCGTACGGGGTGGTGGCGGCGGCCTCGGGCGTCGATGCCCAGGGCGACGGGGTGGGGGAGGGGGTCCACGAGGACGACCAGGTGGGTGTCGCGTCGGCGGCGGGTTTGGAATCGTCCCCGTCGTCGCCGGCGCTGAGCGCGAAGTAGCCGATGACCAGCAGTGCGGCGACGGCCAGCCCCACCAGGCAGCCGCGCCCGCCGCCCGTTTGCGGGGCAGGGGCAGGGGCAGGGGCAGGGGCCGCGGCGGGCTGCTGCGCGACCGTGTCCGCCGCGGGCGGGGGAGTGATGCCGCCGGCCCCCGCGATCCACGCCGCCCCCGCACCGGACACGTGGATGCGTAAGCGCACCTCCTCGGAGCCGACGCGGACCTTGACGAGGTCGCCGTGCCGGCAGGGGGGTATGCGCAGGCGGACCGGGCCCGACGGCAGCTCCACGGGGAGGATCACACCGTGGGCGGCCTGCTGGGGAGTGATCGTGATGAGCATTTCCTGTGACGACACGGGCTGCTCCAGGGAGTGAGGGTGGTGCGCAGGCTGCCTGAGGGTTCCTCACGCATGGTGCCCGGTGTCCCGATGGTGACGCAGCCGTTCCGCCGACTCTCAGAGGCGGCGGGCCAGCACCAGCCGCCAGCGCGGTGCGCCGCCGGCCTGGCGCCCGAAGTGCTCCAGCGGGACCGTCTCCACCGTGAAGCCGGCCGCCCGCAGGTCGGCGCGCACCCCGCTCAGCGGGAAGGTCCGGTAGTACATGACGAACGGCGGCCGCCACACCGCGTTGCGCACCCGCATCGCGGCGTCGAAGCCCGTCACCGCCCACCACACCGGTGAACTCGGCGGGATCGGGGCGCCGATCGGGAAGGCGAAGACCCCGCCCTCGCGCAGCGCGGAGCGGACCCCCGAGAAGAGCGCGGGCCGCTCGGAGGGCAGGAAGTGGCCGAAGGCCCCGAAGCTGACCGCCAGGTCGTAGGAGCCGGCCAGGCCGGCGGGCAGGGCCCGCGCGTCGGCCCGTACGAAGTCCACCCGGTCGTCGCCGGTGTGGGTGCGCCCGGCTTCGGCGAGCATGCCCGCGCTGAGGTCCACCCCGGTGACCCGGTCCCGGCACAGCCGCCGCAGCATGCCGATACCGGCGCCCGTGCCGCAGCACACGTCCAGGCCGGCGCCGAAAGCGCCCTCCCGCTGGGCGAGGGTCTCCTCGACCGCGTCGAGCATCCGGTCCGGGGTGCGGAAGGGGGTGTGGTCGAACTTCGGCGCGAGCAGGTCGTAGCCCCGCTCGACGGAGGAGAGGCCCTGCACTGCCAGTTCGCGGACGCTCGGCCCGTGGGAGGAGAACACGCCCCCAGCCTATGCCGCGCCCGTCGGCCCGGCCGGGCTCCCGGACACACGTGTGCGGCGGTCGCGGTGGCTCCCCCTCCGGGCCACCGCGACCGCCGTCCCCCCGTTGCTCCCCCGAGCCCCCCGTTTCCCCCGTGGGCTCCCCCGTACGTCGTGCGGTGGTTACGGGCGCGGACCGGACGCGTGGTTGTCCAGCGTCTGGATCTCCTCACCCGCGGCCGGGTCCTCGGTCGTCGGCTTGATCTCGATGCCCGAGGCGTGGTTGTCCAGGGTCTCGATCTCGACGCCCGAGGCGTGGTTGTCGAGCGGCTTGATGGTGCCGTCGTTCGGCAGGATGTTCTCGTTCGTCGTCATCGGTTCTCCTGATGGATGGGTGGGACCCGTTCGGCGATTCCCCCGATGACCGCCGAACGGGTGATCCTTCCAACCGGCCCGGATGTCCCCCGACGCACCGGGTCGATGCACCTATCGTGCCGTCCGGCGATAAACGAACGATGAACGCCTCGTTCAACACCCGTCCGCGCAGGTCAAAGCTGCGATCAGGCGGCGATCTCCGTGGCCAGGAGGTTCTGTACCTCGCCCAGTTCGGCCGAACCGAGCTGCTTGAAGACCGTCTCCGCGTCCCGCCAGCACGCCCGCGCCCGGTCCGTCTGACCCAGCCGCCGCAGCGCCTTGCCCAGCACCGTCAGCACGGTCGCGCGCCGCCACTCCCCGCCGATGCCGCGCAGCGCGATGGCCTGTTCGGCGTGCGCCGCCGCCAGGGTGGGCCGGCGGGCGGCGAGATGGGCCACGGCCAGCCGGAAGTGGGTCACGCCCTCCCACAGCGGCTGCCGGTTGTCGTGGAACAGCGCCAGCGCCTCGGTGAGCTGTGCGAGGGCCTCGCCGAGCCGGCCGGCCTGGGTGAGCGCGATGCCCAGCGCGTAGCGGCCGTTGGCCAGCCGCAGGGACAGGCCCATCCGGTCGTAGATGGCGATGCCCTGCTGCGCGAGGTCTATGGCGCTGGTGAGGCGGCCCAGTTCCACGTGGATGCGGGACAGGTTGCACAGGGCGCTCGCCTCGCCGACGTTGTTGCCGTCGGCGCGGAAGTTGCGGATGGCCTGCAGCAGGTAGCGCTCGCCGTCCGCGTGGCGTCCCTCGTAGAGGGCGATGATCCCCCGGTCGTTGGGCGCCCAGCAGCTGGGCAGCGGGTCGCCGGCCTCGCGGGCCAGGGCCGTGGCCTGGCGGGCCTCGTCGTCGGCCTCGGCGAAGCGGCCGGCGACCAGGTGCACGTTGGTGAGGGTGGTGCGGGCGCGGCCCTCGGCGTACGGGTCCTTGGCGGCCTGGGCGGCGTCGCGCAGGGCGGTCGCGGCCGACTCGTACTGCTTGGAGTTGGCCCCGGACTCGGCCAGGTCCTTCGCCGCCCACAGCAGGTCGACGGCCCGGCGCAGGACCGGCGAGTCGCCGCCGCGTACGGAGGCCTGGCGGACGCAGGCCAGCAGCGGGCCGGCCTCGGTGTACAGCCAGTCCAGGGCGGCGCGCGGCGCGGCGAAGACCAGTCCGGGGTAGTGGGTGTCGGAGAGGTGCGCGGGCAGCCGGTCGCCGGGGCGTTCCAGCGCGTACACCCCGGAGGCGGTGGCCAGGTAGAAGTCCAGGAGGCGGTCCAGGGCCGCCTCGCGCCCGCTCGGCGGCTGTTCGTCGCGTTCGGCGCAGGCACGCGCGTAGAGCCGTACGAGGTCGTGGAAGCGGTAGCGGCCGGGGGCGGCGGATTCGAGCAGCGAGCAGTCGACTAAAGCCTCCAGGAGGTCCTCGGTGTCGTACTCGGGCAGGTCGAGGACGGCGGCGGCCGCGGACAGCGAGATGTCCGGGCCGTCGGCGAGGCCGAGGAGGCGGAAGGCGCGCTGCTGGGCCGGCTCCAGCTGGCCGTAGCCGAGCTCGAAGGTGGCCTTGACGGCGAGGTCGCCCGCCTGGAGCTCGTCGAGGCGGCGGCGCTCGTCGCCGAGCTTGGCGGCGAGGACGGAGACGGTCCAGGTGCGGCGGGCGGCGAGCCGGGAGGCGGCGATGCGGATGGCCAGCGGCAGGAACCCGCAGGCGCCGACGACGTCGAGGGCGGCCTGGCGTTCGGCGCGGACGCGTTCCTCGCCGACGATGCGGGTGAAGAGCTGGAGCGCTTCGTCGGGGCTCATCACGTCGAGGTCGACGAGGTGGGCCCCGGCGAGGCCGGCCATGCGGACGCGGCTGGTGACGAGGGCGGCGCAGCCGGCGGTGCCGGGCAGCAGCGGACGGACCTGGGCGGCGTCGCGGGCGTTGTCGAGGAGGACCAGGACGCGGCGGCCGTCGAGGGTGGAGCGGTAGAGCGCGGCGCGTTCGGCCGGCGAGTCGGGGATGGCGGTGTCGGGGGTGCCGAGCGCGCGCAGGAAGGAGCCGAGGACGGCCTCCGGTTCGGCGGGGCGGGCGTCGGTGCCCTGGAGGTCGACGTAGAGCTGGCCGTCGGGGAAGTGCGGGCGGGCGGCGTGGGCGACGTGCACGGCGAGGGTGGTCTTGCCGACGCCGCCGATGCCGGCGAGCGCGGAGACGGCCATGACCTGGTCCTGGGCGCCGCCGGAGAGGATCGAGCCGAGCTCGTGGACGAAGCTGGAGCGGCCGGTGAAGTCGGGTACGGTCGCGGGCAATTGGGCGGGCCTCACGTGAGCGGCGGTGGCTGCCGGGGCGGGGTCTTCGGCACGGGCCAGGTCGGCGTCGGCGTTCAGGATGCGCTGCTGGAGCGCGGCCAGTTCGGGGCGCGGGTCGACGCCGAGTTCGTCGGCGAGGAGCCGGCGGGTGTCGGCGTAGACGGCGAGGGCCTCGGCCTGCCGGCCGCTGCGGTAGAGGGCGAGCATGAGCAGCTCGCGCAGCCGTTCGCGCAGCGGGTGGGCGGCGGTGAGGGCGGTGAGCTCGGAGACGGCCTCGGCGTGGTGGCCGACCTCCAGGTCGAGGTCGAGGCGGGTCTCCAGCAGCTGGAGGCGCCATTCGGCGAGCCGGATGCGCTCGGTCTCGGCGTGCGGGCCGGGGACCCCGGCGAGGGGTTCGCCCTCCCACAGGTCGAGGGCGCGGGCCAGGAGCGTACGGGCGAGGGAGCGGTCCCCTGCGGCGCGGGCGCTCTCGGCGTCGGCGGCGAGGCTGCGGGCGACGCCGAGGTCGAGGGTGGCGGCGGAGCGCAGCCGGATGGCGTAGCCGCCGGACTCGGTGACGAGCAGGCCGGGGGCGACGACCTTGCGCAGGCGGGAGGCGTAGGTGCGGATGGTGGCGAGGGCCTGCTGCGGGGGGTCTTCGCCCCAGATGGCGTCGATCAGTTCGGGTGCGGTGGCGGTGCGGCCGTCGCGCAGCAGGAGTACGGCCAGCAGGGCGCGCTGCTGGGGGGTGCCGGAGGGCAGGGGCTCGCCGCCCCGCCAGGCGCGGACGGGCCCGAGGACGGCGAATCGCGACTCGCTCGCGGTGCCGGCGGCGGTGTCGCCTGCGGTGTCGCCTGCGGCGGGCTCGGCCGGGCCCGGGGCGGTGCCGGTCGCGGTGGCGTTCGCGGCGGCGGTCTCGGCTGCGCCGCCCGGGGTGCGCCCGGTGTCGTCCCCGCCGACGGCAGCGGCGGCGCGGGCCGGGTTCGCGGGGTCCGCGGCCGGTCCGGGGGCGTTGCCTCCGGCGGCGGCACCGGCGGTGGCGCGGGTCGGGTCCGAGTCGTCCGCGCCGTCGGCGGTGGGGTCCGCGAGGCCTGCCGCGCCGGTGGCGCGGCCCTGGCCGGATCCGGCGCCGGCCGCGGCCGCGGGATCCGCCGGGTCGGGTCGGGTCGTGCCGGGGTCCGGGGGTGTTCCCGGGGTGGCCGGCGGCGGTACGGGACCGGCGGGGCGGGCGGCGGGCCCGGTTTCGGACGCGGCGGCGGCCGCACGGGCTTCGGGGTGTTTCCGCGGGTGAGGGATGGCCGGTACGCCGTCCATCTGTCGTCCCCCCTGCCTTCCGTCGGTGTAAGGGTCAGTCTGCCCTGTCTCGCGCGAACACGTCAGCCCGTCCATGACCGATCACAGACCAACTAGCTGACGGTTCGTCAGATCAGCGCTACCGTATGAGCCATGGAGACCTTCCCGAAGATCATCTCGGTGGACGACCACACGGTTGAGCCCCCCAACGTCTGGCGGGACCGGCTCCCGTCCAAATACCGCGACATCGGCCCCCGCATCGTCCGCGCCCCGCTGAAGGAAATGACCTTCCTCGGCGGCAAGTTCGCCCCCGTCATGGGAGCCCCCGGCGACGACGGCCCGATCGGCGACTGGTGGGTGTACGAGGACCTGCACCGGCCGCTCACCCGACTCGACACCGCCGTCGGGTACGACCGCGACGAGATCAAACTGGAAGTCATCACCTACGAGCAGATGCGCCCCGGCTCCTTCTCGGTTCCCGACCGGCTCGCCGACATGGACGTCAACCACGTCCAGTCGGCGCTCTGCTTCCCCACCTTCCCCCGCTTCTGCGGGCAGACCTTCACCGAGGCCAAGGACCGTGAGCTGGGGCTCCTCGGCGTACGGGCCTACAACGACTGGATGGTGGAGGAGTGGTGCGGCCCCGAGGCGCACGGCCGCCTCATCCCGCTCACCCTGGTCCCGCTCTGGGACGCCCGCCTCGCCGCCGCCGAGGTCCGCCGCAACGCGGCGCGCGGCGTGCGCGCGGTCGCCTTCTCCGAGATACCCCCGCACCTGGGCCTGCCGTCCGTCCACACCGACGAGTGGGACCCCTTCCTGCAGGCGTGCGACGAGACCGGCACGGTCATCGCCATGCACATCGGCTCCTCCTCCCGGATGCCGTCCACCTCCGCGGACGCCCCGCCGGCGGTCGGCTCCACCATCACCTTCGCCAACTGCTGCTTCTCCATGGTCGACTGGCTGATGAGTGGCAAGTTCGAGCGGTTCCCCAACCTGAAGATCATGTACGCGGAGGGCCAGATCGGCTGGATCCCGTACATCCTCGAACGCGCGGACGTGGTCTGGGAGGAGAACCGCGGCTGGGGCGGGGTCGCGGACAAGGTGCTCCGCCCGCCGTCCGAGCTCTTCGCCGGGCACGTCTTCGGCTGCTTCTTCGACGACGCCTTCGGTCTGAAGAACCTCGACTCGATCGGCGTCGGCAACGTCCTCTACGAGACGGACTACCCCCACTCCGACTCCACCTGGCCGAAGTCCCGCGAGGTCGGCGAGGCGCAGATGGGCCACCTGGCGCCGGACGTGGTCGACCGCATCGTGCGCGGCAACGCGATCGACCTCCTCGGGCTGACCCCGGACGGCCTGTGGGCGGGCCCGGGCTCGGCCGCCGCCTGACCGGCCGCCGCCGGCCCGGTCAGGCCGGTGCCCCCCGACGGCTCGTGACCGTGCCCACCGGCGCGGTCACGAGCAGGAACGAGACGGCCAGGCCCGCGGCCGTGACCACCGGCAGCAGCAGCGTCACGTCCACGAGGGCGACGAGCCCGGCGCCCAGGGCCAGGGCCAGCGCGTTCGGTACGAAGACCAGGGTGTTGGCGGTGGCGGCGGTGCGGCCCACGACGGAGTCGGGCACCTCGCGCTGCACGGTGGTCAGCGCGGCGATCAGCACGCACGGCAGGCCCGCGCCGATCAGCGCGCTGCCGGTCAGGGCCGCGGCCTCGTACGGCAGCGCCCGCGCGCCGCACCCCAGCGCGAAGAGGGCCGTGCCGGCCGCCGTGAACACCCGTACCGGCATCCGCCGCAGGAGCGGGCCCGCGAGGAGCCCGCTGACGACCGAACCCGCGCCCTGCACGGCGTACAGCACCCCCACGTAGGCGGGCGTGCGGCCGAGGACGTCGTCGGCGACCGCGTAGACCAGCGCGCCGTTGATCCCGGCCAGGAACATCACGGCGGCGGCCGCCGACACCAGCGGGCGCAGTACGGGCGAGTGCCACAGCTGCCGGCCGCCCTCCAGGGCCTGGGCGAAGCCGCCCGCCCGTGCACCGGCCCGTGCGCCCGCCCGCTCGCCGGCTCCCTCCTCCGCCCGCGCGGCCGTCCGCCCCGGTGCGTCCCGGTCCACCCGCAGCAGCAGGAACAGGCCCGCCGCCAGGGCGAACGTCAGCGCGTCGAGCAGGGCCACCGACGCACCGCCGAACCGGGTGAACAGGGCGGCGCCCGCCAGCGGCGCGAGCAGCTTCATGCTCTCGCCGGCCGTCATCCGCAGTCCGTTGAAGTCCCCGAGGAGGCGGACGTCGACCGCCTTCGCCACCAGGGCGGCCTCCGCGGCCTCGTGGAGCGTGCCGCTGATCCCGTAGACGAGGAGGACGGCGAAGAGCAGCCACACCCGGCCGGCCGAGTCGACCAGGCACAGGGCCGGCAGCAGCGCGGCCATCACCAGGCAGGCGGCCACCAGCAGGGGCCGGCGCGGCAGCCGGTCGGCGAGCACGCCCAGCGCCGGCCCGGCGAGCACCGGCGCCCACATGGCGAACACCGTCAGCGCCGCGAGGCTGTCCGATCCGGTGAGCGACTTCACCCAGATCCCGGCCACCAGCCACATGGCCGTCGTGCCGAACCCGGACACCACCACCCCGAGCAGGTAGAGCCCCGCATTGCGGTCCCGCAGGACCCGTCCGCTTCCCCAGTCGCCCATGGGGCCAGCGTGCTTCTAAGACGGGCCGGTGCGGATCGGGCAACTTCCCTACGTCCCTGCGCAGACCGGCCGGACTACTTCGGGGTGACCCAGACCTGGCGCTTGTTCGTGTTCGCCGTGTAGAGCTGGACCACCGTGCCGTTGGCGGTCGCGCCGCCGGTCGCGTCGAGGACCTTGCCCGATGCCGTGTGGACGATCTGCCTCTTGGGGTTGACCGACCAGCGCTGGGCCGCCGAGCCGTTGCAGTCGTGGAGGGTGATCCTGTTGCCGTTGGTGCTCGCGTTGCGGGCGTTGTCCAGGCACTTCCCGAACGCCCGGAAGGTGCCGTCCTTGCCCAGGATCCAGGACTGTGCCGCGGAGCCGTTGCACGTGTAGAGCTGGATCTGCGTGCCGTTGGCGGCCTTGCCGCCCTTGACGTCCAGGCACTTGGAGCCGATGCCGGTCACCTTGCCCTGCGGGGACAGCAGCGCCCCGGCGCCGGCCGCGAGGCGCCGCAGGCCCTGGACGTCGTACTGCTGGACGTAGGTGCCCGCCCGCTTGTCCTGGTAGGCGTAGGTGGGGGAGCACATGACCGGGAACTGGCCCGAGTCGGTTCCCTTCACGCAGTCGCTCTTGTTCAGACTGCGGTTGGCGTGCGCCAGGCCCAGCGTGTGGCCGAGCTCGTGACTGATGTGGTTGCGCATGTACGTCTCACCCATGGCGGCGGTGGGCTTGCCGGCCGGGGTGAAGAACGAATCGTCGATGTAGGCGTGTCCGCTGGTCACGGTCTCGGCCACGGAGGAGCTGGTGAAACCGCAGCTGAGGTTGGCGGTGCCGGAGCCGTCGCGGACGATCTTCCAGCCCGTGCTGCCCATGCTGCCTTCGCCGGCCGGAGGGACGCACGGACGGTGCAGCACGCCCACGATCACCTCGCCCTTGGGCCGGACGTAGTCCCAGCCGACCGGCTGGGTGTCGACGGTGACCGGCAGGTTCGTGATGCGGCGCAGGTCCGCGGCGGAGGCCTGGACGTACGGGCCCAGCCAGTCCGCGGACTTCCGGTCGTAGAACTTGATCGTGTAGCCGGTCGCCAGCCACTTGGTCGCGCCGCTCAGCTTCCAGCCCTCGCCCTGCGGCGGGGCGGGCGCGGGTGCGGCGGACGCGGCGGCGGCCGACCGTGCGGCGGCCTTCGGCGCCGCCTGCGTGCCGAGCGACATGACGCCGTCCCGGAAGACGGTGCCGTCGCTGCCGTGGATGGCGGAGTCCTCCGCGTGGGCGGCGGGCCCTTCGCCGGCCGGCGGGGCGCTGTCCGCAATGCCCGTGGTGCTCGTGGTGTCCTCGGTGCCGAACGCGGTGGAGGGGAGCTGAAGGCTTCCCACGATCGCGGCCGCGGCCGCCGCGGCAACGATGGATATCCGGTGCTTGCCTGTGAATCGCACGTGTTCGTTGCCCTCTCGTCAAGAATCGAAGCGATGATAGGCCGGTCGGCCAAAGAGCCCTTGCACGACCCGAGTTGACGGATCGGGGCTGACTGCCGGCGGTGACGGGCCGGCTACCCGGGGGTCGTCGTGTGCCTTGCACCCGGCCCTGCGGTCAAGGCATGCTTCGCCAGGGCAAAGCGGGAGGATCATCATGCCGGTGGACAGGCGGAGCGTCGTGACGGCAGTGCTGTGCGCGGTGGCGGCCCTGGGTGCCTCCGCGGCGGTGGCGGAGCTCGCGCCGCCCCCCGAGGCGGCCGCGCCCGTACGGGCGAAGGCCGCGCAGCCCTCCTCCTCGCCCACCGGGCCCTCGCGCTCGCACGCGCCGAAGCCCCAGCTGTCCGCCCAGCCCGGGACCACCCTGCCGCCGGCCGTGACGCCCCCGCCGGGCGGGCCCGCCGCCTTCACCGGCGCCCTGTTCACCGACGGCCTGGACAGCGACCACTTCTGCACCGCCACCGTCGTGCACAGCCCCGGCCGCAACCTCATCGTCACCGCCGGGCACTGCCTGCTCGCCGGGAAGCAGGGCGACGGGACCGCCGTCTTCGCGCCCGCCTACGCCAACGACACCGCCCCGTACGGCACATGGAAGATCGACGAGGTCTTCGAGGACGAACGCTGGGCCGAGGGCACGGACGACGACTACGACCTCGCCTTCGCCACGCTCGCCCCCGACGCCCAGGGCCGCTCCATCGAGGACGTGACCGGCGCGGCCGCGCTGGACACCACCGGCCGGGCCGGCGAGGAGGTCACCGTCACCGGTTACCCCGCCGACCGCAAGATCCCCCGTACCTGCACGGCGACCGCGGTCCGCGAGAGCGCGACCCAGCAGCGCTTCGACTGCGCGGACTTCCCCGGCGGCACCAGCGGCAGCGCGTGGATCGCACGCGACGGGAAGATCATCGGCATCCTCACGGGCGGGGACACCGACGACGTCTCCACCAGCACGGTGCTGGGCGAGTACGCCGCCTCGCTCTACACGAAGGCCACCTCCACGTCCCCCGCCTCCCGCTAGTCCCATGACGAACGGGCCTGCGGAGACCGGCGGTGTCCCGCTCCCGGCCCCTCCGGGAGCCGGCTGGCGCCCCACGGGCTCCGGGGTCTTCCCGCACGCCGCGCGGGTCGACGGACGCTGGTGGGTCCTGCGGCTCAACGACTTTCCCGAGCACCCGCTCCACACCCTGTTCGTCGACGGCCGGCACGTCGCCGACCTGGACGACGACCCGTCCGACTGGCAGCGGCTGGTGAACACCTCGGCCCCCGCCCTCACCGGGCCCGAACGCACGCAGATCCTCGGCCTCATGGCCGGGCTGGGCCCCTACGGCGCGGAGCGCGGCACCCCGTGCACGGGCGACTGGTGCACCTGCGAGGTCCTCACCGACACCTGGATCCGCGAACAGGCCGACTGAGGCCCGACCCCGGCCCGCCGCCCTCCCTCCGGGACCGGGGCTACTGCCAGAAGACCCGCTCGATGACGATCTGCGGCTCGGCGGCGCGGTGGACGAAGGTGTAGCGCAGCCATCCGTGGCCCCGGTCGAAGTAGAGGACGTGGGCGCCGCGGGGGTCGGTGGAGCGGACCGGCTCGATGCTCACCTTCGTGGTGTCGAGGTGGTCATCGCGGTAGGGGTGCCGAGACGTCTTCAGGTCCGTGACCGCGTCGATGATCAGATCCCGCACCTCTGCGGGCAGTGTGTCCCGGTACTCGGCGGCCAGCTTGGTCCAGTCGGTGGCCCATGGGGGCCCGGTGAACTCCGCGCTCACTCGCCGGGCCCGAGCGCTGCCGCGCGGTGGTGGATGCGCGACGCCTCTTCCAGCAGGTCCTTGGCCTTGTCCGGGTCCGCGCACTCGGCCGCCCGCCGCTCGAGATCGCGGACGTGGTGGTCGAGGTGAGGGTCCCTGGCGAGCGCGTACTCGCCCCACCAGCGCGCCAGGAAGGCCGGTGCCGCCCCGATGTCGTAGGTGTCGGCGACCTTCGCCCGCCAGTTGGCCTCGAAGTCGTCCAGCAGCTGCGGGGCGTGGGCGGCGATCGCCGCCCGCAACGCGGGAATGCTGCGCTCGGGCATCGGGGGGACACCGTGGGCGGGCCCCGGGGCGGTGGTCATCGGCGCTTCCTCTTCCGGTCGGCGCCCACCACGATAGTGCGCCCGGTACCGCCGTGTGCGGAGTCGCCGGATCCGTTCGAGGGGATCGGGCCCGGTCAGGGCACGAGGCCCAGGTGGACCGGGTCGGGGCGGGGGTTCGTGAGGAGGTCCGAGAGGCGGGGCGGCCAGACCGGTTCGCCCAGGGCGGCCAGGCGCTGCGCGGAGAGCCACTGCCAGTGGATGCCGGGCTCCTCCAGGACCGGTTCGCGGTGCGGGCCCGTGGTGACGTAGATGTGCTCGTGCTGGCGCACCGGTACGCCCTGGTGGGTGAAGTCGTGCTCCCAGGTGCACAGCAGGCGCTCCGGCTCCAGGTCCGTCCACCCGGTCTCCTCGCGCAGCTCGCGCCGTACGCAGTCCTCGGGGCTCTCGCCGGGGTCGATCCCGCCGCCGGGCGGCAGCCAGTGGATGCCCACCTCCACGTTGTTCTCACGGAAGAGGAACACCGACCCGGTGGGGGACAGGATGACAACGCGTGCCGCGTGACGTGGAGTTCGCCTCATCGATTCAGGGTACGCCGGTGATCGGCTCCGGGGGACGGGCTCCGTCTCCCCGTCCGCCCCGGAGCCGATCACCGGCCTGAGCAGGCCTACGCCGCCGCCAGCGCCAGCGTCGGCGACAGCCGGGCCGCGCGCACCGCCGGGTAGAGGCCGGCCAGCGTGCCGATCACCAGGGTGGCGGCGAAGCCGCCGCCCACCGCCCACAGGGGGACCACCCACGGCATGCCGCCCGCGCGGGCGTAGACGGCCGTGGCCGCGCCGCCCAGGACGATCCCGGCCAGCCCGCCGAGTCCGGACAGCAGCAGGGACTCCGTCACGAACTGGATCCGGATCTGGCCCTTCGTACCGCCCAGCGAGCGGCGCAGGCCGATCTCGTGGCGCCGCTCCAGCACCGAGATGATCATCGTGTTGGCCACGCCGACCCCGCCGACCAGCAGCGCGATCCCGCCCAGGCCCAGCAGCAGCGTGCTGAAGGCGCCCTCGGTGGCCGCCTTCGCCTGCAGGGCCGCCGAGGGGTCGGTGACCGAGACGGCGCTCGGGGCCTGCGGGTTGGCGGTCTGCGCGATGAGTTCGCGGACCGCCGCCACCCGGTCGTCCGCGGAGCGCTCGTAGACGGCCGTCGGGTGGCCGTCGAAGCCCAGCAGCCGCTCGGCCGCGTCCCAGCCGATCAGGGCGGAGCGCTCGATCTCCGGGGCCAGCGGGACCGGCCCGAGGATCCCGATCACCGTGAAGTACCGGCCGCCGATGAAGACCTGCTGTCCGGGCGCGGTGATGCCGAGCCGGCGCGCGGAGACGTCGCCGAGCACCACCGAGGGGTAGCGGCCGGTGGCGTCGTTGAGCCAGGTGCCGCTCGCCACCGAGGCGCGCAGGGTGCCCAGCAGGTCGTCCTTGGCCGCCTTGACCGCGACCCCGCCCGTCTCCTCCTTCGGGATGTTCTCGGAGCGGCGTACGGACTCGGCGACGTCGCCCGTGGTGCCGACCGACTCGACCCCCGCGATGCGGGAGATCATGCCGGGGGCCTCCTTGGGGAGCGTGGTGTCCTGGCCGCTGAACATCCCCTGTCCGGGTGTCGCGACCAGCATGTTGGTGCCGAGCCGGTCCAGCTCGCGCAGCAGCTTGGCCTGGCTGGACGAGGAGATGCCGACCACGGCGATCATCGTCGCGATGCCGATGGCGATGCCCAGCGCGGACAGGAAGACCCGCATCGGGCGGGCGCGCAGGCCGGCCGAGCCGACGTGCAGGACGTCCCGCGGGGACAGCCTCGGCGGGCGCAGCCGCGCGGCCGGCTTCCGGGCGCGCGCTCTCGTACGGCTCATCGCGCCGCCCCCGCAGACCCTGCCGCTCCCGTCCCCGCCCCGGTCCCCGCCCCGGCCGGGGCGGCCGGGCCGGTGCGGACGTCCGCGACGATCTCGCCGTCCCGGATGCGGACCTGCCGCGGCAGGCTCGCCGCGATCTCGTGGTCGTGGGTGATCACGGCGATGGTGGCTCCGTCCCGGTTCAGTTCGTGCAGCAGTTCCATGACCGACGCGCCGGACGCCGTGTCGAGGGCGCCCGTCGGCTCGTCGGCGAGCAGCAGGTCCGGTGCGCCCGCCACCGCCCGGGCGATCGCCACGCGCTGCTTCTGTCCGCCGGACAGCTCGTGCGGGCGGTGGTCCATCCGGTCGCCGAGGCCGACCCGTTCCAGGGCGTCCGCCGCCCGGCGGCCGCGCTCGGCCCGCGAGAGGCCGGAGTACAGCAGCCCCTCGGCGACGTTGGCGCGGGCGCTGATGCCCGGTACCAGGTGGAAGGACTGGAAGACGAAGCCGACGTGCCGGGAGCGCAGGGCCGACAGCGAGCGGTCCGACAGGGCCGCGATGTCGTGGCCGGCGATCCGCACGGCGCCCGCCGTCGGACGGTCCAGGGTGCCGACGATGTGCAGCAGCGTGGACTTGCCCGAGCCCGACGGGCCGACGATGGCGAGGAGTTCGCCGCCGCCGATGCTGAGGTCGACCCCGCGCAGGGCCGTGACCCCGCCGGGGTACTCCTTGGTGACCCCGGTCAGTTCCACGACGGGCCCGGCGGGCGCGGTCGTGGTGGTCGTGGCCGTCACAGCTTGGGGATCCCCACCTGCATGCCCTCCTTGAGGGCGCCGCCGGTCACCTCGACCCGGCCGTTGCCGAACATGCCCAGCTCGACGCGGACCTCGCGGGCCCGGCCGTCCTCCACGACCTGGACGCCGAAGCCGCCGCCCGCGAGGGCCAGCAGGGCGTTCACGGGTACGGAGAGCACGCCCTTGCGGGTCTCGCCGGTCAGGGCGACGGTCACCGGGGACTGGTCCGGGGCGGTGACCTCGGCCGGCTTGTCGAGGGTGACGACCACCTCGACCTTGGCCTTCTTGTCGCCCCCGCCCCCGCCACCGGCTCCGCCTGCGCCCCCGCTCCCGCCTGCTCCGCCGTTCCTGTCCTCGGGCGGGGCCCCGCCCACCGAGTCGACCTTCCCGGTGGCGGCGGCGCCCCCCGGCAGCCGAACGGTGACCGGCTCGCCCGCCTTCGCCGCGTCGAGCTGGAAGCGGACGATGCGCTCGGTGCCCGTGACCGTCAGGACCGGCTTGCCGGGCGCCGCCTCGTCGCCGACCGCCGCGTCCTTCCCGCGCACCCGCTGCGGCCCGGAGGCGAAGGCGACGTCCTCCTTGCCGACCTCGCCCGTCTCCGCCGCCCTGTGCGCCTTCTGCCACCGCTTGACGGCCGTCGTCGTGCCCGCGGTGAAGAGCGGGTCCTCCGGGTCGAGCCCGGTGCCGTACCCGAGGGCGAGGAGGTTCCGCTTGAGCTGCTTGACGTCCTCGCCCTTGTCGCCGGCCTTCAGCTGCCGGTACATCGGCGTGGCCCCGTACATGAGCCGCACCGGCCGGCCGTTGACCTCGTACAGCCGCCCGTCCCGCTCGACCGCCGATCCCTCGCCCGCGACCCACGTCAGGACGCCCGGGCCGCCGGCGTTCAGCTTGCGCTCCTGCGCGTAGCCGAGGGTGCCCTCGACCTGGAGGCCCGAGCCGAGGTCGCCGCGCTGCACCGGCGCGGTGGCCGGCGGCAGCCCGCCCGTGCGCCCTTCCCGCCCGCCGTCGCCGCGCTGCGGCTGGGCCGTGACGGCGTATCCGCCGCCCGAGACGGCCAGTACGGCGGCCAGCGAGCCCAGCAGCCACTTGGCGCGCGTCCTCATCGGGCCGCTTCGCACTTCTTCTGGGCCTCCTCGAAGGCCTTCTCCTGCCCCTTGGGGATCTCGATGGCGCTGCGCGCGGCCCCGTTGTACTCGGGGTCCTTGAGCGCGATCCCGTTCTCGCGCATGCACCGCACCCACGCGAGTTCCTTGTCCTTCTCCTCCTGCGTGGGCTCCTTGCCGGCGCCGGGGCCCTGCATCCCGCAGGCCTTCATCGCCTCCTGCATCTTCTGCGGGTCGGCGCCGTCGCCCAGGGTCATCCCGCGGGGGTCCTGGCCGGGCTCCGGGTCGGGTATGTCGATGCCGTGCTCGCGCAGGCACTGGCGCATCTTCAGGGCGCGGTCGGCGTCCGCGCCGGCCCCGGTGGCGGCGCCGCCACCGCTGTTCGTGCCGTTCGCGGAGCCGTCCCCGCCCTTCGAGGCGTCGTTCGCGCAGGCCGTCGCGAACAGGGTCAGCCCGGTGACGACCGCGGCCGTGGACATGATGAGGGATCGCTTCATGGGCCCGAGCCTGCGGTGAAAGGGCCTTTCGCTTCCCTCTCGCACCCTGCTTACAACGGCGAAACACCGACCTCCGGTAAAGAGGACGGCATGCGCGTACTGGTGGTGGAGGACGAGGAATTCCTCCGGGAGATGATCGCCGAGGGGCTGCGCCGCGACGCGCTCGCCGTCGACGAGGCGAGCGACGGCCCGGAGGCGCTGCGGTGCCTGCGCCTGGGCGAGTACGACGTCATGGTGCTGGACCGGGACCTGCCCGGCCTGCACGGCGACGAGGTCTGCCGCCAGGTCGTGCGGGAGCGGCTGCTGACCCGTGTCCTGATGCTGACCGCCTCGGGGACCGTGCGCGACCGGGTCGAGGGCCTCGGCCTCGGTGCCGACGACTACCTCACCAAGCCGTTCGCCTACGACGAGCTCCTCGCCCGGGTCCTGGCGCTGGGCCGGCGCGCCCGCCCCGCCCTGCCGCCCGTACTGGAACGCGCGGGTGTCGCCCTCGACACCGCCCGGCGCATCGCGACCCGGGACGGGCACCGGCTCGCGCTGTCGCGCAAGGAGTTCGCGGTGCTGGAGGCGCTGCTGCGCGCCGAGGGCGCCGTGGTCGGCAACGACGACCTGATCGAGCAGGTGTGGGAGGCGGACACCAGCTACTCCACCAACGCCGTCCGGGTCACCCTCAGCAAGCTCCGCGCCAAGCTGGGCGAGCCTCCGCTGATCGAGACCGTGCCGGGCGCGGGCTACCGGATCGCGGCCCGGTGAAGCGCCCTCCGAAGGCCCGCCGACGCCTGCGCTTTCCGCGGCTCCCGCGGCTCCCGCGGCTCCCGCGCGTCCCGCGGACCGAGCGCGGCCGCCTGACCGCCCTGTACGGAACGCTGCTGCTCCTGGCGGGCGGCGGCCTGGTCGCACTGGTCTACGTCATGGTCGGCCAGGGGCTGTACGCGAGCGTCAGCGGGGCCGTCCGCACCGTCAGCCCGGCCCACGCCCTGCCCTCGCCCGGCGCCTCCCCCGATGCTTCGCCCGGCCCGTTGCTCAAGCCGCAGCCCCCGTACGAGCCGGCGCGGCGGCGCCCGCCCGGCGAGGCGCCCACCGCCGAGGAGCTGAAGGGCTACGCCTACACCCGGACCCTCTCCGACGCCGTCACCGAGGCGACCCGCCACAGGCTGCTGGTGTACTCGCTGCTCGCCCTGGCCGTCTTCGCCGTGCTGTCGATCTGGCTCGCCTGGTGGATGGCCGGCCGGGTGCTGCGCCCGGTCGGTGTGATCACCGGGACGGCGCGCCGCCTGTCCGGGGAGAACCTCCACGAGCGGATCTCCCTCGACGCGCCGCCCGGCGAGCTCAAGGAGCTGGCCGACACCTTCGACGCGATGCTGGGCCGGATGGAGCAGCTGGTCTCCGCCCAGCGGCGGTTCGCGGCGAACGCGGCGCACGAGCTGCGCACTCCGCTGGCCGTGCAGCGGGCGGCGGCCGAGATCGGGCTGGCCGGGGACCCGCCGCCGGAGAAGGTCGCCCGGATCCGCGCCAAGCTGATCGGTGTCGCCGACTCCAGCGAGCACCTCATCGAGTCGCTGCTGCTCCTCGCGGTCTCGGAGCAGGGGCTGGAGGCGACGGCGCCGGTGGACCTGGCGGAGCTCGCGTCCGCCGAACTCGCGTCCGCCGAGCTCGCGACCTGCCCGCAGGAGGGCCTGACGGTCGTACGGGACCTCGCGCCGCTGACCGTGACGGGCGACCGGGTGCTGCTGGGCCACCTGCTGCGGAACCTGCTGGCGAATGCGGTCCGCCACAACCGCGCGGGCGGCCGGATCGCCGTGTCCACCACCCCGGACGGGGAACTGACGGTGCGCAACACCGGTCCGGTGATCGACGCGGCGGACGTGCCGGGCCTGCTGGAGCCCTTCCGCAGGCGCGCCGAACGGCAGCACACCGCAGGTGAGGGCGCCGGGTTGGGCCTTTCGATCGTCGCTTCGATCGCGCGGGGGCACGAGGCGGAGCTGACGGCCGACGCCAATCCGGGACCGGAGGGCGGGCTGACGGTCCGTGTCCGCTTCCCGGTGGCCGACGGGGCGCGCACATCGCGCACATCGCGGACAAACCAGGTCTGAAGGTGCGCTGATGTACGGTCGGGTGAATGAGCAAGCACGCCCGAGCACGCTCCCGCCCCGCCCGTACGAACCGTCGTGCGGCGCGCCGCGCCGCGCTCGCCGCCACCCTCGGCCTGGTGACCTTCACGGCCGGGTGGGTCTACGTCGCCCAGGATCCCGAACAGGCCGCGGGCGCGGCGCAGGCCAGTGCCGACTCGCGCCCGCAGCCCGTGGACCGGGTGGGGCGCGACGTCCCGCGGTCGCCCATGCAGGGTCTGACCGGGATCAGCGAACAGACCCGGGCGAGGATCCCGGCCGAGTCGCGCCAGCTCATCCTGGTCACCGGCAGGGCCGTGGACTCCTCGGAGTCCACCGCCACCCTGTACACCCGTCCCCGGGCCGGGGCCGACTGGGTCAAGGCCGAGAGCTGGCCGGCGCGCAACGGGGCCAAGGGCTGGTCCACGGAGCGCACGTACGGGGACCTGACCTCGCCCCAGGGCGTCTTCGCGCTGACCGACGCGGGCGGTCTGCTGTCCCCGCCGCCGGGCACGCGACTCCCGTACGACGAGGACCGGGGCTTCGTCGCCACCGGCCGCGGGGTGAACGGGGAGTCCCTGGTGGGGTCCTTCGACTACGTCGTGGCCATCGACTTCAACCGCCGCCCGGGGCATTCCCCGCTGGACCCGGTCAAGCCGGACGGTGAGGACAGGGGCGGCAACATCTGGCTGCACGTGGACCACGACGGCCCCTCACAGGGCTGCGTCGGCATCCCGAAGGAGGCCATGCGCAAGGTCCTGGAGACCCTGGACCCGGCCGCGAAACCGGTCATCGTGATGGGCCCGGAAGGCTTCTGACGCGGAGATCGTTCAGTCGCCGAGGTCCAGGACGCGGACCGGTTCGCCCTCCCAGCGTTTGGGGAAGGTGGTGGCGACGATCGCCCCGTCGGGGCGATCCGGAGTGGGCTGGGCCGCGTGCCGGGCGTGCGCGGCGGCCCAGGTCTCCTGGCGCGCGAGGGCCAGCGCCGCGGGCAGGTCCAGGTCCAGGATGGTGATGCCCGGCAGGGCGGCCAGGTGCTCCGCCGTGCCGGGCCGGGTGCGGTCGGCCTCGACCAGTGCGCAGGTGGGCGCGTAGAGGAACCAGCCGGCCTCGGCGTGCGCGCGGTGGATGAGCCGGGAGGCGAGGACGTTGCCCTGTCCCGCTGCGAGCATCGCCGTCTCGTCCAGCACGATGTGCGTCTCCGTCACCTGCCCCTCGCCTCAGCCAGGCGCCGGTCCAACTCGGTGTCCAGATCCTGCTGTTGCGATGCGGAGGGGGCGTAACCGTTCCAGGCGTGCAGCGCGGCGCGGGCCCGCTCGGCCCGTTCCGCCCGCTCGGCCGGGGTGAGCAGCGTCTCGGCCAGGCGGGCCAGGTAGGCGCGCAGCGACAGTCCCTCGGCGGCGGCTATGGCGGCGAGTCTGTCCTTGGCTTCCTCGGGGATGCGGATGTTGGCGTCGGCCATGAGCGTGCTCCTTCCCATGACTCAAGGGTACGGGTACGCACCCGTACCCGCAATCCGCGGGCGGTGCGGGTCGACGACCGGCGCCCGGGGCTGCGGGATCGCGACGACCCCTTGTCTGACGGGCCGTCAGGTATCACGATGGCCCGGCACCGATATGACGAATCGGCAGACGAAGGCGAGGCGGGCCCGCCATGGCGCGCGTGTTTCCGGAAGGTCGGCTGGTCTACGGGATGCAGCTCCCGATCCAGTCGCAGAGCACCATCTACGCCGAACCCTGGGAGGCGTCGGCCGGCGCCGCCGATCTCGCCGAGATCGCGCGGGCCGCCGATCGGTCCGGCTTCGCATACCTGGCCACCTGCGACCACGTGGCGATCCCGCGCCGGCTCGCGGGAGCCATGAGCACCGTCTGGTACGACCCGGTGGCCACCCTGTCCTTCCTCGCCGGGGTCACCGAGCACGTACGGCTGCTGAGCCACGTGGCGATCCTCGGCCTGCGCCACCCGCTGATCAGCGCCAAGCAGTACGCCACCCTCGACCACCTCTGCGGCGGCCGGCTGATCCTCGGCGTCGGCGCCGGCCACGTCCAGGAGGAGTTCGAGGTCCTCGGCGTGGACTTCGCCCGCCGCGGCGCCGTCCTCGACGAGACCCTGGACGCGCTGCGGGCGGCGCTCGGGCCCGAGGAGTACCCGGAGTTCGAGGGAGAGCTGTTCTCCTTCGGGGGCCTCGGGCAGCTCCCCCGGCCCGCGCAGGAGCGGATCCCCGTCTGGGTGGGCGGCTCCTCGCCCGCGGCCGTCCGCCGGGCCGCCGTCCGCGGGGACGGCTGGCTCCCGCAGGGCGACCCGCGCGAGAAGCTCCCGGCGCAGATCGCCCGTATCGCGCAGCTGCGCGCCGAGGCCGGTGTCACCGGCCCCTTCGAGGTCGGCGCGATCACCGAGGCGCTGTACGTCGGCGAGCCCGGCTGGGACACCGGCCGCCGCACCCTCACCGGCAAGGCGGAGGCGCTCGCGGAGTCCCTGCGCGCGTACGGGGCGCTCGGCGTCGACCAGATCCAGGTCCGCTTCCGCAGCCGCGACCGCGCCGAGCTCGTCGACCAGATCACCGCCTTCGGGGCCGAAGTCGCCCCGCACCTCAACGACTAGGAGCACGGGCATGGGCAAGCTGGACGGGCGCGTCGTCATCGTCACCGGTGCGGCGCGCGGCCAGGGCGAGCAGGAGGCGCGGCTCTTCGCCGCCGAGGGGGCCAAGGTGCTCCTCGGGGACGTGCTGGACGAGCAGGGCGCGTCGGTGGCCAAGGAGATCGGCGAGGACCGGGCCCGCTACGTGCGGATGGACGTGAGCCGGGAGGAGGACTGGTCGGCGGCGATCGCGGCCGCGAAGGAGTCCTTCGGGCGGATCGACGGCCTGGTCAACAACGCCGGCATCCTGCGCTTCAACGAGCTGGCCTCGACCCCGCTGGAGGAGTTCCGGCAGGTGGTGGAGGTCAACCAGGTCGGAGCCTTCCTCGGCATCAAGGCGGTGGCGCCCGAGATCGAGGCGGCCGGCGGCGGCACCATCGTCAACACCTCCTCCTACACCGGCCTGACGGGCATGGCGTACGTCGGTGCCTACGCCGCGACCAAGGCGGCCATCCTGGGCCTGACCCGGGTGGCCGCGCTGGAGCTGGCGGGCAAGGGGATCCGGGTCAACGCGATGTGCCCGGGCGCCGTGGACACCCCCATGGCCAATCCGGGCCTGCTGGACCCCGCGAACATGACCGACGAGGCCATCGACGCCATGGCGGAGCTCTACCGGCGGGTGGTCCCCATGGGCCGGGTGGGCCGGCCTGAGGAGATCGCCCGGCTGGCGCTCTTCCTCACCGCCGACGACTCCTCGTACATCACCGGCCAGCCGTTCGTCATCGACGGCGGCTGGATGGCGGGCGTCAGCATTCTCTGATGAAGCGTCAGGTATTGACGCTCGCACCCTCGCGGTGGAACAGTCGGGACATCAAATCTGACGGAACGTCAGAAACAAAAGGACGGTGAACCCCCTTGGAATTCGGGCTCTTCGTGCAGGGATACGTGCCTGAGGCGCGGTCCAAGGTCGACCCCCAGGCAGAGCACAAGGCGCTGGTCGAGGAGACCGAGTACGTCATCCAGGCCGACAAGTCCGGCTTCAAGTACGCCTGGGCCTCCGAGCACCACTTCCTGGAGGAGTACTCGCACCTGTCGGCGAACGAGGTGTTCCTCGGCTACCTCGCCCACGCCACCGAACGCATCCACCTCGGCTCGGGCATCTTCAACCCGCTCGCCCCGGTGAACCACCCGGTCAAGGTGGCCGAGAAGGTCACCATGCTCGACCACCTCTCCAAGGGCCGCTTCGAGTTCGGCACCGGCCGCGGCGCCGGCAGCCACGAGATCCTGGGCTTCCTGCCCGGCATCGAGGACATGAACGGCACCAAGGAGATCTGGGAGGAGACCATCGCGGAATTCCCCAAGATGTTCCTCCAGGAGGAGTACGAGGGGTTCCAGGGCAAGCACTGGTCGCTGCCGCCGCGGAAGGTCTTCCCCAAGCCGTACGGCAAGGCCCACCCGGCCATGTGGTACGCCGCCGGCTCGCCGTCCTCCTACGCGATGGCCGCCAAGAAGGGCCTCGGCGTGCTGGGCTTCAGCGTGCAGAAGGTCTCCGACATGGAGTGGGTCCTCGACCAGTACAAGACGGCCATCAGGGAGGCGAAGGCCATCGGCGCCTTCGTCAACGACAACGTCATGGTCACCTCCACCGCGATCTGCGCCGAGACCCACGACAAGGCCGTCGAGATCGCCGTCAACGCCAACATGAACCGCTTCCAGTCGCTGGTCTTCCGCTACCACGACACCTTCCCGCGGCCCGAGGCGATCCCGGAGTGGCCCGAGACCCTGCCCGAGTACAACGCGGAGATCATCGAGCTGCTGATCGCCGAGGAACTCCTCATCTGCGGCGACCCGTCGGAGGTCCGGGCCCAGTGCAAGCGCTGGGAGCAGGCGGGCGCGGACCAGCTCTCCTTCGGCCTGCCGACCGGCGTCTCCTACGAGGACACGATGACCACGATCAAGCTGATCGGCGAGCACGTGATCCCGCAGATCGACACGGACCCGGTCCACCGCACGACGCGCTTCCGGCAGTCCGCCTGACCCCTGCGGGGCGCCACGACGGGGACGGCGTCTTCCCGGACCGCCGTCCCACACCGGCCCCGGCCGGGCGGCCACCGGCCGGGGCCGCGGGGGCTCCGCCCCCGTACCCCCCGCGCCTCAATCGCCGGCGGGGCTGAACATTCGGCCCCGCCGGCGGTTGAGGCGCGGCGCGCAACGCGAACACCGGCTGAAGGGACGTCATGCTCGACCACCTGATCAAGGGCGCGACCGTCGTGGACGGCACCGGCGCCCCCGCCCGCGTCGCAGACGTGGGGATACGCGACGGCCGGATCGCGGCGATAGCCGCACCCGGCACCGTCACCGAAGAGGCCCGCACCAGCGAGGACGCCACCGGACTCGTGCTCACCCCCGGCTTCGTCGACCCGCACACGCACTACGACGCCCAGCTCTTCTGGGACCCCTACGCCACGCCCTCCATGAACCACGGCGTCACCACCGTCGCCGGCGGCAACTGCGGCTTCACCCTGGCCCCGCTCAACCCCGCCCGCCCCGAGGACGCCGACTACACGCGCCGCATGATGAGCAAGGTCGAGGGCATGGCGCTGGCGGCCCTGGAGGAGGGCGTCGACTGGACCTGGTCCACCTTCGGCGAGTACCTCGACGCCCTGGAGGGCCGGATCGCCGTCAACGCCGGCTTCATGGTCGGGCACTGCGCCCTGCGCCGCCACGTCATGGGCGAGGACGCCGTCGGCGGACAGCCCACCCCCGAGCAGATGCAGCAGATGCTCGACCTCTTCCACGACGCCATGAACGCCGGCGCCTGGGGCCTGTCCACCACCCAGTCCTCCACCCACTCCGACGGATCCGGCGCCCCCGTCGCCTCCCGGCACGCGAAGCCCGCCGAACTCCTCGCCCTGTCGAAGGCCGTCGCCGAACACGAGGGCACCCAGCTCGAAGCGATCGTCGCGGGCTGCCTCGACCAGTTCTCCGACGAGGAGATCGACCTCTTCGTCGAGATGAGCGCCGCCGCCGGACGCCCCCTGAACTGGAACGTCCTCACCATCGACGCCGCCGTCCCCGAACGCGTCCCGCGCCAGCTGATCCCCAGCGAGCGCGCCCGCAAGGCCGGCGGCCGCATCGTCGCGCTCACCATGCCGATCCTCACCCCCATGAACATGTCGCTCGGCACCTTCTGCGCCCTGAACCTCATCCCCGGCTGGGGCGAGGTCCTCGGCCTGCCCGTCCCCGAGCGGATCGCGAGGCTCCGCGACCCGGACGTACGCGCCGAGATGCTGCGCCGCGCCGACAGCAAGGAGGCCGGGGTCTTCCGCCGCCTCGCCCACTTCGGCCGCTACGTCATCGGCGACACCTACAGCAAGGAGAACGAGGGCCTCTCCGGGCGGGTCGTGAACGACATCGCGGCCGAACGCGGCCAGGACCCCTTCCAGTGCCTGGTGGAGATCTGCGCCAACGACGACCTGCGCACCGTGCTCTGGCCGATGCCCACCGACAACGACCCGGCGAGCTGGGCCCTGCGCGCCGAGACCTGGCAGCACGAGGACGTCATGCTCGGCGGCTCCGACGCCGGCGCCCACCTGGACCGGATGTGCGGCGCCCCGTACACGACCCGCTTCCTCGGCGACTGCCTGCGCGGCCGCAAGCTCGTGCCGCTGGAGCAGGCGGTGCGGATGCTCACGGACGACCCGGCCCGGCTGTTCGGGCTGCGCGAGCGCGGCCGCCTCGTCGAGGGCTACCACGCCGACCTGGTCCTCTTCGACCCCGAACGGATCGAGGCGGGCCCGGCCACCCTCGTCCACGACCTGCCCGGCAACAGCCCCCGCCTGGACGCCCGGGCCATCGGCATCGTCTCGGTACGGGTCAACGGCGTGGAGACCATCCGCGACGACGAGGTCACCGGGGCGGTCCCCGGCACCGTACTGCGGTCGGGCCGGGACACGAGGACGGTGAGCACCCGTTGAACGCCCAGTCCCTCTACATCGGCGGCGAGTGGGTGGAGCCCGCCGGCGGGCACTACGACGTGGTCAACCCGGCCGACGAATCGGTCGTCGGGCTCGCCCCCGAGGCCTCCCGCGAACAGGTCGCGGACGCCGCCCGCGCCGCCGCCGAGGCCTTCGACAGCTGGTCGCGCACGACGCCCGAGACCCGGGCGGCGATCCTCGACCGGGCCGCGGACATCATGCAGCGCGAGTTCGAACCGTGGACGGCCCTCGCGCAGGCCGAGACGGGCGCCCCGACCGGCATCGCCCGCGGCATGCAGGTCGGCGTCGGCGTGGCCCGCTTCCGCCGGTACGCCAGGGGCGCGCTGGAGCCCGTCGAGAAGGGGCTGCCGCCGCAGGTCACCGAGGCCGGCCCGATGGGGCGGGCGAGCATCCTGGGCGCGCTGGAGGTCCGCCAGCCCGTCGGCGTGGTCACCTGCATCACCTCCTACAACAACCCGTGGGCGAACCCGGCCGGCAAGGTCGCCCCCGCCCTCGCCATGGGCAACACGGTCGTCGTCAAACCGGCCCCGCAGGACCCGCTGTCCGTCTTCCGGATGGCGCAGGCGCTGCACGAGGCCGGGGTCCCGGCGGGGGTCGTCAACGTGGTCGGCGGGCAGTCGGTGGAGGTCGGCGAGGCCGCCGTGGACTCCCCGTACGTGGACATGGTGTCCTTCACCGGCTCCACGGGCGTCGGGCAGCGCATCGCGGAGGTCTGCGGCCGCACGATGAAGCGGCAGCTGATGGAGCTGGGCGGCAAGGGCGCGGCCGTCGTCATGGACGACGCCGACCTGGACGCCGCGGTGATGGGCATCGGCACGACCTTCTCCTTCTACTCCGGCCAGATCTGCACCGCCCCGACCCGGGTGATCGTCCACCGGTCGGTGTACGAGCAGCTGGTCGAGAAGCTCACCGGCTACCTGGCCTTCATGAAGGTCGGCGACCCGGCCGTGGCCGGGACGGTCGTCGGCCCGGTCATCTCGGCGGCGCACCGCGACCGCGTGGAGTCGTACGTCGAACTGGGGAAGAAGGAGGGCGCCCGGATCGCGTACGGCGGCGAGCGCCCGGTGGTCGGGGACGGCAAGGGCTTCTACGTCGCGCCGACCCTGCTCGTGGACTGCACGAACGACATGCGGGTGGTCCGCGAGGAGATCTTCGGCCCGGTCGTCGTGGTCGTCCCCTTCGACGGCGACGAGGACGAAGCGGTCCGGCTGGCCAACGACAGCGACTTCGGCCTGCTGAGCTACGTGTGGTCCGGGGACTCGGCGCGCGCGTTCCGCATCGCGCGGAGGCTGCGCGCGGGCGGCGTCGGCGTGAACACCATCGGCCGCAACATGGAGGCCCCGTTCGGCGGCTTCCGGCGCAGCGGGGTCGGCCGCGACGTCGGCTCCTACGCCCTGCACGCCTACAGCGAGATCCAGTCGATCGTCTGGCCGGGCTGAGACGCGGCAGCGGCGGCCGGCGGGGGGACCCCGGCCGGCCGCCGCACCGTGCTCCGGCGTGTGGTCCTACGTGTCCGGCCCGGACCCGTCGGCCCACGTGTAGCCGAGGGCCGCGGCGAGCTCGCTGCTCCCCCTTGCGAGCGGGGCGAAGTCCTTCGGGTCGAACTGCTCGATCCGGTCCAGTGCTCCGGCCGCCCGTTCCTCCGGCGGGCTGCCGTCATCGGGCAGCCGCCAGTCGAAGTACAGCCGCAGCGGCCGCCCGTGCCCGTCCTCGGCGCCGTCCGGGGCGAGGAACACGAGCCTGATCACCGTGGTGTGCGGTTCGCGAGGGTCGGTGGAGATCTCCGAGGGCATGAGGCCCCACCGCCCCAGCAACTCGGGCCGGTCCCGCAAGCCCGACGAGATCAGCCGGGCCGTGCGGCGGGCCGGCCAGCACCAGGAGTGGTCCCCTTCGGCGCGCTCGACCTCGGCATCGTAGGCGGCGGCGTCGAAGCGGTACTCCCGGGGCGGCCGCGCCTGCGCGTCGACCCCGCGCCAGCCGCCCCACACCACCTCGTCGCCGTCCCGGCGGATCGTCACGTACAGGGCGCCGCAGCAGCCCTCCGTGCAGTACGCCCGGGCGAGCTGCACCTCCCGCGGCTGCGGTTCGGCACGCAGGCCGAGGTGGTCGACCAGATACTCGGGGGCGTTTCCCCGGCCGCTGCGGAACAGCGCGGGGAGCAGCGGGAGCCCGTCGACCAGGAAGCGGGTCTCGACGCCGGGGAAGTCCGCAGCCGTCTGGACGCAGGCCACCTGGAAGGCGGGCGGCCCGTCGGCGGACGCCGGGACCGGATCGGGGGCGAAGGGCAGGCGTGCGTGTCGCCGGATCCAGTCCGCCAGGATCGGTGGCGCGTCTTCGCCCTTCACGACGAGGGCCCGTTCCAGCGCGTCGAGCAGGGCTTGCCGTTCACCGGGCCCCCGGTCGAGGAGGGCGGCGGGTCCGCTGTGCAGGTCGAGGGCGGTCGAGAGGAGCAGCGCCCGGTGGTCGGGGGTCGGCGGCAGCCGGTCCGCCTGCGCGACCGCGAGTGCGTAGACGCTCGCGGCAGGGCCGTATTCGAGGATCTCCCCCCGGCTGTCGGGCTGTTGGCACATCCCGTGCAGCAACCGGAGGGCCACGGCGGACAGTTCGAGGTCCCCCGGGCGGGCTTGCAGCAGACCGTGCAGGTCGGCGGCTTCGGCGATCCGGCGGGAGCGTTCCGAGGTCACCGTGTCGGGCAGCGCGAGCAGTGCCGTGCGTACGGCCTCGTGGTCACCGGTGGTGGTAGCCGCGAGCAGGTGTCGCTCCGGGTCCTGGCTGATCCGGCCGCGGAGCTCCAGCACGGCGGCGGCCTGCCGGTCCAGGGGGTCGAGGGCCGCTGCCGCCGCGGTGGCCAGGCCCCGCAGCATGCCGAGGGCCTTCAGGCACGGCACGTCCTCGGGCTCGCCGAGGCGGATCAGCAGGGCCATGCCGACTCCGACGGCCGCGACCGAGGTTCCGGTGCGGACCAGGTGGCGGGCGGTCCGCCGGGCCGCGGCCTCGTCCGCCGGAACGAGCCGTGCCACGTGCGCGCGCAGGCTGCGGTGGGACAGCCCCAGGGCGGCCACCTGCCGGTGGACGTCCTCGGCGGCCCGTACCGGGTCGGGGTCGGCCAAGAGGGGCTCGATCGCCGCGGTCACCTCGCGGTGCGCGGCCTGCCACCGCAGGCGGTTGCGGAACTGCTCGGGTGGTTGGCCGTCGGGCAGGGGGTATCCGTCGGTGGGGACCTGCGCGTCCGGCTCGATGCCGTGGCGGAAGAGGGCGTAGTCGTGGAGGGAGGTCGTCCGGGAGGTGAGCGGCGGGCGCTCGTCGCGGGCGCTCACCGGGCGGGGTGGTACTCGATTCCGTTGGTCATGCCCCGCAGCATGCCCCAGTGATCATCCGGCGTCCAGCGAGAATGCGGCCTCGCCGCGGACGCGGCCGTTGACCTGGAGCTGCACCAGGTGCTCGCCGGAGTGGTAGCGGCGGGTGGTGATCGGCTTGAAGGAGTGCCGCCTGGTGCCGGCGAGCGTTTCGCCGGGGCCCAGCGCGCGGGTGACGAGCTTGAACACCTTCGGGGTGCGGGTGCCGTTCGCCTTGGTGTGGTGCACGACGTAGTCGATCACCAGCTCGGCCGGGAGTTCGCCGGTGTTGGTGACCGCGTAGTCGAAGACGAGGTACTCCCCGACGGCGACCCGCGGGGTGGTCACCACCGGCCCCCGCACGGTGACCGGTACGTCCGGGGCGTGGCCGAGCAGGGTCAGCGCCTCGGGCCGGCCGGCCTTGATCAGGGTGCGCAGGCCGTGCCGTACGACGCGGTCCGTCGTACCGGCGGGCTCCGCGAGCCAGCGGGCCGCGGTCTCGACGGCGAGGGCGGGGTGGTCGCGGCAGATGTCGTTGAGGTGGTTGGAGACGGAGCGGCGCACGTACTCGGACTCGTCGCGGTAGAGGGCGTCCAGCACGGGCAGGGCCGGCCGCGGGTCGGCGACGAACGCGGGCAGCTGCGGGGCCCACGGGAGCCGGGGCCGGGTGCCTTCGCTGGCGAGGCGCCGTACGTGCGGGTCCGGGTCCCCGGTCCACTCCCGTACGACGGCAAGGGCGCGGCCGGGGTCGGCGCGCAGGAAGGGGCGCACCGCGGATTCGGCGGTCAGCCGCGGGGTGAGGTCGTGCAGCAGCTCCAGGCCGGGCTCGAACGCCTCCAGTCCGCGGACGGCGACGGCCTCGTTGACGGGGAAGGTCATCCACCCCTCGAAGGCGGGTTCGGCGAGCGCGGTGCGCACGACGGCCTCGAAGCCGGGCCAGTCCTCGGGGAGGTCCGCGAGCACGGCGTCGCGGACCGCGGCGACCCGGCCGCTGTACGACAGCCCGTCGAGCGCGGCGGCGCGGGCGGTCAGGGCGGGCGCGGACCGGCGGCCGCCGGCCCGGGCCAGCAGGCCGGCCAGGGTGGTGACGGTGTCCGCGCTGAGGAGCTCATCGGCCGTGGGCATGGGGACAGTCTCGCGGATCGCCCGTCGAGGCGGCCCCGCCCGGACCGGGCGGGCCCCGCCCGGACCGGCGGGGTTCCTCAGTGGTCCATGTAGTAGTCCGTGAGGACGCAGCCCTTCACCAGCGCCGGTTCCTTGCGGAAGCCGCTCGGCGGCTTGAAGTCCGGGTGGCAGTTGAGCATGAGCAGTCCGGCCTGCGGCTGGAGCAGGGCGCTCATGGAGTCCGCGTCCTGGGATCCCATGGCGAAGTCCTGGCCGACGACGATGCCGCTGTCGGGGTTGCCCCTGTTGCCCTTCTTCGCCATCTCCGCCTTGAAGGCCGTCTGGAAGGCCTTCGCGTCCTTGTAGAGGAGGATCGTGGTGTGGTTCTGCCTGCCGCAGTAGCCGGTCTCCGTCACGGTGCCGGCCTTGTTGAACTCGGCGTCCGCACTCGTCGGGCTGTCCTCGCCGTTGTCGGCGCTGACCTGGCCGCAGTCGGTGAAGCCGCCGATGAACCGGGCGGCCGCGGCCATGGTGCCCGCCTTGGGCAGCTTCTGGAACGCGGTGCCGTCCTTGGGGGCGTTCCCGTTGACCCCGCCGTTCTTGGTGGGGTTCTCCAGGGTGCCCTCGTGGGCGCCGCCGTCGGTGGCGCCGCCCGTCCCGGTGTCGGCGCCGGAACCGATGCCGCCGACGGTCGGGTTCGCGCCGCCCCCGCAGGCGGTGAGGGTGAGCAGGGCGGTGACGGCCGCGGCCGATGCCAGCAGTGATGTGGTGCGCATGCGCATGGTGACTCCCCCGTGAACGACCTTGAACCGCGGTGACTCTAGGTCGATGATCATGTTCGCGGCAAACCGGTCCACATACCCCGTTACCACTGGTCACCGCAAAGTCACGAGGGAAACTTTGGAAAAGTGCAAATCGGACATGCCTGCGGTTTCCGCATGCCGAAAGCCTCTGTGTCGATCCTCTCGAATCGCGGTTGGATGCCTGAGTGAACCTTGTATTAAGTGATTGTGAACTGTCTCGGCCTCAAGATTCCAAGGCGTCGAGGGCCGTTCTCTTCCGGACTTCGATCCTCCAGATGTGGAAAACGCACCATCTAACGTCCTGACCCATGACTCAGCTGGACGTTCGGCCTCAGGCCGGAGACACGGTAAGCGGCGTCGCCGACGGCGATGTTCGCGGCAAGGGCCTCGGCAAGGGGTCCGTGGGGCTCGTGGGCAGCGCCGTCATCGGCATCTCCACCGTCGCCCCCGTCTACTGCCTGACCTCGACCCTCGGCTCCACCGCCGGCGAGGTCGGCATGCAGATGCCCGCGATCTTCCTCGCCGGCTTCCTCCCGATGCTCCTGGTCGCCTTCGCCTACCGCGAGCTCAACAAGGCCATGCCGGACTGCGGCACCTCCTTCACCTGGACCGTCAAGGCCTTCGGCCCGCGGATCGGCTGGATGTGCGGCTGGGGCCTGGTGATCGCCACGATCATCGTGCTCTCCAACCTGGCGGGCGTCGCCACCTCCTACTTCTGGCTGCTGGCCGGCGAGATCACGAACAATCCGTCGATCGCCGCCCTGGACGACAACAAGCTCGTCCACATCGCCACCTGCCTGACCCTGATCGCGCTCGCGACTGCCATCAGCTACCGCGGCATGACCGCCACCAAGGGCGTCCAGTACGCCCTGGTCGGCCTCCAGCTCGTCGTGCTCGCCGTCTTCGTCGCGATGGCCTTCCAGAAGGCCTCCGCCGGCACCTTCGACACCGGCCTGGACTTCTCCTGGTCCTGGATGAACCCCTTCGCGGTCGAGTCCATGGCGGCCTTCACCGCCGGCCTCTCGCTCTCGATCTTCATGTACTGGGGCTGGGACGCGTGCCTGGCCACCAACGAGGAGACCACCGGCTCCACGAAGACCCCCGGCCGCGCCTCGCTCATCGCGATGGTCGTCCTGGTCGGCTCCTACCTCGCCACGGGCGTCGCCGCCCAGATGGCGGTCGGCTCCGGCGGCGAGGGCCTCGGCCTCGCCAACGAGGAGACCTCCGACAACGTCTTCGCCGCCCTCGCCGGCCCGGTGATGGGCCCGGTGCTCGGCATCCTGCTCTTCATCGCCGTCCTGGCCTCCGCCGCGGCCTCCCTGCAGACCACCTTCATCCCGGTGGCCCGCACGGTCCTCGCCATGTCGACGTACGAGGCGCTGCCGCCCTCCTACGCCAAGGTCCACCCCAAGTTCAAGACCCCGGGCCGCGCCACCGTCATGGCGGGCGCCGCCACCGGCCTCTTCTACACGGTGATGACCCTGGTCAGCGAGAACGTCCTGACCGACACGATCTTCGCGCTCGGCCTGATGATCTGCTTCTACTACTCGCTGACCGCGTTCGCCTGCGCCTGGTACTTCCGCGCCGAACTGCGCCGCTCCTCCCGCGACCTGTTCTTCAAGGGCGTCTTCCCGGTCCTGGGCGGACTGCTGCTGGCCGCGGTCTTCTGCAAGACCCTCTTCGACATGTGGGACCCGGCCTACGGATCCGGTTCCACCGTCCTCGGCGTCGGCAGCGTCTTCATCATCGGCGTGGGCCTGCTGGCCCTCGGCCTGGTGATCATGTTCGTCACCGAGCGCCGCAGCCCCGCCTTCTTCCGCGGCGAGGTCCTGACGAAGTCCACCCCGTCCCTGGTGGTCGAGGACTGACACCCAGCCCGCGACGCCCCGCCGAGTCATCCCCGCGGCCCCGGATCGATCCCCCCGATCCGGGGCCGCCGGCGTTCCCGCCGCGGTGTCGTCGGGCTACCCGAGCAGATACTGCTCGTCACCGAATTCGGCCACGATCTTGAGCCTGCCGCCGAGGGCGCGGACATAGGCGGCGAGAGTCTCGACCTCACTGCGTTCGAGTTCGCCGTTCTCGATCCGGGAGACCCTGGCCTGGGTGACCCCCATCGCCTCGGCCACCTGAACCTGCGTGGTGTGCTGCCGCTTGCGCACCTCGGCCAGGCGGTGCGCACGGACGACGGCGATCATCTCCGCCGCGCCCCGGTCGATCTCGGCCCGTTCTGCGGGGGAGAAGCCGAACTCCTCGACGACGTCATCCCAGCGGGCGGCCCGCGCCGGGCCGTCGGGCGTCTGGGTCATGGTGTGTCCTCCTCCGATTGCGTCATGTAATCCTCGTACGCCTTCTCGGTCACTCCAAAGTGGTGGGCGGGTGGTGACTCGGGGTGCGGCGGGTCGTTGGGTCGGGCATGACTGCCATGAAGCGCACCCTTGCCGCCCTGGTCCTGTCCGGCGGTGCCGCCCTCGCACTGGTACCCGGCGCCGCGCACGCCGCCGACGAGCCGTCCGGGGCCGCGCCGCTCGTCGGCCGCGTCGTCGACATCGCCGACCACCCCGCGCAGACCGTCCAGGACGCGAAGACGGCGGTCGCGGTGACCCAGGGCGCGGTCGGCTCCGCCACGAAGGCCACCGACAGCTCCCTCGGCGGTGCCGGCACGGCCCTGGACGCCGGGCTGCCGAAGACCCCCAAGGTCGGCTGAGCCCCGGCCCGGACGGGCGGCGGTACGGCTGCCGGAGGCGTTCGTTGAGCAGCGCATGATCCTCTGGCTGCTCAACCACGTCAGCACCTTCGTCATCGCCGTCCTGCTCGTGGGCGGCCTCACCGGCCTCGCCGCGGCCGGCAGTGCGGCCGCCCGCCGCCGCTTCCCGCACCTCGCCCAGGGCGAGCACAACGAGATGGTCGGGGTCGCGCTCGGCATGTTCGGCGCGATCTACGGCATCATCCTCGCCTTCGTCGTCGTCACCCTGTGGACGCAGCGGGAGAACACCCAGAACATCGTCGCCGCCGAGGCCAGCGACCTGGCCGCCGTCGTGCGCGCCGCCGACGCATTCCCCGCCGCCGACCGGGCGCGCGTGCACACGGCGGTGGGCGCCTACGCGCACGGCGTCGTCGAGGTGCAGTGGCCGCTGATGCGCGAGGGCCGGCCCAGCTACGAGGCCACCGGCGCGCAGACGCACGGCCTCTACCAGGCACTCCTGGCCTACGAGCCGCAGGGCCCGCGCGCCGAGACCTTCTACGCGGAGGCCGTCACCCGCCTCGGCGACCTCAACTCGCAGCGCCGCGCCCGGATCACGATGGCCGAGACCTCCCTGCCCGTCCTGCTCCAGGTGCTCGTGTACGGCGGTGCGTTCGTGATCGTCCCGCTCACCTTCCTCTTCGGGCTGCGCAGCCTGAAGATGCAGCTGCTCTTCGTGTCGGCGGTGGCGGGACTGATCGGCTTCAGCCTGCTCCTGGTGGTGGCCCTGGACCGGCCCTTCGCCGGAGACCTGAGCGTGTGCCCGGAGCCGTACAAGGAGGCGGTCCTGGCGCAGTTCTGGGCGGGCGGCGGCGACGCCCCGGCGGTTCAGCCCCAGGTGCGGGAGCAGAGCACCGGCCGGTAGCCGTCGGGGTCCGGGGGCGGGTGCTCCCGCCCGCAGACTTGGCCGGTATTGGCCGCGCGGACCGCAGCGCGGATTCCGCTTACGGCCGAGGGCGCCCACCCGGCCCCGCCGTACCGGCCCCGGCGACGCCACCGACCAGGTTCAGGACAGGGGTGTTTTTCAGCCACGCGGGCTCTGAGCTGGGGAAATGTGCTGAGCGCGGTCCGGCGGCACGGCCTAGGATCGACTCCGCTGACGGCCCCTTACCAGCCGCGCATGCCGCTGCCACGGGGGGAGCGAGGTGCCTCGTAGCTGGTCCCACCGGGCCGTTCAGCCCTTTCGGAACACCTATGCGGGGGATACAGCGACATGAACAAGAACCTTCTGCGCGCCTGTGCGGTCGGCGCGGCCGCGGCCGCCTTCTCCGGGGCCCTCTCGGTCTCGCAGGCGAGTGCGGCGCAGACCTGCTCGAGCGCGGGCACGAACGCCCGGATCCAGGTCATGACCGGGATCATCCCCGAGGCACAGCTGTCGGCACCGACCTGCGTGGAGGCCGTCGCCGACGGCAAGGTCCGCGGCAAGGCGACCGTCAACTGGGGCTTCATCAACGACGGCCAGTCCGACATGACCAGCAAGCGCTTCACCTCCTTCAAGGTGACGACGCGTCTGGAGAGCCGGGTCCCGGGCGGCACCGACGTCGTGGTCAACAGCAAGACCTGCGACGTCACCGCCGCCATCAATGCCAAGCCCGAGGGAAGCCTCACCTGCCTGACCCCCGCGGTCGTCCTCGACCCTGCCAAGCAGTGGTCCGGCGACGCGACCGTCGTCTACGACATCGAGGGCGACGGCAAGGGAGCCATCACCTGGCAGCTCACGGGCTCGCCGCTGATGAGCCAGTAGCCGTTTCCCCGTCGGGGACGTAGACGCTGACCCGGTAGGTCGTCGGGTGGGTGAGCCGGCCGCAGAAGGTGTCGATCCGGACGCGCGCCGGGTCGGTGACCGTGCCCGCGTCCTGGAGCCGGCGCAGGAACTGCCTCAGCTCCGCCTGCTCCTGCGTCTCGAACAGCGGCTCCCACCGGCCGGGGACGTTCTCCGGCCGGTGCCGCTCGTCGTGCCGCTGCTGCCTCTGCCTGCGTCTGCGCTGCCCGGGCATGTGGACCGGTCTCCTTTCAGGGCCGCCGGCGCGGTGCGTCGTGGCCCGGGTCGCCGGGGTCGGCGAAGTGGAACGGTACGCCGAGGCGGTCCGCCGGCGTGCGGCCCGCCCCGGTAGGCGGACGGAATGGGTCCGCAAGCAGCGGCAGTTGCACGCCACATGACGACCGACAACATTGACGCCACCGACCGTTCGTTCCTCTTCGTCCTCGGCAGCTCCCGGCCGGAGGGCAACAGCGAGACCCTCGCCCGCGCCGCCGCCGAACAGCTTCCCGCCGGCATCCCGCAGCGCTGGGTGGACCTCGCGAAGGACCCGCTGCCCGACTTCCAGGACGGCCGGCACGAGGACGGGACCTGGCCGGTGAGCGAGCAGGAGGAGGAACTGCGCCGGCTCACCCTGGAGGCCACCGACATCGTCATCGTCTCGCCCCTGTACTGGTACACGGTCTCGGCGAACACCAAGCGCTACCTCGACTACTGGTCCGGCTGGCTGGGCGTGCCCGGCCTGGACTTCAAGAAGCGGATGGCCGGCCGCACCCTGTGGGGCGTCACGGTCATGTCCGAGGAGGACGAGGTCCGCGCCGACGGGCTGATCACCGCCCTCAACCACTCGGCGGCCTACCTCGGAATGCGCTTCGGCGGGGTCCTGCTCGGCAACGGCTCCCGCCCCGGCCAGGTGCGGGGCGACGAGCGCGCGATCACCCGCGCGAAGACCTTCTTCGAGCGCGAGGCCCCGCTCGCCCGGTTCCCCGCGCAGGAGGAGACCGGGGAGCGGTAGCCGCGCCGCCGCTCAGCGGGTGGAGGTGACGCCGCCCAGGAACGCGGTCCAGACACCGGGGGTGACGGCCAGCTCGGGGCCGGCCGTCACCTTGGAGTCTCGGACGTGCACGGCGCCGGGGCAGGCGGCTACCTCGACGCAGTCGTCGCCGTCACCGCTGCTGTACGTGGACTTGTGCCAGGAGAGGGCGACCTCGACGCAGCTGTCGCCGTCGCCGCTGCTGTAACTGCTCTTGAACCACCGGAGCCGGGAGCTCTTCACAGGGATCCTCGCCTTCGCATCAACAGGCCGGCGGTGTCCGCCGGATTGAGGGCCTGGATGCGAAGTTTGGCATACCGGAGGTGGAGGAGGCTGAGGTCCTTCGGGTCGGTCAGCACCCTGCCCGACTGCTGGCCCTCGCTGTATCCCACCCATTCGTGGTCCTGGGTTTCGAGGAGGCGGAAGGGGCCACCGAGACCGGCGTGTTCGGGGCTGACCAGCGGCATGATCTGCAGGTCCACGTTGGGCAATCGGCCGCACTCCAGCAGGTGGTCGATCAGCTGGCGGCTCACCTCCGGCCCACCGGTCTGCCGCAGGATCACCGCCTCGTCGATGATGAAGCTGAAGACGGTGTACGGGGTGCGGGAGAGCAGTTGCTGGCGCTCCAGCCGGGCCGTGATGCGCGCCTCGACCTCTTCGAAGGTGGGCGGCGGCAGGACGTCGTCCACCAGCGCGCGGGCGTAGGACTCCGGCTGGAGCAAACCGGGAACGGACCGGCACTCGTAGGTGTTGAGGATGACGGCGCCCTCCTCCAGCTCCGCCCACCGCCGGAACCACGTCGCCAGGCCGCGCCGTCGCGTCAGCTGCCGGGCCGCGATGTCGATGACGCCGAAGGTGTCCAGGACCGCCTCGGTCTTGTGCACGAACTTCTGCGACGGGTGGCGGCGGCCCTGCTCGACCGAGCCGACGTACTGGACCGAGTACCCGATCAGCGGGGCCAGTTGCTCCTGGGTCAGGCCGGCGCGTTTGCGGGAGGCCTTGACCGTCTCGCCGAAGCTGCGCAGGTTGTCGTCCGGCTCGACCTCGCCGTCACCGTTGCCGTCGGCACTCACCATGGCGGTCACCTCCCCGCCAGCAGATTCACGCACCGTGACCGCGCCTGTCCAGGGAGTGGACTCGTACAGTTGGTTTGTACGAGTCCGGGTGGTGTTGAACGAGCCTGGTCGGGCGGGATGTTGGCGCCCATGACCGACGCTTCCGGCCGCGCCCGGACCCTCGTACGCGTGTTCACTCAGCGTTTCACCAGCACCTGCCGCGGGGCCCGGCTGGCCCGACAGCTGGCCCTCGTCGAGCTGCACGACTGGGGCTTCCCCGAATCCACCGCCTTCTCCGCCGACGCCGGGCTCCTCGTGGCCGAACTCGCCGCCAACGCCGTCCGGCACGGCCGCGTCCCCGGGCGGGACTTCGAGCTGAAGCTGACGCTCCTGGAGGAGCTCCTGCGCATCGAGGTCTCCGACGCCCGACGCGACCGCCGCCCGGCCGTCCAGCCGCACGCCTACCAGGCGGAGTCCGGCTACGGCCTGCGCATCGTGGACGCCGTCGCCGCCGACTGGGGCGTCACGGAGCGCATCGTCGGCAAGACGGTCTGGGCCGAGCTGCGGCGCCGGAAGGCTCCTGTCAGCGGCACCGGCTACCTTCCGCTCTGAAGGATCGGGCGGGCACGAGCGGGCGGTGGCACATGGAGCGGGAGCGCGAACCGGGGACGGTCGTCGAGGTGGGGTACGCGCAGGGCTGGGACCTGACGGCCCGCGCACCCTGGCGGCCCCTGTCGGCCGAGGAGGCGCGGGAGCGGGACGCGGCGGGGCTCCCGTACGTCGCGGAGTACCGGATACCGGGCCGGGAGGCCCCCGTCGAGGTCCGGCTCGTCTCCTGGCCGGACCACCACGTCGGTCTCTGGGTCTACGACGAGCAGGGCCGCCGTACTCACGAGGCGGACTACAGGCTCCTGGACGGGGACCGGCTGCTGACCCGGATCACCCGCATCTGGCGGTACGCCGGGCCGGACACGGCCGAGTTCGACGAGGAGGCCCCGCAGGTCACCTACACCCTGCACCCCGACACCAGGGGCATCGTGTCGCACGCACCGCGCGGATCGAAGGGATCCAGGCGGGAGACCCTGGCCGACGTGCCCGACGGGGAGAAGTGGCGGGACCGGCCCGCCTTCGAGGACTGGCCCGTGATCTCCGCGCAGGTGCAGGGGCTGGCGGAGCCCGTCACCCTCCGGGCGGCCGCCACCGTCGCCGGTCGGGGCGCCGATACCGATACCGATACCGCTGTCGACACCGAGCCCGCCGGTCTGTGGCGGGCGCCGCGGCCCGGCACGGCCGGGCCGGTGGACGCGCTGTTCCGGCCCGGGACGCGCATGACCACGTCGGCATACCCCGACATGACGGTCGTGGAACCCCGGCGGTCGGGGACCCTGAACGTGCCGAGCGGGCTGCTGGCCATCGACTGCCCCCACCACGCGAAGGGGCCGCGCCTCACCGTCGCCGTGCCGCCGGGGGAGCACGTGCTGGAAGAGGCGCAGATCGCCTTCGGGTACCACTGCATGTACGACGACCGCTGGGTGGACACCACGGAGCCGACGGCGGTCCGGCTGCGCGTGAGCGAGGAGCCCGCCGTGTCCTGGGAGATGGCACTGGCACCCGAGGACGACGTCCGGCTGCTGCAGAACGGGCATGCGTACGGCTTCGGCACGGACGGTGCGACGGGGGCCTTCGCCGACGCCGTGGCGTGGGGGCCGCTCCAGGAACGCGTCGACGGGGCGATGGACCACAACGACCCCGACGACGCGGAGGACTTCACCGGCTCCATGTTCCTGCTGCGGACCCGCGAGCCGGAATCCGGAGCGGAACTGGTGGCCTTCGCCGTGTGCTCGGACGGCTACCACCCCGCCTGGGTGGGCCGGTCGGCCGAGGGGGACGTGGTCGGTGTGGTGGTGGTCGTGGACGAGATGCCGGCCCTCGCGGACGCTCCCTGAGCCCTGCCCTTCGCGCCCCGGCCTCAGTGGCCCCGGTACACCTCGCGCCTGTGCCCTGCTGCCAGTGCCCAGACGATGAGCTGATCGTCCTCGACGGTGTGGACGACGCGGTAGTCGCCGACGCGCAGGCGCCAGCGTGTCGCGTGTCCCCGGAGCACCTTGACGTCGAACGACGCCGTGTCCCCCGCCGTGAGCGCCTTCTGCAGTTCGGCGAGCCGGTGCAGGATGCGCACGGCGTCAGGGCGGGGGATCTTGAGCAAGTCGCGTTGTGCGTGTGACGTGAACCGGGTGACGTAGCCCATCCGTCATGCCTGCTGATCGCGGAGGATGGCGGCCATTTCCTCCAGGGACACGGATCCCTCGAGACCCTCGCCCTCGGCCTCGTCGGCCATGGCGTTCAGCCAGGCGTCTTCGCTCTCGTCCGCGAGGCGGCGCAGACGCTGGTACTCGTCGATGTCGATCACGACGGCTTCTTGCTTGCCGCGTCGCGTGATGATCGTGGGCACTCCCTCGCGGCGGGCGCGGTCTATGGCGTCGGCCAGGTGACTGCGCACTTCCGCCATGGATTCGATGACCGGCTCACTCATGTCAGCAATGTACCAGATGTACATGAAGGCGGCTTGTTGGTCAGAGGTACTGGGCGAAGCCGTCCAGGGTGCGCAGGATCTCCGGCTCGGGGGCCGAGGGGAGTTGGAGGACGACTTCCTCGATGCCGAGGTCGGCGTAGTGGGCGAGCTTGCCCGGGCTGGGGTGCACGGCGTACGGGACCACTTGGAGGGACTTCGGGTCGCGGCCGGCGGTCTCCCAGAGCTGCCGCAGCACCGGGAGGGACTCGGTGAGGCCGCCGCCGCCGATCGGGAGCCAGCCGTCGGAGTGGTCGGCGATCGCGGCGAAGAGCTTCGGGCCGGCCGCGCCGCCGATCAGGGTGCGGGGGCCGTGCAGGGGGGATCCGGGGCCGAGTTCCCGCGGGGCCTGGGCGGGCTTCGGGTGGGCGCTGCTCGCCTGGACGGAGCAGTACTGGCCGACGTACGCCGTCGGCTCGGGCGCCCACAGGGCGCGCATCAGGGCCATCCGGTCGCGGACCAGGTCGCGGCGGGTGCGCCACTCGACGCCGTGGTCGGCGGCCTCCTCGACGTTCCAGCCGTAGCCGATGCCCAGGGTGAAACGGCCGCCGGAGAGGTGGTCGAGGGTCGCGACCTGCTTCGCGAGGCCGATCGGGTCGTGCTGGGCGACCAGGGTGATGCCGGTGCCCAGGTGCAGCCGTTCGGTGACGGCGGCGGCCTGGCCGAGGGCGACGAAGGGGTCGAGGGTGCGCCCGTACATCTCGGGGAGTTCGCCGCCCATGGGGGCGGGCGTCTCGCGGGCGACCGGGATGTGGGTGTGCTCGGGGAGATAGAGGCCCGAGAAGCCGCGTTCCTCCAGACTGCGGGCGAGGCGGACGGGGGAGACGGTGCGGTCGGTGAGGAAGACGGTCGTGGCGATCCGCATGCGGGATGGCACCTCCGGCAGCCGGGACGTGGGAACGCCACGGTACGGCCTGCGCCCGCGATTGTTGAGGGGGCGTCAGGTCGGTCAGCCGCGGGGGTAGCGGGCCAGCCAGCCGGGGGAGGCGGTGGAGGGGCTGTGGAGGGTCGGGCCCTGGGTCATCTCCAGGGCGAAGTCGTCGCACAGTTCCAGGAGCGTGGCGCGGCCTTCGAGCTCCGCGAGCCATGCGGGGGGCAGGGCCGTCTCGCCGTGGAGGGCGCCGAGCAGGGCCCCGCACAGGGAGCCGGCGGCCACGGAGTCGCCGCCGTGGTTGACGGCGAGGCGCAGGCCGTGGGCGACGTCCTGCGCGACCAGGGCGCAGTAGACGGCGACGGCGAGGGCGTCCGAGGCGTCCGGCTCGGTCTCGCCGGGGGTGAGGGCTTCGACGGCTTCGGGGCCGGGCGCGCCCCGGGTGACGGCCGCCATGGCGCGCTGGAGGGCGTCGGTGACGGGCTGGTGACCGGGGCGGGCACCGAGCAGCCCCAGGGTGCGCTGGACGGCGGCGTCGAGGGAGTCGCCGCGGATCAGCCCGTGGACGATGACGGCGAGGGCCCCGGCCGAGAGGTGGGCGGTGGGATGGCCGTGGCTCTGGGCGGCGCACTCGACGGTGAGCTGGAGGACGAGGGCGGGCTCCCAGCCGACGAGCAGCCCGAAGGGCGCCGAGCGGGCGGCGGCGGCCGCGCCGCGGGCGGCCGGGTTCTTGGGCCGGTCGAGGGTGGCGAGGACGTCGTCGCCGAAGCCGGTCAGGCAGGCGCGGTCGGGGTCGCGGCGGGCGTAGAGCCACTCCTGCTGCGCGAGCCAGCCGTTGTCCTCGCGGCGCTCGTCGGGGCCCCAGTCGTGCTGGGTCGCCGCCCAGCGGCGGTACGCGCGGTGCACGTCGGTGGGCGGGTGCCAGGCGCCGGTGTCCCGGCGTACGTGGGCCCGGATCAGCCCGTCCACGGTGAAGAGGGTGAGCTGGGTGGCCGCGGTGACCCGGCCGCGGCGGCCGTGCGCGGGGGCGGGCGCGGTCAGGCCGTCGGGGCCGTGGGCGGCGCGCACGGCGTCGAGGGAGAGGCCGGTCAGGGGCGCGCCGAGGGCGTCGCCGAGGGCCGCGCCGAGGAGGGTGCCGCGGATCCGGCTGCGGAAGTCCTGCTGCTCGATCCGGCCCCAGAGCCCGGTGGCGATCCCCCGCCCGAGCGTCCTGCCTCCGGCGGTGTCGGCGGTGTCGGCGGTGTGGCGCGGCCGGCCTCCGGCCGGGGTGGTGGGGCTGGTGGCTGCCGCCCCGCCGGCCTGCCCCTGGCTCGCGGCCGGGCTGCCGCCCTGCGCTCGGCCTCCGGCCGGGTTGGCGTTGCTGGGCGTGGCCGCGGCGCGGGTGCCGCCGGCCGGGCTGCTGCCCTGTCCGTGGCCTGCGGCCGGGCCGGGAGCGTCCGTACCGCCGTCCGGGGCGGCGGTGCTGTGCGGTGCCGCCGCACGGGTACCGCCCGCCGGGCTGCCGCCCTGCGTTTCGCCTCCGGCCGGGTTGGTGGTGCTGGGCGTGGGCGCGGGGCGGGTGCCGGCGGTCGGGACCGAGCCCGCGGCCCCGCCGGCCGGGCCCTCCGTCGGGCTCGGGCCCGCCGTCCCGGCTGCCGGGGCCGGGGTGAAGCCCGGGGGGAGGGGGCCCGGGCCCGGGCCCGCGGCCTTGCCGTCGTCCGTACCGATCACGTCGTCCACCCCCGGCACCGCGCCCCCCGATGACCTGTAACCGCCGCGCATGCGAAATCCGCACTGTAGTGGACACGTTCGATCGAAACCGGAAGCCGTACGCCAAGAGGTCCTTAAGTGAGCAGAGATCGGCCGGAATCCGAACAGTTCCGGCCGCCGCCTGGCGAGTGGCACGTTTTGCCACTTGCCTTCGAGGCGGCCAGTTTCAGCCACACCGCGTTCACCCGACGTTCTCCGCGGCCGCCCAGCCTCGACCGCATGAAGAAGGCTCTCCTCGCCGCGACCGTCGTCGCCTCCGCGCTCACCGCCACCCTGATCACCGCCCCCGCCGCCAACGCCGGCGCCCGCTCCGCCATCCCCTTCACCGAAGCCACCGTCACCGCCGGGGCCGACGGCTCCTTCACCCTGGAGTGGAAGGCCCCGACCGGCAAGCGGGTCGAGATCAGGGCGAACGGCAAGGTCGTCGCCAAGGGCGGCGCCCAGGGCCGGGCCGTCGTCACGGGCCTGCCCGCCGCCGACCGCCAGTGGTTCGACTTCACGCCGCAGCGCGGCCAGGGCCTGCGCCTCGCCGACCGGCTCGTGAAGCTGGAGGGCACCGCCAACTTCCGCGACGCCGGCGGCTACCGCACCGCCACCGGCCAGTGGGTGAAGATGGGCGAGGTGTACCGCTCGGACGCCCTGAACAAGCTCACCCCCGCCGACCTCGCCAAGCTCCGGCGCCTGCACATCAGGACCGTCTTCGACCTGCGCATGGAGGACGAGCGCACCAAGGACGCCGACAAGGTCCCGGCCGGCGCCGCCTACGTCGTCGCCGACGTCTTCGCGGGCTCCGGCTCCTTCCAGACCATGCCCCGCACCCCCGAAGAGGCCGTCAGGGCCATGGTCGACGCCGAACGGGCGATGGTCTCCGGCGCCGGCGGCAAGAAGGCGTACGCGCAGGTCCTCGACGGCATCGAGCGCGACCGCGCCCGCTCCGTCCTCTTCCACTGCACCGCCGGCAAGGACCGCACCGGCTGGGCCAATGCCGCCCTGCTGACCGCCCTCGGCGTGCCCCGGCAGACCGTCGAGGCCGACTACCTGGCCAGCAACGACTACCGCAAGGCCGCCAACGACGCGATCCTCTCGCACCTGCCCGCCCAGCAGGCCGCCGTCTACAAGCCGCTGCTCGACGTGCGCCCCGAGTACCTGAACGCCGGCTACGACGAGGTCAGGACCACGTACGGCTCCTTCGACCGCTACCTGGAGGACGGGCTCGGCATCGACGCCCGCGAGCTGAAGCAGCTCAAGAAGGACCTCCTCGTCGGCTGACCGGTCGGCTGACCCGTAGCGGGGGAGGGGGCCGGGGCCGGGCCGCGGACCCCCTCCGCTCCGCTCAGTCCAGTACGGGCAGCAGCTCCGGCAGGTGCCCGTCCGAGGCGAGGGCCGCCCGCTGCCGCTCCTCGGGCACCTCCCCGTACAGCGTCGTACGGGGCTTCGCGGGCCGCCCCGCCGCCTCCGCGACCGCCACCAGGTCCCGCACCGACTTGTACGAGCCGTAACTCGACCCGGCCATGCGGGAGATGGTCTCCTCCATCAGCGTGCCGCCGAGGTCGTTCGCCCCGGAACGGAGCATCTCGGCCGCGCCCTCGGACCCCAGCTTCACCCAGCTCGTCTGGATGTTGGGGATGTGCGGGTGCAGCAGGATCCGGGCCATCGCCGTCACCGCGCGGTTGTCGCGGACCGTCGGCCCGGGCCGGGAGATGCCCGCCAGGTACACGGGGGCGTTGGTGTGGATGAACGGGAGCGTCACGAACTCCGTGAAACCGCCCGTCTGCTGCTGGATACGGGCCAGCGTGCGGAAGTGGCCGAGCCAGTGCCGGGGCTGGTCCACGTGCCCGTACATCATCGTGGACGAGGAGCGGATCCCCAGCTCGTGCGCCGTGGTGACGACGTCGATCCAGTCCGCCGTCGGCAGCTTGCCCTTGGTCAGGACCCAGCGCACCTCGTCGTCCAGGATCTCCGCCGCGGTCCCCGGGATCGAGTCCAGTCCGGCCTCCTTGGCCGCCGTCAGCCAGTCCCGTACCGACATGCCCGTGCGGGTCGCGCCGTTGACGACCTCCATCGGCGAGAAGGCGTGCACGTGCATGCCCGGCACCCGCTGCTTGACCGCCCGCGCGATGTCGAAGTACGCCGTCCCCGGTAGGTCGGGGTGGATGCCGCCCTGCATGCACACCTCGACCGCGCCGACGTCCCAGGCCTGGGCGGCCCGGTCGGCGACCTGGTCGAGGGAGAGGGTGTAGGCGTCGGCGTCGGTGCGGCGCTGCGCGAAGGCGCAGAAACGGCAGCCGGTGTAGCAGACGTTGGTGAAGTTGATGTTCCGCGTGACGATGTAGGTGACGTCGTCGCCCACCACCGACCGGCGCAGGTCGTCGGCGATCCGGCACAGGGCGTCGAGGGCCGGCCCGTCCGCGTGCAGCAGCGCGAGCGCCTGCGCGTCGGTCAGCTTCGTCGGGTCGTCGGCGGCCTGCGCCAGGGCGGCGCGCACGTCGGTGTCGATGCGCTCGGGGACCATCCCGGGCGCGGCCGCCTCGCGCAGCGCGTCCCAGTCGCCGTAGACGTGGTCGAAGTCCTCGCGCCGGTCGGCGCTGCGGCCCTCGCTGTCGATGGCGGTGTGCAGGTCGGTGCGCCCGTACGCGGCGAAGCCCTCGTCGGGCTCCTGCCACGGCCGGCCCTCGACGGCGGCCGACTCGTCCGCGAGCCCGGTGTCCGCGTCGGCCAGCGCCCGTACGTGCGGCAGCAGCCGCGGGTCCAGCCAGGGTTCGCCGCGCCGGAGGAACTCCGGGTAGATGGTGAGGCGTTCGCGCAGCTCGAAGCCGGCGGCCGCGGTCCGCGCGGCCAGCTCCTCGATGTGCGGCCAGGGGCGCTCGGGGTTGACGTGGTCCGGGGTCAGCGGGGACACGCCGCCCCAGTCGTCGATGCCCGCGCCGATGAGCAGGGCGTACTCGGCGTCCACCAGGTTCGGCGGAGCCTGGATCCGGGCGCTCGGGCCCAGGATGTGGCGGGCGACGGCGATCGCGGCGGCCAGCTCCTCCAGCTCCGCGTCCGGCATGCCGCGCATGGCGGTGTCCGGCTTGGCGCGGAAGTTCTGGACGATGACCTCCTGGATGCCGTGGTAGCTGCGCTGGATGCGGCGCAGTTCGAAGAAGGCATCCGCCCTCTCCTCGTAGGACTCGCCGATACCGATCAGGACGCCGGTGGTGAAGGGGACGTTGGAGCGTCCCGCGTCCTCCAGCACGCGCAGCCGTACGGCCGGTTCCTTGTCGGGGGAGCCGTGGTGGGGGCCGCCCGGCTCGGACCACAGGCGGGTGGCGGTGGTCTCCAGCATCATGCCCATGGACGGGGCGACGGGCTTGAGGCGCTGCAGCTCGGACCACGACATGACGCCGGGGTTGAGGTGCGGCAGCAGGCCCGTCTCCTCCAGGACGCGGATCGCCATGGCGCGGACGTAGGCGAGGGTGTCGTCGTAGCCGTGCGCGTCGAGCCACTCGCGGGCCTCGGGCCAGCGGTCCTCGGGGCGGTCGCCGAGGGTGAAGAGGGCCTCCTTGCAGCCCATCGCCGCACCCTGGCGGGCGATGTCGAGGACCTCGTCGGGGGAGAGGTACATCCCGTGGCCGCTCCGGCGGAGCTTGCCGGGGACGGTGACGAAGGTGCAGTAGTGGCACTTGTCGCGGCAGAGGCGGGTGAGGGGGATGAAGACCTTGCGCGAGTACGTGATGACACCGGGCCGCCCGGCGGCGGCGAGCCCGGCGTCCCGGACGCGAGCGGCGGAGGCGGCGAGGTCCCGGAGGGCCTCGCCGCGCGCCTGGAGGAGCACGGCCGCCTCGCCCGCGTCGAGCGCGACGCCGTCTCGGGCCCGTCGCAGCGCGCGGCGCATCGCGTTTTCGGTCGGAGCCTCACTCAGAGTGGTCATGGGGCGAGCATACGATCCGACGTCCCGGTGGTGGAGCGGGTCATCTCATCAGCTCACCGGCGTTGACCAGCAGTGATTGGCCGGTAATCGCCCGGGCCCGGTCGGAGGCGAGGAACACGGCGGCGTCGGCGACGTCCCCGTCGGTGGCGAGGTCGGGCAGCGCCATGCGCTCGGTGAGGCGGGCGTGCACCTCGGCCTCGGGGACGTTCTCGGTGTGGGCGGTGAAGGTGACGAAGGCCTGAACCGGCGGGCCCCACATCCAGCCGGGCAGCACGGTGTTGACGCGTATCCGGTGCGGGCCGAGCTCGCGGGCCATGGAGTACATGGCGGAGGTCAGGGCTCCCTTGGAGGCGGCGTAGGCGGCCTGCTGCACCTCGTTGGGCGCGGCCACGGCGGACTGCGTCCCGATGATGACCACGGACCCGCCCCGCTCCTTGAGGGCGGGCAGGCAGGCCCGCGTCATGCGTAGGGTGCCCAGCAGGTTGACGTCGATGATCTGCTGCCAGGTCCCGAAGTCGGCGTCCTGGAGCCCGCCGAAGTACGAGTCCCAGGCGGCGACGTGCACGACGGCGTCGACGCCGCCGAACCGCTCCACCGCCAGGGCGGCGAGGGCCTCGCACTGCGCCTCGTCGCCGATGTCGGTCGGCCGGTGGGCGGTGTGGGCGCCGTCGGGGTCGATCTCGGCGGCGGACTTGGCGAGATTCGCCTCGGTCCGCGCCCCGAGCACGGCGTTCCCGCCGTCCCGCACGACGGCGGCGGCCACCTGGTGCCCGAGCCCGGCCCCGACGCCGGAGACGATGACGGTCTTCCCTCGCAACAGCACGACGTACCTCCAGGCACCCGACCACATCTGACGACCCGTCAGACTAGGCTGCGCCGCGCCCCGAGGGAAGGGGCGGGTGCGGGTCGCGGGCCCCTGGCCCTCCCGCGGGCGCCGGGCCGCGGCGCGACGGTCCGCCCGGTCCGCCCGGTCCGCCCGGTCCGGCCGGGCAAGGCGGCGTCCGGCCGGCCCGAGCCCGTCCGCATCAGCCCTCCAGGGTCATGGCGGCCGCGCCCCGACGGCTGTGGCGATGGGCGGCGGGGCCGCGTGTGCGCCACCCGCGGCGCGGACGGAATCGTCATTGCGTCATGCCGCTCGGGGGCCGCAGCCTCAATTGCTCGAAAGCGTGTAGGCGCCGCTGCGTGGTCTTGTGCCGTGACCTCCGCTTCGGATCGCGAGTCGGCGCTGGTGGAGAGGTGAATCGAAGAAGTGCGCGCCGGCCGGTCAGGCGCCGAGGGAGACTCTGACCTGCCGGGTGTGCATGTTGATGTAATCCACCTTGACCTCGAACTCATCGCCCAACTTGTACGCAACTGCTCCGGAGGAGGCGGTCGGCAGCAGCCCTTCGATTCCCGAAGGCAGGCGAACGAACGTGCCGATCGGGGCGATCTTCGTGACGGTTCCACGGGTCACAGCGTCAAGTTCTGTTCGTGCGAATTCAATGAGCGGGTCGGGTTCGATGTCTTTCAGTGACAGTGAAATCGACTCGCGCTCGGGATCGGTGCTCAAGTAGAAGACGGTCACGACCTGGTCGACCTGTGCGACTTCCGATGGGTGGTCCACTCTCCTCCATGAGAGGTTCGCGGACGACACCGTGCCCTGAAGGCCTCCGGTCAGCGTCACGCTCAGGCTGTAGTCGCTGACCGCGGTGACGATTCCCTTGCAGACCTGTCCGTGCTCCAACTTGTGATCCATTCGCATGAGGCTCCAGCGTTCGCAGAACGTGCCCGGCGTGGACGTCAGGCCCGCGTGCCCGGTCTCGATTCCGGGCCTCCTCGTCGGAGAAGCGGCTGTCCAGAGGCCCTCCTGGTCGTTCAGCGGTACGAAACGAGCCGGCTGCGGAAGTCCGTCAGCCGCTCCACGTCGAACCCCACTCCGTGAACTCCCCCCACCGCGCCCGCACCGGCACTCGGCCGCTGTCGAGCTGATGGCCCGCCAGGCGACCCAATCGAACGTACTTTTGCACGCGGGGACGGGCGCGGCCAACTTCACTGTTCGGTAGCGCACATATTGAGCCAGGTGCATGGGGTTTGAGTGCTGGTGAGGGTTCCCGGGGTGTCGTTGCAAAAGCAATGTGCAGGGTCGGGGCTGTCCGCGTCGACGGTGGGGGGTGTTCGGGGGATGATCGGATGGGAACGCATCCCGGCGGGGACGATCCGCGGTGCCGGGACCCGGTCGGAGGACGTGAGGACCATGTCGCTCTCGCACCCTGCCGGCGCGCCGCCGCGCGCCCGGCTGTTCGCACTGCTGGCGCTGTTGTGCGTGCTGGGCGCGGTGGTGGTGCTGGTGGCGTCCGGCGAGGGTGCCGGGCTGATCGTCGTCGTGGTCGGGATGGCCGGCGCGGCGCTCACCGCCGTGGGCACCTGGTGGATCCTCGCCCACCGCGGCTGGATCCGGCTGGCCGGGACCGTGCTCGCCGTGGCCGCGCCGCTGGCCATCCTCGTCATCTACGCCCGCGCCGACCTGTGGCCCACCGCGCTGGCCGCCATCGTGCTCTGGGCGGCCGCCGTGGTGTGCGCCCGGACGGCGCTGCGCGCGGCGCGGCCGTCCGCCGCCATGCGGGCGGTCGCCGCCGACCGCCCCCGGCACCCGGTGCTGATCATGAACCCGAAGTCCGGCGGCGGGAAGGTCGGCCGCTTCGGCCTCGTCGAGAAGGCCGAGGCGCTCGGTGCCCGCGTGGTGCTCCTGGACACCGGGGTCGCGACGGACGTCGCCGCCCTCGCCCGCCGGGCGGTCGCCGAGGGGGCGGACCTGCTCGGGGTGGCCGGCGGCGACGGCACCCAGGCCCGGGTGGCCGAGGTGGCCGCCGAGCACGGCCTGCCGTTCCTGGTGATCTCCGCGGGGACCCGGAACCACTTCGCCATGGACCTCGGCCTGGACCGCGAGGACCCCGCCCGGTGCCTGGACGCCCTCGCCGACGGCGAGGAGCTCCGGATCGACCTGGGCTTCGTCGGCGGCCGCGCCTTCGTGAACACGGCCTCCTTCGGCGTCTACGCGGAGGTCGTGCAGCGCCCGGAGTACCGGGACGCCAAGGCCGACTCCGCGCTGAACGCACTGCCCGACCTGCTGCTCGGCTACGTCGGCCGCACCCTCGAAGCGACGACCGACCGGACGCGCCTGGAGGGCCAGCAGGCGCTGCTGATCAGCAACAACCCCTACTCGTCCCCCGAACCGGCGGCCGTGGGCGCCCGCCGGGCCCGCCTCGACCTCGGTGTGCTGGGCGTGGTCGGGATCCGGGTGAACAACGCCGCCCAGGCGGCCGACGTCGCCCTGCGGGGGGCGCGGGCGGCCGGCCTGCAGATCCTGACCTCACGGCAGGTCGTCATCGCGTCGGAGGCGGAGAGCATCCCGGTGGCCGTCGACGGGGAGGCCCTGACCCTGCCCACGCCCGTCACCTGCTCCGTCCGCCCGGGCGCCCTGCGCGTCCGCGTACCGAGGGAGCGCCCCGGCGCCCCGGTGGCCGGCCCGCCCATGGAGTGGCGCGACGTCCTCGCGCTGGCCTTCAACCGGCTGCGGTGAGGGGGCCGCGAGGGCGGGGGCGCGCTTCCCCGGGATGCCCGACCTGCGGGGCGGCGTCACAATGAGCCTGTGCCCGGGGCGCGCCCGGTGCCGTCCGGTTCGACCCGGTGCCACCCGGTGCCCCCGCTGTTCCCGCTGGTCGTGTGCGGATAGGAGACAGCCGTGAAGGACCTCAAGTTCGAACAGAAGAGTTCCCTTTCACGCCTTGAGGCCGCCGATCAGCTCGCCGCGCTCGCGGAGGCGCTGCGGCACGGCGGCAACGCCGAACTGGAACTGGGCCCGGGGACGATGAGCCTGCGGGTCCCCGACGAACTGAGCACCGAGATCGAGGTCGAGGTCGGCGACGGGCAGATCGAGATGGAGATCGAGCTCAAGTGGCCCACCGCGACGCGGTCCGGGGCCCCGTCGTAGTGGCCCCGGACGGACCCGGCAAGACCCCGGGGACGGCCGCGGGGCGCGCATCCCAGCCCGCGCCCGCGCCTGGGCCAGCGCCCGAGCCCGTGCCCGAGTCCGATCCGGAGGCCGCCGCCGCGTCCGCCGCCGCAGCCGCCGCGGAGGCGGCCGCCGAGCCGGACCCGGAGGAGGCCCGCGGCGACTACACCGGCGCCGTCTACGGCTCCCTGCTCGCCGCCTCCGTCGTCGTCGGCGCCGGAACCCTCGGCTCCTTCCCGCGGCTGCAGCTCATCGCCCTGCTGCTGGGCACCGGTGTGGTGTTCTGGGCCGCGCACGTCTTCGCCCGCCTCTTCGGGGCCCGCCTCCTCGTGGGCAGGCTCAGCTGGAGCGCGATCCGCCGCGTCTCCCGGCAGGAGCGCCCGATCATCGAGGCGGCCGTCCCGCCCGCCCTCGCCGCCGCGATCAGCCCGCTGTTCAATCTGGGGCCGCAGGGCATCGCCTGGCTGGCGCTCCTGGTGGCCCTGGCCGGGCAGGTCGGCTGGGCGACCGTGGCCGCCCGGCGCGCCGGGGCCTCGCGCCGCCTGATGGTGTTCGCCGGTGTCATCAACCTCTTCCTCGGGCTGCTCATCGTGCTGCTCAAGGTCGGGCTGGCGCACTGACCGCCCGCGGTGTCGCCCCGTACTCCGCCAGGGCCGCCCCGAGGCGGCCGACCCCCTCGGCGATCTCCCCCGGGGTGTGCGTCGTGAAGGACAGGCGCAGCGTGCGCGGGTCCGGCGCGGCCGCGTGGAAGGGGGCTCCGGGCACGAAGGCGACGCCGTGCGCCACGGCCGTCCTCAGCAGGGCCGTCGCGTCGTGGTCCTCCGGGAGCCTGGCCCACACGAACATCCCGCCCTCGGGCAGGTTCCAGTCGCAGTCCGCCGACAGGGTCCGGCTCAGGGCGCTCTGCAGGGCGTCGCGCCGCTCCCGGTACGCGGCGCGCACGCCGCCTATGTGCGCGTCCAGGTCGGCCGTCGCGAGGTAGTGCGCCGCGGCCAGCTGGTCCACCGTGGAGGTGTGCAGGTCCGCCGCCTGCTTGGCGACCGTCGCGGCGCGCAGGAGCGCCGCCGGAGCGCGCAGCCAGCCCAGGCGCAGCCCCGGAGCCATGATCTTCGAGAAGCTGCCGATCAGGGCCGTACGGTCCTCCGCGCCCGGGTGGGCGGCGAGCCACGGGACGTCCCGGCCCTCGTAGCGCAGGTCCCCGTACGGGTCGTCCTCCACCAGCCACAGGCCGAGCCGGGCCGCGACCTCCGCGACCGCGGCCCGGCGGGAGGCCGGCAGGGTGCGGCCCGTCGGGTTCTGGAAGGTGGGGATCGTGTAGAGCAGCTTGGGCCGCTCCCGCGCGACGAGTTCCGCGAGCGCGTCCGGCAGGATGCCCGCCTCGTCGCAGGGCACGGGCACCACCCGCGCCCCCGCCAGCGCGAAGCACTGGAGCGCGGCGAGGTAGGTGGGGTTCTCGACCAGTACCACGTCGCCCGGCTCGATCAGGGCGGAGGCGACGAGGGTGAGGGCCTGCTGGGAGCCGGAGGTGACGAGTACGTCGTCCGCGCCGGTCGGCAGCCCGCGCGCCGAGGCCCGCGCCGCGACGGCCGCGCGGAGCTCCGGCGCGCCCTCGGTGGTCGAGTACTGGAGCGCGCGGCGCGCGGACAGCGCGAAGGCGGCGTCGTACGCGGCGCGCAGGCCCTCGGTGTCGAAGAGCTCGGGGGCGGGGAGTCCGCCCGCGAAGGAGATGATCCCGGGCCGCTGGGTGAGCGCGAGGATCTCGCGCACGGGGGAGCCCTCGACCGATGCGGCGCGGGCGGCGAACGCGGGCGGGGCGGTGGTGGCGGCGGTTCCGGTGGCGGCGGTGCCGGCAGTTCCGGCGACGACGGCGGAGACGGCGGAGACGGCGGGGACAGCGGGCACGGGAGCTCCTCCGGGAAACGGGTGCGCGCATCGTAGCCACAGGAACGTGTAGATGGCATGTATGTATCAGGGGGCGGACGCGGACTGCTCGGCCGTCCCCGACTCCGCCCACCCCCTCCCGATCTGACGCCACATCAGCTAGACCGTTCCCATGACGACAGGAGAGCAGGACCCGCAGCAGGACCCGCAGCAGGACACCCGCGTCGACGACTACGCCGCGCTGGCGGCGGTCGGCCCCTACGGCGTCCGCCCCGGCCACGCCCTGATCACCATGGTGGAGCCGCACCCGGGCCACGAGTACGCCTACAACCGCTGGTACGAGGACGACCACTACTACGCCGGCGCCATGGCCATGCCGTGGATGTACGCGGGCCGCCGCTGGGTGGCCACCCGTGAACTCCAGGAGCTGCGCTACCCGGAGAAGTCGGCCGTCGCCCAGCCGGTCACGGCCGGCTGCTACATATCGACGTACTGGGTCACCGCGGGCCGCTACGACGAGCACATGAAGTGGACGGTCGGCATCAACAAGCGGCTGAACCGCGACGGTCGCGTCTACCAGGACCGGACCCACGTCTTCACGGCCTTCCAGGACCACGCGGCCACCGTCTACCGCGACGGTGCCGCCGGCCCGCGGGACCACCACGCGCTCGACCACCCGTACGCGGGGCTGGTGGTGCAGGTGGTCGACGCCGACGGCCCGGAGCAGCGGGCCGAGTTGCTGGAGTGGCTGCGCTCGCGCGCCCTGCCGAAGCGGCTGCACGGCTCTCCGGCGGCGATGGTGACCGTCTTCCGGCCGACGCCGCTGCCCGGTGACCGGATGACGTACGTCAAGCAGGTGGAGGGGGTCGACACGCGCCTCACGCTGCTGTGGTTCCTGGAGGAGGACCCCCGGACCTGCTGGCACCGCTTCCAGGGGCTGGACGCGGAGGTCGCGGAGGCGGGCCTGGGGCGGGTGGAGCTCGTGGCTCCGTTCATCCCGACGGTGCCGGGAACGGACCGGTACGTCGACCAGCTGCGCTGACGCGGGCATGGCCGAGCCCCCTCGGCCAAGACGGCGGACCGGTCGAGAGGGCTCCAGGCGGTGGTGGCGGGACGGTCGGGACGCGTCGTGACCTTCAGACGAGGCGTCCCAGCCGGCCTTCGGTGACGTCGGCGACGAAGGAGGTCCACGAACCGGGCGCGAAGGTGAGGGACGGGCCGTCCTGCACCTTGGAGTCGCGTACGGCGATCGCCTCCATGACGGGGGACTTGACCTCGACGCAGGCGCCGTTGGCGGAGTAGGAGGACTTGACCCAGTTGTCGTTGGCGCCCTGGCGAATAGCCATGTTTCTCTCCGGTGAGCGAGTAGTTCGGGTGTGTTGTCGGCCATTTCCGGCTGACCTGATCGACGCTACCCGCAGCTCCTGACGGGTGAAGGAAGCATTCACCCGACCGAGTGGCATATTCCATTCAAGCCTTCTGTGGCCGGGGAGTGACGGTGTACGGTGCCGACCCTTTGCCCGCCCGCCCCCTGAGTCACAGGACTACTCACCCTTGTCGGCATATTCGTTGATGATCTGCGAGATGAACTCCCGTGTCTTGTCGACGCCGAGGGCCTGGGCGCGCAGGTGCTCGTACATCACGCTGTACTTCTGGACGTCGTTGGCCTTCTCCAGGTACAGGTCGCTGGTGACGCCCTCGATGTAGACGACCGTCGAGTCGGACGCGTCCGGGAACTCCAGGATCGCGTACTGGCCGTTCACGCCGGGGTGCGCGCCCAGCTCGAAGGGCATCACCTGCACGGTGACGTGCGGCTGCTCCGACTGCTCTATCAAGTACTCGAGCTGCCGGATCATCAGTCGGGCGTCGCCCACGTGCCGGCGCAGCGCCGCCTCGTCGATGACCGCCCACAGGCGCAGCGGACCGAGGTCCGGGTTGTTGTTCTCCGTCTCGGAGAGCCGCTTCTGGCGGTGCATGCGGACCTGGACGCGCTTGTCCACGTCGGCGGGGGCGGTCTCCGGCCACGCGCCGCGGACGAGGGCCTGCGCGTACTCGGTGGTCTGCAGGAGGCCCGGGATCACCAGGGGCTCGTACGTGCGCAGGCTGGCGGCGTCGGTCTCCAGCCCGATGTAGACGCTGTACGGGATGTCGCCGAAGGCGTGCCACCAGCCCTGCTGGCGGGAGTCCTTCGCCATCTGCATGAGGGAGTCGATGAGCCGGCGGTCCTCGACCTCGTACACGTCGCACAGGTCGCGGACGTCGCGCTGGCTGATGGAACGGCGGCCGTTCTCCAGCCGGCTGATCTTCGACTGGGAGACGAGGAGGCGTTCGGCGACCTGTTCGGCCGTCATGCCCTTGTCCTCGCGGAGCTTGCGCAGCTCCATTCCCAGTCGGCGGCGTCGGACGGTGGGATTGACATTGGACGCCACGTGAACGGCACCTCCGCCTTCTTCTGTCGTGCAGCTGTCTCTCTGCGTGTCTGATGTTCAGCAGACTGCCACCGAAGCGGGCGGCGCCGCTGGGGAACGGCAGGGAAAAAACACAGACGCGCGGGGTGGCGGAGCCGGCGGACCGGCTCCGCCACCCCGCGCGCTGGCGGCTCCCGGACCGGATCCTCACGGATGCCGGTCCCGGCGGTGGCGTTGCTTGGTGGTGCTTGGTGGTGCTTGGCGGTGCGGTGGTGGAGCTGGGGAACGGTGGAACCGGTGACCCGCGCAACTGTGGAACTGGGTCGAACCGGGTCGAACTGGGTGGATCGGTGTGGATCGGTGTGGATCAGTGCGCGGCCACGCGTGCCATCGCACCCGTGCGGCGCGGCTGCATCGCGACACCGCCCGCGGCGGGCCGGGCCTGCGGTGCCGGCGCACGGTCCCGGCGTGGCTGCGCGGCCACACCGTTCTGGACGTCCATCACGGCGTGCGCCACGAGTCCGCCCATCGGGTCGTGCCTGATCAGGTCCCGCAGCCGGGACCTGGACGAGCGCCCCTCATTGCCGGGGTACAGGTGCTTGCCGAGTCCGACCGCGTGGGCCAGCGCGGCGAGCGCCGCGGTCCGCGGGTCCGGCGGTACGCCGGTGCGGATCGCACTGTCGAGCCGGGCTCGGATCTCCCGGCTGATCTCCGTGTCCGTCGCCTGGTAGCGAGTCGTCGGCAACACTCCGCACATCTGTCCCGCGACGGCATGGACCATGCCGCAGCGCTCCAGGTGCGCGAGGTAAATCTGACGAAGCCCCAGCCGGGGTCCGCCGATCCAGTGGACGGCCCGTACCGGGCTGCCGCGCCTGCGCAGCAGTTCCAGTGCGGAGTCCAGAGTCGGATCTCCTGTCGGCCGTGGCATCACCACGGCGATACGATCCCCATCAGGGGCTATCCGTCCTGCCAGAGCCAGCTCCACTAGCTGTGCCCCGGCCAGGCCGAGGTCGAGCGACTGCGGCTGCGCCGTGGTACCCGTGGCCGGGTCCAAGGCGAGCAGCAGAAGCTCCTCCGGAATTGTTCTGCGGCTCCTGCCCATCCATGCCTCCCCGCGTGGATGAGTGACAGGGTGACGCCTCTCACATTCATCTGTCGAGAGCGCGTGGCCGCTTTGTGGGGGAACCCGCAGCTATGTCGTTCTCGTCTGGCACGGGGGCGATGCTCCCGAGACGGGACACTGTTAGACATTCGGACAGCCGAACGTGGCGGCGATGAGGAGGAGCGGTGGCGGGCGAGTCCCCCGACAAGTCGGTAGATGAAGAAACGCCGGGGGCGGCGGAGTCGTCCGCGGAGCGCGACCCGAGGCTGTCGGTGTTCCGGCCGAGGGAATCCGAGGACGCCGCCGGGGTCGCCCGTGCGGGCGAAAGCGGTCCCGAGGCCGACGTCGAGGCCGAGGCTGAGGCTGAGGCTGAGGCCGATGCGGAGGCCGGCGCCGGCGGGCGGGATGCCGATGCGGAGGCCGGCGCCGGCGGGCGGGATGCCGACGCGGATGCCGAGGCCGGCGGGCGGGATGCGCTGCGCGAGGCCGTGGCGGCCTGGGTCGCCACGACGGCGGAGGACCAGGGCGATGCCGACGCGGACACGGATTCCGCTTCCGCTTCCGGCTCCGGTTCCGCTCCGGCCGACGAGGCGGAGCCCCCCGCTGCCGTTGCCGCCACCTCGAAGTCCGAGCCGGCGGGCGGCGAGCGCACGGCCGCGGTCCGTGCGGCCGAGCCCGGCTCCGCCGGGGAGGACGGGCCGTCGGTCAAGGGTGCTGCTGCCCCTGGCGAGGCGAAGCCGCCGGCTCCGGCCGGTGAGCCGGCGGACAGCGAGCGTACGGCCGTGTTCCGTGCGGTGAAGCCGGCCGCGGCGAAGCCGGCGGATGCGAAGCCCGGCTCCACGGGCGCGGACAAGCCGTCGCCCGAGGCCGGTGCCGCTTCCGCTTCCGGCGAGGCGAAGCCTGCGGTGGCCCAGCCGTCGAAGCCGTCGGCTCCGGCCGGTGAGCCGGCGGACAGCGAGCGTACGGCTGTGTTCCGTGCGGTGAAGCCGGCCGCGGCGAAGCCCGAGGACGGGAAGCCGTCGGCTTCGGGATCCGGGGCCGCGGACAGCGAGCGCACCGCCGTGTTCCGGGTGCCGAAGGTGGACGCGGTCAAGTCCGACGCCGGGCAGAAGTCGAAGCCCGCTGCCGTGAAGCCGGGCTCCGCTTCTCCTTCCGCTTCGGCCCCCGCACCGGCCGAGGACAGCGAGCGCACCGCCGTCTTCCGCGCCCCGAAGCCGGACGCACCGGCCCCCAAGGCCCCCGCGGCCCCCAAGGCCAGCACCTTCGTGCCGCTGCGCACCGACGGTGACGTCACGACGGAGACGAAGCCCCCGGTCCGGCCGACCCCGCCGACCCCGCCGACCCCGTCGGCCAAGGCCCCGGCCTCCGCCTCGACCACCACCGAGCGCCTGGACCGCGGCGACCGGAGCGAGCGGACCACCCAGCAGCCGCTGCCGCCCAAGCCGCCGCTCGACATGCTGGCGGACCTCACGAACAACCCGCCCCCGCCGCCGAGCCCGCTGCGCACCGCCGTCCGCCGGTTCAAGATCTACGCGCCGCTCGTCGTGCTCCTGGGCATCATCCTCGCCATCGTGCAGCTGGTCCGCCCGCTGCCCGAGCCGAAGCTCGTGATGACCGCGAAGTCCTCGTACACCTTCGAGGGCGCGATGCCGCAGCTGCCCTGGCCCAGCGAGGGGCAGGCGTACATGGCGGCCGCCGGCCTCGGCACGCTCGGCCAGTCCGGCGAGCAGAAGCCGGTGCCGATCGCGAGCGTCACCAAGTCGATGACGGCCTACATCATCCTGCGCGACCACCCCATAAAGAAGGGTGAGCAGGGCGCGATGATCGACGTCGACAAGACGGCCGAGACCGAGGGCAAGAAGAACGACTCCGTCAACAACGAGTCCACCCTCGACACGGTCAAGGAGGGCGACAAGATCTCCGAGTACGACGCGATCGCCGCACTCATGATCCCGTCGGCCAACAACATCGCGCGGCTGCTCGCGCGCTGGGACGCGGGCTCCCAGGAGGCGTTCGTCAAGAAGATGAACGACACCGCCAAGGAACTCGGCATGACCAACACCACGTACACGGACCCCTCGGGTCTGGACGCGACGACGGTCAGCACCGCCGAGGACCAGGTCAAGCTGGGCCTGAAGCTGGTCGAGATCGAGACGCTCCTCGACATCACGAAGAAGCCGAACTGGATCGACCCGTCCGGCAAGAGCTGGCGCAACTGGAACGGCCTGACCGGACCCAGCGGTGCGCTCGGCATCAAGACCGGTACGACGACGAAGGCGGGCGGAAACCTCCTCTTCGCCGCGCAGAAGAAGATCGGCAACACCAACCAGCTGATCGTCGGAGCCGTCCTCGGCCAGCACAAGCCGTCGATCATCGACACCGTGCTCGCCGCGAGCAAGCAGCTGATGGTCGGCACCCAGAAGGCCCTCGACGGCGCGACCGTCGTGAAGAAGGGCGACGTCGTGGGCTACGTCGACGACGGACTCGGCGGCCGGACGCCGGTCGTCGCCACCGCCGACGTGCAGGCGATCGGGTGGGCGTCCCTGACCGTGACCGTGAAGCTCGCGGACGGCGGTGGCGCGATGCCGCAGACCGCGACGGCCGGCACCGAGGTCGGCGTGCTGACCGTCGGCGAGGGCGCCAGCCAGGTCAAGGTACCGGTGGCACTGAAGAGCGACCTGGCCTCGCCGGGCATCGGCAGCAAGCTGACGCGCATCGGCTAGGCCGGGTTCGGCCCGCACGCGTTGGCGAGAGCTGCGGAAACCGTTGGTGTGCATGCCCCGGCTGGCTAGGATCGAGCACTAGCTGAGCCGGGGGAGGGCCGCGTGGATCCGCAGATCACCGAACTTGCCAGAGTCGCGGGAACGACGATGGTGACGCTGATGGCGACCCATACGTGGGAAGCGGCGCGGGACGGCGTGGTCTCGCTCTGGCAGCGATTCCAGCCGGACCGCGCCGATGCCGTCGGGGAAGACTTCGATGCGACGCGGCAGGAACTCCTGGCCGCGCGTGAGCAAGGCGACGGCGATTCCGAAGCCGAGTTGGTTGCCGAATGGCAGGTCCGCGTTCGGCGGCTGCTCACGGCCCAGCCGGATGTTGCCGTTGAACTACGCGCCATTCTCGACGAGCTGGCCCCCCGGATTCCGACAGTTGATCCGGCCGCAGTCACGCTGAACGCGCATGTGTCCGGCAGCGGTCGCGTGTATCAGGCCGGACGCGATCAACACATTTCCGAGCGATGACGCAGGCCGGAGGGTTTCAGGGACGGGCGACGGACCAGGGGCGCATCTTCCAGGCCGCCGGCGATCAGCACATTCAGGAGCACCACTACCACTACGCCGCGCAGAACGACCCATTTGGGTCTCTGCCGGTACGCTCCCAGCAATCGGCCCAGTCGTCCGCGGCCCCGCACTCGGTCCGGGTCCCCCTGGTCGGCCGTCCGCCGGGCGTGCTCCGGGACCGCACGGAGTTGATGGACCTGCTGCGTAGCGCTGTCGCAGGACCGGGCCATGGCATCCACGTCGTCCACGGCATGGGCGGTAACGGGAAGACGGCGGTTGCCTACACGCTCTTCACGCACGCTGTTCGGGAATACGGACGTGCGGCGTTTTGGGTGAATGCTTCCGAATACGTCTCCCTGCGGGCCGGGATGCTCGCCGTTGCCGGTGATCGCGGTGCGGGCCCCGGCCAGTTGGCGGCTGCGGCCGCGGGCCAGTATGCCTCCGCCGACTTGACGTGGCGCTATCTCGACCAGTCCGACGAGCCATGGTTGCTCGTTCTCGACAACGCCGATGACCCCGACATCCTGGAGCAGGGGGGATGGTTGCGCGCCAGTGCGCGGGGCACCGTTGTGGTCACCACCCGGCACGCGACCGCATCACTGTGGACGGGGCCGGGCATCAGCCGACATCACCTCGACGTGCTGCCCTTGGATGACGCAGCGCAGGTGCTGTGCGACCTGGCGCCGGAAGCGGGTGACAAGCAAGCGGCACGGAAGGTCGCGGAGCGTCTCGGCTGTCTGCCCCTCGCCCTCACCCTGGCCGGCTCCCACCTGGCCCATCAACTTTTGGAGTCCTGGTCCATGGACGACTACGCACGCAAGCTGACCGAGGAGTCCACGACCCTGATCGATCGGGGTGCCAGGAACTCCGGGAGCACGTCGTCTCGTCAGCTCGTCGGACGTACCTGGCAGCTTTCTCTCGACGCGCTGACCGCACAGGGCCTGCCCGAGGCCACCACGCTGCTGCGCCTCCTGTCGTTCTGGGCTGCAGATCCGGTCCCGCTGACGCTTCTGATGCCGTTGGCCCGCGGACAGGTCGTGCTGGCCGGCGTGGAACCGCCGCTGGCTGCGGACGGACTCGAGCCCGCCCTGCGCGGCCTGCTGGACCACTCGCTTGCAGAGATGGTCCAGGTGGCGGACTTGCGTTGCGTTCGCGCCCACGGTGTACTCCTCGACAGCATCGCAGCAGGCATGCCGGACTCCGCGCGTGCAGCGTTGGCCGAGGGGGCCGCCGCGCTGCTCCGTGCCGCTTTGCCGGACGAAGACATTCCCCAGTCTGAATCACGCGAGGTTCTCGCGATCCTCGCTCCACACGCGGTCGCCTTGCTGCATCGCGCGCCCTCCGAAACCACGGCCGGGCTGCTGGCTCGCCTCCTTCGGCAACTCCACGAAGCGGGCGACTGGGCAGGTTCGCTCGCCATGTCCGAGGCGGCCGCCGAGAGAGCCGCTGGTCTCCTCGGGGCGGAGCATCCGGTGGTCCTCGATGTCCTGGACGTCATGGCGCGAGGGTTGTTCCGCACGGCCAAGTACGCCGAGTCCGAGTCTCTGCACCGGCGGGTACTCGCCAGCCGTGAGCGCGTACTCGGCCCGGATCATCCTGATACCTTGCGCAGCTGCTTCGGGCTCCACCAACCACTGGACCTCCTCGACCGGGACGAGGAATCGGAGTACTACATTCGCCGTACGGTCGCGGGGCAGCGCCTTGTACTCGGGGAGGACTCTCCCGAGACGCTTCTGAGCCGCACGTTCCTGCTGGAGATGCTTGCCCAGCTGGGCAAGGAAGACGAGTACGACAGAGAGGCACCCGAGGTCGTCGCCGATTGCGAACGGCTCTTGCCGCCCGACCATCTCACCACTCTCTACGCGCGACATCTCCACAGCGCCGGACTCGAGGTCTTGGGCCGCCACGCGGAGGCCGAGCCGCTGGCGCGGAGAGCATGGGCCGACCGGGCACGGGTTCAGGGCGTCGACCACCCCATGACGCTCTCCGCCCATTACAACGTCGTCCGGATCGTTCACGCACTGGGCATGACCGACGAGGCGATCTCACTGATGCGACAGTTGATCGAAGTGAGAGAGCGGGTGCTCGGCCCGGATCACCCCTTCAATGTCGGCCACCGGGAAGAGCTCGCGAGCTGGCTCGGAGCAGAAGAGTCGTGACGCCGGGTTCCCCGCTGCTTCCTGTGGCGGGGGACCGGACGGAATACGGCTTGCCGTCGTGACGCGTCGCGCTCGAACGTGCCGGGGCCCCCGTGAGCTGTGGCGGCCAGGGCAAAGAGATACGGTCGACTCGGCGCGCCGGTCCGGTGCGGCCCGGTGCGGTGGCCCGGCGTGCGCAACGCCCTCGGACAGGGCTGTCCGGCGTGCGGCCCAGTGGTGATCCGGCGCCCCGGGCAACCCCGGGGCGCCGGTGCGCGTCTAGCGAGTGTCCGCTCGGTCCCGCCGACCGGACACGACCTAGGGACCCGGGACGCCAGACGCGTGCCGGTGGGGATCCATGTTGGGGAGATGCGGCAGTGACCACCGCTGAGCAGCAGGGCAGGCCCAGGGCAGCCGTCCCGTCGGCGGACGGCGGCGCCCCGGGCCGTGCCGCCGTGCCGCCGCAGCCGGGGCCGGGGCCGCACGAGCGGCCCCGGCGGCGCACGCGCGCCCTCGATCCGCTGCGCCGGCACCCCGTGGTCGTCGCCACCCTGCTCGCCGCCGTGCTGCACGTCGTCTGGTTCTTCAGCTTCGCCAACAGCGGCGGCGACCTCGCCGCGCAGGACGCCTGGGCCGAGTTCGTGGGCCGCCATCCCGACTCGGCGTACAACCTCGCCTGGTACGGGGGCATGCACCCCGTCTCGTACAGCGTGGTCTCTCCGTACCTCATGCACATGCTCGGCGTGCGCACCACGATGATGATCGCGGGCACCGTCTCGGCCGGGCTGCTCGCCCTGATCCTGACCCGCTGCCGCGGGGCCGTGCGCGAGCCGGTGTGGCCCGCCCTGGCCGGGGCGTACGGGCTGTTCTGCAACGCGCTCTCGGGCCGGGTCACCTTCGGGCTGGGTGCCATGTTCGCCCTCGGCGCGGTCGCGGCGGTCTTCTGCTGGCCGCGCAAGTGGGCGCGGCGGCGCTGGGCCAAGGCCGCGGTGGCGGCCCCGCTGGCCGGGATCGCGACCGCCGCCAGTCCCGTCGCGGGCCTCTTCCTCGGGGTGATCGCGGCCGCGCTGTTCCTGAGCGGGCGGCGCCCGGGTGCGTACGCGCTCGGGCTGGCCCCGGTGGCCGTGGTCGGGCTGTCCGCCTGGCTCTTCCCGTTCTCCGGTACCCAGCCGATGAAGATCGGTTCGGCCGGGCTGCCGTTCCTGTTCGGGCTGCTCATCTTCTTCCTCGTACCGCGCCGCTGGAAGACGGTCCGGATCGCCTCCGCCGTCTACGCCCTCGGGGTCTTCCTGACCTGGGTGATCGACTCCCAGGTCGGCTCGAACGTCACCAGGATGGTGATGCTGTTCGGCGGTGCGGTGCTGCTCGCGGCCCTCCCGTACGAGGTCCCGCGCTCGCGGCGCTGGTACGGGGTGCTGCTCGCGTTCGTCGGCCTGAACGCCTGGATCACCACCAACAGCGTCACGGACATCGTGCGCACCACCCCGGTCGCCGCCTGGAACCGGGAGCTGGCCCCGCTGGTGGACCAGCTGCAGAAGGCGGGCGCCGACCGCGGCCGGGTCGAGGTGGTCCCCGTCAGCAGCCACCGGGAGTCCTCCGCCTTCCCCTCGTACGTGAACCTCGCGCGCGGCTGGAACCGGCAGGCCGACCTGGAGCGCAACCCGCTCTTCTACGACGACACCCTCACCGCCGACAGCTACCGGGCCTGGCTGGAGCGCTGGGCCGTGCACTACGTGGTGCTGCCGGCCGACAAACCCGACTCGGGCGGCGAGGACGAGGCGAAGCTGGTGCGCGCGGGCCTGCCGTACCTCCAGCAGGTGTGGGGCGACGCGAACTGGCGGCTCTTCAAGGTCGACGCGCCGACGAACCTGGTCACGGGGCCGGCGAGCGTGGTGCGGGCGGGCGCCGACCAGCTGGTCATCGACGCGAAGCAGGCCGGCCGGGTGCTGGTGCGGATCCCGCACTCGCCGTGGCTGGGACTGGTGGACGCGGCGGGCAAGCCGGTGCCGCCGCCGCAGGAGACGGCGGAGTCGAAGGCCCGGGGGGCCGCGCCGAAGGAGTTCGCGAACACCGCCGGGTGCCTGTTCAAGGCGCTCCCGGACGGCGAGGGCGACGTGTGGACGGAGCTGCTGGTGCCGGCGCCGGGGGAGTACCGGGTCGCGGCGAAGTACCAGCTGCCGCGGGGCACGCCCTGCCCGGAGGAGGTCGTGCAGGCGACCCTGGGGACTCCGGAGCGTCCGGCTCCGGCCACCGGCTCGATCCCCTGATTTCTTTACGTTCCGGTCCGGGTGCGTTGCTCCGTATATATGCATACGATCCCAGTAGTCCGATTGGGTGCTTCCTGAGGGAGTTGACGACGGGATGAACAAAGAGCAGAAGCGGGACGTCCGGGCGGCCATCGCAAAGGCGCAGGAGGCCTCGCAGCCGCCGCGCCCCCCGGGTCACGGCTTCGACGGTCCCGTGCGGACCAAGGTCAAGGGCGGACTGCACACGAAGGCCGCGCTCAAGCGGGCCGGCACTCCGCAGGGCGACCGCATCGGCGAACGCAGCAGTGGCCTGAGCTGACCCTGAGCCGACCCCTGAGGGGGCGGCGCATCCGTGATGGCGCAGCCCTTCCGGCCCCGGCCGGGAGGGCTTCGAGCGCCCCGGCGTGCGATGCGGCTGCGATATGGCCGGATCTCGCGGGATCCGGCCGGATCCCGCCGCATCCCCGCCCCGGCGGGCGCATTAACGTGACCAGACCATGAACGAGATGCAGCGCAGAGCGCGGCTGCGGCCGAGCCTGCGGCTGCCCGCCTGGACCTCGACCCTGACCTGGAAGGCCACGGTCTTCATCACCCTCATGTGCTGCGGGCTCGCCGCACTGCTCGGCTGCCTCGTGCACGGCGCCATGACCCGCCAGACCGTCGGCACGGCGCGCGAGAAGGCGCTCGTCAAACTGGAGCGGACCGTCCAGGGGTACGAGACCGGTGCGCGCCTGCCCCGCGGCGAGGGCATCGACCCCTCGGGCCTGCCGCCGGAGCTGCACGCCCTGGCCCTCGACGGCAAGCGCGGCACGGCGGTCGGCCGGTACCGCGGGCGCCCGGTGATGTGGGCGGCCGCGCCCGCCGAGGACGGCACCGCGATCGCCGTGTCCGTGGACTTCCGGGCGGCCGAGCGGACCATCGCCAACCTCGACCGCGCCATCCTCGGCTCCTCGGGCCTGGCCATCGCCGTCACCCTCCTCATCGGCGCGCTCGGCGTCACGCGGATCACCCGGCGCCTGCACGTGACCGCGCAGGTGGCCCGCCGGATCAGCGCCGGCGACCTGGACGCCCGGGTCGGCGACAAGGCCCGCACCAAGGACGAGGTGGCGGCGGTCTCCCGCGCCCTGGACACCATGGCCTCCTCGCTCCAGCGCAAGCTGGAGGCGGAGCAGCGCTTCACCGCGGACGTCGCCCACGAGCTCCGCACCCCGCTGACCGGCCTGAACGCGGCCGCCGAGCTGCTGCCGCCGGGCCGCCCGGCCGAACTCGTACGGGACCGGGTGCAGGCGATGCGCTCGCTGACCGAGGACCTGCTGGAGATCTCCCGCCTGGACACCCGCAGCGAACGCGTGGAGCTGGACTCGCACGACCTCGCGGACCTGGCGGCCCGTACGATCCGCGCGTCCGGCACCGAGACGGCCCTGACGGTACTCGCCTCCCCGAGGGTGGAGACGGACCGGCGCCGCCTGGAGCGGATCCTGGGCAACCTCGTGGCCAACGCGCACAGCCACGGCGCCGCCCCGGTCACGGTCACGGTGGACGGCCCGACGGTGACCGTGACCGACGCGGGGCCCGGCTATCCGGCGTACCTCGTCACGACCGGCCCGCAGCGCTTCCGTACGGAGGGCACGAGCAAGGGCCACGGGCTGGGCCTGACGATCGCCGTCGGCCAGGCGCGGGTCCTCGGCGCCACCCTCGCCTTCCGCAACCGGGCGGAGGGCGGCGCCGAGGCCCGGATCACCCTTCCAGCGCCCGCAGCACCGGCAGCAACTGAGCCTCTTCCCGGTCGAGATGGGACTCCAGCTCCCGGCTCATGCGCTCGACGCGGTCGCTGAACCCCTCGCCGGGACCGTCGCCGGCGCCGCCGCCGGGCGCGTCCAGGGCCCGTACCAGCTCCTCCTGGAGCCGCGCGATGACGGCGTGCTCCTCGCCGACGCGGCGGAAGAACTCCCGCATGTGCGGATGCTGTTGCTCCAGGTACGGGAAGAGCCCCGCGTCCTCGCTGCGGTGGTGGAACTCCAGGGTGTGGCAGAACGCCAGGCAGTGCTGCCGCAGTTGCAGCCCGAGCGGAGCCGCCCCGCCCTCCCGTACGCGGTCCGCCGCCAGCTCCCGTACGCGGGCCAGCTGCGCCCGCAGCCAGCCGTGCACGGAGAGCAGCTTCCCGGCGATCCCGTCCTCCCCGTCCGGGACCTCGTGCGTGCGCTGCAGGGCCACGACGGGGATCACCCGCGCGGTGCGCCCCTGGTACTCCCCGTAGCCGGGCTCCGCGCGGACGACCTGCGCGAACAGCTCGTCGCGCCGCGCGCCGGCGGCGGGCACGGCGACGGCCTCGTACTCCTCGGTCCCGGTCTCGACCTGGACGAGGGGGCGTGCGAGGAGGTTGTGGTACCAGGCGGGATGCCGGTCGGCCCCGGCGGCGGACGCGACGACGAGCGGCGTGCCGCCGTCGCGCAGGAACCCGAGGGGGACGGTGTGCGGCTTCCCGGACCTGGCGCCCGTGGTGGTGAGAAGGAGCAGCTCGGCCCCTTCGAAGGGCCCGCCGACCTTGCCGGCGTTGGCCCGGAACTCTTCGATGACGTTCTGGTTGAAAGATGACACGGAGTGTGGATTTCCTCACGGTGTGTATGCGTGCGACGGCAGCGTTACAACCGGGGAGATCACCCGTAGCCGGTGGCGTATGTGCCCATGGGCCCGGTCCTGCACAAGCGGGTGCCTGCCCAACCACCGCCCGGCCCACATCTCAGTGAGCGGCGTCACGCGACACGGACGCCATACAACCACAACGCGAAGAGGACCCCGGCCGATTTTCGGCGGGGGTCCTCGTCTGTGCCCTCGGCAGGATTCGAACCTGCGACACCGGCTTTAGGAGAGCCGTGCTCTATCCCCTGAGCTACGAAGGCGCGGGGCCTCGGCGGAGACCGCCTCGTGACCGCTGACAGCCTAGCGGATCAGCTTGCCCGTGGTCGCCCCGATTCCCGTGTGGCTCGACCGGCGCCCGTGACCTGCGGTCGGCCCCGGGGGCGGTGGTTGGGCGGCGGGCGTCGGATATCGTCCCTGCGGTGAAGCTCATACCCAAACTCACCCGGCGGACGTCCGACGCGTCCGATGTGCCACGGGCAGCCGCGCCGGGTGCCCGGCTCGGCTGGCTGGACGCGCTGCGCGGCATCGCCGCACTGATCGTGGCTCTCCACCACTTCGACGTGCTGCGGATGCTGCCCTTCGGGGGCGCGGTCTGGCGGAACTTCGACATGGGCCTCTTTGGCGTCATGCTCTTCTTCATCGTCAGCGGCTACATCATCCCCGCCTCGCTGGAGCGGCGGGGCGACGTCCGCGCGTTCTGGATCGGCCGGATCTTCCGGATCTACCCGGCCCTCATCGCCGCGTTCGTCCTGTCGATGCTGATGCTGCCGGCCGGGGACGGCTCGATCGCGCTGCTGCGCACCGGGGACGACCTGGCCTCGCTGGCGGCGAACGGCCTGATGCTCCAGGACCTGCTCGGCGTGATCAACGGTATGAACGTCACCTGGACGCTCTGCTACGAGATGGTCTTCTACTTCCTCGTCACCGCCCTGTTCACCCGCGGTCTGCACCGCCACAGCGGGCCGATCGCCATCGGCATGGCCGGCGTGGCGCTGCTGGCCGGTACGGCCGTCGGCACCCAGCTCCTGAACGCGGAGCTCGGCTCGACGCGCAAGCTCCTGCTGATCGTGACGCCGATCGTGCTCCTGGGCCTCGCCGGCGTGCTCAGCGGCAACCGCAGGCTGACCGGTGTGGGCGCCATGCTGCTCGGCGGCATCGGGCTGGTCCTGGTCACGCTCAACAGCCGGGCGCCCGCCTTCGAGACGTGGATGATCTTCGCGACGATGTTCGCCGGTACGGTCGTCTACCGGGCGCAGCACGGGCAGCTCGGCCGCGTCCCGGCCCTGCTCGCCTGCGGGTTCGTCATCGTCGCGGGCGTACTGGTCGGCCGGCTCTACAACCACGGCAAGGTCCTCGACCTGACCTGGTCCTCCGGCTGGAAGGCCTGGTCGGTCGCCTACCTCGCGGCATGGGTGCTCTTCGGCGTCGGCTTCCTCCTGCGGGCACGCCGCTTCCCGAAGGTGCTGACCTGGCTCGGCGCGATCAGCTTCTCCGTGTACCTGCTGCACATCCCGCTGCTGCGCACCATCGAACCGCTGCTGGGCATTCCGCCGCAGCCGTCCTCGACGCTCGGCCGGATCGCCTGGACGGCGATCTTCCTCGGCGTCGTGGTGGTCGTCAGCCACCTGATGTACCGCCTGGTCGAGATGCCGATGCAGCAGCTGGGCCGGCGCGTGCAGAAGGCGGTGGACCGCCGCCGCCCGGCGGACCCGCCGAAGGCCGCCACCCCGCCCGCGGCCACCGCCGCGTCCGAGTCGGCTTCCGACTCCGCGTCGGAGCCCGCGCTCTCCGGACCCCGGCGGGACTGAACGAACGGGACCCGACTGAACGAACGGGACCGGACCGAACGAACGGGACCGGACGAACGGACCGTGCCCCGGGGGCAGCCAGTGATGAGGCTGCTCCCGGGGCACGGTCATGAGGCCTGGCGTGGCCCGGCCCGGCCGGTGTCACGGCCGGGCCGGGTCGCGCGGATCAGCTCTTGTCGTAGAAGCCGAACATGTCGACCACGAGGTGCGTCTGGTCCCAGCCGCGGTTCCAGAAGTCGATGACGCCGGTCGTGCCGGTGCTCGCCTGGACCAGGTTCGGGACGGTGTCGCCCTTCGTCCAGTTCAGGTTGGAGGAGTTCGGCGGGGTCGGGTTGGGCGCCCCGTTCTCGCGCTGGGCCCAGGTGTACGGGTCCGGGGCGACGGTGAGGTGCCCGCTGCCCTGGGTGTCGGTGACCGTGGTGTTCAGGACGAACGCCGTGACCGTCGGGTCGCCGTCCGACAGCGGCAGCCAGCGGAAGTCCTGACCCTGGACCGGGAAGTCGTACTTGCGCGAGTCGTGCAGGCGCGTGGGCTCCGTCGGGATGTAGGAGGCCTTGCTGCCGGGGCTGTAGTAGCCGACGACGTCCACGATGACGTCGGCCGGGTCCCAGGCGCCGTTGCGGACGTTGATCCTGCCGTCGGGGCCCACCGGGACGATCACCGAGTTCGCGATGGTCTGGTTGGCCTTGAAGTTCACGTTCGACGTGTTCGGAGCCTCCTGGCCGGTCGGGAACACCGTCAGGTGTCCCGCGCCGCGGGGAGCCGTGGCGGTGACGTTGAGGGCCACCGCGGTGACGCCGCTCGCCGGGATCGCGCCGTTGCCGGCGACCTGGAGCGAGAACGTGCTCTGCCCGGCGACCTGGCCCCACGTGCCCTGGCCCGCACGGCTGTCGGCGATGCGGAACGGGTCCAGCGAGGTGTAGCCGCCCGCGCCGGCGGAGCGGCTGAAGTAGCCGGTGACGTCCGCGACCAGGTCCACGTCGCCGTAGCTGCGGTTGACGAGCTCCACGTAGCCGTCCGCGCCGACCTGCACGATCGTCATGTTCGGCACGGTCTGGCCCGCGACGAAGTTGACGTTCGAGGTGGTCGGCTGCGCCGTGCCCGACGGGTAGGCCGTGATGTGGCCGGTGGAGCGCGGGTTCACGGCGGTGACGTTGAGCGCCACGGCGGTCGCGTCGGCCGGGATGCCGCTGTTGCCGCCGACCTTCACGCGGGCCACGCCGTACGGGGTGACGGCGCGGTTGCTGCCGCCGATGCCGGACCGGGTGTCGAGCAGCCGGGTCGGTGCGTGCGGGGTGAACTTCGAGCCGAGCGACTGGACTTCCACGCTGTTGGTGGCCGTCACGTTGTTGTCCTGGTCGGTCAGGGTGACCGTGACCTTGTGCTTGCCCAGCTCGGCGAAGGTGTGCTTCGAGGTCAGCAGCTTCGCCGAGGTGACGTGCTCGGTGTCGGTCCTGCCGTCGCCCCAGTCGATGTCGACCTTGACGGGAGCGCCGGCGGCGGTGGTGATCTGGGACGCCAGGCTGAAGCCGTGCGCCGAGGTGGCCGAGGCGCGCAGGTCCACGGCGAGCCCGGCGTTGCCCTTGGCCGCCCCCGCGGCCTGCGGGCCGGCCGCCTTGCCGGACGCGGACGCGGACGCGGGCGCGGACGCGGATCCGGACGTGCGGACCGTACGCTCCGCCGGGCTGTGGAAGACGGCGGCCTTCGCCGCGGCCGCCTTGGCGGAATCCTTGGCCGCGACAGCGTTCCCCTGGCGCTGTGCGGGCTGGTCTGCGGCCTGGGCCGCGGTCGGTACGAAGCCGATGGCTGCCGCTACGACGGCAGCCGAAATCATGACGCGGTGACGCTGCACCGGTCCCCCCTTTGTTATTGAACCAGTTCAGAAAATGACGCGGCCTCAGGGTATGCGTACAGGTCGGTCGAAACCAACGCATTTACGAAACGCGCGAACATCCTGTCGATGGGGACGACGGGGCGTGCGTGGTGGTTGCACCGAATGTGATCGAGTTCTGATCGGGTTCTGATCGAGTTCTGTGGGTGCGATCCCCGAAAGTCATAGGAGCGCGGTCGGCCCGCTGCATAGGCTGACCACCGGCCGACCCGGATCCGGGTCAGGGTCCACGGAGCGAGGAGAAACACTGATGGTCGGGTCCCGCGTCCTAGCCTTCGGGCACTACCAGCCGGCGAAGGTGCTGACCAACGCCGATCTGGAGCAGATGGTCGAAACCAGCGACGAGTGGATCCAGAGCCGGGTCGGGATCAAGACCCGCCGGGTGGCCGCCGAGGACGAGTCGGTGTCGGACATGGCGGCGAAGGCCGCCGCGAACGCCCTCGCCAACGCGGGACTGACCGGCGAGGACATAGATTTCGTCATCGTGGCCACCTGCACCGCGCAGGACCGCTCTCCCAACATGGCCGCCCGCGTCGCCGCGGCCGTCGGCGCCAAGGCTCCGGCCGCGATCGACGTGAACACCGCCTGCTCCGGATTCCCGCACGCGATGGCCCTGGCGGACCAGAGCATCCGCACCGGCTCCGCCACGAAGGCCCTCGTCATCGGTGTGGAGAAGCTGACCGACTTCGCCGACTGGACCGACCGCACCACCTGCGTCCTCATCGGCGACGGGGCCGGAGCGGCCGTCGTGGTCGCCTCCGAGGAGTCCCGGATCAGCCCGGTCGTGTGGGGGTCCGTACCCGAGATGGGCCACGCCGTGCGCATCGAGGCGCCGACCCACACCTTCTCCCAGGAGGGCCAGTCGGTGTACCGCTGGGCCACCACCGCCCTGCCGAAGGTCGCGCTCGAGGTGTGCGAGCGGGCCGGGGTCAAGCCGGAGGACCTGGGCGGGGTCGTCCTGCACCAGGCCAACCTGCGGATCATCGAGCCGCTGGCCCGCAAGATCGGCGCGGTCAACGCCGTCGTCGCCAAGGACGTCGTGGACTCCGGCAACACCTCGGCCGCCAGCATCCCGCTCGCGCTCTCCAAGCTCATCGAGCGCGGCGAGATCGAGAAGGGGGCGCCCGTGCTGCTCTTCGCCTTCGGCGGCGGCCTGTCCTACGCCGGCCAGATCATCCACTGCCCGTGACCGGGACGGACGACGTGACCACGATGAAGTCCTCTTCCACCGCCCTCTGGTGGCCGGAGCTGCGGCTCCGGCCGACCGCCGCGCCCAGGCTGCGCCTGCTGGTGTTCCCGCACTCCGGCGCCGGCCCCAACACCCTCTTCCCCCTGGTCGAACCGCTGGCCGACGACGTCGAGGTGCTCGGGCTCTCCCTGCCCGGCAGGGAGCGCCGTTTCGGCGAGACCCCCGGCTGCCGCCTCGACGAGGTCCTGGACTCCGTCACCGACGAGGTGCTCGGCCGGGACCCGCTGCCCACCGTGGTCTTCGGCCACAGCCTCGGGGCGCTCCTCGCCGCCCGCACCGCGCAGCTCCTCGGCCCGCACTGCCGGGCCGCCGTCGTCAGCGGGCAGGTGCCCGGCCGGACGCGGCGCCGCGCCCACGCCACCAGCAGCGAGGAGGACGCCGTACGGCTGCTGAAGGAAGGCGGCGGCACCCCGGAATGGGTCATGCAGGACCCGGAGATGCTCGCCCACGTCACGCGCGTCCTGCGCGCCGACATCGACCTCAGCCGCGAGGCCGCCGTCGGGTTCGAGGACGTACGGCTCGACGTGCCCCTCCACGTCATCGGGGGGACGGCCGATCCGCTGGTCCCGCACGAACCGCTGGACGGCTGGGCCGACCACACGACCGGGCCCTGCCGGGTCCGCCGCTTCGACGGCGACCACTTCTTCCTCCTCGCCGACGCACACCGCGGGGCGGTCGTGGACGTCCTGCGCGAGGCACTGGCGCACTGACCTGCGCCTGCGCCGGCTCCTTCACCCGCCCGGGCGGGTGAAGGAGCCGGCGCAGGGCCGGGGCCGGGCCGGAGCAGGCCCGGCCCCGGCCCCGGAAGCTACGGGCGGATGATGCGGACCTGGTAGCTGCCGTCGCGCAGTTCGCCCACCACCGAGATGCTGATGCCGGCCTTCTCGTCGGTGAAGGTCTCGCCCGGCCGGAACGGCGCGTCCGACAGCTCGGCGTGCACGTTGGGCCGGCGGGTGCAGCCGCCGCTCGCGTTCGAGCTGTCCGACACGGTCACCGGCCCGTGCCCGGTGTCGACGTCCGAGTCCACCTTGTAGATGAGGACGCCCGGCCTGCACACCGCCTCGTCGTTGCCGGCCCGCGTCCGCACCTCCACGGCGTAGCCGACGCTCTCCGACAGCGGGACGAAGGCCAGCTTCATGCCGCCCTCCACCGCCAGCGGGGTCAGGATGTGGTCGCTGGTGCCGGACTTCGACGCGCAGGAGATCTGCGTGCTGTCCAGCCAGCCCAGCTTCCACTTGTGCCAGCCCATCAGGTCGTTGTTGGCACCCCAGTCCTCACTCATGATGTCCCAGTGCCCGACGGTGTTCCCGCCGTCGGAGGTGTAGAGGTCGGGCAGCCCGAAGACGTGCCCGTTCTCGTGCGGGAGCACCCGGTAGCCGGTCTCCCGGTAGGTCCCCGAGCCGTCGTCCTGCCGGCTGTAGACGAAGGACGTGTTGGACAGCGGCACCCCGTCGGCCATCGGCGCCTCGCCGTTGCCCGAGAAGGTCACCGACAGGACGGTGTCCAGGGCGGACGGCCCGGCGTTCGGCGTGACCAGGATGTTGATCAGGTCGTACCGGCTGAAGTCCACCTCGGAGTCGGCGGCCTTCGCGATGTGCTCGACGAGCTGCCGGTAGCCCGGCTCGTACGAGGACCCGCGCTCGATCCCGTACGCCGCGAAGGGCATCGGCATCCGCAGCCAGGTCCTTATCGGGGCCTCGGCCCGGTAGGCCAGCCGGCCGTAGGAACTGGTACGGAACCAGTCGGAGGTCTGGGGGAAGAACTCCGCCATCCGGTCCAGGGCCGTTCCCTCGCCCTTGGCGTCCGGGAAGTCGATCATCAGGTTCAGCGCCCGGACCTCTCCCGTCGAGCGCGAGTACCCGGGCGGGGTCGGCATGCCCTCGGACATCTGCACGCCCATCGTCCCGGCGATCCGGCACGGCGCGAGCGCCGATTCGACGGTCGTGGCCACCGGTCCGGCGGCGGACCGGCCGCGGCCGGATATTCCCGTGCTCGCCGTCGCCGTGACGCCGATCGCCAGCGCGGTCAGTGCGATGTACGCGCCGGTGAGGCGTGGTCTGCGTATCCGGCGGCGGGTCTGCGTCATGGAGATCGCCTTCGGGTCCGCGGCAGCCGGCCCTGTCCGGTCTGCGCCCTGTGCGATTCACCCTCCGCCGGGCGCGCCGCGCCCGCGCGTCGGGAGAGGCCAAACGGTGACGGGCGACCCTCGCCGGCGTGACCCGGCTCACACGGGGGAGTGAAATAACCGGGGATCGGTTCCCCGTTTGTACGTGAGTCCCGCCAAGCGGGGAGCGGCTCCCCGTTTCGGCGAGCCGGCCCGAACGTCCCGAACGTCCCGAACGTCCCGAACCACTCCAGCCCGTCACCGCCCCAGGGAGGCCCCGGAATGAAGCGCCCCACCACGACCGTCGCGGCAGCCCCGTACGTCCCGGCGGGGGCGGAGGCCGAGGGTGCGGTGGCCGCGAAGGGCGGCCGGCCCGGCGCTTCCGGCGGGGGCGGCGCCGTACCGCGCCCGCGCGCCGACGCCGTCCGCAACCGCGAGCGGATCCTGGCGGCGGCCCGCGAGGCCTTCGTCGAGTTCGGTTCGGCGGCCCCCTTCGACGAGGTGGCCCGCCGGGCGGGCATCGGCAACGCCACCCTCTACCGGCACTTCCCCGACCGCGACACCCTCGTCCACCACGTCGTGCTCTTCACGACCGAGCGGGTCACGGCCTCGGCCGAGGCCTCGCTGGCCGAGGAGCCCGACGCCTTCGCCGCGCTGTGCCGGTTCACGCACGCTGCCGCCGACGAGCGGATCGGCGCCCTGTGCCCGATGCTCGCCGACGGCTTCGACCGCGACCACCCCGAACTCCTCGCGGCGCGCACCGCCTTGGCGGAAGCCGTCGAGACCCTGCTGGCCGCCGGCCAGGAGGCCGGGCTGGTCCGTGCGGACATCGGCGTCGGCGACCTGATGGTCGCCCTCTCCCAGCTCAGCCGCCCCCTCCCGGGCACCGCCTGCTTCGACACCGACCGCTTCGCCCACCGTCACCTCCAGCTCTTCCTGGACGGGCTGAGGACCCCGGCCCGCTCCGAACTCCCCGGCTCCGCGGCCACGTTGGCGGACCTGACGCTGAAGCCCGCACCGAAAACCATGTGACACCACCAAAGCTTACGAACTAGCCTTTTTCAGTCATTCCGCACAGTGAAGTGGGTACCCCCATGCCGAAAACAGCCGCGACGCTCCCGTCGGCTGCCGATCCCAGCCGCTGGAAGGCACTCGTCTTCATAGCCCTGGCCCAGCTGATGGTCGTCCTCGACGCGACCATCGTGAACATCGCCCTCCCCTCCGCCCAGACCGACCTCGGCATCTCCGACGGCAACCGCCAGTGGGTCATCACCGCGTACGCGCTGGCCTTCGGCGGACTGCTCCTCTTCGGCGGCCGCATCGCCGACAAGTGGGGCCGCAAGAACGCCTTCGTCGTCGGACTCATCGGCTTCGCCCTGGCCTCCGCGCTCGGCGGCGCCGCGAACGGCGAGGCCATGATGCTCGGCGCCCGCGCCCTGCAGGGTGCCTTCGGCGCGCTGCTCGCACCGGCGGCCCTCTCCCTGCTCGCGGTGATGTTCACCGACGCCAAGGAGCGAGCCAAGGCCTTCGGCATCTACGGCGCGATCGCGGGCGGCGGCGGCGCCGTCGGCCTGATCCTCGGCGGCTTCCTCACCGAGTACCTCAACTGGCGCTGGACCTTCTTCGTCAACATCCCCTTCGCGATCGTCGCGGCCGTGGGTGCCTGGATGGTCATCCGTGAGCCCGCCGGCTCCCGCAACCCCGCCCCGCTGGACATCCCCGGCGTGGTCCTGTCCACCACCGGTCTCGTGGCCCTGGTGTACGGCTTCACCCGCGCCGAGTCGGCCGGCTGGTCGGACGCGGTCACCGTGGCCATGTTCATCGCCTCGGCGGCCCTGCTGGCGGCGTTCGTCCTCGTCGAGTCCAAGGTGAAGTCCCCGCTGCTGCCGCTGCGCGTCCTGCTGGAGCGCAACCGCGGCGGTGTCTACCTCTCGCTCGGCCTGGCCGTCATCGCGATGTTCGGCCTGTTCCTCTTCCTCACCTACTACCTCCAGGTCGTGAAGGGCTTCTCGCCCGTCAAGACCGGCTTCGCCTTCCTGCCGATGATCGCGGGCATGATCCTGGGCTCCACCCAGATCGGCGCCCGTCTGATGACCCGCGTCCCGCCGCGCCTGCTGATGGGCCCGGGCTTCCTGGTCGCCGCCGCCGGCATGCTGCTGCTGACCCAGCTGGAGGTCGGATCCTCCTACCCGGCGCTGATCCTGCCGGCGCAGCTGCTGCTCGGCCTCGGCATGGGCACGGCCTTCATGCCGGCCATGTCCCTGTCCACGCACGGCGTGAACCCGGCCGACGCCGGTGTCGCCTCCGCCATGGTCAACACCTCGCAGCAGGTCGGCGGTGCCATCGGTACGGCACTGCTGAACACCATCGCCGCCTCGGCGACCACCGCGTACCTGACCGACCACGCGGCCGAGGCCGCCGCCGGCGGGGCCGCCGCCCGGCTGGTGCAGGCGCAGGCCATGGTCGAGGGCTACTCCTCCGCCATCTGGTGGGCGGTGGGCATCCTGGTCGCCAGCTCGGCCATCGCCCTGACGCTGATCAACACCGGCCGCCCGGGTGCCGGCGACCCGGTGGCCTCCGGGTCCGGCTCCGCCGAGGACGCCGCGATCAAGGTCCCGGTGATCGCCCACTGACCGGGGCCGCGCCCCCGCGGGAATGACTGCACACCCCGCTTGGTTCAAATTTGAACCAAGCGGGGTTAGTCTTTTCGGGGCAGCCCCGTACGAGGCAGTCCTGTACGAGGCAGTGCTGAACGACGACGGAGGAGCGCCCCCATGACCCCGGCCCCCGCACCCCAGGCCCCGACGGGCGCGACCCCGCAGGCGGCGCGCATGCCGGCGCTCTACCTCAGCCACGGGGCGCCGCCGCTCGCCGACGACCCCGTCTGGCCGGGCGAACTGGCCGCCTGGTCGGCGGACCTGCCCCGCCCCACGGCGATACTCATGGTCTCCGCCCACTGGGAGGAGGCCCCCCTGGCCCTCGGCGCCACCGAACGCGCCCCGCTCGTCTACGACTTCTGGGGCTTCCCCGAGCACTACTACCGGGTCCGCTACGACGCCCCCGGTGCCCCCGCGCTCGCCGCCTCGGTCCGGGCGCTGCTCCGCGCCCCGGGCACCCCGGTCCAGGACATCCCGGACCGCGGCCTGGACCACGGCGCGTACGTCCCGCTGGTGGAGATGTTCCCGGAGGCCGACATACCGGTCCTGCAGATGTCCCTGCCGACGCTCGACCCGCGCCGCCTGATGGACATCGGCCGCACGCTCGCCCCCCTGCGCGACGAGGGCGTCCTCATCGTCGGCAGCGGCTTCTTCACCCACAACCTGGCCGCCCTGCGCCACACGGGCCCGGGCGTCCCCGGCTGGTCCGCGGAGTTCGACGCGTGGGGCCACGAGGCGCTGGCCGCCGGCGACGTCGACTCGCTGCTCGACTTCGAGGCCAAGTCCCCGTCCGGGCGCCTGGCCCACCCCCGTACGGAACACTTCGCGCCGCTCTTCGTCACCCTCGGCGCGGCCGACGCCGCCGGCGACCTCGGCGCCCGCCGCGACCCGGTCTCCGGCTTCTGGATGGGCCTCTCGAAGCGCAGCCTCCAGTTCGGCTGACCCGCCACCCGGTCGGGCGTCGGCGTCGGCCGGGCATGGGTCGGGTTCCAGGGGGAATGGTGGGTTTTGGGCATTCGATCGCCAGTCCAGGCAACCAGAAGGCCGCAGGGGCCGTCTTCAGGGGTGGGAGTGCAGCCGGTGCGGCGCCGTTCCGAGTGAACGCGTCGGCGCCGAGCGTGACGGTCGTCTCACGGACGCGAGTCCACGGGCGGCGTCGGGTCGGGCCCGTTTCCGGGTCTGACCTGCACCTCTTCGCGATCGTGCGGGATCCGACCCCCTCTCGTGGCGGGGCAGGATACTGCAAGATCTCGAAAATCAGGGACCAACGTGGGAATTCTGTCCCGATTCCAGTCGTTGTTTCCTTCGGATGCGGGCACTCGGGAGAGTGTCCGAGGGCGCACCACCGCACCACGGTGGCCGCCCGGCAGCCGCACCGCGACCGAACTCATCGCAAGGGAGCACGCATGGCAACCCGCGCCGTCGCCCGCCGTCAGTCCACGAGCAGCGCACGCGCTGTGGGCGGGGAGATCGCAGACCGCGACCTGGTCGGCATGTACCTGGACGAGATCGCGCGCACCCCGCTCCTCGACGCCGCCAAGGAAGTGGAGCTCTCCCAGATCATCGAGGCCGGTGTCTACGCCCAGCAGATCCTCGACGGCGCGATAGAGCGTGACGGGGACAAGCCCTCCCGCGAGGAGCTGGAGGCGCTGGCCGCCGAGGGGGAGCGGGCCAAGGAAGTCTTCATCCGCTCCAACCTCCGTCTCGTCGTCGCCGTCGCCCGGCGCTATCCCCGCAGCGGCCTGCCCCTCCTCGACCTGATCCAGGAGGGCAACGCGGGCCTGGTCCGCGCGGTGGAGAAGTTCGACTACACCAAGGGCTTCAAGTTCTCCACGTACGCGACCTGGTGGATCCGCCAGGCCATCACCCGCTCCATCGCCGACCAGTCCCGCACCATCCGCCTCCCCGTCCACCTGGTCGAGGAGCTCGGCCGGATCCGCCGGATCCAGCGCGAGTTCAACCGTGAGAACGGCCGCGACCCGGAGCACGCCGAGATCGCCGCCGAGCTGGATTCGACGGAGAAGCGCGTCGGCGACGTCCTGGACTGGGCGCGCGACCCGGTCAGCCTGAACATGTCCGTGGACGACGAGGGCGACACGCAGTTCGGTGACCTGCTGGAGGACACCTCGGCGATCTCCCCCGAGCAGTCCGTGCTCTCGCTGCTGCGCAGCGAGGAGCTGGAGGACCTGCTCGGCAAGCTCGATCAGCGCACCGCGTCGATCATCAAGATGCGGTACGGGATCGACGACGGCCGCGAGCGGACCCTCACGGAGGTCGGCAAGCAGCACGGCCTCACCCGCGAGCGGATCCGCCAGATCGAGAAGCACGCCCTGCTGGAGCTGAAGCGGATGGCGCGCGACACCGGCTTCGACGCCGTGGCCTAGCCGGCCGGCCGGCCCGCCGTTCGGGCCCCCTGAACGAGCCCCGGTGCCTATCCCCCCCAGGCGCCGGGGCTCCCCCTTGCCCGGGCGGCGCGCCCCACGTCCGGGCGGCGCGCCCCACGTCCGGGGGCCGCCGCCTATCCGGGCGCCACCGCCGACGTGAGCCGCGCGGCCAGCGTGCCGGCCGCCGCCCGCAGCGCCGCGGGTTCGCGCACCGTGAAGGCCAGTCCCGTCAGGGCCAGCCGGGCCGCCAGCCACTCCGGCGCGTCCCGGCTCTCGAACCGGACCACGGCCGGGGCGGCCCCGCCCGCCACGGCGGCCGACCGCAGCCACTCCGGCAGCTCGGCCGCCCCCGTCTCGAAGGCGATCTCCACCGCGTACGTCCGCGAGCCGTTCGCGCCGAGCCCCCGCCGTACGAACTCCTCCGCGTCCATCGGCAGCTCCCGCGGCTCGAACCGGGCCCCCGTCGCGAAGGCCTCGGCCACCCGGTCCACCCGGAAGGTGCGCCAGTCCTGCCGCTCCATGTCGTAGGCGACCAGGTACCACCGGCTGCCCGTGCTGACCAGCCGGTATGGCTCCACCAGCCGCCGCGACTCGGCGCCGTCCCGCGCCCGGTAGGCGAAGCGGAGCCGCTCCGGCCCGGCCACCGCCGAGGCCATCGTCGTCAGCGTCCGCGGGTCCACGCTGGCGCCGTCGCCCCGCGTGAGCGCGATCGTGGCCGACTGCAGCGTGCCCACCCGGTGCCGCAGCCGCGACGGCAGGACCTGCTCCAGCTTCGCCAGGGCGCGTACGGAAGCCTCCTCGACCCCCTCGATCGCGTGCCCGGCCCCCGCCCGCAGCCCCACCGCGATCGCCACGGCCTCCTCGTCGTCGAGGAGCAGCGGCGGCATCGCCGTGCCCGCCACCAGCCGGTAGCCGCCCTCGGCCCCGAGCGTGGCCTCCACCGGGTAGCCGAGCTCCCGCAGCCGCTCGATGTCGCGCCGGATGGTCCGCGAGCTCACCCGCAGCCGCTCCGCCAGCTCGCTCCCGGGCCATTCGCGCGGGGTCTGGAGGAGGGACAGCAGGGAGAGGAGCCGTGCCGGTGTGTCGGTCATGTGATCCAGGCTGCCAGCCAAATAGGACACTAGCTGACCTACATCCCGTCTAAGTTTCTCCTCATGACCACCGAGACGTCCAAGACATCGCCCGAAAGAGAGAACGGGCCCGTACAAGAAGAGCGGAACGACGCAGCCCACGACGCACCCAGCTCACCCCCCGACCGCCGCCGCTGGCTGGCGCTCGCCATCGTGATGACCGCGGCCTTCATGGACCTGGTCGACGTCACGATCGTCAACATCGCGATACCCACCATGCGCCAGAACTTCGGCGCGTCCACCAGCGCGATCCAGTGGATCACCGCCGGCTACGCGCTCGCGTTCGCCGCAGGGCTCATCACCGGCGGCCGTCTCGGTGACATCTACGGACGCAAGCGCCTGTTCCTCATCGGCATATCCGGCTTCACCGTCGCCTCGCTGCTCTGCGGCATCGCGGCCGACCCGGGGATGCTCGTCGCCTCCCGCATCCTCCAGGGCGGCATGGCCGCCATGATGGTGCCGCAGGTGCTGGCCATCATCCACGTCACCTTCCCGCCGCAGGAGCGCGGCAAGGTCTTCGGGATGTTCGGCGCGATCGTGGGCCTCGGCGCCGTCTCCGGCCCCATGCTCGGCGCGCTGCTCACCGAGTGGAACCTCTTCGGCCTCGAATGGCGCCCCATCTTCCTGATCAACCTGCCCGTCGGCATCGCCGGCGTGATCCTGGGCCGCAAGTTCATCAGCGAGTCCAAGGCCCCGCAGGCCCTGAGGCTGGACCTGGTCGGCGTCGTCCTCGCGACCCTCGCCCTGGTCATGCTGATCTTCCCGCTCACCCAGGGCCGCGAGAACGGCTGGCCGGCATGGGGCTTCGCCCTCATGATCGCCTCGCCGTTCGTCTTCGCCGCGTTCATCGCGTACGAGAAGTACAAGATCAAGAAGGACGGCTCCCCGCTCGTCGAGCTCTCCCTCTTCAAGGTCAAGAGCTTCGCCGGCGGCATCGCGGTCCAGCTGACCTTCGGCATCGCGACCGGCATCTTCTTCCTGGTCTGGACGCTCTACATGCAGATGGGCCTCGGCTGGAGCGCCCTGCGGGCCGGCACCACCGGCATCCCGTTCTCCATCGCCGTCTCCGTGGCCGCCGGCCTCTCGGTCGAGAAGCTCGTGCCGCGCTTCGGCCGCAAGGTGCTCCAGGCGGGCGCCCTGGTCATGGCCGCGGGCCTGGTCCTCTACATCTGGGAGTCCGAGCACTACGGCATGGAGATCGCCTCCTGGCAGATGGCCGCCCCGCTGGTCCTCATGGGCATCGGCATGGGCCTGATCGTCGCCCCGCTCAACGACACCACGCTGTCCGAGGTGCCGCGCCGGGACGCGGGCTCGGCCTCCGGGCTGATCAACACCACCGGCCAGATGGGCAACGCACTGGGCCTCGCCCTGACCTCCGTGGTCTTCTTCGGGCTCATCGAGGACGACATGGTCTTCGGCCCGCCCTACGTCGAGGCCTTCCGCGGCGCGCTCTGGTGGGTCGTCGGCGTGCTGGTCGTGATCTCCGCGGTGATGTTCATGCTGCCGCGCAAGGCGATCCCGATGGAAGAGCGCGAAGGCGCCGCCGAGCACGCGGCGAACACCCCCGAGAAGGTGCCCGCCCTCTAGGCGCCGGCCGGGGGCCCGGACCCCGGTCCTCGCTCGGCCGAGTTCGGCCCTCGCAGCGGACATGCCTGCCCGTCCAGGGTGGGCATGTCCGTTTTTCTTTGTTTCTGTCCATAAATGTGCGTACGGTGGGGGAAAGTCACAGTCCCGGGCATCGAACGGACGCAGAACCACATGTACGCACAGGAGCGCCGCCAGGAGATCCTCCGCCTCGCCCGCGAGGCGGGCAGCGTCGACGTCCTCTCCCTCGCCGACCGCTTCCAGGTCACCGCCGAGACCGTGCGCCGCGACCTCACCGCCCTCGACCGGGCCGGCCTGGTCCGCCGGGTGCACGGCGGGGGCATCCCCGTCGGCCGCCTCGACTTCGAGCCGGACCTCACCGAGCGCGAGGCGACCGCCGCCGCCGAGAAGGACCGCATCGCCGCCGCCGCACTGGCACGGCTCCCCGACGGCGGCAGCGTCGTTCTGGACGCCGGCAGCACCGTGGCCCGCCTGGCGACCGCGATCCCCGTCGACCTCGCCCTCACCGTCGTCACCCACGCGCTGCCCGTCGCCGCCCGGCTCGCCGACCACACCGGCATCGACCTGCACCTCGTCGGCGGCCGCGTCCGCCACCGCACCCGTGCCGCCGTCGACGCCTGGGCGCTGCGCGCGTACGCCGAGATCCGCGCGGACGTCGCCTTCCTTGCCACGAACGGCTTCTCCGCCCGGGGCGGCCTGACCACCCCCGACCTCGCCGAGGCCGCCGTCAAGCGCGCCGCGATCGCCGCCGCCCGCCGCGTCGTCCTCCTCGCCGACTCCACGAAGGCCGGCCAGGAGCACTTCGCGCGCTTCGGCTCCTTCGCGGACGTGGACCTCCTCCTCACGGACACGGGGCTCGCCCCCGCCCACAGAGCGGCCATCGAGGCCGCCGGTACGGAAGTCGTGCTCGTATGATCCTCACCGTCACCCCCAACCCCTCCCTCGACCGGACCTACGAGCTCCCCTCGCTGGACCGGGGCCGGGTGCTGCGCGCCGCCGGGGACCGGATCGACCCGGGCGGCAGGGGCGTCGGCGTCTCCCGCGCGGTGGCCGCCGCGGGCGTCCCCACGACGGCGGTCCTCCCGCTCGGCGGAGCCCCCGGAGTACTCCTCGCCGAACTCCTCGGCGGGCAGGGCGTGAACGTCACGGCCGTCTCCATCGCCGGCCAGACCCGTTCGAACATCGCGCTCGCCGAACCGGACGGCACCCTCACCAAGATCAACGCTGCCGGGCCGAAGCTCTCGGCCCAGGAGTCCGGCCTCCTCCTGGACACCGTCCGCGCCTCCCGCGCCGACGCCTCCTGGATAGCCGGCTGCGGCAGCCTCCCGGGCGGCCTCGCTCCCGGCTGGTACGCCGACCTGGTGGCCGCGGCCCGCGCGGCGGGCGTCCGCGTCGCCCTGGACGCCTCGGGCCCGGCCCTGCGCGCGGCGCTGCCCGCCCGCCCCGACGTGATCACGTCGGACACGTCCGGGCTCGCGGCGTCCACGGGGCGCCCGGTGTCCACCCTGGGCGAGGCGGTCGCGGCGGCGCGGGAAGTCCACGCCCTGGGCGCCGGGGCGGTCCTCGCCTGCCTCGGCCGCGACGGCCTCCTCCTGGTGGACGAGCGGGGAGCCCACCACGGCACCACCGAGCCCGCCGAGGACGTCCGCTCCGCCACCGGCGCCCGCGGTGCCGCCCTGGCCGGCTTCCTCATCGCCGGAGGCGACGGGCCCGGCGCGCTCCGCTCGGCCCTGGCCCACGCCGAGGCGGCCCGCCGGCTGCCGGGCCCCGCCATGCCGGCCCCCTCGGACCTGCGGCCCGACCGGGTCCGCATCACACGGGACCTGCCCCCGGACCTCCCGCTCACCGCCCCCGGGACACCCTGAAGCGGCCGGGGCGCGGTCGCGGCGCGACCGGGACACGAAGAGGGCCGGACGGGAGAGGGGGCATCAGCCGACCCGGGCGCGGAACTCCATCGCCCCGCGCGCGACGGCCTCGCTCTCGTACACCTCGCACATGTGCCGCCCGTCGGGCGTCGCCGTGTGCTCGACCTCCCACAGACTCAGCTCGGTCCCGTCCAGCAGCACGAAGGCGTGCTCGTACAGGTTGAAGCCGGCGTCCCGCCCGTTCGCCAGGGCCTGCCTGGTCCCGAACGCCTGGGTGATCCGGTGCCCGTACGCCGCGCGCAGCAGCTTCGCCACCTGCTCACCGGGCCGGTCCGGATTCTCCGCGCGGCGCAGCACCCGGCGGGCGTGGTCGGCGGAATCGTCCACCACGTACTCCCGGTAGCGGGGCACCGGCGCCGCCGAGGCGAGCAGCGCACCGAGCGCCGACGCGTCGTCGTACGGATCCTCCTCGCCCGCGAGCGGCACCGGATCCGGGACGGACCCCGCGGCGGACTCCCCGAACAGCCGGGCCACCGCCAGGCAGGTCTCCGCCCTGCTCGCGAAGACCTCGTGCCGCACGGCACGGTCGCCCTCCGGCCGGTACGTCAGCTCCCACAGCGAGACCGAACCGCCGTCGGCCAGCAGGTAGGTGTGTCGGTGCGTCTCCCGCCAGGCGCCCGCAGCCGGGTTGTGGTGGGTGGTGCAGAGCGAAGAGCTGTGCGCGAGCGCCGTACCGAGGCGCTCGACCAGCCTGTCGGGCAGGTCGAAGGAGTTGAGGGCGCGGCCGAGGAGTCGGCCGAGGTGCGCCTCGGTTGTCTCGTACGGATCGCTCAAGGGGGGTCTCCAGGCCGTCGCAGCTTGTCACTTCGCGGAAGCTCAACGTAACCCCTGGCTCTGACATCACGTCCGGGGTTCGGTAAAACGTCCGGGAAGCATCGGAGGTTCCCGCCACACCTTCAGGTCAACTTGCGTATGGATGGGCATGGTTGGACCCGCTCTGGGTGGAGACGGGGGACTATGGGCCGCATGGCAACGAATACAGTGGGCGTCCCGCGCCAGCAGGGGCGGCCCCGCAGCGCGGACGCAGACCAACAGGACGCCGCACCAAGGGGGTTGGCCTGGCTGCTGGCCGTCACCGGCGCGGCCGGGGTGCTGGCCTCCTGGGTGATCACCCTCGACAAGTTCCTCCTGCTGGAGGACCCGAACTTCAAGCCCGCCTGCAGCCTCAACCCGGTGGTCTCCTGCGGCAGCGTGATGCAGAGCGAGCAGGCGCAGGCCTTCGGCTTCCCCAACCCCATGCTGGGACTGGCCGCCTACGCCGTCGTGGTCTGCGTCGGCGCCGGACTGCTGGCGGGCGCCCGGTACCGCGGCTGGTTCTGGCTCGGACTGAACGCCGGCACGCTCTTCGGCGTCGGCTTCTGCGCGTGGCTCATGGTCCAGTCGCTCTACGAGATCAACGCGCTCTGCCTGTGGTGCTGCCTGGCCTGGGTGGCGACGCTGCTGATGTTCTGGGCGGTCACCGCGCACAACGTCCGTACGCGGGTGCTCCCCGCCCCCGGCCCGCTGCGGGTCTTCTTCACCGAGTTCGGCTGGGCCCCGCCCGCCCTGCACATCGGGGTGATCGGGATGCTGGTCCTCACCCGGTGGTGGGACTTCTGGACCGGCTGACCGCCGCGTGCGCGGCACGCGCGAGGGCCCCGGCAGCTGGACGCTGCCGGGGCCCTGTCACGCACTTCCGCGGGCTCGTCGGCCCGGACCCCCGCGCGGGGCAGGGGGAGCGGAAATCAGCTGCCGACGGAGGCGTTGCCGGAGAGGACCGGGATGTTGTCCAGGATGTGGGAGAGCGGCTCGTCGCCCTTGGCCTGGGTGGAGTTCTCGGTGCACTGCTGGTTCTGCGGGTTGGACAGGACGTTGATGTCCTGGACGCCGATGTTGAGCGCGGCGATCAGCGACTGGGCGTTGACCTTCGCCGGCAGACCGATGCAGGGCTTGTTCAGGGAGCCCTGGACCAGGCTGAGCTGCGGGCTCTGGTCGCCGTGGGTCTTCTGGTTGCCGTAGATCTGCTGGGCACCGTTGCCGTTGACGGTGTTGACGCCGTTGTCGTTGCCGATGGCCATGGCCGGGGCCGCGGCCGCAGCGCCCGCGCCGACGGCAACGGCGGAAACCGCGGCGGCGGTCATGAACTTCTTGAACATCTTGATCCTTTTGTCGCACGAGTGCCCGCTGATGGAGCGCCCTGGTCAACTGCCCGGTCAGGGGGTTGGTTCCGCTGCTTCACTCAAACGGCCCGCGCGTCCCGAAGTTTTCCCCGGCGCGGGTGAGCCGCCTGCGGACACGTGCGCGAAGCCCGTACGCGACCCCAGTCGCGCAGGTTCCTGTTGCGCTCCGTGCAAGGTGTTCCCACGGTGAGTGAAGGAGCGGTCCGGTCCGGGCGGCTCCGCTGTCCCCGTGTCCCCACGCGAAGGAACCTCCATGCGCCGCACGAAGCCGTCCCGCGCCCGCCTCCTCGTCCCCTCGGCGCTCGCCGTCGTCATACTGACCGGCGCGGCGGCACCCGCGAGCGCTGTCGACTCGGGCTCCGGTGCGGTGTCCACCAAGGCGGCCCCGGCCGGCCCGATCGACGACCTCGTCAACGGGCTCCTGGAGCAGATCAAGGCCCTGCTGCCGGCGGGCGTCACCCTGCCGGACATCAAGCTCCCGGACATCAAACTCCCCGAGATCAAGCTGCCGGAGATCAACCTGCCGAGCATTCCGGGAGTCCAGCTGCCCGAGATCCCGGGGGTCGAGCTCCCCGAGATCCCGGGGGTTGAGCTCCCCGAGCTGCCGCTCACCCCGCCGGCGCTGCCCGATCCGGCGGCTCCGGTCGAACTGGTTCCGGAGGTCCCCGACGTGGAGATCCCCGACGTCAAACTCCCGGAGGTCCAGCTGCCCGCCCTCCCGTAGCGGGGCCGGAAACGGCAACACGGCGACGCCGATTGAGCCGAACAGGTCTGATCGTGCGCGAAACCGTGTCGTCTGGGAGTGTGGAACGTTTCGCTCGGTGTGAGCCCCGGAGCGGGGCGGAACGTCGAACAGAAGGTGCACTTCCCATGAACTCTGCCAAGAAGGCCGCCCTGGTCCTGGCCACCGCTGGTCTCGCCGCGGCCGGTGCCGCCGGCTCCGCCGTCGCCGACTCGTCGGCCGAGGGCGCGGCCGTGGGTTCCCCCGGCGTCCTCTCCGGCAACCTGCTCCAGGTCCCGGTGCACGTCCCGGTCAACGTCTGCGGCAACACCGTGAACGTGATCGCCCTGCTGAACCCGGCGTTCGGCAACGTCTGCGTCAACGACTGACGTCGGCCGTACAACTGACTGTGGGCGCCCCGGCCTTGCCGGTGGCGCCCACAGCCGTGTCGGCGAGCGCGTGACGGCGGCCCCCGCCGTATCCAGCCGCCCGGAGTGGCTCAGCCCTTGCCGCCGTTGAGCTGTACGCCGCCCAGCATCGGCGAGGCCTGGGTGGCGCCGTTCGCGAGGCCGAGGACGGTGCCGGGGACGTCGTTGCGGACCTTGTTGACCTTCTGGGCGGTGCCCACGACCTTGTTGACGGTGTCCCCCTGCTCGGCCAGGCCGTTGCCCACCGTCTGCGGAAGGTTCTCGGTGACGGGGGCGACGGCGTCCAGCGTCTGGGTCACCCCGCCGGTCAGGCTCATGGGGGGCATCGCGCCCGCCGGCTCGGCGGCGAACGCGGTACCGGAGGCGCCGAGGGCGGCGACGGAGCCGACGACGACAGCGGCGACCTTCGTGAGCTTCATTATCGAAATCCTCTTCTTTCGTGGACAGAGGCGTGAGCGGCGACCGGCGCGCCGCTTTCGTCATGCACAACGATTCCCGGGCGCCCTGGAAACGCGAACACACGGGTACATGACAGCGGCCGGAGAATCCCGCGGGGGATTCTCCGGCCGGTGTTTCTTCCGATTACCGGTATTGCCGGTCAGGCGACGCGCGAGCGCCGGTACAGAATGGCGCCGCCCAGGATCAGCGCCGAGGCGAGGGCCGCCGCGGCCGCGGGCTGTCCCGCGCCGGTCTCGGCCAGCCGGGGCGCGGTCGCCGCGGCGGGGGCCGGAGCCGGGGCGGGGAGCGGAGCGGGCGCGGCCCCGGGGGCGGGCGCCGGCGCCGGTGCGGGGGCCGGCGGTACGTGGACGGAGCTGTCGGCGGAGGGAGCGGCCGGCGGCTGGTCCGCGGGCGGCGCGGCCTCGGGGGCGGGCGCGGGTACCGGAGCCGGGCGCACCACGGGGTGGCTGCCGTGCGGCGGCCCGTGCGGCGCCTCCTCCTCGGCCACCGGGGCCGGGCCGGGCGCCGGGGCGGGCAGCGTGTGCGGCGCCTCCTCGGCCGGCGGCTGCGGGGCGGGCAGCGGCTTCGGGGCCTCTGCGGCCGGGTGCTGCGGGGCGGGTGCCGGGGCCGGGAGCGGTACGGGCTGCTCCGCGGGCGGCGCCGGAACCTCCTGGACAGGCTCCGGGACGGGCAGCGGGGCCGGGTGGTCCTCCACCGGCTGCGGCATCGGGTGCGGGTGCTCGGGGGCGGGCGGGGCAGGCGGTGCGTGGTGCGCCGGCGGGGGCGGTGCGGGGTGGTCGTCGCACTCCTCCTCGTGGTCCTGCTGCCCGCCGGGGCCGCCGTAGCCGCCCTCGTGGCGCGGCTCCTCCTGGCGCGGCTTGGCGTGGCGCGGTCCCTCCTTGCGGGGGGCCTCCGGCCGCGCCTGCTCCGGTCGTGCCTGGTCCGGCCGCGCCACCTGCTGGCGCGGTACCTCGTACGGGCGCGACTCGTGGCGCTGCTCGTGGCGCTGCTCCGGGACCGCGTGGCGGCCGGCGCGCTCGTCGAGGTAGCGCTCGAAGGCCTCCGCCTGCTCGGGGCTCAGGTAGCGGTCGTAGTCGTGGCCCGCGCCGGCGTGCGATCCACCGCCGGTGACGCAGGTGTTCCCCATCGCGGGGTTGAGGGCCGCACCGCCGTCCACGCTGTTGCCGCACACGTTCGGGGAGAACGTGATGGGTACCGAGACGCTGTTGCCGGCCAGCACCCCCGGCGAATGCGAGGCCTCGGCCGTCGCACCGGTGTGCGCGTAGGCCGCCCCGGTCGCGATCGACAACAGGCTCGACGCGGCAGCCGCCGTGAGCATGCCCTTGCCCAGTACCTGTCGGCTCAGTACCTGTCGCATGGGTCCTTCCCTGTCTACCGGCAGGCGCCGGTGGTGAATCGAAGGTGGCCCCGGAGTGCACCGCCGTGCACTCCGGGGCCACCTGCGAGGAGGTCTGCCCTTGCGGGCGCACGCTGCGTCAGGCGTTGACGCAGGTGTTGCCGAACGCGGGGTTGAGCAGCCCGACGATGTTGACGCTGTTGCCGCAGACGTTGACCGGGATGTTGACCGGGATCTGGGCGACATTGCCGGAGGCGACGCCCGGCGAGCCCGCGGCCGTACCGCCGGCCACCGAGTCGGCCATGGCGGGGGAGGCGGCACCGGCGGCCATCAGAGCGCCGGCGGCCAGCACCACTGCCTTCTTGTACGTCATTTTCTTTTCGATCCTTCCCGCAGAGGCGTATCCGCTGCAGAATTAACAACGAGCGGACGAGGGAAAAGAAACCGCGCCCTTTCGGCGAGCGTCCGCAAATTCACCCCGATGACCCGAGGGAATTCGAGCGGCCGGTCGGACGGTGATTTTCACCGTCAATTCCGGGGTGCGGATCCGCCCGACATGCGGCGAGGCCGCCGCGACCCGAAGGTGCGACGGCCTCGCGGGCGCGGGGTGCGGTCAGCTGCCGGCGGAGGCGTTGCCGGAGAGGACCGGGATGTTGCTGAGGATGTGCGAGAGAGCCTCGTCGCCCTTGGCCTGGGTGGAGTTCTCGGTGCACTGCTGGTTCTGCGGGCTGGACAGGACCGGGATGTCCTGGACGCCGACGTTGACCAGGGCCAGCACGGACTGGACGTTGGCCTTCGCGGGGAGCGCGATGCAGGGCTTGTTGAAGGAGCCCTGGATGAGCGCCATCTGCGGGCTCATGTTGCCGTAGGTGGCCTGGTTGCCGTAGATCTGCGCGGAGTTGTTGCCGTTGACGGTGTTGATGCCGTTGTCGTTGCCGACCGCCATCGCCTGCGGGGCCATCGCGGCACCCATACCCACGACCGAGGCGGCAACCGCGGCCGAGGCCATCATCTTCTTGATCATTGTCGTCCCTTTTTTGCAGGATTGCCCGGTAGTGGAGCACCCGGATCAACGGCCGCGACCCGGCTCGGGTTGCGTGGCTTCACTCGGATGCAGCCGTTTCGCGTGGCGCGATTGACGTTCAGGCGTTCACGTGGGCGCTGCCGAACGCGGGGTTCGGTGCGCCGGCCAGGTTCGCGGTCGGGTCGCAGGCGTTCACGGGTGCGTGGACCGGGATCCGGCCCGGGTTGCCGCTCGCCTGCGTATTTCCTTTCCGTTCGAACAATGGTGCCCTCATAACGACCCGCAGGTGGTGAGGGTGCGTGGTATCGCCCAAAAGGCCGTACGAGCGAGTCCGACGTGATTTCCAGCCCGATTTCTGACAAAGTTCACTCCTGTTTTGTCCCCTTGATCGAAAATGGAGACAGGGTCATGGGTTCCTCCGGCAGAATCCTCGGCGCGCTCGGCCTGCTGTCCTGCCTCGCACTTTCCGTGAACGCTCCGGCGGCGGCCGCAGCGGTGCCCGCGCCCAAGGAGCTGCCCCGGGTTCCGTTCACCCAGCGTTACCAGGCCGTGCAGCACGGCGGGCTGGTCCGCGCCTCCAATTCGGGGATCAGCTGCCGCAAGGAGCGGTCCCCGCAGGCGGAGCCGTGCGCCGAGGTCAAGCGGGGCGCGGCAGGGGTCAACAGCGAGTTCGAGATGTTCTACAGCGAGGTCGACAAGGACCCGGACACCTACAACTCCACCCGCGCCGAGCTCAAGGTCCCCGAGGGCGCGAAGGTCTCGTACGCCCGGCTCTACTGGGGCGGGAACCTGCGGGTGGGCGAGCAGAAGCCGCCGCAGGACAACGGCCGGGTGCTGGTCGCCGAGCCGGGCGGGGCGTACAAGGAGGTCCTCGCCGACACGGTGATGGGCCACCGCACCGACGCGGGCAGCGACGCCTACCAGGCCTCCGCGGACGTGACCCCGCTGGTGCGCAGGGGCGGCGCCGGAATGTGGACGGTCTCCCAGCTGAACATCGCCATGGGCCACTCCGAGGTCGGCGCCTGGGGCGGCTGGACGCTCGTCGTGGCCTACGAGCACCCGCAGGAGCCGCTGCGGCGGCTCTCGCTGTGGGACGGCTTCGAGTCGCTCGCCGCCCGGGCCGGCGACGGGACGGTCGGGATCGAGGGCCTGGACGCGCCGGCGGGCTCGGCGGGCCGGGCCGGAGTGGTCGCGTACGACGGGGACCGGGGCACCCTCGGGGACTCACTCACCGTGACGGCCGACAGTGGTCGCCGGGTGAGCCTCAGCGACGACGAAAACCCCTTCAATGACGTCATGAATTCCACGATCACGGAATTCGGTGGCGAATCTTTCGTGCGACAGCCAGATCATATGAATAATCTCGGATATGACGCGGACGTGTTCGACCTGAGTCCCGCCCTGTCCGGTGGTGCCCGCAGCCTGAACTTCAGGTTCACGGGTGAAAGTCAGGGTCATTTCCTCGGTGTGCTCTTCGTTCAGACAGACGCGCGCCGCTGAACGCAGGAGACCACTCCACGTGCCCACGCATTCCCGGGCGGCACAGCCCACGACCGTCCTCCACCTCGTACAACCCGTCGACGGCGGTGTGGCCAGGGTCGTCACCGACCTCGTCCGCGCCCAGAGCGCGCAGGGCCTCCGCGCCGTCGTCGGCTGCCCGCCCGGCGGCACGCTCGGCGACGCGGCCCGGTCCGCCGGGGCCGAGGTGTTCACCTGGCGGGCCGGCCGGGCACCCGGCCCGGGGCTCCCCGCCGAACTGGCCGGCGCCCGCGGCCTGCTGCGCCGCGTACGGCCCGACCTGCTGCACGCCCACAGCGCCAAGGCCGGACTGGCCGGACGGCTCGCCGCACGCGGGGCGCTGCCCACCGTCTTCCAGCCCCACGCCTGGTCCTTCGACGCCGTCGGCGGAGCCACCGCCGCGCTCGCCCTGCGCTGGGAGAGGTACGGCGCCCGCTGGGCCGACCGGGTGCTCTGCGTCAGCGAGGCGGAGCGCCGCGCGGGCGAGAGCGAGGGCATCACCGCCCGCTGGACGGTGATCCGCAACGGCGTGGACCTGGAGCACTTCCGTCCCGGCGCACCGGACCCCGGCCAGGACCGGGCCGAGTCCCGCGCCGCCCTCCCGCTGCCCCCCTCCTTCCCCACCGACGGACCGCTCGCCGTCTGCGTCGGCCGGATCTGCGCCCAGAAGGGCCAGGACATCCTGCTGGAGGCCTGGCCCGAGGTACTCGCGACCGTTCCCACGGCCCGCCTCGTCCTCGTCGGCGACGGCCCCGACGCCGAACGGCTGCGGCGCACCGCGGCGCCGTCCGGCGCCACCGTGCACTTCGCGGGCGCCGCCGCCGACATCCGACCGTGGCTTCGGGCCGCCGATCTCGTTGTACTGCCGTCGCGGTGGGAAGGCATGGCGCTCGCCCCGCTCGAAGCCATGGCCTGTGGCCGGCCGGTCCTGGTCTCCGACGTGAGCGGTGCCCGGGAGAGCCTGCCGCCCGGCCAGGGACGCCTGTGCCTGGTGCCGCCGGAGGACCCGACGGCACTGGCCAAGGCCCTGGGACGGCTGCTCTCCGAGCCGCGGCTCCTCGCCGAACTCGGGGAGCAGGCCCGGCAGCACGCCCGGACCGACTTCGACGTGCGGCGGACCACGGACGCGGTCAGCGGCCTGTACCACGAACTGCTGGGCAGGCCCCGGCCCTTGAACCAGGAGCGCATCAGCCGATGACGATGGACAGCGCACCCGCCCGGCGCACCGGGCAGGCCGCCACAGGGCCCGGCGGCAGCGCCTTCGCGCCCGCGCCCCACGCGGCGGCCCGCCGATCCGCGACCGCCATCCACCCGCCGCGCGGGCCCCGGGTCGAACGGGCCCGCTCCGCCGTACGCCCGCAGCGCGTTCGCAGCCGCAGCCGGGTGCTCCCCCTGCTCTGCGCCGACGCGCTGGCCACCGTACTCACCGCGGCCGCCCTGCCGGGGCCGGCACTGCCCGTCCTGGAGGCCGCGCCGGCCGCCGCCGCGCTGCCCGCCCTGCTCGTCGCCCTGCACGCGCAGGCGGGGCTCTACCGGCCGCGCCTGGCCCCCTCCGCCCTCCTCGAACTGCCCGCGCTGGTGGCGCGCTCCGCCGTCCTGTGGTGCGCGGCCGCCGCCGTCACGGCGGCCTTCGACCCCGCGCGCGCCATGGGATGGAGCGCGCTGCTCACCGCCGTGTGCCTGCAGGCCGTACTGGTCTGCGCGGGCCGCGGCGTCGCCAACCAGCTGCACCGCCGCGCCGCCGTACGCCGGCCCGCCTCCGCCCTCGTGGTCGGACCCGGCACCGGGGCGAGCGCGGTGGCCGCCGCCCTGCACGGCCGCCCCGAGTTCGGCCTGCGCCCGGTCGGGCTCGCCGGCACCGCGGACCCCGCCGACGGGTACGGCGTGACCCTCCCGCTCCTGTCCACCCACGAGGACATCCGGCGCGCGGTCATCCAGAACTCCGTCCGGCACGCGGTGTTCACCCGTCCGCCCGAGGCCGACGAACGCACCGCCGCCCTGGTCCGGCTCTTCCACGACCACGGCTGCCGGCTGTGGCTCGCGGACCCGGCCGGCACCGCCAAGGTCACCGGCATGCGCCTGTCCCACCCCGCCGACCAGCTGTGGGGATACGCCGTGCAGCCGCTGCTGCCGCGCCCCGCCCGGCTGCTGGAGCGGTGGGCCAAGCGGATCATCGACTCCGGGCTCGCCCTGGTCGCGCTGCTGGGCGCCGCGCCCGTGATGCTGCTCTGCGCGGCGGCCGTACGCCTGTGGGACGGACCCGGGGTGATCTTCCGTCAGGAGCGGGTCGGCCTCTACGGGCGCCCCTTCACCCTGCTGAAGTTCCGCACGCTGCGCGCCGACGCGCACGAGTCCGCCACCCGCTGGACCGTCGCCGGGGACTGCCGGATGAGCGGGGTCGGCTCCTTCCTGCGCAAGTCCTCCCTCGACGAACTGCCCCAGCTGTGGAACGTCGTACGGGGCGACATGAGCCTGGTCGGGCCCCGCCCCGAACGGCCCTTCTTCGTAGCGAAGTTCTCCACCGTGCACCCCGGCTACGAGGCCCGCCACCGGATGCCCGTCGGCATCACCGGCCTCGCCCAGATCAACGGCCTGCGCGGGGACACCTCCATCGAGGACCGGGCCCGCTTCGACAACCACTACATCGACACCTGGTCGCTGTGGCAGGACCTGTGGATCCTCGCCCGCACCGCGGCCTCCTTCTTCCGCTTCCGGCTGGGGGGCAGCTGATGAGCCTCGCCGCCCCCGGGCACTGGGCCCGGCCGGACGCGGCGGGCCTGCTGCGCCGGCACTGGCCGCTGCTGCCGCTCGCCGCGACCGTGCTGTTCCTGCTCGCCCCGCTCCCCGCCGGGGACGCGACCGCCTCCGGCAAGGTCGGCCCGGCCGACGCCGCCTCGCTGCTGCTGGTCCTCGTCTGCGCCGTGCAGGCGCTGCGCGGCCGGGTGCGGGCGCTGACCCCGCTGGGCGTCCTCGTCCTCGGCGCCCCGGCCGTCGGCCTCGCGGTCGCCACGGTCACCGCGGGGGACCCGTACGCCGCCCTGCCGGGCTTCGTCCGCTACCTCCAGGTCTTCGTACTGGTCCCGGCGGCCGTGGTGCTGCTGGTGCGCGACGCCCGGGAGTTCCGGCTCGCGGCCGGCTGCTTCGTGGTCCTGGCGCTGGTGCAGGGCGCGGTGGGGGTCGTGCAGTACGCGACCCACACCGGCGCCTCCTACCAGGGCGAGGACGTCCGGGCCGTCGGCACCTTCGGCCCCGGCGACGTGATGGGCATGGCCACGGTCGTCGCCTACGGGCTGATCGTCGCGACCGCGGCCGCGCTCGCCCCCGGACTCGCGCCGCGCGTGCGGCGGATCGCCGCCGGCTGCGCCCTGGTGCTGGTCCTGCCGCTGGTGCTCTCCTTCAGCCGCGGCGCCTGGATCGCCACCCTCGGCGCGGGCCTGCTGGTGATGGCACTGGCCGGCATCCGGCGGGCGCTCACGGTGCTGGCCGCGCTGGCCGCGGCCGGGGTGGTCCTGGTGGGCGGGCTCGGCGTCGGCTCCGAGATGGTCGCCGAGCGGCTGACCTCCATCACCCAGGTCTCCAGCGCCCCCGACCAGTCGGTCACCGACCGCTACACCATGTGGGCCGCCGCCGAGTCGATGTGGCGCGACCGGCCGGCCGCGGGCGTGGGCCTCAAGGGCTTCCCCGCCCACCGCGACGGCCACGCCTCGCTCGGGCTCTCCTCCGGCAGCGACACCGCCGGCGCGGGACAGGCGTACATCCGCCAGCCGCTGCTCTCCCCGCACAACATGTACCTGCTGATCCTGAGCGAGCAGGGACTGATCGGGCTGGTCGCGCTGGTGGGCGGCTGGGCGGCCCTGCTGGTCGCGGGGCTGCGCCGGCTCGCCTCCGGCGCGGGAGCGCGGATGCGGGACTGCGGGCTGATCGCGACGGGGCTGTTCGTGTGGCAGCTGACCGACTTCCTCTACGCCGACATCGGCGGCCCGTCCACCGTCCTGACCGGCGTGATCGTCGGCCTCGCGGCCTGGTGGGCGCTCCCCTCCCCGGGGCACGCGGTCCCCGAGAGTTCGAGCGGCCGGTGACGGACACCACGCCCTGGCGGCCCGCCGCCGGCCCTCCGGCCGGCGCGGGCCACACACGTGTCCCGCCGACCGCGCCCGGCGCACCGGGCCGCTTCGGCTCCGCCGGGTATCCCGGCGGGGCCCCGGTGGGGCTCGGCGTACGGGTGGCGGCCCGCACCACGAGCGCGTCCGCCGACGCGCCCGGAGCCCGGGCACCGGCCGCCGGGCCCGGTGACGTCCGCCGCGAGGACGGGTCCGCCGGACCCGACGCCGTCGGCGGCCGCCGGTTCGGGCGCGGCCGCCGCGGGCATGGGGCCGAGGTGTCCGCAGAGCCCGCCGCCGGCGCCCCGCTCGGACGGTTCCTGGCCAAGGCCGCCGCCGTGACCGCCGGGCTCACCGCCGCCGGTTCCCTGTTCGGACTGGTGCGCGACCAGACCATCGCCCACCTCTTCGGCGCCGGACACGCCAGCGACGCCTTCCTCATCGCCTGGACCGTCCCGGAGATGGCCTCGACGCTGCTGATCGAGGACGCCATGGCGCTGCTGATGGTCCCCGCCTTCAGCCACGCACTGGCCCGGCGGGCCGCCGACCGGGCCGGGCTGACCCGCAGGGAGGCCCGCGCGCAGGACCCCGTACGGATGCTGGTCGGGGCGACCCTGCCGCGGCTCGTCGTCTTCCTGGCCGTCGTCGCCGCCGTCCTCGTCGTCGCCGCCCCGGCCGTCGTCGCCGTGCTCGCGCCCGGCCTGCCCGACCCCTCGCTGGCCGTCGAGTGCACCCGGCTGACCGCGCTGACCGTGCTCTCCTTCGGCATCGCCGGCTACTTCAGCGCCGCGCTGCGCGCGCACCGCTCCTTCCTGCCGCCCGCCGCGATCTACGTCTCGTACAACATCGGCATCATCGGCACGATGGTCGCCCTCCACTCCCTGTGGGGCGTGCGGGCCGCCGCCGCGGGCGTCGCCGTCGGCGGGCTGCTGATGGCGCTCGTCCAACTCCCCGCCTTCGTCCGGAACGTGGGCTTCGGACCGCCCCGGGCCAAACGGGTCGCCGCCCCGCGCAGCCAGCGCGACCGCGACCGCCCCACCCTCATCGCGCTCGGGGTCATCGCCCCCGTCATCCTCTTCGCCGTCTTCCGCCAGTCGCAGGTGCTCGTCGAGCGGTTCCTGGCCGCTTCGCTGCCGTCCGGGGCGATCTCCCACCTCAACTACGCGCAGAAGGTCGCGCAGATGCCGATGGTGCTGTCGCTGATGATCTGCACCGTCACCTTCCCCGTCGTCGCCCAGGCCATGGCCGGCGGCGAACGCGAGAAGGCCCGCCGCCGCGTGGAGCGGGACCTGGCACTGGCCTCCCTCGCCGTCCTGATGGGCACCGCGCTCGTCATCGGCTACGCCCCGCAGATCATCCAGGTCCTCTTCGAACGGGGCGCCTTCACCCACGAGGACACCCTCGCCACCGCCTCCGTCATGCGGGTCTACGGACTCGGACTGCTCGGCCACTGCCTCGTCGGGGCACTGTCCCGGCCCTTCTTCTCGACCGCCCGGCCCACCTGGTTCCCGGCGCTCGCGATGGGTGCCGGACTGCTCGTCAACGTCGTGGCCGGAGCGTTCGCCGTCCGCTGGTGGGGCATCTACGGGATCGCCGCCGCCAATGCCGCCGGCATCTCCACCGCCGCCGCCCTGCTGCTCACCGGCCTCGGCCCGCGGATCATCGCCATCCACGTCCGCCGGGTCGCCGCCAGCATCGGACGGCTCGCGGTGGCCGCCGTCGCCGCCTGCGCCACCGGCTGGATCGCCGGGCCGATGATCCCCGATCCGCTGCTCAGCGCCGGACTCGGCTGCCTGCTCGTCCCGGCCATGTTCGGCGCCACAGGCACGGCCATACGCGCCCTCGAAGTCACCGCCCTGCCCGGTCAGATCTCCCAGTTCACGCAGAGGTTCCGCAATGCCCGCTGACACCGACACGGCACCCCCCGCCGCGGTGGTCCCCGCCCGCCGGACCGCATCGCCGTGGGTCCTGATGTACCACTCGGTCGCCGAGTTCACCGACCCCGCCGAGGACCCGTACGGCATCACCGTCACCCCCCTCGTCCTGGAGGCGCAGCTGCTGTGGCTGCGCTCCCGGGGCCTGCGCGGGGTGTCGGTCGGCGAACTGCTGCGGGCCCGGGCGGCCGGCCGCGGCGCCGGGCTCGTCGGACTGACCTTCGACGACGGCTACACCGACTTCCTGACCCACGCGCTGCCGCTGCTCCGGCGCCACGACTGCACCGCCACCCTCTTCGTGCTGCCCGGACGGCTCGGCGTGGACAACGTGTGGGACCCGCTGGGGCCGCGCAAGTCCCTCCTCACGGCCGAGGGGATCCGCGAAGTCGCCGCCGCCGGGCAGGAGATCGGCTCGCACGGGCTGCTCCACCAGGACCTCACCGCCACCCCCGACGATGTGCTCCAGCAGGAACTGCGCGGCAGCCGCGACCTGTTGCGCGAGCTGACCGGAACCCTGCCCGAGGGTTTCTGCTACCCGTACGGGCACCTCGACGCCCGGGTCGTCGACGCGACGCGCGCGGCCGGCTACGGCTACGCCTGCGCCATCGACCCCGGGCGGCTCGCCGGCCCGTACGCCCTGCCCCGCACCCACGTCAGCCAGGCCGACGGCGGCACCCGGCTGCGCATCAAGCAGGTGCGCCACCGGGTCGGGGAGCTGCGGCGGGCGGTGCACCGGTGAAGCCGATCGAGGCGGTCAGGGCCCTGCACGTCATCACCGGCCTCGGCGTCGGCGGTGCCGAGCAGCAACTGCGGCTGCTGCTGCGGCACATGCCGATGCAGTGCGACGTGCTGACGCTGACGAATCCCGGGCCGGTGGCCGAGGGGCTGCGCGCCGACGGCGTACGGGTCGTGCACCTGGGGATGCGCGGCAACCGGGATCTGGGGGCGCTGCCCCGGCTCGTGAAGTTCATCCGGCGCGGCCGGTACGACCTCGTCCACACGCACCTGTACCGGGCCTGCGTGTACGGGCGCCTCGCGGCCCGGATCGCGGGCGCCGGGGCCACCGTCGCCACCGAGCACTCCCTCGGCGAGGGCGAGATCGAGGGCCGGCCGCTTTCGGGCGGGGTGCGCGCGCTGTACCTGGCCAGCGAGCGCCTGGGCGCGGCGACCGTGGCCGTGTCGGACACCGTCGCCGCCAGGCTGGAGGGGTGGGGGGTGCCGGCCGCGCGGGTCCACGTCGTACCCAACGGGATCGAGGCCGTCCGCTTCCGTTTCGACGAGGGCGTCCGCCGGGCCACCCGGGCCCGTACCGGGCTGCCCGAGCGGGCCTTCGTGGTCGGCGGGGTCGGCCGGCTGGTCCCGGGCAAGCGGTTCGACGTGCTCGTGCGGGCCGTGGCCGCGCTGCCGGGCGCGCACCTGCTGCTGGCCGGGGACGGCCCGGAGCGGGCGGGGCTGCGCCGGCTGGCCGCCGAACTCGGCGCGCAGAGCCGCATCCACCTGCTGGGGGAGCGGGACCCGCTGGGCGACAGCCCGGACGGCCGCACCCCCGGCATCCCGGCGCTGCTGGCCGCCATGGACGTCTTCGTCTCGCCGTCGCGGGAGGAGGCCTTCGGGCTCGCGGTCGTCGAGGCCCTGGCCGCCGGCCTGCCGGTCCTGCACGTGACCTGCCCGGCCATCGACGACCTGCCCGCCACCGAGGCCCCCGGGGCACGCCGCATCGGCACGGGCACGGAGGAACTCGTCGCGGCGCTGCGCGGCCACATGGAGGCGGGCGCACGCCGGCTGCCCCCGCCGTCGGTCGTGCGCCGCTACGACATCGCCCGCAGCGCGCACCGGCTGCTGGACGTGTACGACCTCGCCCTCTCGGCCGCGCCGCAGCCGCGGGTGCCGGGCCCCGTCGCGGATCCCGCCCCGGACCCGGCGGGAACTGCACCCCCGGACCCGGCCGGAGCCGCCGCCCCGGACCCCGCGGCGCGGCCGGCGGCGGGGCTGACGGTGCCCGGGCCCGGCTCTCCCCGGCGGACGCCGGGCGCCCGTGGCTGATCCCCATCCCCGAAGGGGTCCCGGCCGGGACCCGCAGGAACCCACCTCCCTCCAGGAAGCGAGCACGACCATGGCCGACACCGCCGCCAAGAAGAAGGACAAGCCGGAGAACCCGGGCAGGAAGCAGGAGCGCAGGGCCGACCACCGCTCCGGGAAGAGGCCCGGGCGGCGGCTCGGCCGCCCCCCGGTGTGGTGGCCGCTGCCCGCCTGCGCCGTGCTGGGGCTGGCCGCCGGCGGCGCGTACGGGGTGCTCAAGGCCCCCGAGTACGCCGCGACCAGCTATGTCGTCGCCGTTCCCGACGACACCACCGAGCCCGCCACCGCCCTCGGCTTCGCGCAGGCCTACGCCCGCATCGCCACCAGCAGTTCCACCCTCGCCTACGCCCAGCCGCGCGCCGGCATCACCGCGCGGGAGCTGCGGACCCAGGTACGGGCCGAGACCTCGCCCGAGTCCCCGATGATCGCCATCACCGGCACCTCCAAGAGCCCCGCCGAGGCCGCCGACATCGCCAACGCCGTGGCCGACGCCTTGTCACTGAGCAGCAACCAGGCCGCCAAGAACACCGGTGTCCAGCTCCTCCTCTTCAACCAGGCCGTGGCTCCCACCGACCCCGCCTCCCCGTCCGCCGCCATCAGCGGCGCCGTGGGACTGTGCGCCGGCGGGCTGCTGGGCGGCCTGTGGCTGCTCGCCCGGCCCGGCCGCGCCCGGCGCCCCGAGGACGGCGTGGCCGCGCCCGCGGCAGGACGGTCGGCCGAGCCGCTCACGGAGCACGTCGCCGAGCACGTCGCCGAGGAGTACGCCACCCTCCCCGCCCAGGGTGAGCCGGCCTCGGCCAAGGAGAAGGAGTCCGTGCGATGAATCAGGGCTCCGCCGGGGCCCTGTCGGTGACACTGTGCCGAGACCCCCGGCAGTTCGCCGCGCTGGAGGAGCCGTGGAACCGGCTCGTCCGCGCCTGTCCCACCGCCACCCCCTTCCAGAGCCACGCCTGGCTGCACTCCTGGTGGCTGTCGTACGGCAAGGACGGCCGGCTGCGGATCGTCCTCGTCCGGCGCGGCGGCGAACTGGTCGGCGCGGCCGCCCTGATGCTCGTGCACCGGCCGATTCCGCTGCTGGTGCCCATCGGCGGCCCGATCACCGACTACTTCGACGTGCTCGTCGCCGCCGAGCACGCCGCCCAGGTCGTCCCGGCGCTGGCCCACGGGCTGCACCGCGCGGCCCGCGGCGCGGTGGTCGACCTGCGGGAGGTCCGCCCCGGGGCCGCCGCCGAGGAGCTGTACCGGCAGTGGCCCGGGATCGGCAGCAGGCTGGCCGACTCCACGTGCATGGAGCTGCCGACCCTGCCGTTCGACGAACTGGTCAAGCGGATGCCGGCCTCCGGCGCCCAGCGCGTGCGGGCGAAGCTGCGCAAGACCGACGCGGCCGGGATCGAGGAGCACGAGGCCACCGAGCAGGAAGTGCCGCGCGCGGTACGCAACCTGCTGCGGCTGCACGAGAAGCAGTGGCGCGGCCGCGGCGTGACCCCGGAGCACCTGCGCCCCCGCTTCGCCGAGCACCTCACCCGGGCCACCCGGAGGATGGTGCGGGCGGGGGAGGGCCGGCTGACGGAGTTCCGGCTGGACGGGAAGGTGGTGGCGGCCAACGTCACGCTGCTGTCCGCGGGACTCAGCGGCGGCTACCTCTACGGGGCGGACCCGGACCTGCGGGCGCGCAAGGTGGACGTGGCGACGCTGCTGCTGCGCCACGAGGCCCGGCGGGCGCTGGCGGATGGCCGGCCGGTGGTGAGCTTCCTGCGGGGCAACGAGCCGTACAAGAACCACTGGCGGCCCACGGCGGTCGTCAACCAGCGTTTCCTGATGGCCACGAGCGCGCTCGCGCCCCTGCTGCGGCTGCACGAGTCGCAGGTGACGGGGCGCGAGCGGGCGGTGGACGCGCTGCGCGAGGCGCTGCCGGCCGCCAGGGACTGGCGGACGCGGCTCAACGAACTGCGGGTGCGATGACCCGTCTAGAAGGGCCAGAAGCCGGAGCCGCCGCCCAGGTCGACCTTGAAGCAGACCGACTGCTTGCCGACGAGCTTGGACAGCCACTCGCCGAAGTTGATCGGCACGCACCACTGCCTGCTGTTGAGGGGCGGCTGCTGCGGCTGCGGCAGGGGCGCGGTCGCAGTGGGCGAGGGCTTCGGCACGACCGGGCCCGGCGTGACGGGCGCCGTTGCCACGGGCGAGGGCGTCACGGGCGAGGGCTTCGGTACTTCGGGGCTGGGGCTGGGACTGGGGGTGACGGGCTCGGGGACCTCGGGGACCTCGGGGCTCGGCTCCGGCGTGCCGGTGCTCGGGCCGGCGGGTGCCGGGACCTCGGGGCTCGGGCCGGCAGGGGTCGGCACGAGCGGGCTCGGGGTCACCGGAGCCGGCGCCTCGGGGCTCGGCGCGACCGGGCTCGGCGCCACCGGCGAGGGCTCGGTGACCTGCGGGGTCGGTACCTGGGGTGTCGGAACCTGCGGAGTCGGGACCTGCGGGGTCGGGACTTCCGGGGTGGGCACCTGCGGGGTCGGGACCTGGGGCGTCGGGACTTCCGGGGTCGGGACCTGCGGCGTGGGCACCGCCGGCGTGGGCGCGACGGGAGTCGGCACCACGGGGGTCGGCACCACGGGCGTGGGCACGACGGGCGTCGGGACCACCGGGCCGGGCACCTCGGGCGTCAGCGCGTCCCGGAACACCTTCGTGGACTCCGGGTTCTGCTTGCACTGCCACACGCCGTGCGGGCAGTAGTCGGTGATGGTGTGGTAGAGCGGCTTGTGCTGCGCGATCCACTGCAGCATGCGCCGCACGTACTCCGCGTTGTCGCCGCGCCGGAACAGCCCCCACTCCGGGTACGAGATCGCTTTGCCGTGTGCCCGCGCGAAGTCGACGTGCTGCTGCAGCCCGTACGGCTGGGAGATCTGGTCGTCGAAGTCCTCCCCGGGCCCCTGGTCGTAGGAATCCATCCCGATGATGTCGACGTAGTCGTCACCCGGGTAGCACTTCGTCCAGCCGATCGCGTCCGTACCCCGGTTCGGGGCGAAGTCGAACTTGAACTTCTGGCCGGGCACGGAGCGCATCGCGGTGACGACGCGCCGCCAGTACGCCTTCCAGTTCTCCGGGTCGGGGCGGCAGCGGTGGGTGTAGGTGATGCCGTTCATCTCCCAGCCGAGCACGATCACGGTGTCCGGCACGCCCAGCGACACCAGCCGCTCGGCGAGCCTGCGGAAGTGCTCGTCGTACTGGCCCTGCGCGCCCGCCCGGATCAGCCGGGCCACCTGCTGGTCGGACACCCGCTCCTCGTTGCGCGCCTGCATGGGCACGTTGAGGACGAACATCCGGTCGTCGTCCGCCAGCCGCCACCGTGCCCAGTCCTCCAGGAAGGAGACCCGGCCCTCGATGCCCGCCCACTGGTCGCCGGGGAGATAGGTGTGGCCGACCCGGATCTCCCGGCCGCCGAGCCAGCGCGAGAGCTGCGGGATGCGGGCCACCCCGTCGGGGCCGAAGTCGAGATAGGCGCCCATGGCGGTGCCGGAATCCGCGGTCCGGTTCTCGTCCGGCGCCGCGAGGGCGGCCCCGGTGGCGAGCAGTCCGGCCGTGACCGTACCGATGCAGGTGCTCGCCAGTCGGCGGCGTGGTGTGGGCATGGCGTCTCCCGGGCTTTCCTGAATCGGAGGGCTTGCCAAAGACGTTAGGCATCAGATCTGACGAATGGCCTGTTCGGTGACTACCGCGTAGGCCATTAGCAGCTGCACACCACCTCCGCTTGGTCCGACTAGGTGAAAGACACCGTTGCCATGCACGCGTTCGCCAACCATGTGCCCGCCGTTGTGCTCAGACTCGACCGCAATCCGTTCCACCACGGAACCCTCGGCGCCGTCAGATCCCTTGGCCGCAAGGGCGTGGAGGTCCATGCCGTCGTCGAGGCAGGGGGAGGTCCCATGGGACGTTCGCGGTACCTGCGCGCCGTGCATGCCGGGCCCGTCGGCGGACTGGACCCGCAGACGCCCGAGGCCCTGCTGGAGTGCCTGACCGGGGTGTCGGAACTGATCGGCCGTCCGGCGGTGCTCATCGCGATGGACGACCTGAGCGCCATCGCCGTGTCCCGGGTCGCCCCGGTGCTCCGCGAGCGCTTCCGGATCCCCCACCAGCCCGACAACCTGCCCGCCCGGGTGGCCGACAAGGCAGAGCTGTCGCGGCTCTGCGCGCGCTGGGACGTCCCGCACCCGGAGACCGTGGTCCCCGCGAGCGGGGCCGAGGCGGCTGAGGCGGCCTGGCGGTTGGGCCTGCCGGTGGTGGCCAAGTGGAGCCGGCCCTGGCTGCTGCCCTCCGGTGCGGCCGGGCTGCGCAGCACCACGCTCGTGCACACCACGGCCGACGCCCGCCGGCTGTACGAGCGCTCCGCGGAGGCGGGGAGCCGGCTGCTGCTCCAGCGCTTCCTGCCGGCCGGGCCGGACACCGACTGGTTCTTCCACGGCGCCTTCGCCCGCGGCGGGCACCCGCTGCTCGCCGGCTCGGGCCGCAAGGAGCTGTCCTGGCCGGTGCGCACGGGGCTGACGGCGGTGGGGCGCTGGCTGCCGGACCCGGCGGTCGAGGAGGCGGCGCTGCGGCTCGCCGAACGCCTCGGCTACCAGGGGATCCTGGACCTGGACTTCCGCCGGGACGAGCGCGGTGTGTTCCGGCTGGTGGACTTCAACCCCCGCCCGGGCGCGCAGTTCAGGCTGTTCACGGACACGTCCGGACTGGACGTGGTCCAGGCGATGTACCTGGATCTGACGGGCCAACGGGTCCCGCAGCCCGCGGGCGGCGCGGGCCGCGTCTTCGTCGCGGAGAACTACGCACTGCTGGCGGCGGTCCGGGGCGCTTCGCTGCCGCGCCGCCGCCCCGCGGCGGACCCCGCGCCCCCGAAGCCGGGACCGGGCGCCGGGCGCGGGCGGGCCGACGAGCGGGCCGGCGGGCGGGCGCGGACCGACGAGCGGGCCGGCGGGCGGGCGCGGACCGACGAGCGGGGGCAGGTCGAGGCGGCCTGGTTCGCTTCGGACGACCTCCGGCCGTTCCTGGCCATGCTCGCGGCGTTCCTGGGGCGCGGTGCGGCCAAGGGGGTCCGGGTGCTGCGCGGCGTGCCGGCCCAGGGCCGCCGCACCGCGCGGGCGGTCGTCCGTGCGCCCCGCCAGCGCGGGCGGGACCGGCCGGGAGCGATGTCCGACGGGGCGCTCTCGCGCCCCGTCCCGCCGGAGGCCCCGGCCGAGCCGGACGAACTGGTGACCCGTTGAGCGGGTCCGGACCGGCGGTCGGGGCCGGGCAGGTGACCAAGGTGCTGGAGGAGCGGTGGTGACGCGGATCGACGATCTCGTGGTGATCGGCGCGGGCCCGTACGGCCTGTCGATCGCCGCCCATGCGGCCGGCGCGGGACTCGGCGTACGGGTGCTGGGGCGGCCCATGGCCTCGTGGCGCGACCACATGCCCGAGGGCATGTACCTGAAGTCGGAGCCCTGGTCGTCCAACCTGTCCGCGCCGGACGGGCGGCACACCCTGGCCGAGTACTGCGCCTCCCTCGGCACCGTCGCGGAACACGGCACTCCGCTGCCCATCGGCACGTTCAGCGCGTACGGGATGTGGTTCGCCCGGCACGCCGGGCCGCAGGTGGAGGAGGTGACCGTCACGGAGGTGACCCCGCAGGGCGACGGCTTCCGCGTCCGCACCGCCGAGGGACCGCCCCTGCTCGCGCGTACGGTCGCCGTCGCGGCCGGGGTGATGCCCTTCGTCCACTACCCCGAGGCGCTGGCGGGCCTCCCGCCCGCCCACTACTCCCACAGCAGCGGCCACCGGGACCTGTCCGGCTTCGCCGGGCGCGAGGTCGCCGTGCTCGGGGCCGGGCAGGCGGCGCTGGAGACCGCCGCCCTGCTGGCCGAGCAGGGTGCCCTGCCGTGCCTGGTTGCCCGGCGCTCCCGGCTGAACTGGAACACCGTCCCGCAGCCCCTGAGCAGGCCCCCGCTGCGGGCCCTGCGCGAGCCGCACAGCGGCCTCGGCACGGGCTGGCGCAGCTGGGCGTGGTCGGAGCTGCCCTGGGCGGTGCGCCGGCTGCCCGCGCACACCCGGGAGCGGATCGCGGCGACCGCGCTGGGCCCGGCCGGCGCCTGGTGGCTTCGGGACCGCTTCGAGCGGCGCGTGCCGGCGCTGCTCGGGCACCGCCTGCACCGGGCGGTGGCGGCGGGCGGGCGGACCCGGCTGGGGCTCACCTCGCCCGCGGGCGAGTCGGTGGTCCTGGACGTCGCCCACGTCATCGCGGCCACCGGATTCGCCCCGGACCTGGCCCGGCTGGGCATGCTCGACGCGGGGCTGCGCGCCGCGCTGAGGACCGTGGGCGGCAGCCGGGCCCCGGAGCTGGACCCCGGCTTCGAGTCCTCGTGGCCCGGACTGTTCTTCGCGGGGCTGCTGGCGGCTCCCTCATTCGGCCCTTCCATGCGATTCGTGCACGGCGCGGGCTTCACGGCGGGGAGACTGGTGAGAGGAGTTCGCAAGCGCCTCGGTGCCCGGGGTCCGCGGCCGGGCTCCCCCGGTGTCGCCCGGCTCGTCCGGGCTGCTCCCCCCGGGCCGGGCCCGGGGGCGCCTCCGGGGCATCCGAAGACGCACCTGCGGTGAGATCCGCGGGGAGAAGGGGTCCGTGATGAGCACGGAGCGAGCGCAGGGCCGCGGCTGGGTACGCATTCCCGCCAGCCGCGGCGAACAGTCCGCCGCGGCCATGACCGCCGGGCACGACCGGCCCGCGTACCCGGGAGCGCATCCCGGCCCGTACCCGGGAGGGCATCCGGGCCCGTACCCGGGAGGGCATCCGGGCCCGTACCCGGGAGGGCATCCGGGCCCGTACCCGGGACCTCCGGCCGGCCCCTACCCGGGACCGTACGGGGGCTCGTACGCGGGTCCGTACGCGACGGCCGCCGCCACCGACCCGGCCACGATCTACCTCTCCGTCGTCCAGCGCTGGCGGGAGGCCGGGCGCACCCTGCCGGGGCATCCCGACGAGGAGTGGGAGCGGCTGATCTCCCAGCCCTACTGGCCCGGCCGCTAGGGGGTGCGGACGGTGGCAGCGGCGGAGCGCGACGGACCCGGGCCGGGCCGGCGGACCCCCGTGACCGACGCCGGGGAGCGGCTCGCGCTGAACGGCATGGGCAGCTTCGAGTGGGACCTGGGCACGGGGACGGTGGCGCTGGACGCGGCCGCCATGGCCGTCTTCGACCTGGAGCCCGAGGAGTACGACGGCACCGCGGAGGGCGCCGCCCTGCGCGTGCGGCCCGAGGACGCGGCCCGGCTGCGCGAGACCATCGCCGGCGTCCTGGAGGAGGGCGGGGAGACGTTCGGCGCGTACTTCACGGTGCACCGGCGCGACGGCCGCGACCAGTGGACGCACACCACGGGACGAGTGGTGCGGGACGCCGGGGGCCAGGGGCTGCACATCGCCGGGATCGTCCGGGACGCGGCGGCGGAGCTGGCCCACGCCACGCTGCTGCGCAAGCTGGAGGCGGCGCGCGCGCAGCAGACGACGATCGTGCAGCGCACGACCGAGGCCCTGTCGCGGGCGGTGACGGTCGACGACGTCACGGCCGCGCTGACCGGGAAGGGCGCGCTTGAGCGGCTCGGGGCGGACGGGCTGGCCCTGGGGCTGGTCGAGGGCGGCACCATGAAGATCATCGCGTTGAGCGGGGAGTCGCTGGAGATCCTCAGCGAGCGCCGGTTCACCCGGATGGACGGGTCGCTGCCGCTCTCGCACGCCGTGCTGACCCGGCAGGCACGTTTCGTCACCTCGCTCACCGAGCTCGGCGGCGAGTTCCCGCTCCTCGCGGACTACCTGAACCGCATCCGCTTCGACGCGGCCGCCTACCTGCCGCTGATCGCCCAGGCCAAGGCCATCGGCGGGCTGGTGCTCTTCTACCGGCAGCGCGAGGAGTTCAGCCCCGAGGAGCGCAACCTGTGCCTGGGCCTGGCGGGCATCGTCGCCCAGTCGCTGCAGCGGGCGCTCCTGTTCGACCAGGAACGGGAGTTCGCGACGGGCCTGCAGGCGGCGATGCTGCCGCGCCGGATCCCGGAGATCTCCGGCGGGGAGATCGCGGTCCGCTACCACGCCGCGTGGAGCGGGCGGGAGGTCGGCGGTGACTGGTACGACGTGATCGCACTGCCCCGCAACCGGGTCGGCATCGTGGTGGGCGACGTACAGGGCCACGACACGCACGCCGCGGCCATCATGGGGCAGCTGCGGATCGCGCTGCGGGCGTACGCGGGGGAGGGACACCCGCCGTCCACCGTGCTGGCACGGGCCTCGCGCTTCCTCGCCGAGCTGGACACCGAGCGGTTCGCGACCTGCATGTACGCGCAGGTGGACCTGGAGACGGGCGGCGTGCGGGCGGTCCGCGCCGGCCATCTCGGCCCGCTGATCCGGCACACGGACGGGCGAACGGGCTGGCCCAACGTGCGCGGCGGCCTGCCGCTGGGCCTGGCCTCCGCCTTCGAGCAGGAGGAGTTCCCCGAGACCCAGCTCGACCTGGTCCCCGGCGAGACCCTCGTGCTGTGCACCGACGGCCTCGTGGAGGAGCCCGGTACGACCATCACCGCGGGCATGGACGCCCTCGCCCAGGCGGTGCGCAGCGGCCCCCAGGGCGCCGGGGCGCTCGCCGACCACCTCTCGGACCGGCTGTGGGAGCGCTGGGGTTCCGGGGACGACGTGGCCCTGCTGGTGCTGCGCAGGGCCCCCGACCCCGGCACCCACCGGGCGCCGCGCATCCACCAGTACATCCACCAGGCGGACCCGGAGGGCCTCTCGGACGCCCGCTACGCCCTGCGCCAGGCCCTGCGCGACTGGGGTGTGCCGGAACTCGCCGACGACGTGGAGCTGGCGGCGGGGGAACTGCTGGTCAACGCCCTGCTGCACACCGACGGCGGGGCGGTGCTGACCATGGAGGTGCTGCCGGAGCCGGTACGGCGGATCCGGCTGTGGGTCAAGGACCGCTCCAGCGTGTGGCCGCGCCGGCGCAGTCCGGGCGAGGCGGCCACCACGGGGCGCGGGCTGCTGCTGGTGGACGCCCTGTCCACGCACTGGGGCGTGGAGTCCCGGGGCGACGGCAAGGCGGTGTGGTGCGAGTTCGACGTCGGCGGCAGCCCCCGGAGCGCGGGGTGACCGTCCGGACACGTCGAGTTGTGGGCGGCGGGAGCCGGGGCGATGATGCCGCTCATGGAACGGAACGCACTGTGCGCAGGCTGAGCAAGGGTGCCGTGACCGGCATCCTCGCCGTGCTGCTGCTGGCCGCCGGAGTACCGACGGTCGTGGACTGGACGACGGGACGGCCGCACGCGGACCCCGGGTGCCAGGCGGTGGCCTTCATGTCGATGACGGGCGTCGCGCCCGAGTGCCGGTCCCGGTAGCGGCGGCTACCGGGAAGACGCCACGGCCGGTCACGGGGTCAGTGCCTGCGGACCTCGACGTCCTGCCTGTCCTGGGCGACCGTGGCGACCGACCTCGGCATCAGGCCCGACAGCTGGATCTCCTGGAGCTCGGCGGTGACCACGGCGCGGCCCGGGCGCACGTTCACCCAGCGGCCCGGGGCCGTCGCCACCCACCGGCGCTCCGTGCCGTCGCAGACGGGCTGCTCCGCGCCGATGCTCAGCCGGCCGCCCTCGTGCTCGACGGTCGCCTTGATCTGCATCGCCCCCGTGGGTGAAGCCTGCTCGCAGTGGTAGGACCCGGAAAGGGTGACGGTGCCGTCGCCCGCGACGTACGCGTCGTGATGTACGGAAATACCTTGATTGAAAACGGTGGCGCCGGCCGGGGCGCAGAACAACGTGGTGGCGGCCAGTGCCGAGAAGGCCGCGAGGGCCATTCGGCGGGGGGAGACGCGCATTCTTCCTCCAGGGGGTGTGGGCGGCGGTATTCCGCCGGAACGCATTGTGCTGGCAGGTGGCCGCACGCACTCGCTCCCCGCACTCGTGTCGGTGTGTGCAATTGCCTGCCCGGGCGCGTGAAACTGGCCGCAATACGTCCCCGAAGGGATCTTGCATGCGCCAGCCCGCCCTCCCCGCCCTCGCCCTCCTGCCGCTGCTGCTGTTCGGAGCCTCCGCCTGCCAGGGCGTACCGGAGTCGGAGGTCCTCGCCCCGGCCGCGGCGCCGGCCGTCCCGGTCGACGACGGTGCTCCGGGCGGCGGGGCGGGTCCCGTACGGCCGGGCCCGAAGGACGCCCATGTGGGTGATGCCCTACGGGTGCACGGCACGCAGGTCGGCCGTCACCTGGAGGTCGTCCTCGGCGCCTACGTGGACCCGGCGGTCAGCGCCGACAAGAACTTCGCCCCGCCCGCCGGCAAGCGCTGGGTGGCCGCCTCGATGTCGTTCGTCAACGTGGGCGGTGCCTCGTACGGGGCTCTCGGACGCATGTGGGCGCACGACGGCGCGGGGCAGCGCCACCCGGTGGTGCCCACCGGTGAGCTGACGACCGGCAAACCGATCGTCTTCGATTCCCTGGAGGTCGGTGAGCGGGCAGAGGGGTGGGTGGTGTTCGAAATCCCGGAAAACGCGCGCATTGTGCGGCTCGAATACCAGGACGCGAACATCAGGGCGAATACCGGAGAGGGATTCTGGGCCGTCTAGCCCGCCCGGGTGAAAGGCCGTGAAAGGCCCGGGCGCGGGACCACTAGGGTGCGGCGCATGACTTCTACTCAAGCCGAAATCGACCGGTCCCAGCTCGGCACCCTTTCGGTGCTCGCCTGGATCGGCGACCCCTCCGAGGCGCACGACATCCCGTACCTCCTCGCCTACACCCTGGGCGACGGCCCGGGCGGCCGGGAGGCGGGCGAGGCGGCGGCCCGCGGGCTGCTGGAGGAGATCGGCCTGCCCATCGGCGACGTCGTCATGGACGGCACCCGCAACCCGGCCGGCTTCCCGGTGCAGATCCTGCTGGAGGGCAACCAGATCGCGCTCACCCTGCCCGGGATGAACGCGCAGTGCACCGCCCCCGACGAGTGGGTCGCCGCGGCCGACGAGAGCGGGCAGGCGTACTTCCTCTTCGCCACGCGCGCCTGGCCCGAGGCGGTCCCGGGGCGGCCGGTCGACGCGAAGACCCTGCAGGCCTTCGCGGGCGACGAGGAGGTCCTCACGGGCAGCGCCCACTGCGTGCTCTCCGTGCGGCGCCTGCAGAAGTAGCGGCTCGCCGGGCGGCGCCCGCCGCCGCCCCACCTGCTCCGGCCGCCGGGCTCCCAGCCTGCCCGGTGGCCGGCCCCGCCCCCGGGGGACTGCGTGCGGGGCCCCCACGGGGACCGCGTGCGGGGCCCTCCCGCGGGGACTGCTCTCGGGTCCGGCCTCAGGGCCGCTCGAAGGCGAACCTCAGCGAGCGGACCCGGTTGTCGAAGTTCGAGCCCGCCAGGTCCGGCAGGCCCACCGCGCGCAGTCCGACCGGCCGGGTGAGCAGCTCGCGGAAGAGCGCCTTCATCTCGACCCTGGCCAGGTGCGCCCCCAGGCAGAAGTGCGGTCCGCCGCCGCCGAAGCCCAGGTGCGGATTGGGCGAGCGGGTGATGACGAAGGCGTCGGGGTCGGGGAAGACCGCCTCGTCGCGGTTGGCGGACGCGTAGTACAGGACCACCTTCTCGCCGGGCCGGAAGACGCGGCCGCCCAGGGTGTGCTCGGCGACCACCGTCCGGCGGAACTGGATGATCGGCGTCGAGTGCCGGATCATCTCGTCCACCGCGCCGTCCGCGTACGTCTCGAAGTCCGACAGCAGCAGGTCCCGCTGGTCGGGGTGGTCGGTCAGCAGGGTCAGCCCGTGGGTGATGGCGTTGCGGGTGGTCTCCACCCCGGCGACCATCAAGAGGGAGAAGAAGGCGCCGAGTTGCCGGGCCCCGAGGGCCTGGCCGTCGACGTTCGCGCAGACCAGCGCCGAGATCAGGTCGTCGGTGGGGTTCCTGCGCCGCTCCCGGCCGATGCCCGCCACCATCCGCTGCATCCGGGCGAGCGCGCGCAGCCCGCGGCCGGGCATCCGCAGCCGGGCGGCCAGGCCGCGCTCCACGCCGATGTTCTCGGAGGCGTGGTTGACCCGGTCGGCGATCTCGGCGCGGAAGCGCTCCGGGATGCCCATCATGTTGCAGATGACCTCCAGGGGCAGCCGGGAGGCCACGGCCGAGACGAACTCGTCGGGCCGGTCGGCCAGTACGTCGTCCACGATGCGGGCGGCCACGGCGTGGATGTCGGCCTCGGCGGCGGCCAGCAGGCGCGGGGTGAAGGCCCGCTGGACGATCTTGCGGAGCTGGGCGTGGTCCGGGCCGTCGAGGTTGACCATCGAGTCGCCGAACAGCGCACGGACCCAGCGGGCCGGCTCGGGGGTGGTCACGCCGGGAGCGCTGGCGAAGACCTTGGGCAGTCGGCTGGCCTCCTGTACGTGGGCGTGCCGGACGAGGGCCCAGTGGCCGGCCCCCTCGGGCACGAACACCGGACCTTCGACGGCCCGCAGGCGGGCGAAGGCGGCGAGCCGGTGGGCGGGCGGCTGCTGCCAGAAGCCCGGCTCGGCCAGCTCCCTGCCGGGGTCGGTGCCGGGGCGTTGCGCCGGGAGTGTCATGGCCGTGGCCTCCAGTCGGTGCGGTGGGTCCTGCTCGTTCTGCGCTGGAGAACGGCGCCGGGGGCGCGGGGGTGACGGTTCGGCCGCCCCGGCGCCCCCGGCGTCCCCTGCCCCGTCGGCCGCGGCCGCTACAGGGCCTCGCCGCCCCGCCGCTCGGACAGGAGCATGCCGACGGTGACCGTGACCACGGCGACGAGTCCCGCGTAGAGCACGGCGTAGGCGCCCGTCCAGGTGCAGGCGAGGGTGACCAGGGCGGCGACCGGCAGGACGAGCTGCTGGGCGAGGCCGCGCTTGAAGTGGCGCGAGTGCAGCAGCCACACCATGAAGAGGAAGACCGCGGCCGGGACCATGACGGAGGCGTTCGCGGAGACCTGGGAGATGTGTGCCTTGCCGACCGCGTGCTCGACCGCCACCTCGATGCCCGCACCGATCGCCGCACCGGAGGCAAAGACCAGCAGGTGGCCGTAGCCCCACGGGATGGCCTCCCGGTTGGAGGTCAGGTGCTGGTGCATGGGTACGGCGAAGTAGATCCACCACGCGGCGAAGACGATCAGCAGCCCGCCCGCCGCGATGGGGAGCAGCAGGTCGAGGGCCTCGTGCTCGTCGAGCGCGGACTTCACGGCCACCGTGCTCGCGGCGATCGTCTCGCCGAGGACGATGATGGTGAACAGCCCGTACCGCTCGACGATGTGGTGGGCGTGCCACGGCGTCTGGTGCCCGCGCTCGGCAATCACCGGGACCAGCAGTTCGGCCGCGACCAGCACCAGGAACAGCCAGCGCTTGGCGTCGTCGGGCGCGAACAGCAGCCCCACCCAGCCGGCCTGGCAGATCACCAGCCCGGCCGCGTACTTCAGGGCCGCGGTGCGGGCGGCGCCGCTCTCCCCGGCGGCGGCCCGCAGCCACTGCGCCGTCAGCGCGACGCGCATGATGATGTAGCCGACGACGGCGATCGTCCAGTCGTTCTCGTCGAAGGCCTCGCTCACCCCCGCCGCGTAGACGAGGACGCCGGCGATCTGGACGAGCGTCGCGATCCGGTACGGCACGTCGTCGCAGTCGTAGGCGGAGGCGAACCAGGTGAAGTTCATCCAGGCCCACCACACGCCGAAGAAGACGAAGAAGTAGCCGATCACCCCGGTACCGGGGTGGCCCTCCGCGAGCGCGTGCACGAGCCGGGCACCGGCCTGCGCGACCGCGACGACGAAACAGAGGTCGAAGAACAGCTCCAGCGGGGTCGAGGCGCGGTGGTCCTCGTCCCGGCTGCGGGCGGTCATGGGGGTGTAGGCCATACCGGCCAGGAGAACAGGGCGGTGACGCGCCGCAGCTCAGGCGCGCTGCCCCGGGCGGCCGCTGTGCCCCGGGCGGAGGAGGTGGCCCGCACGGCCCGGACCGGGCCCGACCGGGCCGGACCAACGCACCACGGGTGACGGGACCTTGTTCCGTCACCCGCGGCGTTTCCCGCAGCGCGGGAGGGGCGGCGTACGCCGACGGTGTCGGAGTACGCCGCCCCTCGGTGCGGCGGGTCACGGGCTACTTCGGGTCCTGGCCGAACTTCGAGGCCGACCAGCGGTAGCCGAGGACGGCGAGGCCCAGGCACCAGGCGACCGCGATCCAGCCGTTGTTGCCGATGTCCGTGCCGAGCAGGAGGCCGCGGAGGGTCTCGATGGCGGGGGTGAAGGGCTGGTACCGGGCGATCGGCTGGAACCAGCCCGGCATCGCCTCGATCGGGGTGAACGCGCTGGAGATCAGCGGGAGGAGGATCAGCGGCATCGCGCTGTTGCTGGCGGCCTCGGCGTTCGGGCTGGCCATGCCCATGCCGACCGCGATCCAGGTCAGGGCGAGGGCGAACAGGGCGAGGAGGCCGAAGGCCGCGAGCCATTCCAGGGCGGTGGCGTCCTTCGAGCGGAAGCCTATGGCGACGGCGACGGCGCCGACGAGGACCACGCTGGCGACCGACTGGAGCACGCTGCCGACGACGTGCCCGACGAGGACGGAGCCCCGGTGGATCGCCATCGTGCGGAACCGGGCGACGATCCCCTCCGACATGTCGGTGGCGACGGACACCGCGGCCCCGATCACGGTGGAGCCGATGGTCATCAGCAGGATGCCCGGGACGACGTAGGCGATGTACTCGGAGCGGTCTGCGCCGCCGCCCCCCATGCCCGCGCTCATGACGTCGCCGAAGATGTAGACGAAGAGCAGCAGCAGCATGACCGGGGTGAGCAGCAGGTTCAGCGTCAGGGACGGGTAGCGCCGGGCGTGCAGGAGGTTGCGGCGCAGCATCGTCGAGCAGTCGCGGACGGCGAGCGGGAGGGAGCTCATCGGACGTTCTCCTTGGGCTGGTCGGGGATGGCGGTGCCGCCGGTGAGGGCGAAGAAGACGTCGTCGAGGTCGGGGGTGTGCACGGTCAGCTCGTCGGCCTCGACGCCGGCGGACTCCAGCCGGTCGAGCACGGAGCGCAGGTCGCGCTGGCTGCCGTCACTGGGGATCTGCAGGGACAGGGCCTCGTCGTCGCGGGTGGTACCGGGCAGGGCGAGGGCGGCGGACCGGTAGGCGGCCGGGTCGGTGAAGCGGAGCCTGACGTGCCCGCCCGGGACGAGCCGCTTCAGCTCGCCGGCGCTGCCCTCCGCCGCGATCCGGCCGTCGTGGAGCACGGCGATGCGGTCCGCGAGCTGGTCGGCCTCCTCCAGGTACTGGGTGGTGAGGAAGACGGTGACGCCGCCGGTGACGAGCTCGCGGATGATCTGCCACATGGTGTGGCGGCTGCGGGGGTCGAGGCCGGTGGTCGGTTCGTCGAGGAAGATGACGCGCGGGCCGCCGACCAGGGTCATGGCGATGTCGAGGCGGCGCCTCATGCCGCCGGAGTAGCCGGCGGCGGGCCTCTTCGAGGCCTCCACCAGGTCGAAGCGCTCCAGGAGTTCGCCGGTGACGCGGCGCCCCTCCCTCCGGGACAGGTGGTGCAGGTCCGCCATGAGGAGCATGTTCTCCTCGCCGGTGATCAGGCCGTCGACCGCGGAGAACTGGCCGGTGACGCCGATCGCGGCGCGCACGGCCTGCGGGTCGGCGGCCAGGTCGTGGCCGGCCACGCGCAGTTCGCCGGCGTCGGCGGTGACGAGGGTGGAGAGGATCTTGACGGCGGTGGTCTTGCCGGCGCCGTTCGGGCCGAGCAGGGAGAAGACCGTGCCGGCCGGTACGGCCAGGTCGATGCCGTCGAGGACCGTCTTGTCGCCGTAGGACTTGCGCAGCCCGCGGGCTGCGATGGCCGGTTCGGTCATGGTGGGGCTCCTTCTGGGCTGCGGGGCTGCGGGGCTGCGGGGCGGGGACCGGGGCCCGCGGTCAGAGGCTGCGGGCGGTGATGTCGCCGTAGGCGGTGGTGGCGTGGATGGCGAGGTCCGTACCGCCGCCGGTGTTCTTCAGGGCGTTGCGGACGCGGCCGTAGGAGGTGCCGGCGTCGAGGGTGGCGTCGGCTCCGCGGGCGGCGCCGACGGTGATGTCGCCGGCCTGTGTCCGCAGGACGACCGTGCCGTGGACGGCCTCGGCCACGCGCAGGTCGCCCTTCTGGGTGCTGATCTCCGCGGGGCCGCCGAGGCGGCCGACGGTGATGTCGCCGGCCTGGAGGGTGAGGTGGGCGCTCGCGGTCTCGTCGAACTTGACCTCGCCGTGCGCGCTGTCGAGGGTGACGTCGCCGAGCCGTCCGACGCCCCGGATCTCGGCGCTGGCGGTCCGGGCCTCGACGCGGGAGCCGGCCGGGAGCTGGACGGTCACCTCGACGGCTCCGGGAGCACCGAGGATCCGGTTCTTCGGCTCCGCGGCCTCGATCCGCAGGACGCCGTCGCCGTACGCGACGGTGATCTGCTCCGCGGCCTTCACGTCGCGGCCCTTGGCGGCGTCGGCCGGGAGGACCTCGACGGTGGTGTCGGCGCGGTCGGCGGCGATGAACCGGATGCGTCCGGCGGGGACGTCGAGGACGGCGGCGATCGGGGCGGTGGTGGCGAACTTCTGCATGGTGCTTCTCCTTCTCCGTCAGCGGGGCCCTTGCGGCCCGCTGTTTCCGATGGAGGAAAAGCTACGTTGCGTTCGTATCTCCGGCAACTGATTCGTTGCGCAGAAGTGTTGTTGTTGCAGGTCAGTTGGGGAAAATCATTGCAACGATCTCGTGGTGAAAGCAATGGCGAGACCGCGTTGCGTTGCAATGGAATGCGGGTGAACGCTATGCTGGCGGCCTCACAGGCCACAGAAGGAGACCGCGATGCCGGGAGGCAGGCTCACCCAGCAGGAACGTCAGCAGATCGCCCTGGGGGTGGCCGACGGCCTCGCCTACGCCGAGATCGCCAGGCGCCTGGACCGCCCGACCTCCACGGTCACCCGCGAGGTCATGCGCAACGGCGGCCCCTCCGGATACCGCGCGGACCAGGCCCACCGCGCCACCGAGCGCCGCGCCCGCCGGCGCCAGGCGTCCGCGCCCCGGGGCGCGGACCCGGCCGCCCTGCCGCACGGCCGCGACCCCGAGGCCGTGGCCGAGTACGAAGAGCAGTTCACCGCCGTGATGATGCAGTCGGGCCTGTCCAACAAGATGACCGCGCGCGTGATGGTGTGTCTCCTCACCGCCGATTCCGGCAGCATGACCGCCGCCGAACTCGTCCGGCGCCTGCAGGTCAGCCCGGCGTCCATCTCCAAGTCGATCGCCTTCCTGGAGAGCCAGGCCCTCGTCCGCCGGGAGCGCGACGAGGGGCGCCGGGAGCGCTACGTCATCGACGAGAACCTCTGGTACCAGTCGATGGTCGCCAGCGTCCGCGCCCTCAACCAGCAGGTCGACATCGCGCGCCAGGGCGCCGGAGTCCTCGGCCCCGGCACCCCGGCCGCCGTCCGTCTGGAGAACGTCGCCCGCTTCCTCGACTTCGTCGCCGAAAGCCTCGCCCGCGCCGCGGAACAGGCCCGCGACATCCTCCTCGTGCGGGTGGAAGCCGCTTCGGACGACACCGGGGAGCGAGGCGTGACCGAGATTTCGTGAAGGGATTCACAAGGGTGCGAGGGGTTCTGGGCCTCATGAAAGCCCGCAGGGGAGCGGGGGCGTCCGGCTGAGCGGGGCCGCCACCAGGGGCGGCCGTACCCTGGAGGCATGAGCAGCACCCCCGCCTCCGATCCGCAGTCCCCGCGCCCCGCCGCCGAGGCCCGCCAGCCCCGGCCGAAGCCGCGGATCGACTTCGACGACCCGCTGGACCAGCAGTCGTCGGACGACACCGACCGGGGCTGGGGCGAGCGGCCGCCCACCGGCGGAAGCGCGGCCGACCTGGCCCGCTTCCTCGACGAGAAGCCACCGCACCACATCTGACCGGCCGGGGTGTCCGGCGCGGTCAGAAGCCGTCGCGCGAACCCGCCTGGCCGCCGACACCGCCGGCGCCGCCCGCACGCTGTGCGACCAGGTGGTCCCGGATCTCCTTGAGGACCTCCAGCTCGGTGATCTCGACGATCTCCTGGACCCCCTCGCGGGCCTTGCGGCGGTCCTCCTGGCGGGCCAGGTACTTCGCCATCGGCAGCACCATCAGGAAGTACACGACCGCCGCGGTGATCACGAAGGTCAGCGTGGCGTTCAGCACCGACCCCCAGAGGATCTCGACACCCGTCGGCTGACCGTCGGGGCCGATGGCGCACGGCGCCTTCAGGCAGGACTTGTAGCCGTCCAGGCTCTTCGTGCCGACCGCGCCCACCACCGGGCCGATGATCCCCTTGACCACCGAGTTCACGATGTTCGTGAACGCGGCGCCGATCACCACGGCCACCGCCAGGTCGACCACGTTGCCGCGCATCAGGAAGGCCTTGAAGCCCGCCAGCACGCTTTCCTTCTTCTTCTCGCCCATCACTGCGTCCTTCTTCACGGAAGCCAAACACGGAGCCAACGGTTCCGAAAGCTACGGCAGTCCGGGAGAGGTGTGTCCAATCGGCCATCACTTTGAGGTGAATTGACTGATCGTGCGTACGGATCAGCACAACGTCACCGCCAGCCGCGCCGTCGCGCCCGCCCCCACCAGGGCCCGCGCCGTGTCCCTCGGCACGGACAGGACCACCAGCGCCCCGCCCTCGCCAACAGCCCCGTCGGGACGGGGCACTTCGGCGACCCTGGCCCCCGCCGCCACCACCCTCGGCTGCTGTGCCCGATCCGCCGCCACCACGTCGACCCGGTCGCCGGGCCGCAGCAGCCGCACCGTCGCGGCGTCCGCGATGCGCACGGGCGCCGAGACCATCCGCACCGCCGCCGACGGCGGTTTCACCACGGGCGGTGGTGCCCCCCGGGAGGCCTGAGCCTCGGTCCCTCCCACGGCCAGAGCCGCCGCGACGACGGCCAGGGCGGCCGAGGCGGCCCGCCGCCGGCGCCGCACCGCCCGGCGCAGCCGCCCCGGTCCCCGCCCCACGCGCAGTGGCGCGAACGCCGGGACGGGACGCGACGGGGGACACGCGGACGAAGCCGGGAGCGAGGACGAAGAGGCTGCGGAAACAAGGGACATGACGAGCACCACCAGACGGATCGATTCCTGGGCCCGGACCCACCGCCCGGACACACCCCACGATCCGGCCTCCCCGCGCATCCCGCTCGCGCCTGTGGACGGTCCCCAGCCTGTGGAAAACCCCGTCGCCCGTCCGAGTGAGGGGTCACCCCCGGCGTCAGCGCTTCGCCGGCACCTGGCAGGACTCCGAGAAGCCCTGGCTGGTCAGGCCGAAGGCGCTGTTGACGCGCGAGCGCCAGTTCTCCAGGGCGACCACCGCGGTCAGTTCGACGAACGCCGCCTCCCCGAGCCGCGCGATCAGCGCCGCGGCCAGCTCGTCGGTGACCGCCGGCTCGGTCTCGGTCATGGCCTCGGCGTACGCCATGACCAGCCGCTCCAGCTCGGTGAACAGCTCGGGGGCCTCCCGCCACTGCGGCACCCGCTCGATCTTCTCCGCCGCCATCCCCTGCTCGTGGCCCTCCCAGTAGCCGAAGTCCATGCACCACGAGCAGTTGATGCGGGCCGCCGACGCCATCACGGCGAGGTGCTTCAGCCCGGCGTCCAGCGCGTTCCACTTCGCCGCCCGCTGCTCCAGGCGGACGTACGAGAGCAGCACCCGCGGGTTGTGCCCGTAGGCCTGGCCGGGGTCGAGCACCTTGCCGTAGGTGCGGCGCGAGTACCAGGCGCCGATGCGCGTCAGCAGGGTGCGGGGCGGGGTGAGCGAGATACGCGGCATGGCTGTCATCTCCCGGAGCGGTCTGTCCCGACTGGGCCTTCACAGAGGAAGACAGGACAGCCGCCCCGGATGTGACAACCGGGCGGCGCGAGCCCGGACCGCCCGCCGGAAGGGCTCGGGCTAAGGGAGTTCGATGCCCAGGTCCCAGCCGTCCAGCGCGTGTGTGCACAGGCAGTCGCGGGTCGCCGTGTCGGGCAGCGCCGCCACCGCGTCGAAGAGGACCTCGCGCAGGCGGCCGACGTTCTGGCCGAACACCTTCAGCACCTCCGTGTGGGAGACGCCCTCACCGGTCTCGGCGCCCGCGTCCAGGTCCGTGACCAGCGCCATCGAGGTGTAGCAGAGCCCCAGCTCACGGGCGAGGATCGCCTCCGGGTGACCCGTCATGCCGATCACCGACCAGCCCGCGGAGGCGTACCAGCGGGATTCGGCGCGCGTGGAGAAGCGCGGCCCCTCGACCACGACCATGGTGCCGCCGTCCACCGGCTCCCAGTCCCGCCCGCGGGCCGCGGCCACCGCCACGGACCGGCCCACCGGGCAATACGGATCGGCGAAGGTGGTGTGCACGACGTTCGGAACGGACCCGTCCGGCAGGGGCACCCCGTCGAAGAAGGTCTGCACGCGGCTCTGCGTACGGTCGACCAGCTGGTCGGGAACGAGCAGCGTGCCCGGCCCGTACTCGGGCCGCAGGCCCCCGACCGCGCACGGGCCGAGCACCTGGCGGACGCCGACCGAGCGCAGGGCCCAGAGGTTCGCCCGGTAGTTGATCCTGTGTGGCGGGACCGTGTGGCTGCGCCCGTGCCGGGGGAGGAAGGCCACCTGCCGGCCGGCCAGCTCGCCCATGTACAGGGAGTCGCTGGGAGGCCCGTACGGGGTCTCCACCTGGATCTCGGAGACGTCCTCCAGGAAGGAGTAGAAGCCCGAGCCGCCGATGACACCGATCTCTGCGTTCACCATGCCGCTCACCCTAACCGGGCATGCCTGAGGCCCCGCTGCCCGGTGGGGGGCGTGCGGGGCCTCGGCGAAGAGCGATCAGGCGGCCGACGTGGAGCTGCTGCTCGTGCTCGACGACGTCGAGGAGGACGAAGCGGCGGGAGCGGCCGCGGCGGTCGACGTCGAGGACGACGACGAGCTCGACGCGGGCTTCGATGCAGGGGTGCTGCTCGACGAGGCGCCACGGCTGTCGTTCCGGTAGAAACCGGAGCCCTTGAAGACGATGCCGACCGCGGAGAACACCTTCTTCAGGCGTCCGTCGCAGTTCGGGCACACGGTCAGCGCGTCATCGGTGAACTTCTGCACGGCCTCAAGGCCCTCACCGCACTCGGTGCACTGGTACTGGTAGGTCGGCACGAATTTCCTCCTGGCACTCTGACTCAATGAGTGCTAACGACGCTCCATGGTGACGTATTCCGGCGGATCAGTCCACCGTCACCGGCACGCGGTGACCCATCCCACGCTCGTTCACCCGGTTACGGGACGCCGGCGCGGGCGCCTCCGAGGGGGTGGCCGAAGCCGTGGCCCCGGCGCGGGGCGCGGTCCCGGCGTGCGGCGCGGCCTCGGCGCGACCGGCCGCCCCGGTCCCGGCCGCGGACGCGTTCACGATCCGGCTCGGGGCCTGCGGGGCCAGCTTCGCGCGCAGCGCCAGCAGGGCGGTCAGCGCCAGCGCGGTGGCCGCCATCGGCACCATGAAGCCGTACGAGGAGCCGTGCGCGTCGGTCAGGCGGCCGGCCAGGATGACCGCGACGGCCTGCCCGAAGGCGATCGAGCCGGTCAGCCAGGTGAAGGCCTCGGTCCGGGCGTTCGCGGGGACCAGCTGCTCGACCATCGTGTAGCCGGTGATCAGGGCCGGGGCGATGAACAGGCCGACGACCAGGCCGAGCGCGCCCAGCAGGACCATCGAGTGTGCGGCCCACAGGACGGACGCGGCGGCGGTGAGGCCGACGTAGCCGAGGATCAGCCGGCGGCGCGGGCCGATCTTCCACGCGACGGCGCCCATGGCGATGCCCGCGATCATGTTGCCGGCCGCGAAGACGCCGTAGAGCAGGCCGTTGGCGCCGGGGTTGCCCATCTCGTTGGAGAAGGCGGCGAGCGAGACCTGCATGCCGCCGAAGACGGCGCCGATCCCGAGGAAGGCGAAGATCAGGACGCGCAGGCCGGGGTGCGACAGCGCGAAGGCGCGCTTCTCGCCGGTGGCCGACGGGGCGTGCGTCGTGGGCTGGGAGGCGCGGCGGGCCGCGAAGAGCAGGCCGCCGAGCAGCGTCAGCGTGGCCTCGGTGACCAGGCCGGCGGCCGGGTGGACGCCGGTGCACAGCGCGGTCGCCAGGACCGGGCCGACGACGAAGGTGAACTCGTCGGTGACGGACTCGAAGGCGGCGGCCGTCGGCAGCAGCGGCGAGCCCTCCAGCCTGGCGGCCCAGCGGGCCCGGACCATCGGGCCGACCTGCGGCACGGAGGCGCCGGTGGGCACGGCGGCCAGCGCCAGCGCCCAGACAGGGGCGCCGGCCAGCGCGAGGGCGGCCAGGCCGCTCACGGCGGCGGAGTGCGCGAGGACCACGGGAACCAGCACGGCGCTCTGGCCGAACCGGTCGGTGAAGATGCCCATCAGCGGGGCGGAGAGGGCCATCGAGATGCCGGTGACGGCGGCGACGATGCCGGCGCTGCCGTAGGAACCGGTGGTGTGCTGGACCAGCAGCAGGATGCTGATGGTCAGCATGCCGAAGGGGAGCCGGGCTGCGAAGCCGGGGAGTACGAAGCCGAGGGCGCCGGGTGTGCGCAGCAGCTGTCCGTATCCGGGGCGGGCGGACGTGTCGGTCGTGACCGCGGATGTCACGGCCTTGCCTTTCCGCTGCCTGGTAGAACTCCCCGTCTGCGGACGGTGCCGTGCTTTGTGAGCGGTCGCACCCGTACGTGTTGGGAGCCCCGAGAGCTGTCCTCTTGCGCAGAACCGAGTGATACCTGGGCGCCCACTGCGGGAGGGTGCCACGGCCGCTTTGCGGTCGCGCCAGCTCTGCGTCAGGCAGAGTTGGTTCGATCTGTTGTGCCTTCATCGTACAGGGAAGCGCGATATCACGCCCTGTGATTGCGGCGGCAATCCGTGTCTTCACCTGCGATTAACGGGAGCTTCGCAGATGAAGAAACCCATATATCCGGATAAGGCAGTCCAGATCTCACCGAATCCGGCCGAATTAGAGTGCTGCTCTAATGCGCGGCGGATCCGTTCCCGGTCCCCAGCCAGCCCGCGAGCTTGCCGCCCCGGGCCACCGCCCGCAGCCGTGCCTCCGCCGCGTCCCGGACCGGGTCCGTGGCCACCACCAGCAGCTCGTCCCCGCGCCGCAGCACCGTCGACGGCGCCGGTACGAAGCTCTTGGCGTCCCGGACGACCAGCGTGACCGAGGCCCCGGGCGGCAGCCGCAGCTCGCTCACCTCGACGCCGTGCATCCGCGAGGCCGGCGGGATGGCGAAGGACAGCAGGTGTCCGCGCAGCTTCTCCAGCGGTGCCGACTCGATGCCGAGGTCGGACGCGGTCTCCATGCCCCGCCCGAGGTCCAGCTTGCGCGCGAGCCACGGCAGGGTCGGCCCCTGCACCAGGGTGTAGACGACGACCAGCACGAAGACGATGTTGAAGACGCGGTCGCTGCCCTCGATCCCGGACACCATCGGGATGGTCGCCAGGATGATGGGCACGGCGCCGCGCAGGCCCGCCCACGACATCAGGACCTGCTCCTGCCAGGGGATCCGGAAGGGCAGCAGGCTGACGAAGACCTCCAGGGGCCGCGCCACCATCGTCAGCACCAGGCCGATGACGACCGCGGGCCAGAAGTCGCGGACCAGCTCGTGCGGCGTGACCAGCAGGCCCAGCAGCACGAACATGCCGATCTGGGCGATCCAGCCGAGCCCGTCGGCGAAACCGCGCGTGGCCGGCCAGTGCGGGAGCCTGGCGTTGCCCAGGATCATCGCCGCCAGGTACACCGCGAGGAAGCCGGAGCCGTGCGCCATGGCGCCGGCCGCGTACGCCACGATCGCGATGGCCATCACGGCGATCGGGTAGAGGCCGGAGGCGGGCAGGGCCACGTGCCGCAGGCCGTAGGCGCCGAGGAAGCCGACGGCCAGGCCGATCGCGGCGCCGATCGTGAGCTCCAGGGCGATCTTGCCGATCAGGACGTACCAGTCGTCCACCGGGCCGACCGTGGAGAACGCCACCACCAGGATCACGACGGGTGCGTCGTTGAAGCCGGACTCGGCCTCCAGGACACCCGTGATCCGGGACGGCAGCGGGACCTTGCGCAGCACGGAGAAGACGGCCGCGGCATCGGTCGAGGAGACGACCGCGCCGATCAGCAGCGCCTGCCGCCATTCGAGTCCGACGAGGTAGTGCGCCCCCGCCGCCGTCACGCCCACACTGACCGCCACGCCCACCAGGGACAGCATGATCGCGGCCGGCAGGGCCGGCTTGATCTCTTTCCACTTGGTGCCCAGGCCGCCCTCGGCGAGGATCACGACGAGGGCGGCGTAGCCGATGACCTGGGTCAGCTCGGCATTGTCGAAAACGACGTTCCCGATGCCGTCCTGGCCTATGGCGACGCCTATGCCGAGGTAGATGAGCAGGCTGGGCAGGCCGCTGCGTGACGAGACCCGCACCGCGGCCACGGCGACGAGCAGTACGAGCGAGCAGACCAGCAGAAGCTCATTGAGCGTGTGGACAGTCAGCGGGCGGCCCTCCTCAATGCGCCCGGCGGATCGATCCTCCCGGCGACAAGTTCGGCAAGTAGTTCGTTACCTTACCTAATCTTTGACGCGCCCTTTACGCGATAACCACATTGTGAAACGGCCGTTCGTCCCTGTCCTCGGGACCGCGGGACCCGTTGTAGATCCATTTCGGACCGCCTCCCGGACCGGCGCGGGATACAGGCCCTCCACACGGCCTCCACCCCTGGCGGATCAACGGAGTCGGTCCTGCGCCTATGGTTGCTCCCAGCACTCCCAGGACCACCCTGCCCCTCTAAGGACAGCGATGCCCGCCAACGAAACCGCTCCTCCCGCCAAGAAGAAGGGACGACGCGCCCGTCTGATCGTGCTCGTACTGGTCCTGGGTCTCGTCGCGGGCCTCGGCTACGGGGCGTACTGGAGCGTGGACGGCGTGCGCGCCTCCTTCCCCCAGACGACCGGCTCCCTCGACGTGCCCGGCCTGAAGGGGACGGTCGACGTCAAGCGCGATGCCAACGGCATTCCCCAGCTCTACGCGGACAGCGACGACGACCTCTTCCGCGCGCAGGGCTTCGTGCACGCGCAGGACCGCTTCTGGGAGATGGACGTCCGCCGCCACATGACCTCCGGGCGGCTCTCGGAGATGTTCGGCGCCGGGCAGGTCGAGACCGACGCCTTCCTGCGCACGCTGGGCTGGCGCCAGGTCGCGCAGGAGGAGTACGACACCAAGCTCTCCGCCGAGACGAAGAAGAATCTGCAGGCCTACGCCGACGGGGTCAACGCCTACCTGAAGGGCAAGTCCGGCAAGACCCTCTCGGTCGAGCACGCCGCCCTGAAGCTCAGCGACGACTACCGGCCCGAGCAGTGGTCGCCGGTGGACTCCGTGGCCTGGCTCAAGGCGATGGCCTGGGACCTGCGCGGCAACATGCAGGACGAGATCGACCGCGCGCTGATGGCGAGCAAGCTCTCGCAGGCGCAGATCGCCGAGCTCTACCCGCCGTACCCGTTCGACCGGAACAAGCCGATCGTCGAGGGCGGCAAGGTCGACGGCGGCAAGTACACCCCCCAGGGCCAGACCGGGAACTCCGGATCGGGCAACGGATCGGGCTCCGGCAACGGGTCCGGCTCCGGCTCCGGCTCCGGCGGCAACGTCGCCAACCCGGTCTCCACCGCCCCGGCCGCCGGTGACGCCACCGGCCTCGCCGGCAACGCCACCGCCCAGGGCGCGACCGTGGGCCTGCGCACCCAGCTCGGCGCCCTCGCCGACACCCTGGACAAGGTCCCGGCCATCCTCGGCCCCAACGGCAGCGGCATCGGCTCGAACTCCTGGGTCATCTCGGGCAAGTACACGACCACCGGCAAGCCGCTGCTCGCCAACGACCCGCACCTGTCGCCGCAACTTCCCTCGGTCTGGTACCAGATGGGCCTGCACTGCCGCGCCGTCTCGGCCCAGTGCAAGTACGACGTCGCCGGCTTCACCTTCTCCGGCATGCCGGGCGTGGTCATCGGCCACAACACCGACATCGCCTGGGGCATGACCAACCTCGGTGCCGACGTCACCGACCTCTACCTGGAGCAGATCAAGCCCGAGGGCTACGTCTACGACAACCGGGTGCTCCCCTTCACCTCCCGCGAAGAGGTGATCAAGGTCGCGGGCGGCACCAGCAAGAAGATCACCGTCCGCACCACCAACAACGGCCCGCTCGTCTCCGACCGCAGCACGGAACTCGGTACGGTCGGCACCCGCGCCCCCGTCGACAGCTCCGCCCCGGACCGCGGCGACGGCTACGCCATCGCCCTGCGCTGGACCGCGCTGGACCCGGGCAAGAGCATGGACGCGGTCTTCAAGCTGAACCAGGCCAAGAACTTCGACGACTTCCGCAAGGCCGCCGCCGACTTCGAGGTGCCCTCCCAGAACCTGATCTACGCCGACAACAAGGGCGCCAACGGCAACATCGGCTACCAGGCCCCGGGCCGCATCCCGGTCCGCGGCCAGGGCGACGGCCGGATGCCCGCCCCGGGCTGGGACTCCAAGTTCGCCTGGAAGGGCAGCCGGGACGGCAACGCCGGCTACATCCCGCAGAACGAGCTGCCCTGGGACCAGAACCCCTCGCGCGGCTACATCGTCACCGCCAACCAGGCCGTCGCGGAGAACGGGACGGGCGCGGGCAAGTACCCGCACCTGCTCACCACCGACTGGGGCTACGGCGCCCGCAGCCAGCGGATCAACGACCTCATCGAGGCGAAGATCAAGGACGGCGGGAAGATCTCGACCGACGACATGCGCACCATGCAGATGGACAACAGCAGCGAGATCGCCGCGCTGCTGACCCCGATGCTGGCGAAGATCGAGGTGTCCGACCCGGGCGTGCGCGCGGCGCAGAAGCTGCTGGACGGCTGGAACTACACCCAGGAGTCCGACTCGGCGGCCGCCGCCTACTTCAACGCGGTCTGGCGCAACGTCCTCAAGCTGGCCTTCGGCGACAAGATGCCCAAGGAGCTGCGGATCGAGGACAGCTGCATGAACGTCCTGGGCAACGGCACCGGCCCGGCCGACGACCTCGCCAAGACCGTCCGCGAATGCGGCACCCGCGACGCCGACTCCGCGCAGCCCGACGGCGGCGACCGCTGGTTCGAGGTGGTCCGCCGCCTGGTCAAGGACGAGAAGTCGCCGTGGTGGAGCGCACCCGCCAAGGGCCTGAACAAGCCGGCCGCCACCACCCGCGACGAGCTGTTCGCGCGGGCCATGGCGGACGCCCGCTGGGAGCTGACCGCCAAGCTCGGCAAGGACCAGTCCACCTGGAGCTGGGGCCGCCTGCACCAGCTCCAGCTGAAGAACCAGACGATCGGCACCGAGGGCCCCGGCTTCATGCAGTGGCTCCTCAACCGCGGCCCGTGGAACGTGGGCGGCGGCGAGGCGACCGTCAACGCCACCGGCTGGAACGCCTCCAGCGGCTACGGGGTCACCTGGGTGCCGTCGATGCGGATGGTCGTGAACCTCAACGACCTCGACAAGTCCCGCTGGATCAACCTCACCGGCGCCTCGGGCCACGCGTACAACTCCCACTACACGGACCAGACGCAGATGTGGGCCAAGGGCGAGCTGCTGGAGTGGCCCTTCGGCAAGGACGCCGTCGAGAAGGCCACGGTCGACACCCTGACCCTCAAGCCGGCCGGGTCGTGAGCCGGGTCACGAGCTGAAGCGGCGCACCCCCGACGGGGTGGCCACCGCCTGGACGGGGTGGTCGTGCGGTTCCTCCGGGACCCGCGCGACCACCTCGTCGTCGTAGAGGAGCACGACCAGCGCCGGATGCGCCCCGGCCCGCTCCAGCCGCTGCAGCACCCGGTCGTAACTGCCGCCGCCGCGGCCGAGCCGCATGCCGCGACCGTCCACCGCCAGCCCGGGCAGCAGCACCGCGTCGGCCCGCGTCACCGCGTCCGGCCCGAGGGCCGGGCCGGACGGCTCCAGCAGCCGCATCTTCCCCGGGTGGGCCGCCTCGGCGAGGCTGCCGGGCCCCTCGTACGCCGCCCAGTCGAGGTCGTTGTCGGGCAGCAGGAGGGGGAGCAGCACCCGCTTGCCGGCCGCGCGCAGGGCGTCGAGCAGTTCGCGGGTGCCGGGCTCGCCGCCGACCGAGACGTACGCCGCCACCGTGCGCGCACCGGCCAGTTCGGGCAGTTCGAGCGCGGTGACGGCGAGCGCCGCGGCCGCCGTGCGGCGGGCGTCGGGGGACAAGGCGCGACGGGCCGCGAGGAGTTCCCGGCGCAGTTCGGACTTGGCGGACGCGGAGGGCGGGTTCTCTGCCACGAGAATCAAATTTCCTTCGAATCAGGGCATATATGGACCTACCTACCGTGATCTCGTCGGGTGTTCGGCAGGACCCACTATCGTTCTGGCCATGACTATGTTGCACCCCGTGATCAAGAAGGCCGTCATTCCGGCCGCTGGCCTCGGCACCCGCTTCCTTCCGGCGACCAAGGCGACCCCGAAGGAAATGCTCCCGGTTGTGGACAAGCCGGCCATCCAGTACGTGGTCGAGGAGGCCGTGGCCGCCGGACTCGACGACGTCCTCATGATCACTGGGCGTAACAAGCGTGCCCTGGAGGACCACTTCGACCGCAACTACGAGCTGGAGTCGGCCCTCATCGCCAAGGGCGACGACGACCGCCTGAAGAAGGTCCAGGAATCCAGCGACCTCGCGACCATGCACTACGTCCGCCAGGGCGACCCGCGGGGCCTCGGCCACGCGGTGCTGTGCGCCGAGCCGCACGTCGGCCGCGAGCCCTTCGCCGTCCTCCTCGGCGACGACCTCATCGACCCGCGCGACCCGCTCCTGCGTCAGATGGCCGACATCCACGCCCGCACCGGCGGCACCGTCATCGCCCTCATGGAGGTCGACCCGGCCAGCGTCCACCTCTACGGCTGCGCCGCCGTCGAGGCCACCGACGAGGAGGACGTGGTCCGCATCACCGGCCTCGTCGAGAAGCCGGAGCCCCAGGACGCCCCCAGCAACTACGCGGTCATCGGACGCTACGTCCTCAACCCCGCGATCTTCGACATACTGCGGGAGACCGAGCCGGGCCGCGGTGGGGAGATCCAGCTCACCGACGCCCTGCAGAAGCTGGCCGCCGACGAGAGCGTGGGCGGCCCGGTGCACGGCGTGGTCTTCCGGGGCCGTCGCTACGACACCGGGGACCGCGGCGACTACCTGCGGGCCATCGTCCGCCTCGCGTGCGAGCGCGAGGACCTCGGCCCCGAGTTCCGCACCTGGCTTCACCGTTACGTCACGGAGGAGATGTAGGACCTTGAGCAGTTCCGCACCGCAGGACGCCGGCCACCGTCTGTGGTCCGTGGACGAGCACCTCGCGGACGTCCTCGGGGCCGTCCGGCCGCTGGAGCCGATCGAGCTCCAGCTGCTGGACGCCCAGGGCTGTGTCCTCGTCGAGGACGTCACCGTGCCCGTCGCCCTCCCGCCCTTCGACAACAGCTCCATGGACGGCTACGCCGTCCGCACGGCCGACGTCCAGGGTGCGAGCGAGGAGTTCCCCGCGGTGCTGACGGTCGTCGGGGACGTCGCGGCGGGCAGCGGTGAGCTGCCCACCGTGGGCCCCGGCGAGGCCGCCCGGATCATGACCGGGGCCCCGCTGCCGCCCGGTGCGGAAGCCGTCGTACCGGTCGAGTGGACCGACGGCGGCACCGGAGGCGGCGCCGCCGCCGGGATGACCCCGGCCAGCGCCGCCCCCGAACGGGCGGGCGGCGAGGTACGGGTGCACCGCGCGGCCGAGGCGCGGGCCCACGTCCGCGCCCGCGGCAGCGACGTCCAGGCGGGCGACCTCGCCCTCGCGGCCGGGACCGTCCTCGGCCCGCCCCAGGTCGCCCTGCTGGCCGCCATCGGGCGCGGCACCGTCCGGGTGCGCCCGCGCCCGCGCGTGGTGGTCCTGTCCACCGGCAGCGAGCTGGTCCAGCCGGGCGAGCCGCTCACCTCCGGCACGATCTACGACTCCAACAGCTTCGCGCTCGCCGCGGCCGCGCGGGACGCCGGAGCGATCGCCTACCGGGTCGGCGCCGTCGCGGACGACGCCGACACCCTGCGCTCCACCATCGAGGACCAGCTGATCCGGGCCGACCTGCTGGTCACCACGGGCGGGGTCAGCGTCGGCGCCTACGACGTGGTCAAGGAGGCGCTCTCCTCGGTCGGCTCGGCCCCCTCGTCCGGCTCCGAGGGTTCCGGCGAGGACGACGTGGACGTGGACGCGACCCGGATGGACTTCCGCAAGCTCGCCATGCAGCCCGGCAAGCCGCAGGGCTTCGGCACGATCGGCCCCGACCACACCCCGCTGCTGGCGCTGCCCGGCAACCCGGTCTCCTCGTACGTCTCCTTCGAGCTGTTCGTGCGCCCCGCGATCCGCGCCCTCATGGGGCTGCCGGAGTCCGAGGTCCGGCGGCCGAGCGTGCGGGCCGTGCTCGAGGCCGACAAGGCACTGGGCTCCCCGGTCGGCCGCCGCCAGTTCCTGCGCGGGAAGTACGACGCCGAGAGCGGAACGGTCAGCCCGGTCGGCGGATCGGGCTCCCACCTGATCGCCGCACTGGCGCACGCCGACTCGCTGATGGTCGTACCGGAAGAGGTCACCTCGGTGGAGCCCGGCACCGAGCTGGAAGTCATCCTGCTCGGCTGATCCGGGGCGTCCGCTCCCGCGCCCCGGGACCCGTTCCCCCGGCGCGCCCCTCCGGGGGCCCGTGCGGGTAGCGTGTGGTGCACCACACAGGCCCCCGGGGGCCCAGAGCGGAGCGGCGCAGCAATGAGTACCGAGAGCAGGCTCACCCACATCGACGAGGCCGGTGCGGCCCGGATGGTCGACGTCTCCGCGAAGGACGTCACCACCCGGACGGCGCGCGCCAGTGGACGCGTACTCGTCGCCCCCCGGGTGATCGAGCTGCTGCGCGGCGAGGGCGTGCCCAAGGGCGACGCCCTCGCCACCGCGCGCATCGCCGGGATCATGGGGGCGAAGAAGACCCCGGACCTGATCCCGCTGTGCCACCCGCTGGCCGTCTCGGGCGTGAAGGTGGACCTGTCGGTCGCCGACGACGCCGTGGAGATCCTCGCCACCGTGAAGACGACCGACCGCACGGGCGTCGAGATGGAGGCGCTGACCGCCGTCGCGGTCGCCGGCCTCACCGTGATCGACATGGTCAAGGCGGTCGACAAGGGCGCCGTCATCACGGACGTCCGGGTGGAGGAGAAGACCGGCGGCAAGTCCGGCGACTGGGCCCGCTCGTGAGCGCCCCGGACGGGTTCCTCGGCCGGGCGCTCGTCGTCACAGCCTCCAACCGGGCCTCGCAGGGCGTGTACGCCGACAAGGGCGGCCCGCTGCTCGCCGAGGCGCTGGAGGGGCTCGGCTTCGCGGTGGACGGCCCGCGGGTCGTCCCGGACGGCGATCCCGTCGAGCAGGCGCTGCGCGAGGGCGTGGCCGCCGCCTACGACGTCATCCTGACCACCGGCGGCACCGGGATCTCGCCGACCGACCGCACCCCGGACGCCACCGCCCGGGTCCTGGACTACGAGGTCCCGGGCATCCCGCAGGCGATCCGCGCCGAGGGCCTGGCGAAGGTGCCGACCGCGGCCCTGTCCCGGGGCCTGGCGGGCGTCGCCGGGCGCACCCTGATCGTCAACCTGCCCGGTTCCACGGGCGGGGTGCGCGACGGCCTCGCCGTCCTGTCCCGGATCCTGCCGCACGCGGTGGACCAGATCCGCGGCGGCGACCACCCCAGAGCGGCGGAACCCTCCGGGAGCGCGAGCTGAACGGCCCCACCTGGCCCGTGGTCCTGACCGACGGCGACGTCACGCTCCGGCCGATAAAACTGCGCGACCAGAAGGACTGGCGCGAGGTCAACCGGCGCAACCGCGACTGGCTCCGGCCGTGGGAGGCCACGATTCCGCCGCCCGCGCCGTGGGGGCCGGTGGTCCAGCGGCCCACGTACCGCCAGATGGTCCGTCACCTGCGGGCCGAGGCGAACGCGGGCCGGATGCTGCCCTTCGTCATCGAGTACCAGGGTCGGCTGGTCGGCCAACTGACGGTCGCGGGGATCACCTGGGGTTCGATGTGCGCGGGTCACGTCGGCTACTGGGTGGACCGCGACGTGGCCGGCCGCGGCGTGATGCCGACGGCCGTCGCGATGGCGGTCGACCACTGCTTCCGGAAGGTCGGCCTGCACCGGATCGAGGTGTGCATCCGGCCCGAGAACGGGCCGAGCCGGCGGGTCGTGGAGAAGCTGGGCCTGCGCGAGGAGGGACTGCGTCCGCGCTACCTCCACATCGACGGGGCCTGGCGCGACCACCTCGTGTACGCGATCACGGCGGAGGAGGTGCCGGAGGGGCTGCTGCGCCGCTGGCACCGCGCGCGCCACTCGCAGGCCCCGCCGAAATAGGGACGGCTGGGGACGGCCCGCGGATGTCGGGCCGCACTCGATAAACGAATATCTGTTCGAATTAATGGCCCGAGGTAACCGATTCGCCCATAACCTGATCCGAAGAATCACAAAAAAAGTCCGTGATATCAGCGAGATCGCGCGACACACCGGCCCAATTGGCCGATCCCCTCGCCCGCGCCCCTCTACGGTGTGAGGTGTGAGCAGCAGCGGCCTCATCTACGCAGTCATTGTCGGGGCCTGGGCCGCCTACTTGGTGCCCATGTGGCTCCGGAGGCAGGACGAGCTGAACGAAGCCCGTCCGACGGAACGCTTCTCCACCGCCATTCGGCTGCTTTCCGGCCGGGCGGGAATGGAGCGCCGTTACGCCAAGGGGCTGCGTGAGCGCGGTGACGAGGAGGCGGAGCCCCAAGCGGACCCGGACGCCGCGACGGAGACGGTCAATTCCGTCGACGCCGACGCCCGGGCCCTTGGCGTGTCCCCGACCAGGGCGGAGCCGCGAGCGGCGGCCGCCGAGCGGGAGCAGCGCGCGGAGCGGGCCCGGCGCGAGCAGCGCCTCCAGGTCCTCGCGCGCCGCCGGCGCACCACGGCACTCCTCTTCCTCGTCTTCACCGCCGGCGCCGTCGTCGCGGCGGTGGGCGGCCTGCGCTACCTGTGGGCCCCCGCCGTGCCCGCCCTCCTGCTGAGCGCGTACATCGCCCACCTGCGGGTCCAGGAGCGGCGGCGCTACGCGTTCACCATGGACCGGCGGCGTGCCGAGGCGGCCGCACGGCAGCTGCGCGAGGACCGCCCGCGCCGCCGCCACCCCGAGGAGGGCGTGGCCGCGGAGGGCGAACCGGACCCTGCGCCACCGGTCTCCCCGCAGGAAGCCGGACGGCGCGCGCTGGTCGAGCAGACCGACCACGCGGAGTGGGTGGACCAGCAGCGCGAGCGCGAACGCGGCCCCGCCCGCGGTGACAGCTGGGAGCCGGTCCCGGTCCCCCTGCCGACGTACGTGACGGCCCCGGTCGCCCCCCGCGCCACCGGCCCCGTGACCCCGGACGCCTGGAGCGCGACCCGCTCCAGCACGGCCGAGCCGACGGAGCCCCGCCTGCGCGCCCAGCCCGCGGTCCCCGCCCCGGCCCCCGCCGAGGACGACGCGCAGGACCGCACCGCCCAGCGCCCCCGCGGCCAGGGCCGCGGCCGCACCCCGCTGTTCGACCAGTACGAGAGCGACGACCGCCCGCGCGCCGCGAACGAGTGATCGGTGACCTGCGCGGACCCCCGCGGAAACGCGTTTTGGAGCACCGGCGCAGGGGTGCTAATGTTTCACACGTCGCAAGGGCCTGTGGCGCAGTCTGGTAGCGCACCTCGTTCGCATCGAGGGGGTCTGGGGTTCAAATCCCCACAGGTCCACAGACGACAGTTCGCGAGTAGCTCTCGTGAACGTCACGGAATCCCGTCCGGTCGAAAGACCGGGCGGGATTTCGGCGTTCCATGGTGTTCGACGGCTGTGCGGGAGGGCGGCCGAGGAGTCTTGCTGGTTTTCCGCTCGCCGCCGGAGGCTGTCCCACTACGCTGAGCGGCATGGTGGACGGTATGCGCATCGGCTTAGTGTCCTTTGGCGTAGCGGAGTTCGCCGCTCTGCACGAGACGTGTGTCGAGGCGGGTCATGACCCCGTCGTCTACGCCCATTCCCGATCCATGCGTCCCCGGACTGCCATGGACGCGGGTGGGGCCGACGGGGTGAGCCGGATCACGGCCGCGCTGCCGGCCGGGACGGATCTGCTACTGCCGGGATCCTCTGAGGGGCTGGGCGCCTCGCTGCATGGGTACGGCCTCGATCTGCTCATCTGCTACGGCTTCTCGTGGCGCCTGCCGCGGTCCGTGCTCGGTATCCCGCGGTACGGCGTGGTCAACGTTCACTGCTCCATGCTCCCCAAGTACCGAGGTCCCGCGCCGGTGTTGTGGGCGATCCGGAACGGCGACCCGTACCTGGGCGTGACGATTCACCGCATGGACGAACAGTTCGACACCGGTCCTGTTCTCGCCCAACAGGACGGCATTCCGATTCCGGACGAAGTCACCCCGGAGAACCTGTGGACCGGTTTGTCGCCGGTGTTGCGCGGCCTGGTGGCCGTCGCTCTGGACCGTGCGCCAGACCCATCGGCCGGCGAACCTCAGGCCACTCACGGCGTCAGCCACGCCGGGCTGATGGAGCCGGAGTTCGCTATCGTGGATGCCGCGAGGACGGCGCGTGAGGTGCACAATCAGGTGCGGACCTTCCAGTTCATGGGCAAGCACCTCGGCCCCGTTGCCACTGTCGCCGGTCGCCCGTTGAAGATCTTGAGGACCAGCCTGACGCCGATCGACGGCCCCCGCATCGACTGCGCCGACAGCCCCGTCTGGATCACCGCTTCGGAACCGGTGCAGCCGAACGGCTAAGTCCCGTCGCCCAGTCGCCGGGCCGTTGCCTGGGCCATTGCGACTGCCTCCGGGTCGCGCATCGGTCCGAGCAGGCGTAGCAGTTCCTGCCGGGCCGCACGTGCCGGTTCGTGGTCGCCGAGCTGGTCGAGGGCGTCAGCCAGGTGTTTCAAGGCCCACGCAAGCTTCCAGACGGCGTCGAGCCCCCGGTAGAGGGCGATGGCCCGGAGGTGGAACTTTGCTGCCTCCTCGAAGCGGTCCAGCGCCTGGCATGCCTCACCTGCGCCGTCCAGAGCGACGGCCTCCCGGGCGGCGTCGCCGAGACGCCGTTGCACGCCAGCGGACTCCTGGCACAGGCGTAGGGCCTTCTCCGGATTTCCCCGCGCCAGTTCCACCTTCGCGGATTCCACCAGCCAGTGCCCCCGCCAGACCTGGTTGTCCTCCTCGTTCGCGATGGCCAGGGCGCTGTTGATCGCGCCGTCGGCCGCTTCGAGGTCTCCGGACTCGCGTCGGGCCCAGCTCAGCAGGAACAGCGCGTTGCCCTCACCGAAACGGTCTCCGAGTTCACGGAAGTCCGTCAGTGCTCGTTCGATGATCCCCCCGGCCTCCTCCGGGCGGCCGAGCTCACACAGAGTCTCGGCCAGATTGCTTCGCATCAGCGCCGACCAGCGGCGATCACCGAGTTCGCGGGAGATCTCTGCGCTGTCCGCGAAGTGGGACCTGGCCTCGTCCAGCCTACGGCGGCGCAGCCCGAGCAGACCGAGGGCGTTGATGGACACCGCCATGCCGCGCTGGTCACCGATACGTCGGCGTATGGCGAGGGCAGCACGATGACATTCCTCCGCCTCGTCCAGCCGTAGCGCCTGGAAGGCGACCTTGCCCAGGTTCTCCAGGGCTTCTGCCTCTCCCGCCGGTTCTCCCGCGCGGGTGGCTGCCTCAACGGCCACACGGGCGGTCGTTCCCCAGTCGTCGAAGGCGTTGTGGTGCATGTAGATCGCGCGGAGCACCACGGCGAGGCGCCAGGCGATCCCGGGGAAGCCGGTTTCGGCTGCGACGCGGGTCGCGGTGACGAGGTTGGTGCTCTCTGCCCGGTACCACCGGAAGGCGGACTCGTATTGTTCGAAGCCGAGGGCGGTGGCGGGAGCCGGGACCTGGCCGTCGAGGGCGTAGCTGTCGTACGGCGAGATGGCGCGCTGCGCTGCGTCGGCGGTGTGGAGGTACCAGGCGAGACAGCGGCCGAGGATCTCGGCCCGGTCCACCTCGTTCTCCTCCCGGCGGATCAGCTCCGCCGCATAGGCCCGCAACAGGTCGTGGAATTCGTAGCGTCCAGCAGGGCGCCGCTCCAGCAGATGGGCGCGGACCAGGGTGTCCAACAGCGAGCGCACCACCAGCGGCTCCACGCCGGCCAGGCTCGCGACGGCCGGGAGGCCGAATTCGTTTCCGGGATGCAGGCCGAGCAGCCGGAACAACCGGGCTGCTGGCGCGGGCAGTGCTTTGTAGGACCACTCGAACACGCTTCGCATGGCGTCGGGTCCTTCCTCGGCATCGGCTGTCAGGACGTTCCACCGTGCCGACTCGTCGCGTAGGTCGTCGATCAACTCGCTGAGCGGCATCGAGGGCCACCCTGTCGCGCGTTCCGCGGCGATGCGCAGCGCCAGAGGGAGCCCCGCGCACAACCGGGCCAGCTCCGTCAGGTCGGCACGCTTGTCACGGGCTCTGTATTCGGCCGTGGTGGCGCGCAGCAGCATGACGGCGTCCGTCGTGGGCAAAGTCGTCACTTCCAGGCGTAACGCGCCCTGCTGAGCGACCAGGCCCGACAGGTCGTCTCGGCTGGTCACGATGACGAGGCACCCCGCTGATGCCGGCAACAACGGGCGGACTTGGGTGCTGTCTGCTGCGTTGTCGAGGACGATCAGCATGCGCCGGTCAGCCAGCAGGGACCGGAACATGGTCTCTCGCCGCTCCAGCTCGACCGGCACATGCGAGGCTGGGATACCGAGATCCTCGAGGAAACGGCCCAGTATCGCCTCTGGCAGCGCCGGAGACTCGGCGGCGTATCCGCGCAGATTGGCGTACAACTCGCCAGCCGGAAAGCGGGGCCTGACGGAGTGTGCCCAATGCAGGGCGAGCGAGGTCTTTCCGACGCCGGCGGTTCCCGTGATGACTGTCACAGGCACGACGTTCGGCTCCTCGCAGTCGTCAGTGACGAGGCGGCCGAGGCGGGCCAGCTCTCGTGATCGATTAACGAAGTGGCGTACGTCACCGCGGAGTTGGCGGGGGACGATGGTTGGGGCTGATTGCAGTTGCTGATGGAAGTGGATCCCGCCGCGCACCTCTCCGGCCTGAACGACGGTGTGCGCCGAGGCTGAGCCCTCGAACCGGTTGACGTGCCGGGCAGCGTCGTCCATCCCTAGCTCTGGGGGGGTGGGGATGGCAGGGTTGCCACGTGCTGGTCGAACCAGCCTGCCAGCGGCTCGCCGGCATCGTAGAGCCTTTTGATGAACTCCTGGCAGCGCAGAATGAGCTGAGTGTCGACGAACTTGCGCACGGACTCCAGAACGCCCCGGTCGTCATAGACCGCCTGGTACATCACCTGCGAGCCGAGCGTGTAGATCTCCGGGAGCGGACCGTCGCTTTCGTACTGTGCCACCTGGTCCGCCGCGATGACGTGGATCGTGCCTCCGCACTGGTCGCGCACGCGCAGGGCGTGGAGCTCCCACTGCATGTAGTCGCTGAGTGGCTCCTCGACCACCCGGATCCGCCGCGCCGTGAAGCCGTGCCGGTCGATCTTGCGGTGGTACTCCTCCATGTCCGCGCGACCGGCTTCCAGCAGGCGCAGCGACTCTTCCCACTCGCCGCGCGCAAACGCCTCCCAGCTGTCATAGCCGGGTTCCTTGAAGGTCTGCTGCCGTTCCAGCTTCCAGAAACCGAGGTCGGCACTGGTCCAGAAATGCTTCTCGAAGTCGGCGTAGTAGGCGTCGAGCGCCATGCGCTCCCCTGCGACGCCGTCGATCGGGCTAGGCATCCGGGATGTCCGCCTTGGCCGCAACGATCGTTGCCCTCGGAAGGATGACCAGCCGTTCGCCGGGATCGACACTCACCCCATCCGGCAGCCGTCCCTCGTAGGAAGTGGTCAGGTCCGCCCCGATGACGGCGATGTCTCCGTTGTCAAGCTCCCACACATCCGGGCAGCTCGCGTTGCCGGAGGTTTGTCCGAGCTCGTGCGACGACTTGCCCAGCCGCCGTACGAAGGATGCCGCAGGATCGGCTTCCCACTTCTTGGCCATAGCTCCTCCGTGTGTCAGCACTTGTCGCTACCGAGCTCTGATCGTGACGAGAGTATCACCCAGCGTGTTTGTGTGACCGTGGCATGCCATTCTTTTCGCTCCTCGCGGTGGGATTGGCCTCCTCGGTTTCGGCTGGGTGCCGGATGGTCTACCCAGGCATCACGGACCTCTCTACGGTGACTTCGGCGAGCCCGCACATCACGCTACGAGGGGGTTCTGAAAGTGGAGTTGGCATCGCTGGCTGCCTCCGGGGCGGCGACGTTGGTCGGACTCATGGTGTCGGAGACCTGGGCGCAGGCGCGGGACAGGGTCGCCCTGTTCTTCGCGAGGGGCGGTGACGGAACATCCGCCCAGGAGGAGCTGAGCCTCTCCCGGCAGGAGCTGATCGCGTCTCGTGAGTCCGGCGACGAACTGGCGGCGGCAGACATCGAGGCCGGGTGGCGCACCCGGTTGAGGCGCGCCCTGCAGGACGATCCCGAGGCGGCAGAAGAACTGCGTCTGATGCTGTCGGAGCTGACGGCCGGACCGGATATCGGGTCGACGGTCGCCGTGCACAACAGCATCAGCGGGGGTGTGCAACACGGACCTGTGTTCCAGGGACAGGACTTCTCCGGACTGACGTTCAATATTCCGGGGACGGCGGTGCCCGGGCAGGGGGCGGGGGCGGAGTGATGGGTGAAGGGCAGGGGGGCCGCGGGGCGAGATCCGTTGCTTCCTCCGGGCGGAGAGCCGTGCAGGGGCGCCCGCACCGGGATGCCGCCGGCCCCGCACGGACCGTGCGAAGCCGCGGCTCGGTTCTTACGCAGTCGAAGTCGATGCCCAGCGGCTCCGCGCTGTGCTCCGCAGGCTCCCGGGTGACCCTCGCGGGCACACCTTCCCCGTACAGGCTGACGCCGCTCCTGGGCCAGTTTGAGCGGGCCCGAGCTGCGTGGCAACCGTGATCCCGTCACCGACGGGCCGGCTGTGCAGCCACGGCCGAGTACCTCCACTTTCGCCGACCTGGGTTTTGTCGACCCGGAACGCGTAGTCGTTTGGGGGTGGCAACGAAGGTGCCGCCCGCTTCAGTGAAGCGGTCCAGGAACGTGTACGAGGCGGCCCCGTCGACGGTGGTGCCTTCAGCGCAGAGCCGTGGAGGGGAGCCGGGCCGGAAGCCGGACCATGGTTCCAGCCGACTTCCGGAACGGCAGCCGTCCGCACAGGTTCCATGGCCGTCAGATCCGGCTCACAAAGGGGCGGTTGGGCGAAGATGCCCTCATGACGATCGGTGGGGAACGCGGCGGCGGGACGGGCCAGGCCTGGGAAGCCCTCGGGGGCGCACCCGAGTGGGTGGAGCGGGTTCGGTTCGAGGGGGCCGGGAACCTCGGGGAAGGGCCGCTCCCGGTGCGGGAGTTGGCGCGCGCCACGGTCGCGGTCTGCGGGCTGGCGGCGGCGGAGCTCGCCGCCGTGCGCGCCGGAGGCGGGACGGGGGAGCCGGTGCCCCTCGTGGTGCACGAGGGGGCGGTGGCCACGGCCTTCGTCAGCGAACGCCATCTGAGGGTCGAGGGCCGCCCGACGGTGGCGTTCGCCCCGCTGTCCGGCTTCTGGCGGGCCGCGGACGGCTGGGTCCGCACGCACGCCAACTACCCGCACCACGAGGCCGCGCTCGTACGGGCGCTGGGGCTGCCCTCGGCGACGCCGGAGGCGCTGCGCGCCGCGGTCGCCGCTCGCACGGCCGCCGAGGTCGAGCAACTCGCCTACGGGGCGGGCGGTCTCGCCGTCGCCGTGGCACGGCGGTACGGGGATCCGCAGCCGCTCGTGGAGACCGTACGCACCACGGGGGTCCGGGGCAGGGAGCTCGGGGCGGCCCCGCCGGGCCGGCCCGTGGCGGGGGTGCGGGTGCTGGACCTGACGCGGGTCATCGCCGGGCCCGTCGCCACGCGCACGCTCGGCCTGCTGGGCGCCGACGTGCTGCGGATCGACCCGCCGGGCCTGCCGGAGGCGGACGACGCGTACGCGGACACCGGCTTCGGGAAGCGGTCGGCGCTGCTGGACCTGGCGGTCGCCGCGGACCGCGAGGTCTTCGAGGGGCTGCTGGCCGGGGCCGACGCGGTGGTGACCGGGTACCGGCCGGGGGCGCTGGAACGCCACGGGTTCGGGGCGCGGGAGTTGCTGGAGCGGTGGCCGGGGCTGGTGGTGGCCGAGCTGTGCGCGTGGGGGTGGCGGGCGCCGGAGCCGTGGGCCGGGCGGCGGGGCTTCGACTCGCTCGTACAGGCGGGCTACGGGATCGCCGCCGCGTGCGCGGGGCCGGACGGGGCGCCCGGCGTACTGCCGGCGCAGGCGCTGGACCACGGGACGGGCTATCTGGTGGCGGCCGGTGTGATGCGGGCCCTGGCCGAGGGCGGCGGGCGGGGGCTGCGGTTCTCCCTGGCCGGGACGGGGTCCTGGCTGGTCCGCGGGTTGTCCGACGGCCTGGCGGGCGCACGGGCCGGGGACGGCGGCGGGGACGCGCCGTACGCGGCGGAGCCGTGGCTGCGGGAGACGGGGTCGGGGTACGGGGTGCTGCGGCACGCCGCCAGCCCCTTCGGGGAGTGGGCCGGGGGTCCCTCCCGGTGGGGGACGGACCCGGCCGCCTGGCTCCCGCGTTAGGGGGCGTCCGCCACAGGTGCCTGGAGGGGCTTGGCCATGCAGCGGCTGGAGTCGTAGAAGCGGTAGAAGCCGAACTTCGGCGAGGGGGCGTAGCCCTCGGAGAGGTAGAGGGCGATCGCCTCCGGCTGCCGGTCGCCCGTTTCCAGGACCATCCGCAGGCGGCCCGCCGCGCGGGCGTCCGCCTCCAGGGTCGCGAGGATGCGGCGGGCCAGGCCCAGGCCGCGGGCCTCCGGTACGACGTACATCCGCTTGAGCTCGGCGTCGCCGTCCGAGTAGCCCTCGTCGTTCTTGTCCTGCGTGCGCCAGCCGCCGGTCGCCACGGGGGCGCCGGTCGTGTCGTACGCCACTATGTACAGGCCGCGCGGCGGGGCGAACATCGCCGGGTCCAGGAAGGTGGCGTCACCCTCGCCCTGGTAGCGCTCCTGGTATTCGATCTGTACCTGGTCGTTGAGTTTGACCGCGTCCGGGTGGTCGTACGGCACGGTGCGGAAGTCGATCCCATGAGACATCCGAACATCGTACGGAACCGTCCCGCTATGGTGCTGGGATGCTCACTGTGACCTCCGTGAATGTGAATGGGATTCGGGCCGCCGCCAAGAAGGGCTTCGGGGCCTGGCTCGAGGGATCCGACGCCGACGTGGTCTGCCTGCAGGAGGTACGGGCCGAGGAGGGGCAGATCCCGGCCGAGGTGCGCTCGCCCGAGGGCTGGCACACCGTCTTCGCGCCGGCCGCCGCGAAGGGGCGGGCCGGGGTCGCGCTCTACACGCGGCGCGAGCCGGAGCGGGTGCAGGTCGGCTTCGGCAGTGAGGAATTCGACACCGCCGGCCGGTACCTGGAGATCGACCTGCCCGGTGTGACCGTGGCCAGCCTCTACCTGCCCTCCGGCGAGGCGGGCACGGAGAAGCAGGACGAGAAGTACCGGTTCATGGGGGAGTTCCTGACCTACCTGGCCGAGCTGAAGGTGCGGGCCGCCACCGACGGCCGCGAGGTCGTGGTCTGCGGCGACTGGAACATCTGCCACCAGGAGGCCGACCTCAAGAACTGGAAGACCAACCGCAAGAACGCCGGCTTCCTCCCCGAGGAGCGCGCGTGGCTGGGGAAGGTCTACGCGGAGGCGGGCTTCGTCGACGTGGTGCGCGAGCTGCACCCCGACACCGAGGGCCCGTACTCCTGGTGGTCCTACCGCGGCCGTGCCTTCGACAACGACGCCGGCTGGCGGATCGACCTCCAGGTGGCGACCCCGGGGCTGGCCGCGAAGGCCGTGAAGGCCTTCGTCGAGCGGGCCGAGACGCACCCCGAGCGCTGGTCCGACCACGCGCCCGTGACCGTCGTCTACGAGCTCGGCGCCTGACCGGAGGGCGGGGCGGTGGACGCCAGGAGGCGGTCCATCGCCATCGTCAGCTCGGCCTCGACCACGCTCTTGGCGAGCGGACGCAGCCGGGTGAGGGCCTCCGGTGACATGTGGTCCGAGATGAGTTCGGTGAACAGCAGGGCCATCGCGTCCGCGTGCTCGCGGACGCGGCGCCCGGTCTCCAGGACCGCGGCCAGCGGCACCCCCTCGCGGACCAGCGCCGAGGAGACGTCCAGCAGGCGGCGGCTGACGTGGACGATCGCGTCGCCGTCGACGGCGAGGTAGCCGAGGTCGAGGGAGGCCGCCAGGTTCTCCGGGGTGACCTCGCCCTCGAAGTAGTCGGCCAGTTCCTCCGGGGTGAGCCGGACCGGGGTCTCCTCCGACCAGCCGATGCCGAGCAGCTCGCCCAGTTGGCCGACGTCGCGGCCGTTCTCGAAGGCGGCGGTCAGCTCGGCGATGCCGCCGAGGGTGTGGCCGCGTTCCAGCAGTCCGGCGATGGTGCGCAGGCGGGCCAGGTGGTGGTCGTCGTACCAGGCGATGCGGCCCTCGCGGCGGGGCGGCGGGAGCAGTTTGCGCTCCCGGTAGAAGCGCAGGGTGCGCACCGGTATGCCGGCCGCCTCGGCCAGCTCCTCGGTGCGGTACTCGCGCACCGGCTTCGCTTGCGTCTCTTCCTTCGCCACAGGAGCAGCCTAGGGGGTGTCTTGTCGGTCGGGCCGGATCAGGGAGCGGGGTCTGGCGCCGTGCATCGCAAGGCGGACGAGGGAGGCGACGCGGAGCGTCGTCGACCGAGGACAACGCGGCGAGGTGCGGCGCCAGGGCCCGCGAGCCCGGCCCGACCGGCAAGACACCCCCTGGGGCGTACCGGGAGTAACTTTCCCGGTTCGCCCCCTACCCATGAGTACGGCGCTGCTCTACGCTCCCGATTGTGCCAGTGATTGCTGGCAGTGTTTCGATGGTGTGGTGCGTTGCGGCGTTGCGTGGCTGGAACTGCGGATGAGGCGGAAGGCGGCGGGCATGGGCGGCAAGGGCGGGCGCGAGGGGCGCGAGCACGTACGGGTGGCGGTGATCGGGTCCGGCTTCGGCGGACTCGGGGCCGCCGTGCGGCTGCGGCGCGAGGGGATCACGGACTTCGTCGTACTGGAACGGGCCGACTCGGTCGGGGGCACCTGGCGGGACAACAGCTATCCGGGATGCGCCTGCGACGTCCCGTCGCACCTGTACTCCTTCTCCTTCGCACCGAACCCGGACTGGCCGCGGACCTTCTCCGGGCAGCCCGCCATCCGGGAGTACCTGGAGCACGTCGCGGACACCTTCGGGCTGCGCCGGCACATCCGGCTGGACTCCGAGGTCCTGATGATGCGCTGGGACGCGGACGAGCTGCACTGGGAGATCGACACCGCGCAGGGCGGGCTGACCGCCGACGTGGTGGTCTCGGCGACCGGTCCGCTGTCCGAGCCGAAGCTGCCGGAGGTGCCGGGACTGGCCGACTTCCCCGGCAAGGTCTTCCACTCCGCGCGCTGGGACCACGACTACGACCTCACCGGCAAGCGCGTCGCCATGATCGGTACGGGGGCCTCCGCGATCCAGATCGTGCCGGCCATCGCCCCCGACGTGGAGCGCCTGACGCTCTTCCAGCGGACCCCGCCGTGGGTGATGCCGCGCACCGACCGGGCGATCTCGACGGCGGAGCGCTGGCTGCACCGGCAGCTGCCCTTCACCCGCGCCGCGCGCCGCGGGCTGCTGTGGGGCATCCGGGAACTCCAGGTCAGCGCCTTCACCAAGCGGCCGAACCAGCTCGGACTGATCGAGGCCCTCGCGAAGGCCAACATGGCCCGGTCGATCAAGGACCCGGAGCTGCGGGCCAAGCTGACGCCCTCCTACCGGATCGGCTGCAAGCGGATCCTGCTCTCCAGCGAGTACTACCCGGCGCTCGCCCGGCCCAATGTCGACCTGGTCGCCTCCGGGCTGAAGGAGATCCGGGGCTCGGTCCTGGTCGCCGCCGACGGGACCGAGACCGAGGTCGACGCGATCGTCTTCGGCACGGGCTTCCACGTCACGGACATGCCGATCGCCGACCGCGTGGTGGGCGCGGAGGGCAGGACCCTCGCCGACCAGTGGAAGGACGGGATGCAGTCGCTGCGCGGGGCGACCGCGGCCGGCTTCCCCAACTGGATGACGATCATCGGCCCGAACACCGGGCTCGGGAACAGCTCGATGATCCTCATGATCGAGTCGCAGCTGAACTACATGGCCGACTACCTGCGGCAGCTGGGCATGCTGGGCGGCAAGGTCGCGCTCGCCGCCCGCCCCTCCGCCGTGCACCAGTGGAACCGGCACGTGCAGGCCCGCATGGAGCGCACGGTCTGGAACACCGGCGGCTGCACCAGCTGGTACCTGGACGCGAACGGCCGCAACACGACGGTCTGGCCCGGCACGACCGGCGAGTTCCGCCGCGAGACGCGCAGCGTCGACCTGGCGGAGTACGAGGTCGTACGGGTGCGGGAGCGGGAGCGGATCGCTGCGGCGGCCCCGATCCCGGCCACCACCCCCGCGGCCGACTCCGCACCGCTCGCCGAGCAGGCCGAGGGCGCCGCGTGAGGCGGCCGGCGCACGTCACCTCCGGCCCCTACGCCCCGCCCGCCGCCCGCCGCGAACTCGTCGCCGTCTCCGCCGACGGGGCACGGCTGCACGTCGAGGTGCACGGGGACGAGGGTGCGCCCGCGGTGGTGCTGGCCCACGGCTGGACCTGCTCCACGGCGTTCTGGGCCGCGCAGGTACGGGCCCTGGCCGCCACCCACCGGGTCGTCGCCTACGACCAGCGCGGACACGGGCGCAGCCCCGCCGCCCGCGAGCACAGCACCACCGCACTCGCCGACGACCTCGTGGCGGTGCTCGGCGCCACCCTCGCTCCGGGGGAGCGCGCGGTCGTCGCCGGGCACTCCATGGGCGGCATGACGATCATGGCGGCCGCGGCCCGGCCGGAGTTCGCCGAGCACGCCGCGGCCGCGCTGCTGTGCAGCACCGGCAGCTCCCGGCTGGTCGAGCGGGCCACGGTGCTGCCGGGGCGCGCCGGGCGGGTGCGGACCCGTGTCACCGGCGCGGTCCTCGGATCGCGCGCCCCGCTCGGACCGGTCACGCCCGTCGCCCGCTCGGTCCTCAAGTACGCCACCATGGGCCCCGGCTCCGCGCCCGACCGGGTCGAGGCGTGCGCCGCGATCGTCCACGCCTGCCCCACCGGGGTGCGGCACGCATGGTCCCGGGTGCTGGCCGGGCTGGACCTGGACGCCGACGTGGCACGGCTGACCGTCCCCACCGCCGTGATCGGCGGCAGCGCCGACCGGCTCACTCCGATCGAGCACGCCCGCGGGCTCGCCGCGGCGCTGCCGAACTGCGTGGGCCTCACCGAGCTCACCGGCATGGGGCACATGACCCCGGTCGAGGCCCCCGAAGCCGTCACGCGCGCCGTGCGCGAGCTGACCGCGCGCTACCTCGACGACCTCGACGACCTCGACACCACCGCGAAGGAGAAGACACCGTGAGCGCTCGCAGGAGTCTGGAAGGCCAGGTCGCCGTCGTCACCGGGGCCGCCCGCGGGGTCGGCGAGCTGCTGGCCCGCAAGCTGTCGGCCCGCGGCGCGCGGATCGCGCTCGTCGGCCTGGAGCCGGAGGCCCTCAAGGAGGTCTCCGAGCGCCTGCACACCGACAGCGAGCACTGGTACGCCGACGTCACCGACCACGAGGCGATGGCGCGCGTCGCGCAGGAGGTCAAGGAGCGCTTCGGGAAGGTCGACATCGTCGTCGCCAACGCGGGCGTCGCCGCGGGCGGGCCGTTCGCCGACTCCGATCCCGACGCCTGGCGCCGGGTGATCGAGGTCAACCTGATCGGCGGCGCCGTCACCGCCCGGGCCTTCCTGCCCGTGCTGACGGAGAGCCGCGGCTACTTCCTCCAGATCGCCTCGCTCGCCGCCATCACCCCGGCGCCGATGATGACCGCCTACTGCGCCTCCAAGTCCGGCGTCGAGGCCTTCGCCCACTGCCTGCGCGCCGAGGTCGGGTACAAGGGCGTGGGCGTCGGGGTCGGCTACCTCTCCTGGACCGACACGGACATGGTGCGCGGCGCCGACCAGGACGAGGTCATGCGGGAGCTGCGGCAGCGACTGCCGTGGCCGTCGAACCGCACCTACCCGCTGGGGCCGGCCGTCGACCGGATCGTCGCCGGCATCGAGCGGCGCTCGCCGCACGTGTACGCGCAGTGGTGGCTGCGCGGCATGCAGGGCGTACGCGGCTACCTGCCCGGCATCATCGCGACGGTCGGGCAGCGCGAGATGAAGCGCTTCGAGCCCCGGCTGTCCGGCGTCTCCAGGGGACTCGTCGGGGCGGGCGGCGCCGCGGACGAGCAGGAGCGCACGCAGCGCCGCTGACCGGGAGACCGGCTGACCGGCTGACCGGGAGACCGGGAGTCCGGGAGACCGGGCAGGGGCGCGGCCGTCACCGGCGGCCGCGCCCCTGCCCGTCAGCCCCTCACTGCCTGGGCGGCAGCTTCGGACGGCGCCGGTCCGGTACGTCCGTGTAGCCGGGCGGCATCGCGGCGGGATCCTGTTCGAGGAGCTCCAGCGCCAGGTGCACGGCGTCGTCCATCTGCGCGTGCCGCCCCTCAGCCCAGTCGAGCGGGGTGCGCAGGATCTCGAAGTCCGGCTCCACGCCGTGGTTCTCCACCGACCACCCGTACTCCGGGAACCAGGCGGCGTTCATCGGCACCGTGATGACCGTGCCGTCGCCGAGGGTGTGCCGGCCGGTCATGCCGACCACCCCGCCCCAGGTGCGCTGGCCCACCACCGGTCCCAGGCCCAGCAGTTTGAAGGCCGCGGTGATCATGTCGCCGTCCGAGGAGGTCGCCTCGTCGGCCAGCGCCACGATCGGGCCGCGGGGCGCGTTGGAGGCGTAGCTGACGGGCTGGGCGTCGCGCGTCAGGTCCCAGCCGAGGATGGAGCGGGTGAGCTTCTCCACCACCAGCTCGCTGATGTGGCCGCCGGCGTTGCCGCGTACGTCCACGATCAGCGCGGGCCGGGACATCTCCATGCGCAGGTCGCGGTTGAACTGCGCCCAGCCCGATCCGCCCATGTCGGGGATGTGGAGGTAGCCGCACCGGCCGCCGCTGAGCTCCCGGACCACCTGCCGCCGCTTGGACACCCAGTCCTGGTAGCGCAGCGGCCGCTCGTCGATCAGCGGGACCACGGCGACCCGCCGGGAGCGGCCCGAGCCCTCCGCCGGCTGGAAGGTCAGCTCGACCGTGGTGCCGCCCGCTCCCGCGAGCAGCGGGTAGGGGCCGGCGACCGGGTCCACCGGCCGGCCGTCGACGTGGGTAAGCACCGCGCCCTCCCGGATGCCGGTGCCGGCGAGCGGGGAGCGGGCCTTGGAGTCGGAGGACTCGCCGGGCAGGATCTTGGACACCACCCATGTCCCGTCCCGGGCGAGCAGGTTGGCGCCGAGCAGGCCGATGGCCCGCTGGTAGTGCGGGGGTCCCTCGTTGCGGCGGGCGGGGGAGACGTAGGCGTGCGAGGTGCCGAGTTCGCCGAGGACCTCGCGCAGCAGGTCGGCGAACTCGTCGGGGGAGGCGACCCGTTCGACCAGGGGGCGGTACTGGCGCAGCACACCGTCCCAGTCGATGCCGCACATGTTCGGTTCCCAGAAGTAGGCGCGGATGATCCGACCGGCCTCCTCGAAGGCCTGGCGCCACTCGGCCGCCGGGTCCACCTCGTGCAGGATGCGGCGCAGGTCCAGGTAGACCGTCGAGTCGCCGTCGCCCGACTCGGTGGCCGGGACGGCGCGCAGGTCGCCGTCGTCGTTGACCACGAGCCGGGTGCCGTCGCCGCTGACGGCGAACCAGTCCAGTCCCGAGGCCAGTTCGCTCTTGCGGGCCTTGGTCAGGTCGAAGTGCTCCAGCGTGGGCTTGCCGCTGATGTCGTTGGGGTTGGCGAAGGTCTCGCCGAGCGCGCCCGAGATCGGCCAGCGCAGCCAGACCAGTCCGCCGCCGCTCACCGGGTACAGGGCCGAGTACTTGGACGCGCTCACCGGGAAGGGCGTCACGCGGCTCTCCAGCCCCTCCACCTCCACGGTCACGGCGCCGCCGTCGCCGGAGTTGTCCGACTCGCCCTCGCCGGGGTCCAGGCCGCCCGCCGCGGGCCGCCCCTCGGCCGAGAGCGCGAAGGGCGAGGGGGTCGCCGACGACAGCGGCACCAGGTACGGGCGGCAGCCCAGCGGGAAGGACAGGTCGCCGGTGTGCACGTCGTAGACCGGGTCGAAACCGCGCCAGGACAGGAAGGCCAGGTAGCGCCCGTCCCGGGTGAAGACCGGGTTCTCGTCGGCGAAGCGGCCGTTGGTGACGTCGACGACGGTGCGCGCGCCGGGCCCGGAGATGCGAGCCATCTTGATCTGCCGCAGCGAGCGGCCGATGCCGGGGTGCGACCAGGTCAGCCAGGTCCCGTCGGGGGAGAAGGCCAGGTCGGTGACGGGGCCGTTGATGGACCGGATCAGCTCGGTGACCTCGCCGTTGGACTCCTCCGACGCGTCGACGAGCAGCAGCCGCCCGTCGTTCGAGGCGATGGCGAGGCGCTCGCCGTCCGGGTCCGCGAGCAGCTCGGTCACCCGGCCCAGCTCGCCCGAGGCCAGCCGGCGCGGCTGCCGGTCCCCGGAGGCCCGGGGCAGGTAGGCGATCTCGATCGCGTCCTCGCCCTCGGCGTCGGTGACGTAGGCGACCTGTCCGCCGCTGCCGAGCATCTCCGGCAGCCGCACCCGTACGCCGGGGGTGTCGGCGATGGTCCGGGCCGGGCCGTCGCGGTGGGTCAGCCAGTACAGGCTGCCGCGCACCACGACCGCGCTGGCCCGCCCGGTGGCGTCCACGGAAAGGGAGTCGACGTGGCTGGCGGCCGGCACCTGGTAGGTGCGCCGGCCGGCGCGCGGACCGCCGAGGCGGACCTGGAGCTTGCGCGGGGCGGCGTCGGGGGCCAGGGAGTCGACGAGCCAGAGGTCCCCGGCGCACTGGTAGACGACCCGGGAGCCGTCGCTGGAGGCGTGCCGGGCGTAGAACTCGTCGTGGTCGGTGTGGCGGCGCAGGTCGGTGCCGTCGGGCAGGCAGGAGTAGAGGTTGCCGATGCCCTCGTGGTCGGAGAGGAAGGCGATCCGGCCGCCGACGAACATGGCGGCGTCCAGGTGTCCTTCGAGGTCCTCCAGGAGCTGGCGTCCGTGCAGCCAGAGCCGGCCCATGGCGCCGCCCCGGTAGCGCTTCCAGGCGGCGGGCTCGTGCGGCGGCTTGCCGGTGAGGAGCAGGCTCCTGTGCTCGCCGTCGATGTCGGCGACCTGGATGTCGGAGACGGGCCCCCAGGGCAGGCGTCCGCCGGGGCTGCCGTCGACGGGCAGTTTGTAGGCCCAGGAGAAGTAGGAGAACGGCTGTTCGTGGGAGGAGACGGCGAGGATGTTGCCGTCGGGGTCCCAGCCGCAGACGCGGGTGTCGGTGGCGCCCCAGTGGCTCAGCTGCCGGGCCGGGCCGCCGTCGACGGGCGCCAGGTGGATCTCGGGGTCGAGGCTTCGCCAGGTGGTGAAGGCGATGTGCCGGCCGTCGGGCGAGAAGCGGGGGTGGCCGACCCGGGTCCGGTCGACGGTGACCCGCCAGGCGCGTCCGGGGGTGTGGCCGTCGGGGACCAGCGGGGCGACCCAGAGGTCGTCCTCGGTGGCGAAACACAGGAGGTCGTCGTGCAGGTGCGGGAACCGGAGGTACGCGACGTCGTGACTCACCCCCCAATGCTTTCCGCGTGAGGGGGGTGCGGCAACTCGTACTGGTGATCCACGCCACCCCCACGAGCGAAACGGAACGGTTTCGTTTCGCTCGGCGGAGGGGTATCGTCTTAAGCGTACGGAACAGTTTCGTTCGGATGGAGGCACGGAGATGACCGAGGCGATGGCGGCCCGGCGCAGCCGGATCACCCCCGAACGGCAGGCCGAACTGCACGAGGCGGTCCTCGACCTCCTGCGTGACGTCGGCTACGAGGCGTTGACCATGGACGCGGTCGCCGCCCGTACGAAGTCCAGCAAGGCCACCCTCTACCGCCAGTGGGGGAGCAAGCCGGAGCTGGTCGCCAAGGCCCTGCGATGTACGCAGCCCGTCTCGCTGCGCGAAATCGACACGGGCAGCCTGCGCGGGGACTTCGCGCTCATGGTGGAGCACTCGGACGACGCGCAGATGGCCAAGGACACCGCGCTGATGCGGGGTCTGGCCCATGCCGTCCACGAGAGCCCGGAGCTCCACAAGGCGCTGCGGGACCTGTTGGTCGACCCGGAGATCACGGGGTTGCAGGTGATGCTGCAGCGCGCGGTGGACCGGGGCGAGATCGCCCCGGGGTGCCCGGCCCTGGACTTCGTACCGCACATGCTCATCGGGGCGTTCATCGCGCTCCCGCTGATCGAGGACCGGCCGGTGGACCGGGCGTTCCTCGGTGACTTCGTCGACGCCGTGGTCTTCCCCGCCCTCGGCGTCTGAACCTCCCCGGGTTCGTTCCCCGTCCCGTCCCCCGTCCACGGCAACGATGCCGCCCTGCTGCTCCTGACACGCCGCTCTCGTCGTCGGGCCGGCTCACCACGCCCTGATCCCTGCGGATCCATCCCACGACCTGAACGGGAGAACCACCGACGTGGCCACCTTCCTCTACCGACTCGGCCGGGGCGCCTTCCGGCGCCGCGGGCTCGTCGCCCTCCTCTGGGTGGCGCTGCTGTTCGCCGCCGGCTTCGGCGCCGCGACCGCGTCCGCCCCGACCTCCGGATCGTTCTCGATACCCGGCACGGAGGCCCAGAGAGCCTTCGACCTGCTGGACAAGAAGTTCCCGGGCATGGCAGCCGACGGCGCCACCGCCCGCATCGTCGTCAAGGCCCCCGCGGGCGCGAAGGTCACCGACCCCGGCCCCAAGGCCGAGGTCGAGAAGATCGTCAACACCCTGAAGACCGGTCCGGGCGCGGAGCAGGTCGCCTCGGTCGCCGACCCGTACCAGGTGCAGGCGGTCAGCCAGGACGGCTCCACCACCTACATCAGCGCCAAGTACACCGTCAGCGGCATGGAGCTGAAGGACGCCACCCGCGACGCGCTCAAGGAGTCCGGCGACGGCGCCAAGGCCGCGGGCCTGAACGTCCAGATCGGCGGTGACGCGCTGATGGTGGCCCCCGAGACCGGCTCCGGCGAGATCATCGGCATCCTCGTCGCCGCGATCGTCCTCGTGATCACCTTCGGCTCGCTGGTCGCGGCCGGTCTGCCGCTGCTGACGGCGATCATCGGCGTGGGCATCGGCGTCTCCTCCATCACCGCGCTCGCCAACGTGCTGGACCTCGGCAACACCACCGCCACCCTCGCCACGATGATCGGCCTCGCGGTCGGCATCGACTACGCCCTCTTCATCGTCTCCCGCTACCGCGCGGAGCTCGCCGACGGCCGCGACCGCGACGAGGCCGCGGGCCGGGCCACCGGAACCGCCGGCTCCGCCGTCGTCTTCGCCGGTCTGACCGTGGTCATCGCCCTCGTGGGCCTGGCCGTCGTCAACATCCCGATGCTGACCAAGATGGGCGTCGCGGCCGCCGGCACCGTCGTCATCGCCGTCCTCGTCGCGCTCACCCTGGTCCCGGCCATCCTCGGTTTCGCGGGCAAGAAGGTCCTGCCGGCGGGCGAGAAGAGCAAGCTGTTCGGCAAGGGCAAGCCGGCTTCCGAGAAGACGGTCAACGGCGGCACCCGCTGGGCCCGCTTCGTCCTGCGCCGCCCCGTCATGGTGCTGCTCGCCGGTGTGATCGGCCTCGGCATCATCGCCGTCCCGGCGAGCAAGCTGGAGATGGGCCTGCCCGACGACGGCGCCCAGCCGGTCTCCACCACCCAGCGCCAGGCCTACGACCTGCTGTCCGAGGGCTTCGGCCCGGGCTTCAACGGCCCGCTGATGGTGGTCGTCGACGGCGACAAGGCCCTCGCGGACTCCACCGTCGACCGGATCAAGGGCCTGGAGGGGGTCGCCGCGGTCACCCCGCCGACCCCCAACGAGGCCGGTGACGCCTCGGTGATCACCGTCATCCCGAAGGACCGCCCGTCCTCCACCCAGACCGAGGACCTGGTCCACGAGATCCGTGACGGCAGCGGCAAGGACGTCCTCGTCACCGGCGCCACCGCGATGAACATCGACTTCTCGCAGAAGATGAACGACGCGCTGCTGCCCTACCTGGCACTCGTCGTCGGCCTCGCCTTCCTGCTGCTGATGCTCGTCTTCCGCTCCATCCTGGTCCCGCTCAAGGCGGCCCTCGGCTTCCTGCTGTCGGTCGTCGCGGCCCTCGGCGCGGTCGTCGCGGTCTTCCAGTGGGGCTGGCTCGGCTCGGTCTTCGGGGTGGAGCAGACCGGCCCGATCATGTCGATGATGCCGATCTTCATGGTCGGCGTGGTCTTCGGCCTGGCCATGGACTACGAGGTCTTCCTCGTCACCCGCATGCGCGAGGCGTACGTCCACGGCGAGCGCCCGGGCCAGGCGGTCGTGACCGGCTTCCAGTACAGCGCGCGGGTCGTCGTGGCCGCCGCCGTCATCATGATCGCCGTCTTCGCCGGCTTCCTGGGGGCCAGCGACCAGATGGTCAAGATGATCGGCTTCGGCCTGGCCGTCGCGGTCTTCTTCGACGCCTTCGTGGTCCGCATGGCGATCGTCCCGGCGGTGCTGGCACTGCTCGGCCACAAGGCCTGGTGGCTGCCCAAGTGGCTGGACCGGCTGCTGCCGAACGTGGACGTGGAGGGCGAGAGCCTGCGCAAGCACCTCGCCACCGAGTCCGCGGACGGCGAGGGTCCGGACAAGGACCGCGAGCTCGTCAACGCCTGACCGGCGCCCTGAGCACAGCCCGGCCCCGTACCCCCGATCGCCGGGGGTACGGGGCCGGGCCCGTTGTGCCTGGTCCGTTGCGCCTAGCGGGTGGCGGTCGCGGGGGAGGAGGCGGCGGCCGTCGTGGCCGGCGCCGCCGAGGCCGCGGTGGCGGCGTAGGTGCGGCGCAGGAAGCGGCGCAGCGCGGCGATGTCGAACTGGACCACCGCGACGCCCTCGGGGGAGTGGAACTCGACGACCGCCTGGACGCGGCCGCAGGGCCAGACGCGTACGTCCCCGGTCCCCGTCGGCGCCTGCAGGCCCGCCTCCAGCAGCGCCCGGGGGAAGACCCACTCGTTGTCGGTCCCCTCGGGCGACAGGTCGGCGGGGAAGACGATGCGCACGGCCAGCGGCTCGGCCGGGGCGAAGCGCAGGGCGACGGGAATCGCCCGGTAGAGGGGGTCGTCCGTGATCACACGGGCGCGGACCCGCTCTTCGACGGGGGCCGCGGTCGCGGTCGCAGTCGCGGTCGCTGGGAGATTCTCGGCGGGGGCTGACATCGACCAGACTCCTCGAATCGGAACATATCCGTCCGTTTGTCCTCCAGCCTCGCACATTCCCACGAAAACGCGCGCGGCTATTTGTGATGCGCTCGCTCTTGCCAACCGTTCGCAACAGAGCACTATTCTTGAACGGCTAAAGACCGTATAAGAAGCGGAGCCCACTCCATGCATGTGCCTGACGGATTCATCAACGCACCCGTCTCGGTGGCCGCCGGAGTGGCGGCAGCCGCGGCGGTGGCCGTCAGCCTCCGCGGCGCCCGCCGCGAGCTCGACGAGCGGACCGCCCCGCTCGCCGGCCTCGTCGCCGCCTTCATCTTCGCCGTGCAGATGCTGAACTTCCCGGTCGCCGCCGGCACCAGCGGGCACCTGCTGGGCGGCGCGCTCGCGGCGATACTCGTCGGCCCCTACACCGGCGTGCTGTGCGTGTCCGTCGTCCTGCTCATGCAGGGCATCCTCTTCGCCGACGGCGGCCTGACCGCCCTCGGCGTGAACATCACCGTCATGGGCGTCGTCACCGTCGTCACCGCGCACCTGCTCTTCCGCGGGCTGCTGCGCGTCCTGCCGCCCACCCGCCGCTCCGTGACCGTGGCCGGCTTCGTGGCCGCCCTGGTCTCGGTGCCCGCCGCGGCCGCCGCCTTCACCGCCGTCTACGCCGTCGGCGGCACCACCGACGTGCCCCTCGGCAAGGTCCTCACCGCCATGGTCGGCGTGCACGTCCTCATCGGCATCGGCGAGGCCCTGATCACCGCGGCGACCGTCGGCGCCGTGATCGCCGTACGTCCCGACCTGGTCCACGGGGCCCGCGGACTGGCCACGCCGCTGAAGCTGCGCGTCGACGGGGTGCTCGTCGACGCGCCCGCGCCCGCCGCCGCCACCCCCGCGGCCCCGGCCGGCGGCGGCTCGACGAAGAAGGTGTGGGTGACCGGCCTGGTCACCGCCCTCGTCCTCGCCGGGTTCGTCTCCTTCTACGCCTCCGCCAACCCCGACGGCCTGGAGAAGGTCGCCGCCGACAAGGGCATCGACGAGAAGGTCGAGGAGCACGCCGCCGCCGGCTCGCCGCTCGCCGACTACAGCGTCAAGGACGTCGACGACGCCCGCCTGTCCGGCGGCCTCGCCGGAGTCATCGGCGTCGGCCTCACCGTCGTCGCCGGCACCGGGATCTTCTGGGCCGTGCGCCGCCGCACGTCCGACGAGCTGACCGCCGCCTCCACCTCCGCCCCGGTCGCCTGACATGGGTGCCGGCCACGCCCACAGGCTGTACCGCCCGGGCAGCTCGCCGGTCCACGCCCTGCCCCCGCACTGCAAGCTCGCCGCGACCTTCGGCTTCGTCCTGGTCGTCGTGTCCACACCGCGGGAGGCGGTGTGGGCCTTCTGCCTGTACGCACTGCTCCTCGCCGGGGTCGCGGCCGTGGCCCGGATCCCGGCCGGCTTCCTGCTGCGCAGGCTGCTGATCGAGATCCCCTTCGTCGCCTTCGCCGTGCTCATGCCCTTCGTGGCCGAGGGCGAGCGGGTCGAGGTCCTCGGCATGTCGCTCAGCGTCTCGGGCCTGTGGGGCGCCTGGAACGTCCTGGCCAAGGGCACCCTCGGCGTGGCCGCGTCCGTCCTGCTCGCCTCGACGACCGAGCTGCGGGCCCTCCTGCTGGGCCTCCAGCGGCTCAAGCTGCCGCCGCTGCTCGTGCAGATCGCCTCCTTCATGATCCGCTACGGCGACGTGATCGGCGACGAGCTGCGCCGGATGTCCGTCGCCCGCCGCTCGCGCGGCTTCGAGGCGCGCGGAATCCGGCACTGGGGGGTGCTCGCCAAGACGGCGGGCGCGCTGTTCATCCGCTCCTACGAGCGCGGCGAGCGGGTCTACCTGGCGATGGTCAGCCGCGGCTACGCCGGTTCCATGCCGGTCATCGACGAGGCCGTGGCCACGCGGGGCCAGTGGGCGTACGCGTCCGTCCTCCCGGTGACGGCCCTCGCCGTCTGTCTGATGGGATGGACCCTGTGACCCGCACCCCCTCGCCCCCCTCGCCCGCCTCGCCCGCGCCCGCCACGCCCCCGGCCGCCCCCTCGCTCGAAGTCGCCGGGCTCGCGTACGCCTATCCGGACGGCCACCAGGCCCTGTTCGGCGTCGACCTGACCGTCGGGCGCGGCGAGCGCGTCGCCCTGCTCGGACCCAACGGCGCGGGCAAGACCACCCTCGTGCTGCACCTCAACGGCATCCTGACCGGCGGCGCCGGCTCGGTCGCCGTGGCCGGGCTCCCCGTGGCGAAGCGGAACCTGGCCGAGGTCCGCCGCCGGGTCGGGATCGTCTTCCAGGACCCCGACGACCAGCTGTTCATGCCGACCGTGCGGGAGGACGTGGCCTTCGGGCCGGCCGCCGCCGGCCTGCGGGGCGCGGAGCTGGAGGACCGGGTCCGGGCCGCCCTGGAGCAGGTCGGCATGGCCGACTTCGCCGACCGGCCGCCGCACCACCTCTCCTTCGGACAGCGCCGCCGGGTCGCCGTGGCGACCGTACTGGCCATGCGGCCGGAGATCCTGGTCCTGGACGAGCCCTCGTCCAACCTGGACCCGGCCTCGCGCCGCGAGCTCGCCGACATCCTGCGCTCGCTCGACGTGACCGTGCTGATGGTGACGCACGACCTGCCGTACGCGCTGGAGCTGTGCCCGCGCTCGGTGATCCTCAGCGAGGGGGTCATCGCGGCCGACGGCCGCACGCAGGACCTGCTGTGCGACGAGAAGCTGATGCGGGCCCACCGGCTGGAACTCCCCTTCGGCTTCGACCCGCGTTCGGTATCGGTGGCATAAGGACCGGCCCGCGGTTGTTGGACCGCACGTGGACATCCAGGGTGTGGTGGCGGAGGGCTTCGAGCCCGTCAGGGACGCGTTCGTACGCAACTTCGAGGTCCTCGGGGACCGGGGCGCGGCCGTCGCCGTCTACCGGGACGGCCGCAAGGTCGTCGACCTGTGGGGCGGCACCCGGGACGCCGAGGGCGCCGAGCCGTGGACCGAGGACACCGCGCAGATCGTCCGCTCCGCCACCAAGGGCGTCGCCGCCGCGGTCCCGCTGCTCCTGCACCAGCGCGGGCTGCTCGACCTGGACGCCCCGGTCGGCACGTACTGGCCGGAGTTCAAGGCCGGCGGCAAGGAGAAGATCCTCGTACGGGACCTGCTCGCGCACCGCGCGGGCGTCCCCGCCCTGGACCGGGGACTGACCGCCGCCGAGGCCGCCGACGGGGTGTCCGGACCGCACGCCGTCGCCGCGCAGCACCCCTTCTGGGAGCCCGGCACCGGGCACGGCTACCACGCCCAGACCTACAGCTGGCTGCTGTCCGAGCTGGTACTGCGGGTGACCGGCCGCACGCTGGGCTCCGTCCTGGCGGAGGAGATCGCCGAGCCGCTCGGCCTGGACTTCTGGATCGGCCTGCCGGACGCGGAGGCCGAGGCCGGCCGGGTGGGCCGGGTGGCTCCCGTCGAGCCGCCGGAGAGCGCCGGGATGCTGAGGACCCGCCCGCGCAGAAACGTTTCCGAGGCCTACGCCGACCCGGCCTCCCTCACCCGCCGCGCCTTCGCCGCCATCGATCCGCTGCCCGACGAGAACGCCCCGGCGTACCGGGCCGCGGAACTCCCCGCCTCCAACGGCATCGGCACGGCCCGCGCCCTGGCGCGCTTTTACGGGGCCACCATCGGCGTGGTCGAGGACGGTGCCCGGATCTTCACCCCGGCCACCACGGAGCTGGCCGCCCGGGAGCACTCCGCGGGCCCGGACCGGGTGCTGGTGGTGAACACCCGCTTCGGCGCCGGCTACATGCTGCACGGCCCGGCCTCGCCGCTGCTCTCGCCCGCCTCCTTCGGCCACCCCGGCCGCGGCGGCTCGCTGGCCTTCGCGGACCCGGACGCGGGCATCGGCTTCGGCTACGTCACCAACGCGCTGGCCAAGTCGGTCACCGCCGACCCCCGCGCCCAGGCCCTGGTACGGGCCCTGAAGTCAGCCCTCTGACGGCTGCGGGGGCGACGCCGGCCGGTCGCGCACGCCTTCGCGTGCGTGGTCGCGCACGCCTTCGCGTACGTCTTCGCGTACGTCGGCCAGGGTGGCTCCGGCGTGCCGGACGAGTTCGCCGGGAGCCATCGGGAACACGGTGTGCGGGGTGCCGGCCGCCGCCCACACCGTGGCGTGGGCCAGCAGCGACCGGTCGGCCAGCACCCTGGTGCGCGTACGGTGCCCGAACGGCGGGACCCCGCCGATGGCGTACCCGGTGGTCTCCCGGACCACGGCCGCGTCGGCCCGGGTGACCCTGGCCGCGCCCAGTTCACGGCCGACCGCCTCGACGTCCACGCGCGAGGCCCCGTCCATGAGGACCAGGACGGGCACGCCGTCCGCCGCGAAGACCAGCGACTTGACGATCTGGCCGAGCTCGCAGCCGATCGCGGCGGCGGCCTCGGCGGCGGTCCGGGTGGCCTCCGGGAAGGCCCGTACCTCGGCGTCGATGCCGAGCGCGGTCAGGGCCTCGGCGAAACGGGGGTGCGCGGTGGTCGTCATGCGGGGACGCTAGCGCGGCCGGAGTGCGCGGCGCGAGCCGATTCGGGGTCCACCGGGGCGCGTCACCGGGCCGGGCTGGGCCGGCGGGGATGGGGCCACCGGGCGGGCACCCCTGGCGGGGCCTCGGGCAGCCACCTCGGGCGGGATCCCGGGCAGGCAACCGGGGCGGGGCCCTGCCGGGCGGGCCGGCCGGGGCGGAGCCACCCGGGCGGGTCCCTGCCGGGCGCGGGGGCTGCGGGCGGGTCCCGGCGGCGTCAGCCCCGGCGTCAGCCCGGCATCAGCCAGGGCATCAGCCCGCGTTCAGTACCTGGGCGACGATCGGGCCGGCGGCCTCGCCGCCGTGGCCGCCGCCCTCGACCATCGCGGCCGCGGCCAGGTCACCGCTGAAGCCGGTGAACCAGCTGTCCGGGCTGTCCCCGGCGCCCCCGACCTCCGCCGAGCCGGTCTTCGCGCCCTTGTCCGAGCCGCGCACCGGGGCCATCGCCTCGCGCGCGGTCCCACTGGTCGCCGTCAGCTTCATCATCGAGACGAGCTGCTGCTGCACGGAGGACTTCATCCGGCGCTGGGCCGTGGCCACCGTCCGGCCGTCCAGCTCCGCCGGGACCAGCAGCGGCTGGCGGAACACGCCGGTGCGGGCGGTCGCGGTGATGGACGCGACGTTCAGCGGGTTCATCGTGATCTGGCCCTGCCCGATGTACGCGGCGGCCGCCGACGCGCCCGTCGCCGGCGGGACCTTGCCGTCGGTGGACTTGACGCCCGTCTTCCAGTCCAGGCCGATGCCGAAGACCTCCGTGGCCTCCTTGGGCAGCGCGGCGTCGTCGTCGACGGGCTTGATCTGCTTGATGAAGGCCGTGTTGCAGGACCGGGCGAAGGAGGTCGAGAAGTTCGTGCCGGCCGGCAGGTCGAAGTTCTTCAGGTTGTGGAAGGCGCGCCCGCCCCAGGACACCTCCTTCGGACACTCCGCCGGCTTGTCGGCGGCGACCAGGCCGCGGTCCAGCAGCATCGCCCCCGTCACGATCTTCATCGTGGAACCGGGCGCCCGGTTGCCCTGCATCGCCGCGTTGAAGCCGTCCTTGCGGTGGTTCGCGACGGCCAGGATGTGCCCGTTGCTCGGCTTGACCGCCACCACCGAGGCCTCGGGGAACTTCACGACCGCCTGCTCGGCCGCCGCCTGCACCTTCGCGTCCAGGTAGGTCTTGAGGGTGCTCGGCTCGCCCTCGACCAGGGTCAGCAGCGTCCGCCTGGGCGCCTCCTTCGCGGCCGGCTCGATCCACAGCTCGGCCCCGGGCCTGCCGCCCGCCTTGCCGCCGTAGCTCTGGCGTAGTTCGTCGAGGACCTGGCGCAGCGAGGGGAACTTCTCCGCGGTCAGCTCCTCGCCGTTGCGGTCCACGGCCTTGACGGGCGGGCTCGCGGGGGCGCCGGCGCGCAGCTGCTCGTCCTTCTGCAGCTGCGGGTGGATCACCGAGGGCTGCCAGTCGACCAGCGGCTTTCCGCTGGTCAGCCCGCGTACGACGGTCAGCTGGGAGTCGTAGGCGAGCGGCTTGGTCGTGCCCTCGTAGGTGATCTCCGCCTCGACCTTGAAGGGCACGGTGTCGCCGTTCGCCTCGCCGGGAGTGATCACGGCCTTGGATACGTACGCCTTGGTCCTGTACTCCCCGACCGCGCTCTGCGCGGCGGCGGCGTTGTTGGTCAGGTCGGCCGCTCCCCGCTCGTCCCCGGCCGCCCAGGCCGCCAGGAAGGCCTTCGCCGTCTTGGTGGCCTCCTTCTCGCCGACCGGCTCGCTGCCCTTGCCGGACTGGACGGCGGTGTCCGCGTCGGATCCTCCGCCGCTGTCCCCGACCAGGGTGTACACCCCGTACCCGGCCCCGCCGACCATCGCCAGGAACACACCGCCGATGACGGCGCCTTTGGCTGCCCCGTTCACTTTTTCGTCCTCCCCCGTGGTCACGACTCTCTGAACGCGTTCAAAGAGCCCTTGGCTCCGACCTTACTCTGCGGAGTCGTCCGGTGTGCAGTTGTTACCGGACCGGAACATCCGGAGGGCCGCCCACCGGCCGCCCCGGCCGTAATCCGCTTGGGGGCGGCGGGATCCGGCCCTAGGGTGCGCCCGTGGAGCTCACGTACCGGCGGTTCGACCCTTCCGCGGCCTCCGAGGCCGACGCCCTCGTCGCCTTCCTCACCACGGACACCTGGCCGTTCCACGGCGCGGCCGTGGTCGGGGCCGACCAGGCCCGGCGCTGGGTGGCGGACGGCCGCTTCGACGGCGCCGACACCAGGACCTTCTGGATCGCGGACGACGACGACGCCGTCGGGCTCGTCCGCCTCATGGACCTCGGCGACGGCACGCCCGTCTTCGACCTGCGGATTCGCACCCGTTACCGGGGCCGGGGCATCGGAGGCCGCGCCCTGGCCTGGCTGACGGCGTACCTGTTCGCGGAGTTCCCGGGGATCCGGCGGATCGAGGGCACCACGCGCCAGGACAACGCGGCCATGCGCCGCACCTTCGGGCGGTGCGGCTACGTGAAGGAGGCCCACTACCGCGACGGATGGCCCGCCGCCGACGGCAGCGCGGTCCACGACGCCGTCGGCTACGCGATCCTGCGCCGGGACTGGCTCACCGGCACGACCACGGCCCCCGCCTGGGACGACGAGCCGTCCTGACCGGAGCCGACCGGCCGAAGTGCAGGCACCGGGGTGGTGTTCTAGCGTCGGAAGGGCGAGGGCGACCGATGCGTCGAGCCGGTCGCCCGCCCCGGAGTCCCCGCTCCGCGCCGCCGCCCCCGCCCGTGGTCCGGCGCATCCGCGGATCGCGTGACCGACCGAGAGAGCAGGTGCATCAGCATGCGTCCGTCGGCTCGTATCCCCAGCATCCTCGCCGGCCTGGCCCTCGCCGTCGGCGGCGCAGTCACCCTGGCCCCGTCAGCCCAGGCGGACGTGAAGGCCTGCGAGCAGTACGTCGCCCAGCACGCCCCGAAGGCCACGGACGGCGCCGCGGAGGCGTGCTACCAGGGCCAGATCGGCAACCAGACCAGCTGCGTCTCCAGCCTCGTCGCGGTCGGCGCGAGCAAGGACGCGGCCAACTCGGCCTGCGAAGCCTCCCGCTGACGCCCTGAGGGCCGCCGGCCGGGCTGCTACTCCCTTGCCAGCTCCACGGCGTTGAGCAAGGTCGGGTACTCGTCGGGGCGTTGTTCCGAAAGCCGGGACAGGAGCCGCTCCAGATAGGCGTCGAGTTCGAGCGCTTCCATCCTGAGGAGAAGCCCCGGAATGTCCCGGCTCCGGCGAAGGCCCACGATTCTTTCGATCAGTGCGTAGGCCGCCTCGGGTTCCAGGTCGCGCAGCAGCTCCGCAAGCCTGTCGGCCGAACGTTCCTGGGCGCAGTTGGTGTCGATCTGGTTCACCCACGGGGTCCAGCCCGCCTCCGTCAGCAGCCGCACGAACGTGATGACCTCGGAGGAACCGCGAAAATACGCGAAGTGGTACAGCGCCGCATCCGTCAGCTCGCGCCCCTCCTTCTCGCCGTCCTCCAACAGGAGCGGCAGGAGAACCCGGAGATCCGCCAGACTCATCTCTGCCCCCGTGCGAGCCACCAGTGTGTGCGCGACGGTGGGGAAGCCCTTCCCGTACAGCTCCTGGCAGATCTCCCGGACGGTTTCCGGGTCCGACCATTTCGCGAGCGCCGCCACCAGGTCGTACCTCTGGTTGCTGTCGTCCTTGACCGAGAATTTGATCAAATCGCGAACGTTCAACTCGACCGGACGACCGGCGAGCTGCTGCGCCTTCTCCCTCTCCCGTTCTTCCAGGGCCTGAAGGTACTCGTCGGCGTTGCGGGGGCGGGGTGGTGCGGGCTTGGCCGCGGCTTTGAGGTCCGCGATCTGCTGCCTCAGGTCCTCAGCGAGTGCCTTCGCCTCATCGGCAGACCGCTGCGCCTCCTCCAGCTTGTCGGAATCCATGGCCTCGCGGCCCGCCTGTGCCTCCTCCTCGGCCGCCGCCAGGCGTTCCTCCAGGGCCCGGCAGCGCTCCTCGGCGGCGGCGCTCGACTCCTTGGCCCGTTGCAGCTCCACGCGCAGCTGATCCACCTCGGACTTCAGCCGCGCCAGCTCGTCGGAGTCGGTGTCCCGCGCGAGTGCGAGTTCCGCGACCGCGCCCTCGCGGATCTCCTTGTCGCGCCGGGCCGACAGTTCGACGTGCCGCGTCTCCAGCTCGGCGATCCGCTGTTCCCTGATCTGCAGCCCCTCCATGAGGACCTGCTCCCGGATCGCCGCCTGCTGCACCCGCGCGTCCGCCTCCTCGAGCTGGTCCTGGAGCGTCTGGACCTCGTGGAGCCGCTTGTTGCTGACCTTCAGGGCGTTGCGGTGGGACTCCTTGATCAGCTCCATCGCCTCCTGCCGCAGCGGGGCCTTCTTCTGCTTCGCCACCTCGATGAACAGTTCGGTGACGAAGTCCCACGGCGGGACCCTGGTGCCGTTGAGGTACCGCGAGACCGCCCCGGCGTTGCGGTGGGTGCGCGAGGCGTACCGGCGCACGGAGAGGCCGAGGGACGAGAAGAGCTCCCGGAGGGCCGCCGCCAGCCGCGCGGCGTCCTCCGGTACGTCCTCACCGAGCGGCCGGAGCGATGAATGGTCGACCAAGTCGGCTCTCCTTGAACTGATTTCGGGTGTTGCCGCTGGTCGGCAACATGTGCCAGTTGCGGCAACACCCGTGGTCAGGGCCAGGGTTGTGGGTGGGAGCCGACCGGCTCCCCGGTCAATGCTAGGGAGTGGTCTCGTGGCGGAACTCGCGTTTCCCGAAGGTCCCCGTTCGAAGTCGGACCTGGAGTGGCTGGCAGCCCTGAGCACCGTCCTGATGTGGGCCCAGTCCCAGACCCCCGGCACCGTCCTCGCCCTGGCAGCCCTGGCCGTGCTCCTCGTGGCTCACGCCTCCTGAGTGCTTGACCACCGGCGGCAACCGCGACGGGCCCGGCACCTTTCGGTGCCGGGCCCGTCGTTCTACCTGCTAGACCCAGGTGTCCAGCCACATGCGGCCGCGCCAGGAGTCCATGGGCAAGGTCTGGCCCGTGTAGATGGGCCAGAAGTAGATGAAGTTCCACACGATCAGCAGGACCAGGACGCCCGCGCCGATCGCGCCCAGGGCCCTGCGGCGTTCCGAGGAGCCGGCCGGGCCCAGGAGGGCGCCGATCATCATCGCCACCGCCAGGCACAGGTACGGGACGAAGACCACCGCGTAGAAGTAGAAGATCGTCCGCTCCTGGTAGTTGAACCAGGGCAGCAGGCCCGCGGCCAGGGCGCACGCGATCGCGCCCGCCCGCCAGTCGCGGCGGAAGAACCACCGCCACAGCACGTACAGCAGCGCGAAGCAGCCCGCCCACCACAGCAGCGGCGTGCCCAGGGCCAGGACCTCGCGGGCGCACTTGCCCGCCGCCGTGGCCGGGCAGCCGTCGGTGCCCGGCTCGGGGGACTCGTAGAAGTACGAGACGGGCCGGCCCAGCACCAGCCAGCTCCACGGGTTGGACTCGTACGTGTGCCCGGAGGTCAGGCCGACGTGGAAGCTGTAGACCTCGGTCTCGTAGTGCCACAGGCTGCGCACCCACTCCGGCAGGAACGACAGCGCGCTGTTCTGGTCGTTCTTGGCCGCCCAGTCGCGCAGGTAGCCGCCCTTGCCGTTGTCCGGGCTGAAGATCCAGCCCGACCACGAGGCCACGTACGTCACGATCGCCACCGGCACGGTGGAGACGAAGGCGGGCAGCGCGTCACGGCGGAGCATCGCCGCGTACGGGGTGCCCCCGCCCGCGGTGCGGCGGGCGGCCGCGTCCCACAGCACGGTGAGGATGCCGAAGAAGGCCAGGACGACGAAGCCGTTCCACTTCGTGCCGGCGGCCAGCCCCAGGCAGACACCGGCCAGGATCCGGTACGGGCGCCAGCCCAGCCGCAGCGTCTCGGCGATCTTCGCGTCGGGCCGGGTCCGGCCCTCCTCGTCCACCGGCAGCGCGTCCGCGAGCCTGGCTCTGGCCCGGTCGCGGTCGATGAGCAGCGCCCCGAAGGCGGCGAGCACGAAGAACATCAGCACCAGGTCGAGGAGCGCCGTGCGGCTCATCACCAGGTGCAGGCCGTCCACCGCCAGCAGCGCGCCCGCCAGGCAGCCGAGGAAGGTCGAACGGAAGAGGCGCCGCCCGATCCGGCACAGCATCAGCACCGACAGGGTGCCGAGCACGGCGGTCATGAACCGCCAGCCGAACGGGGTGAGGCCGAACATCCACTCGCCGAGCCCGATCACCCACTTGCCGACGGGCGGGTGCACGACGTAGCCCGGGTCCACCGGCAGGGCGACCCCGTCGGGGTTGGCGAGGATCGACTTGTCGATGTCCTTGGGCCAGTTCGCCTCGTAGCCCTGCTTGATCGTGGCCCAGGCGTCCTTGGCGTAGTACGTCTCGTCGAATATCACCGCCTTCGGGCTGCCCAGGTGCACGAACCGCAGCACGCCCGCGACCAGTGCCACCAGCAGCGGTCCGGCCCACGCCATGATGCGCTGCCAGGTCCCCCACACCTGCGGTGGCAGCCCGAAGGTCATCCACAGCTGCCGGGACGGCTTGGTGTACGGGGGCACCAGGCGGGTGCGGACGTCCACGCGCGGCGACGACGCGCCGGCTGCCGGCGCGTAGCCGAAGCCGCGCAGGCGGCGCAGCCAGGTGGGCGGCTCTTCTGCGCCGCCCGCCGTTGCCGGGGACAGGGCCCCCGCGGGGCTGGGCGGCGGCGTCGCGGTACTGGTCACCGGCACATCGTAGGGAAGAGATCTGTGTGTACCCCAGTGGCGTGGGTGACGAGCCGCGGGACTGAGAGGATGGGCGGGTGACAACTGACCAGCCCCGCGTGACCGAGCCCACCTCCACGGAGGGCGTCCTCGTCCTCGCCGGCACCCCCATCGGCGATCTCGCCGACGCCCCGCCGCGCCTGGCCGCGGAGCTGGAGCGGGCCGACGTCGTCGCCGCCGAGGACACCCGGCGGCTGCGCCGGCTGACCCAGGGGCTCGGCGTGCACACCACCGGGCGCGTCGTGTCGTACTTCGAGGGCAACGAGTCGGCCCGCACCCCGGAGCTGGTCGAGGCGCTGGCCGGCGGCGCGCGCGTGCTGCTGGTCACCGACGCGGGCATGCCGTCCGTCTCCGACCCCGGCTACCGGCTGGTCGCCGCCGCCGTGGAGAAGGACATCAAGGTCACCGCGGTTCCGGGGCCGTCCGCCGTCCTGACCGCGCTCGCGCTGTCCGGGCTGCCCGTGGACCGGTTCTGCTTCGAGGGCTTCCTGCCGCGCAAGGCGGGCGAGCGCCTCGGCCGGCTGCGCGAGGTCGAGGGCGAGCGGCGCACGCTCGTCTACTTCGAGGCGCCGCACCGGCTCGACGACACCCTGGCGGCGATGGCCGAGGTCTTCGGCGCCGAGCGGCGGGCCGCGGTCTGCCGCGAGCTCACGAAGACCTACGAGGAGGTCAAGCGCGGCGGACTCGGCGAGCTCGCCGCCTGGGCCGCCGAGGGGGTGCGCGGGGAGATCACCGTCGTGGTGGAGGGCGCCCCGGCGGCCGCACCGGGCGACGTGGACCACGAGGAGCTCGTGCGCCGGGTACGGGTGCGCGAGGAGGCGGGGGAGCGCCGCAAGGAGGCCATCGCGGCCGTCGCCGCGGAGGCCGGCGTACCCAAGCGCGAGGTCTTCGACGCGGTCGTGGCGGCAAAGAATGCGGCACAAAAGGCGCCATAGACCGGTAAAGAGCTGACCGGAAAAGCAAAGCTCAGGCCGCGCGCGACGGCCTTTGGGCATGAGTGGCCCAAAGGCGGTCCAACACTGGACAGGGCCTGATGCGCTCCCGCCCCCGGAGGCGTCCACTGGCAGAGGCACCAGTGGAACAAGAGGAGCTGGCATGAGTGAGATCGCAGACACCCCGGTACCGGTCCAGGCCTCGGCACCCGCACGTTTCCCCAGCCCCGACGTGCCCACCGTGCACGAGGCGTACTCCTTCGCCTGCATGCGCTGCGGGTACGGCTGGGAGCAGGGGTACCAGATCGAGCACCACGTCGACGGCCGCGGCGAGCCGTTCATCATGTACACGGTCGACGGCGAACGGGTGCCCTCCCCGCTGTCCAGCCCGACCTGCATGAACTGCGACGGGCACGTCGTACGGATCATGCGCGCCGGGCAGGTCTCCTCCGTGCTCGGGATGATCGACCACCTCTACCACCACCGCATCGCCCCCGGGATCGCCGGACCGGTTCCGGCGGGGGCGAACGTCCCGCGCACCCCGAAGCCCCGCAGGGCCGCCGAGCACCACGACGCCCCCGGGCCCGTCGCCGTCGGCGGGGCCGAGAGGCGCGGGGGCCTGCTGGCCCGGCTGAAGGGGCTCTTCCGCCGGTCATAGGATCGGCCCATGAGCCCTTCCACCGCCTCCAAGGACGCACCGCCGCCGTTGCCCGAACCCCTCCGGGTGGCGGTGGCGGACTCGCACACCCACCTGGACATGCAGTCGGGGACCGTCGAGGAGGGCCTCGCCAAGGCCGCCTCGGTCGGCGTGACCACCGTGGTCCAGGTCGGCTGCGACGTGAAGGGCTCCCGGTGGGCCGCCGAGACCGCGGCCCAGTACGACAACGTCCACGCGGCCGTCGCCCTGCACCCCAACGAAGCCCCGCGCATCGTCCACGGGGACCCGGACGGCTGGTCCCGCCAGGGCGCCCGGTCCGGTGGCGGCGAGGCCGCCCTCGACGAGGCCCTCGCCGAGATCGAGGCACTGGCCGCACTCGCCCACGTGAAGGCGGTCGGCGAGACCGGCCTGGACCACTTCCGCACCGGACCGGAGGGCATGGCCGCGCAGGAGCGTTCCTTCCGCGCCCACATCGAGATCGCCAAGCGGCAGGGCAAGGCCCTCGTCATCCACGACCGCGACGCCCACGCGGACGTGCTGCGCGTGCTGCGCGAGGAGGGCGCCCCCGAGCGGACCGTCTTCCACTGCTACTCCGGGGACGCCGACATGGCCCGCGAGTGCGCCGCCGCCGGCTACTACATGTCCTTCGCCGGAACCGTCACCTTCAAGAACGCCGCGCCGCTGCGCGAGGCGCTGGCCGTGGCCCCGCTGGAGCTGGTCCTCGTCGAGACGGACGCGCCCTACCTGACCCCCGCGCCGTACCGCGGGCGGCCCAACGCGCCGTACCTCATTCCGCTGACGGTGCGCGCGATGGCCGCGGTCCGCGGGATCGACGAGGACGCGATGGCCACCGCCCTGGCGGCCAACACCGCCCGGGCCTTCGACTACTGACCGCCTCCGCGTAGGCGACACGTAGGGTAGTCGTACGACTTTGTTCCGTGACGACTCCTCCGCTAGGGTGCCGTGCCCCAACCAGTGGGTGCCGGACCACCAGTGGAGCGAGCGTCGTGAGCGATACGCAGGGCAGTCACCGCCGGGGCGCTCCCGTCCCGGAGGCGTACGGGGGCGACGCCCCGGCCTGGCCGACCTGGCACGCCTGGCCCGCCGCGGACGACGGGCCCGCCGTCGGCCCGGGGCCGGCCGACGGCGGGACGGCCGACCCCGGGCTCCAGGGGCCCGGGCCCGCCGGCCTCGTGGCGCTCGACCCCGGCCCCGACCCCGACCCCGGCCCCGCCGGCCCCGGCCCGCTCGGCCCCGGCCCCGTCGACCTCGGGCCCGTCGACCCCGGCCCGCTCGGCCCCGGCCCCGGCCCCGTCGACCTCGGGCCCTCGTCGTGGGACACCGAGCCCGCCTTCCCCCTGCCCGCCCCGCGCGCCGAGGAGCGGCGGGCCGGGCGCCGCCGACGCCCCGCGCACCCCGCCGCCCGCGCGGACGCCGGGGTCGGCGTGGCCGGCGGCCGCCCGGACCGGGACGGCGAACACTCCGAGCCGCTCCCCGCCCCGGGGACGGGCCGCCGCCGCGCCCCCGCGCCCGTCCCGACCCCCACCGTCGCCGACGGCGGCGTGCTCGCGCCCGGCCGCCGGGCCCGCGGCCGTACCGCCGTCGAGGAACCCCCGGCCGGCACCGGCCGCCGCCGCGGTCCCGCCGGACCGGACGTCACGGTCCCCACCGCCCCCGCCGGGACGGGGCACGGCCGCCGCCGCGCCGCCGGCCCCGTGCTCCCCGCCCCCGCCGCCCCGGCCGCCCCCGCCGGCAACTGGCGGCGGATCGTCCCGCAGGCCCTGGTCGTCGCCTTCCTCGCCGGCGGCACGACCGCGTTCGTCGCCGCTGACAAATCGGTACGCCTCACCGTGGACGGAGTCCCGCGGGAGCTGCACACCTTCGCCGGCGACATCGAGGAACTGCTCGCCGCGGAAGGACTCGACGTCGGCCCCCACGACCTCGTCGCCCCCGCCCCCGGCCAGCCCCTCGACGACGGCGAGGAGATCGTCGTCCGCTACGGCCGCCCGCTGCGCCTGACCCTCGACGGACAGCAGCGCCAGGTGTGGACCACCGCCCGCACCGTCGACGGCGCCCTGCGCCAGTTCGGCATCCGCGCCGAGGGCGCCTACCTCTCCGCCCCGCGCACCGCGCCCGTACCGCGCTCCGGCCTGACCCTCAGCGTCCGTACCGAGCGCAGCGTCACCTTCATGGCCGACGGTCGCGAACGCACCATCCGCACCAACGCCGCCACCGTCCAGGAGGCCCTCGACCAGGCCGGCATCACCCTCCAGGGCCAGGACACCACCTCCGTGCCGCCCAGCGCCTTCCCGCGCGACGGCCAGACCGTCACCGTGCTCCGCATCACCGGCACCCGCGAGGTCCGCGAGGAGCGCATCCCCTTCGAGACCGAGAAGGTCAAGGACGCCGAGCTCTTCGCCGGAACCGAGGTCGTCGAGCGCGCCGGCCGGCCCGGCGCGCGCAGGGTCACGTACAGCATGCGCACCGTCAACGGGGTCCGGCAGAAGCCGCGCGCCATCGCCGACGAGGTCGTGCGCGAGCCCGTCACCCAGCTCGTCAGGGTCGGCACCAGAGCGCTGCCCGGCTCGGTCTCCGGCACGGACGGCCTCAACTGGGCGGCGCTCGCCCAGTGCGAGTCCGGCGGCCGGCCCTCCGCCACCGACGCCTCGGGGACGTACGGCGGCCTCTACCAGTTCGACGTCCGCACCTGGCAGGGCCTCGGCGGGAGCGGCCGGCCCCAGGACGCCCCGGCCGCCGAACAGACCTACCGGGCGAAGAAGCTCTACGTGCAGCGGGGGGCGAGCCCGTGGCCCCACTGCGGCCGCAGGCTCACGTCGTAGGCCACCGGCTCACGTCGTAGGCCGCCGGCACGTTGTCGGCGGCGGGCCCACGTCGTCGTCGGGACCACTCGGCCGATCTGAGACGCTTTACCGGTGAGCACCGCAGAGCAGCAGCCCGATAACCCCGCGCCCAGCACCCCCGACGCCCTCCTCGGCCCCGCCGACGTCAGGGAACTGGCCGCCGCCCTCGGCGTACGCCCGACGAAGCAGAAGGGGCAGAACTTCGTCATCGACGCCAACACGGTGCGCCGGATCGTGCGCACCGCCGAGGTCCGCCCGGACGACGTCGTCGTCGAGGTCGGCCCCGGCCTGGGCTCGCTGACGCTCGCGCTGCTGGAGGCCGCGGACCGGGTCGTCGCCGTCGAGATCGACGACATCCTGGCGGCCGCCCTGCCCGCCACCATCGAGGCCCGCATGCCCGCGAAGAAGGACCGCTTCGCGCTGGTCCACTCCGACGCGATGCTGGTCACCGAGCTGCCCGGCCCGGCGCCGACCGCGCTGGTCGCGAACCTGCCGTACAACGTGGCCGTGCCCGTCCTGCTGACCATGCTCGACCGCTTCCCGAGCATCGAGCGGACCCTCGTCATGGTGCAGGCCGAGGTCGCCGACCGGCTCGCCGCCGAGCCCGGCAACAAGGTCTACGGCGTGCCCTCCGTCAAGGCCAACTGGTACGCGCACGTCAAGCGGGCCGGAGCCATCGGCCGCAAGGTCTTCTGGCCCGCCCCCAACGTCGACTCCGGGCTGGTCTCCCTGGTGCGCCGCACCGAGCCGATCGCGACGACCGCCACGAAGGAAGAGGTCTTCGCGGTCGTCGACGCCGCGTTCGCGCAGCGCCGCAAGACCCTGCGCGCCGCCCTGGCCGGCTGGGCCGGCTCCGCGGCCGGCGCCGAGGCCGCGCTGGTCGCCGCGGGCGTCTCCCCGCAGGCCCGCGGAGAGTCCCTGACGGTGGAGGAGTTCGCCGCGATCGCCGAGCACAAGCCCGCGCCGGAGAGGCCCGCCCTGTGAGCACCCGCCCCGAGAGCACCCACCCCGAGAGCACCCGCCCCGGCCACACGCCCGCGGCGCCCGTCACCGTACGGGTCCCCGCGAAGGTCAACGTCCAGCTGGCGGTGGGCGCGGCGCGCCCCGACGGCTTCCACGACCTGGCCAACGTCTTCCTCGCCGTCTCCCTCTTCGACGAGGTGACGGCCACCCCGGCCGACGCGCTGACGGTGACCTGCGAGGGCCCGGACGCCGGCCAGGTCCCGCTGGACCGCACCAACCTCGCGGCGCGGGCGGCCGAGATCCTGGCCGCACGCAACGGCCTCGACCCCCTGGTCCACCTGCACATCGCCAAGCACATCCCGGTCGCGGGCGGCATGGCCGGCGGCAGCGCCGACGGCGCGGCCGCCCTGCTCGCCTGCGACACCCTGTGGGGCCTGGACACCCCGCGCGAGGAACTGCTCGACATCTGCGCGGAGCTCGGCAGCGACGTCCCCTTCAGCCTCGTCGGCGGCGCCGCGCTCGGCACCGGCCGCGGCGAGGTCCTCACCCCGGTCCCCGCCGGCTCCTTCCACTGGGTGTTCGCGGTGGCCGACGGCGGCCTGTCCACCCCGGCCGTCTTCCGCGAGTTCGACCGCCTCACCGCCGGCGTGGTGGTCCCGGAGCCGCAGGCCTCACCGGCCCTCCTCGCCGCCCTCGCCTCCGGCGCCCCGGACGCCCTGGCGGCCACCCTGGCCAACGGCCTCCAGCCGGCCGCCCTCTCGCTGCGGCCGTCGCTGCAGGAGACGCTGGACGCGGGCCTCGGCGCCGGCGCCCTGGCAGCCCTGGTCTCCGGCTCGGGCCCCACCACGGCCTTCCTCGTCGCGGACGAGGAAGCCGCCGCCAAGGTCGCCGCCGCCCTCGACGCCTCGGGCACCTGCCGCGCCACCCACACGGCCTCGTCCCCCGCCCCGGGAGCCACGGTCCTGCCGTCCTGAGCCCGCGCCCGCCCGGCTCCCCCGTGCCGGCCTACTCAGGCCGGAAGTGAGTACCCGCACCCTGTCGGCGGGGGCCGGGGGGCGGACACCGTGGGGGCATGACAGTCAGCGCGCGCGCCATGGCCGATGCCACCCCCGACGACCGCGACCGGTACGTCGACCTGCTGCGCGTCGCCTCTCTCGGCACCGTCATCGCCGGACACTGGCTGATGGCCGCCGTCAGCGGCGACGGCATGGGGAACCTGCTCGCCCTCGTACCCGCCCTCCAGGTGCTCACCTGGGGACTGCAGGTCATGCCCGTCTTCTTCTTCGTCGGCGGGTTCTCGCACGCCCTCTCCTACCGCTCCCTGGCTCGCCGCGCCGACGGCCGCCCCGTCTACGCCGCCTTCCTGCGGGCCCGGCTGCGCCGGCTGCTGCGGCCCACCCTCGTCTTCGTCCTGGTGTGGGCCGCGCTCGCGCTCACCGTGCAACTCGCGGGCCGCGGCGGCGGCACCCTGACCGGGGCGGCGCTGCGGCTGGTCACCCAGCCGCTGTGGTTCATCGGGATCTACCTGGCGATGGTCGCCTTCACCCCGCCCCTGCTGAAGCTGCACGAACGCCACGGCTGGGCGGCCTTCGCCGCACTGGCCGGCGCGGCCGCGCTGGTCGACGTACTGCGCTTCGCGTTCGGCGTCCCCTACCTGGAGTTCCTGAACTTCGCGTTCGTCTGGCTCGCCGTCCACCAGCTCGGCTTCCTGCGCGCCGACGGCCGCATCAGCCGGCCCGGGCTGCTCGCCGCCGCCGGCCTCGCCGGCGCGGCACTGCTGGTCGCCCTCGGCCCGTACCCGCTGTCCATGGTCGGGATGCCCGGCGAGAAGGTCTCCAACATGGCCCCGCCCACCCTGGCCCTGCTCTGCCACGGCCTGTGGCTCGTCGGGGCCGTACAGCTCGCCGCCGGGCCCGCCGCCGCCTGGCTGCGGCGCCCCCGCGTCTGGCGCACGGTCGTCGCCGCCAACGGCGTCGCCATGACCGCCTTCCTCTGGCACCTCACCGCCATGCTCGCCGTGTACGGGGCCCAGCTCGCCCTCGGCATGGACCTCCCGGAGCCCGCGACGGCGGCCTGGTGGGCGCAGGTGCCCGTACGGATCCTGGTCGCGGCCGCGCTGACCGCCGGGTTCGTCGCGCTGTTCCGCCGCTTCGAGGCCCCCGCACCCGCACCCGACGCAGCCACCACCCCCGCCCCCGCCCCCGCCGCCGTCCCGGCCGCGGGCCCCCGCGCCGCCCTCGGCATCACCCTGTGCCTGCTGGGGGTCCTGGGCCTGTCCATGACCGGCCTCGGCGGCCTCCTCGAAGGCCACAGCGCCACCCTGATCGCCTTCCCCGTCACCGCACCGGCGGCCATCGGCATGGCCGTGGCGGGCGCCTGGCTGGTGGAACGGTCCGCCCCGGTCCGGAGGGTTAGGCTGAGGGGCTGATCCACACCCTTTCCCTGGAGCGCGTCTGATGGCCGTCAATCTGGTCAATGTCGAGGCAGTCAGCAAGGTGTACGGCACACGTACCCTGCTGGACGGTATCTCCCTCGGCGTGTCCGAGGGAGACAGGATCGGCGTCGTCGGCCGCAACGGCGACGGCAAGACCACCCTCATCCGGATGCTCGCCAAGCTGGAGGAGCCCGACAGCGGGCGCGTCACCCAGTCCGGCGGCCTGCGCATGGGCGTCCTCACCCAGCACGACTCGCTCGACCCCTCGGCGACCATCCGCCACGAGATCATCGGCGACATGGCCGACCACGAGTGGGCCGGCAACTCCAAGATCCGCGACGTCCTCACCGGACTCTTCGGCGGCCTCGACCTGCCCGGCTTCAACCAGGGCCTCGACACCGTCATCGGCCCGCTCTCCGGCGGCGAGCGCCGCCGCATCGCCCTCGCCAAGCTCCTCATCGCCGACCAGGACCTCCTGATCCTCGACGAGCCCACCAACCACCTCGACGTCGAGGGCATCTCCTGGCTGGCCGGCCACCTCCAGACGCGCCGCTCCGCCCTCGTCTGCGTCACCCACGACCGCTGGTTCCTCGACCAGGTCTGCACCCGCATGTGGGACGTCCAGCGCGGCGACGTCTTCGAGTACGAGGGCGGCTACAGCGACTACGTCTTCGCCCGCGCCGAGCGCGAGCGCATCGCCGCCACCGAGGAGACCAAGCGGCAGAACCTGATGCGCAAGGAGCTCGCCTGGCTGCGCCGCGGCGCCCCCGCCCGGACCTCCAAGCCGCGCTACCGCATCGAGGCCGCCAACGAGCTCATCGCCGACGTCCCGCCGCCGCGCGACAAGTCCGAGCTGATGCGCTTCGCCAACGCCCGCCTCGGCAAGACCGTCTTCGACCTGGAAGACGTCACCGTCCAGGCCGGCCCCAAGACCCTCCTCAAGCACCTCACCTGGCACCTCGGCCCCGGCGACCGCGTCGGACTCGTCGGCGTCAACGGCGCCGGCAAGACCTCCCTGCTGCGCGCCCTCGCCGAGGCCGCCCGCACCCAGGGCGAGACGCAGCCCGCCTCCGGCCAGGTCATCGTCGGCAAGACCGTCAAGCTGGCCTACCTCTCCCAGGAGGTCGGCGAACTCGACCCGTCCCTGCGGGTCCTGGAGGCCGTCCAGCGCGTCCGCGACCGCGTCGACCTCGGCAAGGGCCGCGAGATGACGGCCGGCCAGCTCTGCGAGCAGTTCGGCTTCACCAAGGAGAAGCAGTGGACGCCGGTCGGCGACCTCTCCGGCGGCGAGCGCCGCCGCCTGCAGATCCTGCGCCTGCTGATGGACGAGCCCAACGTCCTCTTCCTCGACGAGCCCACCAACGACCTCGACATCGAGACCCTGACCCAGCTGGAGGACCTCCTCGACGGCTGGCCCGGCTCGATGATCGTGATCTCCCACGACCGGTTCTTCATCGAGCGCACCACGGACACCGTGATGGCGCTGCTCGGCGACGCCAGCCTGCGGATGCTGCCGCGCGGCCTGGACGAGTACCTGGAGCGCCGCCAGAAGATGATCGAGGCCGCCGTTCCGGCCGCCGCACCCGCCGCAGCCGCCGCCAAGTCCAGCTCCTCCGGTGACGCGCGCGCCGCGAAGAAGGAGCTCCAGAAGATCGAGCGGCAGCTGAACAAGCTCTCCGACCGCGAGGGCAACCTGCACGCCCAGATCGCGGAACACTCCACCGACTACGACAAGGTGGCCAAGCTCGACGCGGAGCTGCGCGAACTGCTCTCCGACCGCGACGAATTGGAGATGCGCTGGCTGGAGCTGGCCGAGGAGGCCTAGATCCCGCGGGTCGCCGGGGCCAACTGAGCGGATAACGACGGCGTCACGGGCCGGTCCTCCCTTGGGAACAGGGGGCGGACCGGTCCGTTGTATGAACGCCGTCAGTGATAGAAAGGTCATCCTCCCCGCCCCCACCGAAGCCGAAAGTGCGCTGATGACCGAGCCGCCCCAGCCGCCGAACCAGCCGCCGACACCTTCCGGTTACGGACACCTGCCGGGCCCGCCCCAGCAGGGCTACGGATACCCGCAGCAGGGCGAGAACCCCTACGCGCAGCAGCCCGCGCACGGGCAGCAGCCGCCCTACCCGCAGCAGCCGGCCACCGTCCCCGCGTACCCGGCACACGGCCTGCAGCCGCCCGCGCCCGGTGCGCCCGGCATGCCTCCGAAGAAGAAGCCGGCGCTGCTCGTCGCCGCCGCGGTCGCCGCCCTCCTCGTCCTGGGCGGCGTCGGCTACGTCGCCTTCGGCGGGGGCGAAGAGGACCCCGGGCAGCCCGTCGCCCAGGAGTCCGGCGACGCGAAGCCCTCCGGCTCCCCGTCCGTGGACAAGGGCGACGGCAGCGGCCCCGGCGGCAACCAGCAGACCGACCTCAACGCGGGCCGCAAGCAGGGCGAGGACAAGGCCCTCTGGCTCAAGACCACCAAGGTCGACGGTCCGGGCGCCGGCGTGGCCACCCACGGACAGTGGGTCGTGGGCGACACCGTGGCCAAGACCGTCGGAAAGACGATCCAGGGCTTCTCGGCAGCCGACGGCAAGGAGAAGTGGACGATCACCTTCCCCGCCGATGTCTGCGGCGTGACCAAGCGGACCACCGATGACGGCAAGACCGTCGTCATGTACGAGGACGGCCCCTCGGAGACCGCCAACTGCAACCAGATCCGCATGGTCGACCTCAAGGCGGGCAAGGAGGGCTGGTCGAAGGAGGTGCCGAAGGAGAGCGCCTTCGACATGTTCATCGACCCCAGCCTGGCCATGACCGGTGACATCGTCACCGTCAACCGGCTCACCCGCGCCACCGCCTTCCGGATCAGCACCGGCGAGAAGATCTTCGGCAGCCCCTCCGAGGGCTGCGTGCCCGGCGCCTACGCCGCCGGCAACGGCAAGCTGATCGGCGTCGCCACCTGCAACGACGCCGACATGACCGTGGAGGTCCAGGACGCGGACCCGGCCACCGGCAAGAAGACGTGGACCTACCGGCTCCCCAAGGGCTGGAAGGTCGGACGCGTCTACGGCGTCGACCCGATCGTCCTCCACCTCACGAACGCCACCACGAAGGAGAACTCCATCGTGGTCCTCGGCCCCGACGGCAAGCAGCGCACGACGCTCTCCGGCGAGGGCACGTTCTCGACCGAGTGCAGCGTGAGCCACGACGACTCCCTGCAGGGCTGCGCCACCGCCGTCGTCGACGCGGGCACCCTCTACCTGCCCACCAAGGCGGGCCTCGGCAAGGCCAACGAGATCGTCGCCTTCGACCTGAACACCGGCAAGGCCAAGTGGCGCGTGCCGGCGGGCGAGGGCCGCACCCTGGAGCCGCTCAAGGCCGCGAACGGGCAGCTGATCGCCTACCGCAAGGCCGAGACCAACCAGGGCGGCGAGGTCGTCTCGATCCCCGCCGACGGCAGCACCCCCACCGCCCTCCTGCGCCACCCGTCGGGCCCCTCCGCGCCGATCGAGAGCTCCTTCTACTCCCCGGACGTCGACTACTCCGACGGGCGCTTCTTCATCTCCACGACCCGGCTGCTCGCCCAGGACAAGGACGAGAAGCTCCTGATGGTCTTCGGAAAGTGACCCCCCGCCCCACGAGCCGCCCCACGAGCCGCCCCACGAGCCGCCCCACGCGCCGTCCACCGAGAGGCAACAGCAACCGATGAGTACCCCGCCGCCCCCCAGCCAGCCGCCGTCCGGCGGCTTCGGAGCGCCGCAGGATCCCCCGCCGGGCGGGTTCGGAGCGCCCACGCCGCCCGCCGGACCGCCGTCGCCGCCGCCCGGACCGCCCGCCGCCGCCCCGCAGCCGCCCGCCGGGCAGCCCGCGTACGGCTACCCGCAGGCCGACCCCGGCTACGGATACCCGCAGCAGCAGCAGCCGGCCGGGCCCGCGCAGTACGGCGCACCCCTGCCCCCCGCCCAGCCCCCGGCCGGCGGTGGCGGCGGTGACAAGCGCACCCAGCTGATGATCGTCGGCGCGGCCCTCCTGGCCATCGTCCTCATCGTCGGCGGCGGCCTCTGGTACGCCTCCGGCGACGGCGGCGGCGGGACCACCGCGCAGAGCGACCCCAGCGCCTCCCCGGGCGGCGACAAGAACCAGGCCTCCGCGCCCGGCACCGAGAAGGTCCCCGGCAACCCCAAGTCGAAGACCCTCTTCAACCAGCCGGCCCCCACCGTCACCGACATCGTGTCCGTCAACGGCTCCTGGCTGACCGACACCACCTACGTCAAGTCCGACGTGTCGAAGGTCGTCGGCTACAACCTCGTCGACGGCGGCAAGAAGTGGGAGGTCCCCCTCGCGGGCGAGGTCTGCGGCGCCACGCACCACGTCAGCGAGAACAAGACCGCGATCCTCTTCCGGCCCGCCCAGTCCACGCCGGAGAACAAGTACCCGCCGTGCACCGAGGTCGGCGTCATCGACCTGGAGGCCGGCAAGCTCGCCTGGTCCGGCAACGTCAAGAGCGCCAACGGCGGCGACAAGCCCGTCCAGTTCTCCGAGGTCACCCTCAGCGGCAAGACCGTCGCCGCGGCCGGCGTCTCCGGCGGCGGCGCCGCCTGGAACCTCACCGACGGCAAGAACCTCTGGCAGCCCAAGGTCGACGGCGAGAGCTGCCGCGACACCGGCTACGCCGGCGGCGAGGCCCTCGGCGTCATCCGCAAGTGCGGCCAGCACCCCAACTACACCCTGAACGCGCAGATCCTCGACCCGGCCACCGGCGCGCCCACGGCCTCGTACAAGCTCTCCCAGGGCATCGAGTACGCACACATCGTCTCCACCAAGCCCTTCGTGGTGGCCGCCGACGTCGGCGACAACGCCAAGGGCGGCAAGGGCGTCAGCGACCTGTTCGTCGTCGACCCCAAGGGCGAGCTGAAGGCGCGCATCCCGCTCGCCGCCGGCACCTTCGCCGCCAAGTGCGCCTCCACCGACGTGGAGAAGTGCTCGAACATGGTCGTCGGCAACGGCAAGATCTACGTGCCCTCCGCCGAGCACCAGGGCCAGTCGCCCACCGGCCGCACCAACGAGCTGCTCTCCTTCGACCTGGAGACCGGCAAGCAGACCACCGACCGCGCCGACGCCGGCGAGCGGTACACCATGTACCCGCTGCGCATGGACGGGTCGAACATCATCGCCTACAAGGTCCCCCCGTACGACAAGGGCGGCCAGATCGTCAGCATCGACGGCAAGACGATGAAGGAGACCCTCCTCATGGAGAACCCGGCCGACAAGGACGTCCGGCGCGCCGAGACCTCCTTCTCGCCCGAGTTCTCCTCCGAGCTGCGCTACCGGGGCGGCAAGCTCTTCCTGTCCAAGCAGAACGTCAGCAAGCCGTACTCGACCGACCCGGAGTACCTGTTCGTCTCGTTCACCGCGAGCTGACCCGCACGGCACCGCCGCCCGAAGCCCCCGAACGGTCCGCACCGATCGGGGGCTTCTGCGCGGTATCCCCCTCGCGCCGTCGAACAAGCGTGTAGCTTGCCGGGTCAGAAGGATGGGGGGTGGGTTCCTCAATGGGCGTACGCGTCGTGGTGGTCGACGACCACCGGCTGCTGGCCGAGGCACTGGCCTCTGCCCTGAAACTGCGCGGCCACCGGGTACTGGCGGCCGCGGCCCCGGCGGCCGGCGCCGCCGAGCTCGTCATCAGCCGCGCCCCGGAGGTCTGCCTCCTCGGCACCGCCACCCCCGCCGAACCCGGCGTCTTCGAGCCCGTCGTCCGCATCAAGCGGGAGCGCCCGCAGATCGCCGTGGTCGTCCTCGGCCCGGTGCCCAGCCCGCGCGGGATCGCCGCCGCCTTCGCCGCCGGCGCCTGCGGCTACGTACGCCAGGACGAGCGCATCGAGGGCGTGGAGCGGGCGCTCGCCAAAGCGAGGGCGGGAGAGGCGGCGATCGCCCCGCAACTGCTCCAGGGGGCCTTCGCCGAGCTCCTGAACCCCGCCGTCCAGCCCGACGACGAAGCGGGCCGGCTGCTGCGGCTGCTCACCCCGCGCGAGGTGGAGGTGCTGGTGCGGGTCGCCGAGGGCGAGGACACCCGGCTGATCGCCGCCGGCATGGCCATCGCGCCGAGCACCGCCCGTACGCACGTGCAGCGGGTCCTGATGAAGCTGGGCGTCGGCTCGCGGCTGGAGGCGGCCGCGCTGGCCGCCCGTACCGGCCTGCTCGACCGGGCCCTGCCCGGGACGTCGTCCGCCGCGGCACAGGGCTGACCGGGCGGCGGCCGGGGGCCGCCGATTTCCCCCGCGGGCTCCGCATCGGGTAAGCCAGTGCCCAAGCACGCGCACCCACACGCGCGTGGTCCCCCGCGAGAGGCAGTAGGCGAGTGAGCAAGTACCTGGTAACCGGTGGCGCCGGATACGTCGGCAGCGTGGTCGCGGCCCACCTCCTGGAGGCCGGCCACGAGGTCACCGTCCTCGACGACCTCAGCACCGGCTTCCGCGTCGGCGTCCCCGCGGGCGCCGCGTTCGTCGAGGGCCGGATCCAGGACGCCGCCCGCCACATCGACCCCTCCTACGACGCGGTGCTGCACTTCGCCGCCTCCTCGCAGGTCGGCGAGTCCGTCGTGAACCCGGGCAAGTACTGGGAGAACAACGTCGGCGGCACCCTCGCCCTGCTGGCCGCGATGCGCGAGGCCGGCGTGCGCCGCCTCGTCTTCTCCTCCACCGCCGCCACCTACGGCGAGCCGACCGAGGGCCTGCTCACCGAGGCCTCGGTGACCGCGCCGACCAACCCGTACGGCGCCTCCAAGCTCGCCGTCGACCACATGATCGCGGGGGAGTGCGTGGCGCACGGCCTGGCCGCGGTGTCCCTGCGCTACTTCAACGTGGCCGGCGCCTACGGCGAGTTCGGCGAGCGACACAGCCCCGAGACGCACCTGATCCCGCTGGTCCTCCAGGTCGCGCTGGGCGAGCGCGAGTCGATCTCGGTGTTCGGCGAGGACTACCCGACCCCGGACGGCACCTGCGTGCGCGACTACATCCACGTGGCCGACCTCGCGGAGGCCCACCTGGCGGCCCTGCGCGCCGCCACCGGCGGGGAGCACCTGATCTGCAACCTCGGCAACGGCAGCGGATTCTCGGTGCGCGAGGTCATCGAGACCGTCCGCAAGGTCACCGGCCGCGAGATCCCCGAGGTCGTCGCCCCGCGCCGGGCCGGCGACCCGGCCATGCTGGTCGCCTCCGCCCGCACGGCCCACGAGCGCCTCGGCTGGACCCCGAACCGCTCGGACCTGACCGGCATCATCCAGGACGCGTGGAACTTCGCCCGCACCCACGCTGGTTCGTAGGGATCCTTCGCCTCCGGGGCGCCTGTTGCCGGCTCGTGGGGCCGTACGTGCTCGGAAAGCCTCGTTCCTCGCCTTTCCTCCGCGCGCTCGGCCCCACTCCCCGGTGCGCCCCTTCGGCTCACTCGCCCGTGCAGCGGTTCCGTCGGGTCTCGGGGGCGCGCCCGGACCGGCAGGTGCTCAACGGGGGCGCGTGTGCCGGGGCCATGCGCTGCGGACGGGCGCTGCGCGCGGGCGCCCGGCGTGCACACGCCGGGTGAAATGCCCCCCGTGCAACTGCCGATGGCACGCGCCCGCGCGTAAGACGTCCCACAGTCCCCGATTGCGGCGATTTCAAGCCACGGCCGAGGCCCTTCGGAACGCGTGCTCCTGAAATCCGCGGGGAAAACTTCTGCTATTCGGCCAACCGCGAGCCGTGCCCGGCCCTACGCTGATGCGTGACACCGGTGGGGGCCGGTGTTGATTCAGGGGTCGAGACAAGTCGGGTACGGCGTCCGGTCCGGGGTAGTGCAGATATGTCTCGGCGGCGGCCGGGGGCTGCGGATCACCCGGTCCTGGCGCCGTACCCGCCGTCGTCCGTTCCCCTACCCTTGGGGGTTTTGTGGTTCGTATCCGGGTTCTCGTCGTCGACGATCACCGCATCTTCGCCGAATCGCTCGCAGCCGCGCTCGCGGCCGAGCCGGACGTGGACGTGTCCGCGGCCGGCAGCGGCCCCGCCGCGCTGCGCTGCCTCGAACGCGCGGTGGCCGAGGGCCGCCGCTTCGACGTCCTGCTGGTCGACGCCGACCTCGGCACGGTCGCCGGGGCCGTGCCCGCCCAGCGGGAGCACGGGGCCGGGCCGCCCCCGTCCGGCGCGGACGGGATCGCGCTGGTGGCCGGGGTGCGGGTGGCCCATCCCGGGGTCCGCACCGTCGTCCTCGCCGAGCGCGACGACCCGCGCCGGGCCGCTCTCGCCCTGCAGGCAGGGGCCTCCGGCTGGGTGGCCAAGGACTGCTCGCTCTCGCGCCTGCTGGCCGTCATCCGCGGGGTCCTGCGGGAGGAGACCCACCTGCCGCCCGCGCTGCTCACCGGGGTGCTCCGGGAGCTCACCGCGGCGCGCAAGCACCGCACCGACAGCGAACGGCTCGTGGAGTCCCTGACCCCGCGCGAGCACGAGGTGCTGCGCTGCATGGTGGCGGGGCTGGGCCGCAAGGACGTGGCGGCGCGCCTGTTCCTGTCGCCGCACACGGTCCGCACCCACATGCAGAACGTGCTGGGCAAGCTCGGCGTGCACTCCACGCTGGCCGCGGTGGCGCTGGCCCGGCGGGCCGGCGTACGACCCGCCGACCTAGCCGGGGATGTTGTCGAACGGAGCGGTCAACTGGCGTAGCAGCCCGGCGAGATCGCCGCGCTGACTCTGCGAGAGCTGGGCCAGGATCGCCCGTTCCTGGGCCAGCAGCCCGGCGAGGGCCTGGTCGGCGCGGTCCCGGCCCTCTGGGGTCAGTCGGACCAGGACGCCCCGGCGGTCGCTGGGGTCGGGGAGCCGTTCGACGAGGCCCTTCTTGGCGAGCCGGTCGATGCGGTTGGTCATGGTGCCGGAGGTGACCAGCGTCTGGGTCAACAGCTGGCCGGGGGAGAGCTGGTAGGGGGCGCCGGCGCGGCGCAGCGACGTCAGGACGTCGAACTCCCAGGGCTCCAGGCCGTGCTCGGAGAAGGCCAGCCTGCGGGCGCGGTCGAGATGGCGCGCGAGCCTGCTGACGCGGCTCAGTACCTCGAGCGGTTCCACGTCGAGGTCAGGGCGCTCCCGCCGCCATGCCGCCACCAGTCGGTCGACCTCGTCCTCCATGCCGATCAGTGTAAGGGGTCTGTCGATGTGAAGTCTCTTCATCCCGAGTATCTCGATCACAAGTATCTTGACATCGAGATATAAACGGAGTGAGCATGGGGCATGGAGGGGGCCGGAACAGATTCCGCTTCCGACCGCCCCGCCAGCAGGGAGGCTCGAACATGTATTCCGATACCGAGCGTGCAGGGACCCCCACGTCCACCGCGCCCTCCGCACCCACCTGGGACCCCCAGCAGTACCTCCGGCACGCGGGCCACCGCACACGGCCCTTCCTCGACCTGCTCACCCGCATACCCGAGCTCCCCAACCGGCCCGCCCGCATCGCGGACCTCGGCTGCGGCCCCGGCAACGTCACCGAACTGCTCACCACCCGCTGGCCCGAGGCCGCCATCACCGGCTTCGACCTCTCGCCCGAGATGCTCCGGCGGGCCACCGAGCAGTACGCCGGCCCCACCGCCGGCGGCGGCAGCCTCGACTTCCGCCACGGGGACATCGCCGGCTGGCTCCCGGAGGAGCCCTACGACCTGATCGTCTCCAACGCCGCCCTCCAGTGGGTCCCCGGCCACCCCGGCTCCTTCGGCGCCTGGATCAACGGCCTGCGCCCCGGCGGCACCTTCGCCTTCCAGATCCCCGGCAACTTCACCGCCCCCAGCCACGCCCTGCTCGCGGAACTCTGCGACACCCCGCGCTGGCGCTCCCGGCTCGCCGGCCACGGCGCCCGCTACATCCACCTTCTCGAACCCGCCGAATACCTCGCCCGGTTCACCGCGCTCGGCTGCGAGGCCGACGTCTGGGAGACCACCTACCACCAGCTCCTGCAAGGGCCCGACCCCGTGCTCGACTGGGTCAAGGGCACCGCCCTGCGGCCCGTCCTCACCGCCCTCGGCGACGACCGGGAGGCCGTCGACGCCTTCCTCGCCGAATACCGCGACCGGCTGCGCACGGCCTACCCGAGCGGGCCGCGCGGAACCGTCTTCCCGTTCCGAAGGATCTTCGCCGTGGCCCGCAAGGAGGCCTGACCGTGCTCACCGCAGTCGACCACGTCCAACTCGCCGCGCCGCCCGACTCCGAGGACCGGCTCCGCGCCTACTACACCGGCGTCCTGGGCATGACCGAGATCCCCAAACCGCCCGTCCTCGCCGCCCGCGGAGGCTGCTGGTTCGCCGCCGGACCCGTGCAACTGCACCTCGGCGTCGAGGACGACTTCCGGCCCGCCCGCAAGGCGCACCCCGGGCTGCGGGTCACCGGCATCGAGGCGTACGCGCAGAGACTCCGGGAGCGGGGCGCCGAGGTCGTCTGGGACGAGAACCTCCCGGGCCACCGCCGCTTCTACTCCGAGGACCCCGTCGGCAACCGGCTGGAGTTCCTGGAACCCGTCGACGCGGACGCCTGAGCCCCGCCCCGCCGCGGCCCCGCACGACACGACGGCGCCCCGCCACCGGTGTTCCGGTGGCGGGGCGCCGTCGTGTCGCGGGACATCAGCTCTTGCGGCGGCCCACCAGCTGCGGCTTCGACTCCAGACCGTCCAGCCCGTGCCACGCCAGGTTCACCAGGTGCGCCGCCACCTCGGCCTTCTTGGGCCTGCGCACGTCCAGCCACCACTGCCCCGTCAGCGCCACCATCCCGACCAGCGCCTGCGCGTACAGCGGGGCCAGCTTCGGATCGAAGCCCCGGGCCTTGAACTCCAGCCCCAGGATGTCCTCCACCTGCGTGGCGATGTCACTGATCAGCGACGCGAACGTCCCCGTCGACTGCGCGACCGGGGAGTCCCGCACCAGGATCCGGAAACCGTCCGTGTACGACTCGATGTAGTCCAGCAGCGCGAAGGCGGCCTGCTCCAGCAGCTCCCGCGGGTGCCCGGCCGTCAGCGCACCCGTCACCCCGTCCAGCAACTGGCGCATCTCCCGGTCCACCACGACCGCGTACAGCCCCTCCTTGCCGCCGAAGTGCTCGTACACCACCGGCTTGGACACCCCGGCCTTCGCCGCGATCTCCTCCACCGAGGTGCCCTCGAAGCCCTTCTCCGCGAACAGGGTCCGGCCGATGTCCAGCAATTGCTGGCGCCGCTCCGCGCCCGTCATCCGGACCCGGCGGCCACGCCTGGGCTTGTCGCTGCTGGAACCACCGTCGATCGCCACGTCCCCCATCATGCCGGGTTCGGCCCGTTTTCCCTGCGTCGGGCATCGATCCGGGAGGCCGACGGCCAGCGCACGTCCGTGGCCCAGCCCAGCTGCTCGAACCAGCGGATCAGCCGCGCACTCGAATCCACCTGCCCGCGCAGCACGCCGTGCCGCGCCGACGTCGGATCCGCGTGGTGCAGGTTGTGCCACGACTCACCGCACGACAGCACCGCCAGCCACCACACGTTCCCCGACCGGTCCCGGGACTTGAAGGGCCGCTTGCCCACCGCGTGACAGATCGAATTGATCGACCACGTCACGTGGTGCAACAGCGCCACCCGCACCAGGGAACCCCAGAAGAACGCCGTGAAAGCCCCCCACCACGACATCGTCACCAGACCGCCCACCAGCGGCGGTACCGCCAGCGAGAAGATCGTCCACCAGATGAAGTCCCGCGAGATGCGCCGGATCGCCGGATCCTTGATCAGGTCCGGGGCGTACTTCTGCTGATCGGTCTGCTCCTCGTCGAACAGCCAGCCGATGTGCGCCCACCACAGGCCCTTCATCAGCGCCGGCACCGTCTCGCCGAACCGCCACGGCGAATGCGGGTCACCCTCGTGGTCCGAGAACTTGTGGTGCTTGCGGTGGTCGGCCACCCACCGCACCAGCGGACCCTCCACCGCCATCGAACCCATCACCGCGAGCACGATCCGCAGCGGCCGCTTCGCCTTGAAGGAACCGTGCGTGAAGTAGCGGTGGAAACCGATGGTGATCCCGTGGCAGGCCAGGAAGTACATGAACACCATCAGGCCCAGGTCCAGCCAGCTCACTCCCCAGCCCCAGGCCAGCGGCACCGCCGCCAGCAGTGCCACGAAGGGGACGGTGATGAACAGCAGCAGGGCGACCTGCTCGATCGACCGCTTGTTCTCGCCGCCCAGCGTCGCGGACGGCACAGGATTCTCGGAGGGCGCGGAGGCACCCTCGATCAGATCGGGACTGGTGGTCATGGGTGTCCCCTGGGGGTGAGGGAAGTAGGAGGGCTCGCCGGACACCGGACCCTACGGGTCCGTAACCTACGGCATCGTAAGTATGGCGCAGCCGGGGCCCGGGACAAGAGGAGCACGGCCACGACAACCGGAGCACGCCCCACCCGCCACCGGCCACGGGACGCCCGGCGACTCGGCCTGTGAGACGTTTGCCCAGGCACGGGCATGGGACACCTATCCTGGTCCCCGTCGGACAGCGCGGTCCGCACGGGCAGCCCGAGCCACACCTCAGGAGCGGCGGTCCCCCGGACGCCAGTCCGAAGGGTCCACGCCGCGCACGGCCGGGAGCCCACCGCCCAGTAGCGCTCGAACACTGCAAGGAGCCGCACCTGTGAGCAGTGCTGACAAGGCCCCCCTGGCCACCCAGCAGGCCCCCGCCACCCCGGAAGCCACCGCCAACGCGGAACTGCGCGCGGACATCCGCCGCCTCGGCGACCTCCTCGGGGAGACCCTCGTACGCCAGGAGGGCCAGGACCTGCTCGACCTCGTCGAACGCGTCCGCGCCCTCACCCGTACCGACGGCGAAGCCGCCGCCGCCCTCCTCGGCGACACCGACCTGGAGACCGCAGGCAAGCTCGTACGGGCCTTCTCCACCTACTTCCACCTCGCCAACATCACCGAGCAGGTGCACCGCGGCAAGGAACTGCGCGCCCACCGCGCCAGCGAGGGCGGGCTCCTCGCCCGCACCGCCGACATGCTCAAGGACGCCGACCCCGAGCACCTGCGCGAGACGGTCAAGAACCTCAACGTCCGCCCCGTCTTCACCGCGCACCCCACCGAGGCGGCCCGCCGCAGCGTCCTCAACAAGCTGCGCCGCATCGCGGCCCTCCTGGAGGAGCCCGTCACCGGCGCCGGCGACCGCCGCCGCCACGACCTCCGCCTCGCCGAGAACATCGACCTCGTCTGGCAGACCGACGAACTGCGCGTCGTCCGCCCCGAGCCCGCCGACGAGGCCCGCAACGCCATCTACTACCTCGACGAACTCCACGCCGGCGCCGTCGGCGACGTACTGGAGGACCTCGCCGCCGAACTGCGCCGCGTCGGCGTCGAACTGCCCGCCGGCACCCGCCCCCTCACCTTCGGCACCTGGATCGGCGGCGACCGCGACGGCAACCCCAACGTCACCCCCGACGTCACCCGCGACGTGCTGATCCTCCAGCACGAGCACGGCATCACCGACGCCCTCGAACTCGTCGACTTCCTGCGCAGCCTGCTGTCGAACTCCATCCGCTACACCGGAGCCACCGAGGAACTCCTCGCCTCCCTCCAGGCCGACCTCGAACGCCTCCCCGAGATCAGCCCCCGCTACAAGCGGCTCAACGCGGAAGAGCCCTACCGGCTCAAGGCCACCTGCATCCGCCAGAAGCTCCTCAACACCCGCGAGCGCCTCGCCCGCGGCATCCCCCACGAGGAAGGCCGCGACTACCTCGGCACCGCCGAGTTCCTCACCGACCTCACCCTCATCCAGACCTCCCTGCGCGAGCACCGCGGCGGCCTCTTCGCGGACGGCCACATGGACCGCACCATCCGCACCCTCGGCGCCTTCGGCCTGCAGCTCGCCACCATGGACGTACGCGAGCACGCCGACGCCCACCACCACGCCCTCGGCCAGCTCTTCGACCGCCTCGGCGAGGAATCCTGGCGCTACGCCGACATGCCGCGCGACTACCGCCAGAAGCTCCTGGCCAAGGAGCTGCGCTCCCGCCGCCCGCTGGCCCCCACCCCGGCCCCGCTCGACGCGGCCGGCGCCAAGACCCTCGGCGTCTTCGCCGCCGTCAAGGACGCCTTCGAGAAGTTCGGCCCCGAGGTCATCGAGTCCTACATCATCTCGATGTGCCAGGGCGCCGACGACGTCTTCGCGGCCGCCGTCCTCGCCCGCGAGGCCGGCCTCCTCGACCTCCACGCCGGGTGGGCCAAGATCGGCATCGTCCCGCTCCTGGAGACCACCGACGAGCTCCGCGCCGCCGACGTCATCCTCGACGAGATGCTCGCCGACCCCTCCTACCGGCGCCTGGTCTCCCTCCGCGGCGATGTCCAGGAGGTCATGCTCGGCTACTCCGACTCCTCCAAGTTCGGCGGCATCACCACCAGCCAGTGGGAGATCCACCGCGCCCAGCGCCGTCTGCGCGACGTCGCCCACCGCTACGGGGTGCGCCTGCGCCTCTTCCACGGCCGCGGCGGCACCGTCGGCCGCGGCGGCGGCCCCTCCCACGACGCGATCCTCGCCCAGCCCTGGGGCACCCTCGAAGGCGAGATCAAGGTCACCGAACAGGGCGAGGTCATCTCCGACAAGTACCTCGTCCCCTCCCTCGCCCGCGAGAACCTCGAACTGACCGTCGCCGCCACCCTGCAGGCCTCCGCCCTGCACACCGCGCCCCGCCAGTCCGACGAGGCCCTCGCCCGCTGGGACGCGGCCATGGACACCGTCTCCGACGCCGCCCACGCCGCCTACCGCGAGCTCGTCGAGGACCCCGACCTGCCCGCCTACTTCTTCGCCGCCACCCCCGTCGACCAGCTCGCCGACCTCCACCTCGGCTCCCGGCCCTCCCGCCGCCCCGACTCCGGAGCCGGCCTCGACGGCCTGCGCGCCATCCCCTGGGTCTTCGGCTGGACCCAGTCCCGCCAGATCGTCCCCGGCTGGTACGGCGTCGGCTCCGGGCTCAAGGCCCTGCGCGAGGCCGGCCACGAGGACGCCCTCACCGAGATGGGCGAGCGCTGGCACTTCTTCCGCAACTTCCTGTCCAACGTCGAGATGACCCTGGCCAAGACCGACCTGCGGATCGCCCGCCACTACGTCGACACCCTCGTCCCCGACCACCTCAAGCACGTCTTCGCCCGTATCGAGGCCGAGCACGAGCTCACCGTCCGCGAGGTCCTGCGCATCACCGGGGGCGAGAAGCTCCTCGACTCCCACCCGGTGCTCCAGCAGACCTTCGCCGTGCGCGACGCCTACCTCGACCCGATCTCCTACCTCCAGGTCTCCCTCCTGGCCCGCCAGCGCGCCGCCGCCGCCCGCGGCGAGGAAGCCGACCCGCTCCTGTCCCGGGCCCTGCTCCTCACCGTCAACGGCGTCGCCGCCGGCCTGCGCAACACCGGCTGACCCGGCCCGCACCACCACGCACGGGAGCCCCCGCACCGACCGGTGCGGGGGCTCCCGTACGACGACGCGCGGACCTCAGGAGTTGTACGCCGACTGCGCGCGCTCCAGACCCTCCGAGACCAGGCACTCCACGGCGTCCGCCGCCCGGTCCACGAACCAGTCCAGCTCCTTGCGCTCCGTGGAGGAGAAGTCCTTCAGCACGAAGTCCGCGACCTGCATCCGGCCCGGAGGCCGCCCGATGCCGCACCGCACCCGGTGGTAGTCCGCACCCATCGACTTCGTCATCGACTTCAGGCCGTTGTGCCCGTTGTCCCCGCCGCCCAGCTTCAGGCGCAGCGTCGGGTAGTCGATGTCCAGCTCGTCGTGGACCGCGACGATCCGCTCCAGCGGCACCTTGTAGAAGTCCCGCAGGGCCGTCACCGGCCCGCCCGACAGGTTCATGAACGACATCGGCTTGGCGAGCACCACCCGGCGGTTGGCCGGCCCCGGCGGACCGATGCGGCCCTCGACCACCTGGGCCCGCGCCTTGTGCGCCTTGAACTTCCCGCCGATCCGCTCCGCCAGCAGATCGGCCACCATGAACCCGATGTTGTGGCGGTTCCCGGCGTA
>NZ_JBFBGM010000009.1:0-245403 GCF_040684695.1 Streptomyces erythrochromogenes
CGCCACCTCCTGTACACGCGCCCCGCGTTCCCGCTGGGGGGCCCCCCGCCCACCCCCCCCACGGTCTATGCCGCCGGCACCGGCACACGGGGGGGCCCCCCCCCCCGGGGGGGGGGCCCCACGCCCGTTCAGCCGTACGGCCGCTGCTTACTGAGCGGCGTTCAGGATCGCGCGAGCGAGCTCGGCGGTCTCGGTCGGCGTCTTGCCGACCTTGACGCCGGCGGCCTCGAGGGCCTCCTTCTTGGCCTGCGCGGTGCCGGAGGAGCCGGAGACGATGGCGCCGGCGTGGCCCATGGTCTTGCCCTCGGGGGCGGTGAAGCCCGCGACGTAGCCGACGACCGGCTTGGTGACGTTCTTCGCGATGAAGTCCGCCGCACGCTCCTCGGCGTCGCCGCCGATCTCGCCGATCATGACGATCAGCTCGGTCTCCGGGTCGGCCTCGAAGGCCTCCAGGGCGTCGATGTGCGTGGTGCCGATGACCGGGTCGCCACCGATGCCGACGGCGGAGGTGAAGCCGATGTCACGGAGCTCGTACATCATCTGGTAGGTCAGCGTGCCGGACTTGGACACGAGACCGATCTTGCCGGGCTTGGTGATGTCGCCCGGGATGATGCCGGCGTTGGACTGGCCGGGGGTGATCAGACCCGGGCAGTTCGGGCCGATGATGCGGGTCTTGTTGCCCTTGGCGGTCGCGTACGCCCAGAAGGCGGCGGAGTCGTGCACCGCGATGCCCTCGGTGATGACGACGGCCAGCGGGATCTCGGCGTCGATGGCCTCGACGACGGCGGCCTTGGCGAAGGCCGGCGGGACGAAGAGGACGGAGACGTTGGCGCCCGTCTTCTCCATCGCCTCGGCGACGGAACCGAAGACCGGGACCTCGGTGCCGTCGAAGTCGACGGTCGTGCCGGCCTTGCGCGGGTTCACGCCGCCGACGATGTTGGTGCCGTCAGCCAGCATCAGCTTGGTGTGCTTCATGCCCGTGGCACCGGTCATGCCCTGGACGATGACCTTGCTGTCCTTGTTGAGGAAGATAGCCATGTGAGTCTGTGACCTCTGCCCTTACTTCGCAGCCGCGAGCTCGGCGGCCTTGTCGGCCGCGCCGTCCATGGTGTCCACGCGCTGCACCAGCGGGTGGTTGGCGTCCGAGAGGATCTTGCGACCCAGCTCGGCGTTGTTGCCGTCGAGACGGACGACGAGCGGCTTGGTGACCGCCTCGCCCTTCTCCTCCAGCAGGGCCAGCGCCTGGACGATGCCGTTGGCGACCTCGTCGCACGCGGTGATGCCACCGAAGACGTTGACGAAGACGGACTTGACGTCCGGGTCCCCGAGGATGATCTCGAGACCGTTGGCCATGACGGCGGCGGAGGCGCCACCGCCGATGTCCAGGAAGTTGGCGGGCTTGACGCCACCGTGGTTCTCGCCGGCGTAGGCGACGACGTCCAGGGTGCTCATGACGAGACCCGCGCCGTTGCCGATGATGCCGACCTCACCGTCGAGCTTGACGTAGTTGAGGTTCTTCGCCTTGGCGGCGGCCTCGAGCGGGTTCGCGGCGGCGTGGTCGACGAACTCCTCGTGACCCGGCTGGCGGAACTCGGCGTTCTCGTCGAGGGAGACCTTGCCGTCGAGGGCGATGACCTCGCCGGAGGCGACCTTGGCGAGCGGGTTGACCTCGACGAGGAGCGCGTCCTCGGCGATGAAGGTGTCCCACAGGGTCACGAGGACCTCGGCGACCTTCTCGGCGACCTCGGCCGGGAACTGCGCCAGCGCGACGATCTCGCGGGCCTTCTCGATGGTCACGCCCTCGTTGGCGTTCACCGGGACCTTGGCGAGCTTCTCCGGGGTCTCCTCGGCGACCTGCTCGATGTCCATGCCGCCCGCGACCGAGGCCATGGCCAGGAAGGTGCGGTTGGTGCGGTCGAGGAGGTACGAGACGTAGTACTCCTCGACGATCTCGGGAGCGGTCTCCGCGATCATCACCTTGTGGACCGTGTGGCCCTTGATGTCCATGCCCAGGATGTCCGTCGCGCGGGCGACGGCCTCGTCCGGGGTGGCGGCCAGCTTCACGCCGCCGGCCTTGCCGCGGCCGCCGACCTTCACCTGCGCCTTGACGACCGACTTGCCGCCCAGCCGCTCGGTGGCCTCGCGAGCCGCCTCAGGCGTGTCGATGACTTCACCGGCCAGCACCGGTACACCGTGCTTGGCGAAGAGGTCCCTCGCCTGGTACTCGAACAGGTCCACGCGCGTCCGTCCCTTGTCTTTTTAAAGATTCGCAGTGATTCGCGGTTGTCTGCTATCTGCGTGGGCGTGCCGCGGAGGGCAACGTGACGGCGCTGTCACAAGGAAGGCGCACACGGTGACCGTGGACGCGGCATGTCCGTCCGGCAGGTTATCCCCGTGGGGCGTGGGACCCTAAATCGCAGATCACACCTGAGCGGTGATACCTGTCACAGAACGCCTTACGGTTGAACTGGAAATTCGTGTGATCGGCCGATTCACAGGCGTGGCCGGGACGGGCGTGTCGGAGGAACCTCAGGGGGTCGGCAGGGGCCGCTTCTCCAGCGCCGCGGCCATCACCTCCGGGAACAGGTCGGGCGTGCAGGCGAAGGCCGGCGCCCCGAGCGCGGCGAGGGCCGCGGCGTGCTCGCGGTCGTAGGCCGGGGCTCCCTCGTCGGACAGCGCCAGCAGGGTCACGAACTCGACGCCGGCCCCCTTCATCGCGGCGACCCGCTTGAGCATCTCGTTGCGTATGCCGCCCTCGTAGAGGTCGCTGATGAGCACGACGACCGTGTCGGAGGGCCGGGTGATCTTCGACTGGCAGTACGCGAGGGCCCGGTTGATGTCGGTGCCGCCGCCCAGCTGGGTGCCGAAGAGGACGTCGACCGGGTCGTCGAGCTGGTCGGTCAGGTCGACGACGGCGGTGTCGAAGACGACCAGGCGGGTGGCGATCGAGCGCATGGAGGCGAGGACCGCGCCGAAGACGGACGCGTAGACGACGGAGGCCGCCATCGAACCCGACTGGTCGATGCAGAGGATCACCTCCTTCTTCACCGATTGCGCCGCCCGGCCGTAGCCGATCAGCCGCTCGGGGACGACGGTGCCGTACTCGGGCAGGTAGTTCTTGAGGTTGGCCCGGATCGTGCGGTCCCAGTCGATGTCGCGGTGGCGGGGACGGCTGATGCGGGCGGAGCGGTCGAGCGCGCCGGTGAGGGTGGCCCGCGTACGGGTCGCGAGCCGCTTCTCCAACTGCTCGACGACCTTGCGGACCACGGCCCGCGCGGTCTCCTTCGTCGTCTCGGGCATCGCCTTGTTCAGGGAGAGCAGGGTGCCGACCAGGTGGACGTCCGGTTCGACGGCCTCCAGCATCTCCGGCTCCAGCAGCAGGGCGGACAGGCCGAGCCGCTCGATGGCGTCGCGCTGCATCACCTGGACCACCGAACTCGGGAAGTACGTCCGGATGTCCCCGAGCCAGCGGGCCACGTTCGGCGCGGAACCGCCGAGCCCGGCCGACCGGGCCGACCCCGTGGACCGGCGGCCCCCTCCTTCGCCGCCTCCCCCGTACAGCGCGCCGAGCGCGGCGTCCATCGCCGCGTCCCGCCCGGTCAGGGCGTGGCCGGTGCCGTCGGCGTCTCCCCCGCCGAGCACCATCCGCCACCGGCGCAGCCGCTCGCCGCCCACGGGGTCCGCACTGCCCCGTGCCGCCGCCGCGCTCATGTCCGTACCGCTCATCCGTCCGTCCCCCTGCACTCGTCGTACCCGTCCTTGCACCGCGTTCTCAGGCGGCTGCCACCCCGTCGGGGGAGGCCAGCAGCATCCGGACCAGCTCCGTCACCGCGTCCGCCCGCTCCGGGTCCAGATCGGGGGCGAAGCCCTCGGGGGCCCGGTCCGTCGCCCGCGCCGCCCCCGCGGCGGCGGCCGGGCCGCGCCGGACCAGCTCGCCCAGGGTCCGCTTCACCCCCGGCTCGTACGCCCCGAAGGTCCGCCGCAGCAGCGGGAGGACGTCGGTGAAGGCGCGCTCCGGGACCCCGGTCAGCCAGCTGTCGATCAGGCCCAGCAGCCGTTCGTCGTGCACCAGCAGGGTGCCGCCGCCCGAACTCCCGCCGGCGAAGCCCTCGATCCAGCCCGCCGCGTCGGCGGGCGGGGCGGCCGGGGACAGCGCGAGGCCCATCAGCCGAGCCGTCTCCTCGGCCTCCAGCCGTCCGTCGTCGAGGAGCAGCCGCGCCGCCCTGCCCCGGATGACGCCCGGCACGGTGTCCCGGGCCGCCAGCGTCCGCAGCACCGCGGACCAGCGCACGCGCAGCCCGTCGCCGGTGTCCGCCAGCAGGCCGACCGCCGTGTGCACCCCGTCCACGTGGCCGCGCAGCTCCGCCGCCGCGTCGGCGTCCAGGCCGGCCGCGCAGGCCGGCGGGAGCGCGACGCATATCCGCTCGGCGAGCCCGGCCGCGACGGTGCCGAGCGCCGTCGCGTCGGTCCCCCGCACGTCCCCGTACCGCAGTGAACGGGCGAGCGCCGGAAGGGCCTTCGCGAGCTTGGCGACGTCGGTGTCCAGCGCGGCGCGGTCCGCCAGGGCCCGCAGTACGGCCGGCAGCGCCTCGGACAGCCCGGCCAGGAGGCACCGCTCGGCCAGCGCCGTGACCTCGCCCAGTTCCCCGGCGCCCGCCGCGTCCGCCTCCGCCTTGGCGGTGGCCGCCGCGAGGACGGTGGTGCCCCAGATCCCGGCCTCGGCCACCCGCACGGACAGTTCCGGCTCCCAGCGCAGCCGCCAGGTCTCCCGGAAGGTGCCGGTGCTGCCGCGGGAGGCGGTCGGGGTGCCCCAGCCGATGCCGAGCAGCCGCAGCCGGTGCAGCAGCAGGGACTTCGCGGCGTCGGTGTCCTTGCGCAGGTCGAGTTCCAGCTCGCGTTCCTGCGCCTCGGCCTTGAGCCGCAGGGACTTCTGCAGGCGTGTCAGGTCCCGCTGGAGCGGTACGACGGGGGCCGCGTCCGGGACCTCGCCGAGCACGTCGCCGACGACGAGGCGGTCCTCGACGAGCGCCAGCGGTACGTCGGAGCCGTCGCACATCACCGCCCGGACCGCTTCCAGGGTCTCCGTCAGGCCGGGCAGGGGCCTGCCCCGCATCGCGGCCAGGGTCTCGGCCAGCCGGACCGCCTCGATGACGTGTGCCGAGGAGACCTGCCGGTCCTCCTCGCGCAGCAGGCCGGCAACCTTGGTCAGCCACCGCTCGACGGGCCGGTCCGGGGCGGAGAAGAGGTGGGCGTACCAGCCGGGCGAGGTGATCCCCGCGCCGTAACCGCCGGCGCGGGCGAGCCTGCGGTGGGTCCACGGCACCCAGGTGGTCTCCACCTTGACCTTCGCCAGCCCGGTCAGCAGCGCCCTGTCCGCGGCCACCGTGGTCTTCGCCCGCAGCGCCGGGACGTGCCAGGCTCCGCACACCACCGCGTACCCGTCGCCGAACTCGCGGCGGGCGGCGCGCATCCGCTGCCGCATGTACGCCTCGCGCACCAGGTCGCGGCGGTGACCGCCGTCGCCGTACGCCTCGCGCAGGGCCGCCATGGCCTCCCCGAGCGCCTCGAACGCGCCGAGCGCCTCCTCCCCCGCGCCGCCGGTGCCCCGGTGCTCGACCACGTCCTCCCACCAGCGCTCGGGGTCGTCGTACCCGGCGGTCTCGGCGAGCACCGCGAGGGGGTCCAGCCGGACCCCGTCGGTCTCGGCACGGTCCGCGTCCGCCTCCCCGGCCGCGGCCAGCGAATGCGCGGCGGGCAGGTCCATGAACCGGACCGGTACGCCGGCCTCCTGCGCCCAGCGGATCGCCACCCACTCCGGGGAGAAGTCGGCGAGCGGCCAGAACGCGGCCCGGCCCGGGTCGTCCGCGGCGTGCGCGAGCAGTGCCACGGGCGGCCGCATACCGGGGTCGGCGGCCAGCTCCAGCAGTGCGTCTCCCTCGGGCGGCCCCTCGATCAGCACGGCCGCCGGGCGGGCCGCGTCCAGGGCGGAGCGGACCGCGCGGGCCGATCCGGGCCCGTGGTGGCGCACGCCGAGGAGCAGCGGGCCCTTTCGGGCGGTGCTCATGCGGTCACCTCCCGGCAGGCCCGGTAGAAGTCCTTCCAGCCGTCGCGCTCGCGGACCACGGCCTCCAGGTACTCCTGCCAGACCACCTTGTCGGCCGCCGGGTCGCGGACGACGGCGCCGAGGATCCCCGCGGCCACGTCGGAGGGGCGCAGGACGCCGTCCCCGAAGTGGGCGGCCAGGGCGAGGCCGTTGGTGACGACGGAGATGGCCTCGGCGGTGGAGAGGGTGCCGCTGGGCGACTTGACCTTCGTGCGGCCGTCGTCGGTGACGCCGTCGCGCAGCTCGCGGAAGACGGTGACGACCCGGCGGATCTCCTCCAGCCCCTCGGGCACGGCGGGCAGGTCGAGGGCGCGGCCCATCTGGTCGACGCGGCGGGCCACGATGTCCACTTCGGCGTCCGCGGTGGCGGGCAGCGGCAGGACGACGGTGTTGAAGCGGCGGCGCAGCGCGCTGGAGAGCTCGTTGACGCCGCGGTCGCGGTCGTTGGCGGTGGCGATGAGGTTGAAGCCGCGCACGGCCTGCACCTCTTCGCCGAGCTCCGGTATCGGCAGCGTCTTCTCGGACAGGACGGTGATGAGGGTGTCCTGGACGTCGGCGGGGATGCGGGTGAGCTCCTCGACGCGGGCGGTCATGCCGTCGGCCATGGCCCGCATGACGGGGCTGGGGACGAGGGCCTCGCGGCTGGGGCCGTGGGCGAGGAGCCGGGCGTAGTTCCAGCCGTACCGGATGGCCTCCTCGGGGGTGCCGGCGGTGCCCTGGACGAGGAGGGTGGAGTCGCCGCTGACGGCGGCCGCGAGGTGTTCGGACACCCAGGTCTTGGCGGTGCCGGGAACGCCGAGGAGGAGCAGGGCCCGGTCGGTGGCCAGGGTGGTGACCGCGACCTCGACGATGCGGCGCGGGCCCACGTACTTGGGTGTGATCACGGTGCCGTCGTCGAGCGTGCCGCCGAGCAGGTAGGTGGCGACGGCCCACGGGGAGAGCTTCCAGCGGGTCGGGCGGGGCCTGTCGTCGGCGGCCGCCAGGGCTTTCAGTTCGTGCGCGAAGGCGTCTTCGGCGTGCGGTCGCAGCGCCTCGGCGCCGGTGCCGTTCTCGGGCTTGCTCATGGTCCCCCTCCAATGCTCGGCAGCCGCTCCCGACTGCTGTTCCAACGGTGCACCACGCCACTGACAACGCACCGAGCCCAGGCCGTTGTTGCAGGTCAGAGCAATTGTCAGAGGGGGTCTCTACGGTGGTTGTCATGACTGAGCAGGGGGTCCGCTGGACGGCGGAACAGGTACTGGCTCTGGCTCCTGACGATGCCTCACGCAAGGCGGGCGGCAGACTCGGCGGGGCGGGGCCGTGGTCACAGATCGGAGGTTCCGCTTCCGGTTCTGTATGGGGGTTGTGCAAGGGCAGCGGCAGCAATCCGTACCGCACGGTCGTCGACCTGACGGGACCGGCCTACAAGTGCTCCTGCCCGAGCCGGAAGTTCCCGTGCAAGCACGCGCTGGGACTGCTCCTGCTCTGGTCCGCCGAGGGGGTCGGCGAGCCCGGGGAGGCACCGGACTGGGCCGCGCAGTGGCTGGCGGACCGGGCGGCCAAGGCCGCCCGTCCGGCGGGCGCGGCGGCCGGGCCGGTGGACGAGGAGGGGGCCCGGCGCCGGGCCGAGCGGCGGGCGGCGCGCATCGGAGCGGGCGTCACCGAGCTGGAACAGCGGCTGTCCGACCTGCTGCGCGGCGGCCTCGCGGGCCAGGAGCACGCGGGCTACGCGGCATGGGAGGAGACCGCGGCCCGGATGGTCGACGCCCAGGCGCCCGGACTGGCCGGGCGCGTAAGGGAGTTGGGGACGATACCCAGTTGCGGCCCCGGCTGGCCCGCACGGATGCTGGAGGAGGCGGCGCTGCTGCACCTGCTGGACCGGGCCTGGATGGGGGTGGCGGGACTGCCGGAGCAGTTGGCGGCGACCGTGCGCAGCCGGGTGGGACTGCCGGCCTCCGGGGAGGGGGAGGCCGTACGGGACCGCTGGCTGGTGCTCGCGCAGTACGACTCGGTGTCGCCGGACGGACGGCTCACCACCCGCCGGATATGGCTGCGCGGGCTGGCGGGCGGACGGCCCGCGCTGGTGCTGGACTTCGGACCGCCCGGGCGGCCGCCGGGGCTGGCGCTGCCGGTGGGTCTGGTGCTGGAGGCGGAGATGCGCTTCCGGCCCGGGTCGGCGGGGCTGCGGGCGGACCTCGGGGAGAGGTTCGCGGCGGCCGCGCCGTGCACGGAGGTTCCGGCCGGGGTGGGCACGCAGGCGGCGCTGGAGGCCTATGGGACGGCGCTGCGGGACGACCCGTGGCTGGAGTCCTGGCCGGTGGTGCTCGGTCCGGTGGTTCCGATACCGGGCGAGCTCGGCTGGCAGTTGGCGGACGCGGAGGGCACCTGTGCCCTGCCGGTGCCCCTCACCGGGGCCGGCAGCCGCTCCCGCGGGGGGCTGTGGCAGCTGGCCGCGTTGTCGGGCGGGGACCCGGTGACGGTGTTCGGCGAGTGCGGCCACCGCGGCTTCACCCCGCTGACGGCCTGGCAGCCGGGTTCCTCGGAGCCGGTCGCCCTGTCCTGAGCCGGGCGGGGTCGGACAACCACATCGCAGGGGGCCTGGGGGGTCCTGTGCCGTCACACGGCGGCGGCAGGGAGAAGTGCGGCGCCGGGGGGCGCCGTACACGCAACGACGAGAAGCCGGGGGGCTTTCATGAACGACAACCACGCCAGTTGAGCGGACCCGCAGGGGACATCGACAGCCCTGGTCCCGCGGAGGGGGCGGGACCGGGGCACCGGACACAACCGAGGACGAGCAGCGAGGGAGGGGCACCGATGGGCGAGGGTGACGAGGGGTACGGGGAGTGGCAGGAGCTGGTCGGCACCGCGCTGCTGGGCACCGACCGGCGCCGGGGCGGGGGGCCGGCCGGCTCGCCGGAGGCCCTGCTGGACGCGGCGGCCGTGCACGCCGTGCGCCGCCGCGCCGGATTGCGGCCGGCCGAGGCGCGCCCGCGGCCCGAGCCCGCGCCCCGCGACCCCCGGCCGGCACCGCCGGAGGCGGCGGGCCGCCGGCTCGCGCAACTGCTGGCGGGCCGCACCGGCGCCGCCGGCGGGAGCGGTGGCGGCCGGCGCGGGTCGGCACCGGACCTGACGGAGCTGCTGCCGCAATGGCTGGCCGCGGCCGGACGGCACGGCTACCGCGCGCCCGCGGCCCTCGTACCGGCACTGCTGGACGCCGCCCGGGCCCGGACGGACCTGCGCCCGCAGGCACTGGCTCTCGCCGGGACGCGGGGCCTGTGGCTGGCGCGGATGAATCCGGACTGGCGGTTCGCCCTGCGCGGCGGGGCGGGCGGCGGGGAACTGCCGGACGTGACCGACCCGTCCGCGGTGGAACGCCTGTGGGAGGAAGGGCTGTTCGCGGAACGCGTGGCGCTGCTCGGCGCCGTACGGGCCCACGAGCCGGCGGCGGCGCCGAGGCTGCTGGAGACGACCTGGGCGACCGAACGGGCCGAGGACCGGCTGATGTTCCTCGACTCGCTGAGGGTGGGGCTGTCCCTGGAGGACGAGTCCTTCCTCGAGGCGGCACTGGGCGACCGCAGCCGCAATGTCCGTGCGACGGCGGCCGAACTGCTCTCGGCACTGCCGCAGTCGGCACTGGCGGGCCGGATGGCCGAGCGCGCACTGGCCTGTGTGGGACCGGAGGGGGTGACGCCGCCGGCCGAGTGCGACGCGGAGATGCTCCGCGACGGCGTGGTCAAGCGGCCGCCCGCCGGACGCGGGGAGCGGGCCTGGTGGCTCGGGCAGTTGGTGGAGGCGGCGCCGCTGTCGTGCTGGCGGGAGCGGTTCGGGGGGCTGGGCCCGGCGGAGATCGTGGCGCTGCCGGTGGCCGCGGCAGAGGGCTGGACGGAGGAACTGCACGCGGCGTGGTGCCGGGCCGCGGTGCGCCAGCGGGACCCCGAGTGGTCGCGGGCCCTGCTCGGCCCGGCGTCGGCGCCGCCCGCGGCGGGTCCGGGTACGGCCTCGCTCGCGGAGCGGGCCAAGCTGCTGGAGACCCTCCCCGACGGGGAACGGGCCGAGTGGGTGGCGGAGTTCGTCCGGGCGCACGGGCTGTCCGAGGCGTTCCAGCTGCTGGGGGTGTGCGTGGTGCCGTGGGCGGGTGCGCTGGGCCGCGCCGTGGTGGACGCGCTGGACATCGCCCGGGAAGCCGGCAGCTATCCGTGGAGCTTCAGCGGGGTGATGGGCCTGGCCGAACGCTGCCTCGACCCCGCCGAGGCGGGCCGGCTGGAAGCCCTGACCGCGGCCGCGGAGGAACCGCAGGACGCGTCGCCGGGCGCGGCCGCCTACTGGGCCGAGGCCTTCCAGCGGCTGGTGGCCACCCTCCGGCTGCGCGCGGCGATGCTGTCGGAACTCACCCCGGCCTGACCCCTGCGGGCCGCTCGGCCGACATCAGGACTCGGGCAGCCGTGCCCGACTCCCGGTCCGGCGCAAAGCCGGGGCCCGCCGCGCGCGGGGCGGCCACTGCCGGGAGGCGGCCCCGCGGGGCCGCCGCCGGACCGCCGCCGGACCGCCGGGGGCTACTGGCGGACGTGGGCGTTGACCCAGTCCACGATGGAGGTGGTCGTCGCGCCCGGGGTGAAGATCTCGGCCACGCCCTTCTCCTTCAGGGGGGCGATGTCGTCCTCCGGGATGATGCCGCCGCCGAAGACCTTGATGTCCTCCGCGTCGCGCTCCTTGAGGAGCTCCAGCACGCGCACGAAGAGCGTGTTGTGGGCGCCCGAGAGGATCGAGAGGCCGATCGCGTCGGCGTCCTCCTGGATCGCGGTGTCGACGATCTGCTCGGGGGTCTGGTGGAGGCCGGTGTAGATGACCTCCATGCCCGCGTCACGCAGCGCCCGCGCGATCACCTTGGCCCCGCGGTCGTGGCCGTCGAGACCCGGCTTGGCCACCACCACACGGATCGGACCGGTCACACCCATCGCACTGCCTCCCGAGTGAACGAACGTTAAGTACAGCATCGCGCACGCCGCCGTTTCGCGGTCAAGCACGAGGGGGAAATCACACGTGGGACGGCATTGCGCCACCGTGCCGACAGCCGCACGGCACGGTGGCGCGGCGGCCGTCGTCCCAAGAGGATCACAGGAGGCCGTCGATGGGTCTGTCCTTACCCATACCCGTCCCCTTCTCCGGCGCCGCGCTGCGGGCCGGAGCGCTGGAGGTCGTCGTGCTCGGCGGGCACCTCCTGCTGTACCCCACCGGGGTGTGCCAGGAGAAGGTCGCCGCCGTGCCGGCCACGACACGCCCACCCGTCCTCCTCCTCCACGGGTTCACCGACAACCGCTCCGTCTTCGTCCTGCTGCGCCGCGCCCTCGCCGCGAGCGGCCTGCGGCACGTGGAGGCGTACAACTACTCTCCGCTCACGCTCGACCTGCGCGTCACCGCCCGCCACCTCGCCCGGCGTGTCGAGGAGCTGTGCGAGCGCACCGGGCAGGACCGGGTGGACCTCGTCGGGCACAGCCTGGGCGGCCTGGTCGGCCGGTACTACGTGCAGCGGCTCGGCGGCGACACGCGCGTACGCACCCTCGTCACGCTCGGCACCCCCCATTCCGGCACGCGGGTCGCCCCCTTCATGGACGCGCACCCCCTGGTGCGGCAGATGCGCCCGGACTCCGAGGTGCTGGCCGAGCTGGCGGCGCCCTCGCCCGGCTGCGCGACCCGCTGTGTGGCGTTCTGGAGCGAGTTCGACACGCTGATGGCCCCGGTCGGGAGCGCCCGCATCGAACATCCGGACATGCGCGTGGAGAACGTGCAGGTCATGGGCATCGGACATCTCGCCCTCCCGGCGCACCCGGCGGTCATCGCGGCGGTCGGCCGCGCCCTCGACGGCTTCGCGCCGGCCGTCGTGACGGGCCCGGACGCCGCTTCCGTCGCCTGACCGTTCGGCGACCAGGAGTCGAACACATTTCGAACTCAAGGCCAAGGCTGCGTCTTTCGGCGACCGAAAGACGGCCGAATGCCCGGTTCCGCTGATCTGAGGACCCGGCGAAGATTGTCGTTGCGAGTAACCGACGGGTACAGTCACGCCACTGCTCTCCTCCGGTGAACTTCGAGTTCCCGGCCACCCAGGCCCCCACTGCCGAGGCGAAAGAGAAGTTGGTGAACGACCGCCCCCCGTCGGGCCAGTACCCGGATGCCGGGTACGACGGCCTTTCCACCACCGCTTTCGCTGGTGACTCGGCCTACGTTTCCTACGAAACGCAGGGCCAAGGAGTCAACTACGCTGCCTACGGCTCCTATGAGACCGGCGCGTACGACACGACCGCGTGGACCGCGCAGGACCCCTACCTGTCCACGATCCCTTCGCAGTCCGCACCCGAGGACACCACCGGGAGCTGGGACGCGAGCGCCTGGAACGCGGCGGGAGCGGGCACGGACTATTCCGGCTACACCGCCTACCCGACGGCCTCCTTCGGCTACGACACCTCCGCGGAGCAGACGGGCCACTGGGCGATGCCCGGCTTCGGCACCACCGGTACCGAGACCGGCGCCTACGACGCGACCGCCTGGAACACCGTCGCGCAGAGCCCGGCGCAGCCCGAGGCCGAGTACGCCTACGACTACCAGCCCGCGCAGCAGGACTACGCGTACGGCACGACCACGCTGGGCACCGTAGGCTACGTCCACGAGACCCCGGCCGAGGTGAGCGCACCGGAGACGACCGGGGCCGACACCTACAGCGAGACGGCCGTCTTCGAGGTGCTCTCCGACCCGGCGCCCGAGGCCGCCGAGGCGTACGAGGCAGTCGAGGCGTACGAGGTGCCCGAGGCGTACGAGCTGCCCGAGGTCCACGAACTGCACGGCGTGCACGACATGCCCACCCAGGCCATGCCGGTGACCTCCGCCCCGCGCTCGGCGCGCCGGACCGCCGCCAAGGCCAACGCCAAGACGACCGGCGCCAAGACGACGGGTGCCAAGGCGGCCGGCGGCCGGCGGCGCACCCCGGCGAAGCGTTCCGCCCTGCTGACCGTCGCGGTGCCCTCCGCCTGCGTGATGGGCGTCGCGGGCGTCGCGGCCGCCTCCGTCGGCGGACTCACCGGTACGGACAAGCCCGGTGAGGACACCACCACGATGGCCGCGCCCGACCCGGCGTCGGTCAAGCCGGTCGCGGCGAACACCAAGCTCGACACCCAACTGGTCGCGCTCAGCGCCGACGCGGGCGACTTCGCGGACCGCGCGAGCCGCACGCAGGAGCGCATCGACCTGCGCGAACGCCAGGAAGAGGAAAAGAAGAAGAAGGCCGAGGAGGCCGCGGCCAAGGAGGCCGCCCGCCCCAAGTTCGCGATCCCCGTCGAGCAGCACGGCCTCAGCGCCAGCTTCGGCCAGGCCGGCGGCATGTGGATGTCGGTGCACACCGGCATCGACTTCCCGGTGTCCTACGGCACCCCGGTCATGGCGGCCACCGACGGCACCGTGCGCACGCAGTTCAACAGCGCCTACGGCAACATGGCCATCGTGACCGCGCCCGACGGCACCGAGACCTGGTACTGCCACCTCAGCTCCACCAAGATCCGCGGCGGCAAGGTCAAGGCGGGCGACGTCATCGCCTACTCGGGCAACTCCGGCAACTCCACCGGCCCGCACCTGCACTTCGAGGTCCGGCCCGGCGGCGGCTCCGCGATCGACCCCCTGGCCTGGCTGCGCAGCAAGGGCCTGGACCCGAGGTAGGCACCTCGGCACGACCGGTTCCACGAGGGCCCGGCAGCGTTCTCGCTGCCGGGCCCTCGTGCGTGCGCGGGAGCCCGGCCGGGGCCCGGCCGGAGACCGGCCGGGGCCCTCAGAGCTTCTGCACCGGCGCGTAACGCAGCAGCAGCCGCTTCGGCTTGTCGTCGCCGAAGTCGATGGTGGCCTGCGCGTCCGCGCCCGCCCCCTTGACCTCCATGACGGTGCCGAGCCCGAACTGGTCGTGCGTGACCCGGTCCCCGACCGCCAGCGCGATGACGGGCTTGTCCGCGGCGCGGCGCGTCGCGAACCCGGACGGGCCAGACTTCGTGCGCGACGAGGACAGGAACGCCTCGGGCGAGGTGCCGAAGGAGGACCGTCCGCCGCCCGAGCCCGAACCGTAGCCCGAACTGCGCATCGGGCCGGCCGGCTTCTGGGCCGCTCCCGTGCGCTTCCACTGCAGGTACTGGTCCGGGATCTCCTCCAGGAACCGCGACGGCGGGTTGTAGGAGGGGGTGCCCCACGCGCTGCGCATGCTGGAGCGCGTCAGGTAGAGCCGCTCGCGCGCACGCGTGATGCCGACGTAGGCGAGGCGGCGCTCCTCCTCCAGCTCCTTGGTCTGGCCCAGCGCGCGCATGTGCGGGAAGACCCCGTCCTCCATGCCGGTCAGGAACACCACCGGGAACTCCAGGCCCTTGGCGGTGTGCAGGGTCATGAGGGTGATGACGCCGGAGCCGTCCTCGTCCTCGTCGGGGATCTGGTCGGAGTCGGCGACGAGGGCGACCTGTTCCAGGAACTCGGCGAGCGTGCCGGGACCGGCCGGCGCCGTGCCCTCCGGGGCCTCGGCGGCCGCAGCCTCGCGCGCCTGCTCGAACTCCAGGGCCACGGCGGCCAGTTCCTGGAGGTTCTCGATCCGCGTCTCGTCCTGCGGGTCGGTCGAGGCCTGGAGTTCGGCGAGGTAGCCGGTGCGCTCCAGGACCGCCTCCAGGACCACCGCCGGGCCGGCGCCCGAGTCGACGATCGTACGGAGCTCCTCCATCAGCGCGTTGAACCGCTTCACGGCGTTGGTGGAGCGGGCCGCCATGCCGAAGGCCTCGTCGACGCGGCGCAGCGCCTGCGGGAAGGTGATCTTCTCGCGCAGCGCGAGCGCGTCGATCATCGCCTCGGCGCGCTCGCCGATGCCGCGCTTGGGCACGTTCAGGATCCGGCGCAGGGGGACGTTGTCCTCCGGGTTCGCGAGGACGCGCAGGTACGCGAGGACGTCGCGGACCTCCTTGCGCTCGTAGAAGCGGACGCCGCCGACGACCTTGTACGGCAGGCCGACCCGGATGAAGATCTCCTCGAACACACGGGACTGGGCGTTGGTCCGGTAGAAGATCGCGACGTCGCCGGCCTTGGCGTCACCGGCGTCGGTGAGCCGGTCGATCTCGTCGGCGACGAACTGGGCCTCGTCGTGCTCGGTGTCCGCGACGTAGCCGGTGATGACCGCGCCGGTGCCGGCCTCGGTCCACAGGTTCTTGGCGCGGCGGTTCTCGTTGCGCTCGATGACGGCGTTGGCGGCGGACAGGATCGTCTGCGTGGAGCGGTAGTTCTGCTCCAGCAGGATCGTCGTGGCGTCCTTGTAGTCCTCCTCGAACTGGAGGATGTTGCGGATCGTCGCGCCGCGGAAGGCGTAGATCGACTGGTCGGCGTCACCCACCACGCACAGCTCGGCCGGGGGCAGGTCCGGGTAGCCGGTGCCGACCAGCTCGCGCACCAGGGTGTACTGGGCGTGGTTGGTGTCCTGGTACTCGTCGACCAGGACGTGCCGGAAGCGGCGCCGGTAGTGCTCGGCGACGTCGGGGAAGGCCTGGAGCAGGTGCACCGTGGTCATGATGATGTCGTCGAAGTCGAGGGCGTTGGCCTCGCGCAGCCGCGCCTGGTACATCGCGTACGCCTGGGCGAGCGTCTTCTCGAAGCCTCCCCCAGACTCCGTCCGGGAGGTGCCCCCTGCCGCCTGGTCGGCGAAGGCCTCTTCGTCTATCAGCTCGTTCTTCAGGTTCGAGATCTTGGCGTTGAAGGACTTCGGCGGGAACTTCTTCGGGTCCAGGTCCAGGTCGCGGCAGACGAGCGCCATCAGGCGCTTGGAGTCGGCCGCGTCGTAGATCGAGAACGAGGACGTGAAGCCGAGCCGCTTGGACTCGCGGCGCAGTATGCGCACGCACGCGCTGTGGAAGGTGGAGACCCACATGGCGCCCGCGCGCGGGCCGACCAGGCCCTCGACGCGCTCCTTCATCTCGCCGGCGGCCTTGTTGGTGAAGGTGATCGCCAGGATCTGGCCTGGGTGGACGTTCCGGGCGGACAGCAGGTGCCCGATCCGGTGGGTCAGCACCCTGGTCTTGCCGGAGCCGGCGCCGGCCACGATGAGCAGCGGGGAGCCCGCGTGCACCACGGCGGCGGCCTGCTGCTCGTTCAGGCCGTCCAGGAGCGTCGCCGGGTCGATGACGGGCTTGGGGGCGCCGTCCCGGTAGTACGCGTCCCCGGTCATGGGCACGTCGAAGTGACCCCCGAAGAGGTCGTCCGCACCCGCCTCCGGGGCGGGGTACTCCTCGGGCGGCGGCGGGACCTCGTCGGAGGGGGTGAGGTCCGCCAGGAAGCTGTCGTCAAAGAGGCTGCTCATCGCATTCCGAGTCTAGGGGGCGGGACCGACAGGCCAGCACGAGTTCCAGCAGACCGGGGAAACGGAGCTCCAGGTCGTCGCGGCGCAGCGCGAGGTAGAGCCTGCGGCCCTGGGGGCGCCGGCGGATGACTCCGCTCTCGCGCAGCGTCCTGAGGTGGTGCGTGACGCTCGACCGGGGCAGGTCGGGCACGACCTCGCCGCAGCAGGCCTCCTCCCCGGAGGCGAGCCGGCGGACGATCTCCAGCCGGACGGGGTGTCCGAGCGCCGCCAGGACGTCGGCGAGATCGAGGCGGTCGGCGGCGGGGTGGGGCGGGTCGGCGGCGGGCACGCCCACCACTGTACGCAGATCTCGTACGGACGGGTCCGGACCGTCCCCGGGCAGGGTCCGCCGGCCGTTCCCGGGCAGCGTCCGCCGGCCGTTCACGACGGGCCGACCCGCTGCTCGGGCCGGGCCTTGGCCCCCGTACGCTCGACTGCCATGGACGTACTGATCAGTGTCTTCGTCGGCCTGCACATCATCGGGATCGCCGCCCTCCTCGGTGGCTTCCTGACCCAGATGAAGGCGATGAGCGCGGGCACGGCCCGCTTCACGCCCGCCATGCTGCACGGCGCGCTGACGATGCTCGTCACCGGTGTGCTGCTCGTCGGCTTCAACGAGATGGACGGCACGCCCGTCAACAACGTCAAGGTCGGCGTGAAGCTCGCGCTCCTGTTCGTGATCCTCGCCCTCGTCTACGTCAAGCGCGACGAGGAGCGCGTGGACAAGGCGGTCTTCGGCGCGGTCGGCGGCCTGACCGTGATCAACATCTTCATCGCCCTTCTCTGGCACTGACCCTCGTCGCAGCGATCCGCTCCGGTCCCGTGCGGCCAGCTCCGATCGCATCAGGGCACTTACGATCATCGCGTCATCCGCCCGTTACCTCCGGGTCTAGCGTCCTCCTCCTAGCACCGGCAGAGGAAGGACGTGAGGCCCGCGTGGCCAGTCATCGAAAGCCCAGGCAGCGCTCGCTCTCCGGCGGCCCGGTACGGACGACCGCCGCCACCATCGCCCTCGCGGGCGCTGCCACCGCCACCGCCTTCGAAGGCGCCGCCCAGGCCGACCCCCGGCCCACCCCCGCCCAGATCAAGACGGAGGTGGACCGCCTCTACGAGGAGGCCGAGGCGGCGACCGAGCGGTACAACGGGGCGAAGGAACAGGCCGACGAGGCCGAGAAGGCACTGACGGGCCTGCGCGACGAGGCCGCCCGCAAGGCCGACCAGCTCAACACCGCCCGCAGCGCGCTCGGGACGCTCGCCGCCTCCCAGTACCGCAGCGGCTCCCTGGGTACCGCCGTACAGCTCGCCCTGGCGGACGACCCGCAGGAGTACCTCGCCCAGGCCTCCTTCATCTCCCGCGCCGGGGACCGCAACGCCGCCGGGATCACCACCGTGCGCCGCAAGCTGGACGAGGTCTCGAAGCTGCGGGAGCAGGCCTCCGGCCGGCTCTCCGACCTGCGCTCACGGCAGGACGAGCTCGCCGCCCACAAGGCGGAGGCCGAGGAGAAGCTCGCCGCCGCCAAGCGCCTGCTGGCCAAGCTCACCGCCGAGGAGCGCGCCGCCTACGAGGCCCAGGCGCCCGGCGCCGCCGCCGCACCCGCCGGCCCGGTCACCGCCGCGCCCCCGCCGCCCGCCGACGGCTCCCGCGCGGCCCGCGCCGTGGCCTTCGCGTACTCCTCGATCGGCAAGCCCTACGTGTGGGGCGCGACGGGGCCCGGCTCCTTCGACTGCTCGGGGCTGACCCAGGCGGCCTGGCGCTCGGCCGGGGTCTCGCTGCCCCGCACGACCTACACGCAGATCAACGCCGGCCGGCGCGTGTCCCGCGACCAGCTGGCCCCCGGCGACCTGGTGTTCTTCTACTCCGGGATCACGCACGTGGGCCTCTACGTCGGCAACGGCCAGATGATCCACGCCCCGCGCCCGGGATCGACGGTCCGGCTGGCGCCGATCGACTCGATGCCCTGGGCCGGCGCCTCCCGCCCGGCGTGAACCCGTAGCCCGGCGTGAACCCGTAGCGCGGCGTGCGGCCGAGGAGCCGGCCTACGGGGCCTTGACCACACCGCTCAGCCAGCCGAAGGTCTGCGGCAGCTGCTTGGACCACGAGTCGAGGTTGTGGCCGCCGGTGACCTTCTCCGCGTGCACGACGGTCGGCTTCTGCGCGAGCGCCTTGAGGTCCATGCCCGACAGGTAGCCGTCCTGCTCCGCACCCGAGAGCCACAGCGAGACCGCCGGCGGCGCCGGCTGGGCCTTGAGGACGTTCTTCAGGTTGTGCGAGACGCGCAGCTGCGGGTCCTGGGCGACGAGCGAGGAGGGTTCCTGGCCGGGGTCGTTGTAGCCGGACAGGGAGACGGCCGCGCTGTAGCGGTCGGGGTGGGCGATCGCCAGCTTGGCGGCGCAGTAGGCGCCGGCCGAGTAGCCGGCCACGCCCCAGGTGCGGGCCTCGTCCGAGGCCCGGAAGTTGTCGACGACCATCTTGCGGACGTCGACGCTGAACCAGCTGTCGGCGTTGACCTTGCCGGGGAGGTTGGCGCAGCCGGTGTCGCCGTTGCCCACGAGCATGGCGCGCGGCGAGACGAGGATGAACGGCTGCACCTTGCCGCTCTTCATCAGCGGCTCCAGCACCTCGTGGGCCTTGAGCCCCTGGAACCAGGACTTGCCCGTACCCGGGATGCCCGGGATCAGCTCGACGACCGGGAACTTCTTGTCCTTGAAGGCGGGGTCGTCGTACTGCGGCGGCAGCCATACCAGCACGTCGCCCTTGACCCCGGATATCTTCCCGTCGAGCTCGGTCTTCCGGACGCGGCCGCCGAGGCCCTCGACCGGCTCGAAGGCCTGCTTGACCTTCGGCGCCTCTTCGACCTTCTTGCCGCCCAGGCCGTCCGGACCGAGGTCGGGAGCGGCGGTGACGTACTTGCCGGTGCCGAGCAGATCGCCCCACGAGTTGTAGAAGTGCTCGGCCCTGTTGACGGCGACGAACACCACGGCGACGGCTGTGACCTGGGCGAAGAACACCATCAGGGTGCGCAGCACGGTGCGTACGACGGCAGGGCCGCGCACCTTGCTCCACAGGGCCAGGGGAAGGATGACGGCGATCACGGTCAGCGCGATCACCGACACGAAGAAGGGTGTACCGGTCAAGCTCATCACGCCAGCCTAGAGTGCGGCCGGCGGGAGCCCGGTTGCCCCCTTGACCTGCGGCGTGGGTCACACCGCAGGTCGGGGACCCGGCGGTGTCACACCAGGCGGCGGGCCGTCGCCCAGCGGGTCAGCTCGTGGCGGTTGGAGAGCTGCAGCTTGCGCAGTACGGCGGAGACGTGGGACTCCACCGTCTTCACCGAGATGAAGAGCTGCTTGGCGATCTCCTTGTAGGCGTAGCCGCGCGCGATCAGCCGCAGCACCTCGCGCTCGCGCTGCGTGAGCCGGTCCAGGTCCTCGTCCACCGGCGGCGCGTCCGTCGAGGCGAACGCGTCGAGCACGAAGCCCGCCAGCCGCGGCGAGAACACCGCGTCCCCGTCCTGCACCCGGAAGACCGAGTCCACCAGGTCGGTGCCGGTGATGGTCTTGGTCACGTAGCCGCGCGCACCGCCGCGGATCACCCCGATGACGTCCTCGGCCGCGTCCGACACCGACAGCGCCAGGAACCGCACCGGGTTCTCGGCGGCCGCCATCAGGGGGGCGCAGCGCCGCAGCACCTCGACGCCGCCGCCGCCGGGCAGGTGCACGTCGAGGAGGACCACCTCGGGCCGGGTGGCCGTGATGACGGTGACGGCCTGGTCGACGTCGGCGGCCTCGCCGACGACCTCGACCCCGGTCCGGTCGGTCTCGCCGATCTCGGCCTGCACCCCGGTGCGGAACATCCTGTGGTCGTCGACGAGCACCACCCGGACGCGCCTGGTCTCCCCCACGCCTGCGTTCTTCTCGTCCTCGGTCATGCCGCGTTCGCCGCCCTCTCCATCTCCAGCTCGACTTCCGTGCCGCCGTCGGGCGCGGACCGCAGTCGGGCGGTCCCGCCGTTGCGCTGCATCCGGCCGATGATCGATTCTCGTACGCCCATGCGGTCGTCGGGTACCGCGTCGATGTCGAAGCCCGGGCCGCGGTCCCGTACGGACACGAACACCGTCAGCCCCTCGACCTCCGCGTACACCTGTACCGGGCCGCCCTCGCCACCGTACTTGGCGGCGTTGACCATCGCCTCGCGCGCGGCCTGGATCTGGGCGCCCAGCTTCTCGTCGAGCGGGCAGTCGCCGACGACGACGACCTCGATGGGCACGCCGTGGTGGTCCTCCACCTCGGCCGCGGTCTTCTTCACGGCCTCGGCCAGGGTGGCCGGCTCCTCCGCCTCGTCCTTGCCGGTGCCCTCGGGCTTGTAGAGCCAGTTGCGCAGCTCGCGCTCCTGGGCGCGGGCGAGCCGGCGCACCTCGCCCACGTCCTCCGCGTTGCGCTGGATCAGCGTGAGGGTGTGCAGCACCGAGTCGTGCACGTGGGCGGCGACCTCCGCGCGCTCCTGGGCGCGGATGCGCATGAGCCGCTCCTCGGAGAGGTCCTGGGTCATCCGGATCAGCCAGGGTCCGGCGAGCAGGGCGACGCCGACGAGGACGGCGAGGGTGGCGGTCAGGACGTTGCCGAGCTGCGCGGCGGAGCCCCGTACGACGATGAAGACGGTCAGGCCCACGCCGACGAGCGCGACGCCGGCGAGCGCGCGGGCGGCCTGGAAGAGCCGCCCGTGCCGTCCGGCGGCGGTGGTCCAGTGGGCGCGGCGGGCGTTGTCGGCCTGCCGCCATACGAGGACCACCCCGGCTCCGACCAGCAGCGTCGGCCACACGTAGCGCCCGGACTCGCCGCCCAACTGGACCTTGGAGATGAAGATGCCCGCGCCGATGAACAGGGCGATCAGGGCCGTGATCTGACCGCGGTCGGGTTTGCGCAGGCGACGGGTGCCGTCGGGCAGGCTCTCGAAGAAGGAGCGGTGCCCGGCGCGGCCGCCGACGCCGAGCGGTACGAAGACCCAGAACGCGGCGTAGAGCAGCACGCCCAGTCCGTCGCCCCACATGAACAGCAGGAGGAACGCGAGCCGGACCCAGCCCACGGGCAGCCCGAGGTGCCCGGCCAGACCGCGCGCGACACCGCCGAGCATCCGGCCGTCGGCGCTGCGGTAGAGCTTGCGCTGCGGCGGGTCGTCGGTGTCCGGGGCGTGCGGGGGGCGGGTGGCGGCGGCTACGGGCATGTCACCAAGGGTCACACGGCGGGCCGCGGCCGGGCATCAGGGCATCCCCCCACTTCTGCCCGGGAGATTTCAGGGTTGCGCCAGGGTAGGGCCGGATTCCGGGTGCCCGCGCCGACCGTCACCATGGACGCATGACCGAAGTACACGACGCCCCGCCGGCGGACCCCGGGGCCTCCCGGGCGGCCGAGACCCGGCCGCCCCTGCGCCGCAGCAAGCGCGACAAGGTCCTCGCGGGCGTGTGCGGCGGCCTGGGCCGGTACTTCGACCTGGACCCGGTGGTCTTCCGGATCGTCCTCGGCGTCCTCGCCGTCACCGGTGGCGTCGGCCTCATCTTCTACGGGTTCGCGTGGCTGCTGCTCCCGCAGGAGGGCGAGGAGGACAGCGAGGCGAAGAAGCTGCTGACGGGCCGGGTCGAAGGGGCGACCCTGGCGGCGGTGTTCGCCGCCCTGGTGGGCTGCGCGCTGTTCCTGTCGATGCTGGACAACGGCGCGCTGGCGGTGTTCTCGGTCCTGGTGGTGCTGGCGCTCGGCGGCGCCTCGTACTGGTCGCAGCGGCGGCGGCAGGCGCTCGCCCCCGAGACGGAGGCGCCCGCCCCGGGCGGGACCGCGCCCCGCGCCGCGCACTCCCCGGCGGCCCCGCCGGAGACGAAGGCGCCGCCCGCTCCCGGGTCCCCTTCCTGGTGGCGGGACCCGCTGGTCAAGGACGGCACCACCGGTCCCGTGGGCTCGACGGGCTACCTGTGGGGGCCGCCCGACGTCGCCGCCGACCCGGTGGGGCCCGAGGCGGCGGGCGCCGCGGACGCCACCGTACGGGAGCCCGCGGCCGCCCGGGTGCGGGGGCGCGGCGGCATCGGCGGCCGGGTCTTCGTGCTGGCCCTGCTGGCGGGGGCGGCAGGTACCGCGGCGCGGTGGGAGGGCAGCTCCCTCGGCACGGCCCTGCAGACCGGGCTCGCCGCCGCGCTGATCGTCTTCGGCCTGGGCCTCGCGGTCAGCTCCCTGCTGGGGCGCACCGGCTTCGGCACGGTCGTGGTGGCCGTGTTCACCTCGGGCCTGCTGGCGGGCGCCGCGGCACTGCCGCGCGAGATCGGCACCGACTGGCGGGAGGTCGAGTGGCGGCCGGCCGCGGTGGCCGACGTACGGCCCGTGTACGAGGCGGGGACCGGGCTGGCCACCTTGGACCTGAGCCGCCTGGACGTGCCGAAGGGCACCACCGTGGCCGTGAGCGCCTCCATCGACGCGGGCCGGCTCAAGGTGCTGCTGCCCCGGGAGGTCACCGCCCAGGCCGAGGTCACCGTCCGGCGCCTCGGCGACATCCAGCTGCCGGGCGACTACGCGGGCCGCATCGAGCGGGCCGGGCCCGGGCAGCAGAACCGGACGGCGACCCTCGCCCCGGCCGCCGGCACCGAGGCCGGCGGGACGATCGAGCTGGACCTCAGTGCGGGAATCGGACAGGTGGAGGTGGCCCGTGCGGCGTCATGAGTTCCAGCCGGGACGGCTGATCGCGGGGCTGGTCCTGCTGCTGGCGGGCGTGCTCTACCTGGTCGAGACCACCGGTGGGGCCGACATGCCCTGGTACGCGGTCGTCCCGATGACCGCGGGCGGACTGACGCTGGCCGCACTGGTCGGGCTGGTCACCTACGCCGTACGACGGGACCGGCGCGACCGGATCTCCGAGTCCAGCGACAGGTAGGACGAACCGGCGAGGATCAGCGGGGTCCAGGCCATCAGGTAGATCAGGTCGTTGCCGTAGTAGTACGGGGACACCGCCCACGACACCGTGAGCCACAGGCTGAGCGAGATCAGCGCACCGCCGATCGCGGCGGTCCGCGACAGCAGGCCGACCAGGGTGCCGAGGCCCACCAGGATCTCGGCGACGGCGAGGAACACGGCGAAGCCCACGGGGGACTCCAGGGACAGGTCGACGAGGGCGGGGACCGCGGAGGTGTCGCGCACGCCGCGCATCAGGTCGCCGATGGAGCCGTCGCCGGAGGCGGAGAGGAACGCGGGATCGAAGAGCTTGTCGAGCCCCGCGTAGACGAAGGTCACGCCGAGGAAGAGCCGCAGGGGCAGCAGGTGGTACCGGGCAGCCTGGTCACGCAGCCCGCGCGGTACGTCGGTCCGGGGAGGTGCTTCGGTTCTGGTCACGCGTCATGTGTACCCCGATCACTCGGCCACGTCGATGGTGCAGCGGTTCGATTCCACTCCGGCGGCGGTGACCACCTGGATCTCGGTGCGCCCGGGTTCCACTTCCGCCGGGACCGGCACCGTGAGCACCGCGTCGGCGGGGTTGGTGAACCCGCCGGGCACCGGGACCAGCGGGACGTGCACGTGAACCGCCCCGATCCGTACGACCAGTCGGGCGAGCATCTCCGGGGTCTGGGCCCCGGGCGGCACGAAGCCCACGCCGCGGATCTCGATGTCGTCCCCGGGGCGGACGGCGGCGTCCAGGTCCCCGGGCTCCCGTCTGCGCACCACCGACAGTACGAGCGGGCGGCTGCCCTCCGCGTACTTCGCCGCCAGGTACACGGCGGCCGACAGGGCGACCAGCAGGGCCAGCGCCCACGGCAGCTGCGGCAGCCGGTCCGGGAAGCGGGCGAGCGAGGCCGCCGCGTAGGCCAGGACGACCGTCGAGACGAGCACGTACTGCGCGTCGGGGAAGCTGCCGCGGCCCGCGTCGTCCGTCAGCAGGTCCGCTCCGCGCGGCCGGTCGGCCGGCAGCTTCTGCAGCCGCTGGCTCATGATGCGTACGCAGACCACCCGGCGCACCAGCACCGCCACCCCGGACGTCAGCACGACCACCGACAGCAGCGGCAGCGCCCGGTCCAGGGCGAGGCCCGCGTACAGCGCCTGCCGCTCCGGGCCGGGCACCGACGTCGCCAGCCGCAGTGCGGGCAGCAGCGTGGCGAAGGCCGTCAGCACCACCCAGGCGCTGGGCACCGCCTTCGAGGTGGACAGCCGGTTGTCCTCGCCGACCAGCGGGGCCAGCAGCCCGCCGCGCAGCGACTGGGCGCGGGCCGCGACCGTCAGCAGGCCGGCCAGCAGCAGGGCGGCGAGCAGGCCGGCGGTGCGGGCCGTGGACCAGCCGGTGCCGAGCGCTGCGGCGACCTGGACCAGCAGCAGGACGCCGGCGGCGATCCACACGGCAAGGACGGCCCGCCGCGAGAACACGTACAGCCAGGAGTTCCCGGCTTCCCGGCCGCGGTCGGCGACGTTGCGGGCGGACAGGGCCAGCTCGTCGGAGACCCACTGGCGGGAGGCGCCGAGGGAGTGGGCGACGGCGGCCGGCACGCCCTGCCCGGCGGCGAACTCGTCGCGCTTCTCCAGGAACGCGGCGACCGCGCGGCGGTGCCCTTCACGCGCGCACTCTTCGCAGGCGCAGGCAGTGGTATGGGTGCCGCGGGACATCTCTTGGACAGCCACGTACGTGCCGCCTCTCTGAACTACGGGGCAATGCCAGCGAATTGTGCACCACTGCGGCAGTGCTCCGGATTGCGCACGATGTCAGAGCAGGTGATTAACGGTTCATGATGTTGACGCCACGGACTCCCGGAGGGGCTGGTAGCTCACCCAGGCGGCCAGGTCGGATCCGAACCGCTCGCGCGTCAGGGCCGCGGCCCGGTGGTCGATGGGCACCGGCTTGCCGGCGGCCCGGGCGATCAGCTGCACCTGCGCGGCCCGTTCCGCCTCGATGAACCACCAGACCGCGGCGTCGACCGAGTCCCCCACGGTCAGCAGCCCCCGGTTGCGCAGGACCAGTGCCTTGTAGGGGCCCAGCGCGAGCGCGGTCCGCTCCGGCTCGTCGGCCCCCGTGTACTCGTCGAGGAGGGCGTGGTCCTCGTAGAAGGCGCAGGCCTCCTCGGTGATCGGGGCCAGCAGCTCGCCCAGGGCGGCGAGGGCCCGGCCGTACGGGGCCCGCGCGCGGACGACGGCGACCACCTCGGGACGCCGCCGGTGGACGGCGGCGTGCACCGCGAAGGCCAGCTGGTTGACCCGGCGCCCGCCCGTGACCACCCGCCCGTCCCCGTCGACCAGCAGCAGGTCGGCGGCGGTGATCGCGGTGAAGGCCCGGCCGAAGGGGTTCACCCAGTAGCAGTCCTCGAACTCCGGGTCCCGTGCGGTGATCTGCCCCGCCACCCCGTCCCCGTACCCCAGGCGCCCCAGCAGCCGCAGCGCCTCGGCGAGCCGCTCCTTGCGGTGGGCGCGCGCCGCCTCGGCGGTGTCGTGCACGGGCGGCATCTCGAAGCCCAGCCGTTCCACGGGCACGGGTTCGGGCTGGTCCGGCATGGGCGCTCCTTCGAACGGCTCGGCTCGCCGCGCAAGGTACCCGGGCCCCTGCCAACTGGCCAGAGGAACGGCGAAGCCGCCGCCCGCGGGTGCGGGGCGGCGGCTTCACGGTGATCCGGGTGGGACCTGGTGGGACCGGGTGGGACTACTCCCACTCGATGGTGCCCGGGGGCTTGCTCGTGCAGTCCAGGACCACACGGTTCACCTCCGGCACCTCGTTGGTGATGCGGGTGGAGATCCGGGCGAGGACCTCGTACGGCATGCGCGTCCAGTCCGCGGTCATCGCGTCCTCGGAGGAGACGGGGCGCAGCACGATCGGGTGGCCGTAGGTGCGGCCGTCGCCCTGGACGCCGACGCTGCGGACGTCCGCGAGCAGGACGACCGGGCACTGCCAGATCTCGCGGTCCAGGCCGGCCGCGGTGAGCTCGTGGCGGGCGATGGCGTCGGCCTCGCGCAGCAGGTCCAGGCGCTCCTTGGTGACCTCGCCGACGATGCGGATGCCGAGGCCGGGGCCGGGGAAGGGCTGGCGCTGGACGATCTCGTCGGGCAGGCCGAGCTCCTGGCCGACCATGCGGACCTCGTCCTTGAACAGCTGGCGCAGCGGCTCGACGAGCTCGAACTCGATGTCGTCGGGGAGGCCGCCGACGTTGTGGTGCGACTTGATGTTCGCGGTGCCGGTGCCGCCGCCGGACTCGACGACGTCCGGGTACAGGGTGCCCTGCACGAGGAAGGCGACCGCGGGGCCGTCCTCCTGGAGGATCTCCAGCTGGGCCTGCTCGAAGACGCGGATGAACTCGCGGCCGATGATCTTCCGCTTGGTCTCCGGGTCGGAGACGCCGGCGAGCGCGTTCAGGAAGCGCTCCTGCGCGTCGACGACCTTCAGCTGCACGCCGGTGGCGGCGACGAAGTCCTTCTCGACCTGCTCGGTCTCGCCCTTGCGCATCAGGCCGTGGTCGACGTAGACGCAGGTGAGCTGGGAGCCGATGGCCTTCTGCACGAGGGCCGCGGCGACCGCGGAGTCCACGCCGCCGGAGAGGCCGCAGATGGCGCGCTTGTCGCCGACCTGCGCGCGGATGGCCGCGACCTGCTCCTCGACGATGTTGCCGGTGGTCCAGGTGGGGGCGAGGCCCGCGCCGCGGTAGAGGAAGTGCTCCAGGATCTGCTGGCCGTGCGTGGAGTGCATCACCTCGGGGTGGTACTGCACGCCGTACAGCTTCTTCTCGTCGTTCTCGAAGGCCGCCACGGGGACGACGTTCGTCGACGCGGTGACGGTGAAGCCCTCGGGGGCGGCGGAGCAGGCGTCGCCGTGCGACATCCACACCGACTGGTTCTCCGGGGTGCCCTCGAAGAGGGTGGAGCCGACCTTGGAGACGTGCAGCGGGGTACGGCCGTACTCGCGGGCGCCGGTGTTGTCGACGGTGCCGCCGAGGACCTTCGCCATCAGCTGGAAGCCGTAGCACATGCCGAAGACGGGGATCCCGGCCTCGAAGAGGGCGCGGTCCAGCTGCGGGGCGCCTTCCTCGTAGACGGAGGACGGACCGCCGGAGAGGATGATCGCCTTCGGGTTCTTGGCCAGCATCTCGTCGACGGGCATCGAACTCGGCACGATCTCGCTGTAGACCCGTGCCTCGCGGACGCGGCGGGCGATGAGCTGGGCGTACTGGGCGCCGAAGTCGACGACGAGAACCGTGTCCGGGGCGCTGTCGTGGGCGGCGGAGGGTGCTTCTGGCACGGGGCGGCCTTCCGGCGGAAGAGGTGGCTGTTTTGTCGATTCTAACGGGGGACGCCGGGGCTCCTTCGTCTCACCATCCGAATCGGCTTGGCAGGCGACGGGGGGCGGGGCCATAATCCCTTCCGTGCGCAAGCAGCTGAGCTTCCTCTTTACCTATGGCACCGGCCGGTCCGGTCGCCATGGGTCATCGTGATGCTCGCTTGAGCCGCTGACTTCCCAGAGCGCCCCGGTCCGACAGGACCGGGGCGCTCCGCGTTTCCGCTCCTGCCGGCACGACCCACAGGAGAACACCATGAGCGTCACCACCACCCCCGAGCAGCTGATCGCCGAGTCCCGGACCCGTATCGACGCCATCGACGACCGGATCATCGGACTGATCCAGGAGCGGATGGCCGTCTCCACGGTCATCCAGGACGCCCGGATCGCCTCCGGCGGGCGCCGGGTGCACCTGTCCCGCGAGATGGAGGTGCTGTCCCATTGGAGCGATGCCCTCGGCAAGCCCGGGACCGCCCTGGCGATGACCCTGCTGGAGCTGTGCCGGGGCCGGGTGTGACGGCTGTTCGTCACCCGTCCGGAGCGTGACCGCCCCCGGGACGCTTCGTTGGTGAGGATGTCCGCGTCAGCCAGCCGCGGAACCGCAACACCACGCGTGGCTCTGCAGGAGCGATGAGACGTACGCCTCGTGGTGCGTACGTCGTGGGACCTCGCTCCTTCGCGTGACCGGACGGCAGGGGACAGCAGCCCGGTCACCCCGTAGAGACGGCCGGCCCGGGGGACGCCCCGGGCCGGCCGTTCTGCGTGCGGTGCAGTGTCCGCCGGGCCGGCTAGGCGTGCGTGCCGGCCTTGCGGCGGAAGGCCAGGACCAGGCCGCCGCCCGCGGCCACGAGCACCGCGCCGCCGAGCGCGAGCGCCCCGGCGGAGCTGCCGGTGGCGGCGAGGCCGCCGTTCGCCGTGGCGCCGGAGGTGGCGGTGGCCGTGGCCGAGGCGGTCGCCGTCGCGGTCGGCGAGGGGCTCGTCGTGGCGGTCGCCGTCGGCGTGGCGCCGCCCTTCGCGCTGATCACGACGGGCGTCTTGTCATTGGCGTGGTTCGGGTCCCACGGCTGGCCCTTGGTGCCCTCGGGCGTCCCCCGGCCGACCGAGACGGAGCCCGCCGCGTTCGCCACGACCTGCTCGATCTTCAGCTCGAACGGGTAGCTGAACTTCTCCCGCTCCCCCACGACGTGGCCGGTGGAGCAGAAGTAGCGGGGCGCGCCGAGCGTCTGCTCGCGGGCGGTGCCGTCGGCGTTGACGCCCTGGCAGCCGGCCGGGACCTTGGTGACCTTCGTACCGGCCGGGACCACGATGTCGGTACGGGCGACGTTCTCGCCGGACCGCAGCTCCGCCACCCAGGCGGGACCGTTGTTGCGGAAGCCGAAGTCGGCCGCGACCGTGTCGCCCACCCCGCCGGCGAGGGCCACGGGCCAGGCCACGAGGTCGGCGCTGTTCCTCGTCCGGAAGTCGAACTCCTGGAGGTTGTTCCAGGGGTCGAGGTCCACCGACTGCGCGGAGGCCGCCTTGGGGGCGCGTTCCCGCACGGCCAGCTTCTTGCCGCCGGTCGGCTTCCTGGAGGTCTTGGCGGCCTTCGGCTGGTGCCCGTCGGCGTACACGGCGTAGGTGAGGGTGTCGGCGAAGGCGTGCGGGGCGGCCTTCAGGGTCAGCGAGCCGTCGACCCCGTAGACGCTGCCCGGCTCGTACTCGCCCTCCAGCAGGCACTGCACCGTGCTCCAGGCCGTGTTCAGGGGCTGCCCCGGACCGGTGTCCTCGGAGTAGGAGCAGTTGTCGTACTGCTCCAGCAGGTCGATGCCGTGGGTGGTGCGCATCTCCAGGACGACGCCCTTGACGGACTCCGTGCCCTCGTTCGCGAAGACGATCGACAGGTTCTGCCGGTCGCCCGGCTTCTGCTCCTCCTTGAGCGCGGCCCGCTCCAGCACGAGGTCGGGGCCGCCGATCCGCACCTTGGTGGTGGCCGCCCTGAAGGCGGCTCCCTCGGCCTTGCCGGTCACGGTGAGGTCGGCGGTGGCGCCGGCCTTGCTGCCGCGGGCGGCGGTCAGGTCCAGGCCGACGACGCCGGTCCGGCCCTTCCACAGCGCGGGGCGCTTGCAGGTGACGGCCGCCTCGGTGAGCGTGCAGTCGGAGCCCTGCTGCTTCGCGAGGGCGACGTCGGCGATCCCCTTGAGGCCGCTCAGGTCGATCGTGAAGGTGCTCTCGCGCTCGAACGCCGAGGCGGTGTCGTTGACGAGCTCGAACCCGACCGAAGTCTTCTGCGGTGCGCCGCTCTGCCCGGGGTGCGGGCGCAGGCCGATCTCGGCCGGTCCGGCCAGGGTGAAGGAGGGGTCCGCGGCGTGTGCGGGAGTGGCTGCGAGCCCCAGGGCGGCGATGCCGCAGGCAGCCAGCAAGGAGATGGGCTTTCTCATGCTGCGGTTGACGGTCGAGCGCGATGAGCAGTTGCCTCGTTGACCGTGTGATCGACGCCACAGCCCGGCTTGGCGGATTCCGGTACAACCATCAAGGCTGAACATCTGTCACGTATGTACCGCGGCGGGTACCGCGCTCGGAGGGGGAGCGCGGAACCCGCCGTCGTCATCCGGCCGATTCCGGATCCCGTGGGGGAACTTCGGGGACGGCCAGGAACGGCAGCCGCAGCGCGCCGAACGCGTCCTTGGGCACGGCCGGCCGGACCGGCTCCACCGCGTCCAGGCGGGCGTAGGCGGCGCCCTGTTCGGGCCGCGGGTCCCGCTCGCCCTTGTTGGGCCAGTACGACATCGCCCGCTCCGCCTGCGCGGTGATCGTCAGCGACGGGTTGACCCCCAGGTTCGCGGAGACGGCCGAGCCGTCCACCACCGAGATGCCCGGGTGCCCGTAGAGGCGGTGGTACGGGTCCACCACGCCCTCCGCCGCCGATGCCCCGATCGGGCAGCCGCCGAGGAAGTGCGCGGTCAGCGGGGTCCCCATCAGCTCGCCGATGTTGCTGCCGGGGAAGCCGTTGATCTCCTCGGCGAGCAGGGTCGCGGCCTGCGTGGCCTCCGCGATCTGCACCGGGTTGGGGGCGCCGTGCCCCTGGCGGGCGGTGAGCATGCCCCTGCCGATCCCGCCCGGCTTGCGGTACGTGGTCAGCGAGTTGTCCAGTGACTGCATGACCAGGCCGATGATGGTCCGTTCCGACCAGCGCCGGTTGGACAGCGACCGGGCCAGCTGGAGGGGGTGCCTGGCGGTCCTGGCCAGCCAGCCGCGGACCCGGTGGGCGCTGTGGGGGACCTGCAGGACGGTCATGAAGCCCATCGCGTTCGAGCCCTTGCCGTAGCGGACCGGCTCGATGTGGGTGTCGGCGTTGGGGTGTACGGAGGAGGTGATCGCCACGCCCCTGGTGAAGTCGGCCCGCCGTTCCTCGCCGGGGACCGCGCCGCGGCGCCTGCGGTAGCGGCGGTCGTCGGTCTGCGCGCCGACGATCCCCTCGGAATTGGTCCGGGTCAGCTCGCCGAGCCGCTCCGACAGGTTCGGCAGCTCGCCGCGGTCCTTCATGGTGTGCAGCAGGGTCTGCGTCCCGTACGTGCCCGCGGCGACGACCACGTACCGGCTGCGCAGCACCTTCGCCCTCCCGCGGCGGCGGCCGTCGGTGGGCACGGTGCGGACGCGGTGGCCGCCGTCCGGGTGCTCGGACAGGGCGGTGACGGTCGTCATCGGGTGGATGACGGCGCCGGCCCGCTCGGCGAGGTGCAGGTAGTTCTCGTTCAGGGTGTTCTTCGCGCCGTGCCGGCAGCCGGTCATGCACTCGCCGCACTCGGTGCAGGCCCTGCGGGCGGGGCCGGCGCCGCCGAAGTACGGGTCGGCGATCTGCTCGCCGGGCCGGACGCGGGGACCGTCGGCGGCGTCCTCGCCGTCGCCGAAGAAGACGCCGACCGGGGCCATGTGGAAGGTGTCCCCCACGCCCATCTTCTCGGCGGCCGCCTTCAGGTGGACGTCGGAGGGGGTCATGGTCGGGTTGAGGCGCACCCCGAGCATCCGCTTGGCCTGGTCGTAGTACGGGGCGAGTTCGCCCCGCCAGTCGGTGATGGAGGCCCACTGCCGGTCCTCGAAGAAGGCCCGGGGCGGCACGTACAGGGTGTTGGCGTAGTTGAGCGAGCCGCCGCCGACGCCGGCGCCCGCGAGCACCATGACGTTGCCGAGCAGGTGGATCCGCTGGATCCCGTACAGCCCGAGGGCCGGGGCCCACAGGTAGTTGCGCAGGTCCCAGCTGTTCCTCGGCAGGCTCTCGCGGGTGAAGCGGCGCCCTGCCTCCAGGACGCCGACCCGGTAGCCCTTCTCGGTGAGGCGCAGGGCCGAGACCGACCCTCCGAAGCCCGATCCGATGACGATGACGTCGTAGTCGTAGGCGTCGTCGCCGGATGCGTCGTCGCCGGGTGCGTCGTCGCCGGGTGCGTCGTCGTGCGACACGGTTACCTCCTCAGCGCAGTCGGAGAGCCTTCATGACCTTGAGGCTGCGGGTCATGAACGCCGCGTACTTCTCGTCGTCCATGCCCAGCGAGGGCGCCATCGGGACCAGCCGCTGGTGGGCGACGGTCTGGGCCTCGGTGTACTTGAGGATGCCCTCGGAGCCGTGGCGGCGGCCGAGGCCGGAGTCCTTCATGCCGCCCATGGGCGCCTGGGCGCTGCCGTAGGCGGGGGCGTAGCCCTCGTTGATGTTGACGGTGCCGGTGCGCAGGCGGGCGGCGACGGAGTGGCCGCGGCGGGCGTCCTTGGTCCAGACGCTGGAGTTGAGGCCGTAGGCGGTGGCGTTGGCCTCCGCGATCGCCTGCTCCTCGTCGGTGAAGCGGTAGATCGAGACGACCGGGCCGAAGGTCTCCTCGCCGCAGACCGCCATGGGGGCCTCGACGCCGTCGAGGATGGTGGGCTCGTAGAAGAGCGGACCGATGTCGGGGCGGGCGGTGCCGCCGGCGACGAGGGTGGCGCCCTTGGCGACGGCCTCGTCCACGTGCCGCTGTACGGTCTCCAGCTGGCGCTCGCCGACCAGCGAACCCATGTCGGCGCCGTAGGAGAGGGAGGCCCCGAGCCGCATGGCGCGGGTGCGGGCGGCGAACCGCGCGACGAAGTCGTCGGCGATCGAGGCGTGGACGTAGAGCCGCTCGATGGAGATGCACAGCTGGCCCGCGGAGGAGAAGCAGGCGCGGACGGCGCCCGCGGCGGCCTTCTCGACGTCGGCGTCGTGCAGGACGAGCATGGCGTTCTTGCCGCCGAGTTCGAGGGAGACCCCGACGAGCCGGTCGGCGGCGCCCCGGGCGACCTCGCGGCCGGTACGGGTGGAGCCGGTGAAGGAGACGTAGTCGGCGTGGCGGACCACCTCGGGGCCGACGACGGGGCCCTCGCCGAGGACGATCTGGAAGACCTCGGCGGGCAGCCCGGCCTCGATCAGCAGGTCGCGGGCCCACAGGGCGGTCAGCGCGGTCTCCGTGTCGGGCTTCATGACGAGCGCGTTGCCCGCGACGAAGGCCGGCAGGGCGTCGCCGACCGACAGCTCCAGGGGGTAGTTCCAGGGGGCGATCTGGCCGACGACCCCGCGCGGCTGGCGCAGCTCGGTGACCTTGGTGAGGGTGGGCATCGCGCCCGTGTGGCCCTTGGGGCGCAGGTAGGAGGGCGCCTTGCGGCCGTAGTGGCGGGCCGAGACGGCGACGGCCTGGACCTCTTCGTGGGCGTGCAGGCGCGCCTTGCCGGTCTCCAGCTGGATCAGGTCGAGGACCTCGGCCTGCCGGGCGAGGACCAGGTCGTGGAAGCGCAGCAGGACCGCGGCCCGCCGGCGCACGGGGACGGCCGCCCAGGCGGTCTGGGCGGCGCGGGCCCGGTCGAAGGCCTCGGCCACGTCCTCGGGGGTGGCCTCGGGGAGCTCCGCCAGCCGGTCCCCGGTGAAGGGGGTGTGGTTGGCGGTGCGGCCCGAGCCGATCACTCCGCGGGTCAGCCGGGCGACCAGGTCGGGGGTCACCACGTCGGCCGCGGTGCGGGCGCCGGCCGGGGCCGGGGCGACCGGGTTGGTGGGCTGCGGTGCGGTGCGGAGGGGGGCTTCGGAGGCCTGCGAGTCCGTCATGCCGGTGAGCGTATTCCGCCCGGCAGCCTTTGGGTACCCGCCGGTAACCGGATTTTGCCTTTTCCGCCAGTGATCGCTGGCAGGATGCCCTGATCGGCGCCGATCAGGGCTTCTTGGCGGGCGGCTCCCAGCCGCTGAGCACGACGTCGAACTGCTGCTCCGTCGTGGCCCAGCTCGCGACCGGGCTGGAGATGTAGATCGCGTACTCCGTGCCGTCCGGCGCGATGTACATCTGCTCCTTGGCGCGGCGCGGGCCCGGGTGGTTCTGCTTCTCCGTGTAGGTGAAGTCCCAGAGCGCGGCCCGGGTGCTGTCCCGGAAGGTGTTCTGGTTCAGCCGCACCTTCTTGTAGTCCGTCCGCTTGGACACCTGTGTCTCCAGGTCGAGCAGGTGCGCGAGCGGGTCCCGGTAGTCCGGGGTGGGGTCGGCGGCGATCCGGACGAAGTGCTTGCCGTCGTCCGGGGTGTAGTCGATCTGGTCGCCGTTCGCCTTGCGCGTCCAGCCCTCCGGGACGAACAGGGTGAACCCGGCGAGGGGGTCGACGACCTTCTTGTAGCCGGCCGGCGGGGCTGCCGCCTGCGGCTTGCCCTCGTCGCCGGACTGGCCTCCGGTCGAGCTCGCGACCCGGTCGGGGTCGTTCTGCTTGCCCGGGTCCCCGGTGTACTTCAGGACCCCGAAGACACCGCCGCCGCCGAGCAGCGCGGCCACCAGGGCCACCACCGCGGCGCGCTTGAGCCAGCCGCCGTCCCGGTCGGCGGGCGCGGGCGCGGCCACCGTCCCGGAGACCGCGGGCTCCGGCAGCGGGGCCGTCTGCGCGACCTCCTCCTGCGGGGCCGGCTCCTCGGGCTTCTCCTGCGCCGGGGCCAGCTCCTCGGGGGTGACGGCGCGCGTCGGGACGTACGCGTGCGCCGCCTTCGGCTCGCGGCCCTCCATCGCCTCCAGCAGCATCCGCTCGGCCTCCTCCGCCGAGGGCCGCTCCGTGGGGTCCTTGCGCAGCAGGGAGGTGATCACCGGACCCAGCGGCCCGGCCTGGCGCAGCGCCGGCGGCTCGTCGTTCACCACGGCCTGCATGCTGGAGATGGGCGACGTACGGCGGAACGGGGAGCGGGCCTCCACCGCCGTGTAGAGGGTCGCGCCCAGCGACCACAGGTCGGAGGACGGGTCGGGGATGCCCCCGGTGACCCGCTCGGGCGCGAGGTAGTCGATCGATCCCACGATCTCGCCGGTGCGGGTGATGGACGAGTCGCCCTCGATCGCGGCGATACCGAAGTCGGTGAGCAGCACCCGGCCGTCCTTGGCGAGCAGCACGTTGCCCGGCTTGACGTCCCGGTGCAGCACGCCGACCGCGTGCGCGGCGCGCAGGGCGCCCAGCACGTGCAGGCCGATCCGGGCCGCCTCGCGCGGCTCGATCCGGCCGGCCGCCTTGGCCGCGTCCGCGAGGGAGGGGCCGTCGATGTACTCCATGACGATCCACGGCCGGTCGTCGTGCTCCAGCACGTCGTGGACGGTGACCACCGCCGGGTGCTGGATCCGGGCCGCCGCCCGGGCCTCCTTCTGCGTCCGGGCGTGCATGACGTCCCGGTCGGCCTGGGTGACGTACAGACCCGCCGTCAGTTCCTTGACCGCGACGGTCCTGTGCAGCAGCTCGTCATGCGCGCGCCACACCTTCCCCATGCCGCCCCGGCCGATCGGCTCGACGAGCCTGTACCGGCCCGCCAGCACGGCGCCCCCACCAGTCTGCTGTTCCACGAATTCCCGCCGCTCTCTGCACTTCAGGCCAGATTACGGAGCCCACGGGGGCTGTCGGAACCGCCCGGGCGCCGAAAGACGGCACTGTGACGCAATCGCCGTACTGATCAGTCGTCAATATCCGCTCATCCGCCCGCCTTGTAACTCGCCGTGGCCTTCTCGAAGACTTCGGTGACCTTGGTCTGTTCGTCCTCCGGACCGGTCACCAGGACGACGTGGTAACTGCCGCCCAGCGCGACGACGAAATTGCGGGCGAACACGTTGCGGCCGGTCCCGTCGATCCACGTGTAGCGGCCCGTGGCCCGCAGTTGCTGCCCGACCCGGGTGGTCTTCACGTCCCCGACCGTCGACCAGGTGGAGGTCCGGTACGGCGTCAGCTCCGGCTCCTTGTCCTTCTGGTAGGCCGCCGGGTCCGGATTGCCCTCGACCTTGTCCCTGCCGGGGACCACGGTCAGCACGAACGCCCCGTCGGTGTAGCGCACCTGGCCGGCCTCGTTGATCCCGCGGCGCTCCCAGCCCTCGGGGACGGCGATCTCGAAGTGCTCCGGGTCCTGCTGGGTGGTGTAGCCGGGCGGGGCCTGCGCGGGCGGGGCCTGCGAGGCGGCGGGGCCGGTCGTCTGGGGCGCGGGCTTGGACTCGGGCGTGCCGGTGGGCACCTTGGAGGGGCCCGGCCCCGCCGAGGTGTGCGCGGTGGTCTCCCCGGGGCCGTCCTGGTCCTGCGGGACACCGGCCCGGGGCATGAACAGCATCGCGTAGGCGACGGCTCCGGCGAGGAGGACCAGGATGCCGACGAGCAGGGTCCGGCCGAGCGCCAGGGGCTTGCGGGCGGCCGTGGGATTGCGGTGCCGTCCGTGGACCTCGCCGCGGCGGCGTACGACGGGCAGCCGCGCGGGATCCGCCTCCGGCATCGGGAGCACGCCGAGCCCGGCGTCCGGCTCGGGGGCGGACCGTACGAGCGAGCGCAGCCAGCCGCGCAGTTCCTCGAAGTCGGGCCGCTCGGTGGGGTCCTGGCGCAGCAGGGACTCCACGACGGGGCGGAGCGCGCCGCACTCCTCGGCGAAGGCGGGGGGCTCGGCGCAGACCATCTCGACGAGCTCGGCGACGCTGTCCTCCGGGTACGGGGCGTGGCCCTGCACGGCGCGGTAGAGCAGCGCGCCGAGCGCCCAGAGGTCGGTGGCGGGCCCAACGGGCGCCGCGAGCTGCCAGTGCCCGTGCACCGGGCCGGCCTGCTCGGGGGCCCACCGCTCGGTGATCGCGCCGACCACGGCCATGCGCGTGTGCCGCGCCCGCTCGGCGTCGAGCCCGGTCCAGGCGGCGGCCGCCCGCGGGGCCGGGGGCGGCATCGGGGCCGGCGCCGGGCTCGGCCCGCCGGGGGCGGGGCGGCCGGGTGTCTCGGCCTGGCGATAGCCCTGCGGCAGGGCGAGTTGCGCGGGCAGGGCGGGCGCCGCCGGTGCGTCGGACCGGTTCCACGCCGGCGGAGCCGGTACGGGCCGCGACAGGACCTCGGGCCACGGATCGGACCCGGGCTCGGGCTGCCGCCTCGGCTCGGGCCCGGTTGGGTGCTGTGGCTGGGGCCCGGTTGGGTGCTGTGGCTCGGGCCGGGCTTCGGACTGCGGCTGGGGCTGCGGCCGGGGGCGGACTTCGAGGTGCGGCTCGGGCTCGGGCTGCGGCTCGGGCCGGAGTTGGCGCTGCGACTCGGGCTCGGGCTCGGGTAGAGCAAGGCGGCGCGGGGTCGCGCCGTGCCAGGCGCCGGCGGGCCCGGCCGCGGTCTCCGGTCCTCCCCCGTACGGGTACGAGTAGCCCTGCGGGAGGGTCGATCCCTCGGGCCTGCGCTCGGGCGCGGCGGCGGGCCCCGCCTCGATCGCGGCTCCGGCCGCGGCCTCGGCCCTGCGCTGCTCGGTGACCCGGGCGGCCGCCGCCCGCGCGCCCGCCCGGTACGCGGCGACGACCCCGGCGCGCGCGGCGGCCTGGACGTCGGCACGCTCCTGCGGCCGCCCGGGGGTGATGTGGTCGGTGTACCGCGGCCCGGTGTCGTACCCCGGGGCCACGAGCGGCGCGTACTCGGGGGCGCCGTGATCGGGGGCGCCGTGATCGGGGGCCGGAGGCGGCGGCACGGGTGTCGGCGCGGGCGGAAGCGGTCCGGCCGGCACGGGAGCGGGTAACGGGTCGGGGTCGGAGCCCGCGCCCCAGCGCCCGTCGGGACCGGAGTCGGTGGTGCGGGGGACGGGGTCGTACCCGCACAGGGCCTCCTCCGCGGCCCCGGCCGCGAGGCCCGTCAGCACGACCCGGCCGTCCTCGCACACCAGCACCGTGCGCACGGTGATGTTCCGGTGCGTCCAGCCGTGCGCGTGCAGCACGCGCAGCGCGGTGAGCACGTCCGACGCCACCTCAGCAGCCCTATAGGGACTGAGGGGTTCGTCGGCGAGCAGCGCGGCCAGCGGCTTGGCCGGGACCAGTTCGCTCACTATCCACAGCGACTCGCCCTCGGCGAACACGTCGAAGACCTGGTCCAGTCGGGGGTGGTCGGGAATCGAGGCCGCGGCCTGCGCCGCCTCGATGGCGCGCCGCACGGCAGGCAGGTCGGCGGGAGCGCGGCGGACCGCCGGAACCGCCAACGGCCCGTCCACCAGCTCGGCGTCCACGACCTCCGGCAACGGCACCTGCCGGACCAGGACTTCCTGACCGCTGCGCGTATCAAAGGCCCGGGTCTCGACGAGTTCGTACGCGTCGGACGGCGGCAGCGGCAGGCGGTAGCGGCCGGCCAGGATCCGGCCCGCGTACTCCTCCACATCGCCTCCCCCGAGTGCGGCAGGCCGACAGGGCCCCGCTGACACGATACGTCGACAGGGGCGCCTGCGTCCCGGGGTCAGCCGAGAGGCTGGAACGTCTGGAAGGCGACGTCGCGCATCTGGGTGCACTCCGGGCCGTCCCACTGGTCCGCGGGGCAGCTGATCATGATGGCGTAGCCGCGGCCGGCGTCGATCTTGAAGCCGCGGTTGAGCACGCGGACCTTCGTCCCGCCCTGCTCCCGCTCGAACTCCCAGTCCGCGACGGTCGGATAGCCCCGGTACTCCACCTTGTCTATGCGGATCTGCCGGTAGCCCTTGCTGCTGCCGCCGACGGCCGGGGCGAGCTTGACCCAGGCGAGGGCAGCGTCGTCGCCCGGCTTGCCGGTGAAGTCGACCTGGATCCGCGGGAACCCGCCGTCACGGCTGAATATCCCGCCGGAGTTGTCGCCGGCCGTGCCCGTCCGCTTGAACCCCTCGGGCATCGCCATCGAGAAGTGGAACCCGGGCTCCGTCACCATCGCGTATCCGGCGGGGAGTGCGCCTCCCGCTCCGCCGGTCGTCACGCCCTGTCCCTGACCCTGGCCCTGGCCCTGGCCGGCGGTCTGCTGGCCCTGTCCCTGACCCTGGCCGCCGGCTCCCGCGTCGGTACCGGTGCCGGTGCCCGCGCTGCCGCCCGCGGCCGTCTCCCCGGTGTTCCCGGACGGCTTCGGGGAGCCCTGTTCGGCCCCGCCCGAGGTCTGCGGCGCGGACGCGGCCGGAGTGGCCTTGCCGCCCTTGCCCTGGTCCTTCTCGTCCTTGTCGTCGCCGCTGATCGCCCAGACGATCAGCGAGCCGACCACCGCGAGCACGGCGACCACCGCGACGAGGGCCAGCACGATGGTGCGGCGCGGCATGACGTCCGTGAGCGGCGCGACGACGGAGGCCGGCCGGCCCTTCGGCGCTTCCGCCGCCGAGGCCGCGGCCGGGGCGGCGGCCGCCTTGCGGGCGGCCTTCAGTGCGGCGCGGGCACGCTCGCGCTGCTCCCGCTCGCGGCGCTCCCGCTCCTTCTTCGCGGCCTTCTCGGCCGCCTTCTCCGCGGTGGCCTTCTCCGCCGCCTGTTTGGCGTCCGCCAGCGATATCTGCCGGGTCTCCTCGGCGACCGCGGGCACCACGGGGGCGGGTACCGGCTCGGGCGCGGCGATGACGGCGGTGAGCATCGCCCGGGCGCGTCCCTCGTCGAGGCGGCGGGCCGGGTCCTTGGCCAGCAGGCCGTAGATGACCTCGGTGAGCGGGCCGGCGTTCTTCGGCGGGTCAACCGGCTCGGTCATCACCGCGGTGAGCGTGGCGAGCGCGGACCCCTTGTCGTACGGGGGCGTGCCCTCGACGGAGGCGTACAACAGGCCGCCGAGCGACCACATGTCGGCGGGCGGGCCCGGCTTCTGGCCGCGGGCGCGCTCGGGCGAGATGTAGGAGGGGGCGCCGACGAGCATGCCGGTGGAGGTGACGGAGGGGTCGCCCTCGACCTGCGCGATGCCGAAGTCGGTGAGGACGACACGGCCGTTGCCGGCGATGAGCACGTTGGAGGGCTTGACGTCCCGGTGCAGGATGCCCTGGCCGTGCGCGGCGCGCAGGACGTCGAGCACCGCGAGGCCGACCTCGGCGGCGCGGTGCGGGGTGAGGGGGCCGTTCTCCCGGATGAACTCGGCGAGCGAGGGCCCCTCGATGAGCTCCATGACGATCCACGGCCGGGCGTCCTCGTCGACGACGTCGTAGACGGTGACGGCGCCGCCGCTGCGGATCCGGGCGATGGCCTTGGCCTCGCGCAGGGTACGGGTGATGAGGCGGCGCTTCTCGTCGTCGTCGACCCCGCTGCTGAAGCGGAGTTCCTTGACGGCGACGGTGCGGCCCAGGGTCTCGTCCTGGGCCCGCCAGACGGTGCCCATGCCGCCCTTGCCGAGCACGGCTCCCAGCCGGTACCGGCCGGCCAGCAGCCGCCCTTCGTCGTGACCGCCCTCGGCCGCCTTGGCGGCGGCGGCCTTGACGGCGGCGGCCATCGCATCGGCCTTCTCGACGACGGGGTTCGCCCCGGTCGCCCCGACGGGCTTGGGCGCGGGCTTCGCGTCCGCGGGCTTCGCGTCCTCGGGCTCGGCCACGGGCGCGGGTGCGGCCTTGCTCAGCCGCGGCTCGGCGGCAGCGGCAGGCTTCGCCTCGGCGTCCGGTTCGGCAGCCGTGGCCGCGGCCTCGTCCGGCTCCGGCTTCGCGGCGGGAGCGGAGGCGGGCTCCGCGTCGGCGTCCGGTTCCGCCGCGGGCGCGGCCTCGGGCTTCGCGTCAACGGCCGGTGCCGCGACCGTGGCGGCGGCCTTGTCCGGCCCCGGCTCGGCAGCCGCAGGCGCGGGCGCGGCCTTGCTCAGCCGCGGCTTCGCCGGCGCGGGCGCGGGGACGGGCTTCGGCCCATCAGCCTCCGCGTCGGCGGCCGTCCTTGCCGCGGGCACGGAAGCGTCCTCGGGCTTCGCCGCAGGCGCGGAGGCAGGGGCGGACCCCGCCGAAGCGCCATCGCCAAGCTTCGCCGCAGGCGCCCCGGCAGGTGACTCGGTGTGCTCCGGCTTCGACATGCGTCCCCTCTGCGATCGTGCCGCTGCTCCGCCCGCCCCAGCGGCTGAGCGACCCGGCGGCCGGGGCCCACGGTAACCCGCCCCGGCAGAGCCATCATTGTTCCTCACTCCGCAACGGACGGACCCCCCGGGTCTGCGGTTCCGCCTTCCGGATCCCGGAGTTACAACGGAACGATGTCGGGCGCCCCCAGCCGCGCCGCGTCCGCCGTCTGGTCGTCCGGCTGACGCTGCGATTCGCGTTCCGCCTGCACCCTCTTCTCGTAGTGCTCCACCTCCTTCTCGATCTGCTGCTTGTCCCATCCCAGCACCGGCGCCATCAACTCGGCGCACTCCCGTGCCGACCGCGTCCCCCGGTCGAAGGTCTCGATCGAGATCCGCGTCCGCCGCGTCAGGACGTCGTCCAGGTGCCGCGCCCCCTCGTGCGAGGCGGCGTACACGATTTCCGCCCGCAGGTAGTCGTCCGCCCCGGTCACGGCCCTGCCCAGTTCCGGATCGGCGGCGACGAGGTCGAGCAGTTCCTCGGTCAGCGTCCCGTACCGGTTCAACAGGTGTTCCACCCGCACCACATGAAGGCCCGTCCGGGCCGCGATCCTCGCCCGGCCGTTCCACAGGGCGCGGTACCCCTCGGCCCCCACCAGCGGCACGTCCTCCGTCACGCACGGCGCCACGCGCTGGTCCAGCCCGTGCACCGCCTCGTCGACCGCGTCCTTCGCCATGACCCGGTACGTCGTGTACTTGCCGCCGGCCACCACCACCAGACCCGGCACCGGATGCGCCACCGTGTGCTCGCGCGACAGCTTGCTCGTCGCGTCCGACTCGCCGGCCAGCAGCGGCCGCAGGCCCGCGTACACGCCCTGGACGTCGTCGCGCGTCAGCGGCACCGCCAGGACCGAGTTCACGTGTTCCAGCAGGTAGTCGATGTCCGCGCTCGACGCCGCCGGGTGCGCCTTGTCCAGGTCCCAGTCGGTGTCCGTGGTCCCCACGATCCAGTGCCGCCCCCACGGGATGACGAACAGCACCGACTTCTCGGTCCGCAGGATCAGCCCGGTGGTCGAATGGATCCGGTCCTTCGGCACGACCAGGTGGATGCCCTTCGAGGCCCGTACGTGGAACTGCCCGCGCTCCCCGATCAGCGCCTGGGTGTCGTCCGTCCACACCCCCGTGGCGTTCACGACCTGCTTCGCGCGGATCTCGTACTCCACGCCGCCCTCGACGTCCTGCACGCGCGCGCCGACGACCCGTTCACCCTCGCGCAGGAAGCCGACCACCCTCGCCCGGTTGGCGCAGTGCGCCCCGTACGCAGCGGCCGTCCGCACGAGCGTCGTGACGTACCGCGCGTCGTCCATCTGGGCGTCGTAGTACTGCAGGGCCCCCACCAGGGCGTCCTTGCGCAGCGCCGGCGCCACCCGCAGGGCCCGGGAGCGCGAGAGGTGCCGGTGCACCGGCAGGCCCCGGCCGTGCCCGCTGGAGACCGACATCGCGTCGTACATCGCGACGCCCGCGCCGGCGTAGAGCCGCTCCCAGCCCTTGTGCTGCAAGGGGTACAGGAAGGGCACGGGCTTCACCAGGTGCGGGGCGAGGCGCTCCAGCAACAGCCCGCGCTCCTTCAGCGCCTCCCGCACGAGGGCGAAGTCGAGCATCTCCAGATACCGCAGGCCGCCGTGGATGAGCTTGCTCGACCGGCTGGAGGTGCCCGAGGCCCAGTCCCGGGCCTCCACCAGACCGGTGGACAGGCCCCTGGTCACGGCGTCGAGCGCGGTCCCGGCGCCGACCACTCCCGCGCCCACGACCAGCACGTCCAGTTCCCGTTCGGCCATCCGGGTGAAGGCCGCGGCCCGCTGCTCCGGCCCCAGTGTCGCTGTCCTCACGGCTGCCTCCCGTTGGTGCGGGTGAGATCCCGCTCACATGCCCCCGTTTCCCGATTCTGACGTCCCGCACCCACTTCAGCCACCGCCTGTGGACAACACAACGGTGGCGTTCACCCCGGAATGCGACATATCTGTCATATATAAGCCTAGTCTGACATTGCGCCAGCTCCCCTGCCCTCGGGAGGACTTGCGCGGCACCCCCTCACGCCAGGGAAGGGACGGCATCCCCATGCCCGCAGACCTCGCCGTCATCGGACTCGGCCACCTCGGCCTCCCGCTGGCCCAGGCGGCCGTCGCCGCCGGGATCGAGACGGTCGGCTACGAAAGCGGTCCGGTCACGGACTCCACTCTCTCCGCTGCCGAGATCCGCCGCATGTCGGCGGCCGGCTTCCGGGTCACCACCAACCCCGCCGAGCTCGGCCGGGTCCGCACGGCCGTCATCTGCGCCCCCACCCGGCTCGGCCCGGACCGCGCACTGGACCTCTCCGCGGTGGGCGGCGCGGGCCGCGCCCTCGCCGCGCGGCTGCGCCCGCACACCACGGTGATCCTCGAATCCGCCGCACACCCCGGCGTCACCGAGGACTACCTGCGGCCGATCCTGGAGGAGGGATCCGGGCTCCGCGCCGGCCGGGACTTCCACCTGGCCTACTCCCCCAGCCGCCTCGACCCCGGCAACCGGACCCACGGCATCTCCAACACCCCCAAGGTGATCGGCGGCCTCACCCCCGCCTGCACCGAGTCCGCGCACGCCTTCTACGCCCGCCTCACCGAGAAGGTGGTCCGCGCCCGCGGCCTGCGCGAGGCCGAGACCGTGCAGCTCCTCGAAACCAACTACCGCCACGTCAACATCGCCCTGATGAACGAGATGGCCGTGCTCTGCCACGACCTCGGCGTCGACCTGTGGGACGTCATCCGCTGCGCCGAGACCAAGCCCTACGGGTACCAGGCCTTCCGCCCCGGCCCCGGCGTCGGCGGCCACGGCGTCCCCCTCGACCCGAACTACCTCCCCCACACCACCCGCACCCCCGGGCACCCGCTGCGCATGGTCGGCCTGGCGCAGGAGATCAACGACCGGATGCCGCAGTACGTCATCCAGCGCTCCGCCACCCTGCTGAACGAGCACGGCAAGTCCGCCCGCGGCGCCCGCGTCCTGCTGCTCGGCGTCACCTACAAGCCCGACCTCGCCGACCAGGAGGGCTCCCCGGCCGGCGAGATCGCCAGCCGCCTCATCGACCTCGGGGCGCTGATCAGCTACCACGACCCGTACATCACGGGCTGGCGGGTCAGGGACCAGCCGGTCCCCCGCGCCGAGTCCCTGTACGAGGCCGCGGCCAACGCCGACCTGACGATCCTGCTCCAGCACCACCGCACCTACGACATGCAGGCCCTGGCGGTGAAGGCCCAGCTCCTCCTGGACACCCGGGGCGCCAGCCCGATCGGCGCCGCCCACCGCCTCTGAGCACCGGGAAATCCCCCTGGCGATGTCCGAACGGGCTGCTAGCCTGCGGCGTCACTTATCTCGTATTTATGTCCGAGGGTCGCACGCGCGCTCGGACCCTGGGGGGATTTTCCGATGAGCCAGAACTTCACGCCGCCCGCGCCCGACTCCTACACCCCGGTCGCCGCCCCGGCCCCGGTCCGCAGCGGCAACGTCGCCCTGGCGGTCCTCGCGGCGGTCGGCACCGCCCTCGTGGCGGGCGCCGCCTACGGCGGCCTCATGGGCGCCATCGAGTACCAGATCGGCTACGCGGCGGCCGGTGTCGGCTTCCTGGTCGCCCTCGTCGCCGTCCGCCTCGGCGGCCGCAACCCCGTCCTCCCGGTCCTGAGCGCCGTGCTGACGCTCGGCGGCGTGTACGTCGGCTACGTCCTGGCCACGGCGATCGGCGTCTCGAAGAACGAGTCGATTCCCGTCTCCGAGCTCCTCACCACCGAGCTCGTGAACCTGAACCGGTTCTACATCGACAACATCGACCCGATCTCGATCCTCTTCTACGCGATCGGCGCATACGCCGCCTTCCAGACGGCCCGGAAGGCCGGCCACTGACACACCGGCCCGCCACGGGGCGCTGAGCAGGCACGATCGGTCCCTCTCCGCGCGAGAATCCCGGTCGACGGGATCCTCGCCGGTCCATATGATCCGCGCGTGCCCGCTCATACCCCGCCCGGTCGGCCCGTGTTCGAACCCGCCGACCGCATACCCGCCCTCGCCGCCCTGCGCTCCGCCGTCCGGCGCCAGGACTGGGACGCCGTCGCCGCGGCCTTCGACGGACTCGACGACGAGGACGACCGGACCCTCGCCTGCCGGGTCGTCGCCGAGACGAACGGCTCCGAGACGTTCCTGCGACAGGCCGCGGAGCGCCTCCCGCGCGACCCGCTGCCCCGGAGCCTGCTCGCCGACCGGCTGGTGCAGATCGGCTGGGGCATCCGTACCGCCCACCGGGCCCAGCACGTCTCCAAGCAGCAGTTCGACGACTTCCACGCCCACCTGCGGCGCGCCGAGATCCTGCTGATCGACGTCTGCGCCGAGCACCCGCGGTACGCCCTGGCCTGGTACCTCCGGGTCATCACCTCGCGCGGCCTCGAACTGGGCCAGGGCGAGACCCGCCGCCGCTACGACCGGCTCGCCGAGCACCACCCGCACCACTTCGGCGGCCAGTCGCAGCTGCTCCAGCAGATCTGCCCCAAGTGGGGCGGCAGCTGGGAGGCCGCGCACGGCTTCGCCCGGGAGTGCGCGGCGAAGGCACCCGAGGGAAGCCCCAACGGGGCGCTGGTCGCCATCGCCCAGCTGGAGAACTATCTGGAGATCGCCGAACAGACCAGCGTCGGCGCCGCGTCGACGTACCTGCGCGACCTCGACAACCAGACCCGGCGGCTCGAAGCGGCCGCCCGCTCCGCCCTCCACCCCGCCGCCCGCGCCGACGCCTTCCGCCTCGTCGACGCCCACAGCGCCTTCGCCGCCGCGCACAGCGCCGCGGCCCGCCACGCCGCGGCGGCCCCGCACTTCCGCGCCCTCGGCGACCGCGCGAGCGAGTTCCCCTGGGGCTACCTGGGGTCCGGCGACCACGAGGACGAGTTCGAACGCCACCGCAAGATCGCCCTGGCGAAGGGCTGAGGGACCACGGAGATGGACATCGACACCACCACGGCGCCCACCGCCACGACCGACGCGGACGGGATCACCACGACCACCGTGGACGGCGTGCGCACCCTGCTGGCACCCCGCTCCGGCCCCGTCACCGCGGGCCTCCTCTTCCGCGTGGGCCGCGCCGACGAAACCCTCCCCACCAGCGGGATCACCCACCTCGTCGAGCACCTCGCCCTGCACCGGCACGGCCTGAGCGATCTCCACTACAACGGCGCGACCGCCGCCGCGTACACCCTCTTCGCCGTCACCGGCACCACCGCCGACGTGGTCGAGTACCTCAACGGGGTCTGCGCGGCCCTGCGCGACCTGCCGGTCGACCGGCTGGAGACCGAGAAGGAGATCCTCCGCACGGAGGCCGCCGGCCGCGGCCGCGGAGCCGGCCACGGCATGGACCTGTGGCGCTACGGCGCCCGCTCCTACGGCCTCCTCGACTGCGCCGAGACGGGCCTGCCCGCCATCACCGCCGAGGACGTCCGCGACTGGGCCCGGACCCGGTTCACCGCCGAGAACGCGGTCCTGTGGATGACCGGCGACACCCTCCCCGAGGGCCTGGACCTGACCCTCCCCGCCGGCGAGTGGCTGCCCGCTCCCGAGCCGACCTCGGCCCTGCCCGCCACGCCGGCCTATTTCCACGGCGACGCGGGCGGAGTCGTGCTCACCTCGGTCCTGCCCCGGTCGACCGCGGCACACCTGTTCGCCGAGGTCCTCGGCAAGGAGCTCTTCCGCGAGCTGCGCCAGAAGGGCGGCTACTCCTACACCGCCGCCGCCGAATACCACCCGCGCGACACCGACCACGCCACCATCACCGCCTACGCCGACGCCCTCCCGGCCAAGCAGGACGCTCTGGTCGGCGCCTTCGTCGACGTCCTCGCGAAGCTGCGGGCCGGCCGCATCGAACAGGCCGACCTGGACTCCGTACGGGCTTCCGCGCTGGCACAGTTCGACAGCCCGGACCTCGCCGCCGCGATGCTTCCGGCCGCCGCCATGGACCTGCTGATGCGCCACCGCCACCTGGCCGTCGACGGGGCGCGGGCCGAGATCGAGGCGGTCACCGTCGAGGACCTCCACCGCGTCGCACAGGAGGTCTGGGCGGACGCCCTCGTGCGGGTTCCCGGCCGGGGTGTGGACTGGGCGGGCCTGACCGCCGCCGCGGCCTCCCCGGAGATCGTCACCGGACGCCGCTACTCGGCCCTGGAGGACGGGAAGGTCGCCCTGCTCGTGGCGAAGGACGGCATCAGCCTCGTCACGCCGGACGACCAGGTGACCGTGCGGTACGCAGAATGCGCCCTCATGCAGGTCTTTCCGGACGGCGCCCGCCACCTGGTCGGCAACGACGGCTTCACCATCGCCGTCGAGCCGACGCTGTACCGCCTGACCCTCGGCTGGCTCGCCCCGCTCGACGCCGGCGTGCCGGCCGCCGCCGTCGTCCGGATGCCGCCGCGCGACCCCGCCCGGATCCCGCGGCCGAACCCGTCGAACGTCCGGCCGCGGGCGGCCCGGCCCGACCGCAGCGGCGCCGTCACCGCCTGGATCTGGGTGCTGGGCACCCTCACGGTGCTGCTCTCGGCCGGCACGGGCCTCGTCGTGTTCGCCGAGACCGACCCGGAGCTGAGCCCCGAGGGCCCGGACTGGGCCGCGGTCTTCTTCTCGGTCCTGCTGACCGCGACCTGCGCCTATCCGTGGATCGAATACCTCCGCAAGCGCCGGCGCGGAGAAGGCTGATCCGGCCCCGGTACGCCGAAGGGCCCGGCCCCGAAACGGGGGCCGGGCCCTTCGGCGTGTGCGGCCGGGGGTCAGCGGCGGTGCTGGGAGTCCGCGACCGTGACCTCGACCCGCTGGAACTCCTTGAGCTCGCTGTAGCCGGTGGTGGCCATCGAACGGCGCAGCGCGCCGAAGATGTTCATCGAGCCGTCCGGGCTGTGCGAGGGACCGGTGAGGATTTCCTCGGTGGTGCCGACGGTGCCCAGGTCGACCTTCTTGCCGCGCGGCACGTCCTCGTGGACGGCCTCCATGCCCCAGTGGTTGCCCCGGCCGGGCGCGTCCGTGGCGCGGGCCAGCGGGGAGCCCATCATCACGGCGTCGGCGCCGCAGGCCACGGCCTTGGGGATGTCGCCCGACCAGCCCACGCCGCCGTCGGCGATGACGTGCACGTAGCGGCCGCCGGACTCGTCCATGTAGTCGCGGCGGGCCGCGGCCACGTCCGCGACGGCGGTCGCCATCGGGACCTGGATGCCGAGCACGTTGCGGGTGGTGTGCGCGGCGCCGCCGCCGAAGCCGACCAGCACGCCCGCGGCGCCGGTGCGCATCAGGTGCAGGGCCGCGGTGTAGGTGGCGCAGCCGCCGACGATGACCGGGACGTCGAGCTCGTAGATGAACTGCTTGAGGTTCAGCGGCTCGGCGGCGCCGGAGACGTGCTCGGCGGAGACGGTGGTGCCGCGGATGACGAAGATGTCCACGCCCGCGTCGACGACGGCCTTGGAGAACTCGGCGGTGCGCTGCGGGGAGAGCGCGGCGGCGGTGACGACGCCCGAGTCGCGCACCTCCTTGATGCGCCGGCGGATCAGGTCGGCCTGGATCGGCGCGGAGTAGATCTCCTGGAGGCGGCGGGTGGCCGACTCCTCGTCCAGCTCGGTGATCTCGTCGAGCAGCGGCTGCGGGTCCTCGTAGCGGGTCCACAGGCCTTCGAGGTTCAGCACGCCGAGGCCGCCGAGCTCACCGATGCGGATGGCGGTCTGCGGGGAGACGACCGAGTCCATGGGGGCGGCCAGGAAGGGGAGCTCGAAGCGGTACGCGTCGATCTGCCAGGCGATCGAGACCTCCTTCGGGTCCCGGGTACGCCGGCTCGGGACGATGGCGATGTCGTCGAACGCGTACGCCCTGCGGCCGCGCTTGCCGCGCCCGATCTCGATCTCAGTCACGTGTGGTGGCCTTTCCTCTGGGTCTGCCCGTCCAGTATCCCCGAACCCCGGCGGGCCGCGTTCCGGTGACCGCTGTACGGACGTCACGCGGGAGGGGCGGACCCGGTGACCCGGGCCCGCCCCTCCGTGTTGCTCCTGCTCAGCCCTTGCGGCTGTAGTTCGGGGCCTCGACGGTCATCTGGATGTCGTGCGGGTGGCTCTCCTTGAGGCCCGCCGAGGTGATGCGCACGAAGCGGCCGTTGTCCTGGAGCTCCGGAACGGTGCGCCCGCCCACGTAGAACATCGACTGGCGCAGGCCGCCGACGAGCTGGTGGACGACCGCGGACAGCGGGCCGCGGTAGGGCACCTGGCCCTCGATGCCCTCGGGGATGAGCTTGTCGTCGCCGCCCACGCCCTCCTGGAAGTAGCGGTCCTTGGAGAAGGAGCGCTGGTCGCCGCGGGACTGCATCGCGCCGAGCGAGCCCATGCCGCGGTAGGACTTGAACTGCTTGCCGTTGATGAAGAGCAGCTCGCCCGGGGACTCCTCGCAGCCCGCGAGCAGCGAGCCGAGCATCACCGTGTCGGCGCCCGCCACCAGGGCCTTGGCGATGTCGCCGGAGTACTGCAGGCCGCCGTCGCCGATGACCGGGACGCCGGCCGCCTTGGCGGCGAGCGAGGCCTCGTAGATCGCGGTGACCTGGGGGACGCCGATGCCGGCGACGACGCGGGTGGTGCAGATGGAGCCGGGGCCGACGCCGACCTTGATGCCGTCGCAGCCGGCGTCGATCAGGGACTGGGCGCCGTCGCGGGTCGCGACGTTGCCGCCGATGACGTCGACCGTGGAGTTCGACTTGATCTTGGCGACCATGTCGCCGACCAGGCGGGAGTGGCCGTGGGCGGTGTCGACGACGATGAAGTCGGCGCCCGCCTCGATCAGCGCCTGGGCGCGCTCGTACGCGTCACCGGCGACGCCGACGGCGGCGCCGACCAGGAGGCGGCCTTCCTTGTCCTTGGCGGCGTTCGGGTACTTCTCGGCCTTGACGAAGTCCTTGACCGTGATGAGGCCCTTGAGGATGCCCGCCTCGTCGACCAGCGGAAGCTTCTCGATCTTGTGGCGGCGCAGCAGGTCCATGGCGTCCACGCCCGAGATGCCGACCTTGCCGGTGACCAGCGGCATCGGGGTCATGACCTCGCGCACCTGGCGGCTGCGGTCCGACTCGAAGGCCATGTCGCGGTTGGTGACGATGCCGAGGAGCTTGCCGGCGGGGTCGGTGACCGGGACGCCGGAGATGCGGAACTTCGCGCAGAGTTCGTCGGCCTCGCGCAGGGTCGCGTCCGGGTGCACCGTGATCGGGTCGGTGACCATGCCGGACTCGGAGCGCTTGACGAGGTCGACCTGGTTGGCCTGGTCCGCGATGGACAGGTTGCGGTGCAGCACGCCGACGCCGCCCTGGCGGGCCATCGCGATGGCCATGCGGGCCTCGGTGACCTTGTCCATGGCCGCCGAGAGCAGCGGGATGTTCACGCGCACGTTGCGCGAGATGAGGGAAGAGGTGTCGATGTCGTCCGGGGCCATGTCCGACGCGCCCGGCAGCAGCAGCACGTCGTCGTAGGTCAGTCCGAGCGTGGCGAATTTGTCGGGCACTCCGTCGGCGGTCATGACACCTTCCCAATGGTCTTGCTCAGCGCGGATGTCCATGCTAACGGGATCCCGACGCGTCTCATTCCACGACCAAGGTCAACCACGAGTTTCGTAGTTTCCTACGGGTACGCCTACTGCTCGGCGAGCGCACGGAGCCGGCTGAGGGCCCGGTGCTGGGCCACGCGCACGGCCCCGGGGGACATCCCGAGCATCTGGCCGGTCTCCTCCGCGGTCAGCCCGACGGCCACCCGCAGGACGAGGAGTTCGCGCTGGTTCTCCGGAAGGTTCTCCAGCAGCTTCTTGGCCCAGGCGGCGTCACTGCTCAGCAGCGCGCGCTCCTCGGGGCCCAGCGAGTCGTCCGGCCGCTCGGGCATCTCGTCCGACGGCACGGCCGTGCTGCCCGGGTGCCTCATGGCGGCCCGCTGCAGGTCGGCGACCTTGTGCGCGGCGATGGCGAAGACGAAGGCCTCGAAGGGCCGACCGGTGTCCCGGTAGCGCGGCAGCGCCATCAGGACGGCGACGCAGACCTCCTGCGCCAGGTCCTCCACGAAGTGGCGGGCGTCACCCGGGAGCCGGGACAGCCGGGTGCGGCAGTAGCGGATCGCCAGGGGGTGCACGAAGGCGAGCAGGTCGTGCGTGGCCTGCTCGTCGCCCTCGACCGCCCGGCGTACGAGCGCGCTGACGCCCCCGGCACTGCCGCCTCCGGCGGCGCCGGTGGGGCCTGTGGCCGCGGGGGACCCCAGGGCCTCGTCGTCGCGCATCCGTCCATGGTGCCTTGGCGCCGGAGCATCCGCGGCACCGTGGCCCTTTTCGTGCGTCGAAGCGTTATGAGCGGGTGCGCCGGAACTCTTCATCTGCGCCCTCCCCTCCCGCTCGGCCGAATAGTCCCCGAGAGACTCCACACCCTCAAGGATGCGGCATCGCGCACGAAGCGAGACGTCCCCCGGATTGTGCCCCGCCAACCCCCGGGTGCGCACCGGGTACGGCGGGACAGGGCTACCGCGACGAGAAGAGGCGCCGGGAGGCGCCGGGAGACGGCAAGAGCGGCGCGCCGCCCCGTCCACCGGTGGCGGACGGGACCGCTCTCGACGATCCGCGGTCTGCGGCGGACCGGGCGGGGCCCGGCCGCTGCCGGGTCAGCGGACGAGACCCCAGCGGAAGCCGAGCGCCACGGCGTGCGCGCGGTCCGAGGCGCCGAGCTTCTTGAACAGCCGGCGGGCGTGCGTCTTGACCGTGTCCTCGGAGAGGAAGAGCTCGCGCCCGATCTCCGCGTTGGACCGGCCGTGGCTCATGCCCTCCAGCACCTGGATCTCGCGCGCGGTGAGGGTGGGCGCGGCGCCCATCTCGGCGGAGCGGAGCCGGCGCGGAGCCAGTCGCCAGGTCGGGTCGGCGAGGGCCTGGGTCACCGTGGCCCGCAGCTCGGCGCGCGAGGCGTCCTTGTGCAGGTAGCCGCGGGCGCCGGCGGCGACCGCGAGGGCCACGCCGTCCAGGTCCTCGGCGACCGTCAGCATGATGATGCGGGCGCCGGGGTCGGCCGAGAGGAGGCGGCGGACCGTCTCCACACCGCCGAGCCCGGGCATCCGTACATCCATCAGGATCAGGTCGGAGCGGTCGGCACCCCAGCGGCGGAGGACTTCCTCGCCGTTGGCAGCCGTCGTCACACGCTCGACGCCGGGCACGGTGGCAACCGCGCGACGGAGCGCCTCTCGGGCAAGCGGGGAGTCGTCGCAGACGAGGACGGATGTCATGACCGCCCTCCGCAGCTGCTGATGCGCGTCACCTTGAGCCTCCAGGCTGGTACGTATCGTCACCTGTGCGGTCGATGCTCCCGGACACCTGTCCGAGAACTTGTGGGTTCAACCGCCTTCGCACTCTCAACGATGGTCACTCGAAAGAGTTACGGGTCGGACGGACACCTTCGGCACTCTACGTGAGGAAGCGAACACTGCGGCGGAGGCGCGAGCGGCCTGTCCTCCATCTGGAGCTATGCCCTATTTGGCGGCTTTCCTTCCGTTTGGCACGTGTCTGAGGCTAGATTCCCAATGAGTCATATTTACATCTACTCCGACAGTAGGTGTGGAGACCCTTGGAGACATGGACCGTATCCGCCTCAGTACCGGCACCAAGAGGACTACCAATGGCAGATTTCTCCCGCCTCCCCGGACCGAACGCCGACCTCTGGGACTGGCAGTTGCTAGCCGCCTGCCGCGGGGTCGACAGCTCCCTCTTCTTCCACCCGGAGGGCGAGCGGGGCGCGGCCAGGAGCGCGCGCGAGGCCTCGGCTAAAGAGGTCTGCATGCGATGCCCGGTTCGTTCGGAATGCGCCGCGCACGCACTCGCCGTCCGTGAGCCCTACGGGGTGTGGGGCGGCCTCACCGAGGACGAGCGCGAGGAACTGATGGGCCGCGCCCGGCACCGCCTGATCCCCGCGTCGAGTGCGATCGGACCGATCGCGCCGCACTGAGAGCCGACACCACGACGGAAGGAACGTTTCCTCGGCACCACCCGCACGCCGGGGCGTGTCGCCGCCCGGCCCGGGTTTCACACGTTCGGCCGTACGCACCCCCCGCGCGTACGGCCGGTACGTGGCCGCGCGCCCGGACCCGTACGTAACCGCGTGCCCCGCACCGAACGCGGCCGCGCGTACGGCCGGCCGCGCGCTGCGGGCCCGTCAGCGCGCGGCCGCGCGCTCCAGCTCGGCCAGGGTCGCGGCCACCGCGGGCACCCGGGCCAGGTCGGGCAGGGTCAGCGCCACGACCTCCCGCTCGACGGCCGGCTCCACGGCGAGCGTGCTGACGCCCTTGGCCCGTACGGACTCCACCGCGAGCTCCGGCAGCACCGCCACGCCCAGCCCCGCGCCGACCAGGCCGACCACCGCCGGATAGTCGTCGGTGGCGAAGTCGATGCGCGGGGTGAAGCCCGCGTCCTCGCACACCTCCACCAGATGGCGGCGGCAGCGCGGGCAGCCCGCGATCCAGGGCTCGTCGGCCAGTTCCGCCATGCCCACGCGCTCCGCGCCCGCCAGCGCGTGCCCCTCGGGCACCAGCCCCACGAGCCGGTCGGTCAGCAGCGGCCGCACCACGAGGTCCTCCCACTCGGCCGCGGACCCGGCGGCCCCGCCGTAGCGGAAGGCCAGCGCCACGTCGCAGTCGCCCTCGCGCAGCATCTCCACCGACCGCGGCGGCTCGGCCTCGACCAGCGAGATGCGGGTGCCGGGGTGCTCGGCGCGCATCGCCGCGAGGGCGGTCGGCACCAGGGTGGAGCTGCCGCTGGGGAAGGACACGAGCCGCACCCGGCCCGCGCGCAGCCCGGCGATGGCCGCGACCTCCTCCTCCGCGGCGGTCAGCCCGGCAAGGATCCCGGCGGCGTGCCGGACCAGGGCCTCGCCCGCCTGGGTCAGCCGCATCTCGCGGCCGGTGCGGATGAGCAGCGGGGTGCCGGCCGACTGCTCCAGCGCCTTCATCTGCTGGGAGACGGCGGGCTGGGTGCAGCCGAGTTCGCGCGCGGCCGCGGAGAAGGATCCGGTACCGGCGACGGCGCGCAGTACCCGGAGATGACGTGCCTCGATCACCCTTCGAGCATAAGGCCCTCTTTGACCGTCGCGCGAATACCTCTGTGACGCTTTGGGGCGGCCCGGTTAGCCTTGGGTCCATGGGTCCCATGCATCTGATCTCCGTGAACGTCGGCACCGCCACGCCGTCCGAGCACACCGACGCGGAGAGCGGGGTGACGGGCATCGGCAAGCGCCCCGTCCCCGGCCCGGTCCGCGTCTTCGCCCCCGGCGACAAGGCCACCGGCCTCGGCAGCGGCCTGGAGGGCGACGCCATCTGCAACCGGCGCCACCACGGCGGCGACCACCAGGCCGTCTACGCGTACGCGCGCGAGGACCTGGACGTGTGGGAGCGGGAGCTGGGCCGCGAGCTGCCCGGCGGGCTCTTCGGCGAGAACTTCACGACGTCCGGCATCGACCTGAACACCGCCCGGATCGGCGACCGCTGGCGGGTCGGCGCGGACCTCGTCCTCGAAGTGGCCTCCGCCCGCATCCCGTGCCGCACGTTCCAGGGGGCGCTGGGCGAGACCGGCTGGGTCAGGCGGTTCACCCAGGAGGCCCGGCCGGGCGCGTACCTCCGGGTGATCCGGGAGGGCTCCGTCTCCCCCGGCGACCCCATCGAGATCATCCACCGGCCGGACCACGACGTGACGGTGCGGCTGTGGTTCCGCGCCTTCACCACCGAACGCGCGCTGCTGCCGAGCACCCTGGCCGCGGGCGCGGCGATGGAGCCCGAGGCTCACGAGACCGTGCGCCGGTACGTGGAGAAGTACGGGACCGGGGCCGGGGCGCGGTAACGCTGTCGTCCGGGGCGGCTAGGTTGCGCCTATGACGACTGCGTTGATTACGGGATCCACGGCGGGCATCGGCGCCGCCTTCGCCCGGCGGCTGGCCGCCCAGGGGCACAACCTCGTGCTGGTGGCGCGCGACACCAAGCGCCTGGGCGAACAGGCCACGGAGCTGCACGACCTGCACGGCATCGAGGCCGAGGTGCTGGTCGCCGACCTGGCCACCGAGGAGGGCATCGCGGCCGTCGAGAAACGCCTCGACGACCGCACGCACCCCGTGGACCTGCTGGTCAACAACGCGGGCTTCGGCAACAAGGGCCGCTACCTCGAAGTCTCCATGGCCGACGAGCTGACCATGCTGAAGGTGCACGTCGAGGCGGTGCTGCGGCTGACCTCGGCCGCCGCGGAGTCGATGCGCTCGCGCGGGCGCGGCGGCGTGATCAACGTGGCCTCGGTGGCCGCCTTCGTACCCCGCGGCACGTACGGGGCCAGCAAGGCCTGGGTCGTGCAGTTCACCCAGGGCGCGGCGCGGGACATGGCGGGCTCCGGGGTCCGGCTGATGGCGCTGTGCCCCGGCTTCGTACGGACGGAGTTCCACCAGCGCGCCGGCATGGGTACGGACAACATCCCGGGCTGGATGTGGCTGGACGCCGACAAGCTGGTGGCCGCGGCGCTGGCCGACCTGGCGCGCGGCAAGACGGTGTCGATCCCGGACCCGCGGTACAAGGCGCTGATGGGCGTGGTGAAGCTGACGCCGCGCGGGCTGCTGGGCGGGGTGTCCTCGCGCACGGGCCGCAAGTACGGGCCCCAGTAGCGCCGGTGACCCGCCGGTAAGCCTCCGCCGAAGCGCCGAGCAAACCCGCCGTTCGGGTCAATCCTCCCTAAACTGGACATGTCCCATCTCCAGCGGGAGGCGACGCGATGACATTCGTACAAGTGATCGATTATGAGACGACGCGGTTCGATGAGATGAACGCGCTCATCGACCGCTGGGCGGAGCAGAGCAGCGGCAGGCGCACCGCCACGCACACGATGATCGGCCAGGACCGCGAGGCCCGGAACCACTACGTCGACATGGTGGAATTCGCCTCGTACGAGGAGGCCATGAGGAACTCTCAGCTCCCCGAGACGGACCGGATGTTCCAGGAGATGGTGTCCCTCTGCGAGGGGATGCCGAAGTTCATGAACCTCGACGTCGTCCGCGACGAGCACCTCAACAAGCAGCTCGTGAACCGGGTGTTCCAGGAAGCCGCCATGGCCGGCGACATGGGCGTCCTCGACGAGTGCTTCGCGGTGAACTACATCGACCACGACGCCAGCAAGGAGGAGTCCACGGTCATCGGACGCGAGGGCATGCGCACGGACATGGAGATGTGGCGCGCGGCCTTCGACATGACCTTCGAGCCGACGGCCCAGGTGGCCGAGGGCAACATGGTCACGACGGTGTGGAACTGGCGCGGCACCCACAAGGGCGAGTTCATGGGGGTCGCACCGACCGGCAAGACGTACGAGATGTCCGGGACCACGACCTTCCGGTGCCAGGACGGAGAGATCACCGAGGGCTGGTGGCACTACAACCCCGGAGCCCTGCAACGCCAGATGGGCGGGACCGGCGCGCCCTACGGGACCTGAGCCCCGAACCGCCCCCGAACACGGGGAAGGCCCCGCTCCGCGGCTGCGGAACGGGGCCTTCGACGTGGAGCGCGATCAGTGGCTGTGGCCGTGACCGTGGCCGTGACCGGCGTCGCCCTCGTCCTCCGCCGGCTTCTCGACGACCAGGGTCTCGGTCGTGAGCAGCAGGGAGGCGATGGAGGCGGCGTTCTCCAGCGCGGAACGGGTGACCTTCACCGGGTCGATGACGCCGGCCTTGACCAGGTCGCCGTACTCGCCGGTGGCGGCGTTGAAGCCCTGGCCCTTGTCGAGGTCGGAGACCTTCGAGGTGATGACGTAGCCCTCGAGGCCCGCGTTCTCGGCGATCCAGCGCAGCGGCTCGACGGCGGCGCGGCGCACGACCGCGACACCGGTGGCCTCGTCGCCCGACAGGCCGAGGTTGCCCTCGAGGACCTTGACGGCGTGGACGAGCGCGGAGCCACCGCCGGAGACGATGCCCTCCTCGACCGCGGCGCGGGTCGCGGAGATGGCGTCCTCGAGACGGTGCTTCTTCTCCTTGAGCTCCACCTCGGTGGCGGCGCCGACCTTGATGACGCAGACGCCGCCGGCGAGCTTCGCCAGGCGCTCCTGCAGCTTCTCGCGGTCCCAGTCCGAGTCCGTGGCCTCGATCTCGGCCTTGATCTGGTTCACGCGGCCGAGGACCTCCTCGGAGCTGCCCGCGCCGTCGACGATCGTGGTGTCGTCCTTGGAGATCGTGACGCGGCGGGCGGAGCCCAGTACGTCCAGACCGGCCTGGTCGAGCTTGAGGCCGACCTCCTCGGCGATGACGGTGGCACCGGTGAGGGTGGCCATGTCCTGCAGCATCGCCTTGCGACGGTCGCCGAAGCCCGGGGCCTTGACGGCCACCGCGTTGAAGGTGCCGCGGATCTTGTTCACGACGAGGGTGGAGAGCGCCTCGCCCTCGACGTCCTCGGCGATGATCAGCAGCGGCTTCGAGCCACCCGCCTGGATGACCTTCTCCAGCAGCGGCAGGAGGTCCTGGATGGAGGAGATCTTGCCCTGGTTGATCAGGATGTACGGGTCGTCGAGGACGGCCTCCATACGCTCCTGGTCGGAGACCATGTACGGGGAGAGGTAGCCCTTGTCGAAGGCCATGCCCTCGGTGAACTCCAGCTCCAGGCCGAAGGTGTTGGACTCCTCGACGGTGATGACACCGTCCTTGCCGACCTTGTCCATCGCCTCGGCGATGAGCTCGCCGACCTGCGAGTCCTGCGCGGAGAGCGCGGCCACGGCGGCGATGTCGGACTTGTCCTCGATCGGGCGGGCGGTCGCGAGGAGGTCCTCGGAGACGGCCTTGACCGCGGCGTCGATGCCCTTCTTCAGGGCGGCCGGGGAAGCACCCGCGGCGACGTTGCGCAGACCCTCGCGGACCAGCGCCTGGGCCAGCACGGTGGCGGTGGTGGTGCCGTCACCCGCGATGTCGTTGGTCTTGGTCGCCACCTCCTTCACGAGCTGCGCGCCCAGGTTCTCGTACGGGTCGTCCAGCTCGACCTCGCGGGCGATGGTGACACCGTCGTTGGTGATGGTGGGGGCGCCGAACTTCTTGTCGATGACGACGTTGCGGCCCTTGGGGCCGATCGTCACCTTGACCGTGTCGGCAAGCTTGTTGACGCCGCGCTCGAGGGCGCGACGGGCGTCCTCGTCGAACTTCAGGATCTTCGCCATGGGAGCGGTTCAGCCCTCTCGAAAACTCGGGTTTAACGAGCTACGCCCCTCGCCGCCCGGCAATCAGCGGGGTGACCAGGGGCGTAGCTCAAAGCAGTGCTGTGAAGCGAAATTACTTCTCGACGATCGCGAGCACGTCGCGAGCCGAGAGGACGAGGTACTCCTCGCCGCTGTACTTCACTTCGGTGCCGCCGTACTTGCTGTACAGCACGATGTCGCCGACGGTGACGTCCAGCGGGAGACGCTGGCCGTCCTCGAAGCGACCCGGACCGACCGCGAGGACGACGCCCTCCTGGGGCTTCTCCTTCGCGGTGTCCGGGATGACCAGGCCGGAGGCCGTGGTCTGCTCGGCGTCGAGCGGCTGGACCACGATGCGGTCCTCAAGCGGCTTGATGGCAACCTTGGAGCTGGCGGTCGTCACTGTCCGACCTCCCCCTTCGGAGATCCGGGGTTAACTGTCTGAGGTGGCGACCAGGTCGATCCGTCGTCGCGGGTGCCGGACCTGCCTGTCGCTGTGTTGGCACTCACCCGGGGTGAGTGCCAGGTGCGAGACTATTCCGGCGATTAGCACTCGGTCAAGCGGAGTGCCAATTCCCGACCTCCGGGCGTTGCGCGCGGCCCGATCCGGTCCCCGAAATCCCCTTACGCGCACGCGTTCGAGATCACTACTGTCCCGGACATGACCAGGACAAACTCCGGTGTGCGGTGGGTGCACGCCGTCCCGATCGCCATCGGGCTCGCCGTCGGGATCTGGATGTTCCACGCGGCCGTACCGCGGCTCATCACCCAGCTGACGGGAGTGGACGGCAGGTTCAGCGCCGAGCGGTGTGTGTGGGGCGAGCCGGATTCCGAAGGGGACCGCACGATGACGTGCGCGGGAACCTTCACCGCGGCCGACGGATCGTTCACCCTCCCCGGGATCGGGATCGACGGCGTCTTCGACGAGCGGCCGCAGGCGCCGGTCGCCGCCCGCGTCAGCGGGCCCGATGCCGACGGGGCCGTGCAGATGAGCATCCTCACCTCGCTGGCACCCATGGGCCTGGGCCTGACCGCCTTCGCCTTCCCGGCCTGGGCACTGACGGCAGCCACCCGCGACGCCCTGTCCCGCAGGCGCCACACGCCGGCATGACCCCCACCCGTTCGCCGCGGGTTCGCTGCGGGTTCGCTGCGCGGCTGGGCGGTGTCGGGGGGTGGGGCGGTGCCCCGCACGAGGGTCTCCTCGGCGGCGGCCCCGCTCCCCGCACCCGCCCGACCCCGCCCCGCCGAGCCGCCCGCAGGGCACCCCACAAGGCACCGGGTTCAGGGCGAGACGGGCGATATGTGACGCTTGAGCGGTGCGCATCCTCGTGGTCGAAGACGAAGTGAACCTCGCCGAGTCCCTGCGGCGCGGCCTGTCCGCGGACGGGCATCTGGTCGACGTCGCGCACGACGGCCACCGCGGCCTCGACCTCGCCCTCGCCGGCGGCCCGTACGACGTCGTCCTGCTCGACCTGATGCTCCCGGGTCCCGGCGGCCACGCCATCTGCACCCGGATGCGCTCCCACGGCGTCACCACCCCCGTGCTGATGCTCACCGCCAAGGACGGCGAGCACGACGAGGCCGAGGGGCTGGACGCCGGGGCCGACGACTACCTCACCAAGCCGTTCTCCTTCGTGGTCCTGGCCGCCCGGATCCGGGCGCTCGTCCGCCGCGCCGGAGCCTGCGACCCCGGCACCCTGCAGGCCGGCGACCTCGTCCTGGACCCGCGCGGCCGCCGCTGCCGCCGCGGCGACCGCGACATCGAGCTCACCGCCCGCGAACTCGGCGTGCTCGCCTGCCTGATGGAGCAGCCCGGCCGCGCCGTCGCCAAGCAGGACATCCTGGACGAGGTCTGGGACACCCCGCAGGACATCGACCCGAACATCGTCGAGGTGTACGTCTCCTCGCTGCGCAAGAAGATCGACGCCCCCTTCGGCCGCCGTTCGATCCTCACCGTCCACGGCACCGGCTACCGCATGGCCCCCGACGGTGGCTAGGTCGTCTCTTTTGGATCTTGTCGGCCGAGCCCGCGTTGTCCGGTGCCATGGGGTCTCCCCAGGCCCGCAGGGCCGAGGGGAAGCATCGCAAGGCGGAGGAGCTCCTCGTGTACTGGCCGTACTCGGGAGCCCCGACAACGCAGGGAGGTGCGGTGCCGGGCAGCGCGGGCCCGGCAAGATCCGAAAGAGACGACCTGGGCGGCGCAGGCCCGGCGGGATCCGCGCGGGCACCGCCGCGGCCGCCGCCCTCGCCATGGCCGCCGTGCTGGCCGCCGGCGGGCTGTGGCTGCACGCCCTGCTGCGGGCCAACCTCCTCGACAACACCACCGGCCGCACCGAACTCGCCGCGCTCAGGGCCGCCGCCCAGCTCGACGCCCGGACCCCGCCGCCCGGCGGACGGCTGCCCGCGCCCGAGAACGGGGTGGACCTGGTCCTCGTACGGGACGCCGCCGGCCGGACCGTCGCCGCGACCGGCGGCGACCCCCGGCACGCCCCCGACCTGGCCGGCGCGCCGCACCCCGGCCCCGGGGAGGACTCCCGCGCAGCCGTGCTCCCGCCCGCGCACCCCGGCGGGCACCGGCGCGCGGTGGTCGCCGTCGCCGCGCCCGGCGGGCAGACGGTGTACGCGATGACCGTGCTCGGCGACGTCGACGACGCGACCCGGGCCGTGGCCTTCGGACTGCTGGCGGGCGCTCCCCCGCTGATCGGCTTCGCCGCGGCCCTGGCTTGGTGGGTGACCGGCCGCGCGCTGCGCCCGGTGGATGCCATCCGCACCGAGCTGGCATCGGTGACCGCCACCGAGCTGGACCGGCGGGTCCCGGACCCCGGCGGGGCGGACGAGATCGCGCGCCTGGCCCGGACCGTCAACGCCACCCTCGATCGGCTGGAGCGCTCCGACGCCCGGCAGCGGCAGTTCACCGCGGACGCCTCGCACGAGCTGCGCAATCCGCTGGCGGCCGTCCGGTCCCGGCTGGAGGTGGCGCTGGCGGCGGACCGCCCCGATCGCGAGTCGGTCGCGGCCGCGCTGGCCGAAACCGAGCGGCTCCAGCGGATCGCGGCGGACCTGCTGCTGCTGGCCCGCCTCGACGGCGGGCCGCCGCCCCGGACAGAGCCGGTGGATCTGGCGCTGCTCGCCGCGGAGGACGTGGCCCGCCGGGGTGGCGCCCGGGTCGCGCTGCGGCTGGACGCGCGGGCGCCCGTACCGGCGGCCGGGGACGGGGCGCGGCTGGAGCGGGCGCTGGCCAACCTCGTGGACAACGCCCTGCGGCACGCGCGCTCGGAAGTGGCCGTGCGGGCGGCAGAGGAGGACGGCTGGGCGGTGCTGGAGGTCACGGACGACGGCCCGGGCATCCCGGACGCGGACCGGGACCGGGTCTTCGAGCGGTTCGTACGGCTGGACGCGGACCGCAGCCGGGCCGGCGGCGGCACCGGGCTCGGGCTGGCCATCGCCCGGGAGATCGCGCGGGCGCACGGGGGCGACGTACGCGCGCTGCCGGCGCCCGCCGGGGGCGCGCGGCTGGTACTGCGGATCCCCTGAACCGCCCCAGCGGCTGGTACTGCGGATCCCCTGAACGCCCCTTCAGGAACCTCAGGATTCCTTCAGCGGCCCTGCCCCAGCATCGACTGGCATGAGCGCGCACCGGAGGAAGACGACGAGCCGACGCCGCCCCCCGTCCCGCCGCCGGCGCCTGGTCCGCACGCTGCTGGTCACGGCCTGCGCGCTGGCGGTGATGGCGGGCGGGGGCGCCTGGTACCTGTACCGGGACCTGGCCGCCGGAATCGGCAGTTCCAAGGCCCTCGAAGGAGCCGAGAAGTCGAAGTTCGGCGACACGAACATCCTGCTCATCGGCCTGGACAGCCGCCGGGACCAGAACGGCGAGAAACTGCCGGAGGAGGTCCTCGACCAGCTGCACGCCGGCAGCTCGGACATCGGCGGCTACAACGCGAACACCCTGATCCTGCTGCACGTGCCGGGGGACGGCAGCCGGGCGAAGGCCTTCTCGGTGCCCCGCGACGACTTCGTCGACATACCCGGCCACGGCAAGGACAAGATCAAGAAGGCGTACGGGCTGGCGAAGGCGCGGAAGGAGGAGCAGCTCGCCGCGCAGGGGGTGAAGGACTCCCGGCAGCTGGAACGGGAGGGCCGGGAGGCGGGGCGGGCGGCCCAGATCGCGACGGTCCGCGCTTTCCTGGGGGTGCCGGTCGATCACTTCGCCGAGCTGAACCTGGCCGGTTTCTACCACCTCGCGGACGCGCTGGGCGGCGTACCGGTGTGCCTGAACAAGGCGGTCAAGGACCGGTACTCGGGCGCCGACTTCCCGGCGGGCCCGCAGACGCTCGACGGCCGGCAGTCGCTCGCCTTCGTGCGCCAGCGGCACGGGCTGGACGGCGGCGACCTGGACCGGACGAAGCGGCAGCAGGCCTTCCTCGCGGGTGCGACGAAGAAGCTGAACTCGGCCGGGACCTTCACCGACCCGGTGAAGCTGATCAAGCTGGTGGACGCGGCGAAGCAGGACGTGGTGACCGACCAGGGGTGGGACCTGCTCGCGTTCGTAAAGCAGGCGAAGAGCCTGTCGGGGGGCAGGGTGCAGTTCACGACACTCCCCGTCGAACGCTTCGGAAGGAACCTTGGGGAGGACATCAACGTCGTAGATGATATGAAGATAAAGCGCCTCATTGCAGAGCAGATCGGACCCAAGGCTTCCGCAAGCCCCGGCGCGCCGAGCGCCCGGGCGAGCGAGAGCGGCGCGCCCGGTTCGGCCGGCTCCGCACCGGGGGCGCGAGAGGCGTCACCCCCACCGACCCCGTCTCCTTCCCCGTCCACCCCGTCCACCCCCAAGGACGACGGCGGCATCCCGTGCGTGGACTGAGGCCCCTGACAGCGGCGGGCGCCCGCCGCCGCACCGAGGCGCTCCTCCTCGTCTTCGTCATCGCCATCGCCGTCTTCGGGCACGCCGCCGCGGGCCTCGCGATGAACGGCGCGCTCCCGCCCAACCTCGTCGACTTCACCATCTCCATGACGCTGCTGTCGCTGGTGGGGCACCTGGGCGTGCGCCGCTTCGCGGCCTACGCGGACCCGCTGGTCTTCCCGCTCGCCATGCTGCTGACCGGGCTGGGGCTGGTACTGATCCACCGGCTCGACCAGAGCTACATCGAGCGGTGGAACTCGGACGCCAACGCCCCGGGCCAGCTGCTGTGGACCGTGGTCGGCGTCGCCGCCTGCATCGCGGTCCTGGCGCTGCTGCGCGACCACCGGCTGCTCCAGCGGTTCATCTACATCACGATGGCGGTCGCGCTGGTCCTGCTGATCGCGCCGGCGTTCTTCGGCGCGGACACGTACGGCGCCAAACGGTGGATCATCCTCTTCGGCTTCTCGATCCAGCCCGGCGAGTTCGTGAAGATCATGATCGCGATCTTCTTCGCCGGATACCTGGTCATCCACCGCGACTCCCTCGCCCTGACGGGCCGCAAGTTCCTCGGCATGCGGCTGCCCCCGATGCGCCAGCTCGGACCCATCATCACGGTGTGGATCCTCTCGATGCTGGTGCTGGTCTTCGAGCGGGACCTGGGCACGTCGCTGATCTTCTTCGGCGTCTTCGTGGTGATGCTGTACGTGGCCACCGAGCGCACCAGCTGGATCGTGTGCGGCCTGCTCATGGCGTCGGCGGGCGCCTTCGTGGTCGGCTCGACGGAGCCCCACGTCAAGGCGCGCGTGGCGGCCTGGCTGAACCCGCTCTCCGTCTACTGGGAGACCCCTCCCCCGGGCGTCACCTCGGACCAGTCGGCGCAGGCGCTGTTCAGCTTCGGCACGGGCGGCATCTCCGGGACGGGCCTCGGCCTGGGACACCCCGAGCTGATCAAGTTCGCCGGCCGGAGCGACTTCATCCTCACCACGGTGGGCGAGGAACTCGGCCTGGCCGGAGTCATGGCCGTACTGATCCTCTACGCGCTCCTCGTGCAGCGCGGCCTGCGCATGGCACTCGGCGCCCGCGACCCCTTCGGCAAACTGCTGGCGGTGGGCCTGGCCTCGGCGCTGGCGCTCCAGGTCTTCGTGGTCGCCGGAGGCGTCACGGGCCTGATCCCCCTGACGGGCAAGGCCCTGCCCTTCCTGGCCAAGGGCGGCTCGTCCCTCCTGGCCAACTGGATCATGATCGCCCTCCTGCTCCGCATCAGCGACAGCGCGGAACGCCAACGCGAGGCGGACTCCCGCGGCCCGGCGGAAACGACGATCACCCCGGTGGTACGGGTGTAGGGGGTAAGTCCGGCTGGGGCGCGGCGGGAGCCGACGGGGCGGGAAGGGGGGGTGCGGCGGTGGCTTCGGCGGCGGGATGTCGGAGCAGCCCGGGAGTCGGTGACGTTCTGGGGGGATTTCCGCCGGTGCTTGGGCGCCGCTGCGCTTCCCTGGACGGCGTACGAGGTACGCACCGCTGTAACTAGGCTGACCGCATGACGATTCGCGCTGTGGTTTTCGACGTTGGCGAGTGCCTCGTGGACGAAACCAGGGAGTACGGCACATGGGCCGACTGGCTGGGAGTCCCCCGCCACACCTTCGCCGCGATGTTCGGCGCCGTCATCGCCCAAGGGCGCGACTACCGCGAAGTGTTCCAGCCCTTCAAGCCCGGCTTCGACCTGACGACCGAGCGGGAGGCCCGTGCTTCGGCAGGTCAGCCCGAACACTTCGACGAGAGCGACCTCTACCCTGACGTCCGGCCGGCCCTCGCGGCACTGCGCGAGGCAGGTCTCTGGCTGGGCATCGCAGGGAACCAGACGGTAAGGGCCGGGGGAATCCTGCGCTCACTGTTCGCCGACGACGTCGATCTCATCGGGACGTCGGACGACTGGGGCGCCAGCAAGCCGGATCCCGAGTTCTTCGTCCGCGTCGCAAAGGTCGTCCCGTTCTCCCCGGAAGAGATCCTCTACGTGGGTGACCGCGTCGACAACGACCTCCGCCCGGGTTCCGCGGCAGGCATGCACACCGCGCTCATCCGCCGCGGTCCGTGGGCAACGATCCAGTGGGACAGCCCTGAGGCGTTGGAACTGCCGACGTTCCGGGTCGAATCTCTTGAAGAGCTGCCGACCCGGATCGCCGACTTCAATTCGTCAGAGCGCTGACGACCGAACCCCATCCGTAGAGACGGTCGTCGAGTTCGCGGACGCAGCGCTCGTGCTGCCACGGTACGAGCGCGCGCCTCACATCACGGACGCGTTCCAGTCCGGTCGCGTACCAGTGCGCTTCGAGCAGATCGAGAGCCCGCAAGGCGTACTCGGCGGCGGCCTCCGGCTTGCCCGCGGCAGCTTCGACCGCCCCCAGGTCGCCGAGGATCACCGTGCGCTGCTTGTCGGATTCGGCAGGCAGCTCGGCCAGAGCACGGAGGAGGGTTTCCCGGGCTTGGGGCAGACGCCCCGCCTTGAGCTCGGTATTGCCCTTGAACGCGGCCAGTCTCACGGCCGAGAACCAGTCCATCCACTCCGGGCTCGCGTGCTCGCCTCCGCCGGCGAGCACGTCCTCGCCGTGGGCGATCAGGTTGAGCGCGGTCCGTGTGTTGCCACAGCGGGTCTCACATTCGGCCTCGACCGCGTCCAGCCAGGCCAGGAACTCTGCGGACGCCGGTACCCGGCGCGCGTAGGTACGGGCTGCGATCATCCTCTCCGATGCCGCGAGCTGGTCCCCTGACCATCCCGGCACGAACGCCATGTGTGCCAGGATCGCGCTGCCGAGGAGCGGGTCGTCGGCCTCCCCCGCTGCTTGCAGGCCCTGCACCCAGGTGTCTCGCGCGCGCTCGGGTGCGCGCTGGTCGAAGAACTCGATCCGCCCCGCGAGGAGATGGCTCTCCGCCAGGGCGGCGGCCAAGGTCCGGTGTGTCTGTCCGGCTGTCGCGGGGAGCAAGGCCTCCCCGAGTCCTGCATGGGCGACGACGGCCGGATGGAGCGTGGCGGGCGCAACGCTCCAGTAGAGCTGCCGGTGGGCACGAGTGACCGCGAGGTAGTCCGATGCGACGGTCGCGGGCTGCATGGTGGTCTGGGGCCGGACAGCGCCTCGGGCGGGCGGTGCCAGGCGCGTGGGCGAATGCCCGGGTGCGGTGGTTCCGGCACGCCCTTCGAAGCCGAGCTGGTCCATGCCCTGACCCAGGAGCTCTTGGAGCGCGCGGCGGGCTTCAGGGTAGGGCCAGGGAGGCGTTTCGGACTCCCACCGTTGCACCTGCTTGATACCGACGTTCACGCCTCTGCGGGCAAGGGCGTCGATGAGGTCTTGCTGGGACCGGTATCCGGCGGCCAAGCGAGCCGCGCGTAGACGCGCGTTGCCGGTAGGACGTGGCATCTCATCCTCCTTGTGAAAGCGGGATGGTGCCACTGTCCCAGGACGTCGCATCTGCTGCCCGTGATTCACCGCATCGAGCGCACAGAAGTCTCTTTATGCGACACCAGAAGTCCCCGAGAAGTCCTCGGCAAGCGACCTCTACGCGTCCAGTCTTGACTCATCACCCGCTGCCAACAGTAGGGAGCACCCGTGACGAGCCCCACCCCTCGCGGCGTTTGGAGCCTCGACATCCCGGACAGTCCGAGCCTCGACTTCGCCGCGGTATGCCGGCCCAGTCCCGAGCTCCTGGCCCGTGCACAGGCCGGCTTCGCGCGCTTCGACGCCGCCGGAGAGGTTGAGAGTGATGAGTGAGCGGTACGAGTACGTTCCGCACCTGCTCCTGGGGCGCCGTGTCCGCGACATCGCTTCCGGCGCCGAAGGCGAGTTGATGGCCGTGATCAACGAGAACGTCTCGGACACCGGCCTCGAATGCTGGATGGAGCTGGCCTACATCCGTGGTTCGTCCGGGCGGGAGTTCACCACGTCGGTCGGCAACGTCGTGGCGGCGGGCGCGGGGTGGGTCGCAGGGGAGCCGTAGCGTTCGGCCAGCAGTTGCTTGCGGTGGCGGCGGCGGCGGAAGGCCGTCACGAGGACGATGACGGCGCTGATGGTGATGCCGAGGACGGCGAGGACGACGGCCAGCAGGATCCAGCCGGCCAGCGTGACAAGGCCTCCGGGGTCGCCGATGGCGTACCTGGAAGGCACGTCGGTCGAACAGGTGATCCGATAGACGCCCGGCTGCGCCACCTCGATGGCGTGGAGCGGGTTCCAGGTCTCGTCACGGGTGAGGAAGAAGTCGATCCCCGGATCGGTGAGACGGGGGCCGCCCGGCCCGGTGATGCTGCACTTCGGACCTGACGGGCCGAACAGCTGGTCCCTGACCCAGATGGACTTCTCGCTGCCCGGTTCGAGCCGGAGGGTGATGGTGTCGCCGTTGGCGAACGCGTGGTCGGTGTCCACGGAGTCGATGGCGCTGTTGAAGCGGAATGCGCCGATGACCGCGCCCAGAACGATCAGCACGACGGCGATCGCGCCTGCTGTGGCGTACCAGTGACGGCTGGGCAGAAGTTCGTTCGCCGATATCCGCGGCGGTGGGATGGGATGCACCGGCACACCCTAGATCGTCCCGTCCGGCCGACGAGCCGCAGGTCAGGCGTCGAAGTCGTATTCCAGGACGTAGGAGGCGGAGTCCAGGGTCATCTCGTTGACCTCGACCGCTCGTCCGTCCTCGGCGAACGCGGTGCGGACGATGCGGATCACGGGCGTTCCCATCGTGAGGGCGAGCCGGTCGGCCTCCTCCGCGGAGGGCATCCGGGAGCGGATCTCCTCGCGGAAGTGGACGGGGCCGTGGCCCAGTTCGGCCAGCCGGGCGTACGTCCCGCCCGGGCCCGTCTCGTGCTGGGTGATGGGAGAACCGGCGACGACGTCCGACGGCAGGTACGAGGTCGCGAAGAGCACCGGCTTGCCGTCGAGCACGAAACGGCGTCTGCGCGCCCACACCGGGGCTCCCGGTGCGATGCCGAGCGCGTCGCAGACGCGGTCGTCCGCCTCTTCCTCTCGTACGTCGAGCTGGTCGACGACCAGCTCGCGGTCCTCGGAGTCCGTCGACCAGATCGAGCGGCCCGAACCCCACTGTTCCTGCGCCAGCCGCTGGAGACCGCGCCGCCGCAGGGGTCTGAACGCCCGGACGAAGACCCCGGCGCCCTTCCGCGCCTCGGCGAGGCCTTCGTTCTGGAGGACGCCGAGGGCCTGGCGGGCGGTCATCCGGGCTACCTCGTACGCGGCCATGAGGTCGTTTTCACCGGGCAGCCGGTCACCCGGACCGTACTCGCCGGCCTGGATGGACTTCCTCAGCGCGTCGGCGATCCGCTGGTACTTCGGCTGCCGAGTAGCGCCCTGGCTGGTCATGAAAACGATCACTCCCTTTCCTCTCTAGACACCCTAGGGCGAGAGATGGGCCGCCGCACGCATCAGCCCGGGAGCCCATTCGGGCGTAGTTCTCTAGAGATGCATTGCGAACGGAAGGCGGATCGGATGTAGTGGGAATGTCTCTAGAGAGGCTGCCGTTGAAGGGGTGGTCCGCATGCCTCAGCACCGTGATGTCCGGTGAGTGAGCAGTACGAGTACGTGCCGCACCGGCTCCTGCATCGACGCGTCCGCGACATCGCATCGGGCGTCGAGGGTGAACTGATGGCCGTGATCAACGAGAACGTCTCGGACGCCCCCACCGAGCACTGGGTGGAGCTCGCCTACATCCGCGGAGCGTCCGGACTGGAGTTCACCACTTCGGCCGCCAACGTCGAGGCCGCGGACTGAGCCCCGGGTCACGGGCCGACGTACTCGAAGACACCCCCGTGGGGGTGCCGCAGGACGGCCCGGTGGCCGTTCGGGGTTGGCTGGACGGGCACCACGACCTCGGCTCCCGCCGCCCCGGCCTCCTCGACCGCGAGGTCGAGGTCCGCGACGACGAGCGTCGCCGCCACGCCCGCGACGCGCTGCACCGCCTCGTCGGGCCCGGCGAACAGCAGGAACGGCCCGACGGCCGCCAGACTGACGCCGGCGAAGGCGAACCGCGAGGCGGTCGCTCCGGTCAGCTTCTCGTAGAAGGGCACAGCCGCGTCCAGATCCTCGACGTGCTGCCGTACAACCACTGAATCGATGGCCATGGCCGCCATCATCGCTCAACGCGCTTTTGTGGGGCGCCAGTTGCCGTGATTGGTCGCCACCACGATCCGGCCGGGCGCCCTGATGAGGCGGGGCGGGGCGGAGGGCGGGGCAGGACCACGGGCAAGGCTCGGCGGGGCGGGACGGGGGCGGAAGGCGCGGGGCGGTGAGGGGGCGACAGCCGCCGGGGCGGGGGGCGGGATGCGCGGGGTGGTGTCGGTGGGCGGCAGCCAGCGGGGCAGGGACGGAAGGCGCGGGGCGGTGAGGGGAGCGGGATGCTCTCGGGCGGGGGTCAGAGTTGTTCTGGGGGTTTTTCCGTCTGTCCGATGGTTTTCCGGGTCGTGCCGGTCCCTCAAGGGCGCTCCTGCGTCGCGTCGCGTTGCGATGGCCTTCGGCCACCCTTGACCGCCCGTCCCGCCCCGGAACTACGAAGGACCGGCGGAAAACCCCAAAAGAACGAGCCGGGCGACGAGAGACCATCGGGGCGGTGTCCAGCACGAGCAAAGCCAGGCACGCCCCACATCGCTACGCGCTCCTGCCTGACGGCGTCCGCGAGCCTCATGGGCTGGGCATAGGCCGCCATCGATCGCTACGCGCTCCTCGATCACGCGTCCGCAGCCCGTCCGGGGCCGCTTATAAGCCGAAGAGGCCCGATGACCTGCTCATGGGCGGCGTCTGCGAGCGGATCGGGGGAGGAAAAGCACCGGATGACGGCTGAGGCGAACCCCATCCATGTCTGCGCGAGTGCAAGCCTCGGAGAGTCGTCGATTTGCACCAATTGCCCATCTTTGGATGGGCGGTTGAGAAGTCACCCCGGCGTTGTCGGGGGTTGAGATCGGCTGGGCCGATGGATCGCCCTCCCGCCCCTCGAATCCGCCCCTCCCAACCCCAAACGACCGCCGGACGCGGTCAGGGCGAAGCGCGTAGCGATCTAGGGCGGCCTATGCCCAGCCCAGGAGGTCTGCGGACGCCTCCGGACAGGAGCGCGTAGCGATTTGGTGCGCTCCGGGCTCTGCCCGGGCAGCGCCGACACCGCGTCCCTGAACCTGAGACCGGCTCGTTCTTTTGGGGTTTTCCGCCGGTCCTTGCAGTTCCGGGGCGGGACGGGCGGTCAAGGGTGGCCGAAGGCCATCGCAACGCGACGCGACGCAGGAGCGCCCTTGAGGGACCGGCACGACCCGGAAAACCATCGGACAGACGGAAAAACCCCCAGAACGTCACTGACTCCCGCCCGAGCGCATCCCGCCCCCACACCACCCCGCGCGCTTTCCGCCCCGCTTCGCCGAGACTCCCCTGCCCCGCACCACCGCCGCGCCTCGGCACCCCCGCCCCGCCGGCTTCCGCCGTGCCCCGACCCCGCCCCGCCCTGGGGGCGGGTGGGCAGCCACCGGCCCGGGGGCCGGGGCCGCGGGGTGAAGGCCCCGGGTGCGCGGGGGCTCGTACCGGCCCTACAGGTAGTCCTCCAGCCGCCCGATCTTGTAGCCCTGTTCCTGGATGCGCTGGAGCATGCGGGTCGTCATCTGGATCTCCGTCGCGCCCTTGAGTTCGGACGGGCCGCGGAAGTGGGCCAGGACGATGTCACCGGGCTGGAGGGCGGAGCCCTGGGCGTACTGGAAGTTGTTGATCTGCATCGACACCCGCCACAGGAGGATCGAGGAGACACCGCACTCCGAGGCCGCCCGGAGGGTGTCGTCGTTGTAGTTGCCGAAGGGCGGGCGGAAGAGCGGCGGGCGCTGGCCGAAGCGCTTCTCCAGCTTGTCCTGCTGGCCGCATATCTCCTTCTTCTGCGCCTCGAAGGAGAGGGTCCGCAGGTTCGGGTGGGTCAGCGTGTGGTTGTTCACCGTGCTCGCCGAGCCGTTGTCGCGGAGCTTCTCGAAGTGTCCGTAGTCCGACGAGGCCACGCTGTCCGTGAGGAACATGCTGATCGGCAGCTTGAGGTCGGCGGCCATCTTGAGGAACTCGGGGTCCTTCTCCGCGCCGTCGTCGAAGGTCAGGAAGACGACCTTGTCCTCGGCGGGCAGGGGTATTCGGTCTATCACCGGGACCTTGCCCGGGGCCGCCTTCGGGAGCTGCGGCTTCCGGGCGGGCTTCGGCGCGTACTGGACGGGGGCCGTCAGGCCCCACTTCTTGTACGCCTCGTCGCCCGCGCCTCCCGGCGCGGGCGGGGCCACGGGCGCCGACGCGGACGGCGTCTGCGACGGCTCCTGCGTCGTCTTGCGGCCCAGTCGTTCGATGGGTTCCACGCTCTCCCCGCACCCCGTCAGGGAGAGCGCGAGCGCGCCGGCCGCCAGCGTTCCGGCTACCAACCGGCGCACGTACCTCACAAGTAGTCCTCCAGGCGAGCCACGGCGTATCCCTTGTCCGTGACGGTCTTCATGACATGACGGATCATGTCAGGCATCGTGCCCTTCCAGTCCTCCTTGCCCCGGAAGTGCGTGAGGATGATGTCACCGGGGTGCAGGTCACGGTCCCACTCGCGGTAGTCCATGCGGTTGGTGAACGCCTCGGCGTTCCACAGCGGGACCGCCTTGATGCCGCAGGACTTCGCGGCCTTGAGGGTGTCGTCGTTGTAGTTGCCGTACGGCGGCCGGAAGAGGGTCGGCCGCTTGCCGAACGTCTTCTGGATGGTGTCCTGCTGGCCGCAGATCTCCTCGCGCTGCTGCTCGTACGACAGCCCCGGCATGTAGCGGTGGTTGAGGGTGTGGTTGTTGAGGGTGACGCCTGCGGCCTGCATCTGCTTGAAGTACGGGTAGTTGTCCTTCACCAGGTAGTCGCTGAGGAAGGCCGTGTACGGGATCTTCAGCTCCTGCATCATCTTCAGGAACTCGGGGTCCTTCTCCGAGCCGTCGTCGATGGTCAGGAAGACGACCTTGTCCTCGGTGGGGACGGTGGTGAAGACCGGGGGCAGTTCGTCCTCTTCGTGGTTCCACACCTCGAAGCCGTCGCGCGTGCTGATGTGGGGCTTCTCCTTCGGCGCCGCGGGGGCGGCGAGCGGAACCTTGCGCAGGCCCCACTTCTTCGCCGCGGCGACGCGCGCCTGCTGCAGCGCCTTGGCCTTCTCGGCGGCGCTGAGCGCGCCCGGGGCGCCCGCCTCCGAGCCTCCCGCGGCCTTCGACTTCTCGGCCTTGTCCGGGGCGCCCGACTGCCCCGAGCCGCACGCGGTGCCGAGGGCGGCTACCAGCAGGGCGGCCACGGCCACCCCGAACCGGCGGCGCGGACCCGCCGCACGCCGGTGACCCAGTTGCGTCTTATCTTCCCTTTGTCCGACTAGCTGCATAGCAGCGCATCCTGGCATCCGACACGCGGGCTTCCGGGACGACACCGCGCACCGGGCCGCGACGTTCCTCCGACCGGCCCACACACCCCGTCGCCGACAATGGACCCGTGACCCCCGAAGACTTCGCCGCGCTCCTCACCCCCGAGGGCCGTGCCCTCCTCGACTCGCTCCGCGACTACGACCCCGCCCACGAGCTGGCCGTCGCCACCCGGCTGCGCCGCGAGCACCCCGCCGGGCTGGTCTCCGCGGCCCTCGGGCAGGCCCGGCTGCGACAGCGCGCGGTGGCTAAGTTCGGGGTCGAGGACGCCTTCCGGATGTACTTCACCCCCGGCGGCGGCGAGATGGCCACCCGCGCGTCCGTGGCCTCCTACCGGGCGGAACGGCTCGCGGCCCTCGGCGTGCGCAGCCTGGCGGACCTGTGCTGCGGCATCGGCGGGGACGCGCTCGCCCTGGCCCGGCTCGGCATCCGGGTGCTCGCGGTGGACCACGACCCGCTGACGGCCGCCGTCGCACGCGCCAACGCCGAGGCGCTGGGTCTCGCGGACCTGATCGAGGTCCGGGAGGCGGACGTGACGGAGGTGGACACCTCGGGCTACGACGCGGTCTTCATCGACCCGGCCCGGCGCGGGGGCCGCGGGCGGATCTTCGACCCGGAGTCCTACTCGCCGCCGCTGTCGTGGGCCGTGGCGACGGCCCGTGCGGCGAAGTACGCGGCCATCAAGATCGCACCCGGGATCCCGCACGAGGCGGTCCCGGCGGAGGCCGAGGCCGAGTGGATCTCCGACCAGGGGGACGTCAAGGAGGCCGTGCTCTGGTTCGGCACCGCCCCCGGGACCGTGCGCGCCACCCTGCTCCCCGGGCCGCGCGAGCTGCACACCGCCGATCCGCTGCCGGACCCGGAGGCCGGGCCGGTGGGCCGCTGGCTGTACGAGCCGGACGGCGCCGTGATCCGGGCCCATCTGGTCGCCGAGGTCGCCGAGCGGCTGGACGGCCGGCTCATCGACCCGACCATCGCCTACATCACCGCGGACGAGCTGCGGGCGACGCCGTACGCGACCGCGTACGAGATCACCGACGTGCTGCCCTTCGGCCTGAAGAAGCTGAAGGCCCTGCTGCGCGAGCGCGGGGTCGGGATCCTGACCGTGAAGAAGCGCGGTTCGGCGATCGAGCCCGAGGAGCTGCGCAAGAAGGTCAAGCCGCAGGGCCCGAACTCGGCGACCGTCTTCCTGACCCGGGTGGCGGGCGCCCCCTCGATGCTGATCGGCGCACCCGCGCCGACCGTACCGCCTGCGGCGACGCCCGGCCGGTGAGGAGCTAGCCCCCGTCGACCTCCACCGACTCGAACCGCCAGCGGTGCACCGCGCGCGTGATCAGGTCGGCGGCGGGCTCGGGCAGCTCGGGGAGGTCCGCCGCGACTCCCTCGGCCGCCTCCCACCAGGTGATGACCAGGACCCGGTCCTGCGGGGCCCGGAACACCTCGCGGCGTACCGGGTCCCGGGCGAGGACCTGGGCGCGGGCCCACTCCAGCAGCTCGTTGCCCCGGCCGTCGGCGGCCCGGGCCTCCCACATCAGCGCGACGGTGCTCACGAGTAGAGGTTGTCCTTGCTCAGCTCGTGCACGTGGTCGTGGTCGTGCCCGTGACCGTGCGTGTGGCCGTTCCCGTGCGCGCGGCCGTGCGTGTGGGACGTCCCCGGCACGTGCGGGTCCGTGACCGGCAGCGAGGAGTCCGCCGACAGGTCCCAGTCCGAGGCCGGGCGGTTCCGCTTGACCATCTCGGCGCCGAGCGCGGCCACCATCGCCCCGTTGTCCGTGCACAGCTTGGGCCGCGGCACGCGCAGGGTGATGCCCGCGGCGTCGCAGCGCTCCTGGGCGAGCGAGCGCAGCCGGGAGTTGGCCGCCACGCCGCCGCCGATCATCAGGTGGTCGACGCCCTCGTCCTTGCACGCCCGGATCGCCTTGCGCGTCAGGACGTCCACCACGGCCTCCTGGAAGGACGCGGCCACGTCGCGCACCGGCACCTCCTCGCCCGCGTTCCGCTTCGCCTCGATCCAGCGGGCGACGGCCGTCTTCAGGCCGGAGAAGGAGAAGTCGTACGCGGGGTCGCGCGAGCCCGTCAGGCCGCGCGGGAAGTTGATCGCCTTGGGGTCGCCCTCCTTCGCGAGCCGGTCGATGACCGGGCCGCCGGGGAAGCCCAGCTGGAGCACGCGCGCGATCTTGTCGAAGGCCTCGCCCGCGGCGTCGTCGATGGTCGCGCCGAGCGGCCGTACGTCGGAGGTGATGTCGGGGGCCAGCAGCAGCGAGGAGTGCCCGCCGGACACCAGGAGCGCCATGGTCGGCTCGGGCAGCGGGCCGTGCTCCAGCTGGTCGACGCAGATGTGCGAGGCCAGGTGGTTGACGCCGTAGAGGGGCTTGCCCAGGGCGTAGGCGTAGGCCTTGGCGGCGGAGGTGCCCACCAGCAGCGCCCCGGCGAGGCCGGGGCCGGCCGTGACCGCGATGCCGTCGAGGTCGCGGGCGCTGACGCCGGCCTCCTTCAGGGCGCGTTCGATGGTGGGGACCATCGCCTCCAGGTGGGCCCGCGAGGCCACCTCGGGCACGACGCCGCCGAAGCGGGCGTGCTCGTCGACGCTCGACGCGATCGCGTCCGCGAGGAGGGTGGTGCCGCGGACGACGCCGACGCCGGTCTCGTCGCAGGACGTCTCGATGCCGAGGACGAGCGGTTCGTCAGCCATTGCTCTCACTGCTCTCAGTTCGTGCTTGTGCGGGGTCGGTCAGGCGCATGACGAGCGCGTCGACGTTGCCCGGCTGGTAGTAGCCGCGCCGGAAGCCGATGGGCTCGAAGCCGAAGCGCTCGTAGAGCTTCTGGGCGCGCGTGTTGTCCACGCGCACCTCCAGCAGCACCTCGGCGCATTCGAACGCGGTGGCGGCGCGCAGCAGGTCGGTCAGGAGCCGGGCGCCGAGCCCGGTCCCCCACTGGTCGCGGGCGGCCGCGATGGTCTGTACGTCGGCCAGGTCGCCGGCGGCGGCCAGTCCGGCGTAGCCGACGAGGCGGCCGTCGGGCGTCTCGGCGACGACGTAGCGGCGGGTGGCCTGCGGGCCGCGCGCGTGGGCCAGTTCGGACCAGAACATCCCGGCGGACCAGGCGTCCTCCGGGAAGAGGTCGTGCTCCAGTTCCAGCACCGGTGCGATGTCCCACCAGCGCATCTCGCGCAGAACCGTCTCGGCCGCGGTCACTGCGGGGTGACCACCTTGTAGTTCTTGGGCACCTGGGCGTCGGGGCGGCGCAGGTAGAGCGGGGTCGGGGGGAGGAACTCCGCGCCCGCGGCGAGCCGTTCGGCCGCGAGGGAGGCCAGTGCGGCGGCCGACTGGTGCTCGGGGCCCCGTGCGTCCGGGAACACCTCGGGGTACAGGTGTGCGCCCTGGCCGACCGCGGGCAGGCCGGCGACCTGCTCGGCGATGTCGGCGGGGCGGTCCACGGAGGGCTCGCCGACGCGCGTGCGCGGGTCCTCGTAGCGCGCCCAGTAGACCTCCTTGCGCCGCGCGTCGGTGGCGACGGTGAAGGGGCCCTCGATCCCGGCGGTGCCCGCGGCGTACGCGAGTCCGTCGAGCGTGCACAGGCCGTGGACGGGCACGCCCAGTACGGCGGCGAAGGTGGAGGCGGTGACGAGGCCGACGCGCAGTCCGGTGTAGGGGCCGGGTCCGACGCCGACGACGATGCCGGTGACGGCGTCGAGCTTCAGGCCCGCCTCGGCGAGGACGCGGTCCACGGAGGGGATCAGCAGCTCCCCGTGGCGGCGGGCGTCGACCTGGCCGGACTCGGCGAGGACGGACTCGCCGTCGTGCAGGGCGACGGTGACGGCGGGCGTGGCGGTATCCAGAGCAAGCAAGAGCACGCGAACAGCCTACGACTCCGGCGGCCGGACCCCTTGCGCCCCGTCGTGGAGCGGGGCGGCTGCTACCTTTCGACCGAGGGATCATCGAGGGATCGCCGAGGGATCACCGGGGATCACGTCAGCGCGGAGAGGTGGAGCAAGGTGGCACGCAGCAGCTCGGGAATCGTGGCCGGGCTCACCGCCGCGGCGATCGCAGCCGTCGGCTTCCTCGGCTACCAGGCCTCCGCGACCGCGCCGGCGCATCCCCCGCAGGCGGCCGCGCAGGAGCCGGCGCCGGCGGCGAGCCCGGCGGCCGCGGGCAAGCAGGACCCCGCGAAGCCGGTGCCCGTGCCGGAAGGTTCCGGCACCGGTGTGCGCGTCGTGTACTCGGTGGGGCAGAAGCGGGTGTGGCTGGTGGGGGACGCCGCGCAGCAGCCGCAGCAGCCGAGGTCGTTCACGGTGATGCCGAGCACGGTGCACCCGAAGCCGGGCACCTACCTCGTCGGTTCGCGCTCGGGCTCGGTCACGGGCTCGGACGGGGTGCCGATCGAGCACGTGGTCCGGTTCGCCACCCAGGAGGGCGTGGCGGTCGGTTTCAGCGCCCGTGTGGACGGCTCGACCCCGGAGCCCGACCCGAACAAGAAGACCGGCGGCATCCGTATGACGCGTGCCGACGGCGACGCGATGTGGGCCTTCGCGACGATCAGTTCCAAGGTCGTCGTCGTTCCCTGACGGGACGCGCTTCCTTCACCCGTACGGGTGACCGGCTCACGGGGCGACACCCCGGGCCGTGACGCCCGGGACGGGCCCCACGGCCCCGCTCGGGCCCTTTCAGGCCGCTTCGGACTCCGGAGCGGCCTGTTCGCGTACGCCGGCCTCCGGCTCGCCCCCGCGCGGCAGGCGTTCCTCGCGCGAGGGCGGCGTCGAGACGGCGTTGGCGGCCATGCCGGCGGCCAGCAGCGCGTGCATGGGGACAGCGGACGGGCGGGGGTGGCGCTGTGCTCCTGCTGGTGCCGACATGGCTGCCTCCTGGACCCCGGGACGCCGTACTTAGGCATACCTAAGAAACTCTCGGTACCATGTCACCACGAGGGCCGCCGCCAGCGCAATATCTTGCCGACGAGTTGTCGGCACGTTGTGGGTGTGCCGGGCGTGCGTTGCGGGTGCGTCTACTCCGAGAGCGCTCCGGCCAGGGCCTCCAGCCCCGCTCCGGCGTCCCAGCGCGCCCCGACCCCGCGCACCGAGACCTCGCGGACGTCGTCCAGGACCTCCTCGTGGCCGACGGCCCGCGCGATCACCACGTGCAGCCTGTCGTCGGAGAGCTCCTCGACCTTGCCGTCGCCCCACTCCACGACGACCACGGACTCGGGCAGCGAGACGTCGAGGTCCAGGTCCTCCATCTCGTCCAGCCCGCCGCCCAGGCGGTACGCGTCCACGTGCACCAGCGCCGGCCCGCCGGTCAGCGAGGGGTGCACCCGGGCGATCACGAAGGTCGGCGAGGTCACGGCCCCGCGCACGCCCAGCCCCTCGCCGAGGCCCCGGGTCAGGGTGGTCTTGCCCGCGCCCAGCTCACCGGTCAGCAGGACGAGGTCGCCCGGGCGCAGCAGACCGGCGATCCGGCGGCCCAACTCCTGCATCGCCCGGGGCGAGTCGACGGTGATCCGGGTCTGCGTGCCGTGCCCGGACTCAGCTTCCGGTGCCTGGCCGCGCTGTGCTTCCAGCGGTACTTCTTCCATGCGCGCCAACGTTAGTCGCTACCGGGACCGGCACCGCGCCGGTGCGGGCCAGCAGCTCGGTCAGCAGCCGCGTCACGGTCTCGGGGCGCTCCAGCATCATCAGGTGCCCGGTGGACTCCAGGACCACGAGCTCGGCGGCGGGCAGCACGTCCTTGATGGCCAGGCTGTGCCCCGGCGGGGTGATCATGTCCCTGTCGCCGGCGACGACGGTGACCGGGATGCCGGCGAACTGCTGCAGCGCCGCGGTCTTGTCGTGGGTCTGGAAGGCCGGGTAGAACTCCGCGACGACGTCGATGGGGGTGGCCTCGATGAGCCGCTCCGCGAAGCGCGCGACCCCCGGGTCCACGTCCCTGGACCCGAAGGAATACATCTTGATCATCCCGGCGAAGAGGTCCGCGGTGGCCCGCCGGCCCTTCTCGACCAGTTCCACCTGTGATCCGAGCGCCTTCAGCACGCCCGGCAGGATCCGGCGCACGGCGCCCATGCCGGCGGCGGGCAGCCCGTACGTCACCTCGTCCAGGCGGCCGCTGGAGGTCCCGACCAGGGCCACGCCGACGACGCGGTCGCGCACGAGGTCCGGGTACTGCTCGGCGAATCCCATGATGGTCATTCCGCCCATCGAGTGACCCACGAGGATCAGCGGGCCCTCGGGGGCGGCGGCGTCGATGACGGCCTTCAGGTCCCGGCCGAGCTGCTCCATGGTGAGCGGTTCGCCGTCCGCCTGGGCCAGGCCGCGTGCGCTGCGCCCGTGGCTGCGCTGGTCCCAGTAGACGGCGCGGACCACTCCGCGCAGGGCCGCGCGCTGGAAGTGCCAGGAGTCCTGGGCGAGGCAGTAGCCGTGGCAGAAGACGACGGTGGCCGGGGCTTCGGCCTTGCGCCGCAGCCGTCGCCGCTTGCCCTCCTCGGGGAGCTCGTCGACCTCGTAGTAGAGCTCGGTGGCGTCCTCGGCCCGGCAGGTGCCCTCGGTGCCGCGCAGGGAGCCGTAGTCCCCGGCGGCGTCGAGAGCCAGGCGGGCCTTCCTGCGCATGCCGCGGCCGACGGTGATCCGCTCGACCGCGACACCGGCCGCCGCGCCTGCGGCTATCACGCCGATGGCGGCCCCGGCCCAGCCGGCCCTGCGCCAGTTCTCGCTCACGCCGCCGCCCTCACTCCGCTCAGCCGCCCAGGTACACCCGGGGCACGCGTCCACCGATACGGGTGACGATCTCATACGCGATCGTGTGCGCCGCTTGTGCCCAGTCCTCGGCGGAGGGTTCACCGCGTTCCGCGTCGCCGAAGATGACGACCTCGTCGCCGGCGCTGGCCCGGTCCTCGCCCAGGTCGACCACGAACTGGTCCATGGCGACGCGTCCGGCGACGTGGCGGACCTTGCCGCCGACCAGCACCGGGCCGGCCCCCGAGGCGTGGCGCGGGATGCCGTCGGCGTAGCCGGCGGGGACCAGTGCGAGGCTGGTCTCGCCGCTGGTGACGTAGTGGTGGCCGTAGCTCACCCCGTGCCCGGCGGGGACGGTCTTGACCAGCGCGAGGGAGGCCTTGAGGGTCATCGCGGGCCGCAGGCCCAGCTGGGCCGGGGTGCCGAGTTCGGGCGCCGGCGAAACCCCGTAGACGGCCAGCCCGCAGCGCACCAGGTCGTAGTGGGACTCGGGCAGGGTGAGAGTGGCGGGCGAGTTGGCGATGTGCCGGACCTCGGGCTCGACGCCCTCCTTCTCGGCGTAGGCGAGCATCTCGCGGAAGGCGTCGAGCTGGAGCCTGATCGAGGGATGGCCGGGCTCGTCGGCGCAGGCGAAGTGCGACCAGAGGCCGGTGACCTTGACGGTGCCCTCGGCCTGGGCGGCGACGGCCGCCCCGACCAGGGCCTCCCAGTCGGCGGGCTGGCAGCCGTTGCGGCCGAGGCCGGTGTCGGCCTTGAGCTGGATGCGGGCGGTGCGGCCGGCCGCGCGGGCGGCCTCGCGGACCTCGTCGAGGGCCCACATTCCGCTGACGGAGACGTCCAGGTCGGCCTCGACGGCCTCCCGCCAGGGCCCGCCGGGGGTCCACAGCCAGCACATGATCGGGCCTTCGATCCCGGCGGCGCGCAGCGCGAGGGCCTCGTCGGGGGTGGCGGTCCCCAGCCAGGCGGCACCGGCCTCCTGGGCGGCCCTGGCGCACTCCACTGCCCCGTGCCCGTAGGCGTTCGCCTTGACGACGGCCATCAACTCGGCCCGGGGCGCCCGCTCGCGCAGTGCGCGCACGTTCTCCCGTACGGCGTCAAGATCGATCTCGGCGTACACGCGCGTCGGTGTCTCGTTCATCGGCCCCAGTCTCTCAGAATCCCCGCCCGGCACTGGTGCGGGCGGCCGAAGAGGCGGACAATTCCTCCCCCGCGGAGTGCGGGACGGGAGTCTGCGCCGGGGTGCGGGGCGGGGCCGCGCAGGTCAGGCCCGGGTGTCGCGCCAGGCCGCAGGGAGGGCTTCGGCCACCTGGTGGGCCAGCAGGGGGCCGCCGGTGCGACGGGCCGCCAGGCCGTGGAGGTACGCGCCCACCGCGCCGGCGTCCGCGCCGGGCAGCCCGCCCGCCAGGAGGGACCCGGCCAGTCCGGACAGCACGTCCCCGCTGCCGGCGGTGGCGAGCCACGGCGTTCCCGTCGGGTTCACCCGGACGGGCCGGCCGCCGGCGGAGGCGACCAGCGTCGTCGACCCCTTCAGCAGGACGGTCGCCCCGTACCGCTCCGCGAGCCGCCGTACGGCCGCCAGCCGGCCCGCCTCCACCGACTCCCGCGCCACCCCGAGCAGCGCCGCCGCCTCCCCCGCGTGCGGGGTCAGCAGGGTCGGGGCCGTCCGGGCGCGCAGCACCGCCGGGTCCAGGCCGCGCAGTCCGTCCGCGTCGACCAGTACCGCCGTGTCGCCCGCGAGCAGGTCCGCGACCTCGCCGGCGCGTCCCTCGCCCAGGCCCGGGCCGACCACCCAGGCCTGTACCCGTCCGGGCCCGATCAGCGTCTCGGGGTAGCGCGCGAGGACGGAGTCCGCCGCCGGGCCGACGTAGCGCACCGCGCCGGCGCCGCCGCGGAGGGCTCCGGCGACGGCCAGCACCGCCGCCCCCGGGTACTGCGCGGAGCCGGCGACGATCCCGACGACGCCGCGCCGGTACTTGTCGCTGGACGCCGTCGGCTCCGGCAGCAGCCCGGCCACGTCGGCGTGCTGGAGGGCCTCGACCTCGGGCTCCGGCAGCTCCAGGCCGATGTCCACGAGGTGCAGCGCGCCCGCGCGGGAGGCTCCGGGGTCGATCAGCAGACCCGGTTTGTACGCGCCGAAGGTCACCGTCACGTCGGCGGTGACGGCCGGTCCCGCCACCTCCCCGGTGTCGGCGTCCACCCCGCTGGGCAGGTCCACGGCGACCACGGGGACCCCCGGCGGGATCCGCTCCGCCAGCGCGGCGCCCGCGGGCCGCAGCCCGCCCCGCCCGCCGATCCCGAGCAGTCCGTCCACCACCAGGTCGGCCCGCTGCGGTACCGCCCGCGCCACCCGTCCGCCGGCGGCCCGCAGTGCGGCCAGTCCGCCCGGGTGCATCCGCTCGGGGTCCATCGGCACGGCCGTCACCCCGGCTCCGCGGCGCGCCAGCCGTGCGCCGGCGTACAGGGCGTCGCCGCCGTTGTCGCCCGGTCCGACGAGCAGCACGACGCGCGCCCCGTAGACCCGGCCGCGCCGCCGCGTCAGCAGGCCCGCGCACACGGCGGCCAGCCCGGCCGCCGCGCGCAGCATCAGGGCGCCTTCCGGCAGCCGGGCCATCAGCTCCCGCTCGGCGGCCCGTACGGTCTCCACGCTGTAAGCAGTACGCATGGGGTCAACCCTCCGCGATCACCACCGCGGAGGCCACACCGGCGTCGTGGCTGAGCGAGATGTGCCAGGACCTGACGCCCAGCTCCAGCGCCCGCGCCTGCACCGTCCCCGAGACCCGCAGCCGCGGCCGCCCGCTGTCCTCCACGTAGACCTCGGCGTCGGTCCACAGCAGGCCGGCGGGCGCGCCGAGCGCCTTGGCCAGCGCCTCCTTGGCGGCGAACCGCGCGGCGAGCGAGGCGGTCCCGCGCCGCTCGCCGCTCGGCAGCATCAGCTCGGCCTCGACGAACAGCCGCCCGGCCAGGCCCGGTGTGCGCTCCAGCGCCGCCCCGAAGCGTTCGATCTCCGCCACATCGATCCCGACGCCGACAATCACGAGGCCACCCCACTACCCGACTACTCCACGGTCACGGACTTTGCGAGGTTACGCGGCTGGTCCACCTCGTTGCCGCGGGCCGTGGCCAGTTCGCAGGCGAACACCTGCAGGGGCACCGTCGCCACCAGCGGCTGCAGCAGCGTCGGCGTCGCCGGGATGCGGACCAGGTGGTCCGCGTACGGGACGACGGCCTCGTCGCCCTCCTCCGCGATCACGATGGTCCGCGCCCCGCGGGCCCGGATCTCCTGGATGTTCGACACGATCTTGTCGTGGAGCACCGAGCGGCCGCGCGGCGAGGGGACGACCACGACGACCGGCAGGTCCTTCTCGATGAGCGCGATCGGCCCGTGCTTGAGCTCGCCCGCCGCGAAGCCCTCGGCGTGCATGTACGCCAGCTCCTTGAGCTTGAGCGCGCCCTCCAGCGCCACCGGGTAACCCACGTGCCGTCCGAGGAAGAGCACGGTGTTCTTGTCGGCGAGGGACCGGGCGAGTTCCCGTACCGGCTCCATGGTCTCCAGGACGATGTCCACGGCGGCGGCGATGTCCGACAGTTCGCGGATCACCGCGTCGATCTCGTCGCCCCACTTGGTGCCGCGGACCTGCCCCAGGTACAGCGCGACCAGGTAGCAGGCCACGAGCTGGGTCAGGAAGGCCTTGGTGGAGGCGACGGCGACCTCGGGGCCGGCGTGCGTGTAGAGCACGGCGTCCGATTCGCGCGGGATGGTCGAGCCGTTCGTGTTGCAGATGGCCAGCACCTTGGCGCCCTGCTCGCGTGCGTGGCGCAGCGCCATCAGGGTGTCCATGGTCTCGCCGGACTGCGAGATCGCGACGACCAGCGTCCGCTGGTCGAGGATCGGGTCGCGGTAGCGGAACTCGCTCGCCAGCTCCGTCTCGCAGGGGATGCGGGTCCAGTGCTCGATGGCCAGCTTCGCGATCATGCCCGCGTGGTAGGCCGTGCCGCAGGCCACGATCACGACCTTGTCGACCTCCCTGAGGACCGAGACGGGGATGCGCACCTCGTCCAGGCTCAGCGAGCCGTTCGCGTCGATCCGGCCCAGGAGGGTGTCGGCGACGGCCTTCGGCTGCTCGGCGATCTCCTTGAGCATGAAGTAGTCGTATCCCCCCTTCTCGGCCGCGGAGGCGTCCCAGTCCACGTGGTACGCCCGCACGGAGGCGACCGAGCCGTCGAAGTTGGTCACCGTGACCCCTTCGCGGCGCAGCTCGACGACCTGGTCCTGCCCCAGCTCGATCGCGGACCGGGTGTGGGCGATGAACGCGGCGACGTCCGAGGCGAGGAAGTTCTCGCCCTCGCCGACGCCCACCACCAGGGGGGAGTTGCGGCGCGCGCCGACCACCACGTCCGGTTCGTCGGCGTGCACGGCCACCAGGGTGAAGGCGCCCTGGAGGCACCGGCACACCTGCCGCATGGCCTCCGCGAGGTCGCCGGTGGCCGAGAACTGCTCGGCCAGCAGGTGCGCGACCACCTCGGTGTCGGTCTCGGACTCCAGCCGGTGTCCGCGCTCGGCGAGTTCGGCCCGCAGCTCGGCGAAGTTCTCGATGATGCCGTTGTGGACGACGGCCACGCGCCCCGAATTGTCGAGGTGGGGGTGGGCGTTGACGTCGGTGGGCCCGCCGTGGGTCGCCCACCGGGTGTGCCCGAGTCCCGTGGAACCGGCCGGCAGCGGGTGCGCGACCAGTTCCTTCTCCAGATTGACGAGCTTGCCTGCCTTCTTGGCGGCGGCCAGGCTGCCGTCCGCGAGCACGGCGACCCCGGCCGAGTCGTAGCCGCGGTATTCCAGTCGCTTGAGTCCGGCGATGACCACATCGAGCGCAGACTGCGCTCCCACGTAACCCACAATTCCGCACATAGGGCGCAGCGTACGCCGTGGCCGGCCGTCTGCCCCGTACCTGAACACGCCGAAAACCCCGCCCCGGCGGGGATGCCGGAGCGGGGTTGACGGTCTGTTCTACGGCCGGACTCAGCCGAGCTTCTTGACCTGTGCGTCGATCACGGTCTTGGGCTGCTCCGCCGTCACGCCGAAGGCGTAGAAGGTGGCCAGCGCGTTGCCCTTGCGCACGATGACGAAGTGGTTGGCGGACTTCTCGCCGTCGTCCAGGTCCATGGTCAGGGTGAAGGCCGCGGCCTCGTCTCCGGCCGTGACAGCGGCACCCGGCTTGACGTCGAGGTACTTCACCTTCTCGCCGCCCTCGGTGACCGTGTAGCCGCCGGAGCAGGCTGCGGCAGCCGTCTTGAGGGCGGCGAACGCCTCCTCGGCGCCCTTCGCGTCGTACGAGCCGACGCTGACCAGCGTCTGGGTGGCGCCGAGCGCCTCCAGGCCCGCCTTCAGCTTGTCCTCGGGCGAGGCGTCGGCGGCCGCCTCCTTCGGCTTGGCCTTGGTCGTCGTACGGCCGATACCGGTCGCGGTGCCCACCTTCTGGCCCGACTGGGCCTGCATCAGCGGCTTGCACTCGGCCTTGTCGACCGTGGCCCCGGCCGATTCGGTGGCGGCCTTCGCCGCGCCCTCGGCGGAGACGATCTGGTCCGGCAGATCGGCCTGGGTGACGACCAGGGCCGTGGCCTCGGCATCCGTCTTGCCCTTGACGGCGGGAGCGGCCGGGGCCTGCGAGGAGGCGGGGGCCGACGGCTTGGCGTCGGCCTTGGTGTCGGCCTTGTCGGTACCGCAGGCGGTGGCCAGCAGCGCCAGCGAGACGGCGGAGGCGGCGATGACGGAACGGCGGACCAGGGTGCTGCGCACGGAAGATCTCCCCCACAGGGTGTTGCGATGACGGTCGATACGGCTCGCACGGCGCCCCCTCCCCAGGGGCTCACCGGAGCCACGGTGATCAAAGGTACGTGCCCCCACCGACAGCGACCCGCCCGAACGCGCCGTTCGAGGCCGATCGTGACCGGGGCGAGACCGCGCGATCCCCGAATCGAGACCGCGCGGCCGCGCCTCCCTTTGGTCACGTGACCGACCCCACGACCCACAACCGTCCCCCAGCCCCGACAATGGCGGTGTGATCACTTCGCCGCCACGAAGCAACACGCCCGAGGGTGCAACGGAGCACACCGGCCGGGACGGGCAGCCCCCGCGGACCGCGCACCGCCGCGGCGCCGAGTCCTCGCCGTACCTCGACCTCACCCGGGCCGAGTGGAGCGCCCTGCGCGAGCGGACGCCGCTGCCGCTGACCGCCGAAGAGGTGGAACGCCTGCGCGGCCTCGGCGACGTCATCGACCTCGACGAGGTCCGCGACGTGTACCTGCCGCTGTCGCGCCTGCTGAACCTCTACGTCGGCGCCACCAGCAACCTCCGCGGGACCCTCAACACCTTCCTCGGCGACGCCGGCAACGGCCACGGTTCGCAGGCCGGCACCCCCTTCGTCATAGGGGTCGCCGGCTCGGTCGCCGTCGGCAAGTCCACCGTGGCGCGCCTGCTCCAGGCGCTGCTCGCCCGCTGGCCCGAGCACCCCCGCGTGGAGCTGGTCACCACCGACGGGTTCCTGTACCCGATGAAGGAGCTCCAGCGGCGCGGGCTCACCTCCCGCAAGGGCTTCCCCGAGTCCTACGACCGCCGCGCGCTCACCCGCTTCGTCGCCGACATCAAGGCGGGCAAGGACGAGGTGCGGGCCCCGGTCTACTCGCACCTGATCTACGACATCGTGCCGGGCGAGGAGCTCGTCGTACGCCGCCCGGACATCCTCATCGTCGAGGGCCTCAACGTGCTCCAGCCGGCGCTCCCCGGCACCGACGGCAGGACCCGCGTCGCCCTCGCCGACTACTTCGACTTCAGCGTGTACGTGGACGCCCGCCCGGAGGACATCGAGCGCTGGTACCTCAACCGCTTCCGGAAGCTGCGCGAGACCGCCTTCCAGAACCCGTTCTCGTACTTCCGCAAGTACACGCAGGTCTCCGAGGAGGAGGCCATGGAGTACGCGCAGACCACGTGGCGGACGATCAACCGGCCCAACCTGCTGGAGAACGTCGCCCCCACCCGCGGCCGGGCCACCCTCGTCGTCCGCAAGGGGCCGGACCACAAGGTGCAGAAGCTGAGCCTGCGCAAGCTGTAGTCGTTAGGGTGCGGGCATGCTGCATCTGCGGATGATCACCCCGCACCACCTCACCGACCAGGTGGTGGAGCTGATCGGCCGGACGGTCGGCACCACCCATCTGGTCGTCCTGGCCGGCGCCGCCCGCGACCCCGAGGGCGACCTCGTGCTGTGCGACGTCGCCCGCGAGTCGGCCGACGAACTGCTCCAGGAGATGCGCGCCCTCGGCATCGACAAGGCCGGCTCGATCGCCGTCGAGAACATCGACCTGTCGATCTCCACACGCGCCGACCGGGCGGAGGAGGAGGCTCCCGGCGAGGCCGCCGACGCGGTGGTCTGGGAACAGCTCGCGGAGTCCACCCACGAGGAGTCCACCCTCACCATCACCTACGCCGCCTTCATGATCCTGGCGACGATGATCGCGGCGTGCGGTGTCGTACTCGACAACGCCGTGCTGATCGTGGGCGCGATGGCGGTCGGCCCCGAGTTCGGCCCGCTCGCCGGGATCTGCACCGGTCTGGTGCAGCGCAGGCCGCGCCTCGCCTGGCGCTCGTTCATCGCGCTGGCGGTCGGTTTCACGGCGGCGATCGTCGCGACGACGGTCTTCAGCCTGGCCATGGACGGGCTGGGCCTCTTCCACGAGCACCTGCTGGAGAACGAGCGGCCGAACACCAGCTTCATCTGGCAGCCCGACCCGTTCTCCTTCGTCGTGGCGCTGCTCGCGGGCGTGGCCGGCATGCTCTCGCTGACGTCCGCGAAGGCCGGCGCCCTGGTCGGCGTGGCGATCTCGGTGACCACCGTCCCGGCGGCCGCCAACGCCGCCGTGGCCCTGGGCTACGGCGACCTCGGCCAGATGTGGGGCTCCGGCATCCAGCTGGCGCTCAACCTGGGCGGCATCATCCTGTCGGGGACGCTCACCCTCATCGCCTGGAAACTGCTGTGGCGCACCCAGCAGAACCGGATGATCCGGAAACCGGGTGCGCCACACAGGCCTGGCGAGGGCGCCCTCTAGGGGCGGGGACCTGCTAGCCGAGCGCCGACTTCACGACGTCCGCGAGCCGGCCGGCGACGGCGCGGGCCTGCTCGATGTCGGCGGCCTCGACCATCACCCGTACCAGCGGCTCGGTGCCGGAGGGGCGCAGCAGCACGCGGCCGGAGGTGCCCAGCTCGCGCTCGGCGTCGGCCACCGCGGCCGCCAGCTCGGCGGAGGTGGAGACCCGGGACTTGTCCACGTCGGGGACGTTGATCAGGACCTGCGGCAGCCGCTGCATGACGCCCGCCAGCTCGGCGAGGGACTTGCCCGTAGCCGCGACCCGCGCCGCGAGCAGCAGGCCGGTCAGCGTGCCGTCGCCGGTGGTGGCGTGGTCGAGGATGATCACGTGGCCGGACTGCTCGCCGCCGAGCGCGTAGCCGTGCTCCTTCATCGACTCCAGTACGTACCGGTCGCCGACGCCGGTCTGCACGACCTGGATGCCCTCGCCCTCCATGGCCAGCTTGAAGCCCAGGTTGGACATGACGGTGCCGACCACGGTGTTCTCGCGCAGCTGGCCGGCCTCGCGCATGGCGAGCGCCAGCACGGCGAGGATCTGGTCGCCGTCGACCTCGGCGCCGGTGCCGTCGACGGCCAGGCAGCGGTCCGCGTCGCCGTCGTGCGCGATGCCGAAGTCGGCGCCGTGCTCGACCACGGCCGCCTTGAGCAGGCCGAGGTGGGTGGAGCCGCAGCCGTCGTTGATGTTGAGGCCGTCCGGCTCGGCGCCGATCGTGACGATCTCCGCGCCGGCCCGGGCGAACGCCTCGGGCGAGACGTAGGCCGCCGCGCCGTGCGCCTCGTCGAGGACGATCTTCAGGCCGTCGAGACGGTTCGGGAGGACGCCGATGAGGTGGGAGACGTACTTCTCGAAGCCCTCGGTGTAGTCCGAGACGCGGCCGACGCCGGAACCGGTGGGCCGGTCCCAGGGGGCACCGGTGCGGTGCTCCTCGTAGACGGACTCGATGCGGTCCTCCAGCTCGTCGGCGAGCTTGTGGCCGCCGCGGGCGAAGAACTTGATGCCGTTGTCGGGCATCGCGTTGTGGCTGGCGGAGAGCATCACGCCGAGGTCGGCACCCAGCGCACCGGTGAGATACGCCACCGCCGGGGTGGGCAGCACACCGACGCGCAGGACGTCCACGCCCGCGCTCGCCAGGCCGGCCACGACGGCCGCCTCCAGGAATTCGCCGGAGGCCCGGGGGTCCCGGCCGACCACCGCGGTCGCCCGGTGGCCTTCGAAGGTGCCCGCCTCGGCGAGTACGTGGGCAGCCGCCACGGAGAGGCCGAGCGCGAGCTCCGCCGTCAGATCCGCGTTGGCGACGCCGCGTACACCGTCCGTCCCGAAGAGTCGTCCCACTGTTGTCCTCCCGAGTTTGCGCTTCGCGTATGACCGCTTGTGTCAGGTATTTGCCGCTTGTGGCGGTAAACGAACCGCCCCGGCAGCACAGAGAGTGCTGCCGGGGCGGTTTCGTTGCAGAACAGCAGGCGCAGATTAACGCTTGCTGTACTGCGGAGCCTTACGGGCCTTCTTGAGACCGGCCTTCTTGCGCTCGACCGCACGGTCGTCGCGGGAGAGGAAGCCGGCCTTCTTCAGCGCCGGGCGGTTGTTGTCCACGTCCGCCTCGTTCAGCGCACGGGCCACACCGAGGCGCAGGGCGCCGGCCTGGCCGGAGACGCCGCCACCCGAGATGCGGGCGATGACGTCGTAGCGGCCGTCAAGCTCGAGGAGCTTGAAGGGCTCGTTGACTTCCTGCTGGTGCACCTTGTTGGGGAAGTAGTCCTCAAGGGTGCGACCGTTGATCTTCCACTTGCCGGTGCCCGGAACGATCCGGACGCGGGCGATGGCGTTCTTGCGACGGCCCAGGCCGGCGGCCGGCTGGGGGTCGCCGAAGCGACCGGCAAGGGACTCGGAGGTGTAGTCGCCCTCGACGACGACCTCAGACTCGCTGGTGTACTCCTCGACGTTGCCCTCGAACTCTTCGACGGTCGTCTCGGCGGTGGTCTCGGCCACGATGCTCCTCAGAATTTTCTACGTCTTAGGGGGTGGCCGGAACTACTGCGCGACCTGGGTGATCTCGAACGGCACCGGCTGCTGGGCAGCGTGGGGGTGCTGGTCGCCCGAGTAGACCTTCAGCTTCGAGAGCATCTGACGGCCCAGGGTGTTCTTGGGGAGCATGCCCTTGACGGCCTTCTCGACGGCCTTCTCCGGGTTGTTCGCCAGCAGGTCGTCGTAACGCACGGCGCGCAGACCACCCGGGAAGCCGGAGTGGCGGTAGGCCATCTTCTGGGAGGCCTTGTTGCCGGACAGGTGAACCTTGTCGGCGTTGATGATGACGACGAAGTCACCCATGTCCATGTGAGGGGCATAGGTCGGCTTGTGCTTGCCCTTCAGGAGGGCAGCGGCCTGGGTCGCCAGACGGCCGAGGACGACGTCCTGGGCGTCGATGACGAGCCACTGGCGCGAGATGTCGCCGGGCTTGGGGCTGAACGTACGCACGCGTATGCCTTCGCTTCTTCAGTGGTGGTATCCCACGGGCGCAAGCCCGGCGGGAAGGTCCTGACAGGGTCACCACGGACGATCACGACAGCCCTCGTTCACTTCGGGGACGCAACCCGTGTGAACGGCCAACTGCTGGTCATCGGTCCGGTGGACCGGCGTAAGGCCCTTTCACGTGAGAATGAGAAAGCCAATACGCATAACAAACCAGCAGGATACCCAAGCAGACCCGTACGGGTCAAAACGCGGTCCGCGATGCCGATGCTGCTGGCGTCGCGGCGCACTCCGGTTCGGTCCTGGATGGGGACCCCGCAGTTGTTACGGGCTCCAGAGTAACCCGACCCGGGCGCAGCGCACGACGCGCCAGCAGATACGCGAGCGCGCACAGGGTGGCGCAGTCCTTGAACGCGCGCCGTTTGTGGGCGAGCTCCGAGGGCCACGGGACCAGGGCCAGCTGGGGCGTCAACGCCAGCCAGAACCAGGGCGAGCGGGGCATCGAGCCCGGCCGTACCGCCGAGGCCAGCAGCAGCGGGAGCACCACGAGCAGGTAGTGGTCGAAGGACGGCCGCGAGACCAGGAATGCGGCGAGCATCACCATGCAGGCCGTCTCCACGAGACGCAGCTCACCCGCGTCGGCGTCCTGCTCCGTACGCCGCCACCGCGCCCAGGCCGCCCACAGCCCGGCCGCGGCCCCGGCGAAGGCCACCAGCACCGCCACCGGCTGCGGCACCCCCAGACGGGGCAGCACCGCTATCGGCGAGGCGTCCCAGGGCAGCGCGTACGCGTCCTGCCCCTGGAGCAGGAACGGCAGGGTCTTGGTGAAGAACAGCGACGGGCTCGGCATCAGCAGCGCCCCGGCCAGCGAGATCCCCAGCGGCACCAGTACCGCCGCGGCCAGCCCCCGCCACCGGCGGGCGAGCAGGAACAGCAGCCCGATCGGCACCAGCATCGGCTTGCAGGCGATGGCCAGCCCGACCACCAGCCCGGCCCTCCCCCACGAGCGCCGGTGCGCCAGCAGCAGCGCCACGGGCAGCGCGGCCGCCGAGACGGCCGTCCAGTTGCCGATCAGCACCAGGTTCGACCAGGGCTTGTAGGCGAGGGCGAGCACGGCCAGGCCCCCGACCGCGAAGCGCGAGCGCAGCGGCACCGAGAACAGCCGCAGGGCCGCCAGCCAGCCGACGCCCAGCAGCCCCGCCATCCCGACCGGCAGGATCCAGCGCAGCACCCCCCGCGGCACCAGCGCCTCCGGCACCGCCATGAGCACGGCGCTGGGCAGGTAGAGGAAGCGCTTGTCCTCGTACGGCGACCCGCCCTCCAGCAGCGTCTGCGCCGCCTTGACGACGAAGGCGTTGTCCGAGCCCCAGTTCGCCCGCAGGCTCGTGGAGACGCAGATCCCGAGGAGCACCGCCAGGGAGAGGACCTGCCAGGACCGGGGGGCCGGCCGCAGCAGCCACGCGACCAGCCGGTTCCCAGGGGCCGCCGCCTCCCACCTCATGAGCCAGATGCCAGGCCTCAGGCCCACGACGCCCCTCCCTCACCGCCGAGCACCGCTCAGCGCTTGCGTTCGACCCTGCGTTCGTCCCAGACGGGCTCCTGAGTCTCCCGCACAACACCGTCCGAACCGAAGACCAGGTAACGGTCAAATGTGCGCGCGAACCAGCGGTCGTGCGTCACGCACAGCACGGTCCCGTCGTAGGACTCCAGGCCGTCCTGGAGGGCCTCCGCGGACTCCAGGTCCAGGTTGTCCGTGGGCTCGTCCAGCAGCAGCGCCGTGGTGCCCGCCAGCTCCAGCAGCAGGATCTGGAAGCGCGCCTGCTGGCCGCCGGAGAGCTTCTCGAAGGGCTGCTCGGCCTGGCGCTCCAGCTCGTAGCGGCGCAGGGCCCCCATGGCCTGTCCCAGCGGCTTGGCCGCCTCCGTCCACAGGATGTCGACGAGGGTGCGGCCGAACAGCTCCGGGTGGGCGTGGGTCTGCGCGAAGTGGCCGGGAACCACGCGCGCGCCCAGCCTCCAGTCACCGGTGTGCTTGACGTCCTCGCCCGCCAGCAGCCGCAGGAAGTGCGACTTGCCGGAGCCGTTCGAGCCGAGCACCGCGACCCGCTCCCCGTAGAAGACCTCCAGGGAGAAGGGCTTCATCAGCCCGGTGAGCTCCAGGTTCTCCACGGTCAGCGCGCGCACGCCGGTCCGGCCGCCCTTGAGCCGCATCTTGATGTCCTGCTCGCGCGGCGGCTCCGGCGGCGGCCCGGCCTCCTCGAACTTCTTGAAGCGGGTCTGCATCGCGTGGTACCGCGAGGCCATGTCGGGGCTGATCGCGGCCTGGTTGCGCAGCCGCAGCACGAGGGCCTTCAGCCGGGCGTGCTCCTCGTCCCAGCGCCGCCTGAGCTCCTCGAAGCGGGCGAAGCGCTCCTTGCGGGCCTCGTGGTAGGTGCCGAAGCCGGCGCCGTGCACCCAGACGTCGGAGCCCATCGGGCTCGCCTCCAGGCTGATGATCTTCTCGGCGGCCTGGGTCAGCAGCTCCCGGTCGTGGGAGACGAAGAGGACCGTCTTGCGGGTCGCCCTCAGCTGCTCCTCCAGCCACCGCTTGCCGGGGACGTCGAGGTAGTTGTCCGGCTCGTCGAGCAGCAGCACCTCGTCGGGCCCGCGCAGCAGCGCCTCCAGCACCAGCCGCTTCTGCTCACCGCCGGAGAGCGTGCGCACCTCGCGGAACTGCGCGGAGTCGTACGGGATGGCCAGCGCGGCCGTCGTGCAGACGTCCCAGAGGGTCTCCGCCTCGTAGCCCTGCACGTCGGCCCAGTCACTGAGGGCCTGGGCGTAGGCCATCTGCGCGGCCTCGTCGTCCACCGTCATGATCAGGTGCTCGGCGCGGTCGACGGCCTTCGCGGCCTCCCGGATCCGCGGCTGGGCCACCGAGACCAGCAGGTCCCGTACGGTCGTCTCGTCGCGTACGGAGCCCACGAACTGGGACATCACGCCGAGGCCGCCGCTGATGGACACGCCGCCCCCGTGCGGCTGCAGCTCGCCGGAGATCAGCTTGAGCAGGGTGGTCTTGCCGGCCCCGTTCGCCCCCACCAGCGCGACCACCGCCCCCTCCCCCACGCGGAAGGAGACGTCGGGGAGCAGGACCCGCCCGTCGGGAAGGTAGTACTCCAGATGGCTGGCTTCGAGATGTCCCATGCCGGGCATTGTCCAGGTCGGCGCGCGTTCCGCCCAAACGATTTCGCTGCGGCTCAGCAGCAGCCGGCGGCCGGCAGGGTCCGCATGTTGCGCGCTTCCTTGCTGCGGGCGGCCAGCAGTTCGTCGGCCGGGTAGCCGACCTCCTCCAGGGTCAGCCCGTGCGGCTTGACCACGTGCACCGAGGAGTCCCGTACGGCGGCTGCCAGCACCTTCCCGGGCCAGTCGGTGGGCCGGTGGCCGTCCCCGACGTGCAGCAGGGCGCCCACCAGGGAGCGGACCATGTTGTGGCAGAAGGCGTCGGCGCGGACGGTCGCGGTGACGATGCCGTCCTCGGCGCGCTCCCAGCTGAGCTGCTGGAGCGTGCGGATCGTCGTGGCGCCCTCGCGCTTCTTGCAGTAGGCGGCGAAGTCGTGCTCGCCCAGCAGCGGGGCGGCGGCCTCGTTCATCGCGTCCACGTCGAGGGGCCACTGGTGCCACAGGACGTGCCCGCGGCGCAGCGGGTCCACGCCGCCCTGGTGGTCGCCCACGCGGTAGGCGTAGCGGCGCCAGATCGCCGAGAAGCGCGCGTTGAAGCCCTCGGGGGCCTCGGCGACCTTCCAGACCCGCACGTCGTGCGGCAGGCGGCCGGCGAGGCGGCGCAGCAGCTTGTCGTGGTGCTCGGCCCAGACCTCCTCGGCGAGGTCGAACTGCGCGACCTGTCCGCGGGCGTGCACGCCCGCGTCCGTGCGCCCGGCCACGGTCAGCTCGACCGGGTCCTTCAGCCGCATCACGGTCTGCAGGGCGCTCTCCAGCTCTCCCTGGACGGTCCGCAGCGTGCGCTGCTTCGCCCAGCCGGAGAAGTCCTTGCCGTCGTAGCTCAGGTCCAGCCGTACCCGGACGTGCCCGGGCTCCACCTCGTCACTCACGTGACCGATCCTCTCAGAATCACCCATATGCAGAACGGGCCCGCCCCGGGAAGGGGGCGGGCCCGTTCAGAGCCGTTCAAGCAAGCGTGATCCCGGGGGATCAGGCCTCCTTGGTCTCCTCGGCGGGGGTCTCGACGGCCTCCGCCTCCTTGACCGCGCGCTTGGTGGCGGCCTCGGCCTCACCGGTGGCCTGCTGGGCGACCGTGAGGGCCTCGACCAGCTCGATCACGGCCATCGGGGCGTTGTCGCCACGACGGTTGCCGATCTTGGTGATGCGCGTGTAACCACCGGGGCGGTTCTCGTAGCGCGGGGCGATCTCGGTGAAGAGCGTGTGGACGATGCTCTTGTCCGTGATCGTCTGCAGCACCAGGCGACGGTTGTGGATGTCGCCCTTCTTGGCCTTGGTGACCAGACGCTCGGCGTAGGGACGCAGGCGGCGGGCCTTGGCCTCGGTGGTGGTGATGCGGCCGTGCTCGAAGAGCGCCTTCGCGAGGTTCGCGAGGAGGTGCTTCTCGTGCGCGGCGGAGCCGCCCAGGCGGGCACCCTTTGCGGGACGCGGCATTGTTACTCCTTCAAATCTGCACCGGCCGTGTCAGGTACCGGAGTCAGTTCCCTCAAGCGGTCGCGAGAGGGTGGGTGCGGGGGGCGCGAGCCCCCCGCAAGCTTTCTCAGTACTGCTCGGTCTCGACGAAACCGGCGTCCGCGTCGTCGTCGGCGCCGAAGGCGTCGGCGGCGGCGGTCGGGTCGAATCCGGGCGGGCTGTCCTTGAGGGCCAGGCCCATGCCGGCCAGCTTCGCCTTGACCTCGTCGATCGACTTCGCACCGAAGTTGCGGATGTCGAGCAGGTCGGCCTCGGAGCGGGCGACGAGCTCACCCACGGAGTGGATGCCCTCGCGCTTGAGGCAGTTGTACGACCGAACGGTGAGCTCGAGCTCCTCGATCGGCAGCGCCAGGTCGGCGGCCAGGGCGGCGTCCGTCGGGGACGGGCCCATGTCGATGCCCTCGGCGTCGATGTTGAGCTCGCGGGCCAGACCGAACAGCTCGACCAGGGTCTTGCCGGCGGACGCCATGGCGTCGCGCGGGCGCATGGCCTGCTTGGTCTCGACGTCGACGATGAGCTTGTCGAAGTCGGTGCGCTGCTCGACTCGGGTCGCCTCGACCTTGTAGGTGACCTTGAGGACCGGGCTGTAGATGGAGTCGACCGGGATGCGGCCGATCTCCTGGCCCAGCTGCTTGTTCTGGACGGCGGAGACGTAGCCGCGACCGCGCTCGACGGTCAGCTCCATCTCCAGCTTGCCCTTGCCGTTGAGCGTGGCGAGGACCAGGTCCGGGTTGTGCACCTCGACACCGGCCGGGGGCGCGATGTCGGCGGCGGTGACCAGGCCGGGGCCCTGCTTGCGCAGGTACATCACGACCGGCTCGTCGTGCTCCGAGGAGACGACCAGCTGCTTGATGTTGAGGATGATGTCCGTGACGTCTTCCTTGACGCCCGGCACGGTGGTGAACTCGTGCAGGACGCCGTCCACGCGGATGCTGGTGACAGCGGCACCCGGGATGGAGGACAGGAGGGTACGGCGCAGGGAGTTGCCGAGGGTGTAACCGAAGCCCGGCTCCAGGGGCTCGATCACGAACCGCGAGCGGTACTCGTCAACGACCTCTTCGGTCAGCGACGGACGCTGAGCGATCAGCATGTCTGTGTTCCTTCATTCGTGGACGCCCACTATTTGACGCCCGACGGGATGCCGTACCGGGGGTACGGCTACTGCAAGGGTACGGGCGGTACGTCCCCCGAAGGGGTCGTACCGCCCGGACACTCAAGAACGCACAGGTGCGTCCGCTGCGTCAGACGCGGCGGCGCTTCGGCGGGCGGCAGCCGTTGTGCGGGGTGGGGGTGACGTCCTGGATCGAGCCGACCTCGAGGCCGGTGGCCTGGAGGGAGCGGATCGCGGTCTCACGGCCGGAGCCGGGACCCTTGACGAAGACGTCGACCTTGCGCATGCCGTGCTCCTGCGCGCGGCGGGCGGCCGACTCGGCGGCCATCTGCGCGGCGAAGGGGGTGGACTTGCGCGAGCCCTTGAAGCCGACGTGGCCGGCGGAGGCCCAGGAGATCACGTTGCCGGACGGGTCCGTGATCGAAACGATGGTGTTGTTGAACGTGCTCTTGATGTGGGCGTGCCCGTGAGCGACGTTCTTCTTTTCCTTGCGGCGCACCTTCTTGGCAGCGCCCTGACGACCCTTGGGGGGCATCTAAATCTCCTACGGGAGGTGGTCGGTCCTACAGCGCAAGACCGCTGAACAGGACTACTTCTTGCCCGGCTTCTTCTTACCGGCGATCGCGCGACGCGGGCCCTTGCGGGTACGCGCGTTCGTGCTGGTGCGCTGACCGTGCACCGGGAGGCCGCGACGGTGGCGGATACCCTGGTAGCACTGGATCTCGATCTTGCGGCGGATGTCGCCCTGGATCTCGCGGCGGAGGTCACCCTCGGTACGGAGGTTGGCGTCCACGTACTCGCGGATCTTGACGAGGTCCTCTTCGGCCAGGTCACGAACGCGGGTGTTCGGGTTCACGCCGGTGGAGGCGAGGATCTCCTTGGACCGGGTGCGCCCGATACCGAAGACGTAGGTGAGTGCGATCTCCACACGCTTTTCGCGCGGGATGTCAACACCGGAAACGCGTGCCATTCAATGGCTCCTGTGTGTTCGGGGGTCTTCCACAGAACCGATCCCGACCGCCGACCGCCCGAGTGGGTGATGGTACGTCCGGGTCCCCGGCCCCCGCCGGAGGTGCCGCCGGCCCTTGCGGGGCTGGGCGGGTTCTGCGTATGTACGTTTTCTTACGTCGCGCGAAGAACTGCGTTAAGGCAGGTCGGTCGGCGTGCGTCAGCCCTGGCGCTGCTTGTGGCGCAGGTTGTCGCAGATGACCATGACCCGGCCGTGACGGCGGATCACCTTGCACTTGTCGCAGATCTTCTTGACGCTCGGCTTGACCTTCATGTTGGTGAGGTTCTCCGGGTCAGTGCCACCACCCGCACCGGGACGGACGCCCAGGCAGGAGTGAGAGCAAGATCTACTTGTATCGGTAGACGATCCGGCCACGCGTCAGGTCGTAGGGAGAGAGCTCCACGACGACCCGGTCATCGGGCAGGATGCGGATGTAGTGCATACGCATCTTCCCGCTGATGTGCGCGAGGACCTTGTGACCGTTCTGGAGTTCCACCTTGAACATGGCGTTCGGGAGGGACTCGATCACGGTGCCCTCGATCTCGATGGCACCTTGCTTCTTGGCCACGCTTCGCCTTTCGAATCGGCTACCTTGATCGGCCCCGTGCGCCATGCGGACATGGAAGTGCACGAGAGCCGACGAGTCAGTCTACGTCAGGGCACCCAGAAAGACGAATCCGGAAAGTTTGCCCCAGAGTCTAGATCATTAACCGAGGGGGTCCGGGGCCGTGGTGACCCCGTACTCCGCCAGCTTCGCCTTGCCGCAGTCGGGGCTGGTCAGGACGATCGGACCGGCCTCCGTCAGCGCGATGGAGTGCTCCCAGTGCGAGGACCAGGTGCCGTCCGTCGTGATGACCGTCCAGTCGTCCGAGAGGACCTCCGTCTGGGCGGTGCCCAGGGAGACCATCGGCTCGATCGCCAGGCAGACGCCCGGGACGAGCTTGATCCCCTTGCCCCGCTTGCGCGAGACGTAGTTCAGCAGGTGGGGGTCCATGTGCATCTCGGACCCGATGCCGTGGCCGCCGTAGTCCTCGATGATCCCGAACTTGCCGAGGCTGTGCTCACCGGTGGAGGGGCGGGGCTGGCGCTTGATGTAGGTCTCGATCGCCTTGGAGATGTCCACGAGGCGGTTGCCCAGCTTCATGGCGGCGATGCCGGCCCACATGGACTCCTCGGTGACCCGGGAGAGCTCGACCAGCTCCGGAGCGTGACCGGTGCCCACGAAGGCCGTGTACGCGGCGTCTCCGTGCCAGCCGTCCACGATCGCGCCGGCGTCGATCGAGATGATGTCGCCGTCCTTCAGGACGGTCTTGTCGTCCGGGATGCCGTGGACGACGACCTCGTTCACCGAGGTGCAGATCGTCGCGGGGAAGCCGCCGTAGCCGAGGAAGTTCGACTTCGCCCCGGCGTCCGCGATGACCTTGCGGGCGACCATGTCCAGGTCCCGTGTCGTGGCGCCCGGCACGGCCGCCTCACGGGTCGCCGCGTGGATCGCCGCGACGACCAGCCCCGCCTCGCGCATCTTCGCGATCTGCTCGGGGGTCTTGATCTGGACCATGGAACTGCCTTCCACCTCTGATGCGGGTCTTATCAACAGTACGGCCGCGATGCCCTGGGGACACCGCGGCCGTACCTGTACCTCTGGGGAACTACTTCTGCAGGGCGTCCATGGCGCGCTTGGTGACGTCCGCGACCTCACCGAGGGCCGGGATGGTCACCAGCAGGCCCTGGGCCTTGTAGTAGTCGATGATCGGCTCGGTCTGCGTGTGGTAGACCTCCAGCCGGTTGCGCACCGTGGCCTCGGAGTCGTCACCGCGCTGGTAGAGCTCGCCACCGCACTGGTCGCAGACGCCCTCGGTCTTCGGGGCGGCGTACACGACGTGGAAGACGTGCGCGGACTCGTTGCGGCAGACGCGGCGGCCGGCGATGCGCTTGACGACCTCGTCCTCCTCGACCTCCAGGTCGAGGACGGCGTCGAGCTTCATGCCCGACTCCTGGAGCATCACGTCGAGGGCCTCGGCCTGGGAGACGTTGCGCGGGAAGCCGTCGAGCAGGAAGCCGCCGGCGGCGTCGGGCTGCTCCATCCGGTCCTTGGCCATACCGATGGTGATCTCGTCCGGGACGAGGTCGCCGGCGTCCATGAACGCCTTGGCGCGCAGGCCCAGCTCGGTGCCCTGGCTGATGTTGGCCCGGAACAGGTCGCCCGTGGAGATGTGCGGGATCGACAGGTTCTTGGCAAGGAACGCGGCCTGCGTTCCCTTGCCCGCACCGGGCGGTCCGACGAGGACGATTCGCATCAGCGGAGGAACCCTTCGTAGTTACGCTGCTGGAGCTGGCTCTCGATCTGCTTCACGGTTTCCAGACCCACACCCACGATGATGAGGATGCTCGTCCCGCCGAACGGGAAGTTCTGGTTCGCTCCGAAGCCGGCCAACGCCATCGTCGGCACAAGAGCGATGAGACCCAGGTACAGCGACCCCGGCCAGGTGATCCGGTTGAGCACGTAGCTCAGGTACTCGGCGGTGGGTCGACCGGCACGGATACCGGGGATGAACCCACCATACTTCTTCATGTTGTCTGCAACTTCCTCGGGGTTGAACGAGATCGCCACGTAGAAGAACGCGAAGAAGACGATCAGGAGGAAGTAGACCGCGATGTAGTACGGGTGGTCGCCCTTGACGAAGTGCTTCTGGATCCAGGTGGCCCAGCCCGCGGTGGACCCGCTGAACTGCACGACCAGTGCCGGGATGTAGAGCAGCGACGAGGCGAAGATGACGGGGATGATGCCCGCCTGGTTCACCTTGAGCGGGATGTAGGTGGACGTGCCGCCGTAAGCGCGGCGGCCGATCATGCGCTTCGCGTACTGGACCGGGATCCGGCGCTGCGCCTGCTCGACGAAGACCACCAGGCCGACCATCGCGAGGCCGACCAGCATGACGACGCCGAACTCGACCCAGCCGTCCGCGATCTTGCCCTGGAGCTTGATCTGCCAGAGGGCGCCGATGAAGCCGGCGGCGATCGAGATGAACATGAGGATCGACATGCCGTTGCCGATGCCGCGGTCGGTGATCAGCTCACCGAGCCACATGACGACGCAGGTACCGGCGGTCATGGTGACCACCATGACGACCGTGGTGAAGATCGACCGGTCGGGAACGATCTGGCTGGCGACCTGGCAGCCCTGGAACAGGGCGCCCGTCCGGGCGGTGGCGACGAGGCCGGTGCCCTGGAGGATCGCGAGCGCGACCGTCAGATAGCGCGTGTACTGAGTGATCTTCGCCGTGCCGGACTGGCCCTCTTTCTTGAGGGTCTCCAGCTTCGGGATGACCACGGTCAGCAGCTGCAGAATGATGCTCGCCGTGATGTACGGCATGATGCCGAGCGCAAAGATCGTGATCTGCAGCAGCGCGCCACCGCTGAACATGTTGACGAGGCCGAACAGACCATTGCTGCTTCCGGCCTGTTCCACGCAGATCTGTACGTTCTTGTAGCTCACGCCGGGGACGGGGACATGGGACCCGAGCCGGAACAGCACGATGATGCCGAGCGTGAAGAGCAGCTTCTTGCGCAGGTCGGGCGTCTTGAACGCCCGGGCGAACGCGGTGAGCACGGTGCCTCCTGCGACCCCCGCGCTACTGCGTCAGAGGTGACGGTCTGAGGGATCGACGTATACGACAAAGCAATGGTGCACGCCACCTTACCGGCGAGTGTGCCCCCCGTGGAACGACCAACCGGGGATGCCCCATATGTGAGGCATCCCCGGTCGGGTTTTGAGCTATTCAGCCACTGAAATCGTCTTAGACGAGCTCGGTGACGGTGCCGCCGGCAGCGGCAATCTTCTCCTTGGCGGAGGCGGAAACGGCGTCAACCGAAACCTGCAGCGCCACGGAGAGCTCGCCCTGGCCCAGGACCTTGACGAGGCTGTTCTTGCGAACCGCGCCCTTGGCGACCAGGTCGGCCACCGTGACTTCTCCACCCTCGGGGTAGAGAGCACTGAGCTTGTCCAGGTTGACAACCTGGAACTCGGTGCGGAACGGGTTCTTGAAGCCCTTGAGCTTCGGCAGGCGCATGTGGAGGGGCATCTGCCCACCCTCGAAGCGCTGCGGGATCTGGTAGCGGGCCTTCTGGCCCTTCGTACCACGACCGGCCGTCTTACCCTTCGACGCCTCACCACGACCGACACGGGTCTTCGCGGTCTTGGCGCCGGGGGCGGGACGGAGGTTGTGGGCCTTCAGCGGGCTGTTCTCAGCCATGATTAGTCAACCTCCTCAACCGTCACGAGGTGGCGGACGGTGTGCACCATTCCGCGGAACTCGGGGCGGTCCTCCTTGACGACGACGTCGTTCAGGCGCTTGAGCCCGAGCGAACGCAGCGTGTCGCGGTGGTTCTGCTTGCTGCCGATGTACGACTTCGTCTGCGTGATCTTGAGGCGGGCCATCAGACACCCGCCCCGGCACGTGCACGAAGGAGAGCCGCGGGGGCGACGTCCTCGAGGGGCAGACCACGGCGAGCCGCGATCTCCTCGGGACGCTGCAGGCCCTTGAGGGCCTCCACGGTCGCGTGCACGATGTTGATCGCGTTGTCGGAGCCGAGCGACTTCGACAGGATGTCGTGAACGCCGGCGCACTCCAGAACGGCGCGCACCGGGCCACCGGCGATAACACCGGTACCGGGGGAAGCAGGCTTCAGCAGGACAACGCCGGCCGCCTTCTCGCCCTGGATCGGGTGCGGGATGGTGCCCTGGATGCGGGGAACCTTGAAGAAGTTCTTCTTGGCTTCCTCGACGCCCTTGGCGATGGCCGCGGGAACTTCCTTGGCCTTGCCGTAACCGACACCTACGGTGCCGTCACCGTCACCCACCACGACGAGCGCGGTGAAGCTGAAGCGACGACCACCCTTGACAACCTTGGCGACACGGTTGATCGCGACAACGCGCTCAACGTAAGCGGTCTTCTCGGCGGCAGCGCCACCGTCGCGACCCTTCCGGTCCCGCCGCTCGCCGCCACCGGCACCGCTTCCGCGGCGCTGGGGTCCAGCCATTGGATTACCTCTCTCTGTTACGTCCGTGAGTCCCGGAACCGGGGCTTAGAACTTCAGCCCGGCTTCGCGGGCGGCGTCAGCCAGAGCGGCAATGCGCCCGGCGTATCGGTTGCCACCGCGGTCAAAGACGACGGTCTCGACACCCGCGGCCTTGGCACGCTCGGCGACGAGCGCGCCGACGGCCTGGGCCTGGGAGCTCTTGTCGCCCTCGCCACCGCGGATCGAAGCGTCCAGGGTCGACGCCGACGCCAGGGTGTGGCCCTGGAGGTCGTCGATGACCTGAGCAACGATGTTGCGGTTGGAACGCGTCACGACGAGGCGCGGACGCTCCGCCGTACCCGAGACGTTCTTGCGGATGCGGATGTGGCGGCGAGCCTTGGCAGCGCGCTTGTACGCGTCGCCCTTGGCGATCTTCACACCGTATGCCATGGCTACTTACCAGCCTTTCCGACCTTGCGGCGGATGACCTCGCCGGCGTACTTGACACCCTTGGCCTTGTACGGGTCGGGCTTCCGCAGCTTGCGGATGTTGGCGGCGACCTCGCCGACCTTCTGCTTGTCGATGCCCTCGACCGAGAACTTGGTCGGCGACTCGACCTTGAAGGAGATGCCCTCGGGCGCCTCCACCAGGATCGGGTGGCTGTAGCCGAGCTGGAACTCCAGGTTGGAGCCCTTCGCGGCCACGCGGTAACCGACACCGCTGATCTCGAGAGCCTTGACGTATCCCGTGGTCACACCGGTGATCATGTTCGCCACCAGCGTGCGGGACAGGCCGTGCAGGGCCTTGTTCTGACGCTCGTCGTTCGGACGGGTGACGTTCAGAACGCCGTCCTCGTCCTTGACAACTGCGATGGGCGCCTTAACGGTGTGCGCGAGGGAACCCTTGGGGCCCTTCACGTTGACCGTCTGGCCATCGATGGTGACGTCCACACCGGCGGGAACCTGGATGGGGAGCTTGCCGATTCGCGACATTGCTTTTCCTCCGTTCCCGACTACCAGACGTAGGCGAGGACTTCCCCACCTACGCCCTTCTTGCCTGCCTGCTGGCCGGTCAGGAGACCGTGCGACGTGGAGATGATCGCCACGCCGAGGCCGCCGAGGACCTTGGGCAGGTTGGTGGACTTCGCGTACACGCGCAGACCGGGCTTCGAGATCCGCTTGATGCCCGCGATGGAGCGCTCACGGTTCGGCCCGAACTTCAGCTCGAGGACGAGGTTCTTGCCGACCTCGGCGTCCTCGACCTTCCAGCCGGTGATGAAACCCTCCTGCTTGAGGATCTCCGCGATGTGCGACTTGATCTTGCTGTGCGGCATCACGACGGTGTCGTGGTACGCCGAGTTAGCGTTACGCAGACGCGTGAGCATGTCTGCGATGGGGTCAGTCATGGTCATGAAGTGGCCTTCGGCCTCTCTCGCCGGGGTTTCCTGTATGCGCCATCCCTCTCCCCACTCAGTGGCGGGACGGGTGCGGCACGGGGACCTACGGCGTAGTAAGTCGATAGGGCGGCGGACGCCCAACCACACAAGCCTAAGGCATGCGCGGCTGGGCACCCACCGTCCAGATGCTTACCGAGAGTGCCTGGAAACGCCCAAGTCCTTGCGGACGAGGGTGATTACCAGGAGCTCTTGGTCACGCCCGGCAGCTCGCCACGGTGAGCCATCTCACGGAGGCACACGCGGCAGAGGCCGAACTTGCGGTACACGGAGTGGGGGCGACCGCAGCGCTGGCAGCGGGTGTACGCACGCACACCGAACTTGGGCTTACGGGCAGCCTTCGCGATGAGAGCCTTCTTCGCCATCTCGCTTACGCCTCCTTGAAGGGGAAGCCGAGGTGACGAAGGAGCGCGCGGCCCTCAGCGTCGTTGGTCGCCGTGGTGACCACGGTGATGTCCATACCCCGGGTACGGTCGATCTTGTCCTGGTCGATCTCGTGGAACATGACCTGCTCCGTGAGACCGAAGGTGTAGTTGCCACGGCCGTCGAACTGCTTCGGCGACAGACCGCGGAAGTCACGGATACGCGGCAGCGCGAGCGACAGCGTACGGTCCAGGAACTCCCACATGCGGTCACCACGGAGGGTGACGTGGCAGCCGATCGGCTGACCCTCACGCAGCTTGAACTGCGCGATGGACTTGCGGGCCTTCGTGACGGCCGGCTTCTGACCGGTGATCGTCGTCAGGTCGCGGATGGCACCGTCGATCAGCTTCGAGTCACGGGCGGCGTCGCCGACACCCATGTTCACGACGATCTTGACGAGGCCGGGGATCTGCATGACGTTCTCGTAGGAGAACTCCTCACGCAGCTTGCCCGCGATCTCCTCGCGGTACTTCGTCTTCAGACGCGGAGTGGTAGCCATCAGATGTCCTCACCCGTGCGCTTGGCAACGCGGATCTTGTTGCCCTCGTCGTCGAAGCGGTAACCGACGCGGGTGACGACCTTCTTGCCGTCCTTCTCCACGACCAGCTGGACGTTGGACACGTGCACCGGAGCCTCGGTGATCACGATGCCACCGGCCTGGTTCTGGCCAGCCTTGGTGTGCTTCTTGACCCGGTTGACACCCTCGACCAGGACGCGGTTCTCGGCGGGGAAGGCGACGATGACCTTGCCCTGCTTGCCCTTGTCCTTACCGGTGATGACCTGTACCAGGTCGCCCTTCTTGATCTTCATGCTTACAGCACCTCCGGCGCGAGCGAGATGATCTTCATGAACTTCTTCTCGCGCAGCTCACGGCCGACGGGGCCGAAGATACGGGTGCCGCGAGGGTCGCCGTCGTTCTTCAGAATGACGGCGGCGTTCTCGTCGAAGCGGATGTACGAGCCGTCCTGGCGGCGGCGCTCCTTGACGGTGCGAACGATGACCGCCTTGACGACGTCACCCTTCTTCACGTTGCCACCGGGGATCGCGTCCTTGACGGTGGCGACGATGACGTCACCGATGCCCGCGTAGCGGCGACCGGAGCCACCGAGAACACGGATGCAAAGGATCTCCTTGGCACCAGTGTTGTCGGCGACACGCAGTCGCGACTCCTGCTGGATCACGTCTATCTCCTGTTTGTCTGCCGGTTCCCGGCGGGGGCCTCGCTACGCGAGCGGAGCCCCCACCGAGCCTGGCGGAACGAACCTAAGGGAAACCCCTCAGGTGCTTACTTGGCCTTCTCGAGGATCTCGACGATGCGCCAGCGCTTGCTCGCCGACAGCGGACGCGTCTCCATGATGAGGACGCGGTCGCCGACGCCGGCAGCGTTCTGCTCGTCGTGAGCCTTGAGCTTGTTCGTACGGCGGATGACCTTGCCGTACAGCGCGTGCTTGACGCGGTCCTCGACGGCGACGACGACGGTCTTGTCCATCTTGTCGCTGACGACCAGACCCTCACGGGTCTTGCGGAAGCCGCGCTCGGTCTTCTCAGTCACGTTGTTCTCGCTCATCAGGCGTTCTCCACCGTCTCGATACCGAGCTCACGCTCGTGCATCAGGGTGTAGATGCGAGCGATGTCCTTACGGACGGACTTGAGCCGGCCGTTGTTCTCCAGCTGGCCGGTGGCCGCCTGGAAACGGAGCTTGAAGAGCTCCTCCTTGGCCTCGCGCAGCTTGGCAACGAGCTCCTCGTTGCCGAGCTCGCGGAGCTCGGACGCCTTGGTTCCCGTCGCCATCACGACTCACCTGCCTCGCGCTTGACGATCCGGCACTTCATCGGCAGCTTGTGGGCCGCACGAGTGAGGGCCTCACGCGCAATCTTTTCGTTCGGGTAGGACAGCTCGAACATGACCCGGCCCGGGTGCACGTTCGCGATCCACCACTCCGGGGAACCCTTACCGGAACCCATGCGGGTCTCGGCAGGCTTCTTCGTCAGCGGACGGTCCGGGTAGATGTTGATCCAGACCTTGCCGCCACGCTTGATGTGGCGGGTCATCGCGATACGAGCCGCCTCGATCTGGCGGTTCGTCACGTAGGCGGGGGTGAGCGCCTGGATGCCGTACTCGCCGAACGAGACCTCAGTACCGCCCTTGGCCATACCACGGCGCTTCGGGTGGTGCTGCTTGCGGTGCTTGACCCTACGAGGGATCAGCATGTCGGTCAGGCCTCCGTTCCGGTGCTCTCAGCCGGAGCGGCGGCGGGAGCGTCGGCCTTGGGGGCCTCGGCACCAGCAGCCTGCTGCGGCTTGCGGCCACCACGGCCGCCGCGCTCGCCACCACGGCCACCACGGCCGGCGGGACGGTCGCCAGCGCCGGCACCACGGGCCGGGCGGTTACCCGCACGGGCCGCAGCGTTCTCGGCGCGAACCTCGGCGATGTTCTTGACGTCGCCCTTGTAGATCCAGACCTTCACACCGATACGGCCGAAGGTGGTCTTGGCCTCGAAGAAGCCGTAGTCCACGTTCGCGCGCAGCGTGTGCAGCGGCACACGACCCTCGCGGTAGAACTCGGAGCGGGACATCTCGGCGCCGCCGAGACGGCCGCCACACTGGATCTTGATGCCCTTGGCGCCGGCCTTCATGGTGCCCTGCATGCTCTTGCGCATGGCACGACGGAAGGAGACGCGGGAGGAGAGCTGCTCGGCCACGGCCTGGGCAACCAGCTGAGCGTCGAGCTCGGGGTTCTTGACCTCGAGGATGTTCAGCTGGACCTGCTTGCCCGTGAGCTTCTCGAGGTCACCGCGGATGCGGTCGGCCTCGGCGCCACGGCGGCCGATGACGATGCCCGGACGAGCGGTGTGGATGTCCACACGCACGCGGTCACGGGTGCGCTCGATCTCAACCTTCGAGATGCCGGCGCGCTCCATGCCGGACGTCATCATCCGACGGATGGCGACGTCTTCCTTGACGTAGTCCTTGTACAGCTTGTCGGCGTACCAACGGGACTTGAAGTCCGTGGTGATGCCGAGCCGGAACCCGTGCGGGTTTACCTTCTGGCCCATTACCGGGAACCTTCCTTGCTGCTGACGACCACGGTGATGTGGCTGGTCCGCTTGCGGATCCGGTAGGCACGGCCCTGGGCACGCGGACGGAACCGCTTCAGGGTCGGGCCCTCGTCCACGTACGCCTCGCTGATGACCAGCGTGGAGGCGTCCGGGTGGTTGTAGTTGTGTGCGGCGTTGGCAATGGCGCTGTCCAGCACCTTGCCGACCGGCACGCTCGCGGCCTGCGGGGCGAAACGCAGGACCGCCTGAGCCTCCGTGGCATCCATGCCACGGATAAGGTCCACCACGCGGCGGGCCTTCATGGGCGTGACGCGGATGTACCGCGCCTGGGCCCTGGCTTCCATGGTTGTCCCTTCGGTGTAAGTCATAGTCGTAACCACCCCGCCTTTAGCGGCGCTTCGACTTCCGGTCGTCCTTGACGTGGCCGCGGAAGGTGCGAGTCGGCGAGAACTCGCCGAGCTTGTGGCCGACCATCGACTCGGTGACGAACACCGGGACGTGGGTCTTGCCGTTGTGCACCGCGATGGTGTGACCCAGCATGCTGGGGATGATCATCGAGCGACGGGACCAGGTCTTGATGACGTTCTTGGTGCCGGCTTCGTTCTGGGCGTCCACCTTCTTTACGAGGTGGTCGTCGACGAAGGGCCCCTTCTTGAGACTGCGCGGCATCTAAACCCGCTCCTAGCGCTTCTTGTTCGTCTTGCGGCGGCGGACGATGTACTTGTTCGAAGCCTTCTTCGGCGAACGAGTACGACCCTCCTTCTGACCCCACGGGGAGACCGGGTGGCGGCCACCACTGGTCTTGCCCTCACCACCACCGTGCGGGTGGTCAACCGGGTTCATCGCGACACCGCGGACGGAGGGGCGAACGCCCTTCCAGCGCATGCGGCCGGCCTTGCCCCAGTTGATGTTCGACTGCTCGGCGTTGCCGACCTCGCCGACCGTGGCGCGGCAGCGCGCGTCGACGAGACGGATCTCACCGGACGGCATGCGGAGGTGGGCCATGACGCCCTCCTTCGCCAGCAGCTGCACGGAGGCACCAGCGGAACGCGCGAACTTGGCGCCGCCACCGGGGCGGAGCTCGATCGCGTGGATCGTGGTACCGACCGGGATGTTGCGGAGCGCGAGGTTGTTGCCCGGCTTGATGTCGGCCGTGGGGCCGTTCTCGATCCGGTCACCCTGCTGCAGACCGCGCGGCGCGATGATGTAGCGCTTCTCGCCGTCGGCGTAGTGCAGCAGCGCGATGCGCGCGGTGCGGTTGGGGTCGTACTCGATGTGCGCGACCTTGGCCGGCACGCCGTCCTTGTCGTGACGACGGAAGTCGATCACGCGGTAGGCGCGCTTGTGGCCACCACCCTGGTGGCGAACGGTCACACGACCGGTGTTGTTACGGCCGCCCTTGCTGTGCAGGGGGCGGACCAGCGACTTCTCCGGCGTGGACCGCGTGATCTCGACAAAGTCGGCGACGCTGGAGCCACGACGGCCCGGGGTCGTCGGCTTGTACTTGCGGATACCCATTTCTCAGTCCTCGTCCGATTCCGGACGACTAGACCTCCGTTAGGAGGCCTGGCCGCCGAAGATGTCGATACGGTTGCCCTCGGCAAGGGTCACGATGGCGCGCTTGGTGTTGGCGCGCTTGCCGAAACCGGTCTTGGTGCGCTTGCGCTTACCCTGACGGTTGATCGTGTTGACCCCGGTGACCTTGACCGAGAAGACCGCCTCGACGGCCTGCTTGATCTGGGTCTTGTTGGCGCCGGGCGCGACGATGAACGTGTACTTGTTCTCGTCCAGCAGCGCGTAGCTCTTCTCCGAGACGACCGGCTTGATCAGCAGGTCGCGCGGGTCGGTGAAGGTCTTGCTGGTAACGGTCGCCTCAGACATCAGGCGTCGCTCCCTTCGGTCTCGTCGGCCTTGGGGCCAGACACGAAGGACTCGAGCGCGGCCTGAGTGAAGACCACGTCGTCAGAGACGATCACGTCGTACGTGTTCAGCTGGCCCGGCTCCAGGATGTGAACCTGGGGCAGGTTGCGGGCGGACAGCCACGCGGCCTCGTCGGCACGCTCGACGACCAGGAGCAGGTTCTTGCGCTCCGAGATCTTGCCGAACAGCGTCTTGGCGGCCTTCGTGGAGGCGGCACCCTCGACCACGCCGGTGACGACGTGGATGCGGGAGTGACGCGCACGGTCCGAGAGGGCACCGCGGAGGGCGGCGACCTTCATCTTCTTGGGGGTCCGCTGCGAGTAGTCACGCGGCTGCGGGCCGTGGACGACGCCACCGCCGGCGAACTGCGGAGCGCGGGTCGAACCCTGACGGGCGCGGCCGGTGCCCTTCTGGCGGTAAGGCTTCTTGCCACCACCACGGACTTCGCCACGGGTCTTGGTCTTGTGCGTGCCCTGACGGGCAGCTGCCAGCTGGGCGACGACGACCTGGTGGATCAGCGGAACGCTGGTCTTCGCGTCGAAGATCTCCGCGGGGAGCTCGACGGTACCGGCCTTGTCGCCTGCCGGCGAAAGGATGTCAATGGTGCTCATTAACCTCAAGCCCCCTTGGCCGCGGTACGGACCAGGACGAGGCCGCCGTTCGGACCGGGGACTGCGCCCTTGATGAGGAGCAGACCCTTCTCCGCGTCTACCGCGTGGATGGTCAGGTTCTGGGTGGTGACGCGCTCGTTACCCATGCGACCGGCCATGCGCATGCCCTTGAAGACACGCCCAGGGGTGGCGCAGCCACCGATCGAACCGGGGGAGCGGTGCTTGCGCTGCACACCGTGACCGGCGCCGAGGCCCCGGAAGTTGTGCCGCTTCATGACACCGGCGAAGCCCTTGCCCTTGCTGTTGCCCGTGACGTCAACCTTGACGCCGGACTCGAACACCTCAGCAGTGATCTCCTGGCCGAGCGTGTACTCGCTGGCGTCGGAGGTGCGGAGCTCCACCAGGTGGCGGCGGGGGGTCACGTCGGCCTTGGCGAAGTGGCCCTTGAGGGGCTTGTTCACCTTGCGCGGGTCGATCTCGCCGAAGGCGATCTGGACCGACTCGTAGCCGTCGATGTCGTTCGTACGGACCTGGGTAACGACGCAGGGTCCGGCCTTGACCACGGTCACCGGGACGACACGGTTGTTCTCGTCCCAGACCTGGGTCATGCCGAGCTTCTCGCCCAGGACGCCCTTGATCTGCTTTGCCATCTTCTCGACGCCTCTCAGAGCTTGATCTCGATGTCAACGCCGGCCGGAAGGTCCAGGCGCATCAGCGAGTCAACGGTCTTGGGCGTCGGGTCGAGGATGTCGATCAGGCGCTTGTGCGTGCGCATCTCGAAGTGCTCGCGCGAGTCCTTGTACTTGTGCGGCGACTTGATGACGCAGTACACGTTCTTCTCAGTGGGCAGCGGCACCGGGCCCGCGACCGACGCACCAGTGCGGGTCACCGTCTCGACGATCTTCTTCGCCGAGGAGTCGATGACCTCGTGGTCGTAGGCCTTGAGCCGGATGCGGATCTTCTGTCCCGCCATGGCTACTCCGTAGTCCTGTCTCTGTGTGGAAACGCTCTGGCTCCCGGTCGGCTGCGGGACGGGGTCCCGCGGCCTCTCCTCCGACCCACGCGGTCGGGCGTGTCGCACTCCCTCCACAGAAAATTCCCATACGGAAATTCCCTCGTCCAAGGGGGTGCGGTCCCATGACCGCGATTCGGGGGAGAAACACCCACCGAGTGCCTGGTGGGCACCGTGCTGACACTTCCCAGAAGATTCCCGTACGTCCGTCCCCATTGCTGCCCCGAGAGGCAGATTAAGGACGACGAGTACTGTGGGACTCGCTTCCGGTCCTCCCGGCGGGAGGCGCGCAGCATCGGCACTCAGCCGAGCAACTTGAGTAGTCTGCCATACGAGACACGTACCTGGCCAATCGGGCCGAAGAGAATACCCCGCCACGCTGAGTGGTCAAACTGCGCCGCGCCCTTCGCGCGGCGGGGCCCCTCCCCCGGCCGCCTCAGGTGCGCGAGAGCGTGCCGCAGTCGGCCCGGCTGCCCGCCTCGATGGCCTTGCTCCGGTCGTACGGGTCCTTCGGGGGCCCGGAGGGCGTGGGTCCGGCCGCCGGGTCGGCGTCGAAGCCGGGGTGCACGTAGCCGTCGTACACCTCGCAGGCGCTGTTGGCGAGGTCGACGCGGTGCTCGGCGAGGGTGAGCCGGCCGGCGGTGACCTGCCACTTGCGCGGGTCGGCGACCGTGAAGGCGATCTCGCGGCGGACGATGGTCCGCTCGACCTGGTCCGCGCCGGGCGAGGCCTTGACCAGCGGGTACACGAACGAGTAGTCGAGCCGGACGTCGGCCTGGCCCGCCTCCTTGCCGGCTTCCACCCACATGCGCCCGCGGACCTTGACCACCTCGCCGACGGGCTTGACCTCGGCGGGGTCGTACCGGGTGAACAGGCTCAGGGGGTCCTGGTCCCTGCCGGGCTTCGCCAGGGACTTCTCCAGGTGCTCGGACGTCTCGGTGGCCCGGGGCTCCAGCAGCGCCAGGGCCGCCTCGGGGCGCGCGCCCTTCAGTGCCGCCGGGTCCAGGTTGGCCGCGACCAGGAAGGCCTTGGCGTTGCGGAGGGCCTCCGCGATCCTCTCCGCGGGCACCCCGCCGACGCCGGTGGCCTCCGGTACCTCGATGCCGGCCTCACCGTCCGCCCACTGCAGGGCCGGGGAGCCGCGGAAGGGCTCCTGGAGCGTCGGCCGGTCCGGCGGCGGCGACGGCGGCGGGGCGCTGGGCCGGGCGGTCTCGGGGGCCAGTGGGCCCGCCTTCGCGGCCTCCTCGCGGGCCGCGGCCTTGCCCGTGATCCGGTCGATCACCAGCTCGGGCCGTACGGCGATCAGCGCCAGCCCCGCGATGCCGAGGACGGCCAGGGCGGCCTTGATCCGGCCCGGGCGGCGGCGCTCCCGCGGTGCGGGGCCGGTGCGCCAGCCGGCCGGCTCCTGCCCCCGGGTGGCGCGCAGCCGCTCGGTCACCATGCGGGCCCGAGCCGAGGGCTCCTTCGGTGCGTCCCCCGCCCCCTGGGCGGCCTGCTCCATGAACCGCGCCCACTCCTCGTCGGAGATGCCCGGTCTGTCGTGGTCGTTGTTCCCCATGTCCTGTCCTCCCCTTGTCTGCCGGACATGCGCGAGGGGCCCCGCACCCTCCGGTGCGGAGCCCCTCACCTGCGCGAAGGCGTGGTCGCGCCCTAGCGGAAGTACCCCGTGATGTCCGCGATGAGGTCCACGGATCCGGAGTTGTTGTAGAAGCTGACCTTGCCGTCCACCACGGGCACGACCACCAGGTTGGGGATGGTGAGGCCGGGGGTGAAGTTCAGGTTCGACGCGCTCGTGCGGGTGGTGCCGCTCGGGAACACCGACACGAAGCTGGCCTCGGTCGGGTTCGTCGCGGTCACGTTCAGCACCACGGCCTTGATCCCGTCGGCCGGGACGCCGCCGATGCCCGCGACGGGGAGGGTCACGACGCCGCCTCCGGTGACCGGGCCCTGGCGGACGCCGGTGCCCGTGCGGGTGTCCATCAGGCGCTTCGGACCGAAGTTCGCGTGCGTGGCGCCCGTGTCGCTGTCCGAGAAGTAGCCGGTGATGTCCGCGATCAGGTCGACGGTGCCCTGGTTGTTGTAGAAGCTGACCTTGCCGTCCACGACGGGCACGACCACCAGGTTGGGGATCGTCTGGCCGGGGGTGAAGTTCAGGTTCGACGCGCTGGAGCGGGTGGTGCCGCTCGGGTAGACCGACACGAAGCTGGGCTGCGTCGGGTTCGTCGCCGTCACGTTCAGCACGACGGCCTTGACGCCGGTGGCCGGGATGCCGTCGACGCCGGCGACGGGCAGGGTGACCACGCCGCCGGTGCCGACCGGGGCGGCCGGGACGCCGGTGCCCGTACGGGTGTCCATCAGGCGCTTCGGGCCGAAGTTGGTCTGCGTGGCGCCGTCACCGGTCGAGGTGAAGTAGCCGGTGATGTCCGCGATCAGGTCGACGGTGCCCTGGTTGTTGTAGAAGCTGACGCTCCCGTTGACGACCGGCACGACCACCAGGTTGGGGATCGTCCTGCCCGGGGTGAAGTTCAGGTTCGACGCGCTGGAGCGGGTCGTGCCGTTCGGGTAGACCGACACGAAGCTGGGCTGCGTGGGGTTGGTCGCCGTCACGTTCAGCACCACCGCGGTGGGCGTGCCGCCGGTGGCCGCGGCCACGGGCAGGGTGACCACTTCGCCGCTGCCGACCGGGCCCTTGCGGACGCCGAGGCCCTCGCGGGTGTCCATCAGCCGCTTCGGGGTCAGGGGGACGAACTTGGCGCCCTTGACGTCCGCCTCGACGGTGACCGCGAGGCTCGTGGAGACCTTGCCGTTCGCGGCGGTCGCCCGGACCCGGACCTCGTGCTTGCCGTCGGTCACGACGGCGGTCGCCTTGCGGCCCGCGCCGTCGGTGACCGCGGTGGCCTCGCCGTCCACGAGGAGCTCGAACTTGGCCAGCCGGCCCGTGGCCGTGCTGGTGGTCCAGTCGACGGTGAGGGCGGCGCCGCTCGGGAGCGTGGCGCCCGGCGCGGCCGTCGCGCCGTTCACCGAGGCGATCTTCAGCTGGGCCGCGGGGCCCGTCTGGCGGAGCGCTTCGAGCTGCGGGTAGAGCGAGTTGCCCGGGCACTGGGTGTTGAAGCCGTCGCGGTGCCCCGAGAGCGACTTGAACTGGTACTGCTGCCCCTTGGTGAAGGAGGTGCCGGAGTAGTTCTTCTGCGTGTCGCCCGCGGTCAGCGTCGCGGTGCCGTTCATGTCGCCGTCGTACTGGCCGAGCTTGTACGCCGCGACCTTGGAGATGCCTTCGAGCGCGGCGGCGGAGGCGCCGCCGTTGGTGTAGTCACCGAGGACGGAGACGCTCGTCGACTCGGCGTTCCAGCCGTAGGTGTGGGCGCCCTGGACGGGCTGGTCCACGCCGCCCTGGCGGCCCTCGAAGAGGTTGCCGCACTTGTCGACGAGGAAGTTGTAGCCGAGGTCGCGCCAGCCGTTGGTCTTCACGTGGTAGACGTGCAGACCGCGGACGATGGCCGCGGACTCGGAGCACTCGTACGGGGTGGTTGCCGCGGTGTGGTGGACGAAGACGGTCTTGATCTTCCCGCCGGGCAGGTAGATCGGGCCCTCGTTGTTCAGGGACTCGTCCGCGCCCCACTGCACGCGGGAGACCACGTCAGGCCGCGGGGCGGTCGATTCCGGTCCCGGCGTCGTCGGCGCGGGGTCCGCGGCGGGGAGGGAGAAGGCGGCCGGGCCGAGGCCCAGGTCGTTCTTCTTGGCCTTCGCGGCGCCGGCACCCGGGTCCACCAGGTTCAGCTCCATACCGGCGGGCAGCGTGCCGCCCCCGGTCACCCGGACCTCGGCGCCGTCGGACGGGCCGACCCAGACGGGCTCGGTGGCGCCGCGCAGGCCCGGGCGCTTGCCGTCGAGGCCGGACTCGGCCTGCTCCAGCACGACCCACTTCGACCACTTGCCGCTGTCGGCGTCACGGGTGCGGGCCTCGATCTTGCCCTTCACCTCGGCCTCGGGGTCGGTCCAGGAGACGCCGAGGAGCCCGAACGGCTCGGTCTCCCGCTGGGAGAGGACGGCCTCGCCCTGGCCCTTGGGCTTGAGGGCGAGCTTGTGCACCTCCCCCTCGACCGGTCCCTTCTCGCGGGCGCGGGCGCTGTAGGGCGACACCTCGCCCTCGTCGGAACCGCCCGTGCCGTTTGCGACGCCCTGTATGCCCAGGACCGCCACGACGCCGAGCGCGGCGGCCAGAGCCGTCCCGCGCGCACGACCTAGTTTCAAGTTGTCCCCAACCCCTATAGAGAACCCGCCAGGTGAGAGCACTGGCCGACGGGATCCTACTGGCCGGTGTGACGGCCGATCAGGGCGGGATGGGGGGTGCGGGCGTGATGCGCGTCGCAGCCGAGTCGCACGCGAGTGCTATTCGACCGACTTGTCCTTGAATGGCGCCTTGCGGCCGCAGATCGCGGGCCAGTCCTTGGCCACGATGTTGGCGCACCAGATCTCGCCGTCGTCCTTGAACTGCTTCCACAGCTTGACCTGGAGGTCCTCGCAGCTCTTGGTCGGTGCGAAGCGCGGGCACGTGCCGTTGGGCAGTTTGATGTTGTGCGCGCGCCAGGCGTCGAGGCCCATGAGGTCGGTGTCCTCGTGCGTCGGCATGTAGCGGTTGACCGACCAGGAGGCGCCCATGGTGGCGAACAGCGCGACCGCGCACACCATGCCGGCCGAGAGCTGACGGATCGTCCGGCGCGGGATCACCCGCGCCGACGGGGCGGCGGAGGCCGGGCGCAGGGTCCGCTCGGTCCAGCCCGAGCCCCGCTGGACCGCCGCCATCACGCCGAGCACGGCCAGGATCATCAGCGAGTACATGATGATCCAGGTGGTCCGCGGGAAGAGCTGGACCGCCTTGTCGTGCTCCATGTTCGAGGCGAACCAGAAGCGGGCGAGCCAGGCGCCCGCGAGGACCGCCGCGGCGGTGCGGACCATGATGTTCCGCAGGCCCAGGCCGACACCGAGGCCCACGCCGAGGATCAGCAGCAGCGCGAAACCGGTCTGGCCCGCCATCTCCCCGGAGACCGGCCACTGGTTGTACTTGATGTAGCCCGTCCGGTCGGAGATCCAGCCCAGGACGTAGCCGGGGTCCGCGTACACCCCGAGGTAGGCGTACCGGTCCGGGGTCTGCGATCCCAGCCGCGCCATCTGGTAGAGCAGCGGGGCGCCGATGATCCCGGCGGTGACCAGCACCGACCCGACGAACAGCGCCGCCCGCTTCACCGCGGGGGCGCCGGCCCGCCACGGGAAGAGGAAGAAGAAGAGCACGGCGGCGCCGGGCGCGGCCCAGACGAACCAGCCCGAGTACCAGAGGAAGAGCACGCCGAAGACCGCGCCGAGGGCCGCGCCCCGCAGCACCAGGGACTTCGGGGTGCGGCCGGCCGACCGGCGCAGCTCGCGGAAGCAGTACCCGAGGAGCGGCAGCAGCACGACCATCACGACGTGGCTGTACGGGCGGACCGGGTCGAGGAAGAGCACGGCCGCCGGGACCGCGATCAGCAGCGCCCAGAAGGGGCGGAGCAGCAGGCGCCACGCCAGGTACGCCATCGGGCCGACCAGGGCGCTGCAGATGATCTGGAGGTCGTGCAGGGCGAAGCCCGCGCTGCCGAGGCCGTCGTAGCGGACCTTGGCCCACAGGGCCATCAGCGCCGGGAACGCGGGCGGGTAGATGCCCGACATGCCCTCGCCCGACAGGAACGAGTTGGCCATCTCCACCAGGACGCTCGGGTCGCCCTCCTGGCCGCCCAGCGGGTGCGGGGTGCCGCGCAGCGCGACGACGATGCCGCCGGCCACGATGCCGGTGGCGAGCCCCGCCAGGGCGCCGCAGACCAGCCGCTTGACGACCTGATGGCGCCGGTCCGGGCCCCGGTAGGCCGTGTAGAGCAGCAGTCCGAGCAGCGGAAGCCCGATGACGGCCGCGTGCAGCTGGAGCCTGGCGAGTCCGCTGACCTGGCCGATGCGGTTCATCGGGTTGACGCCGATGTGCCGGCTCAGCAGCGTGTATCCGAGAGCCGCCCCGACGCTGACGACCACCTCGGCCAGGACCAGCACCCACCGGCGGGAGAGCCACCCCTCGCCCCGTGAGGGGGACGGGCGGCCCCCGGCCTTCGCCGGTTCGCCAGGACGCCGGTCCGGGGCGCCGGCTTCGCCGACCGCCTCGGGGGCCAGGTGTGTCATCTCGGTCCGTTTCGTGGTGGCGGAGTCTGATCAGTTCTGGCCGGAGGTGAAGGCGTGCTTGGCCAGCGTGCGGGCACCCGCCTTGTTGCCGCTGCGCAGGGCTCCGGGGAGCATCGTCAGCGCGTGCAGCCGGGAGGCGCTGTGGAAGCGGGCCGCGCGGGCCGCCTTCGGCCAGCCGCGGGCGTCCATGCGGTCGGCCACGGCGGAGAAGTAGCGCTCGGCCTCGGCGAAGCGGGTCCCGGAGAAGGCCTGGACCGACGACTCGCTGACGGCGTGCCGGCGGTACTGGAAGACGGTCGTCGAGTTGTCGATGACCATCTCCTCCCCGGCTTCGAGCAGGTCGACGACGAGCGCGAGGTCCTGGATCACCGAGTAGTCGTCGCGGAAGTTCACCTTGCGCAGCACCTCTCCGCGCCAGGCGATCGAGGGGAAGTAGAGCCAGTTGCCGCGCAGCACGCTGGCGGCCAGCTCCTCGCCGCCCATCAGGCGGCGTCCCTTCACCTGCGGTGCGTACAGCCGCTTCTTGGTGTTGTCGGCCAGGCCCTGGGTCACCTGGCCGGTGCCGTCGATGACCTCGACGCCGGGCTGGACCATGCCGATGCCCGGGCGTTCCCCGATGATCGAGCGGACGGTCTCCAGGTAGTGCGGGTGCAGCACGTCGTCGCAGCCCATGATGACCACGTAGTCGGCCTCGGAGAGCCGCACGCACTTCTGGAAGTTCTTGGTGATCCCGAGGTTCTGCTCGTTGCGCGTGTAGTGCACGCGGTCGTCGCCGAGCGCGGCGAACCAGCCCGGTACGTCGGGCTCCTTGCCGTCGTCGATGACGACGAGGCGGAAGTCCCGGTCCGTCTGGGCCAGGACGCTGCGCACGGCGTCCTGCATCAGCTGCACGTCCCCGTAGTAGGGGAGCATGAAGTCGAAGGTCACCATGGAGCGTCAGGCCTTCACGGAGTCGGAGTCGGCGTCCGCCTTGACGTGGGCGTCGCTGCCGGCGGCGAGGGGCTCGGCGCTCAGGCGCTCGTCGTTGTGCCGCATGCCCTCGTTGATGGCCACCGTCCGGGCGAGGTCGGTGATCTTCTTCTCCAGGGAGCGGAACCGCAGGAAGGTGTTGAGCGTGAGGAAGCCCATCGCGAGGACCATCACGTACAGCACCAGGTCGGTGCCGCGGCCGACGCCGAGCTGGTGGGCCAGCCACGTCACGTCCGTCGGGCGGAGCACCGCGTAGACGTTGACGACGACGAACAGGGAGAACGCGATGCGCTTCCAGGCCCGGTTCTTCGCCTGGCTCCACGTGCGGATGAAGACCAGGGCCATCGACACGGAGCCGACGATCAGGACGAGCTGGATCCAGAAGTACTTCATCGACGCCCACGCTCCCGCAGCGAAATGTCAAAGATGATGTTCACGCCGTTGATGAGGGACTGGCCCTTGGAGCGCGAGTATTCGGTGTAGAGGATGTCCACCGGGACCTCGGTGACCCGCAGGTCGGAGCCGGCGAGGAAACCGACGAGCTCGGACGCGTGCGCCATGCCGTTCATCGTGATGTTCAGCTGCTCGGCGGCCTTGCGGCTCAGGACGCGCAGCCCGTTGTGCGCGTCGGTGAGCTTGAGCTTGCGGGCGGTGGGGCTGACGGCGGCGGCCGTGCGCAGCACGACCTGCTTGATCCACGGCACCTGGCCGTTCTGCTCGATGAAGCGGGAGCCGAGCACCACGTCGGCCTCGTCGCGCCGCAGCACGCCGACCATCGTCTCGACGTCCTTGGTCTGGTGCTGGCCGTCGGCGTCGAAGGTCGCGAAGTAGCGGGAACCGGGCTGGGAGAGCGCGTACTTCAGACCGGTCTGGAGGGCGGCACCCTGGCCGAGGTTGACCGGGTGGCGGACCAGGTGGGCGCCCGTGGTGGCTATGTGCTCGGCCGAGTCGTCGGTGCTGCCGTCGTCGACGACGACGATGTTGGGGAACGTCTTGCGGGCCCCCTCGACCACGTCGGCGATCACCTGGCCCTCGTTATAGGCCGGTATGACCAGCCAGACATCGTCGTATTGGGACACGGTAGCTCCAGCGGAATGTGGCACGTACGAGTGCACGGTGATCGGTGTGACGTCTTGGGCCGGCATGGTCATCTTCCGACCGCTCCCACGCCCGGGGCGCCGGCTTCGGTCATCTGCCGGGGTGCTTCACCGGCTGCGGCCGCGGCTCCGGGGAAGCTCAGCCTGAGGGCTGCCAGCATAGCGAGCACGGTGGCGGTCGAGCCCAGGGCGTAGGCGACGATCACGCGCACGGCCACCTCGCCCGGGATCAGGGTGGTGCCCAGCAGGACCGCGGTACCGAGGGCCCAGCAGAGCAACTGCAGGTTGTGCCGCTTGAATACCATGAGCGCCTGTCCCAGGACCATCGCGAACATGTATGCCACGGTGCCCGCGGACAGCAGGAAGAAGTCGAAGTGCCCCAGTACCGGGTCCTCGATGCCGAAGAGGACCTCGATGAGCCAGGGGCCGAGGGCCGTGGCGGGCACGCCGCCGAGCAGGCCCAGCGCTCCGACGACCAGGGCGATGCGGCGCAGCATCGCCCAGAAGGCCGCGCGGTCGCCGGCGGTGAAGGCGGCGGTCAGGCCGCTGAGCAGCGAGGCCTGCAGCGAGCCGAAGACGAAGAGCGGCACGCGCGCCAGGACCAGGGCGCTGAGCAGCGAGGCGATCAGGGCGCTGTCGGACGGGGCCAGCAGCTTGGTGCTCATCACGGCCGCGTTCACGACCAGTTGGGACAGCAGCGTCGCGCAGACGAGCAGGCCGAGGCCGCCCGAGAGCTCCCGCCAGGCGATCGGCTCGCCGGGCCCGACCGCGCGCAGCAGCGCGGGCAGCGTCACCAGCGTCGCGACGACGGGTGCGACGCCCAGGATGAGGCTGAAGGCCAGTGCCGAGTGCAGCCCGAACAGGGCGCACCCGAAGGCGAGGAGGATGCGCAGCCCGCCGTCGACGGCGAGCTGGGTGCCGTACGCGCCGAAGCGGCCGAGGCCCGCCAGCACACCGCGGGTGAGGTAGCAGACGGCCATGCCGGTGAAGGCGCCGCCGAGCGCGGCCACCAGGGCGCGGTCCCCGTGGAAGAGCAGGTCGGCGATGGGGCCGGCGGCGAGGCCGAGGACCAGCAGGGTGGCGCCGAGGATCCCGCCGGTGAGGAGGGTGGCGCGGCGCAGCACCGGGGCGGCGCCGTGGCCCAGGACCGCCCGGGCGGAGACGATCCGGGTGAGCTCCTGCTCGATGGGGAAGAAGACGCCGATGCCGATGGACATGACGATGGTCCAGAGCACCGAGACGTTCGCCAGGGCTTCCGTCGACAGGCTGTGCCCGGCCACGCCCAGGTGCACGTAGGAGGCGGCACCGAGCACGACGGTGCCGCCGGCCACCGCGACGGTGCCCGGCGGCAGCGCCGCGGTCAGCTTGTTCAGCAGGGCTTTCATCCCGCGCGGCCGTCCCGGGCCGCCTTCGCGAGGGCGGCGAAGCCGGGGGTGGCCAGCGCCCGGGCCAGCTGTTCGCGCCAGTCGGGCAGCGGTTCCAGTCCGGCCTCTTCCTGCCACGCGTCGTGCGCGAGCACGCTGAAGGCGGGGCGGACGGCGGGGCGGACGAAGGCCTCCGAGGTGGTCGGCCGGATCCGCTCGGGGTCCAGACCGCTCAGCCGGTAGGTCTCGCGGGCCAGCCCCATCCAGGTGGTGCGGCCGCTCGCGGTGCCGTGGTAGATCCCGCCCTTGGCCCAGCCCTTGAGGGCGGCCAGGCCGAGGTCGACCAGGTGGCGGGCCAGCGCGTAGGACCAGGTGGGCTGTCCGTGCTGGTCGTCGACGACGTCGAGGGTGTCGCGCTGGGCGGCCAGCTTCAGCATGGTGGCGACGAAGTTCGGCCCGTGCTCGCCGTACAGCCAGGCGGTCCGTACGACGTAGCCGTCCTGCGGCAGCAGTTCGGTGACGGCCTGCTCGCCGACGAGCTTGGAACGCCCGTAGGCGTTGACCGGGCCGGTCTCGGCGTCCTCGCGGTAGGGCTCCGAGGCGTCGCCGGGCAGCACGTAGTCGGTGGAGACGTGGATCAGGCGCACGTGGGCGGCGGCGCACGCCTCGGCGAGGACGCGCACGGCGGTGCCGTTGACGGCGGTCGCGGCCTCCTCGGCGATCTCGGCGCCGTCGACGTCCGTCCAGGCGGCGCAGTTCACGACCACGGTGGCGCCCTCGACGGCGGCCCGGACGGCCGCCGCGTCGGCGATGTCGAGGTCGGCGCGGGTCAGGCCCACGGCCTCGATCTTCGCGCGCTTCAGCACGGTCAGGACGTCCTGGCCGAGCATCCCGCCGGCGCCGGTGACGAGCCAGCGCCCGGCCGACGAGTTGGTGCTCACTTCTGCAGGGCCGCCTTCGCCTTCAGCGGCTCCCACCAGGCGCGGTTCTCGCGGTACCAGTCGATGGTGGCCTTGATGCCGTCCTCGAAGGTGACCTGGGGCGCGTAGCCCAGCTCGGCGCCGATCTTGCTGATGTCGATGGAGTAGCGCAGGTCGTGGCCCTTGCGGTCCTCGACGTGCTCGACCATGTCCCAGCCGAGGCCCGCGGCCTCCAGCAGCACGCCGGTGAGCTCCTTGTTGGTGAGCTCGGTGCCGCCGCCGATGTTGTAGACCTCGCCGGCGCGGCCCTTGCGCATGGCCAGGTCGATGCCGCGGCAGTGGTCGGAGACGTGCAGCCAGTCGCGGACGTTGCCGCCGTTGCCGTACAGCGGGACCTTCTTGCCGTCCATCAGGTTCGAGACGAACAGCGGGATGACCTTCTCCGGGAACTGGTAGTGCCCGTAGTTGTTGGAGCAGCGGGTGACCACCACGTCCATGCCGTGGGTGCGCGCGTACGCCAGCGCCAGCAGGTCGGAGGACGCCTTGGAGGCGGAGTACGGGGAGTTGGGCACCAGCGGCCACTCCTCGGTCCAGGAGCCCTCGCTGATCGAGCCGTAGACCTCGTCCGTGGAGATGTGGACGAAGCGGCCGACGCCGTGCTTGCGGGCGGCGTCCAGCAGCACCTGGGTGCCGACGACGTTCGTCATGACGAAGGGGCCCGCACCGGCGATCGAACGGTCCACGTGGGACTCGGCGGCGAAGTGCACGACCACGTCGTGGCCGGCCATCACCTGGTCGACGGCCTCGGCGTCGCAGATGTCGCCCTTGACGAAGCGGTATCCGGAGTGGTCCGCCACCGGGGCGAGGTTGGCCTCGACGCCCGAGTAGGTCAGCTTGTCGAAGACGGTGATCTGCGCCGTGGCGTCAGCACCGAGCTGCTGGCGGACGAATTCTGAACCGATGAAGCCGGCGCCGCCGGTCACGAGGATGCGCATAATACGAAGAGTCTAGCCGCCTGCCGAACGTCACACGCCGGACGGTCGGACCGCCCCGGCCCTCTCGCATAGGGTTCACCCATGCGTGGAATCCTTTTGGCCGGTGGCACCGGATCGCGACTCTGGCCGCTGACTCGGGCCGTCTCGAAGCAGCTGCTGCCCGTCTTCGACAAGCCGATGATCTACTACCCGCTCTCCACCCTGGTGATGGCGGGCATCAGCGAGATCCTGATCATCACCACCCCTGAAGACCGTGACCAGTTCGAGCGCCTGCTCGGCGACGGTTCGCAGTTCGGACTGCGGCTGGAGTACGCCGTCCAGGAGCGTCCGGAGGGCATCGCCCAGGCGTTCGTGCTCGGCGCCGACTTCATCGGCGACGAGTCCGTCGCGCTGATCCTCGGCGACAACATCTTCCACGGCAGTGGCCTCGGCACCCGCCTCGCCCAGCACACCGACGCCAAGGGCGGCCGCGTGTTCGCGTACCCGGTGGCGGACCCGACCGCCTACGGCGTCGTGGAGTTCGACGAGAAGGGCCAGGCCATCTCCATCGAGGAGAAGCCGGTCAAGCCCAAGTCCCGCTACGCGGTGCCCGGTCTGTACTTCTACGACAACCAGGTCGTGGAGATAGCCAAGGGCCTCAAGCCCAGCGCCCGCGGCGAGCTGGAGATCACCGCCGTCAACGACGCCTACCTCCAGGCCGGCGAGCTCAACGTCACGATCCTGGACCGCGGTACCGCCTGGCTCGACACCGGCACCTTCGTCTCGATGGTCCAGGCCTCCGAGTTCGTCCGCGTGATCGAGGAGCGCCAGGGCTTCAAGATCGGCTGCATCGAGGAGGCGGCCTGGCGGGCCGGCCTGATCGACTCGGCCCAGCTCCGCGCGCTCGCCGAGCCGCTGACCAAGAGCGGTTACGGCACCTACCTGCTGGCCCTGCTCGACGAGGAGGAGGGCAAGTGAAGTTCCGCGAACTCTCCATCGCGGGCGCCTTCGAGGTGACCCCGCAGCTGCACGGCGACCCGCGCGGCCTGTTCACCGAGTGGTACCGCTTCGACCGCCTGGCGGAGGTCGTCGGCCACCCGCTGAACCTGGCGCAGGCGAACCTCTCCGTCTCGGCCGCCGGCGTGGTCCGCGGCATCCACTTCGCCGACGTTCCGCGCGGCCAGGCCAAGTACGTGACCTGCGTACGGGGCGCCGTGCTCGACGTCATCGTCGACCTGCGGGTGGGCTCCCCCACCTTCGGCAAGTGGGAGGGCGTCCGCCTCGACGACGTCGACCGCCGCGCCGTCTACATCCCCGAGGGCCTCGGCCACGGCTTCTGCGCCCTGACCGACGACGCGACCCTGTCGTACCTCTGCTCGGAGACGTACAACCCGACCGGCGAGCACTCCGTGCACCCGCTCGACCCGGACCTGGGCATCGAGTGGCCGGCCGACGTCCCGCAGCTGTCCGCGCGCGACGAGGCCGCCCCGTCCCTGGCCGAGGCCATCGCCACCGGGCTGCTCCCGGACCACGCCGCCTGCCTCGAGTTCACCGAGTCGCTCCGCGTGAGCTGACCGGCTGCCGCACTCACGACAGAGGGCCGCACCCCGGACGGGGGTGCGGCCCTCTTGCGTACCCGGGCCCGATGCCGGGGGTGGAATGCCGGGGGTGGAATGCCGAAGGGCCCCGCCCCACCGCCGAAGCGATGGGCCGGGGCCCTCCAGTGCAACTAGGTGCTCGTCGAACGAGCTACCAGGTCAGAACACGAATTACTTCGTGATCTTGGTGACCTGGCCGGCGCCCACGGTACGACCACCCTCACGGATGGCGAACTTCAGGCCCTCCTCCATGGCGACCGGCTGGATCAGCGCGACCGACATCTCGGTGTTGTCGCCCGGCATGACCATCTCCGTGCCGGCCGGCAGGGTGACGACACCCGTGACGTCCGTGGTACGGAAGTAGAACTGCGGACGGTAGTTGTTGAAGAACGGGGTGTGACGGCCACCCTCGTCCTTCGACAGGATGTAGGCCTGGGCCTCGAACTCGGTGTGCGGGGTGACCGAACCGGGCTTGATGATGACCTGGCCGCGCTCGACGTCCTCGCGCTTGATGCCACGGAGGAGCAGACCGACGTTCTCACCGGCCTGGCCCTCGTCGAGCAGCTTGCGGAACATCTCGATACCGGTGACCGTGGTGGTGGTCTTCTCTTCCTTGATACCGATGATGTCGACGGTCTCGTTGACCTTCAGGACACCACGCTCGATACGGCCGGTGACGACCGTACCGCGACCGGTGATCGTGAAGACGTCCTCGACGGGCATGAGGAACGGCTTCTCGGTGTCACGCGGCGGGGTCGGGATGGCCTCGTCGACGGCGGACATGAGGCCGAGGAGCTTCTCGCCCCACTCCTTGTCGCCCTCGAGCGCCTTCAGCGCGGAGACGCGGACGACCGGCAGGTCGTCGCCCGGGAACTCGTACTCGGAGAGGAGCTCACGGACCTCGAGCTCGACGAGCTCCAGGATCTCCTCGTCGTCCACCATGTCGGCCTTGTTCAGGGCGACGACGATGTAGGGGACGCCGACCTGGCGGGCCAGGAGCACGTGCTCCTTGGTCTGCGGCATCGGGCCGTCGGTGGCGGCGACCACGAGGATCGCGCCGTCCATCTGCGCGGCACCGGTGATCATGTTCTTGATGTAGTCCGCGTGACCCGGGCAGTCGACGTGGGCGTAGTGACGCGCCTCGGTCTGGTACTCGACGTGCGCGATGGAGATGGTGATACCGCGCTGGCGCTCCTCAGGAGCCTTGTCGATCTGGTCGAAGGCCGAGGCCTCGTTCAGGTCCGGGTACGCGTCGTGCAGCACCTTGGTAATGGCGGCCGTGAGGGTCGTCTTACCGTGGTCAATGTGACCGATGGTGCCGATGTTGACGTGCGGCTTAGTCCGCTCGAACTTCGCCTTCGCCACGGGGGTCCTCCTGGAGAGTGGTTCTGTACGCCTTACAGATCGGCGCCAGGTGATCTTTGCTGGAAAGCCGGCCGGTCCCCGGGGCAACGGGAGTGGCTCCTGTTGCCCCAGAGGCTGCCGGTGACAAGCCTAAAGCGTGTACTCGGAAGAGTTACTCGCCCTTGGCCTTCGCGATGATCTCCTCGGCGACGTTCCGGGGAACCTCGGCGTAGGAGTCGAACTGCATCGAGTAGCTGGCGCGACCCGAGGTCTTGCTGCGGAGGTCGCCGACGTAGCCGAACATCTCCGACAGGGGCACGAGGCCCTTGACGATCTTGGCTCCGTGACGGTCCTCCATGGCCTGAATCTGGCCACGGCGGGAGTTGATGTCACCGATGACATCGCCCATGGACTCCTCGGGCGTGGTGACCTCAACGGCCATCATCGGCTCGAGCAGAACGGGCGAAGCCTTGCGCGCGGCCTCCTTGAAGGCCTGCGAACCGGCGATCTTGAAGGCGAGCTCGGAGGAGTCGACCTCGTGGTAGCCACCGTCGAGAAGCGTGACGCGGACGCCCGTCATCTCGTAGCCGGCGAGGATGCCGAACTGCATGGCCTCCTGCGCACCCGCGTCCACCGAAGGGATGTACTCCTTCGGCACACGACCACCGGTGACCTTGTTCACGAACTCGTACGCCGGGCCGTCGGCCTCGGTGATGGGCTCGATCGCGATCTGCACCTTGGCGAACTGACCGGTACCACCGGTCTGCTTCTTGTGGGTGTAGTCGTGACGCTCGACGGCCTTGCGGATCGTCTCGCGGTACGCGACCTGCGGCTTGCCGACGTTGGCCTCGACCTTGAACTCGCGCTTCATACGGTCGACCAGCACCTCGAGGTGCAGCTCGCCCATACCGCCGAGGATGGTCTGGCCCGTCTCCTCGTCCGAGTGAACGTGGAAGGAGGGGTCCTCCTCCGCGAGACGCTGGATGGCGACACCCAGCTTCTCCTGGTCACCCTTGGACTTGGGCTCGATGGCGACCTGGATGACCGGAGCCGGGAAGTCCATGGACTCCAGGATCACGGGCTGCTTGTCGTCGCACAGCGTCTCACCGGTGGTGGTCTGCTTCAGGCCCATCACGGCGACGATGTCGCCGGCGCCCACCGAGTCGATCTCCTCACGCTTGTTCGCGTGCATGCGGTAGATCTTGCCGATGCGCTCCTTCTTGCCCTTGACGGAGTTCAGCACCGCAGTGCCGGCCTCCAGGCGGCCCGAGTAAACCCGGACGAAGGTGAGCTTACCGAGGTGCGGGTCGCTCATGATCTTGAAGGCGAGCGCGGCGAGGGGCTCCTCGTCGGACGGCTTGCGCTTCACGACCGTCTCGGCGTCGCGGACGTCGTGGCCCTCGATGGCCTCGATGTCCAGCGGCGACGGCAGGTAGCGGACGACGGCGTCGAGCAGGGGCTGAACACCCTTGTTCTTGAACGCCGTGCCACAGAACACCGCGGTGATCGTGGGCTCGCCCTTGCCCTTGCCGGAGCCGAGGATGATGCGACGGACAGCGGCGTGCAGCTGCTCCTCGGTCGGCTCGTCGCCGTTGAGGAAGAGCTCCATGATCTCGTCGTCGTTCTCGGCGACGGTCTCGACCAGCTTGCCGCGCCACTCTTCAGCGGTCTCGGTGTGGCTGGCCGGGATGTCGACGATGTCGTACATCTCGCCCTTGGTCGCCTCGGCGGACCAGACGAGCGCCTTCATGCGAACGAGGTCGACGACGCCCTGGAAGTCGGCCTCGGCACCGATCGGGAGCTGCATGACGATCGGAACCGCACCGAGGCGGTCCTTGATCATGTCGACGCAGCGGTGGAACTCGGCGCCGGTGCGGTCGAGCTTGTTGACGAAGCAGATGCGCGGGACGCCGTAGCGGTCCGCCTGACGCCAAACGGTCTCGGACTGCGGCTCGACGCCGGCCACACCGTCGAAGACGGTGACGGCGCCGTCGAGGACGCGGAGCGAACGCTCCACCTCGACGGTGAAGTCGACGTGACCCGGGGTGTCGATGATGTTGATGGTGTGGTCAACATCTTCGAGCGGCCAGTGGCAGGTGGTGGCGGCAGACGTGATGGTGATACCACGCTCCTGCTCCTGCTCCATCCAGTCCATCGTGGCGGCGCCGTCGTGGACCTCACCGATCTTGTACGACACACCGGTGTAGAACAGGATGCGCTCGGTGGTGGTCGTCTTGCCCGCGTCGATGTGGGCCATGATCCCGATGTTGCGGACCTTGGCCAGGTCAAGCGAAGTGGTAGCCATAAGGCTTCGGTCTTCTCTCGGTCTCGATGTGGGGTGGGACTACCAGCGGTAGTGCGCGAAGGCCTTGTTGGACTCGGCCATCTTGTGCGTGTCCTCGCGCTTCTTGACGGCAGCGCCAAGACCGTTGGAGGCGTCGAGCAGCTCGTTCATGAGGCGCTCGGTCATGGTCTTCTCACGACGGGCGCGGGAGTAGCCCACGAGCCAGCGGAGGGCCAGGGTCGACTGGCGACCCGGCTTGACCTCGACGGGGACCTGGTAGGTCGCGCCACCGACACGGCGGGACTTGACCTCGAGGGACGGCTTGACGTTCTCCAGCGCGCGCTTCAGCGTGATGACCGGGTCGTTGCCGGTCTTCTCGCGGAGGCCTTCCATGGCGCCGTAGACGATGCGCTCGGCGGTGGAGCGCTTGCCGTTCAGGAGGATCTTGTTGATGAGCGAGGTCACCAGAGGAGATGCGTAGACCGGGTCGATGATGACCGGGCGCTTCGGGGCGGGGCCCTTACGAGGCATTCTTACTTCTCCTTCTTGGCGCCGTAGCGGCTGCGGGCCTGCTTGCGGTTCTTGACAGCCTGGGTGTCAAGCGCACCGCGGATGATCTTGTAACGAACACCCGGCAGGTCCTTCACACGGCCACCACGCACGAGCACGATCGAGTGCTCCTGCAGGTTGTGTCCCTCACCCGGAATGTAAGCGGTGACCTCGATGCCGGAGGTCAGACGCACACGCGCGACCTTACGGAGCGCCGAGTTCGGCTTCTTCGGGGTGGTCGTGAACACACGCGTGCAGACACCACGACGCTGGGGCGAAGCCTCGAGCGCGGGAGTCTTTGTCTTCTCGACCTTGTCCTGCCGGCCCTTACGGACCAGCTGCTGGATCGTAGGCACTACTTCTCCGGTTTCTGTGTGCCGTGTAGTGAAGCTAACCTGGAACTTTGCCGACCCACGCGGTCGGGTGTGTCGGATCCTGCACACTTCCACCGAGGTGAGAGAGGCGCGGATCGCGGTGTGGACTTCTCGGCTCACCGCGGGTCTGAAGCGCGCGCGGGAGCCCAGGGCACACCCCAGGCACAAGGTCAGAGCGTACCTACCTCATGGAGGTAGGTCAAAACAAATGCCCAGCACGAAAACCCGCCGCGCGCAAGCGGGGCGGGGGCCGTTCGGCCCGGCGGCCCGCCCCGGCGCCCTAAACTGACACCTTGCCCGGGCGCTGGGCGCCCGCGAGTCGATCAGCCGATCAGCAGGGAGCAGCACATTGGGGACCGTGGCACCCGAGCCGACCACAGTCGATGCCCGGCCCCCCGCACCGGCGCGCCCGTCGGCCGTCCTGCGGTCCGTCCGCCGCTCCACCCGCCTGCGCGGCCCCCTGCTGGCCTTCCTCGTGACCGCGGCCGCCTTCTGCGCGGCCTGGGCGGCGCGCGGCACGTTCCCCTTCGGCAACACCGGGCGGGCCATCAACGACCAGGCGAACCAGTACGTGCCCTTCCACCGCGGACTGTGGGACCTGGTGCACGGACAGGCCGCCGGCGACCTGCTCTTCAGCTGGCGCGGCGGCTTCGGACAGCAGTTCCTGTCCGACTACTACACCTACCTCGGCAACCCGTTCTCCTGGCTGGCCGTCCTCGTCCCGCGCGCCCACGTCGACCTCGCCGTCTTCGCGATCACCCCGGTCACGATGGGCACCGCCGCCGCGGTGATGACGGTGTACCTCGGCAAGCTGCACGCCGGCCCCTGGTGGCAGCGGGGAGTGCTCGGGGCGACGTACGGGCTGTGCGGCTGGGCGCTCAGCGACGCCTCGTACATCCCGATGTGGCTCTGGGGCCTGGTCGCCCTCCCGATGCTCGGCATCGCCGTCGAGTGGTGCCTGGAGGGCCGCCGCTGGCCGGGGGCGGCCCTGCTGGTCGCGCTCGCCTGGTTCGGGAACTTCTACACGGCGATGATGGCCACGATGGCCGCCTGCGTCCTGCTGGCGATCCGCCTGGCCACCCGCGACACCTCGGCCCGCGAGCGGCTGCTGGCCCTGTGGCGGGCCGCGACGGCCGCCGGGACCGGGATCCTGCTCACGCTGCCGCTGCTGCTGCCGTCGTTCCTCTCCAGCGGGGCCGCGCAGCCCACCAGGGCCGCGGCCTTCGACCCCGTGAGGATCGAGGTCTTCTTCGCGGGGATGCTGCCGGCCACCCACCTGTGGGGCGGCCGCCCCCGGCTCTACGTGGCCTCGCTGGGCCTGATCCTGGCCGGGTCCTTCCTGCTCAACTCCGCCGTCGCGCGCCGCACCCGCCTGGTGTGGGCGGCCGCCACCGCGCTCGTCCTCGCCTCCTTCCAGTTCCCGCCCACGCAGTACGTGTGGCACGGGCTGGCGGTGCCGAACGGCAACCCGTACCGCGAGACCTTCGTCTTCAGCGGGATGGTGGTGGTCCTGGCCTGGCTGGCACTGGCCAACCGGCCCCGCCCGCGGCACCTGGCCCTGATGGCCGCCCTGCTGGTCGCGGCCGCCTTCGTCCTGCGCCGCACCGACGACTTCGGCGGCTGGACCTGGCCGGCGGTGCTCGGCGGCGGGGGCCTCTCGCTGCTGGCGCTGGTCCTGCTGCGGCTCGGCGAGAAGCGCCGCTTCCTGGTGCCGGTCGCCGCCGTGCTGATGATCGGCGTCGTCCTCGCGGAGTCCACGGTGGCCGCGGCCGGCGCCGACGCCCGCCGGGCCCGCGAGCGCTGGGCCAAGCCGGTCCCCACCTCGAACCAGTCGATCGCCCGGCACTTCGACGCCGTGCGCGGGGTCGAGGGCTGGCCCGCGTACCGGACCGACTCGGGCGCGCCGCAGACCGCGTACAACGACGCCCTGGCCCTGCGCGCGGAGGGGCCGCAGTACTACAGCAGCTACCTCCCGGAGGCCACCTACCGGGCGCTGGAGCCCCTCGGCTACGGCTTCAAGAACGACGGCCGGACCTTCTTCGGCGCCGACAACCCGGTGCTCGACGCGATCTTCTCGATCGGCGCGCGGGTCCGCCCGGGGGCCGACCCGGGCAGCTGGACGGCCGAGCGGTTCCCGGCGCCCCCGCTGGTCACCGTCCGCACCGCCCCGTACGCCTCCCCGAACCCGGCGGACAGCGTCTACGCCCGCCAGGAGACCGTGCTGGGCGCCACCGTCTACGAGGTCCCGCAGGTCACCCGCAGCGACGGCCCCGACGCCCGGACGTACGCGGCCCAGTGCCGGCCCGGCTCCGAGGCCTACTGGTACTCCCCCGCCCTGTACGGCTCCCTGCGCTCCGGCGCCACCGAGAAGCCGCTGGAGGAGGAGACGACCGGGGTGACCCCGATCGGCCCCGTCCCGGCCTCCGGCAGGGTCGAGGTCACCGTGCGGACCCGTACGCAGGGCGCCGACGCGGGCGCCCACCCGCTGGGCTGCCTGGACCGTACGGCCCTCGCCGCCTCCGTCGACCGGCTCAAGGCCACCGGCGCCACCGCGGTCGAGGTCGGCGGCCACTCCCTGCGCGCCACCTTCTCCCCGGGCACGCGGGGCACGGCGGTCATCGCCACCACCGCGGTCCCCGGCTGGAGCTGCTCGGCCCCGGTCCAGCCCTTCCACGGCCTGCTGGCCGTGGACCTCGCCCCGGGCACGACCGAGGTCTCCTGCACCTTCACCCCGAAGGGCTTCACCGCCGGCCTCGGCGGCGCCGCCCTGGCGCTCCTGGCCCTCGCCGCGGTCCCCGTGACGACCCGGCTGCGCCGCCGCCGCTGACCGCGGCGCCGACCGCGGCCGGCTCCCCTCCCCCGCGGGAACGAAGAAGCCCCCCGCCGCTCCTCTCGGAGCGGCGGGGGGCTTCTTCTTACGAGCTCTTAGCCGTTGTACGGGCCGTAGTCGTAGTCCTCCAGCGGGACAGCCTGGCCGGAGCCGGTGCCGAAGGGCGAGTAGTCGATGTCGTCGTAGCCGACGGCCGAGTACATCGCGGCCTTCGCCTCCTCGGTGGGCTCCACCCGGATGTTGCGGTAGCGGGCGAGGCCCGTACCGGCCGGGATGAGCTTACCGATGATGACGTTCTCCTTGAGGCCGATCAGGGAGTCGGACTTGGCGTTGATCGCCGCGTCCGTCAGGACCCTGGTCGTCTCCTGGAAGGACGCCGCCGACAGCCACGACTCGGTCGCGAGCGAGGCCTTGGTGATACCCATCAGCTGCGGACGGCCGGAGGCGGGGTGACCGCCCTCGGTGACCACGCGACGGTTCTCGGTCTCGAACTTCGACCGCTCGACCAGCTCGCCCGGCAGGAGCTCCGCGTCGCCGGACTCGATGATCGTCACGCGGCGCAGCATCTGCCGGATGATGATCTCGATGTGCTTGTCGTGGATCGACACGCCCTGCGAGTTGTAGACCTTCTGGACTTCGCCGACCAGGTGGACCTGGACGGCACGCTGGCCGAGGATGCGCAGCACGTCGTGCGGGTTGGTGGCACCCATGGTGAGCTTCTGGCCCACCTCGACGTGGTCGCCCTCGTGCACGATGACCTTGGCGCGCTTGGAGATCGGGAACGCCGTCTCGTCGCTGCCGTCGTCGGGCGTGATGACGATCTTCTTCGTCTTCTCGGTCTCCTCGATCCGCACGCGGCCGGCGGCCTCGGAGATCGGGGCGACACCCTTCGGGGTACGGGCCTCGAAGAGCTCGACGACACGCGGCAGACCCTGCGTGATGTCGTCACCGGCCACACCACCGGTGTGGAAGGTACGCATCGTCAGCTGGGTACCGGGCTCACCGATGGACTGGGCGGCGATGATGCCGACCGCCTCACCGATGTCGACCAGCTTGCCGGTGGCCAGCGAGCGGCCGTAGCAGAAGGCACAGGTGCCGACCGCGGACTCGCAGGTCAGGACCGAGCGGGTCTTGACCTCCTCGACGCCGTTGGCGACCAGGGCGTCGATGAGGACGTCACCGAGGTCGACGTTGGCCGGCGCGATGACCTTGCCGTCGATGACGACGTCCTCGGCCAGCATGCGGGCGTAGATCGAGGTCTCGACGTCGTCGGCCTTGCGCAGCACGCCGTCCTCGCCGCGAACGGCGATCTTCAGCTTCAGGCCGCGCTCGGTGCCGCAGTCCTCCTCGCGGATGATGACGTCCTGCGAGACGTCCACCAGACGACGGGTCAGGTAACCCGAGTCGGCGGTACGCAGGGCGGTGTCCGCCAGACCCTTACGGGCACCGTGCGTGGAGATGAAGTACTCCAGAACGGTGAGGCCCTCACGGAAGGACGCCTTGATCGGACGCGGGATGGTCTCGTTCTTCGCGTTCGACACCAGACCACGCATACCGGCGATCTGTCGCATCTGCATCATGTTTCCTCGGGCACCCGAGTCAACCATCATGAAGATGGGGTTCGTCTTGGGGAAGTTCGCGTTCATCGCCTCGGCAACCTCGTTGGTCGCCTTGGTCCAGATCGCGATGAGCTCCTGCGTGCGCTCGTCCTTGGTGATCAGACCGCGCTCGTACTGCTTCTGGACCTTCTCGTCCTGCGCCTCGTAGCCCGCGACGATGGCCTTCTTGGCCTCGGGCACGACGACGTCGGAGATGGCCACGGTGACGCCCGAACGGGTCGCCCAGTGGAAGCCGGCCGCCTTCAGGTTGTCGAGCGTCGCCGCCACGATGACCTTGGGGTAGCGCTCCGCCAGGTCGTTGACGATCTCGGAGAGCTGCTTCTTGCCCACCGAGTAGTCGACGAACGGGTAGTCCTCGGGCAGCAGCTCGTTGAAGAGCGCGCGGCCCAGGGTGGTGCGCAGGCGGAAGCTGTCGCCCGGCTGGAACTCCTGCTCGCCCTCTTCGGCGACCGGCGCCACCCAGCCGCGCGGCGGGATGGTGCCCACCGGGAAGCGGATGTCGACGGACGACTGCAGCGCGAGCTCGCCGGCGTCGAACGCCATGGTCGCCTCGGCCGTGGAGCCGAACGCGCGGCCCTCGCCCTTGGTGTCACGGAGCTCACCGTCGGTGGTCAGGAAGAACAGACCCAGGACCATGTCCTGCGTCGGCATCGTGACCGGACGGCCGTCGGCCGGCTTGAGGATGTTGTTCGAGGACAGCATCAGGATGCGGGCCTCGGCCTGCGCCTCCGCGGAGAGCGGCAGGTGCACGGCCATCTGGTCACCGTCGAAGTCCGCGTTGAACGCGGTGCAGACGAGCGGGTGGATCTGGATGGCCTTGCCTTCGACCAGCTGGGGCTCGAAGGCCTGGATGCCGAGGCGGTGCAGCGTGGGCGCACGGTTCAGCAGGACCGGGTGCTCGGCGATGACCTCTTCGAGCACGTCGTACACGACCGTGCGGCCGCGCTCGACCATGCGCTTCGCCGACTTGATGTTCTGCGCGTGGTTCAGGTCGACCAGGCGCTTCATCACGAACGGCTTGAAGAGCTCCAGCGCCATCGCCTTCGGCAGACCGCACTGGTGCAGCTTGAGCTGCGGGCCGACGACGATCACGGAACGCGCGGAGTAGTCCACGCGCTTGCCGAGGAGGTTCTGGCGGAAGCGACCCTGCTTGCCCTTCAGCATGTCGCTGAGGGACTTCAGGGGGCGGTTGCCGGGACCGGTGACCGGGCGACCACGACGACCGTTGTCGAAGAGGGCGTCGACGGCCTCCTGGAGCATGCGCTTCTCGTTGTTCACGATGATCTCGGGGGCACCGAGGTCGAGAAGGCGCTTCAGGCGGTTGTTGCGGTTGATCACGCGGCGGTACAGGTCGTTCAGGTCGGAGGTCGCGAAGCGGCCACCGTCCAGCTGCACCATCGGACGCAGGTCCGGCGGGATGACCGGGACGCAGTCCAGGACCATGCCCTTGGGCTTGTTGCTGGTCTGCAGGAACGCGGAGACGACCTTGAGGCGCTTGAGCGCACGGGTCTTCTTCTGGCCCTTGCCGGTACGGATGATCTCGCGGAGGCGCTCGGCCTCCTCCTCCAGGTCGAAGGACTCGAGACGCTTCTGCAGCGCGGCGGCGCCCATGCAGCCGTCGAAGTACGTGCCGAAGCGGTCACGCAGCTCGCGGTAGAGCAGCTCGTCGCCCTCCAGGTCCTGGACCTTGAGGTTCTTGAAGCGGGCCCACACCTCGTCGAGGCGGTCGATCTCGCGCTGGGCGCGGTCGCGGAGCTGCTTCATCTCGCGCTCGGCACCCTCGCGCACCTTGCGGCGCACGTCGGCCTTGGCACCCTCGGCCTCGAGCTCGGCCAGGTCGCTCTCGAGCTTCTTGGCTCGGCCTTCGAGGTCGGCGTCGCGGCGGTTCTCGATCTGCTGGCGCTCGACGGAGACGTGGGCCTCCAGCGACGGCAGGTCGCGCTGACGGCGCTCGTCGTCGACGAACGTGATCATGTACGCGGCGAAGTAGATGACCTTCTCGAGGTCCTTCGGCGCGAGGTCCAGCAGGTAGCCCAGGCGCGACGGGACGCCCTTGAAGTACCAGATGTGGGTAACGGGAGCGGCAAGCTCGATGTGGCCCATCCGCTCACGGCGCACCTTGGCGCGCGTGACCTCGACGCCACAGCGCTCACAGATGATGCCCTTGAAGCGGACACGCTTGTACTTGCCGCAGTAGCACTCCCAGTCCCGGGTCGGACCGAAGATCTTCTCGCAGAAGAGTCCGTCCTTCTCGGGCTTCAGGGTGCGGTAGTTGATGGTCTCCGGCTTCTTGACCTCGCCGTGCGACCAGGTTCGGATGTCGTCCGCGGTGGCAAGGCCGATCCGCAGCTCGTCGAAGAAGTTGACGTCGAGCACTGTGCGTCAATCCCTCTTTCGGGGTCGTGTCTCTTGATCAGTGGTCTGAACGGTCCCGGGGATGACGGGGGGCTCTGTTCGTGAGCCCCCCGTCAGGCCCGTCAGACCTCTTCGACGCTGCTCGGCTCGCGCCGGGACAGGTCGATACCGAGCTCCTCCGCCGCGCGGAAGACGTCCTCGTCGGTGTCGCGCATCTCGATGGACATGCCGTCCGAGGACAGCACCTCCACGTTGAGGCAGAGCGACTGCATTTCCTTGATGAGCACCTTGAAGGACTCGGGAATGCCCGGCTCGGGGATGTTCTCGCCCTTGACGATGGCCTCGTAGACCTTCACGCGGCCGGTGACGTCGTCGGACTTGATGGTCAGCAGCTCCTGGAGGGCGTAGGCGGCGCCGTAAGCCTCGAGCGCCCACACCTCCATCTCACCGAATCGCTGGCCACCGAACTGTGCCTTACCACCCAGCGGCTGCTGCGTGATCATCGAGTACGGACCGGTCGAACGGGCGTGGAGCTTGTCGTCGACCAGGTGGTGGAGCTTGAGGATGTACATGTACCCGACCGAGATCGGGTCCGGGAACGGCTCGCCGGAGCGGCCGTCGAACAGGCGCGCCTTGCCGGACGGGAGGACCAGGCGGTCACCGTCGCGGTTCGGGATGGTGTGCTCGAAGAGGCCGGCGAGCTCGTCCTCGCGGGCGCCGTCGAACACCGGGGTGGCGACGTTGGTGCCGGGCTCGACGCGGTCGGCGCCGATGGCCTTCAGTCGCTCGGCCCACTCCTCACCCAGACCGGAGACGTCCCAGCCGCGGCTGGCGAGCCAGCCGAGGTGGATCTCCAGGACCTGTCCCGGGTTCATTCGGGACGGGACACCCAGCGGGTTCAGGATGATGTCGACCGGGGTGCCGTCCTCCAGGAACGGCATGTCCTCGATCGGGAGGATCTTGGAGATGACACCCTTGTTGCCGTGACGGCCGGCGAGCTTGTCACCGTCGGTGATCTTGCGCTTCTGGGCGACGTAGACGCGGACCAGCTGGTTCACGCCCGGGGGAAGCTCGTCGCCCTCCTCGCGGTCGAAGACGCGGACGCCGATGACCTTGCCGATCTCACCGTGGGGGACCTTGAGCGAGGTGTCACGCACCTCGCGGGCCTTCTCACCGAAGATCGCGCGGAGCAGACGCTCCTCCGGGGTCAGCTCGGTCTCACCCTTGGGCGTGACCTTGCCGACCAGGATGTCGCCGGCGACGACGTCCGCACCGATGCGGATGATGCCGCGCTCGTCGAGGTCCGCGAGGACCTCCTCGGAGACGTTCGGGATGTCCCGGGTGATCTCCTCGGGGCCGAGCTTGGTGTCACGGGCGTCGACCTCGTGCTCCTCGATGTGGATCGAGGAGAGGACGTCGTCCTGCACGAGGCGCTGCGACAGGATGATCGCGTCCTCGTAGTTGTGGCCTTCCCACGGCATGAACGCGACGAGCAGGTTCTTGCCGAGGGCCATCTCGCCCTCTTCGGTCGCCGGTCCGTCGGCGAGGACCTGGGACTCGACGATCCGGTCACCCTCGTTGACGATGACCTTCTGGTTGACCGAGGTGCCCTGGTTCGACCGGGAGAACTTGGCGACGCGGTACGTGGTGTACGTGCCGTCGTCGTTGGCGACGGTGATGTAGTCGGCCGAGACCTCCTGGACGACACCGTCCTTCTCCGCACGGATCGAGTCACCGGCGTCGACCGCACAGCGGTACTCCATGCCGGTGCCGACGAGCGGGGCCTCCGCCTTGATGAGCGGAACGGCCTGGCGCATCATGTTCGCGCCCATGAGGGCACGGTTGGCGTCGTCGTGCTCCAGGAAGGGGATCATCGCGGTCGCGACGGACACCATCTGGCGCGGGGAGACGTCCATGTAGTCGACGTCGCCGCCGGCGATGTAGTCGATCTCGCCGCCACGACGGCGGACCAGGACGCGGTTCTCGGTGAAGCGCATGTCGTCGGACAGGGCCGCGTTGGCCTGCGCGATGACGAAGCGGTCTTCCTCGTCGGCCGTCAGGTAGTCGACGTCGTCGGTGACGACACCGTCGATGACCTTGCGGTACGGGGTCTCGACGAAACCGAACGCGTTGACGCGGCCGTAGGACGCGAGCGAGCCGATCAGACCGATGTTCGGGCCTTCGGGGGTCTCGATCGGGCACATGCGGCCGTAGTGCGACGGGTGGACGTCTCGGACCTCGAAGCCGGCCCGCTCACGGGACAGACCGCCGGGGCCCAGCGCCGACAGGCGGCGCTTGTGGGTCAGGCCCGAGAGCGGGTTGTTCTGGTCCATGAACTGCGACAGCTGGCTGGTGCCGAAGAACTCCTTGATGGAGGCGACGACCGGCCGGATGTTGATCAGGGTCTGCGGCGTGATCGCCTCGACGTCCTGGGTGGTCATGCGCTCGCGCACGACGCGCTCCATACGAGCCAGACCCGTGCGGACCTGGTTCTGGATGAGCTCGCCGACGTTGCGCAGACGACGGTTGCCGAAGTGGTCGATGTCGTCGGTCTCGACCACGATCGAACGGCCGGACTCGCCGATCGTCTCGGTCTCGCCGGCGTGCAGCTTGACCAGGTACTTGATCGTGGCGATGACGTCGTCGGTGGTGAGCACACCGGCGTCGAGCGGCTCGTCGGCGCCGAGCTTCTTGTTCACCTTGTAGCGGCCGACCTTCGCGAGGTCGTAGCGCTTGGGGTTGAAGTAGAGGTTCTCGAGCAGCGTCTGAGCGGCCTCGCGGGTCGGCGGCTCGCCCGGGCGCAGCTTGCGGTAGATGTCGAGCAGCGCGTCGTCCTGGCCCTGGGTGTGGTCCTTCTCCAGGGTGGCGCGCATGGACTCGTACTCGCCGAACTCCTCGAGGATCTGCTCGGTGGTCCAGCCGAGAGCCTTCAGGAGGACGGTGACGGACTGCTTGCGCTTGCGGTCGATGCGGACGCCGACCATGTCGCGCTTGTCGATCTCCATCTCCAGCCAGGCACCCCGGGACGGGATGATCTTGGCGGAGAAGATGTCCTTGTCGGACGTCTTGTCGATGGAGGAGTCGAAGTAGACACCGGGGGAACGGACGAGCTGCGACACGACGACACGCTCGGTGCCGTTGATGACGAAGGTGCCCTTGTTGGTCATGAGCGGGAAGTCGCCCATGAAGACCGTCTGAGACTTGATCTCTCCGGTCTCGTTGTTCGTGAACTCGGCCGTGACGAACAGCGGAGCCGCGTACGTGAAGTCGCGCTCCTTGCACTCGTCGACGGAGTTCTTCGCCGGCTCGAAACGGTGGTCGCGGAAGGTCAGCGACATCGACCCGGAGAAGTCCTCGATCGGCGAGATCTCCTCGAAGATCTCTTCCAGACCGGACTTGGTGGGGACGTCCTGTCCACTCTCAAGCGCCGACTCGACGCGAGACTTCCAGGCGGCATTGCCGAGAAGCCAGTCAAAGCTCTCGGTCTGCAGCGCCAGGAGGTTCGGAACCTCGAGGGGCTCCTTGATCTTTGCAAAGGAGATGCGCAGCGGGGCGGTGCTGGCACCGTTGTTCGTATTGGTCGAGGCGTTGCGCGAGGCGGCCAAGAGGGGGTCCTTCCGAGGGCTCGGACTCACTACGCGCGTACCGGTCCCAGCAGACACAGAAGACAGGCCCCCCGATTCCGGCCCAAAAGGCCAGGTCAGGGCAGATCAATCAAGTGTGCTCAAGCGTGGGCATGTCCCTGGCGACGGGCAGGGGACAGCTAACAGGCAGCGCAAAGGGTCAGTGTAGCCACTTGGCTCACTGATGTCCAGACCAGGTTTCCGGAAACCGGCAACAGGCCTTCCCCATGTCGTTCAACCCTGCGTCCAACGCTGCCGCTCTCGTGCACAGAGCGCGTATCAGTACTGCCCTCTTCGTAGTCGATCCATGCCTCGGATCTCGGATCGGGGCGGCCGACCTCTCGACGGGTCTGAGAATTGCGCGCCGCGACCCGTTCGTCAAGGCCCCCTGCTCCGAGCGGATCATCTCCGGACCCTGCGTCGGGGCAACGATGATCACCCTACTCCCCAACGAGACCAGGGCAAGTCAGGCACTGCGAATACGCCAAAGGGCGACCACCCTTACGGGTGATCGCCCTCGGCTGAGGCCTCAGGAGGGCCTCAGAGGTGTTACTTGACCTCGACGGCCGCACCGGCGCCCTTGAGGGCCTCGGCGGCCTTCTCGGCGGCGTCCTTGGCGACCTTCTCGAGGACCGGCTTCGGGGCGCCGTCCACGAGGTCCTTGGCCTCCTTCAGACCCAGGGAGGTCAGCTCGCGCACGACCTTGATGACCTGGATCTTCTTGTCGCCGGCACCGGTGAGGATGACGTCGAACTCGTCCTTCTCCTCCTCGGCGGCGGCGGCGTCGCCACCACCCTGACCCGGGGCGGCAACGGCGACGGCCGCGGCGGCGGTGACGTCGAACTTCTCCTCGAAGGCCTTCACGAACTCGGAGAGCTCGATGAGGGTCATCTCCTCGAACTGGGCGAGGAGGTCGTCCTGAGAGAGCTTCGCCATGATGGGCGATCCTTCCACTAATTCGGCAGGTGCCGATGTGTCTATAGAGGCGGGCGTAACGGCCCGCTACGACCCGCGCACTAGGCGGCGCGGATCAATGCGCGAGCCGAATTACTCGGCACCGCCCTGCTCGGCGAGCTTGACGCGAAGCGCTTCCGCGGTGCGGACGAACTTCGACGGCAGCGCCTGGAAGAGCGAGGCAGCCTGGGACTGCTTGCCCTTGAACGCGCCGGCCAGCTTGCTGAGCAGAACCTCGCGGGACTCGAGGTCCGCAAGCTTCTTGATGTCGTCGGCGGAGAGAGCCTTACCGTCAAGGACACCGGCCTTGATGATGAGGTTCGGGTTCTCCTTGGCGAAGTCACGCAGAGCCTTCGCCGACTCCACCGGGTCACCGGTGATGAAGGCGACCGCGGTCGGACCAGCGAAGTGCTCGTCCAGCGCGGTGATCCCGGCCTGGTTGGCCGCAATCTTGGTCAGCGTGTTCTTCACCACGGCGTACTGGGCGTTCTCACCGAGGGAGCGACGCAGCGTCTTGAGCTGCGCGACGGTGAGACCCCGGTACTCGGTCAGCACGGCGGCGTTGGAGCTCTGGAACGCGTCCGTGAGCTCGGCCACCGATGCAGCCTTGTTGGGCGTCGGCATGGTGCGTTCGCCTCCTTCCGGGTGATGAGGACCGCTCAGAAGGGGCTGACATACAAAACGCCCCGGCGCAGGCGCCAGGGCGTAGCTCGACCGGAACGAGTCCGGGAACTTTCCACAGTCACCTGCGCGGGTCGTCCGCAGTAAGCGGATCCTTCGGCCACCGCACCCTGTCGGGCACAGCAACGACCAGCGGTCTTTGGCTTCCGGGGAAGACTACGTGAAGGGTTCCGGTCGAGGCAAATCGGTCAGCGGCGAAGGCCCGGCAGCCCGGCGTCCCGCAGGGTCTTGTCGGCCTCCTCCAGGTCCTTGTCGGCCTGCGCGAGGTCCTTGTCGACCTGTTCGAGGTCGGCGTCGACGCCCTTCATCACGGCGTCGAAGGTGACGACCTGGTCGGCCGGCGGCGGCTGCACCGCGGGTGCCTTGCCGAAGTCGGAGAACTTCGCCGTGGTCTTCGACGTGCCCTTGGCGTCCGTGCTGGAGCTGTCGACGCGGACCGGGTAACCGTCCGCGCCGATCCACAGGTCCACCGCGAAGGCGGTGATGTGCTTCACGGACTCGTGGAGGTACTGGCGGTTCTTCTCCTCCATGACCTTGGTGGACTCGTCCGCCCTGAGCAGGTCCGCGTTGGTGAGGCTCGCCTTGTAGTGCTGGGCCTCGACACCGCCCTGCTGCTCGGCCCCGACGTGTGTGAGCTTCTCCTGGCCGAGCAGCAGGGCGAGGTACTCGGCCGGGTCCTCGTTCAGCCGGACCCCCGGCTTGCCGTCCTTGGACAGGTCCATCTGCATCCAGGTCTTGCCCTTGATGGGCTTGTCCATCTGGGTGTAGACGGTGTCGCCCATCATGATCGAGCGGCTGTCGGGCTCGCCGCCGCCCTTGAGGACCACGTCGTGGCCGGACGGGTACCAGCCCTTCGTGCCGGACTGGGTGCTGGTCTTGCCGTCCTTGTCGACGGTGGACAGCTCCGCCTTGGCGAACTTGGCGGCCACCGTCTTCAGGTAGGACGCCTTCACGGCCTCCGCGGGGTCGTGCGCCTTGGCGTCGGCCCCCTTGCCCCCGTCGGCCCCGCCGCAGGCCGCGAGAGCGCCCACGAGAAGTGCGGTGCCTGCCATCGCCACGCCGGCCCGGATCCGGACAGCGCTGTTCATCTGGTTCTCCCCCATGAATGGTTGCTGCGCGTCGCGCCGCCGCCGTGGAGCGGCGGCGGCGCGACGGTACTGCGGTCGTACGGTGCTGTTGCTGTTGCTGTTGCTGTTGCTGTTGCTGTTGCTGCGGCGGCGGTCAGGCGGAGCCCTCGCCGCCCTTCATCATCTCGGCGAGGTCCATGACCTGCTCGGCCGGCGGCGCGGTGACCTCGACGGGCTTGTTGACGTCCAGGAACTTGATGGTGATGTCCATCGGGCCGGAGGTGCCGGCGCCCCGGGTGCGGACCTGCTTCGCCTGGTCGTTCTCGTCGATCCAGAGGTCCATGGTCAGGGTCTTGATGCCCTGGGCCTCCAGGGCCGCGATGTTCTTCTCCTGGCGCTCCTTGGCCTCCGGGGTGGAGGCGGCGCTGCGGGCCCGCAGCTCGTCGACCGAGACGGTGCCGCTCAGGTGCGTCGTCTTCTGGCCGTCGACGGTCTCCTCGCCGACCGTCTTGAGGTCCTTGGCGGTGCTCAGGCTGTCGGCCGTGTCGGCCGGGTTCTGGCCCTGCTGGGAGGAGCCGAGCGAGTCCAGCTGCTTGGCCTGCTCCGGGGCGAGGGCCTTGAGGTCGAACTTCAGCCACTTGCCCTCGGCGCCCATGTACATGGCGCCGTCGATGAGGCGGATGTCCACCTTCTCGCCCGGCTTCTCGGGCGAGTCCATCGACATCGACATGGCCACCGTCGGCTTGATCCGCATGGCGGCCTCGCCGGTGATCTTCTGGCCCGCCGCCTCGCCCGCGATGGAGTAGCGCAGGGAGGTGATCTCCTCGGACTTCTTCTTCGTCTTCTCCAGGTACGCGGCCGGCGTGACCTCCGCCGGCTTCTCCGCGGCCTTGGCCGGCGCGGACGCCCCCGTGTCCTTCTTCGCGTCGTCGCCCTTCTCGCAGGCCGTGGCACCTCCTGCGAGCAGGAGGGCGGCCAGGACGGCCACGGCCGTCTTCTTGCGGTATGCGTTCATGCGTTTCCCACCCCGTGTCCTGGTGCAGCGCGTGGTCCCCGGCGCTCGTCGCCTGCGGCGCTGCCCGTACGACTGTACGACCCGACGTCGACAGGGAACGCACAGGACTCGCACAGGCGTCTCACAGGGGAACGGAAAACGGGCCCCTCGCCGCCCGTGAAGGGGGCGAGGGGCCCGTTCAGCCACTCGGTGAGCCGTGAGGCTCCGTCAGGCTCGGCCTGATCAGACCGCGGCCGGGTCTTCCTCGACGAGGAGGTTCCGGGTGCGGTTCGGGTCCAGCTGGATGCCGGGGCCCATGGTGGTGCTCAGGGCGGCCTTCTTCAGGTAGCGGCCCTTGGCGGCGGACGGCTTCAGACGAAGGATCTCGTCCAGGGCCGCGCCGTAGTTCTCGACGAGCTGCTCGTCGGAGAAGGAGACCTTGCCGATGATGAAGTGCAGGTTCGAGTGCTTGTCGACGCGGAACTCGATCTTGCCACCCTTGATCTCGGTGACAGCCTTCGCGACGTCCATCGTGACGGTGCCGGTCTTCGGGTTCGGCATGAGGCCACGGGGACCGAGCACGCGGCCGAGGCGGCCGACCTTGCCCATGAGGTCCGGCGTGGCGACAACGGCGTCGAACTCGTTCAGGCGGTTGCCCTTGGCGATCTCGTTGATCAGCTCGTCGTCGCCGACGATGTCGGCGCCGGCGGCTTCCGCGGCCGCTGCACGGTCACCGGTCGCGAAGACCAGGACCCGGGCGGTCTTACCGGTGCCGTGCGGGAGGTTCACGGTGCCGCGGACCATCTGGTCGGCCTTGCGCGGGTCGACACCCAGGCGGAAGGCGATCTCGACGGTGCTGTCGAACTTGGTGGAGGAGGTCTCCTTGGCGAGACGGACGGCCTCGAGCGGGGCGTAGAGCTTGTCCCGGTCGACCTTGGCGTCCGCAGCGCGGAGAGTCTTGCTGCGCTTCACTTCTGCTCCTGTGTTGTGGCTTCAGGCATGGAGTCGTGGTGCGGACCAGCGCTTGGTCCTACCACTGATGGTGCAAGGGGTGGCTGGATCAGCCTTCGACGGTGACGCCCATCGAACGCGCGGTGCCGGCGATGATCTTGACGGCCGCGTCGATGTCGTTGGCGTTCAGGTCGGGCATCTTCAGCTCGGCGATCTCCTTGACCTGGGCAGCCGTGAGCTTGGCGACCTTGGTCTTGTGGGGCTCGCCGGAGCCCTTCTCGATGCCCGCGTGCTTCAGGATGAGGCGCGCCGCCGGCGGAGTCTTGGTGATGAAGGTGAAGGTGCGGTCCTCGTAGACCGTGATCTCCACCGGCACGACCATGCCACGCTGCGACTCGGTCGCGGCGTTGTAGGCCTTGCAGAACTCCATGATGTTGACGCCGTGCTGACCGAGCGCGGGGCCGACCGGCGGAGCCGGGTTGGCCGCACCGGCCTTGATCTGGAGCTTGATAAGCCCCGTGACCTTCTTCTTCTTGGGAGGCATTGCTCTCTCCGGGTCCTAGTGAGAGTTTTCAGCCGCCGATCCGGTCATCCGGATGGAGGCATACCGCACCACGATAACGGGTATCAGTGCGGGGCTAAAAATCGAGCAGGTCAGACCGCCCTTGAGGGGTGGTCTGACCTGTCCGGAAGCTGTGGCTCAGAAGCCGTGATCCAGGGAGTGGATCAGTTCTTCTGGATCTGGTCGAAGCTGAGCTCGACCGGGGTCTCGCGGCCGAAGATCTCGACGAGGCCCTTGACCTTCTTCGAGTCGGGGTTGATCTCGTTGATGGTCGCCTGGAGCGTGGCGAACGGGCCGTCGGTGACGGTGACCGAGTCGCCGACCTCGAAGTCCAGGACCTCGATGGTGCGCTTGACGGCGGGCGCGGGCAGGCCGGCCTCTTCCGCGGCGGCCTTGGCGGCCTTCTCCTGCGCCTCCGGGGCGAGCATCTTGACGATCTCGTCCAGGGTCAGCGGGTACGGGTCGTACGCGTTGCCCACGAAGCCGGTGACGCCGGGGGTGTTGCGGACGACGCCCCAGGACTCGTTCGTCAGATCCATGCGGACGAGAACGTAGCCGGGCAGCTTGTTCTGCCGGACGTTCTTGCGCTCGCCGTTCTTGATCTGGACGATCTCTTCCTCGGGGACCTCGGCCTGGTAGATGAACTCCTCGACGTTCAGCGAGACGGCGCGCTGCTCCAGGTTGGCCTTCACGCGCTTCTCGTAGCCGGCGTAGGTGTGGATCACGTACCACTCGCCGGGGAGGAGGCGCAGCTCCTCGCGCAGGGCCTGGATCGGGTCAACCGGCTCGGCGGGCTCGGCCTCTTCGGCCTCCTCCGCGATCTCGGCGTCCTCGTCGGCGGCCTCTTCGAGCTCGGTGTCGGCCTCGTCGGCCTCGACCTCGTCCGTCTCGACCTCGTCCGCCTCGTCGTCGGAGACGTGCAGCGCGGCCTCCTCGGCGGCGTCACCCGCCTCGACGTCGGCGAGCTCGGCCTCGTCGGGGTCCACAGCGTCTGCCGCCTCGACGATGTCGAGCTCGTCCTCGACGGACTCGACGGAGTCGTGGCTCGCGTTCAGGTTCGGGTCAGACACGGTGGCTGCTTCTTCCTGGAAAAAAGGTGGTGGAACATGCGAAAACGGGCGGCACCCATCAAGGCGCCGCCCTCCGCGGGGATCAGCCGAAGACGAACTTGATGGCTTCCTGGAACCCATAGTCAATCACGGTCACCAGACCGATCATGATGACCACGAAGACAATCACCACGGTGGTGTACGTCGTGAGCTGGTTGCGAGTGGGCCAGACAACCTTGCGGAGTTCCGCGACAATCTGGCGGTAGAAAAGCGCGAGACGGCCCAGAGGACCCTTCTTGCCGCGCTTGCCGCCCTTGCGGGCCTTCTTCTCGCGCGTCTCGTCCTCGGCGTCAGGCATGTCGATGGAGCCCAGGGCGTCCGTCACGTCTCTCACCTGAATCCGGGTCGTGGCCGTACCGCGCCCGGTTGCGCCGCACGGCGTTGCATCTAAGAACGTACCTGCGCACACACGTCCGAGTGGAGTGTGGAGCAGGGCCGGAGGGACTCGAACCCCCAACCGCTGGTTTTGGAGACCAGTGCTCTACCAATTGAGCTACGACCCTTTGCGTCCCCCAACCTACCGCATCCGGGCGAGTGCACGGAGTGCTCACGCTTTCCAGCGGCTGGCGAGGTCCAACGACAGGTGAGTGTACGTGAACTGGGCCGTGACGTCGAACAGCACCCGGCCTGACATGCTCCGGCCCGTCTCCCGTCCGTTCATTGAAACGGTGTGCGGCGCTTCTGCGCGGTCTGGGACGATTGCCGGTATGACCTCTGCAACGCCTTCCTCCGAGCGCCGGGTGTCCGCCCGTATCGGCGCCATTTCCGAGTCCGCCACCCTCGCCGTGGACGCCAAGGCCAAGGCCCTCAAGGCCGCCGGGCGTCCGGTGATCGGCTTCGGCGCGGGCGAGCCCGACTTCCCCACCCCGGACTACATCGTCGAGGCCGCGGTCGAGGCCTGCCGCAACCCCAAGTACCACCGCTACACGCCGGCCGGCGGTCTGCCGGAGCTGAAGGCCGCCATCGCCGCCAAGACGCTGCGCGACTCCGGCTACGAGGTCGAGGCGTCGCAGGTCCTGGTGACCAACGGCGGCAAGCAGGCGATCTACGAGGCCTTCGCGGCGATCCTGGACCCGGGTGACGAGGTCATCGTCCCGGCCCCCTACTGGACCACCTACCCGGAGTCGATCCGTCTCGCCGGCGGTGTCCCGGTCGAGGTCGTCGCCGACGAGACCACCGGTTACCGGGTCTCCGTCGAGCAGCTGGAGGCCGCGCGCACCGAGCGCACCAAGGTCGTCCTGTTCGTCTCCCCGTCCAACCCGACCGGTTCGGTCTACAGCGAGGCCGACGCGAAGGCGATCGGCGAGTGGGCCGCCGAGCACGGCCTGTGGGTGCTGACGGACGAGATCTACGAGCACCTGGTCTACGGCGACGCGAAGTTCACCTCGCTGCCGGTCCTGGTCCCGGCCCTGCGCGACAAGTGCATCATCGTCAACGGTGTCGCCAAGACGTACGCGATGACGGGCTGGCGCGTGGGCTGGGTCATCGCCCCGCAGGACGTCATCAAGGCGGCGACCAACCTGCAGTCGCACGCCACCTCCAACGTCTCCAACGTGGCCCAGGTCGCCGCGCTGGCCGCCGTCTCGGGCAACCTGGACGCGGTCGCCGAGATGCGCAAGGCCTTCGACCGCCGCCGCCAGACGATGGTCAGGATGCTGAACGAGATCGACGGCGTCTTCTGCCCGACCCCCGAGGGCGCGTTCTACGCGTACCCGTCGGTCAAGGACCTCATCGGCAAGGAGATCCGCGGCAAGCGCCCGCAGAGCTCCGTCGAGCTGGCCGCCCTGATCCTCGACGAGGTCGAGGTCGCGGTCGTCCCGGGCGAGGCCTTCGGCACCCCCGGCTACCTGCGCCTGTCCTACGCCCTGGGCGACGAGGACCTGGTCGAGGGCGTGTCCCGCATCCAGAAGCTCCTGGCCGAGGCCAAGGCCTAGGCCTGACGCGGCCCGCAGCACGACCTGGGCGGCGGCACCCCTGAGGGTGCCGCCGCCCAGGCGTTTCCGGCGCCCGCTCACGCGTTCGCGCAAGCCCCCGATCGGTAAAACCCCCTCCCGCCGAGCGCGGCGGTTTGGCAGGATCACCAGATGGAGCACGCACGCGATCTCACGCTTCTGCCGAAGGCCCACCTCCACCTGCACTTCACCGGGTCGATGCGACCATCGACCCTGCTGGAACTCGCCGACAAGTACGGCGTCCGGCTCCCCGACGCCCTGACGGCCGGGGAACCGCCCAAGCTGCGCGCCACCGACGAGCGCGGCTGGTTCCGCTTCCAGCGGCTCTACGACGCCGCCCGCTCCTGTCTGCGCGAGCCCGAGGACATCCAGCGGCTGGTGCGCGAGGCGGCGGAGGAGGACGTACGGGACGGCAGCGGCTGGCTGGAGATCCAGGTGGATCCCACCTCCTACGCACCCCTGCTCGGCGGGATGATCCCGGCGGTCGAGATCATCCTCGACGCGGTCGACGCGGCCTCCCGCGAGACCGGTCTGGGCATGCGGGTGCTCATCGCCGCCAACCGCATGAAGCACCCCCTCGACGCCCGCACCCTGGCCCGGCTCGCCGTGCGCTACGCCGACCGCGGCGTCGTCGGTTTCGGCCTCTCCAACGACGAGCGCCGGGGCATGGCCCGGGACTTCGACCGGGCCTTCGCCATCGCCCGCGAGGGCGGCCTCCTCGCCGCCCCGCACGGCGGCGAGCTCACCGGCCCGTCCTCGGTACGCGACTGCCTCGACGACCTGCACGCCGCCCGCATCGGGCACGGGGTGCGGGCCGCGGAGGACCCCCGGCTGCTGAAGCGGCTCGCCGACCGGCAGATCACCTGCGAGGTCTGCCCGGCGTCCAATGTCGCCCTGGGCGTGTACGAGCGGCCCGAGGACGTTCCGCTGCGCACGCTGTTCGAGGCCGGGGTGCCGATGGCGCTGGGCGCGGACGACCCGCTGCTGTTCGGGTCCCGGCTCGCGGCGCAGTACGAGATCGCCCGCCGCCACCACGCCTTCACGGACGCGGAGCTGGCCGAGCTGGCCCGCCAGTCGGTGCGCGGGAGCTCCGCGCCGGACGACGTGCAGGCCAAGCTGCTGGCGGGGATCGACCACTGGCTCACCGGGTGAGCCGCAGGTCTCCCTCGTAGCAGTCGGCGCGCACCCGGCGGCCGTCCGGGAAGCCGATCTCCAGGTGCGTGCGGCCCTGCTCGGGCAGCGCGAACTCGGCGACGGAGGAGACGGTCTCGCCCAGGTGCCGCAGGAAAGGGTGGTCGCCGAGGTCCTCGCCGACCTCGATGCGGCCCCACTCCCCCATGTCGTACGGCGCGTGGGGCGGGGCGGACTCGACGATGAGGCACTGGTCGGAGCCGGTGGTGATCCGGATGGAGTCGCCGACGCTGTCGATCAGCCAGACGTCGAGGGGGGACTCGGAGCGTTCGCCGTCGCTGACGTGCCAGGACGCGACGACCCTGCTGAGCGTGCGACCCACGAGCCGAGTGGGGTCCGTACCGGCCCCGTGACGGGGACAGAGCATGGGCGGCCGGGGCTCCTCAGATGCTGACGCCGACCGTCACCGGCTCGTTGACGAGGGTGACGCCGAAGGCCGCGTGGACGCCCGCGACGACCTCGCGGGCCAGGGCGAGGAGGTCCTCGGTGGTGGCCTCGCCGCGGTTGGTGAGGGCGAGGGTGTGCTTGGTGGAGATGCGGGCCGGGCCGGTGCCGTAGCCCTTGGTGAAGCCGGCCCTGTCGATCAGCCAGGCCGCGCTGGTCTTCGTACGGCCCTCGCCGGCGGGGTAGGCGGGCGGGGCGGTGTCGGGGCCGAGGCGGTCCTGGACGCGGGCGAGGAAGGCGGCGTAGGCCTCGTCGGTCAGGATCGGGTTGTGGAAGAAGGAGCCGGCCGACCAGGTGTCGTGGTCGGCGGGGTCGAGGACCATGCCCTTGCCGGCGCGCAGGCGCAGCACGGTCTCGCGGGCGGTGGCGGCGGGGACCCGGTCGCCCGCCCCGACGCCGAGGGCGCGGGCGGTCTCGGGGTACTTGATCGGCGCCGAGAGGCCGCCGGCGTCCTCCAGGGCGAAGCGCACGCGCAGGACGACGTAGCGGTCGGGCTGGTCCTTGAAGGTGCTGTGGCGGTACCGGAAGGCGCACTCGGCGGCGGTCAGGGTGACCGTTTCGCCGGTGGTGCGGTCGTAGGCGACGACCTCGGTGATGGTGTCGCAGACCTCCTGGCCGTACGCCCCGACGTTCTGGATCGGGGTGGCGCCGGCCGAGCCGGGGATGCCCGCGAGGCATTCGATGCCGGCGAGGCCGGCTTCGACGGTGCGGGCGACGGCGTCGCTCCAGTTCTCGCCGGCGGCGAGCTCCAGCCGCGTCCCGTCCAGGTGGAAGCCGGTGGTCGCGATGCGCAGGGCGGTGCCGTCGAAGCCCCGGTCGCCGATGACCAGGTTGCTGCCGCCGCCGATGACCAGGAGCGGGGTGCCGCTCTCGTCCGCGGCGCGGACGGCGGCGACCACCTCGGCGTCGGTGGTCGCGGTGACCAGGCGGGCGGCGGGACCACCGAGACGGAAGGTGGTCAGCGGGGCGAGGGGGGCGTCGTGGAGTTCCTGCACGTGGACAAGAGTACGGTCCGTGCCCCTCGCATCCTTGCGGGGCCACGGACCGTCCTCGCTCGTCCCCGGTGCCGGCGCCGGTCAGCGGCCCGTCTTCTGCTCGGCGAGGCGGCGTTCGGCCTCGGCCCAGCCGATGGGCAGCTCGCCGGCGGGCACGGTCCAGTGGGTGAAGACGGATTCCCGCATGTGCGCGGCGGCGGCGCGGGAGCTGGAGCGGTGGGGCTCGCTGCGGGCGAAGCGGTACAGCGCGTCCCGGTCCTCCCACGCGGAGAGGGTGAGGAAGGTGCGGCGCAGGACGCGGGCCCGCAGGGCGACGCCGTGGGCGCCGGGGGCCCTGCGCATCTGGCGGATGATGCCGGGCGCCTTGAGGAAGAACCGGACGGCGCCGGTGAGCGTGGCGGTCTCGAAGCGGGAGGCCATGACGTGGACCTCGGCGCCGGGGGCGGCCGGTGTGGGCGTGGACCAGGGGATGTCGGGCATGACGTGCTCTCCTTCCGTGGTGCGGCTGCGGGGCTTGTCCCCGGCGGGGCCGGGTCGCCGGATCAGGGGGCGGCGGTCATCCGGTGGCCGGGACCTTGTCGGCGGCTCCGGCGGCTCCGGCGGACGCGGCGGGCGCGGCGGCGGGTACGGGGGTGGGCGCGTCCTTGGCCTTGCGGGGCACCAGGAGGGCCAGCGCGGCGGCGACGGCGACGGCGGCGGCGCCGATCCACAGGGCGGGGACGGTGCCGTCGGTGAAGGCCTGCGGGGACTCGTAGCCGCCCTGGGCGGAGAAGACCGAGGCCAGGACGGCGACGCCGAGGGCTCCGCCGACCTCGCGCAGGGCGTTGTTGGTGCCGGACGCCTTGCCCTGGTCGGCGGGGCGCACGTTGGACATCAGGACGTTGGCCGCCGGGGCGAAGTAGAGGGCCATGCCGATTCCGCTGAGGATCAGCGGCGGCAGCTGCGCGGCGTACGAGACGTCGGCGCTGAGGATCGCGGCGAACCAGCCGAGGCCCAGTGCCTGGAAGGCCAGGCCGGCGGCGACGACGGGGCGGCCGCCGATGCGGTCGGAGAGGATCCCGGCCAGCGGGGCCACGAGCATCGGCATGCCGGTCCAGGGGAGCATGCGCAGGCCGGCCTCGGTGGGCGAGTAGCCGGCGACGCCCTGGAGGAACTGGCTGAGCAGGAAGATCGAGCCGAACATGCCGAGGAACATCAGCAGGCTGGCCAGGTTGATCCCCAGGAAGCCTCGGTCGCGGAAGAGCCGCATGGGGAGCATGGGGTCGGCGTGCGTGAAGCCGTGGCGGACGAAGGCGGCGACGAGGGCGGTGCCGACGATCAGGCCGGTGAGGACGGAGGCGCTGGTCCAGCCGTCGGAGTTGGCGTTGACCAGGGCGTAGACGATGCCGAAGAGGCCGCCGCTGATGAGCAGGGTGCCGGGGATGTCGAGGCGGGCGCCCGGGGCGGTGGACTCGGCGAGGCGCAGGCGGGCGAGCGGGATCAGGGCCAGGCCTATGGGCACGTTGAGCCAGAAGATCCACTGCCAGGAGATGTGCTCGGTGAGGCTGCCGCCGATGAGGGGGCCGCTGGCGACGGCGAGGCCGGTGACGGCGCCGTAGATGCCGAGGGCCATGCCGCGGCGGGCGGCCGGGACGGCGGCGGTGAGCAGGGTCAGGGTGAGCGGCATCATGACGGCGGCTCCCACGCCCTGCACGGCGCGGGCGGCGATGAGCTCCTCGATCCCGGGCGAGAGGGCGGCCGCGGCGGAGGCGCCGGTGAAGACGGCGAGGCCGGCGATGAACAGCCGGCGGCGGCCGAAGCGGTCGCCGAGGGCGGCGCCGAACATGAGGAGGACGGCGAAGGTGAGCGTGTAGGCGTTCACCGTCCATTCCAGGTCCTCCAGCCCGCCGCCGAGGTCCTCGCGGATGGCGGGGAGGGCGGTGGTCACGACCAGGTTGTCGAGTGCGGCCATGAAGCTGGCCACGCCGGTCAGGACGAGGGCCCAGACGGCGGGCCCGCGGAGCTTGGTGTCGGTGCCTTGTTCTTGCACGGTGTCCCCCTGCGGTTGGTTTGTTAGTTATTGCTGACTAACTTTGGCGTCCATGAAAAAGCGCGCATGAGCCGATCGCACGCGCCCCGCCCCTACTTCTCCAGGCGTCCGGTGGTGCGGGCCTGCGGGTAGAACCCCGCCCAGACCCGGTGGTCGAACGGGAAGCCCATGGCGGCCAGGACGTTGATGAGCATCCCGTAGGCCATGAACGTCGTGGTCTCCCCCGGGTCGCCGCCCAGCGGCAGGTGGACGGTGTCCCAGAGCTCCATCCAGCCGGCCCGGACGACCTTGCCGAACTCGTGGTCGCCGGCCGCCTCGGCCGCGGCCACCGCCACGTACATCTGGAGCTGCATCTGGAGCTTGTCCGGGTCTTCGGTGATCAGCCGGGTGTACGCGTTGGCGATGGCCTGCTGGGCCTCCTCGCCGCGCAGCCCCTCCACGGCGGTGGCGAAGAGCTCGCGCGTGTCCCTCAGGCAGCGTTCGGAGGCGGCCAGGAAGATCGCCTGCTTGTTGGGGAAGAGCCGGAAGAGGTAGGGCTGCGAGACCCCCACGCGCTTGGCGATGGACTCCGTGGAGGTCCCGTGGTAGCCGCCGCGGGCGAATTCGTGCATCGCCGCGCGAATGACGCTCTCGCGCCTCTCTTCTGCGCTCATCCTTGCCATACGAGAAAGTTAGTGGCCAATCACTAACTTCGTCAAGTGGTCGCTGCGACGGATCCCGAGGGGGGAGGGAGGGAGGGGGCGGATGGTCCGCCCCCTCTTCGCCGGGCACCCGGGCGGGCACTCAGGCGAGTGCGACCACCGCGCGGGACATGCCGAGGACCTTCTGACCGGCGCTCATGGCCGTCAGGTCGACCCGTACGCGGTTGTCGTCCAGCTTCGCCGCGACCTTGGCGGTGACCTCGATCAGGCCGCCCTGGTCGTCGTTGGGGATCACGACGGGCTTGGTGAAGCGCACGCCGTACTCGACCACCGCGCCCGGGTCGCCCACCCAGTCGGTGACCACGCGGATCGCCTCGGCCATGGTGAACATGCCGTGCGCGATCACGTCCGGCAGCCCGACCTCCTTGGCGAACTTCTCGTTCCAGTGGATCGGGTTGAAGTCGCCCGAGGCACCGGCGTACTGCACGAGCGTGGCGCGCGTCACGGGGAAGGACGCGGCGGGCAGCTCGGTGCCGACCTCGACGTCGGCGTACTTGATCTGCGCTGCCATGTCAGGCCTCCTCGGGGGCGCGGGAGACGAGCTTCGTCCACGCCGTCACCACGTGCTCGCCGGTCTCGTCGTGGACCTCGCCGCGGATGTCGATGATGTCGTTGCCCGCGAGCGACTTCACGGCCTCGATGGTGGAGGTGACGGACAGGCGGTCACCGGCACGCACCGGGCGGGAGTACGCGAACTTCTGGTCGCCGTGCACGACGCGGCTGTAGTCCAGCCCCAGCTGCGGGTCCGCGACGACCTGGCCGGCCGCCTTGAAAGTGATGGCGAACACGAACGTCGGCGGTGCGATCACATCGGAGTGGCCGTAGGCCTTGGCCGCTTCGGGATCGGTGTAGACGGGATTGGCGTCACCCACCGCGACCGCGAATTCGCGGATCTTCTCCCGGCCGACCTCGTACGGATCGGTGGGCGGGTAGCTCCGCCCCACGAAGGACTGGTCGAGAGCCATGACTCACTACCTCCTGTTGAAGGGACACGAAACACACAGGGACAAAGAAAAAGATCAGGAACGGGCACGGAAACGACACAAGGCCGCCCCCAATGAAGGGGACGACCTCATGACGGTGCCTGTATTCGAGACTTCGCTGGGGTCAGCGGGTCTCGCGGTGCGCGGTGTGCGAGTTGCAGCGCGGGCAGTGCTTCTTCATCTCCATGCGGTCCGGGTTGTTACGCCGGTTCTTCTTGGTGATGTAGTTCCGCTCCTTGCACTCCACGCAGGCCAGCGTGATCTTCGGGCGGACGTCGGTGGCAGCCACGTGAGTGCTCCTTGACGGACTATGGGACGGATGAACGCATAAAAGAGTAGCCGATCGGGAGACCGACCCCGCAATCGGCTACTGTGGGTAGCGGCGACCGGACTTGAACCGGTGACACAGCGATTATGAGCCGCTTGCTCTACCGACTGAGCTACGCCGCTTTGATGTGATCGGCTCCCCACCCGAGGGTGGGGGGCCTCTCTCACCAGAGCCCCAATGCGGAATCGAACCGCAGACCTTCTCCTTACCATGGAGACGCTCTACCGACTGAGCTATTGGGGCGAGCGATGAAGACATTACACGGTTGCCCGCCGATCGCCCAAATCCTTTGCGGCAGCAGGGCTCCGAGGGGGTTCGCAAGCTCCTCCCGATCAACTCGCCGGGCCCTCCCGCCCCACTTCTCCCGCAGTTTGTGTGCGGGCTCACACGCGCCGCGCGCCCCGCGGCCGCTCGCGGCCCTCGCAGCGGCCCTCTCAGCGGCCGACGCACGGGGGACCACACCGGAACGCACGGGCTCACCGCACCGGGACGCACGGGGGCACCACACCGGTACGACTATTGCGCTCTTCCGCGAAGCGGAGTGTGCCGCGCCCTAGGCTCTGAGCACGCTGCGTGATCTTGGGACGAGGGCCGCGGCCACGGCCCCAGGAACCGCCCGAGCCACCGCAGGAGCGCGATGTCCGACAGCCAGCCGCAGCAGCCGTCCCACTCCCCGCGCAGCGGCAACGGCAACGGCAGCGCGGCCGCCGCCGAGGCCGCGACGCTGCTGCTCGCCGGAGCCCGCCTCACGGACGGCCGTACCGTCGACGTCCGCCTCGGAGGCGGCCGGATCCAGGCCGTCGGGACCACGGGCAGCCTCTCCTCCCCCGTGCTGTCCCGGGTGGACCTCAGCGGCTACCTGCTGCTCCCCGCTCCCGCCGAGCCCCACGCCCACGGGGACACCGCGCTGACCGCCGACAGCGACGGGCCCGTCTCCTACGCCCCGGACGAGGTGCAGCGCCGCGCCACCGAGGCGGCCCTGCTCCAGCTCGGCCACGGCGCGACCGCCCTGCGCTCGCACGTGCGCATCGGCGACGCGCACGGCCTCGGCCCCCTGGAGGCCGTGCTCCAGGCCCGGCGCTCCCTGCGCGGCCTCGCCGACCTGACCGCGGTGGCCGTACCCCGGCTGCTGACCGGCGCGGCCGGCGCCGACGGGCTCGCCATGCTGCGGGACGCGGTCAAGATGGGCGCCTCGGTCATCGGCGGCTGCCCCGACCTGGACCCGGACCCGACGGGCTTCCTCGAAGCCGTCCTGGAGCTCGCCGACGAGCACGGCTGCCCCGTGGACCTGCACACCGACGGTGACGACCCGGCCCGCCTCTCCCGGCTCGCGGCGATGGCGGGCGGGCTGCGCCCCGGCGTGACCATCGGACCCTGCGGGGGCCTGTCCCGGCTCCCGCTGGACGCGGCGGCCCGCGCCGCCGACCGGCTCGCGGCGGCCGGCGTACGCGTGACCTGCCTGCCCCAGGGCGACTGCGCGGCCCTGGAGCGCCGCGGCCTGCGCACCGCCCCCGTCCGGCTCCTGCGGGCCGCCGGCGTACGGGTCGCGGCCGGCAGCGGGGCCCTGCGGGACGCCGGGAACCCGGTCGGCCGCGGCGACCCGCTGGAGGCCGCCTACCTGCTGGCCTCCCAGGGCGGACTGCGGCCCGGCGAGGCCTACGACTCCGTCAGCGCCTGCGCCCGCGAGGCCATGGGCCTGCCGGAGGTACGGGTGGAGCCGGGCTTCCCGGCCGAGCTGGTCGCCGTGCGCGGCGACCGGATCGCGGGCGTGCTCTCCCTCGCGTACAGCCGGATCGTCATCCACCGCGGGCGGGTGGTGGCCCGTACGAGCGCGGTGCGCGAGTACTGCGACTCCGCCGTCGCGGTGGCCCTGGACCTCCCCCGGCAGGGCCGCACCGAGGCGGGCCCCTGAGGGGGTGTCTTCCCGGGCGGGGGCGCCCGGCTCGTCGTACCGTCGGGGCATGCGCATCGTCATCGCGGGTGGACACGGTCGGATCGCGCTGCGGCTGGAGCGCCTGCTCGCCGCGCGCGGGTACGAGGTCGCGGGCATCATCCGCGACCTCGAACAGGGCGACGACCTCAGGGAGGCCGGCGCCGAACCGGTGCTCTGCGATCTGGAGTCGGCCACGGTGGAGCACGTGGCGGGGATCCTGCAGGGCGCGGACGTGGCCGTGTTCGCGGCGGGCGCCGGCCCCGGCAGCGGTGCCGGACGCAAGGACACCGTGGACCGGGGCGCCGCGGTGCTGTTCGCCGACGCGGCCGAACGGGCCCGCGTACGCCGCTTCCTGATGGTCTCTTCGATGGGCGCGGACGCCCATCACGAGGGCGACGAGGTCTTCGACGTCTACCTGCGGGCCAAGGGCGAGGCCGACGACCACGTACGGACCCGGCTGGGCCTGGAGTGGACGGTGCTGCGCCCGGGCTCGCTGCTCGACGACGCCGGGAAGGGCCAGGTCCGCCTGGAGGCGCGGACGGGGCGGGGAGCGGTGCCGCGCGACGACGTCGCGGCGGTGCTGGCCGAGCTGGTGGAGATGCCCGCGACGGCGGGCCTGACCCTGGAGCTGATCTCCGGCTCGACCCCGGTCGAGGTGGCCGTCAAGGACGTGGCGGGCAACTGACGGCCCGGCGGGGAAGGCCGGCTCCGCAGGGCCCGCCTCCCCGCCCGCCGGCGGCTCAGAACTGCGCTTCCAGCTTGTCGTCGGAGCGTCCGACCGAGTCCTGCTGGTAGCGGCTCTCGTACGCGTCGCGGATCCGCTCGATGCGCACGCTGCGGTCGTCGGCCTCCTTCTCCGGGTACAGCAGGACCACTTCGTAGGAGGCCTCGCGGACGATCTTGCCGTCTGCGCCGCGCCACTGGCCGTATCCGTCGTGGAGGGTCAGCCCCTCGGGGAAGGCGGGGGTGATCTCCCGGTCCAGGAAGCGCATGAACTCCGCCTCCGCGACCGGGCCGCCGCCGTCGGCCCGGTCGGTGCCGAAGTACAGCCGCGTCTCCCGGTAGGGCTCCCCCACGTCCGTGTGCAGGGCGGCTCCCATCAGAGCCGGAATCCCCGCGCCGAGCAGGGCCATGAGCACCCCGCCGCCGACCTTCCCCCGCGTGTCAGATGTCCATTTCACCCCCGGAGAACGACCGGGAGCCCCCGACGATGCGGCCCGCGCCCCACGGCGCCACCGGGAATGCGAAAGAACCCCCGTCCACTGCGTTTCCGCAGATGAACGGGGGTTCCACTCGCGTGGCGGCGCCAGGGTTCGAACCTGGGTAGGCTGAGCCGGCAGATTTACAGTCTGCTCCCTTTGGCCACTCGGGCACACCGCCAAGAGACGCTGCCATTTTTTCCGCCTTGCGGCGGCGCTCCCTGGCAACGACGTAAACGATACCTGATGACCGGGGGTGCTTCGCCACCGGATTGATCAGCGCCACGGGTGGGCGCGGTGGCTAGGCTTTGCCGAGCGGTCCGGGCATGTCCGGCCGCGCCCTCCGGGGCGATCGCAATCGACTTCAAGGAGCCACAGCACATGGCCGACTCCAGTTTCGACATCGTCTCGAAGGTCGAGCGGCAGGAGGTCGACAACGCCCTCAACCAGGCCGCCAAGGAGCTCTCGCAGCGCTACGACTTCAAGGGCACCGGCGCCACCATCGCCTGGTCCGGCGAGAAGATCCTGATGGAGGCGAACTCCGAGGAGCGCGTCAAGGCCGTCCTCGACGTCTTCGAGACCAAGCTGGTCAAGCGCGGCATCTCGCTCAAGGCGCTGGACGCCGGCGAGCCGCAGCTGTCCGGCAAGGAGTACAAGATCTTCGCCACGATCGAGGAGGGCATCTCCCAGGAGAACGCCAAGAAGGTCGCGAAGATCATCCGTGACGAGGGTCCGAAGGGCGTCAAGGCCCAGGTCCAGGGCGACGAGCTGCGGGTCAGCTCCAAGAGCCGTGACGACCTCCAGGCCGTCCAGGCCCTCCTCAAGGGCAAGGACCTGGACTTCGCGATCCAGTTCGTGAACTACCGCTGATAAACGCCGCTGACCTGCACGAAGGTCACTGGGCCTTGGCTGGAGGGCACAACGCGGGCACATCGCCGAGGGCCGCCTCGACGGCGGCTCGCGTTGTGTCCTCCTCGTCGGGCCACAGGTGCGTGTAGATGTCGAGGGTGATCGACGGCTTCGAGTGGCCGAGCCGACGCTGAACCGTCTTCACGCTCTCGCGGTGCTTGATCAGCAGCGAGGCGTAGAAGTGCCGCAGGTCGTACATGCTCGTCCCGGCCGGCAGACGGAGCAGACCAGGCTGCTTCCCGTCCGGGCTGTCCTTCCTGACCCATGCGGCGTGCGCTCTCTCGTGGTGTCGCGGAGAGCTGCCCCAGAATGTCGGCGCGCACCGATTCCCCCTCCCGCGCACACAGGCGGCGCGCTTGGTGGAAGCCCGCGACCGGTCGCTGCGCTTCACGCGTGCGGGAGCAGCTCAGCGGAGGTCGAGCAGCATCACGTCGTGCAGGTCCGCGCCCGCCCATGGGCGGGCGTCGCCGATCTTGCGGTATCCCCATGCCCGGTATGCGGAGACAGCCGCCTTGCTGTTCGGGTGGACGTTGAGCAGGACCCGCTCGGCATCAGTGCCGTCAAGGACGGCATCGTGCAGGCGGCGGGCGATGCCCTGCCTGCGCCATGGGGCACGCACGGCGAGCTCCATCAGGCCGAACGTCCGGCGGCCGTCCTCGCGCCGCATCTCCTCGGGCACCGGCGCGATCAGCTGGTCCCACCAGCCCGTATGCGGCCCGAGGGGGTAGCCGTACGCCATGCCGACGGCCTCGCCGTCCGGGACGCACGCCAGGGCGCCGCGAAAGGTGGCCTTGCGGGTCTGGGACCGGAAGCGACGGAACGCGGCTGCGACGTCGGTCTCGGTCTCGTCGTAGGGCGGTTCGGCGAACGCCTCGGCGTAGACCAGACGGAACGCTTCCTCGGCCCTGGCGGCGGCCGGCCCGTCGAGTTGCTCGACGCTGGCCCGTGCTGGCTGACTCATCCGGCGGCCCTCTCACACGGTTTCGCGGATACGTGCCACGCATTCGCGGGCGGTTGGGCTGTCGACTACCCCGGCCGCCCGCCGGAAATCGTGCACCTTGCCCAGCAGCCGGGGCGAGGCGATGCCTCCCCAGGTATCCAGCACGCCGCCCACCTCGGCGCACGCCTCGTCGACCTCCCCCGCGGCGAGGAGGACACCGGCGAGCTTGACGCGGTACGAGGCACTGTTCCGGGCGAGCCCAGCGCCAATCCCGCGCACGGCCGCCCGGAGGAACGGCACGGCTCGCTTGGGCTGGTCTGCTCGTGCGTACATGTCCGCCGTGGCGTAGTCGACCTCGAACGGGCCGACGAACTTGGCCCAGTTGGGCACGTCAGTGTCGGCGTCCGTGCGCCCCTGGTAGCTGACTGCGCGGGACAGGGCGCGGCGTGCGCCCGACAGGTCCCCGGCGTGCGTGGCGACGTTCGCGTCGCGGAGCGCGATCACGAGGTGCACCGTCGCACCCGCCTCTGCCTGCGTTGCGAGACGGTAGGCGTTCTCGACGGCACTCGCAGCCTCCCAGGACCGGCCGGCCTTGACCGCGAGGAGTACGAGCGTCTCCAGCACGGAGACCTGTAGCAGCGGGTTGTCGACGAGCTGCGCCGCGGCGAGGGCTTCCATGCAGGCGGCGCGGCCCTCCGCGATGCGCCCGCCGTCGTAGCCGTACCAGGCCCGGTGTCCGTGCAGCTCGGCGAGCATCGTCTGTAGCTCACGGCCCACACCGGAGGTGTACGAGGCGCTGCTCAGGGCTCGCGTGATCTCCGCCTCGATGCGCTCGGCCTGCGTGCTCGCCGGCACGCTGCCTGCGCTGTGGTCTGTCTGGTAGAGCCCGTCGAGGCGCTCTCTCAGCCGCCCGAGATCGGCCGTGCCGATGCGTGGGCCCGGCGCGGCGGGCAGCAGGGCAGCGGCAGCGAGGGCGCCCGCGTCTGCGACGAACGTTCTCCTCTTCACCTCTCCAGCGTCGCTGATCGGTGCCGCAACCGTCACGCGATGACCGGGGACGTCGAACCCCATCTCGGCGAGGGGCATGCCGAACATGGCTTCAAGTACAGCTTGCTGGCCCGGATGCGGCAGGGGCGGGGGCGTTTCGCTCTCCCACCGTCGCAGTTGGCGGACGCTCACCGCGGCGGCGACGCCGAGGCGGGCGGACTCCTGCCGGAACGCCTTGACGAACGTCTCCTGCGTGTGGCTGGCAGCCCGCCGTAACCCTGCCAGCCCGCCCGGCTCCTGTTCCGTCACGCGCTTCCCCCTCGCAGCTACGGGTCGTGCACCCACCGTAGTGATCTGGCCCCGGACTCGGGCGCGGAAACGTCCGCCCAAACGTCCGGTGCCCACTCGCCCATGACGCCCTCTCAAGCGGTGCACTGGTGACACACCGAACCACAACGCCCCTGAGCAGCGGGAGTGCGCATGCCCATGACCATTCGCGTGTACGACGTCAACGGCCAGACGGGAGAGGTCGTCCACGAGCGTGCCGAGGTGGTCGTCGGGCCCGGGGTCCGAGACAGCCCGCCCATGAACTCCCTCGCCTTCCCGCCCTGCCAGTGCACCCGCTGCCAGTCGAAGGGCGAAGCCTGATGAGCGCGCCCCTCACCATCAGCTACACGGGACCGAGCCCGCTCGGCGAGGACGGATACCGGACCGGGCTGGAGTGGAACACCAACAGCCGAGCCCGCGCCCGAGCGGTCGAGGTCATCGCCGAGCACCGGGCCGAGCGGACCGAGGTCGTGCTCGACGCGCACCTGCGCTCCGAGTGGGCCGCACACGCGGTACGCGCCCCCGGACTGCTCGCCGCCGTGCAGCAGACGATCGGCGAGGCGGTCGCCGTCGAGAACACCTTTCTGATGATCAAGTGGCCCGGCCGTGAGTTCCGCGTGCCCTGGCACCAGGACGGCACCAACCGACGGATGCAGCTCGACCCCGCCCGCTCGGTCGCGGCCTGGCTCGCCATTACCGACGCGACTACCGCCAACGGCTGCTTGCAGGTCATCCCCGGCTCACACGCCAGCGGCTACCTCGGCAACGACCGCGAGGCGACCAGCGCCCGCCGAGGTAGAGCCCTCGGAGTGCAGGGCATGCCCAACGGGCCGCACGACCACGGCCTATGGCTGCCGCTCGACGCCGGGCAGGCATGCCTGATGGACGTCCGGCTCCTGCACCGCTCGGACAGCAACACGACCGCCGGCGCCCGGATCGGCCTGAACATCCGCTACGTCGCTCCCGGTGCCATCCGGTCGAGCGGCCCCCACAGCCCCAGCCTGTACCCGTTGACCGGGTCGAGCTGGTGATCACGCACCACCTGCAACGCACCATCGGCAACGAGAGGAGAACCACCGTGACCATCCTCGAAACCAGCGCTCCGCCGATCACCCGTGTCCGGGTGCTCACCGGCGAGGACGTCGACCCCGCCCGGCGCGGCAGCAAGAGCGTCTTGGCGTTCAGCGACTGCCGGTACTACTGCCCCGACGCCGCGACCGTCGAGCGGTGCATCGAGCACCTGCGTGCCAGCGACGAGCGGCTGCGCTCCCGCCCCGACGAGCAGATGCTCTGGGACTGGGAGTGCACGTACTTCGAGGCCGACCCGGACAACGAGAACGGCGGCGGGACGGTCCTGCTGGGCGTCGCCTGGTACGACCGCGCGTTCTTCGACGACCGTCGGGGCGCCTGGTTCGGCGCCATGCACACCCGCATCTACCAGGAGATCGGCGTCTCGTTCGAGAACGTGACCGTCGAGCACTGGCTCGCACTCGACGCGGCCGAGTGGAAGCCGGAAGCGCCCGCGGCGTAACCGTCGGCCCTCCGACCGCCTGGCCCCTCGCCGGACCTGCACCACCGGCGGGGGGTGAGGCGCGTAGCCCTGGGAAAATCGCTGGCTCCGTGATGGGGCGGGCTGCCTACGATCACCGCAAGCGGGGTCGTAGCACAGAGGTAGTGCGCCTACACAGCATGGAGGAGGACGCCGGTTCGAATCCGGCCGCCCCGCCCTTCAATCCTGAGCACCACGGTTCATCGGCCAGCCGTCGAAAGGGCTGGCAGAGCCGCATCCCGCCGCCGCAGTCGTGAGGCTGCCAGCAACGCCCCGAGCGCCGTTCCTGTGACCATGACCCCGCCGGCGACGAAGGCCCCTCGCGGTGAAGCGTCCACCAGCAACGGCAGCACGAGCATTCCGGCCGTGCCGCCGGCCCGGATGATCGTCTGATCGACGGACATCAGGCGCAGCCGTTCCGCCGGGGCGAACGCGCCGAGGTGCGCGCGCAGGGTCACGCTCGTAGCCGGGGTGACGATGCCCGTCAGCAGGGCGAGCAGGAGCAGCGCGGGCAGATCGAGTACCAGACCCATGCAGGCGGTCGCCACGCCTTGTAGCGCCCACGCACCGCAGTAGACGGTCAGCCAGCCGCCCGAGCGCCGTTTGCTCGCGAGGGGGTTACCGAGCAGCGCCCCGACGCCCACGGCCGCCGTGACGAGTCCGTACACCGCGGCGCCCGCCCCGTACCGGGTGGCGAGCAGGGCCGGCATGCCGATAGCAGTCACGGCCGAGCAGAACAGGGCTACCCCGTGCAGGCCAATCGCCAGTCCGACCCGCGGGTGCTCACGCAGTACCGGCCCGGCCGGGACTGACGACCGCGCCCTACCCCCAGGGCGCTCGGCAGCTTCGCCTGCCGAGGTCGCATAGCGGCGAGCCAGCCAGCGCAGCGCCACGGCGGACACCGCGAACGTCGCGCCGTTCAAGGCGAAGAGCTGCACCTCGGAGACGAAGAGCAGCAGCAGGCCGATGCTGGCCGGGCCCGCGATACGGGCGATGCGGCCCGTGAGGTCGAGGAGACCCGTAATCTGCTGCACCCGCTCGGGCTCGACGAGATCGGGCACCAGGGCGCCGAGGTTGGGATCGAACAGCGCCCCGAGCACGCCGAGGAGCAGCACACCGGCGAGCAGCAGAGCGATGCCCCGCGCGTCGGGCGACCACAGGAACGGCAGCGCGACCGCAACCGCTGCCCGCGCCCCGTCGACCCATGCGAGAGCCCGGTACGAGGAGAAGCGGGAGACGATCCGCCGGCCCACGGTGCCGAGGGCGATGTACGGCAGCGACTCGGCCACCGCGACGAGGCCCATGAGCGAGGCCGATCCTGTCGCGGCGTAGACGACCCACATGACCGCGAGGGCATAAAGGCGGTCCCCGAGGACCGAGAGGCTCTGTGCGAGCCACAGCACCAGTACGGCCCGCTGCCGGAGCAGCCGCAGATAACCCAATATGCCCTCCCGGGCCTGCCGCATCTGACCGGGAGCGCTGTCCCTGCCGAACCGCCGCCCACCCTAGAACCACCTGTCGGCCGTGTGCTCGGCATTCTCAGGTACCTCACACGGACGTGGCTCGGCACGTACGGAATCTGCCGTGCTTGTGGCGGGCACGGAGGTCGTCCGCCGTGCCCGCCCTACCTGGATCAGATCATCGAGAAGCGCGAGTCGTACTCGTGCGCCATGCGCTGGATCATCGAGTCGTAGTGCAGCACGTCGTCAGGTGCAGGCGCCGGGGACGTGCTGACCAGCGTGCAGGGGCTTGTGCCGTCGTTGTTCATATCGACGGCGACGATGCCCAGACCATCGAAGCCCTGAGAGGTGTGGTGGCTACGTCGGGGAAGTCCGGCGACCTGTGCCACTGCTCGTTCCATGGCGTGAGGTTGCTTGTGCTTGTTCGGCCCAGGCTTGTTCTGGTTGGTCGGGCTGTAGAACTCTTCAGCAGCGTTGACCATGAAGAAGCCGATCGAGAGAGCTTGGCTTGAGTGCCCATGGACGATCTGGTGGCTTGAATTCAGCTCGTCGTACAGACGGGGGAGAGCCTTGATGTGCTCTGTCATGCATGCCTTGGCTTCCAGAGCAACCAGGACACTGCCGACGGGCCCTTCCTTTATGACAGGGAGGTCGTCCAGCATCGTCTGCTGCTCTGAAGAGAGCTCGATCCCGTACTTCTCCATGGTCGCCATCGACTGAAGCGTGCGCGGCTTCTTAGGGCCGGGCGCACCCGCCTTGGGGCGGCACAGGACGAGGTCGAGTCGCTTCTTCTTCTCGGGCGAGAAGCTGGTCAAGGTGTGGTTGATGCCGAAGACCACCTTCCCGTCCTCGACATGAGAGCGCAGCACCTGGCTGTTCAGCATCAGGTCGAACAAGATCCCCCAGCAGATGAGCTGGCCATGTCGGTCACTGCGACCGTGGTACTGGAGCATGGCGCCCTGGATGGGCACCTTCTTGCTCAGGCTCCTCGTGAGAATGTCTACGGCTTCCAAGGCACACCCCTTTCGGGGGAACCCTATCCCCCGTCACCAACGTTGATCGGCGCCCTGTTTGCCGGGTCCATCAGCTCCACGTGCTGCTTCATATCGAGAAGGAACGCTTCGTCGAACTTCAGCTTGGCCTTCTGTGTGCGCGAGTAGAACCCAGCAGCGGCTCGGTAGCTCAGCGGGGTCAGCTGACTGCGATCAACAAGATCGAGAATGTGTGTGTACGGGAGGTTCTGCGGCCACATTGACGCCGTGGAGCGCCACCGCTTACCACCCTGACCCCACGCAGCAGCCGGCCAACGGTCGTGATCGGCGATCTCAACGGCTTCGGTCTCGTCGTAGCTTCCCGGATTCAGGAGCTGCTCCCCGAGCCACTGGGAGACGCCGACGGTGACAGCATTCCCCACCAGCTTCCAGCGGTCGCCCTTCTTCTCCGTGGTCCCCTCAGCCAGAGTCCAGTCCTTCGGGAAGCCCTGGAGCTGCTCAGCATCGGTGATCGACGGAGTCACGATCCGATGGCCCTCAGGGTTGCCGGGAATCCACATCGCGGGCGGGGAGGGGATACTCAGACCAGACCCCCCCTTGACCGTCGGCACTGCATCTTGTGCCCACCCAAGGCCACGGAGTCCCTCAGTCCAGTAGAAGCCGAAGGCGTCGGTGGGAAGGGTTCGTGACTCGGGCTCTCCAGCGTCCTCAGAGAGCAGAACATTGCGCGGGTCTTCCGTGAGGCTTGCGACGAAGAGCACACGCTGACGGCGCTGCGGCACACCGGTGAAGCGGGAGTCCACCAGCCGATACGCCCATGAGTAACCGAGCGCTTCCAGCTCCTGCACAAGGTGCAGCATCGCTTTGCCCTTATCGAGCACGAGCATGTTCCGCACGTTCTCCAGCACGAGCCAGCGCGGGTGATGCTTCTTGAGCAGGCGGAAGACATGCGACACAAGACCAGACTGTTCGCCCCCGATACCCGCCGTCCGGCCGGCCTGTGAGAGGTCCTGGCAGGGAAAACCAGCGGTCACGACATCTACATCGCCGGGCAGAGCCCTGAGGTGCTGCACGTCAGGTTCGAGCGGTACCTCGGGGAACTGCTTGGCCAGCACTGCCTGAGCCGGCGCCCAGACCTCACAGAGCATGGCTGTGTCGAGCCCCGCCCGCTTCAGGCCAAGCTCAAGCCCGCCGACTCCCGCGAAGAGACCCGCGACTCGTAGGGGCTGCTGGCTCACGACTACCTCACTGCTCACGACGAGATCCTGTCATATCGGTCTGGCATGTCTGGCTTGATCTCCGATGGACGCCAAGTAGAGCTGCGTCGTCCCATCGGATAGGAATGATCACGAGTTCGCGCTCCTTATTGCGGAGGGGTCGGGTCCAGCGGCTTCCCGTCACTGATCTGTGCCGTGCCTGCGGGCACAGCGAGGGCACACGCCCATAGAAGAGCGCGAAAAGCCGCAACAACTGTTGAAAGTAGTTTTCGCAGGTCAGGATGCATGACCCAGCGTTTACGCAGGCCAGATGATCAACATGGCAGTTCGTGAACTACCGCTGACGCAGGTCCGCGACCTGTCACCACGCCGGCCCGGCGGTCTTCACCGACCGCCGGGCCGCGGTGGTTGCGGGGTGCGTGGGGTGTGTGTGCCGGGCGTGTGCGGCGCGCGCGCCGCCGCGGGCTTCCGTGGGCACTTGGGCGGCGGGGAGTGCGCCCGCCACGGTGGGTGGCATCACATCACCGCGTGGCAGGGGGTTCTCGCATGCCTGGGGCCGGCACGTTTCGCGAAGACTTCGGGGCGTCCGTCGTCGTCGCACTGGTCGCCATCCCCCTGTGCGTGGGGGTGGCCGTCGCCTCCGGGGTGCAGGCCGAGCTGGGGATCGTCACCGGCGTGGTCGGCGGGCTGGTCACCGGCTGGTTCCGCGGGAGCTCCCTGCAGGTGAGCGGGCCCGCGGCCGGACTGACCGTGCTCGTCTACGAGGCGCTGCAGACGCACGGCACGGCCGCGCTCGGGGTGCTGGTGCTGGCCGCCGGCGCGCTCCAGCTGGGCATGGGGGCGCTGCGCCTCGGACGGTGGTTCCGGGCGATCTCCGTGGCCGTCGTGCACGGCATGCTGGCCGGCATCGGGCTCGTGCTGATCTCCGGGCAGCTGTACGCCCTGGGCGACGCGGAGGCTCCCGGGCAGACCCTGGCGAAGCTGGGCGGGGTGCACGGCCTCGCGGCGCGGGCCGACTGGGCCGCCGTGCTGCTCGGCGTCGGGACCATCGCCGTCATGGTGGCGTGGCGCCGGGCGCCCGCCCGTCTGCGGCTGCTGCCGGGCGCGCTGGTCGGAGTGGCCGCCGCCGCGACCGCGGCCGCCCTGCTGGGGCTGCCCGTGGAGAAGGTGCGGGTGACGGGGGTCCTGGAGGCCGTCTCCCCGCCCGCCTGGGGGGAGTTCGGGGTCCTGGCGTCCTTCGGAGCGGCCGGGACGGTGGTCGCGCTGGCACTGATCGCTTCCGCCGAGACCCTCTTCAGCGCGGCCGCCGTGGACCGGATGCACGACGGGCCGCGGACGGAGTACGACCGGGAACTGATCGCCCAGGGCGTGGGCAACAGCGTCTGCGGGCTGCTCGGGGCGCTGCCGATGACCGCCGTGATCGTCCGCAGCGCCGCCAACGTGGAGGCCGGGGCGCGCACCCGCGCCTCCCGGGTGATGCACGGCGGCTGGCTGCTGCTCTTCGCCGTGGCCTTCCCCGAGGTGCTGGAGCTCGTGCCGCTGGCCGCTCTGGCCGGGGTGCTCCTGTACGCGGGGTGGAAGCTGCTGCCGGTCCGGGCGGTGGCCGCGCTGTGGCGCACGCACCGGGGCGAGGCGGTGGTGCTGGTCGCCACGGCCGGCGCGATCGTCGTGACCAACCTCTTCGAGGGGGTGCTGGTCGGGCTGGGGCTGGCCATCGCCAAGGCCGCCTGGGAGACCTCCCACGTGCACATCGAGGAGGTCTGGGAGGACGGGGAGCTCTGCGTGCGGGTCATGGGGAACGCCAGCTTCCTGCGCCTGCCCAAACTGCTCGACGCCCTGGACGCGCTGCCCCACGGTCAGCCGGTGCGGCTGGACCTGAGCGGTCTGCGCCATCTCGACCACGCCTGCCTGACCGCCCTGGAGGGCTGGGAGCGCACCCGGGCGCCGCTCCCCGGCCGCGAGGGCGTCACCTAGGCCGGTTACCCTCCGCCGGTGGACAACGAGCTGAAGCGCACCCTGGGGGTCTTCGACGCGGTCGTCGTCGGCCTCGGAGCCATGGTCGGCGCCGGGGTGTTCGCGGCCTTCGCCCCGGCCGCCCGGGCCGCGGGCGGGGCACTCCTCGCCGCCCTCGCGGTGGCGGCGCTCGTGGCCTACTGCAACGCGCACTCCTCGGCCCGGCTGGCCGCCCGTTATCCGGCCTCCGGCGGCACCTACGTGTACGGGCGGGAGCGGCTCGGTCCCTTCTGGGGCCATCTGGCCGGCTGGGGCTTCGTGGTCGGCAAGACCGCGTCCTGCGCGGCGATGGCACTGACGGTGGGTGCCTACCTGTGGCCCGGGCGCGAGCACGCCGTGGCGGTGGCGGCGGTGGTGGCGGTCACCGCCGCGAGCTACGGCGGCGTGCAGAAGTCCGCCCGGATCGCCCGGCTGATCGTGGCGGTGGTCCTGGCCGTGCTGGCCGGGGTGGTCGTGGTGTGCCTGTCCTCGGGTGCGGCCGTACCCGGGCGGCTCGTCGGGGCGCACTGGTCCCTCTTCGGGCTGTTGCAGGGCGCCGGCCTGCTGTTCTTCGCCTTCGCGGGCTATGCGCGGATCACCACTCTGGGCGAGGAGGTGCGTGACCCGGAACGCACGATCCCGCGGGCGGTGCCACTGGCGCTGGGGATCGCCCTGCTGGTGTACGCGGCGGTGGGGGTGGCGGTGCTCTCGGTGCTCGGTGTCGAGGGGCTGGCCGGGTCGGCGGCGCCGCTGGCCGACGCGGTCCGGGCGGCGGGCGCGCCGCAGCTGGCGCCGGTGGTCCGGGTGGGTGCGGCCCTGGCCGCGCTGGGCTCGCTGCTGGCCCTCGTGCTCGGGGTGTCGCGGACGGTCCTGGCGATGGCCCGGGACGGGCATCTGCCGCGCACGCTGGCCGCCGTACATCCCCGCCACCAGGTGCCTGCCCATGCCGAGCTGGTGGTGGGCGCGGTCGTGGCGGTGCTCGCGGCCACCGCCGATCTGCGGGGCGCGATCGGCTTCTCCTCCTTCGGAGTGCTCGCCTATTACGCGATCGCGAACGCTTCCGCGTGGACTCTCGATTCAGGTGTCAAGGGGCGGGCCGTGGCGGCGGTCGGGCTGTCCGGCTGTGTGGTGCTGGCGTGTGCGCTGCCCCTCGCGTCGGCGGTCGCGGGGGCCGCGGTGCTGGCGCTGGGCGCCGCGGCGTACGGGGGGCGGGGCCGGCTCAGATCCGGGATCTGAACTCCGCCCAGGGCGCGAGGTCGAGGTCGTAGGCGTCCCCCGCCTCCGATTCCTCGCAGAACCAGGCGGTGCCGTCGAGCCAGCCGCGCAGCCAGCCCGCCAGGCCCGGCGCGTCGACGGACCAGGCGAGGTCCGGCTCGCCCGGATTCGGGTCGAACAACAGGACCTGGGCGGTGTCGGACCTGCAGTCGACGCAGGCGTACATGGCGCAGCCGAGGTCGGCGAAGGGCAGGACCCCTTCGGGCCAGCGCCATCCGGACTCACGCTGGGCCCGGTAGGCCCCGACGGCCCCGCGCAGGGGCAACAGGCCCTGCTCCGGACCGAATCCGCCGTCCCCGACGCGGGTGTAGAGCCGGGCGAGCAGGGGCGGCAGGGCGAAGCCGAGTATGCCCTCGGCGCGGGCGATCTCCCCGGTGCCCAGCGCCATGGGCAGGGGCTTTCCCTGGGCCCGTGCGGAGGTGTGCGCACGGGATGCGACTTGCTCCAGCAACTGCTCGGTCTCGTTCATGCGTTCATGGTGACGCACCCCACCGACATCGCGCCGCCCCTGTGGACAACTGCGCCGCGGACGGGGCCGGCCCGTCCGCGGCGCGGTGTCGAACGATGGGTGGTGTGCCGTCAGCGGGAGGCGAACGGGGCGTCCGTCGGGACGATTTCGCGGCCCAGCGGGAGCAGGGAGAGCGGGACCATCTTGAAGTTGGCGATGCCGAACGGGATGCCGATGATCGTGACGCAGAGGGCGATGCCGGTGACGATGTGGCCGAGGGCCAGCCACCAGCCGGCCAGCACCAGCCACAGGACGTTGCCGATGCAGGACGGGGCGCCCGCGTCGTGGCGCTCGACCGTGGTGTAGCCGAAGGGCCAGAGGGCGTAGACCGCGATGCGGAAGGCGGCGATGCCGAACGGGATGCCGATGATGGTGATGCAGAGGAGCACACCCGCGAGCAGGTATCCCAGGAACAGCCAGATGCCGCTGAGGATGAGCCAGATGACGTTCAGGATTGTCTTCATTGGCGGCGGCCTGCCATCTGTTCGAGCCGGGCGATGCGCTCGGCCATCGGAGGGTGGGTGGAGAACATCTTGGAAAGGCCCGCGCCTGGCCGGAACGGGTTGGCGATCATCATATGACTCGCCGTTTCCAGACGTGGCTCCGGCGGCAGCGGGAGCTGCTTGGTGCCCGCGTCGAGCTTGCGCAGGGCGCTGGCCAGGGCGAGCGGGTCCCCGGTGAGCTGGGCTCCGGAGGCGTCCGCCTCGTACTCGCGCGACCGGCTGATGGCGAGCTGGATCACCGAGGCGGCCAGCGGTCCCAGGATCATGATCAGCAGCATGCCGAGCAGGCCGGGGCCCTCGTCGTCGTTCGACCGGCCGATCGGGATGAGCCAGGCGAAGTTCACCAGGAACATGATCACCGAGGCGAGTGCTCCGGCCACCGACGAGATGAGGATGTCCCGGTTGTAGACGTGGCTGAGCTCGTGGCCGATGACCCCGCGCAGCTCGCGCTCGTCGAGGATGCGCAGGATGCCCTCGGTGCAGCAGACCGCGGCGTTGCGCGGGTTGCGGCCGGTGGCGAAGGCGTTCGGGGCCTCGGTGGGTGAGATGTAGAGCCGTGGCATGGGCTGGCGCGCGGACGTGGAGAGCTCGCGCACCATGCGGTAGAGCTGGGGAGCCTCGAACTCGCTCACGGGGCGGGCGCGCATCGCGCGCAGAGCCAGCTTGTCGCTGTTCCAGTACGCGTAGGCATTCGTCCCGAGGGCGACGATCACGGCCACGATCAGGCCGGTCCGTCCGAAGAAGCTGCCGATGAGGATGATGATTGCGGACAGCCCGCCGAGGAGTACGGCGGTCTTGAGCCCGTTGTGCCGGCGGTGCACGGTACGCCCTCCAAGTGGTGCGGCAGGGGAGCCCGTCATGGATTTGAGGGTCTACGGTCCAGTGGACCCTCCCTTCCTGGTCAACGCGAGGTGAGGGCGTCTGGTTCCCAGGGCGTGCCGGGGCGGCGGCCCGCCGCCGCCCCCTCGGCGGGGGTGGCGGGGCCGCCGCGGGCGTTACTCCGTACGGGGCAACGGCCCGGCTGCGGGCTACTGCGTGAAGAGGCTTCCCGACGCGACGCGCAGGACGAGCTGCGGGGCTCCCGAGAGGACGACCGCGGTGATCGCGGTCGCGACGATGGCCGCCGCGACCGGCCAGGGGGCCTTCGTGCGGGCCCCTGCGCCCTCCGGGCCCTCGGCGCCCTCGGGCGCGCGGAAGAGCAGCGCCGTCCAGCGCAGGTAGTAGTACAGGGCGATGACGACGTTGACCGCCATGAGGACGGCCAGCCAGCCCAGGCCCGCGTCGACGGCGGACTGGAAGACGGTGACCTTGGCGAAGAGCCCGATGATGCCCGGCGGCAGGCCTGCCAGGCAGAGCAGGAAGAAGGCCAGGGACAGTGCGGCGAGCGGGCGCTCGGCGTACAGGCCGCGGTAGTCGCTGATGCGGTGGAGCGGCTTGGTACGGGCGACGAGGGCGGCCACCGCGAAGGCGCCGAGGTTCACCGCGGCGTACATGAGGGCGTAGGCGAGGGTGGAGCCGATCTGGTCGCGCTCGGAGTAGGCGGCCGCGGCGATCGGGACCAGCAGGTAGCCGGCCTGGCCGACCGAGGACCAGGCGAGCAGCCGTACGGCGCTGTTCGGGCGGTCGGCGGACTGGCGCACGGCGGCGGCGTTGCCCAGGGTCATGGTGAGCGCGGCGAGGACGGCGACGGCCGGGCCCCAGACCTGCGCGTACGCCGGGAAGGCGATCACCGTGACGAGGATGAGGCCGGTGAAGCCCACGGCCTTGCCGATCACGGAGAGGTAGCCGGCGATGGGCAGGGGGGCTCCGACGTAGGTGTCGGGGACCCAGAAGTGGAAGGGGACGGCCGCGGTCTTGAACGCGAAGCCGACCAGGGTGAGCGCGACACCGGCCATGGCGAGGGTGTCGAGCTGCCCGGGTACGTCCTCCAGCCGGTCCGCGACCTGCGTGAGGTGCATCGATCCGGTGACGGCGTAGACGAAGCTGACGCCCATCAGCGACACGGCGGTGGCGGTGACGGAGGACAGGAAGAACTTCAGGGCGGCCTCGGAGGAGAGCCGGTCCCCGCGGCGCATGCCGACGAGCGCGAAGGCGGGCAGGGACGCGACCTCCAGCGCGACGATCAGGGTGGCGAGGTCGCGGGAGGCGGGCAGCAGGGCGGCGCCCGCGGCGGAGGAGAGCAGCAGGAACCAGTACTCGCCGGCGGGCATCCGCGTGTCGCGCACGGCGGTGACCGACAGCAGGGCGGTGAGCAGGGCGCCGGCCAGCACCAGGAACTGGACGACCACGGTGAAGTGGTCGGCGACGTAGCTGCAGGCCTCCGGGTCGGCGGTGAGGCAGAAGGTGGAGCGGTCGCCGGCGCGCAGCGGCAGCAGGGAGGCGGTCGCGGCGGCCAGGCCGGCCACCGCGATCCAGCCGAGGACCGGCTTGTGCCGCTCGGCGGTGAAGAGGTCGGCGACGAGGACGGCCAGGCCGACGACCGCGGTGATCACCACGGGTGCGATGGCGAGCCAGTCGACGGACTGGACCAGGCTGGGCGTCTCGGCCGCGAGGACCGTCAGGGCCGTCATGAGTTGCCTCCTGCGAGGAGCTGCTGAACGGCCGGGTCGGTCAGGCCGAGGAGGAGCGCGGGCCACAGGCCGGCGAGGACGGTGAGGGCGACGAGCGGGGTCCAGGCGGCGAACTCGTAGTGCTGGACGTCGGCGACGGTGAGCTCGGGGCCGGACTTCGGGTCGCCCATGCAGACGCGGCGTACGACGACCAGCAGGTAGGCGGCCGTGAGCAGGGTGCCGAACGCGCCGATGGCGGTGTACGTGAGGAACGCGGCGCGGGGCAGGCCCTCGGCCGGGTCGAAGGCGCCGAAGAGGGCCAGCATCTCGCCCCAGAAGCCGGCCAGGCCGGGCAGGCCCAGGGAGGCGACGGCGGCGAAGGCGAGGAGGGCGCCGAGGCGGGGGGCGCGGCCGTAGAGGGCGGCGCCGGTGGCCCCGGCGAGGGTGTCCAGGTCGGCGGTGCCGTAGCGGTCCTTCAGGGCGCCGACCAGGAAGAAGAGGAGGCCGGTGATCAGGCCGTGGGCGATGTTGGCGAAGAGGGCGCCGTTGACTCCGGTGGGGGTCATGGAGGCGATGCCGAGGAGGACGAAGCCCATGTGGCCGACGGAGGAGTAGGCGATGAGGCGCTTGAGGTCGCCCTTGTTCCCCTTGCGGGCCAGCGCGAGGCAGGCGAGCGATCCGTAGATGATGCCGACGACGGCGAAGGCGCCCAGGTAGGGGGCGAAGGCGGCCATGCCGTCGGGGGTGACGGGGAGCAGGATGCGGACGAACCCGTACGTGCCCATCTTGAGCAGGACGCCGGCCAGGAGGACGGATCCGACGGTGGGGGCGGCGGTGTGGGCGTCGGGCAGCCAGCTGTGCAGGGGCCACATCGGGGTCTTCACGGCGAGGCCGATGCCGATGGCGAGGACGGCCAGCAGCTGGGTGGTGCGGGACAGTTCGCGGCCGTTGTCAGAGGCGAGTGCCACCATGTCGAATGTGTCCGCCGTCACACCGATGAGGAGGAGGCCGAGCAGCATGACGACGGAGCCGAGGAGGGTGTAGAGGATGAACTTCCAGGCGGCGGCCTGCCGCTGGGCACCGCCCCAGCGGGCGATGAGGAAGTACATCGGGATGAGGACCATCTCGAAGGCGAGGAAGAAGAGCAGCAGGTCGAGGACGGCGAAGGTCGCGAGGGTGCCGGACTCGAGTACGAGGAGCAGCGCGACGAAGGCCTTCGGGGACGGGCCCGCGGGGAGCTTGAAGTAGCTGTAGAGCGCGCAGAGGAAGAACAGCAGCGCGGTCATCACGAGGAGGGGGAGCGAGATGCCGTCGACACCGAGGTGGATCCGGACGTCCAGCGCCGGGATCCAGCTGATGTCCGTCGTCGCCTGGAAGCGGGACGGGGCGTCGTGGTCGAAGCCGAGGGCGAGGGCGATCGCCGCGGCGAGGATGACGCCGGTGACGGTCACGCCGTGGCGGAGCACTGCCTGCTCGGGGCCGCGGCCCTTGAGGCCGGGCGGGGCCGGCAGGAGGGCCGCGACGGCGCCGAGGAGGGGCGCGGCCACGATGAACGCCAGAAGGAACTGCATCACGGACGGGCTGATATCAATCACGGCTGACTCACGGCTCACGATCCGGCGTTGACGTTGGCGAGGACGGCGGTGGCGATCGCCAGGACCACGGCGCCGGCGAGCAGGGCGCTCAGGTAGCTCTGCACGTTGCCGGTCTGGGCGCGGCGTACGAGGCCGCCGAGCAGCCGGGTGCCGGTGCCCGCGCCGCGCACGTACGTGTCCACGACCTCGCGGTCGAGGAAGGCGACGAGGCGGGCCGCCGCACGGACGGGACGGACGAACAGCCGGTCGTAGGCGGCGTCGAGGTGGAAGCCCGCGGCCGCGTGGCGGTGCAGGGGGCCCAGGAGGGCCCGGCCGGGGTCGGCGGCGGGTCCCGCCGGGACGGCGGGGTGCTCGTGGGTGACCTCGGCGACCTCCGGGGTCTCGGCCGCGGACTCGGCGGCCGCGGTGGCGGCGGACACCGCGGCGGCGACGGCGGCGGGCTGCTCGGCGGCGCCCGCGGCGCGGGCGGGTCCGGACGCGGGGGCCGTGGCGGCCTTGGCCGTGGCGCGCTGCCAGAGGGCGTAGGTGAGCATCGCGCCGATGACGGCGGCGCCCGTGCCGAGGACGGACGTGGCCAGGGTCGGGGTGAGTGCCCTGCCGTCGAACCAGTCGGCGAGCGAGTCCGCCGCGAGGCCGAAGCCGACCGACGGGATGGCCAGCAGCCACAGCACGCCGGTCATGGCGAGGGGCTCCTTGCCGTGGTCGGGGGCGGCCGCGCCCCGGCCTCGGAAGGCCATCAGCCACAGCCGGGCGGCGTAGGCGGCGGTGAGCAGGGCGGTGAGGACGCCCGCGATCAGCACCAGCCAGCCGGCGGCGGCGGGGGCGAGGTCGGAGTGGCCGGTGGCGGCCTGCTCGGCGGCGACGAGGACGGCTTCCTTGGAGAAGAAGCCGGCGAAGGGCGGGATCGCGGCGAGCGCGAGCAGCGCGATCGTCATCGTCCAGAAGGCGTCGGGAATGCGCTTGGCCAGGCCGTCCATCCGGGACATGGCGGCCAGGGAGTTCGTACCGGCGGCGTGGATGATCACGCCCGCGCCCAGGAAGAGGAGCGCCTTGAAGGCGCCGTGGGACAGGAGGTGGAAGACGGCGGCTCCGCGGTCGGCGACGGCCAGGGCGCCGGTCATGTAGGCGAGCTGGCCGATCGTGGAGTAGGCGAGCACCCGCTTGATGTCGTCCTGGGCGAGGGCGGCCAGGCCGGAGCCGACCATCGTGACGGCCGCCATGACGGCCATGACCACCAGTGCGGCGGCGGAGGCCGTGAAGACGGGCAGGAGGCGGGCGATGAAGTAGACACCGGCGGCGACCATCGTCGCGGCGTGGATCAGCGCGGAGACGGGGGTGGGGCCGGCCATCGCGTCGGGGAGCCAGGTGTGCAGCGGGAACTGCGCGGACTTGCCGGCGACGCCGGCGAGCAGGAGCAGCGCGATCAGCGTCGGGTGGTCGAGTCCGCCGGCGGCGACGGTCCCGAGGATCTCCGTGATCCGGAAGGAGCCGGCGTCGGTGGCGAGCGCGAACAGGCCGATGAGGAAGGGGACGTCGCCGAGCTTCGTGACGAGGAAGGCCTTCAGGGAGGCGGAACGGGCCGCTTCGGTCTCCCAGTAGTGGCCGACGAGGAAGTACGAGCAGATGCCCATGACTTCCCAGCCGACCAGCAGCACCATCAGGTCGCCGGAGTAGACGACGAGCAGCATGGCGGAGGTGAACAGCGAGACGAGGGCCGCGTAGGAGGGGTAGCGCGGGTCCTCGCGGAGGTACGCCGTCGAGTAGAGCTGTACGCAGGTGGCGACGACCCCGACGAGGACGGCGACCAGTGCGGCGAAGCCGTCGATGTAGAGCGAGAGGTCGATCGGCACCGAGCCGGTCGGGGTGAGCTCGGTCGCGGTGCTGATGGGCTGCCCGCCGCCCTGGCGGACGGCGACGATCACGGCCAGTGCGGCGGCGGCGAGCGTCGGCAGGATCGCGAGCGGGCGGACGAACCCGGGGGCGCGGCGGCCGAGCAGCAGGCCCGCCACCGCACCGAGGAAGGGCAGCAGCGGGACGAGGACGGCGAGGGTCGTGGTGCTCACGCGGCGACCTCCGGCCGGACGGTGCTGGTGCTGTCGTGGGTGTCGTGGGCGCCGTTCGGGCCGGGCTCGTGGCCTTCGGCGGTGTCGCGCAGGCGGTCGACGTCGGAGGTGCCGCGGTTGCGGTACACCATCAGCACGATCGCGAGGCCGATGCCGATCTCGGCGGCGGCGATGGCGATGGTGAAGAGGGTGAGGGCCTGGCCGGCGTGCAGGGTGTCGCGCAGCCAGACGTCGAAGGCGACCAGGTTGAGGTTGACGGCGTTGAGCATCAGCTCGACGGACATCAGGACGAGGATGGCGTTGCGGCGGGCGAGCACTCCGTACAGGCCCGTGCAGAAGAGGAGGGCCGCGAGCACGGCGGGGTAGGCGAGGTGCATCAGCGCTTCCCCTTGTCACGGGCGTCGTCGCGGGCGTCGTCATGGGCGCCGGCGGGTTCGTCGGCGGGGTCGTTGCGGCGGGACAGCACGATGGCGCCGATCAGGGCGGCGAGGAGGAGGACCGAGAGCGCCTCGAAGGGCAGCACCCAGTGCTGGAAGAGGATCTCGCCGGAGACCTTCGTGGAGCCCTGGACCGGCCCGTCCAGGTCGATCCAGGTGGTGCGGAAGGCGTCGACGACCACCCACACCAGGGCCACGGCCGCGACGACGGCGACGCCGAGGGCGATCCACCGGTTGCCGGAGTCGGCGTCCGGGGAGCGGCCGATGGGGGCCTTGGTGAGCATCAGCCCGAAGAGGAGGAGGACGACCACGGATCCGAGGTAGATCAGGACCTGGACCCAGGCGATGAACTCGGCGGTCAGCAGCAGGTACTCGACGGCGATGCCGCCGAGGGCGACGACCAGCCAGAGGGCGGCGTGCACCAGCTGTTTGGTGGTGACCGTGACGAGGGCCGCGCCGAAGGTGACGAGGCCCACGAGGAGGAAGGCGATCTCGACGCCCGTCGGGGACAGGAAACCGGGCCCGGTGGTGGCGGCTGCGGCCAGGGTGGCGGCGGGGGTCACGCGTCTGACTCCGGGGTCGGGGTGGTCGGCGGTTCGTTCTCGGACGCCCGGGCGGCGGCTTCGGCCGCTGCTTCGGCGGCGGCCGCAGCGGCCTCGGCCTTCTCCACGGCCTTGCGGGCGGCGGCGATCTCCTTGGGCTCCTCGGCCCGCGGGTCGAGGGCGGGCGGGGCGGGGACGGTCCACATCCACTCGCGGAGTTTGTCGCGCTCGTGGGTCAGCTCGTGGATGTCGGTCTCCGCGTACTCGAACTCCGGCGACCAGAAGAGGGCGTCGAAGGGGCACACCTCGATGCAGATGCCGCAGTACATGCAGAGGGAGAAGTCGATGGCGAAGCGGTCGAGCACGTTGCGGCTGCGCTCGCGGCCGCCGGGGGTGGAGGCGGGCACCGTCTCCTTGTGCGAGTCGATGTAGATGCACCAGTCGGGGCACTCACGGGCGCAGAGCATGCAGACCGTGCAGTTCTCCTCGAACAGGCCGATGACCCCGCGGGAGCGGGGCGGGAGCTCGGGCTGGACCTCGGGGTACTGGGCCGTGTGCGAGCGCTTCGTCATCGTGCGCAGCGTGACGGCCAGGCCCTTGGCGAGGCCGGATCCGGGGATGGGCATTACTGGATCGCCACCTTCACGATGCCGGTGAGCGCGATCTGGGCGAGCGCGAGCGGGATGAGTGCGGTCCAGGCGAGCTTCTGGAGCTGGTCCTCGCGCAGCCGCGGGTAGCTCACGCGGAGCCAGATCACGACGAAGGCCAGGACCGCGGTCTTGAGCAGGGTCCAGACCCAGCCGAGGCCCTCGGCGCCGAAGGGGCCGTGCCAGCCGCCGAGGAAGAGGACGGTGGTGAGGAAGCAGAGGACGACGATGCCGGCGTACTCGGCGAGCAGGAACAGCGCGAAGCGCAGGCCCGTGTACTCGGTGTACGCGCCGAAGATGATCTCGGAGTCGGCGACGGGCATGTCGAAGGGGGGGCGCTGCAGTTCGGCGAGGCCGGCGGTGAAGAACACGAGGGCGCCGACGATCTGCCAGGGCAGCCACCACCACTCGAAGGCCTCCACGATGCCGGGGAGGGAGACCGTCCCGGCGGCCATCGCCACGGAGGCGGCGGCGAGCAGCATGGGGAGCTCGTAGGCGAGCAGCTGTGCGGCGGTGCGCAGGCCGCCGAGCAGGGAGAACTTGTTCGCGGAGGCCCAGCCGGCCATGAGGGAGCCGAGGACTCCGACGCCCATGACGGCGAGGACGAAGAACAGGCCGGCGTCGATGACCTGGCCGACCGCGCCCTCGCCCGGGCCGATCGGGATGGCGAGGAGGACGAGGAGGTACGGCAGCAGGGCGACGGCGGGGGCCAGCTGGAAGATCCGGCGGTCGGCGTTGGCCGGGACGACGTCTTCCTTCTGCGCGAACTTCACGCCGTCGGCGACGAGCTGGGCCCAGCCGTGGAAGCCGCCGGCGTACATGGGGCCGAGGCGGCCCTGCATGTGGGCCATCACCTTGTGCTCGGTCTGCCCGACGACGAGCGGGAGCACGAGGAAGACGGCGAAGACGACGATCAGCCGCAGGGCGACGTCGAGGACGTCGTTCACGCCGTGCCTCCGGTGTCAGTGGTGGGGTCGGTCTCGGGTCCGGTCTCGGGCTTCGGAGCCTTGGGTTCCGTCTCGGGTCCGGCCTTCGGGGCCTGCTCGGGGGCCGGTTGGGCCTGCTCTTCGAAGGCGGGCTTCGGGTCGTGCCAGGGGGCGTCGGAGCTGCGGGGGGCCGGGCGGCGCGGCGCGCGCTCCGCCGCCGGGGTGGCTTCGTCCGCGGCGGCCGGCCCCGTGCCCGGGCCCTGGCTCGCGGAGCCGTCCGCTGCCGAGCGGGTACGACGGGGCGGGCGGGCAGCGGCTTCGGGAGCTTCCGGGGCCGGAGCGGCAGCGGCTTCGGTCGCCTGGCTCGCGGAGCCCTCCGTCACCGAGCGGGTGCGGCGCGGCGGGCGGGCCGGGGTCTCCGGGGTGGCGGCTCCGGCGGCGTCGGCGGCCTGGGTGGCCGAGCCCTCGGCGACCGAGCGGGTCCGGCGGACGGGGGCGCCCTCGCGCGGGGCACGGGCGGCGGCGCCGGCCGCACCGGCGGCACGCGGGGTACGGGCGGGCCGGGCCGGGGCCGGCGGGAGCTGGCCCTTCATCGGGCCCCAGTCGTTGGGGTCCGGCACGCCGGGCGGCAGCATCTGACGGCGCTTCGGGGCGTCGGGGTCGTGGGCCTCGCCCGGCTCCTTCGCACCGGGCCAGGCCTTCGCGACGCGCGCGGCCAGCACGAAGTCCTTGCGCAGCGGGTGCCCCTCGAAGTTCTCCGGGAGGAGGAGGTGCACCAGGTGCGGGTGGTCGGTGAAGGTGATCCCGAACATCTCGAACGTCTCGCGCTCGTGCCACTCCGCCCCCGCGTAGACGGCGACGGCCGACGGCAGGGAGGGGGCGGAGTGCGGGACGGTCGTGCGCAGCAGGAGCCGGCGTACGCGGTGGTTCTCCAGCGAGGCGACGTGGGCGCAGACCCGGAAGCCGGTGCCGGGCTCGTCCACGGCGCTCAGCCAGTCGAAGTACGTGCAGCCGAGCTTGTCCCGGGCGATCTCCAGGGCGGAGATCCAGCTGCCCACGGGCACGTCCACCGTGAGGACGTCGTAGGAGAGCTCGGCGACGGCCTCGGCACCGAAGACCGTCGGCGCGGCGTCGGGGAGGGAGTCGTAGAGGTTCACGCGCCGGCCCCCTGCCCGGGTGCCGGCGGGGCGGTGACCAGGCCGCTGGTGAGCTGGGAGACGGACGGCCCCGCGGCGTAGCGCTCGGCGAGCGACTCGCGGGCGATCTTCTCCTGGAGCTTGAGGATGCCCTGGAGGAGCGCCTCCGGCCGGGGCGGGCAGCCGGGCACGTAGACGTCGACGGGGATGATCTGGTCGACGCCCTTGGTCACCGAGTACGAGTCCCAGTACGGGCCGCCGCAGTTGGAGCAGGCGCCGAAGGAGATGACGTACTTCGGCTCGGGCATCTGCTCGTAGAGCCGCTTGACGGCGGGGGCCATCTTGTCCGTGACGGTGCCCGAGACGATCATCAGGTCGGCCTGGCGCGGACCCGGCGCGAAGGGGATGACGCCGAGGCGGATGAAGTCGTGCCGGGCCATGGAGGCGGCGATGAACTCGATCGCGCAGCATGCCAGGCCGAAGTTGAAGACCCACAGGCTGTACCGGCGGCCCCAGTTCAGGACTACCTTCATCGGTTCCGGGGCCAGACGGGAGAGGACTCCGAGGCGCTTGGGCTCCGGGAGCAGCTCCGGCTGAGGTGTCACGTCCATTCGAGGACGCCCTTCTTGTACGCATAGAGCAGGCCGACGGCCAGGAAGCCCAGGAAGATGAACATCTCGACCAGGGTCGTGGCGCCGTAGCCGGCGGCGGCGAACACCGTCGCCCACGGGAACAGGAAGATCGAGTCGACGGCGAAGATGACGTAGAGGAAGGCGTAGACGTAGTAGCGGACCTGGGTGTGCGCCCAGCCCTCGCCGACGGGGTCCACACCGCATTCGTACGTCAGCAGCTTCTCGGGGGTCGGGACGACGGGCCGCAGGAGCCGGCCCGCGCCGAAGGCGACGGCCACGAAGAGCACACCGAGGGCCGCGAGCAGGCCGACGACCGAATAACTCCGGAAGTAGTCCGCCGCGAGCACGGTTACGGTCGATACCGTTGGTTCGGGCACGTCCGTTCCTCGCTCCTCGGTCACTGTCGACGATCTGGTACGGACGGGAGTCTAGGGCCTGCCTCACACGGGGTGGGGTTATCCCCCGTTCACAGCACCCCGGCCACCCCATGGCATCAGCGAGCCGCGCTTGACAGGCTGTGGCGCATGACCACGAGCCTTGCCATCGCCGCCGACGACAGACCTCCCCGCGTGCGGCCCGCATTCAGCGCCGTCACGTGGAAGGAAATCGCCCATCTGGTGACCAATCTGCCTGAGGCGATCGTGGGTTTCGTTTACGCGGTCGTCATGGTTTCCACCGCGGGCGGTCTTTCGGTGACCGCGATCGGACTTCCTTTGCTTGCGGTCGGTCTCTTTTTGTCTCGGCAAATGGGACGGCTCGAACGGGCCCGTGCCCGATTGCTCTTGGGCGTACGGGTGGAGGAGCCGACCCCGATCCCCGGTCCGCGGCGGTCCGGCGGATTCTTCCCCTGGCTGTGGACGAGCATCAAGGATCCGGTCGGCTGGCGGACCGTGCTGTACCAGCTGATCCGGCTGCCCTGGGGGGTGCTCACCTTCACGGTAGTCCTGACCGGGCTGTTCGTGCTGTGGCCGGTGCTGCCGTATCTGGTGCGGCTGCTCGCGAACGCGGACCGCGCGATGGTGCGGGGCCTGCTGTCCCCCTCCGACGACCTGGAGCGGCGGATCGCGGAGCTGGAGTCGGACCGGGGCGTGGTCGTCGACACGGCGGCCGCGGACCTGCGGCGCATCGAACGCGACCTGCACGACGGGGCGCAGGCGCGCCTGGTCGCGCTGGCGATGGGGCTGGGTCTGGCGAAGGAGAAGCTGCTGGAGGACCCGGAGGGCGCGGCGGCGATGGTCGACGAGGCCCACGGGGAGGTGAAGCTGGCGCTCCAGGAACTGCGGGACCTGGCCCGCGGGATCCACCCGGCCGTGCTGACCGACCGGGGGCTGGACGCGGCGCTGTCGTCGGTGGCGGCGCGGTGCGTGGTGCCGGTGAAGGTGCTGGTGGACCTGCCGGCGGGGCAGGAGGCCAGGCCGGCGGAGGCGATCGAGGGGATCGCGTACTTCGTGGTGTCCGAGCTGCTGCAGAACGTGAGCAAGCACGCGAGGGCGCGGGGCGCGACCGTGGAGGTCTGGCGGTCGGGGGCCCGGCTGATGCTCCGGGTGTCCGACGACGGGCGGGGCGGGGCGGACACGTCCCGCGGGAGCGGGCTGGCGGGGCTGGCGGAGCGGCTGGACGCGGTGGACGGGGTGCTCGTGGTGGACTCCCCGGAGGGGGAGGGGACGGTGGTGTCGGCGGAGCTTCCGTGGCGTGACCGCCGCTGAGGCCGCGGAGGCGGGGCCGCCGGGGCGGCTGAGGCCGCGGCGACCGCCGGGGGGACCGGGGCCGTTCGATGATGCGGGACTCCCGTCCGGGGTGGGCGGGGGTCCCGCTCGCGCGTTCGGCGCGCGCCGCCGCCGCTTCCCGGCGGGGCCGTGCGGCAACCGTCCCGGCCGCACCGGCGGCGCGCCCTTGCAGGCAGAGCCGCAGGGGCCGGGCCACGGGACCCGGCCGGTCCGGACCGGCTCGGGGGCTCAGGCTGCCGGCCCCGGCGGGCCCTTGCGGCGGCCGGGCCGGTCGCAGCGGAGGCGCCCCCGGAAGAGCCGGGCCGCACGGCGGCACCCGACCGGGGCCCTGGTGGGGCTGGATCGGAGGGGCTCGGGCCCCGGAGGCGGGGCCGGGGTGGGGTTATCCCCCGGTCGCAGAGGCCGACCCGCCGCATGGTCCGGGGGTGGGGCCGGGCGGGAGGGTGGGGGCACAGCCGAGGAGCGGAAGGGCGGGTCGGGAGATGGACGACGGCAAGGGCGGGCGCGGCACGGGCGGGCGCGGCGGGGTCGGTGCGGTGCTGCTGGCCCCGGTGGCGGGGCGGACCTGGCGGGAGTTCGCGTACCTGCTGGTCGGGCTGCCGCTGAGCATCCTGTACTTCTCGCTCGCGATCACGGGGGTGAGCCTCGGGGCCGGGCTGCTCGTCACCTTCCTCGGGGTCCCGGTCCTGGCGGGCACCCTCGCCATGGGCCGCGGGATCGGGCGGCTGGAGCGGGCCCGGGTGCGCGCGCTGCTCGGGGCGGACGTCGTCGAGCCCGCGCCGATCCGGGCGAAGAAGAGCGGTCCGCTCGCCGCCATGGGCGCGGTGCTCAGGAGCGGGAGCGCCTGGCGCCACCTGCTGTACTGCCTGGTCCACTTCCCGTGGGCGGTGTTCGGTTCCTGCACGGCACTGACGTTCTGGGCGGCGGGCTGGAGCTATCTGCTGTACCCGCTGTGGTTCTGGGTCTTCCCGGCCTACACCGACCAGCCCGGACTCCAGCTCTTCCAGAACGGCGACTACTCCTTCTACGTCGACTCCCCCGCGGAGATCGCCCTCACCTGCCTGATCGGGCTGGCCCTCACCCTCGCCACCCCGTGGCTGATCCGGGCCCTGACCACGGTCGACCGGGTCATGGTCGGCGGGCTGCTGGGGGCGTCGCGACTGGACAGCCGGGTCAGCGAGCTGGAGTCGGACCGCGGGGTCGTCGTGGACACCGCCGCCGCCGACCTGCGGCGCATCGAACGGGACCTGCACGACGGCGCGCAGGCCCGGCTGGTGGCGCTGGCCATGGACCTCGGGCTGGCGAAGGAGAAGCTCGGCGAGGACCCGCGGGCCGCCGCGCGCATGGTGGACGAGGCCCACGGCGAGGTGAAGATCGCCCTCCAGGAGCTGCGGGACCTGGCCCGCGGGATCCACCCGGCGGTGCTGACCGACCGCGGTCTGGACGCGGCGCTGTCCGCGGTGGCGTCGCGGTGCACCGTGCCGGTGCGGGTGGCCGTGGACCTCCCGGCCCGGCCGGCCGCGGCCATCGAGGGGATCGCGTACTTCACGGTCTCGGAGCTGCTGCAGAACATCAGCAAGCACGCCGGGGCGCGGTCCGCCTCGGTGGACGTGTGGAAGTCCGGGGGACGGCTGCTGCTCCAGGTCGCCGACGACGGCCGGGGCGGGGCGAGCCTGCGGGACGGGACGGGGCTGGCGGGGCTCGCCGAGCGGCTGGACGCGGTGGACGGCGTGCTGGTCGTCGACTCCCCCGGGGGCGCGGGGACGACGGTCACCGCCGAGCTGCCCTGGCGTCCCTGACGCCTCCTCCCCCTGCTCCTCCTGTGCGACGCCGCGGGACCCCGGCCCGGAGGGCCGGGGTCCCGTCCGTGCGTCCGGCGCACCGAGGGCCTCCCGGCGCGCCGGACCCTCGCGAAGCGGCCACGGGTGCATCCGCATGTGAAAACTCCCCCCGTACGCCCACGTGTTGTCCCGGCTCTGCCTTCACCGGGACTTAAGGCTGGGATGCTTGGCTGAGTCGGGCAGTACGGGAACGAGTGGATGCGGGAGCTGCTGAATCGTGGACGACAGGGTGCGGGTGGTCATCGCCGAGGATTCAGTGCTGCTGCGCGAGGGGCTGACCCGGCTGCTGACCGACCGGGGGCATGACGTCGTGGCGGGCGTCGGGGACGCGGAAGCCCTGATCAAGACGGTGGCGGAGCTCGCCGCCGAGGATGCGCTGCCGGACGTGGTGGTGGCGGACGTGCGGATGCCGCCGACGCACACCGACGAGGGCGTGCGGGCCGCCGTACGGCTGCGGCGCGACCACCCCGGGATAGGCGTGCTCGTGCTGTCCCAGTACGTGGAGGAGCAGTACGCCACCGAGCTGCTGGCCGGTTCCAGTACCGGAGTGGGGTATCTGCTCAAGGACCGGGTGGCCGAGGTGCGCGAGTTCCTCGACGCGGTGGTCCGGGTCGCCCGGGGCGGTACCGCGCTGGACCCCGAGGTCGTCGCCCAGCTGCTCGGGCGCAGCCGGAAGCAGGACGTGCTGGCGGGTCTGACGCCGCGCGAGCGCGAGGTGCTCGGGCTGATGGCCGAGGGCCGCACCAATTCGGCCGTGGCCAAGCAGCTGGTCGTGAGCGACGGCGCGGTGGAGAAGCACGTCAGCAACATCTTCATGAAACTGGGCCTGTCGCCGAGTGACGGGGATCACCGGCGCGTACTGGCCGTTCTCACCTATCTGAAATCTTGATCGACTGACACTCTGTCAGATACGGCATACCGGCAGGGCCGTCTCAATGGGCGGTCCTACGGTCCAGAATGTGGTCGCTCCTGGGGACCTGATCCCTACCGTCGTAGGGTGGGTCATGGGGGTGCTCACGCCTCGAAGGAGGTCCAGTTCAGTGACCAGCCAGGTCAGCAGCCCAGCGGAGCAGGCCGACGGTTCCGGCGGAGCGGTTGTCGGTGGACAACGCACCCCCGGGAGTCCCGACGGCAAGGAAGTACGGCGTCTCGATCGGGTGATCATCCGGTTCGCGGGTGACTCCGGTGACGGTATGCAGCTCACCGGTGACAGGTTCACCTCGGAGACCGCGTCGTTCGGGAACGACCTGTCGACGCTGCCGAACTTCCCGGCCGAGATCCGCGCCCCCGCCGGCACCCTGCCGGGCGTCTCCTCCTTCCAGCTCCACTTCGCCGACCACGACATCCTCACGCCGGGCGACGCCCCGAACGTGCTGGTGGCCATGAATCCCGCGGCGCTGAAGGCGAACATCGCCGACGTGCCGCGCGGCGCGGAGATCATCGTCAACACGGACGAGTTCACCAAGCGCCCCATGGCCAAGGTCGGGTACGAGACCTCCCCGCTGGAGGACGGCTCGCTGGCCGCCTACAACCTGCACCCGGTGCCGCTGACCACGCTGACGGTGGAGGCGCTGAAGGACTTCGGGCTCTCCCGCAAGGAGGCCGAGCGCAGCAAGAACATGTTCGCGCTGGGTCTGCTGTCGTGGATGTACCACCGGCCGACGGAGGCCACGGAGAGCTTCCTGCGGCAGAAGTTCGCGAAGAAGCCCGAGATCGCCGAGGCGAACATCGTCGCCTTCCGGGCCGGTTGGAACTTCGGCGAGACGACCGAGGACTTCGCCGTCTCCTACGAGGTCGCGCCCGCGACCAAGGCCTTCCCCACCGGCACCTACCGCAACATCTCCGGGAACCTGGCCCTCTCCTACGGCCTCATCGCCGCGAGCCAGCAGGCCGACCTGCCCCTCTACCTGGGCTCCTACCCGATCACCCCGGCCTCGGACATCCTGCACGAGCTGTCGAAGCACAAGAACTTCGGCGTGCGGACCTTCCAGGCCGAGGACGAGATCGCCGGCATCGGGGCGGCGCTCGGCGCGGCCTTCGGCGGGGCGCTCGGCGTCACCACCACCTCCGGGCCCGGCGTCGCGCTCAAGTCGGAGACGATCGGCCTGGCGGTGTCGCTGGAACTGCCGCTGCTCATCGTGGACATCCAGCGCGGCGGCCCCTCCACCGGCCTGCCGACCAAGACCGAGCAGGCGGACCTCCTCCAGGCCATGTACGGCCGCAACGGCGAGGCACCGGTCCCGATCGTGGCGCCGAGGACCCCGGCGGACTGCTTCGACGCCGCCCTCGACGCGGCTCGTATCGCGCTGACCTACCGGACGCCGGTGTTCCTGCTCTCCGACGGCTACCTCGCCAACGGCTCCGAGCCGTGGCGGATCCCGGAGGTCGCGGACCTGCCGGACCTGAAGGTCAAGTTCGCCGCCGGCGCGAACCACACGCTCGCCGACGGCACCGAGGTCTTCTGGCCCTACAAGCGGGATCCGGAGACACTGGCCCGGCCCTGGGCGGTCCCCGGCACCCCCGGCCTCGAACACCGCATCGGCGGCATCGAGAAGCAGGACGGCACGGGCAACATCTCCTACGACCCGGCCAACCACGACCTCATGGTCCGCACCCGCCAGGCCAAGGTCGACGGCATCCGGGTGCCCGACCTCGACGTCGACGACCCGGACCGCGCCACCACCCTGGTGCTCGGCTGGGGTTCCACCTACGGCCCCATCACCGCCGCCGTCCGCCGGCTCCGGGTCGCCGGACACCCCGTCGCCCAGGCCCACCTGCGCCACCTCAACCCCTTCCCCAGGAATCTCGGCGAGGTCCTGGAGCGTTACGAGAAGGTAGTGGTGCCGGAGATGAACCTCGGGCAGCTCGCCACCCTGATCCGCGCGAAATACCTGGTGGACGCCCAGTCGTACAACCAGGTGAACGGAATGCCCTTCAAGGCCGAGCAGCTCGCCAAGGTTCTCAAGGAGGCCATCGATGACTGAGGTGACCGAGGCGACCGACGGGGCGCGGACCCTGCTCTCGCTGGTACCGAAGGCCGAGAGCAAGCAGTCGATGAAGGACTTCAAGTCGGACCAGGAGGTCCGCTGGTGCCCGGGTTGCGGCGACTACGCCGTGCTCGCCGCCGTCCAGGGCTTCATGCCCGAGCTGGGGCTGGCGAAGGAGAACATCGTCTTCGTCTCCGGCATCGGGTGCTCCTCCCGCTTCCCGTACTACATGAACACCTACGGGATGCACTCCATCCACGGCCGGGCCCCGGCCATCGCGACGGGCCTGGCCACCTCCCGCCGCGACCTGTCGGTGTGGGTCGTCACGGGGGACGGCGACGCGCTGTCCATCGGCGGCAACCACCTGATCCACGCCCTGCGCCGCAACGTCAACCTGAAGATCCTGCTCTTCAACAACCGGATCTACGGGCTGACCAAGGGCCAGTACTCCCCGACCTCCGAGGTCGGCAAGATCACCAAGTCGACGCCGATGGGCTCGCTCGACGCGCCCTTCAACCCGGTGTCGCTGGCGATCGGCGCCGAGGCGTCCTTCGTCGCCCGCACCGTCGACTCCGACCGCAAGCACCTCACCGAGGTGCTGCGCCAGGCGGCCGACCACCAGGGCACGGCGCTCGTCGAGATCTACCAGAACTGCAACATCTTCAACGACGGCGCCTTCGAGGTCCTCAAGGACAAGGACCAGGCGCGCGAGGCGGTGATCCGGCTGGAGCACGGCCGGCCGATCCGCTTCGGCGCGGACGACGGCAAGGGCGTGGTGCGCAACCAGGCCACCGGGGACCTGGAGGTCGTCGACGTGACCCCCGCCAACGAGGGGCAGGTCCTGGTCCACGACGCCCGGACCGCCAGCCCCACCACGGCGTTCGCGCTCTCGCGCCTCGCCGACCCGGACACCCTGCACCGCACGCCGATCGGCGTCTTCCGCAGCGTCGAACGGCCGGTCTACGACACGCTCATGGCCGACCAGCTGGACGCGGCCATCGACCGCGGCGGCAAGGGCGACCTGGGCGCCCTGCTGAACGGCAGCGACACCTGGACCGTCGTCGGCTGACCGGACGACACGCCCGCCGGGAAGCCCGGACCCCCTGGGGGTCCGGGCTTCGGTGCGTCCGGGCCCGCCCGGCCCCGACCCGACACTCTCCCCAGCGCAGCACTTTCTAAAAGTTAGCGCTTACCGTAGGCTGGCGTGGTCGCCCCACAAGGAGAGCAGTCATGAGCATCGTCGTCACCGCAGCCACCGGAGCCCTCGGCCGTCTCGTCGTCGGGGAACTGCTGGAACGGGTTCCCGCCGACCGCGTCGCCGTCGTCGTCCGCAACGAGGAGAAGGCCGCCGACCTGGCCGCACGCGGGATCGAGGTGCGCGTCGCCGACTACGACGACCCGGCCGCCCTGGCCGCCGCCTTCCGGCCCGGCGACCGCGTGCTGCTGATCTCAGGCAACGAGATCGGGCGCCGCGTCGCCCAGCACACCGCCGTGATCGACGCCGCGAAGGCCGCGGGCGTGGCGCAGCTGGCCTACACCGGCATACTCGGCGGCCCGGAGGCGGACTTCGAGCTGGCCGCCGAGCACACCGCCACCGAGCGGGCCGTCCTCGCCTCCGGGCTCCCGTACACCTTCCTGCGCAACGGCTGGTACCACGAGAACTACACCCGCGAGCTGCCGACCGCCCTCGGGCACGGGGCGGTCGTGGGCAGCGCGGGCGAGGGCCGGGTCGCCTCGGCGGCGCGCGCCGACTACGCGGCCGCCGCGGCCGTGGTGCTCACCGGCGAGGGTCACCTGAACGAGATCTACGAGCTCTCCGGCGACACCGCGTGGAGCCTCGCGGAGTACGCGGCCGAGGTGTCGGCGCAGAGCGGCAAGGAGGTCGCGTACGCCGAGGTCCCGGCCGACGAGCACCTGAGGATGCTGACGGGCGCCGGGGTCCCCGAGGGCTTCGCGGCGATCATCGTCGACGTGGACGCGGCGATCGCGCGCGGCCGGCTGGCGGGCACCGGCGGGGACCTGGCCCGGCTGATCGGGCGGCCCACGACTCCGGTCGCTGCGGCGATCGGTGCCGCGCTGGCCTGAGACGGGCGGCTCCCGGCGGGCGGGCCGCCGCGGCCCCGAGAGATGTCATGAGTATCTCCTGATTACGGGCATGACATCCGGGCCGCGCGGCGATACCGTCGTGAAGTTGGCTTGAAGTCGTACAGGAGGCCCCGTGAAGGCACAGAACGAGCAGCGCGCGGGTTTGCTCTACGGATTCGGCGCTTACGGAATGTGGGGGCTGGTCCCCCTCTTCTGGCCGCTCCTGATGCCTGCCGGGGCCGTCGAGATCCTCGCCCACCGCATGACGTGGTCCATGGCCGTGGTCGGTCTGGCCCTGCTGGCCGTGCGCCGCTGGGGCTGGATACGCGAGCTGCTGGGGCAGCCGCGCAAGCTGGGCCTGACCGCACTGGCCGCGTCGGTGATCAGCGTGAACTGGGGCCTGTACATCTGGTCGGTCAACAACGGGCACGTCGTCGAATCGAGCCTCGGCTACTTCATCAACCCGCTGGTCAGCATCGCGATGGGCGTGCTGGTCCTGGGTGAGCGGCTGCGCCGCGCGCAGTGGGTGGCCGTCGGCATCAGCTTCGTCGCCGTGCTCGTGCTCGCCGTCGGCTACGGGCGGCCGCCGTGGATCTCACTGGTCCTGGCGTGCTCCTTCGCGACGTACGGCCTGATCAAGAAGAAGCTCAACATGGGCGGGCTGGAGTCGCTGGCCGCCGAGACGGCCATGCTGTTCCTGCCGGCCCTCGGCTACCTGCTGTGGCTGGGCGCCCAGGGGCAGTCCAGCTTCACCTCGCAGGGCGTCGGCCACGCGCTGCTGCTGGCCGCGACCGGTCTGGTGACGGCGATCCCGCTGGTGTTCTTCGGGGCGGCCGCCATCCGGGTCCCGCTCTCGACCCTCGGCCTGCTCCAGTACATGGCCCCGGTGTTCCAGTTCGGGCTCGGCGTCCTGTACTTCCACGAGGCCATGCCGCCCGAGCGCTGGGCCGGATTCTCCCTGGTGTGGGCCGCGCTGGCCCTGCTGACCTGGGACGCGCTGCGCACGGCGCGACGCTCCCGCGCCCGGCTGGAGGCGGCCCCCGTGGTCGTCCCGGCGCCGGCCCGCGAACCCGCGTAGCGACCGCCCGCAGGGCCCGCAACAGCAAACGCTCCGCCCCCACGATCCCCGGTACGGACCCTCCGCACCGGGGATCGTCCGTTTTCCGAACTGCCATGACCGGATTGAGGTCTTGACGGACAGTCATACTCTCGCTGACCATCAGGCTCGCACTGACGCACTAACGCTCACATGCTCTATCTCGCTCGTTCCGTCATATCCCCAGCGGAATCCCGGAGCCCCCACATGAGCCTGTCCGTCTCCCGGCGCCTCGCTGCCGTGACCGCGTTCGCGGTCGCCGGCCTGTTCGCCTCCGCCGTCCCCGCCGCACTCGCCGCCCCCACGGCGGTCGCCGCGGCGCCGACCCCACCCGACATCCCGCTGGCCAACGTCAAGGCCCACCTGTCGCAGCTCTCGACGATCGCCGCCAACAACGGCGGCAACCGCGCGCACGGCCGGGCCGGCTACAAGGCCTCGATCGACTACGTGAAGGCCAAGCTCGACGCCGCGGGCTTCACCACGACGCTGCAGACCTTCACCTCCAGCGGCGCCACCGGCTACAACCTGATCGCCGACTGGCCGGGCGGCGACCCCAACTCGGTCCTGATGGCCGGCGCGCACCTCGACTCCGTCACCTCGGGCGCGGGCATCAACGACAACGGCTCCGGCAGCGCGGCCGTCCTGGAGACGGCCCTCGCCGTCTCGCGGGCCGGTCTGCAGCCCACCAAGCACCTGCGCTTCGGCTGGTGGGGCGCGGAGGAGCTGGGCCTGGTCGGGTCGAAGTACTACGTCAACAACCTGCCGGCGGCCGAGCGGGCCAAGTTCGCCGGGTACCTGAACTTCGACATGATCGGCTCGCCGAACCCGGGCTACTTCGTCTACGACGACGACCCGACGATCGAGCAGACCTTCAAGAACTACTACGCGGGCATCGGCGTCCCGACCGAGATCGAGACCGAGGGCGACGGCCGCTCCGACCACGCCTCCTTCAAGAACGTGGGCATACCCGTCGGCGGCCTGTTCACCGGGGCCAGCAACACCAAGTCCTCCGCGCAGGCGCAGAAGTGGGGCGGCACCGCCGGCCAGTCCTTCGACCGCTGCTACCACTCCTCCTGCGACAACACCGCGAACATCAACGACACCGCGCTGGACCGCAACGCGGACGCCATCGCCTACGCGATCTGGAACCTGGGCGCCTCCACCCCGGTCCCGCCCGGCCCGTCCTTCGAGAACACGGCGGACGTGAACATCCCGGACTCCCCCGCCGCCGCGGTCAACTCGCCGATCTCGGTCACGGGTGTCGCGGGCAACGCCCCGGCCACCACCAAGGTGGACGTGAACATCGTCCACACCTACCGCGGTGACCTGGTGGTCGACCTGGTCGCCCCGGACGGCACGGTCTACAACCTGCACAACCGCACCGGCGGCAGCGCCGACAACATCGTGGGGTCATACACCGTCAACGCCTCCAGCGAGGTCGCGAACGGGACCTGGAACCTGCGGGTCAAGGACGCGGCCGCCCAGGACGTCGGCTACATCAACAGCTGGAAGATCACCTTCTAGCCGACCGGAGACCGGCGCCCCGGCTCTCCCCGGGGCTCCCGTTCCCCCCGCCCGGCGCTCCCGTTCCTCCCAGGGCTCCGGCACGGTCCGCCCGGATCGTGCCGGAGCTCAGCCGTCCTCGGCGCCGGCGGCCCGGGAGGAGGCCTCCAGCGGCTCCCTCATCCGGGCCCGCAGCTCCTCGGCCACGGCCGCCACGTCCGCGCGGCCCAGCTTCGCCGCCTCGACCAGATCGCCCAGCTCCTCCGGCGAGGGCAGCTTCGCGGCTCCGGCCACCCGCAGGTACGAGCGGGTCGCGGCGGCCGCGTAGAACTCGTTCATCGGTGATTCCAGCGCCGGGCAGACCGCGAGGGTGTGCAGAAACGCGGCGGCCCGCCACGCGGTGTCCGGGGCGGGCTGTTCTGGCACCAGGACCAGGTCGTTCTGGTGCCGGGCGACCGCGGCGGCCACCCCGGAGGGATCCCACACCGCGGGATCTGACGGGAGATGGTGGGCCAGAGCGGTCCAGGCCCACTCCATGGTGATCTTCAATTGCCGAACCGCTCCTGGAAGTAGCCCCAGTGATCGGCGAACTCCTCTATGCCGGAGAGGAAGTTCTTCCGGTCCTCGTCGAGTTCGCGTTCGGTCACCTCGGTGATCAGCGCGGTGACCGTCGTCCCCAGGGCCGCCGCGCGCGCCTTGAGGCGCTCGTGGAACTCTTCGTCCAGGCGGATGGTGACGTGTCTCGACATGCCCAACACCGTACAGCGGCCGCGCTGTACGGGCAGCAGTAACGCGGCAAGGGTGGGCAGGGACACAGTCCCCGCCCACCCTGGGCCGTGCGTTGCCGCGGCTGCTACTTGTTGGCCTCGGCGGCCTTCACCAGCGCGTCCTTGGTGACCGCGCCGGCGTAGACCTTGCCGTCGTCGGTGACCAGGACGTTGAACAGGCGGGTCGACATGACCCGGCCCTCACCGAAGCTGCCGCCCACCTTGTCCCCCAGGGAGTCGAGGAACTGCTTGGCCTCCTTCGGGGCGTTCTTGTCGTTCTCCAGGTCCTTGAGGCTCTTGCCCGCGCCGGAGTCGATCCGCGCGATGGTCGCCCAGCCCTCGCCGAGCACCTTCACGTCGCCCTTGCCGCCCGGACCGCCGGCCAGCCCGTCCAGGCCCGGGAAGGACTCCAGCGCCTTGAACGCGCCGTCCTTGTCGCCCTTGCCGTGGCCGTCCGCGCCCTCGGTCACCTTGGCGCCCTTGGGCGGGGTGAAGGTGAAGGTGTCGGCGGACGGCTTGGCGAAGTCCACCTTGGTGAAGCCGGCGTCCACGATCGGCTTGCCGCCCTGGGCCGAGAGCAGCTGCACGCGCAGCGGCACGCCGTTCTTGGCGTCCACCGCGATCTGCACCGATCCGACCGTCGAGCCGGCCTGCTTGGGCTTGAGCACCAGCTGGTAGGCGTCGCGCCCGGCCACCTGCGCGGTCTCGCCGACGCTGACGTCCGTGGTGGGGCCGGCGGCCGCGAGGATCTCCTCGGCGAGCTTCTGGGGGGAGGCGTTCATCCGGTCGCCGGTCTTGTGCTCCTTGCCCACGCCCTTGCCGGCGGCCTTCTCCGACGGGGTCGCCTTCTCGTGGAAGACCTCGTTCGACTTGGAGTCGTAGCCCCACACGTCGTCGCCGTTGTGGATGAGGCTGTACTCGTCCTTGCCGTCCAGGAAGGTGAGCTTCTGGCGGTCCTCGCCGTCGGCCGCGACGCGCAGGGTGTGCGTGCCGTTCGCCAGCTGCGCGACCTTGTCCTCCGGGTTCGCCGAGCCGCCCGTGACACCGCCGCCGCCGAGCAGGCCGGACGCGAGCTTCGGCAGGCCCAGGTCGGTGCTGATCTTCGCCGTGCCCGACAGCTGCTCCACGTCCGAGGCGGCGATCTTCTCGATCAGCTGCTGCGCGGTCACCTTGGGCAGGTCGGGCCCCCCGGCGTTGGCGAAGGCCGGGACCATCGCCACGGTCGCCGCGGCGACACCCGCCACCGCAACCGGTACGGCGTACCGGGCGACCTTGCGAGAAGTCTTCGTGTTCGCTGCCATGTCAGTGCCCTGCCCTCTGTGTCGACGGCGGCGATCCGCATGTCGCCGCGCTCACCCGATCTGGTGGGGTTTGATGACTCCATCTGACCAAATCGGCGGCGTCGGGGCGTCAGTCCCCGGAAGCAACTGGACGTACGACCGTGGGATGACACGGAACGGGCCCTCCTCCCCCGACCCGTAGGGGTCGGCGGGCGGAGGGCCCGTCCGGGTGTCCTCGGGCGCGGGCGCCCGCCGTGAGGCGTCAGCCGGCGCGGTGCACCACCGCGTCGCACAGCTCCTCCAGGGCCGCCTTCGCGAAGCATTCGGGCAGCGGCGCGAGCGTGGCCCGCGCGTCCTCCGCGTACCGGACGGTGTCGCGGCGGGCCTGCTCCAGGGCGGGGTGCGCCCGCAGCCGGGTGAGCACCTCGGCGTGGCGGGCGTCGTCCGTCAGGTCGCCGTCCAGCAGCTCGACGAGCTCCAGGTCCTCCGGGCGGCCGTCCCGCGCGGCCATCTCGCGCAGCCGCAGCACGGGCAGCGTCGGGATGCCCTCGCGCAGGTCGGTGCCCGGGGTCTTGCCGGACTCGTGCGCGTCGGAGGCGATGTCGAGGACGTCGTCGGCGAGCTGGAAGGCGGTGCCGAGCCGCTCCCCGTACTGCGTGAGGATGTCGACGACCGACTCGTCGGCGCCGGACATCAGCGCGCCGAAGCGGCCGGAGACCGCGATCAGCGAGCCGGTCTTGCCGGCGATGACGTCGAGGTAGTGGGCGACGGGGTCGCGGCCGTCGCGCGGACCGGCCGTCTCCAGGATCTGGCCCGTCACGAGCCGCTCGAAGGCCTCCGCCTGGATGCGTACGGCCTCCGGCCCGAGGTCGGCCAGGATGTGCGAGGCGCGGGCGAAGAGGAAGTCACCCGTGAGGACGGCCACCGAGTTGCCCCAGCGGGCGTTGGCGCTCTCCACGCCGCGGCGCACGTCCGCCTCGTCCATGACGTCGTCGTGGTAGAGCGTCGCCAGGTGGGTGAGCTCGACCACCACGGCGGACGGGACGATCCCGGGCGCGTAGGGGTCGCCGAAACGGGACGCGAGCATGACGAGCAGCGGCCGGAACCGCTTGCCTCCGGCCCGGACCAGGTGCTGTGCGGCCTCGGTGATGAAGGGGACTTCGCTCTTGGTGGCTTCCAGCAGACCCGCCTCGACGGCGGCCAGTCCGGCCTGGACATCGGTCTCAAGAGCCTGGTCCCGCACGCTCAGTCCGAACGGCCCGACGACGGTCACGAGGGGTACTCCTGTCTGCTGACGATCACGCTGACGATCACATGGATTGTCGATGTGTCGCTGCCATCACTCAAGCCAGCGTATCGGGTCTGTTTTCGATCACCGAGAGGGCCTTCCCGGCCACCCTCCCCACACTGCCCGATGAGCACCGGTATGTTCGGGAGGAGTCAAAACAACCGGAGAGTACGTTTTGCCCAGAACCGCGACCGAGATGGACGAACCAGGGGACCCGGCGGCCGACCGGCCGCCACCCCAGGACGACCACGCCTTCCTCGGCCACCCGCGGGGCCTGGCGACCCTCTCCGGGCTGGAGGTCTGGGAGCGGTTCTCCTTCCTCGGCATGCAGGCCATCCTCGTCCTCTACTTCGCCGACGCCGTGGCGGACGGCGGCCTGGGCATGGCCCCCGGCACCGCCGCCTCCGTCGCCGCGGCCTACGGGACCATGGTCTACCTCGTCTCCGTCGCCGGCGGATGGCTCGCCGACCGGATCCTCGGCTCCTACCGGGCCGTCCTGTGGGGCGGCATCCTCATCGCCTGCGGCCACTACGCCATGGCCGTGCCCGCCACCGCAATGACCTGGACCGGGCTCGGCCTGATCAGCGCGGGCACCGGTCTGCTCAAGCCCAACGTGGCCACCATGGTGGGCAAGCTGTACCGCACGGACGACGACCGGCGCGACGCCGGCTTCGCGCTCTACTACATGGCCATCAACATCGGCGCCTTCGCCGGACCGCTGGTCACCGGCTGGCTCGGCGAGCACGAGGGCTGGCACTGGGGCTTCTCCGCCGCCGCGATCGGCATGACCGCGGGCCTGGTCCAGTACGTCCTGGGCCGCCGGCACCTGGCCGGGCGGGGGCACCGCGCCGAGTACGCCCTCGCACCCGACGCGATGCGCCGCGCCGTGTGGCGGATCACCGGCGGCCTCCTCGCGGCCGCCGCACTCGCCACCCTTCTGGCTGTCATCGGCTGGTTGACGATGGACCGTTTCGTCGACCTGCTCACCCTCGTCTCGGTCATCGCCCCGGCCGTCTACTTCGCGGTGATGTTCCGCAGCCCCCGGGTGACCCGCGGGGAACGCGGACGGCTGCGCCCGTACGTGGTCCTCTTCCTGGCCTCGGTCGCCTTCAACTTCATCCTCTTCCAGGCCTACTCGACGATGATGCTGCTGGCCTCCACCAACGCCGAGACCACGATCCTGGGCTTCGACTTCCCGGCGAGCTGGTACGCCTCGGCACTCGGCGCCTTCGAGGTCGCGCTGGCCCCGGTCGTCGCTGCGCTCTGGGCCAGGATGGGCCACCGCCAGCCGCACGCCTCCAACAAGATCGCCATCGGGGTGGTCCTGGGCGGCCTGTCCTTCCTGCTGATGGTGATCCCGACGTCGGGCCACGAGGGGAACGCGTACACGATCGCCGCCTGGTGGATCGTCGGCTCCTACCTGCTCCTCGGCCTCGGCGACGTCCTCCTGGAGACCTCGGGCATGTCGGCCACCTCCAAACTGGCCCCGAAGGCCTACCGCAGCCAGACCATGGCGCTCTGGTTCCTCTCCCTCGCCCTGGCCAACGGCATCCAGGCCCAGGTCGTGAAGGTCTACGGCCACGTCTCCGACCCCGTGTACTTCGGCGTCAACGGCGCCGTCGCCGTGGCGGCCGGCCTGATCGTGATCGCACTGGCGCCGTGGCTGCGGCGCACGATGCACCCCGTCCACTGAGGCTGCGGCCGAGGCGATTGGTGGCACAACCGATGATCATCCGCACCGAGTTCCCGTACGCGACCACCCACGAGGATGTCCGGATCCCGCTCCCCGACGGAGTGGAGCTGTACGCGCGGATCTGGCGCCCCGTGACCGACGAACCCGTCCCTGCCCTGCTGGAGTACCTCCCGTACCGGCTCACCGACTGGACCGCGCCGCGCGACCGGCAGCGCCATCCCTGGTACGCGGGGCACGGCTACGCCTCCGTACGCGTGGACGTGCGCGGCCACGGGTGCAGCGGCGGCCTGCCCGGCGACGAGTACGACGCCCGCGAGCTCGCCGACGGGGTCGCGGTGGTGGAGTGGCTGGCGGCGCAGGAGTGGTGCACGGGCTCGGTGGGGATGTTCGGGATCTCCTGGGGCGGCTTCAACTCCCTCCAGATCGCCGCCCTGGCCCCCGAGCCGCTGAAGGCGGTCGTCACCGTCTGCTCGACGGACGACCGCTACGACAACGACGTGCACTACATGGGCGGCTCGGTGCTCGCCGTGGACATGCACGCGTGGGCGGCGACCATGCTCGCCTTCGCCTCCCGGCCGCCGGACCCGCACTACGCCGGCGACGGCTGGCGCGCGCAGTGGCTGGACCGGCTGGAGGCGGTGGAACCGCTGGTCCACACCTGGCTCTCGCACCAGACCCGCGACGCCTACTGGCGCCACGGCAGCGTCTGCGAGGACTACGGGGCGATCGGCGCGGCCGTGCTGGCGGTCGGCGGCTGGCACGACCCCTACCGGGACACCGTCCTGCGGCTGGTCCGGCACCTGCCGTCGGCGCGCGTACGGGGCCTGATCGGCCCCTGGTCGCACCAGTACCCGGACCGCGGGCTGCCGCCCGGTCCCTCGATCGGCTTCCTCCAGGAGACCCTGCGCTGGTGGGACCACTGGCTCAAGGGCGCCGACAACGGGGTGATGGACGAGCCGCTGCTGCGGGCCTGGATCAGCGACGCGCACCCGCCGGCGACCGTGTACGAGGAGCTCCCGGGGCGCTGGGTCGGTGAGAAGGCCTGGCCCTCGGCCCGGGTGATCCCCGTCCCGTACGTGTTCCGGGGCGAGCCCGTGGCCGTCGCCTCCCCGCAGCACACCGGGCTGGACGCGGGCCGCTTCTTCCCCTTCGGCAACGACGCCGATCTGCCGCCGGACCAGCGGGAGGAGGACGCGAAGTCGGCCTGCTTCGAGTTCCCGGTGGCCGCCGGGGAGCCGGTGGAGATCCTGGGCCGGCCGTCGGTGACCCTGCGGCTGCGGCTCGACGTGCCGTACGGGCAGGTCGTGGCCCGGCTGTGCGACGTCGCCCCGGACGGCTCCTCGACGCTGGTCACGCGGGGCGCGCTGAACCTGTCCGCCCGCCAGGGGCGGGACCGGGCCGTCCCGTGGCCGGTGGGCTCCTACGAGGACGTCACCTTCGAGCTGAACGGCATCGGCCACGCCTTCCCGCCGGGGCACCGGATCCGCCTCGCGGTGTCCTCCGCGTACTGGCCGTGGATCTGGCCGCGGGCCGGGTCCGAGGCCGGCTGGACGCTGGACCCGGCGGGCAGCTCGGTGACCCTGCCGGTCCGGGCGGCCTCCCCGGACGGGGACGACGGGATCGTCTTCGAGCCCCCGGAGCAGGCGGAGCCGCTCGGCGTCTCCTTCCCGGCCACCCTGGACGAGCCGCGCCCGGAGCGGCTGGTCGTACGGGACGTCGCGCGCGGGACCTGGCGGCTGGAGGTGGACCCCCGGTACGGGGGCACCCGGATCTACCCCGACGGCCTGGAGTACGGCGAGGACGCCACCGAGGTCTACGAGATCCAGGACGGCGACCCGCTGTCGGCCCGGACCCGCTCGCAGTGGCGGATCCGGCTCCACCGGCCGGAGCTGGGCTGGGACGCGCGGGTGGAGACCAGCTCGGAGATCCGCTGCGACGAGGGCGGCTTCGTCACGTCGAACGAGGTCGTGTGCCGGGAGGGCGACGAGGTGGTCTTCCACCGCACGTGGGAACGCCGCCTCCCGCGCGCGGCGGGCTGACGGGGCCCCTCGGCGGCCGCGCCACGGGTAGGGGCCGGCGCCCGGGGGCGGCGGTCAGGCGAACAGGCGCTCCAGGACCACCGCGATGCCGTCGGCCTCGTTGGACAGCGTCAGCTCGTCGGCCACCGCGACCAGCTCGGGGTGGGAGTTGGCCATGGCCACCCCCCACGCCGCCCACGCGAACATCGGGATGTCGTTGGGCATGTCCCCGAAGGCGATCGTGCGGGTGGCGCAGACGCCGAGGACGTCGGCCGCCCGGACCAGGCCGTGGGCCTTGTCGATGCCCGGCGGCTGGAGCTCCACCGTGTGCTCGCCCGCCATCGTGACGTTCACCAGGTCCCCGACCACCGACCGGGCCACCCGGGTCAGCTCGTCGTCGTCCAGTTCCGGGTGCTGGAGCAGCACCTTGTTGATCGGGGCCGCCCACAGGTCGCAGCGCCGGGCCACCCGCACCGTCGGCAGGTGCGGGTGCCACATCCGGTAGCCCGGCCCCATCAGCATCTCCGCGTCCAGGCCCTCCTGGTTGACCGCCGCGTAGACCTCGCCGATCTCCGCCTCGATCTTGCCGAGGGCCACCTCCGCCAGCTCCCGGTCCATGGAGACGGAGTGCAGGAGCCGGCCGCGCGCCGCGTCGTACACCTGCGCGCCCTGCGCGCACACCGCGAGCCCCGTGTACCCCAGTCCGTCGAGGACGTGTCGGACCTGGGGGACGGGGCGGCCGGTGACGATGATGTGCCGGGCGCCGGCCGCGCGCGCGGCCGCGAGAGCCCCGGAAGAACGGGCTGAAACGGCGTCCCCGGCACGCAGCAGAGTCCCGTCCAGGTCAGTGGCGATCAAGGCAAAGGGGAGGGCCGGAAGTGGCGCGAAAGTCACGCCGTCAAGGATACGGACCCCTTTGGACAAGTCCTACAAATAGAGCGCGAATCCGGCCTCCCACGCGCCCCCCTGTCCACGTAACGTGTCAACCAGCCCCCGGGACACCCCCGGACCGCGTCGAAAGCGAGGCAGTACCCCATGCCCCAGCAGAGCCCCCTCGATGTCCCCGAGGGCGACCCGTTCGGGCCGCACAACCTCCCCTACGGCGTCTTCTCGACCGCCGGTGAGGAACGCCGCCGGATCGGTGTCCGCATCGGCGGGCACGTGCTGGACGCGGGGGCGGCCGCGGTCGCGCTCGGCTCCCCGTACGCCGACCTGCTCGGCCGGTCCTCCCTCAACCCGCTGCTGGCCGCCGGGCGCACCGCCTGGCGCGACGTGCGGCGCGCGCTGACCGCCTGGGTCACCGACCCCGGCCACCGCCCCACCGTCGAGCCGCACCTGCTGCCGCTGGAACAGGTCACGCTGCACCTGCCGTACGAGGTCGCCGACTACGTCGACTTCTACGCGAGCGAGCACCACGCCACCAACGTCGGCCGGATGTTCCGCCCGGACGGCGACGCGCTGACGCCCAACTGGAAGCACCTGCCGATCGGTTACCACGGCCGCTCCGGCACGATCGTGGTCTCCGGGACCGACGTCGTCCGGCCCTCCGGACAGCGCAAGGCGCCCACCGACCCGGCGCCCGTCTTCGGCCCGTCCGTCAAGCTCGACATCGAGGCCGAGGTCGGCTTCGTCGTCGGTGCCCCGTCCGAGCTGGGCCGCCCGGTGCCGCTGGGCGCGTTCGAGGACCACGTCTTCGGACTGTTCCTGCTCAACGACTGGTCGGCGCGCGACATCCAGGCCTGGGAGTACGTGCCGCTGGGCCCCTTCCTCGGCAAGTCCTTCGCCACCTCCGTCTCCGCCTGGGTCACCCCGCTGGAGGCGCTGGACGCCGCCCGCGTCACCCCGCCCGCCCGGGACTTCCCGCTGCTGCCCTACCTGGACGACGCCGCCGTCGACCGCCCCGGCGGCTTCGACCTGCACATCACCGTCTCCATCAACGGCCAGGAGGTGGCGCAGCCGCCGTTCGCGACGATGTACTGGACGGCCGCCCAGCAGCTCGCGCACATGACCGTCAACGGCGCCTCCCTGCGCACCGGCGACGTCTTCGGCTCGGGCACCGTCAGCGGCCCCGAGGTCGGCCAGCGCGGGTCGCTGCTGGAGCTCACCTGGAACGGCCGCGACGCGATCGAGCTCGCCGACGGCAAGCGCACCTTCCTGGAGGACGGGGACACCGTCACCCTCACCGCCTGGGCCCCCGGCCCGGACGGCACGCGCGTCGGCCTCGGCGAGGTCACCGGCCGCATCACGGGCGCCGCGCAGTAGTCCCTCTCGGCCCACCTCGCGCCTCCGGACGGGACGACCCCCGTTCGGAGGCGCGCCGCGTGCGGCACGCCCGGGGGGCCGGGATGGTGGACGGACGACCGGAGGCGGGAACCCGTACCCGGTACCCCCACCGCGAGGAGCCGCCGCCATGACCGTACGCAGCCTGAGGACCCTCGTCACCTGCGCGGCCGCCGTGACGCTCGGCCTGACCGCCGTGGCGCCGGCCCACGGGGTCGAGGGGCCCGCCCCCGACCCGCACAACGCGAAGGCCATGCGGGACATGGCGACGGCGATGGCGGCGACCGCCAAGTACGCGGACGAGCGGCAGGCCATCAAGGACGGGTACGTCCCCAAGGGCGAGGAGTGCATGACGAACCCGTTCGGGGTGGGCGCCATGAACTACCACTACGTCAAGCAGGCCAACTGGGGTTCGAAGGACCCCGCGAGGCCGACCGCGCTCCTCTACAGCCGGGAGAAGGACAAGAACGGCCGTCGCCGGCTGGAGACGGTGGAGTGGATGTCCACCGACCGGGACCAGGACCTCAAGACCTCCGACGACCGGCCGAGCATGTTCGGGCTGCCCTTCGACGGGCCGATGCCGGGCCACTGGGCGGGCATGCCCAAGCACTACGACCTGCACATGTGGGCGTACAAGAAGAACCCGGCCGGCCGCTTCCACAACTGGAACCCGGCACTGACCTGCCCGAAGAAGGCCCCCACCCCGGGCAAGCCGGCGGCCGCCCACGCGCACGGCCACTAGTCCGGTCCCGTCGCCGTCAAGTGCCGTAGGCATATGACTCACTCGTAAGGACGGCTTCTCCGGGAATCCCGGGCGATACGCTGATCGGACTCGCGAGACTCCGTGGCATGGGAGCACTACCGATGAGCGTCGATCCCGAGACCCCTGAGCAGGAGCCCGCCCCGCGCTGGCCCGTCCCGCCTGCGGGCGGGTGGACGGCCGACGACCTTGACCGGCTTCCCAACCTGCCTCCGCACACGGAGCTGATCGACGGGAGCCTGATCTTCGTGAGTCCGCAAACCCGTTTCCATATGCGAGCGCTGCGATTCTTCGAATGGCAACTCGAATCACTGGTTCCGGACGGACTCGAAGTGATGAGAGAGTTCACCATCGACATCGACCGACTGAACCGGCCCGAGCCGGACGTCCTCGTCGTCGACGAGGAACTGGCCCGGGGCCCCGAGCAGCAGACGCGGATTCCCGTCGCGTCCGTCCGGCTGGCCATCGAGGTCGTCTCTCCCGATTCGATCGGCCGGGACCGCGAGACCAAGCCGGTCAAATACGCGCGGGCGGGAATCCCTCACTACTGGCGGGTCGAAAACAAGAACGACCGGGCGGTCGTCTACGTGTTCGAACTTGAACCGGCTACGCGCGCCTATGTGGCCACGGGCATCTTCCACGACCGGCTGAAGGTCTCGGTCCCCTTCCCCATCGACCTGGACCTCACCACCATCAAGCCGAAGGGGCTACCGGAGTAGCCCCGCGCAAAGCCGAGGGCCCGGCTCCCCCGAGGGGGGCCGGGCCCTGTGCGGTGCGGCGGACCGGTCAGCGGACGAAGGTGCTCGCCTGGCCCGCCAGTTCCAGGAAGTACTGCGGCGCCAGGCCCAGGACCAGGGTGACCGCGACGCCCACCGCGATGGTCGTCATCGTCAGCGGCGAGGGGACGGCCACCGTCGGGCCGTCGGCCTTCGGCTCGCTGAAGAACATCAGGACGATCACCCGGATGTAGAAGAACGCGGCGATCGCGGACGACAGGACACCGATCACGACCAGCGCCCCGGCACCGCCCTCCGCCGCCGCGCTGAACACGGCGAACTTGCCGGTGAAGCCCGACGTCAGCGGGATGCCGGCGAAGGCGAGCAGGAACACCGCGAAGACGGCCGCGGTCAGTGGCGAACGCCGGCCCAGACCGGCCCACTTGGACAGGTGCGTCGCCTCGCCGCCCGCGTCGCGCACCAGCGTGACCACCGCGAAGGCGCCGATCGTCACGAAGGAGTAGGCGACCAGGTAGAAGAGGACGGACCGGATGCCCGCCTCCGACGTCGCGATCACACCGGCCAGGATGAAGCCGGCGTGCGCGACGGAGGAGTACGCCAGGAGCCGCTTGACGTCCGTCTGGGTCACGGCGATCACCGCGCCCGCCAGCATCGTGACGATGGCCACCGCCCACATCACCGGGCGCCAGTCCCAGCGCAGCCCCGGCAGGACCACGTACAGCAGCCGCAGCAGGGCGCCGAACGCGGCCACCTTCGTCGCCGCCGCCATGAAGCCGGTGACCGGGGTCGGGGCGCCCTGGTAGACGTCCGGGGTCCACATGTGGAAGGGGACGGCACCGACCTTGAAGAGCAGCCCCGTCAGGATCAGCGCACCGCCCATGAGCAGCAGTACGTCGTTGCCCATGGTGGTGGCCAGCGCCGGGTCGATCTTCGTGATGGTGCCGTCGACCACGTCGGCGATCACCGCGTACGACATGGAGCCCGCGTACCCGTAGAGCAGCGCGATGCCGAAGAGGAGGAAGGCGGAGGAGAAGGCGCCCAGCAGGAAGTACTTCACCGCGGCCTCCTGCGACATCAGCCGCTGGCGGCGGGCGACGGCGCAGAGCAGGTACAGCGGGAGGGAGAAGACCTCCAGGGCGACGAACAGCGTCAGCAGGTCGTTGGCCGCCGGGAAGATCAGCATGCCGGCGATCGCGAACAGGGCCAGCGGGAAGACCTCGGTGGTGGTGAAGCCCGCCTTGACCGCGGCCTTCTCGCTGTCGCTGCCCGGTACCGACGCCGCCTGGGCGGCGAAGGAGTCCACCCGGTTGCCGTGCGCGGCCGGGTCCAGGCGCCGCTCGGCGAAGGTGAAGACGGCGACGACCGAGGCCAGCAGGATGGTGCCCTGCAGGAAGAGCGCGGGGCCGTCCACGGCGATGGCGCCCATCGCGGCGATGTGCGCCTTCGTCGAGCCGTACCCGCCGGCCGCGAGGCCGACCACGGCGGCGAAGGCCGAGGCCAGCGCCGCGAAGGTGAGGAAGACCTGGACGTAGTAGCGGGACCTGCGGGGCACGAAGGCCTCCACGAGGATCCCGACGATGGCCGCGCCCACCACGATCAGGGTGGGAGCGAGCTGCGCGTATTCGATGACCGGCGCCGGGATCCGGTCGGCGGGCGTGTCGGCCGCCAGTGTCCACAGGCTGTGGGCGGAGTTCAGAGCGCTCACTTCGCCGCCTCTCCGTTCTTGGCGTCGACCACGACCTCGGGCTTCGGGTCGGTCTGCTTCACGTCCGACATGGTGTGCTCCACCGCCGGGTTGACGATGTCGGTGAGGACCTTCGGGTAGACGCCCAGCCCGATCAGCAGCGCGATCAGCGGGGCGACCACCAGCACCTCCCGCACGCGCAGGTCCGGCATGGTGCGGACCTCCTCCTTCACGGGGCCGGTCATCGTGCGCTGGTAGAGCACGAGTGTGTAGAGCGCGGCCAGCACGATGCCGACGGTGGCGATGATCCCGACGACCGGGTAGCGGGCGAACGTGCCGACCAGCACCAGGAACTCACTGACGAAGGGCGCGAGGCCCGGCAGCGAGAGGGTGGCGAGGCCGCCGATCAGGAAGGTCCCGGCGAGGACCGGGGCCACCTTCTGCACGCCGCCGTAGTCGGCGATGAGCCGCGAGCCGCGCCGCGAGATGAGGAAGCCGGCCACCAGCATCAGCGCCGCCGTCGACAGGCCGTGGTTGACCATGTAGAGGGTGGCGCCGGACTGGCCCTGGGAGGTCATCGCGAAGATGCCCAGGATGATGAAGCCGAAGTGCGAGATGGAGGCGTAGGCCACCAGCCGCTTGATGTCCCGCTGGCCGACGGCCACCAGCGCGCCGTAGACGATGCTGATCAGGGCCAGGACGAGGATGACCGGCGTGGCCCACTTGCTGGCGTCGGGGAAGAGCCCGAGGCAGAAGCGGAGCATCGCGAAGGTGCCGACCTTGTCGACGACCGCGGTGATCAGGACGGCGACCGGGGCGGTGGACTCGCCCATCGCGTTCGGCAGCCAGGTGTGCAGCGGCCACAGCGGGGCCTTCACCGCGAAGGCGAAGAAGAAGCCGAGGAACAGCAGCCGCTCGGTGTTGGTCGCCATGTCGAGCGTGCCCGCGGCGCGGGCGGCGGTGATCTCCTGGAGCGAGAAGTTCCCGGCGACCACGTACAGGCCGATGACGGCGGCGAGCATGATCAGGCCGCCGACCAGGTTGTAGAGGAGGAACTTGACCGCTGCGTAGCTGCGCTGCGCGGCCGCGTTCTCGTCGCTGCCCGAGTGGGCCCGGTCCCCGAAGCCGCCGATGAGGAAGTACATCGGGATGAGCATGGCTTCGAAGAAGATGTAGAAGAGGAAGACGTCGGTGGCCTCGAAGGAGATGATCACCATCGCCTCGACCATGAGGATCAGGGCGAAGAAGCCCTGGGTCGGGCGCCAGCGCTTCGAGGTGGTCTCCAGCGGGTCGGCGTCGTGCCAGCCGGCCGCGATCACGAAGGGGATCAGGAGCGCGGTGAGTCCGATGAGGACGACGCCGATCCCGTCCACGCCCAGTTCGTAGCGGACGCCGAAGTCGGCGATCCAGGCGCGGGATTCGGTGAGCTGGTAGCGGTCGCCACCGGGTTCGAAACGGACGGCGATCAGCACGGCCAGGGCCAGCGTCGCCAGGGAGAAGAACAGCGCGAGCCACTTGGCGGCGGTCCGGCGGGCGGCCGGGACGGCCGCCGTGAGGATCGCGCCGACCGCGGGCACCGCGGCCGTGACCGTCAGAAGCGGGAAGTCCATGTCACACCGCCCTCATCAGCAGGGTCGCGGCGACGAGGATCGCCGTGCCCCCGAACATCGAGACCGCGTAGCTGCGGGCGTAGCCGTTCTGCAGCTTGCGCAGGCGGCCCGACAGACCGCCGACCGAGGCGGCCGTCCCGTTGACCACCCCGTCGACCAGGCTGTGGTCGACGTACACGAGGGAGCGGGTCAGGTGCTCCCCGCCGCGCACCAGCACGACGTGGTTGAAGTCGTCCTGGTACAGGTCGCGGCGGGCGGCCCGGGTGAGGAAGGAGCCGCGCGGGGCGACGACCGGGACGGGCCGCTTGCCGTACATCGCCCAGGCGATGCCGACTCCGACGAGCAGCATCACCATGGTGGCCGCGGTGACCGTCATGGCGCTGACCGGCGGGTTGCCGTGCGAGTAGCCGGTGACGGGCTCCAGCCACTTCAGGAAGCGCTCGCCGATCTCGAAGAAGGCGCCGGCGAAGACCGAGCCGAAGGCGAGGATGACCATGGGGATGGTCATGGACTTCGGGGACTCGTGCGGGTGCGGCTCGTGGCCGTCCGCGTCCGGCTGCCAGCGCTTCTCGCCGAAGAAGGTGAGGAGCATGACGCGGGTCATGTAGAAGGCGGTGATGCCGGCGCCCAGCAGGGTGACCCCGCCGAGGATCCAGCCCTCGGTGCCGCCCTTCGCGAAGGCCGCCTCGATGATCATGTCCTTGGAGAAGAAGCCGGACAGGCCCGGGAAGCCGATGATCGCCAGGTAGCCGAGGCCGAAGGTGACGAAGGTGACCGGCATGTACTTCCGCAGGCCCCCGTACTTGCGCATGTCGACCTCGTCGTTCATCCCGTGCATCACGGAACCGGCGCCGAGGAAGAGGCCCGCCTTGAAGAAGCCGTGCGTGACCAGGTGCATGATCGCGAAGACGTAGCCGATGGGGCCGAGGCCCGCGGCGAGGATCATGTAGCCGATCTGCGACATCGTCGAACCCGCCAGGGCCTTCTTGATGTCGTCCTTCGCGCAACCGACGATCGCACCGAAGAGCAGCGTGACCGCGCCCACGACGGTGACGACCAGCTGGGCGTCCGGCGCCGCGTTGAAGATCGCGGCCGAGCGGACGATCAGGTAGACGCCGGCGGTCACCATGGTGGCCGCGTGGATCAGGGCCGAGACCGGGGTCGGGCCCTCCATCGCGTCCCCGAGCCAGGACTGCAGCGGGACCTGCGCCGACTTGCCGCAGGCGGCCAGCAGCAGCATCAGGCCGATCGCCGTCAGCGTGCCCTCGGACGTCTCGCCCACCGCGCCGAACAGGGGGGTGAAGGCGAAGGTTCCGAAGGTGGTGAACATCAGCATGATCGCGATCGACAGGCCGATGTCGCCGACGCGGTTGACCAGGAAGGCCTTCTTCGCGGCCGTGGCCGCGCTGGGCTTGTGCTGCCAGAAGCCGATCAGCAGGTACGAGGCGAGGCCCACGCCCTCCCAGCCGAAGTACAGCAGCAGGTAGTTGTCGGCGAGGACCAGCAGCAGCATGGCCGCGACGAACAGGTTGAGGTAGCCGAAGAAGCGGCGGCGGCGCTCGTCGTGCTCCATGTACCCGATCGAGTACACGTGGATGAGCGTGCCGACGCCCGAGATCAGCAGGACGAAGGTCATCGACAGCTGGTCCAGCTGGAAGGCCATGTCCGCCTGGAAGCCCTCGACGGGGATCCAGGTGTACAGGTTCTGGGTCAGCGTCCGGTCGTCGGCGCTGCGCCCCAGCATGTCGGCGAAGAGGACGACACCGATCCCGAAGGAGACGGCCGCGAGCAGGGTGCCGAGCCAGTGGCCGGTCTTGTCGAGGCGCCGGCCGCCGCAGAGCAGCACCACCGCTCCGAGCAGGGGCGCCGCGATCAGCAGCGCAATCAGGTTCTCCACAGCGACCCCTTACAGCTTCATCAGGCTGGCGTCGTCGACCGAGGCCGAGTGGCGGGTACGGAACAGCGACACGATGATCGCCAGGCCGACCACGACCTCCGCGGCGGCGACGACCATCGTGAAGAAGGCGATGATCTGGCCGTCGAGGTTGCCGTGCATCCGGGAGAACGCGACGAAGGCGAGGTTGCAGGCGTTGAGCATCAGCTCCACGCACATGAACAGCACGATCGCGTTCTTGCGGATCAGCACCCCGGTGGCGCCGATCGTGAACAGCAGGGCCGCCAGGTACAGGTAGTTGACCGGATTCACTTCGAGGCCTCCTCACGGCCGAGACGCTCCGCGGAGCTCTGCTCCAGCGCCTTGAGGTCGTCGAGCGCCTCGCCGGACACGTCGCGGATCTGGCCGCGGGCGCGCAGCGTCTGGCTGACGGTCAGCTCGGACGGGGTGCCGTCCGGCAGCAGGCCGGGGACGTCCACCGCGTTGTGCCGGGCGTAGACGCCGGGCGCTGGCAGCGGCGGGAGCTGCACGCCCTCGCGCACGCGCCGCTCGGCCAGCTCGCGCTGGGTCGCGGCCCGTTCGGTGCGCTCGCGGTGGGTGAGCACCATCGCGCCGACGGCCGCGGTGATCAGCAGCGCGCCGGTGATCTCGAAGGCGAAGACGTACTTGGTGAAGATCAGCTGGGCCAGGCTCTCGACGTGTCCGGCGGAGTTGATCCGGCCGAGCCCGTTGAACTGGCCGAGCCCCGCGTGGCCGATGCCGGCGAACAGCAGGATGCCGAAGCCGAGCCCGCACAGCAGGGCCAGCCAGCGCTGCCCCTTGATGGTCTCCTTCAGGGAGTCGGCGGCGGTGACGCCGACGAGCATGACCACGAAGAGGAAGAGCATCATGATCGCGCCGGTGTAGACGATGACCTGGACGACGCCCAGGAAGTACGCCCCGTTGGCGAGGTAGAAGACCGCCAGGATGATCATCGTCCCGGCGAGGCTGAGGGCGCTGTGCACGGCCTTCTTCATCAGGATCGTGGCCAGCGCGCCGATGACGGCGACGGTGCCGAGGACCCAGAACTGCACGGCCTCGCCGGTGGAGGTGACGGTCGCGGCGATGGCGCTCATGCCCCCACCTCCGCGGTGTTCCCGTCGGCTGCGTCGGCCGGCTCCTCCCCCTTGGAGACCGCCACCTGCCGGACGGTGCCCGGGGCGGCGCCCGTCACCAGTCCGCGGTAGTAGTCCTGCTCGTCGGTGCCGGGGAAGATCGAGTGCGGTGCCTCGACCATGCCCTCGGTCAGCCCGGCGAGCAGCTGGTCCTTGGTGTAGATGAGCGACTCGCGGCTGGCGTCGGCCAGTTCGAACTCGTTCGTCATGGTCAGAGCCCGGGTCGGGCACGCCTCGACGCACAGCCCGCACAGGATGCAGCGGGCGTAGTTGATCTGGTAGACGCGGCCGTAGCGCTCACCCGGGGAGTAGCGCTCCTCCTCGGTGTTGTCCGCGCCCTCCACGTAGATGGCGTCGGCGGGACAGGCCCAGGCGCACAGCTCGCACCCGATGCACTTCTCCAGACCGTCGGGGTGCCGGTTGAGCTGGTGCCGTCCGTGGAAGCGCGGGGCGGTCGTCTTCTGCTGCTCCGGGTACTGCTCGGTGAGGCGCTTCTTGAACATGGCCTTGAAGGTCACGCCGAAGCCGGCCACCGGGTTCTGCCACTTCTCGTCAGACATTCTCAGCACCCTCCTCTCGGTCACTGTCGGTGTTCGCGCCGCCGCTGACGATCAGCTCGCGCTCGTTGCGGGGCCGCCTGCGCGGTACGGGTGCCAGGTGCTGGCCGGGCTTGGGCGGTACGGGGAACCCGCCCGCCAGCGGATCGAAAGGCGCGGTGTCCTTGCCCGCGTCCGCGGCCGCCGCCTTCTCGCGCTTGTCGCGGAAGACGTCCGCGACGAAGGAGAGCAGCAGGATCGCCACGACGGCGCCGCCGACGTAGAGGGCGATGTCCGCGATCTCGTACGCCTCGTTGCGCAGGGCCCGGACGGTGGCGACCATCATCAGCCAGACCACGGAGACCGGGATCAGGACCTTCCAGCCGAGCTTCATCAGCTGGTCGTAGCGCACGCGCGGCAGCGTGCCGCGCAGCCAGATGAAGAAGAAGAGGAGCAGCTGCACCTTGAGGACGAACCAGAGCAGCGGCCACCAGCCGTGGTTCGCGCCCTCCCAGAAGGAGCTGATCGGGTACGGGGCCCGCCAGCCGCCGAGGAACAGCGTGACCGAGACCGCCGAGACGGTGACCATGTTGACGTACTCGGCGAGCATGAACAGCGCGAACTTGATGGACGAGTACTCGGTGTTGAAACCGCCGACCAGGTCGCCCTCGGACTCCGGCATGTCGAAGGGGGCGCGGTTCGTCTCGCCGACCATCGTGACGACGTAGATGATGAAGGACACCGGCAGCAGCACGATGAACCAGCGGTCCTGCTGGGCCTCCACGATCGCCGAGGTCGACATCGACCCGGAGTAGAGGAAGACCGAGGCGAAGGCCGCGCCCATCGCGATCTCGTAGGAGATCATCTGCGCGCAGGAGCGCAGGCCGCCGAGGAGGGGGTACGTGGAGCCGGAGGACCAGCCCGCCAGCACGATGCCGTAGATGCCGACCGAGGCCACCGCGAGGATGTAGAGCATCGCGATGGGCAGGTCGGTCAGCTGCATCGAGGTGCGCTGGCCGAAGATGGAGACCTCGTTGCCGGCCGGGCCGAAGGGGATCACCGCGATGGCCATGAACGCCGGGATCGCCGCGATGATCGGGGCCAGGACGTACACGACCTTGTCGGCCCGCTTGACGATGATGTCTTCCTTGAGCATCAGCTTCACGCCGTCGGCGAGCGACTGGAGCATGCCCCAGGGGCCGTGCCGGTTGGGGCCGATGCGCAGCTGCATCCAGGCGACGACCTTGCGCTCCCACACGATGGAGAAGAGCACCGTCACCATCAGGAAGGCGAAGCAGAACACCGCCTTGATGACGACGAGCCACCAGACGTCCCGTCCGAAGAGGGACAGGTCCTCGGCAGCGAGTTGAACGGTGTTCACGCGCCCACCTCCGCAGTGGTGTCGCCTGCGCCGGCCGGGGTCGCCGGGCCGATGCGTACGAGGGTGCCCGGGCGGGCTCCGGCGTCGGCGAGGACGCCGGAGCCGGTGGAGTTCAGCGGGAGCCAGACGACGCGGTCGGGCATCTCGGTGATCCGGAGCGGGAGTTCCACGGTGCCGGCGGGGCCGGTGACCGCGAGGACGTCGCCGTCCTTGACGCCCGTCTCGGCGGCCGTGGCGGCCGAGAGCCGGGCACTGGCCTCGTGCCGGGTGCCGGCCAGGGCCTCGTCGCCCTCCTGGAGCCGGCCCTGGTCGAGGAGGAGCCGGTGGCCCGCGAGGACCGCCTCGCCGACGCCCGGACGGGGCAGCGGCACGGGGCGGGTGGACTGCTCGGAGGCGAGTTGGCCCTCCCAGGGGCCGAGCCGCTCCAGCTCCCGGCGTACGGCGTGCACGTCGGGCAGGGCGATCGGCCGGTCGGCGGCGTCGGCCAGCATGTGCAGCACGCGAGCGTCGGCCGGGGCGAGCCGGCGGGTCATCTGGTCGGGCTTGAGCGCGGCCTCGAACGGCCGGACCCGGCCCTCCCAGTTGATGAACGCGCCCGCCTTCTCGGCGACCGCGGCGACCGGCAGGACCACGTCCGCGTGGTCGGTGACCTCGCTGGGCCGCAGCTCCAGGGAGACCACGAAGGCCTCCTGCAGGGCGGTCCGCGCGCGGGCCGGGTCCGGCAGGTCGGTGACCTCGACGCCCGCGACCAGCAGCGCGGACAGTTCCCGGGTCGCGGCCGCCTCGACGATCTGGCCGGTGTCGCGGCCGTAGCGGTGCGGGAGTTCGTCCAGGCCCCAGGCGGTGGCGACCTCGTCGCGGGCCCGCGGGTCGGTGGCCGGACGGCCGCCCGGCAGCAGCGACGGCAGCGCGCCGGCCTCGACGGCGGCGCGCTCTCCGGCGCGGCGCGGGATCCACACCAGCTTCGCCCCGGTCGCGGCGGACGTCCGTACGGCGGCGGTCAGCGCGCCGGGCACGCCGGCGAGGCGCTCCCCGACGACGATGACGGCGCCCGGTCGGCGCAGGGCCTCGGCGGCTTCGGCGCCGCCCGCCTCCAGGCCGGTCCGCGAGGACAGCGCGTCGAGCCAGTCGGGCTCGGTGCCGGGGGCGGCCGCCAGCAGGGTGCCGCCGGCCTTCTCCAGGCCGCGGGTGGCGAAGGGGGCGAGGGCGAAGGTCCGCTGCTTGAACCTGCGGTGGGCCTTGCGCAGCCTCAGGAAGACCCCGGGGGCCTCCTCCTCGGCCTCGATGCCGGCCAGAAGCACCGCGGGCGCCGCCTCCAGCGAGGCATAGGTGACGCCGTCGCCGTCGAGGTCCTTGCCGGTGCCGGCGACGGTGGCGGCCAGGAAGTCGGCCTCCTCCGCACTGTGCACGCGGGCCCGGAAGTCGATGTCGTTGGTGTCGAGCACGACGCGGGCGAACTTGGCGTACGCGTAGGCGTCCTCGACGGTGAGCCGCCCGCCGGTGAGCACCCCGGCCCGGCCGCGCGCGGCGGCGAGCCCGTTCGCCGCGGCCTCCAGGGCCTCGGGCCAGCTCGCCGGTTCCAGGACCCCGGCGGCGCTGCGCACCAGCGGGGTGGTCAGCCGGTCCGGGCGCTGGGCGTAGCGGAAGGCGAAGCGGCCCTTGTCGCAGACCCACTCCTCGTTGACCTCGGGGTCCTCCGCGGCGAGGCGCCGCAGCACCTTGCCGCGCCGGTGGTCGGTACGGGTCGCGCAGCCGCCCGCGCAGTGCTCGCACACGCTCGGGGAGGAGACGAGGTCGAAGGGGCGGGAGCGGAACCGGTACGCGGCCGAGGTGAGGGCGCCGACCGGGCAGATCTGGATGGTGTTGCCGGAGAAGTACGACTCGAAGGGATCGTCCTCGCCGGTGCCGACCTGCTGGAGCGCACCGCGTTCCAGGAGCTCGATCATCGGGTCGCCGGCGATCTCGTTGGAGAAGCGGGTGCAGCGGGCGCACAGCACGCACCGCTCCCGGTCCAGCAGGACCTGCGTGGAGATCGGGACCGGCTTCTCGTAGGTCCGCTTCTTCCCCTCGAAGCGGGACTCGGCGTTGCCGTGCGACATCGCCTGGTTCTGCAGCGGGCACTCGCCGCCCTTGTCGCAGACGGGGCAGTCCAGCGGGTGGTTGATGAGCAGCAGCTCCATCACTCCGCGCTGGGCCTTGTCGGCGACCTCGGAGGTCAGCTGGGTCTTGACGACCATGCCGTCGGTGCAGGTGATGGTGCAGGAGGCCATCGGCTTGCGCTGGCCCTCGACCTCGACGATGCACTGGCGGCAGGCGCCGGCCGGGGGCAGGAGGGGGTGGTCGCAGAACCGGGGGATCTCGATGCCGAGCTGCTCGGCGGCCCGGATGACGAGGGTGCCCTTGGGTACCGAGAGCTCGGCCCCGTCGATGGTCAGCGAGACCAGGTCCTCGGGCGGGACGGCTGCTTCTCCCCCGGAGGCGGCCGTAGTGGTGACGGTCATGCGTTCACCTCCGTGTCGGCCCAGAGGGTCGACTTCCTGGGGTCGAAGGGGCAGCCCTTGCCCGTGATGTGCTGCTCGTACTCCTCGCGGAAGTACTTCAGCGAGGAGAAGATCGGGCTGGCCGCGCCGTCGCCGAGGGCGCAGAAGGACTTGCCGTTGATGTTGTCGGCGATGTCGTTCAGCTTGTCGAGGTCGGACATGACGCCCTTGCCGGCCTCGATGTCGCGGAGCAGCTGGACCAGCCAGTAGGTGCCTTCGCGGCAGGGCGTGCACTTGCCGCAGGACTCGTGCGCGTAGAACTCGGTCCACCGGGTGACGGCCCGCACCACGCAGGTGGTCTCGTCGAAGCACTGGAGGGCCTTGGTGCCGAGCATCGAGCCGGCGGCTCCGACGCCCTCGTAGTCCAGGGGGACGTCGAGGTGCTCGTCGGTGAACATCGGGGTGGAGGAGCCGCCCGGGGTCCAGAACTTCAGCCGGTGCCCGGGCCGCATGCCGCCGCTCATGTCGAGGAGCTGGCGCAGGGTGATGCCCAGGGGGGCCTCGTACTGGCCGGGTCCGACGACGTGCCCGGAGAGGGAGTAGAGGGTGAAGCCGGGGGACTTCTCGGTCCCCATCGACTTGAACCAGTCCTTGCCCTTGTTCAGGATCGCGGGAACCGAGGCGATGGACTCCACGTTGTTCACGACAGTGGGGCAGGCGTAGAGCCCCTCGACCGCCGGGAAGGGGGGACGCAGCCGGGGCTGGCCGCGCCGTCCTTCGAGGGAGTCGAGCAGCGCCGTCTCCTCGCCGCAGATGTACGCGCCCGCGCCCGCGTGCACGGTGATGTCGAGGTTGCGCCCGGTGCCGTCGATGTCCTGGCCGAGGTAACCGGCCGCGTACGCCTCGCGCACGGCCTCGTGCAGTCGCCGCAGGACGGGGACCGTCTCGCCGCGCAGGTAGATGAAGGCGTGCTCGGAGCGGATCGCGTAGCAGGCGATGATCATTCCCTCGATGAGGGAGTGCGGGTTGGCGAAGAGGAGGGGGATGTCCTTGCAGGTTCCCGGCTCCGACTCGTCGGCGTTCACGACGAGGTAGTGCGGCTTTCCGTCGCCCTGCGGGATGAACTGCCACTTCATTCCGGTGGGGAAGCCGGCGCCGCCGCGTCCGCGCAGGCCCGAGTCCTTCACGTAGGCGATGAGGTCGTCGGGGGTCATCGCGAGCGCCTTGCGCAGGCCCTCGTAGCCCTCGTGGCGCCGGTAGGTCTCCAGCGTCCACGACTCGGGTTCGTCCCAGAAGGCGGAGAGGACGGGGGCGAGGAGCTTCTCCGGACTGGTCCCGTTCTTGCTGAGTTCCGTCGACACGGACATCACTCCCCTCCCTCGGTGGTGCTCTCGCCGCGCGGGTGGACGATCGGGGCGTGCGGGGGCTCGCCCCGGGCGATGCGCAGGCCGATCAGGGAGGCGGGACCGGCGCCGCCGGTGGCCTCCACCGCGCCCGCCCGCTCGTCCGGGAAGCCGGCGAGGATCCGGGCGGTCTCCTTGTAGGTGCACAGCGGTGCGCCGCGGGTCGGGGAGACCTCCCGGCCGGCCAGCAGGTCGTCGACCATGGCCTTGGCGGAGTCGGGGGTCTGGTTGTCGAAGAACTCCCAGTTGACCATCACCACGGGGGCGTAGTCGCAGGCCGCGTTGCACTCGATGTGTTCGAGGGTGACCTTGCCGTCGGGGGTGGTCTCGTTGTTGCCGACCCCGAGGTGCTCCTTGAGTTCCTCGAAGATGGCGTCGCCGCCCATGACCGCGCACAGGGTGTTGGTGCAGACGCCGACCTGGTAGTCGCCCGAGGGCTTGCGCCGGTACATCGTGTAGAAGGTGGCGACGGCGGTGACCTCGGCCGTGGTCAGCCCGAGCGTCTCGGCGCAGAACCGGATGCCGGTCTTGGAGACGTAGCCCTCCTGCGACTGGCACAGGTGCAGCAGCGGGAGCAGCGCCGAGCGGCTGTCGGGGTAGCGGGCGACGACTTCCTTCGCGTCCGCTTCGAGGCGCGCGCGTACCTCCGCCGGGAAGTCGGGGGCGGGCAGCTGGGGCATGCCCAGCGAGACCCCTCGGTTCTGAGGACTGGCGGTCATCGGTCGACGCCTCCCATCACGGGGTCGATGGAGGCGACGGCGACGATGACGTCGGCGACCTGGCCGCCCTCGCACATCGCGGCCATGGCCTGCAGGTTGGTGAAGGACGGGTCGCGGAAGTGGACCCGGTAGGGGCGGGTTCCGCCGTCGGAGACGACGTGGACGCCGAGCTCGCCCTTGGGGGACTCGACGGCCGCGTAGGCCTGGCCGGCCGGTACCCGGAAGCCCTCGGTCACCAGCTTGAAGTGGTGGATGAGGGCCTCCATGGAGGTGCCCATGATGTTCCTGATGTGGTCGAGCGAGTTGCCGAGGCCGTCGGGGCCCATGGCCAGCTGCGCCGGCCAGGCGATCTTCTTGTCGGCGACCATGACCGGGCCGGGCTCCAGCCGCTCCAGGCACTGCTCGACGATCCGCAGGCTCTGGCGCATCTCCTCCAGGCGGATCAGGAACCGCCCGTAGGAGTCGCAGGTCTCGGTGGTCGGCACGTCGAACTCGTAGGTCTCGTAGCCGCAGTACGGGTCCGACTTGCGCAGGTCGTGGGGCAGGCCGGCGGAGCGCAGGATCGGGCCGGTGGCGCCGAGCGCCATGCAGCCGGAGAGGTCGAGGTAGCCGACGTCCTGCATGCGGGCCTTGAAGATGGGGTTGCCGGTGGCGAGCTTGTCGTACTCCGGCAGGTTCTTCTTCATGGTCTTCACGAACTCGCGCAGCTGGTCGACCGCGCCCGGGGGCAGGTCCTGCGCGAGGCCGCCGGGGCGGACGAACGCGTGGTTCATGCGCAGGCCGGTAATCAGCTCGAAGATGTCGAGGATCAGCTCGCGGTCGCGGAAGCCGTAGATCATGATCGTGGTCGCGCCCAGCTCCATGCCGCCGGTGGCGATGCACACCAGGTGGGAGGAGAGCCGGTTGAGCTCCATCAGCAGGACGCGGATGACGGTGGCGCGGTCCGGGATCTGGTCGGTGATGCCGAGCAGCTTCTCGACGCCGAGGCAGTACGCCGTCTCGTTGAAGAACGGCGTCAGGTAGTCCATGCGCGTGACGAAGGTGGTGCCCTGCGTCCAGTTGCGGAATTCGAGGTTCTTCTCGATTCCGGTGTGGAGGTAGCCGATGCCGCAGCGGGCCTCGGTGACGGTCTCGCCGTCGATCTCCAGGATCAGCCGGAGCACACCATGGGTGGACGGGTGCTGCGGACCCATGTTGACGACGATCCGCTCGTCGTCGGCCTTGGCCGCCGACTGGACGATCTCGTCCCAGTCGCCGCCGGTGACGGTGTAGACGGTGCCCTCGGTCGTCTCGCGGGCGGAGGAGTGGTTGCCCGCTCCTTCATTCGTGATGGGGGACATCAGCTGTACGACCTCCGCTGGTCGGGAGCCGGGATCTGGGCGCCCTTGTACTCGACGGGGATGCCGCCGAGCGGGTAGTCCTTGCGCTGCGGGAAGCCCTGCCAGTCGTCCGGCATCATGATCCGGGTGAGGGCCGGGTGCCCGTCGAAGACCAGGCCGAAGAAGTCGTACGTCTCGCGCTCGTGCCAGTCGTTGGTCGGGTAGACGGCGACGAGCGAGGGGACGTGCGGGTCGCTGTCCGGGACGGACACCTCCAGCCGCAGGATCCGGCCGTGGGTGAGCGAGCGCAGGTGGTAGACGGCGTGCAGCTCGCGGCCCTTGTCCCCGGGGAAGTGGACTCCGGAGACCCCGGTGCAGAGCTCGAAGCGCAGGGCGGGGTCGTCGCGCAGGGTGCGCGCGACGCGCACGAGGTGCTCGCGGGCGATGTGGAAGGTGAGCTCGCCCCGGTCGACGACCGTCTTCTCGATGGCGTTCTCCGGGAGCAGGTCCTGCTCCTCCAGGGCGCCTTCGAGCTCGTCGGCCACCTCGTCGAAGTAGGAGCCGTAGGGGCGGGAGGTCGCGCCGGGCAGGGCCACGGTGCGCACGAGGCCGCCGTAGCCGCTGGTGTCGCCGCCGTTCGCCGCGCCGAACATGCCCTTGCGGACGCCGATGACCTCGGGGCCCTGGGCGCGCGGGGCGGGGAGGCCGCTGCCGTCCGCGCCGGTCGCGCCGGTTTCGTTGCCGTGGTCCGGCTCTTGGGTCTCGCTCACCGGAGCAGCCCCTTCATCTCAATGGTGGGGAGGGCCTTGAGGGCCGCCGCCTCCGCCTCGCGGGCCGCTTCCTCCCGGTTCACGCCGAGCTTTCCGCCCTGGATCTTCTGGTGGAGCTTGAGGATCGCGTCCATCAGCATCTCGGGGCGGGGCGGGCAGCCGGGGAGGTAGATGTCCACCGGGACGATGTGGTCGACGCCCTGGACGATCGCGTAGTTGTTGAACATTCCGCCCGAGGATGCACAAACCCCCATGGAGATGACCCATTTGGGAGCGGGCATCTGGTCGTACACCTGGCGCAGCACCGGCGCCATCTTCTGGCTGACCCGCCCGGCCACGATCATCAGATCGGCCTGGCGCGGGGAGCCGCGGAAGACCTCCATGCCGAAGCGGGCCAGGTCGTACCGGCCCGCTCCGGTCGTCATCATCTCGATGGCGCAGCAGGCGAGGCCGAAGGTCGCCGGGAAGACGGACGACTTGCGCACCCACCCCGCGGCCTGTTCGACGGTGGTCAGCAGAAAGCCGCTCGGCAGCTTCTCTTCCAGTCCCATGGGAAATTCAGCCCCTCAGTCCCATTCCAGGCCGCCGCGGCGCCACACGTAGGCGTAGGCGACGAAGACGGTGAGCACGAAGAGCAGCATCTCGACGAGCCCGAAGATCCCCAGGGCGTCGAAGGTGACGGCCCAGGGGTAGAGGAAGACAACCTCGATGTCGAAGACGATGAAGAGCATCGCCGTCAGGTAGTACTTGATGGGGAAGCGGCCGCCGCCGGCCGGCATCGGGGTCGGCTCGATGCCGCACTCGTAGGCGTCGAGCTTCGCCCGGTTGTACCTTTTTGGACCGATCAGCGTGGCCATGACCACGGAGAAGATCGCAAACCCTGCGCCGAGGGCGCCGAGCACGAGGATGGGCGCGTACGCATTCACGCTCCTCGCTCCTTCCAGTCGTCCTTGACCGTTGGACCGCCGCCGGCGCCGCGCGCCCCGCCTCGCGAAGATCGTGCACATGTGAGGCAGTTCACAAGCCGGACTGGTGCGCATCTTATGCCTGCTCGTCTGTGATCTGCGACACGGGTAACAACACCGAGTTTGTGATCTCCACCACCTGACGAACGATCATGAAGTCCGATGAGTGGTGATCTTCATACGCGAAGCATCCGCATGATCACCAAAGGTGACATTCGAGCCCGTTCTCGCAGGTGAAAGGCGCGCTGCTCTATCAAACGGTGGCGCTTGCAGGCAAATTGGCATCGCGGGGCCCGTGGTGATAAGGGGATCCGCGTCCCCCGGTCGGGGGAGGCCGTGTGTACGGAGGTGGACGCGGGGCATACGAGGGTGCGGCGGGCCGCCGAGTGCGTGCATCCGTTCACGAGCCCCTCCCCGCGACCGGACCCCTGCTTCACAGGAAGGTCACGGGCCGGCCACAGCGTCCACATGGCGTGATCCTCCTGTGACCTGCGCCACTCCGAATCAGGCGTTCCGAAAGCGGGCTTGGCCATCTGTGCGGAGGGATGGTAGTCCGTGGATCAATTCGGACTTATTACTGAAACCCCTTGATCACAGCCTTGTGAGGGTGTGTCCGTTTCGCCCGTTACGGCGTCAATAAGAGGCACGGCGCGCCCGGTTCGCGTGCCTTCGCGGGCAACTGTGGCGCACCCCACGTTTCTTGAAGGGACCCCTGGCGCCCTGATAGCGGTTGTCCTCATGTCCCACACCGCTCACATACCCAGCCACCGGAAGCCCCGCCGCAGCGCCTCGAAGCTCGCGGTCCGCGCCGGAGTTGCCGGTGGCGTCCTCAGCACCCTGGCCATGGCCGGCACCGCGAGCGCGTCCCCGTCCGAGCCCGTGGCCGAGACGACGCTCGAAATGCCGGTCCTGAACCTGGACCTGGCGGCCGATGTCGCCTCCGCGGTCACCACGGCCGCCGAGAACACCCGTCTGGCCGCCGTGGAAGGCGAACTGACCGCCCAGGAGGAGAGCGCCCGCACCGGCGCCGCCGCCGAGGCGAAGCAGGCCAAGGAAGCGGCCCAGAAGGCCGCCGAGAAGAAGGCGAAGGAGGAGGCGGACCGCAAGGCCGAGGCCGAGCGCGCCACCCGCGACTCCGACCGCACCTCTCTGAAGAGCACCTCCGGCGCCGCGAAGGCCCCGCAGGGCACCGGCACCGTGACGGCCCCGGCCACCGGATCCGCCGCGGCCATCGTCAACTTCGCCCGTGCGCAGGTCGGCAAGGCCTACGTCATGGGTGGCACCGGCCCGTCCTCCTTCGACTGCTCCGGCCTCGTCCAGGCCGCCTACCGCCAGGCCGGCATCTCCCTGCCGCGCATGTCCCAGGCGCAGTCCTCGGCCGGTACGTCCGTCTCCCTGAACGCCCTTCAGCCCGGCGACATCCTCTACTGGGGTTCCAAGGGCAGCGCGTACCACGTCGCCATCTACGTCGGCGGCGGCAAGTTCGTCGGCGCGCAGAACCCCAGCACCGGCATCGTCGAGCGCAGCCTGAGCTACGACAAGCCGACGGGCGCCGTCCGCGTCCTCTGAGCCCGCCCCTGAGCCCCGCTCAGGCCGCGGCAGCAGACACGGCCGAGGGCCGGTACTCCCCCGCTCGGGGGTGGAGTACCGGCCCTGGAGCCGTTTCCCGGACGGTCCGGGCGGGCCGGAGCCCACGGGCGTCCGGCGCCGTGCGCGCGCTCCCCTCAGCCCAGTGAGGCCGCGAGCCTGAAGCGGGCCTGCCGCTGCTTCCCGTAGAGCGCGAGCGTCTCGGCGTGTTCCTCGACGAGCCGTTCCTGGTACGCCTTCTCGACCGCGGCCCAGATCCCGACGAGGTTCACCTCGCGCTTGCAGGCGACGTCCGCCCGGGCCGCCGTGACGCCCCGGGCGCCGCCCTTCTCGTTCTCCAGGCCCAGCTTCTCGACGACCTCGTACGGGGTGGCGATCCCGCTGTATCCCGACTTGTCCATGCATGAGGACCATTTCGCCAGGACGTCGACGACCCGGGAGTCCTGCCGGGACCGTTCGTGCGCCTCCGAGGCGAGCCCGAAGGCGAAGAGCAGGTCGACGCTGTCCCTGGTCGGCGCGTACAGCTTGCGGTACCCCTCCCGCACGCACCCGCCGGCCGGCACCTTCTGCCCGGCCGCAGTCAGACCGCTGTCCAGATCCGCGGCCTCCTCCTCGGTCTTCGCGTCGGGGGCCGCACCGCCCGGGGCCCCGCGCCGCTCGCCGTACATCACGAGGTGCGCGCTGTCGCTCAGCTCCGGGGCCGCGGGCTTGGACCGGGGGCCCTCCCCCGCCGACTTGTCGTAGCCGTGGGCCGCCGCGTACGCCGGATCGGCCAGGCCGAAGAGGTACCGGTGCCGGTCCTCCCCGGTCCCCGCCACCGACGGCGGGGCCGGCTTCACCCCCTCGTATGTGAAGCCGTACCGCGCCATGCAGCGGGAGACCAGCAGCTGCTGCACCCCGCCCATGCGGCCCCGCTCGGACTCGGAGTCCGTGTACGCGTCCAGGGGGAAGCTCAGCGCGGCCGTCGCCGGGTTGGCGGCGACGGGGCCGAGTCCGGGCTCGCCGCCCTCCGCGCCCGCGGCGCCGGAGCAGCCGGCCAGCGCGGTCAGCACCACGGCCAGCAGGGCGGCCGAACGCGGGAGGGAGGCGGAGCGCATGGCGTGGGACTCCTTCGTCCGGATCAGGGGTGGAGGGTGAAGGTGGCCGAGCTGATCTTGTTCTTGAAGTTGGTCGAGGCGTTGCCGGAGTAACCCGACGGGATCTCGCCGACGTTGCCGTCGATGTTCGCGTCGGTGGCCACCTTCCACGCGTAGACGTCGCGGTTCCGGTAGGACTCGGTGTTGTCGTTCACGTTCGAGGTGCCGCCCGTGCAGCCGCTCTTGAAGTAGTCGTTGTTGAAGTTCAGGTCCTCGCCGTACAGGTCGAATACACAACCGGATTGATTCTGGTTGTAGAAAAGACCGAACTCGTGGACTTCCAGACTTCCGTTCTTGCCCAGGGCCGCGGCCGGCCCGGCCGCGCTCAGAAGAATCATTCCCGCCGATACGACAGCGGCCCCACCCGTGGCCAGAACGCGGAACGCCTTGTTCATTCCCTACCCCTCCGCCGATGAAAATGACGACGCGGGCCGAGCTGTGCTCACGACCCCGTCCGGCCGGGATTCAACAGGGCGGGAAGACCTCCGGCCAAGCCCCTTCTCACCTGATGGACAGTCATGAATGGTTACTCGTAAGGAACTTGTGCGCAGGTCCGGGGCTCCTTACGATCACCCGGCACGCCCTCACCGTCTTCACGGAACGGGCGCGCCGATTCCACTTCTACGGCCGCAAGGGAAATCCGTCGTGCGCGCACGCCATTTCGCACCACTGCTTCTCCTGTGCATTTCACTGACGGGATGCGGCGGCGAGGAGGAGCCCCGGGCGAGCGACAGTCCGCCGCCCACCGCCGCGGAAATCGCGTACCACGACTGTTTGAAGAAGCACGGCGTCGCGATCGTCCACACGGAATACGGCGCGCCCCGCGTGGACAAGTCGAAGCCGTGGAACGAGGAGGCGCACAAGGCGTGCGAGCCGATGCTGCCGCCGCGTCCGCAGCCCGCTCCCGCCACCCCCGCGCAGCTCGCCGCCGCACGGGAGGAAGCCTCGTGCCTGCGGGCCGAGGGGGTCGCCTGGTACCCGGACCCCGACCCGGTCACGGCGGAGACCGACGAGACGAAGGCCACCGCCGAGCAGTGGGCCACGCTCAAGACCCGGCATGCCGAGGCGTTGTCGAAGTGCCGGACCCGCCGGTGATCGGCCGGGCGGGCGGCCGTGTCGAACGGGGCCCCCGAGCCCTGAGAAGATGGCGGCACAGGCCCTGAGCGTCGGATGGAGGTGGTGGTCCCGTGGGCACACAGCCGTACGAGCGCTACGAGCCCCACGAGGCGGGCGACCCCACCGCGGTCCGGGCCGCCCTCGGCCTCGGGCTCCTCGCCGTCGGGGGCTGGCTGCTGAACACCACCCGCCCCTGGCAGAAGCCGGGGCACGCCCTCCTCCTCGCGACCGGCTGGACCGTCTCGGGCGCGCTGCTGGTGTGCGGGCTGGTCCTGCTGGCACGGTGCGTGCGCACGGTGCACGGCGGCCCCGACCCGGAGAACCGGGGGATCCGGGACCGCCGTCCTTGACGAGCAGGCTCCGTCAGGCCTTCGGGGCCACCTTCGAGAGGCCGTTGATGATGCGGTCCATCGCGTCGCCGCCCGCCGGGTCGGTCAGGTTGGCCAGCATCTTCAGGGTGAACTTCATCAGCAGCGGGTGGGTCAGGCCGCGCTGCGTCGCGACCTTCATGACCTTCGGGTTGCCGATCAGCTTCACGAAGGCGCGGCCCAGCGTGTAGTAGCCGCCGTAGGTCTCCTTGAGCACCTTCGGGTAGTTGTGCAGCGCCAGCTCGCGCTGCGCCGGGGTGGACCGGGCCTGCGCCTGGACGATGACGTCGGCCGCGATCTGGCCCGACTCCATCGCGTAGGCGATGCCCTCGCCGTTGAAGGGGTTGACGAGGCCGCCCGCGTCACCGACCAGCAGCAGGCCCTTGGTGTAGTGCGGCTGCCGGTTGAAGGCCATCGGCAGGGCGGCGCCGCGGATCGGCTGCGTCATGTTCTCCGGGGTGTAGCCCCAGTCCTCCGGCATCGAGGCGCACCAGGCCTTCAGGACCTCGCGCCAGTCCAGCTCCTTGAAGGCGGAGGAGGAGTTGAGGATGCCGAGGCCGACGTTGGAGGTGCCGTCGCCCATGCCGAAGATCCACCCGTAGCCGGGCAGCAGCCGGTCCTGCGGACCGCGCCGGTCCCACAGCTCCAGCCAGGACTCCAGGTAGTCGTCGTCGTGCCGCGGCGAGGTGAAGTACGTGCGCACCGCGACGCCCATCGGGCGGTCCTCGCGCCGGTGCAGGCCCATGGCCAGGGACAGCCGGGAGGAGTTGCCGTCGGCCGCGACGACCAGCGGGGCGTGGAAGGTGACCGGGGTCTTCTCCTCGCCCAGCTTCGCCTGCACGCCGGTGATGCGGCCGGTGCGGGCGTCACGGACGGGCTCGCCGACGTTGCAGCGCTCGTACAGCCGGGCGCCGGCCTTCTGGGCCTGGCGGGCCAGGATCTCGTCGAAGTCGTCACGCTTGCGGACGAGTCCGTACTCCGGGTAAGAGGCGAGTTCCGGCCAGTCCAGCTGGAGCCGCTGCCCGCCGCCGATGATCCGCAGGCCCTTGTTGCGGAGCCAGCCGGCCTCTTCGGAGATGTCGATGCCCATCGCCACCAGCTGCTTGGTGGCGCGCGGGGTCAGTCCGTCGCCGCAGACCTTCTCGCGCGGGAACGCCGTCTTCTCCAGCAGCAGGACGTCCAATCCGGCCTTGGCGAGGTAGTAGGCGGTGGTCGAGCCGGCGGGCCCGGCCCCGACGACGATCACGTCCGCGGAGTGTTCGGAGAGGAGCTCGGTCACTGCGGGGTCTCCCGAAGGCTCGATATAGGGTGCCAGGCGGCACCGGACATGTGCAGTCTATGCAGCGAGAGTGATCGCGATCCGAAGGGCTGCCCCGATGACGACTTCGCCGACCCGGCCCCCGCTCCCGGCGGTGGGCCTGCGCGTGCCCACCGACGAGGACGCCCACGCCTGGCACCGCGTCTTCAACGACACCGATGTGATGGAGTTCCTCGGCGGTCCCGCCGAGTTGTCGGAGTACGAGGAGTTCACCGCGCGCCAGCGGATGCACGACGCACAGCTCGGCCTGTGCCTGTGGACGCTGCTCGACGGCGACGGTGAGGTGATCGGCTTCACCGGGGCGCAGCCGTGGCCGGTGGACAAGGAGTGGGGGCCGGTCGGGGAGATCGAGATCGGCTGGCGGCTCGGCCGGGCGGCCTGGGGCCGCGGCTACGCCTACGCCGCGGCGCTGGCCACCCTGGAGCGGGTCCGCGGGGCCGGGATCGAGCGGGTGGTGGCGATGATCCACGCCCGCAACGCCCGCTCGGTGGCGGTGGCGGAGCGGCTCGGCATGACCCTGGCCGAGGAGTTCACCACGCCGGGCGGCAACCCGGCCCGCCGCTACGCGCTCGCCCTGTAGGACGAAAGAGAACGATCCGTGTCCCACGACGCCCCCAGTCGCCCCTCCACCACCGTCACCCGCGTCTCTTCCGTGCTGACGGTGTGGTGGGCCGCGTCTCCGCTCGCCCTGATCGCCGGCTACCGCCTCACGGCCGCCGCCCCCGTCCTGGTGTGGATGGCCCTGACGGGTGTGGTCGTCGCTCCCGTCGCCGGGCTGGTACTGGCGCATGCGGGGGGCCATCCACGTGCACGCCGGCGCTTCGCCGTCATGACCGGCGTGTCCCTCGCCGTGTGCGTCCTCGTCTACGCCTTCTGGCAGTTCGCCATGGAGTGCGCTCCGGGCGACCCTTCCTGCTCGCCGTAGCGACCGCCGTCCGGAATAGCCAATTCCGCACCTTGCCCGCCACTGAAATACACTCCCTTACCCCTATCACCCCCTGTGCACAACAGAATATTTTCGGCCGATCTTCACGGAATTGGTCTCCCCGGGCAGGACGCGAACGACCCTTCGGTTAGGTTGATCGACAAGTGCGGGCGCTTTCGGCTGTCGACCGAGATCGCCGGACCGGTGCCGGGGGGAACGAACGCATCGGTCTGCTCATGAGCGCTCCGTCGCGCACGCCCGCGCCCCTTCAGACCACACTGCTGCTCAGGCCGGCGCCCCACCTGGTTGCGGCGCACCGACAGGAGTTCGAGCATGGCCGACGAAATGGTGCTCAGGGCCCAGAGTTACCTCAACACGACCTACCGGGGAAAGCTGGGGATCGAGCCGCTCATCGAAAACGGCGTCACCAGCTGGAAGGTGATGTTCGCGCTCACCCGCGCCCTTCAGTACGAGCTCGGGATATCGTCCCTGTCCGACACTTTCGGACCCACGACGCTGAACACCCTGCAGTCGAAATTCCCGACCATCAACAGCGCGACGTCCAACAAGAACATCGTCTGGATCGTCCAGGCCGGCCTCTACTGCAAGGGCTACGACGGCGGCGCCTACGACGGTGTCTTCAGCTCCCGCGTGTCGGCGGCCGTCACCAAGCTGAAGCAGGACATGGGGGTGGCCTCCACCTACCCCGGAGACGGCCTGGTCCCCAAGGTCTTCAAGGGCCTGCTCAACATGGACGCCTACGTCACCGTCAACAGCGGCTCGGAGAACATCCGGGCCGTCCAGCGGTGGCTGAACGGCTCCTACGTCAACCGCCGGGACTTCTTCATCATCCCGGCCGACGGCCACCACTCCCGCGACGTCGCGAAGTCCATGCTGTTCGCCGTGCAGTACGAGCTGGGCATGGCCGACGGCACCGCCAACGGCGTCTTCGGACCCGGCACGCAGAGCGGACTGAAGAGCCACACCGTCTCCACCGGATCCTCGGGCACCTGGGTCCAGCTGTTCTCCGGCGGCATGGTCCTCAACCAGCGCCCCGTGTCCTTCACTTCCAGCTTCACTGGCGCGCTCGCCACGGCCGTCAGCGACTTTCAGTCGTTCGTGAAGCTGCCCGTCACCGGCACCGGCGACTTCTCCACCTGGGCCTCCCTGCTCGTCTCCTACGGCGACCAGTCCCGCAACGGCGAGGCCTGCGACGGCATCACGCTGATCACGCCCGCCCGAGCCGCCACGCTGAAGGCCCAGGGAATCAAGTACGTGGGCCGGTACCTCACCAACCCCGTCCCGCCGAAGGACGACAAGGACCCGTTGCGCCACAAGGCGATCCAGCCCGGCGAGCTCAAGACCATCGCCGACAACGGGCTCCGCTGCTTCCCGATCTACCAGACGTTCGGCCGCGACGCCTCCGACTTCAGCTACCCCCTGGGCCGTGCGGCCGCCCAGTCCGCGATCAACGCAGCGCTGGACCACGGCTTCAAGCCGGGGACCCGGATCTTCTTCGCGGTCGACTTCGACGCGCTCGACCAGGACGTGTCCAACAGCGTCCTGCCGCACTTCAAGGGCATCCAGGACGCCATCGCCGACGACGGCAACCGCTTCGCCGTCGGCGTCTACGGCCCCCGCAACGTCTGCACCCGGGTGGGCGAGGCCGGCCACGCCTCGGCCTCGTTCGTCTCCGACATGTCGTCCGGCTTCTCCGGCAACTTCGGCTACCCGATGCCGGCGAACTGGGCCTACGACCAGATCGTCACCCGCACGATCGGCTCCGGTGACGGTGCGATCAACATCGACGTCAACATCGCGTCGGGGCGCGACACGGGCCAGAACTCCTTCAACACCCCCCGCACCGCGCTCCCGGACACCAACCTCGCCTCCAGCGTCATCGGGGCGATGCGGACGGACGTCGGCAAGTACATGGAGTCGATCGGTTTCCCGAACGACGGCGGGGTCAGGACGTACGGCCACGAGACGTGCTTCCGCAGGGTCGTCGTCGAGTGGGACACCGTGATCACCCAGCTCGCCTACAAGTACAAGATGCGCAAGGCCCTCATCCAGACCTCGTGCTACTGGGAGATGCGGCACATCGACGCCATCGACCTCGGGGCGGACGCGGCCATCCGCACCAAGTACCTGGCCGGCGGCTCGTTCGAGGACAGCTCGACCGGAATCGCCCAAATGTTCGGCAGGACTGCCGTCCTGGCATGGAACTACGCCATCCAAAAGGGCTACGCGACGGGCACGATCCGAAACGTCGGCAGTGACAAGGACAAGTTCGAGCTCTGGGACAAGCTCCGGGAGGACGACTCCTTCGCCATCCAGAGCGTTCCCCTCGTCCACCTCTGGAACGCCGGCGGCGCGCCCGGCAACTCACCCGCCGAAACGGTCCTGAGGCCCATGAGCCTCGACTACACGGAGAGCGAGATCTACCAGATCCTGCGCCGCTACCAGGGGACGGCGGACTCGGAGGCCACCGAGCACGCGAAGAAGCGCCTGGCGCTCTACCAAGTCATGGAGAAGTACAACTCCATTTCCCGCAACGTCTGACGCCGGCCATCGGTACGAGGAGACAAGAAGTGACCGGAAAGATATCTCGCCGCACCGTCCTGCGGCGTGCCGCCTTCGTGGCGGTCGGCGTCGCGGTCGGCTCGCAGCTGGCCACACCCGCCCACGCCGTGGGCCCCGCCCCCGACCCGGCCCACGTCCGGGACGCGATCAAAAAGGCCCAGGAACGCGAGAAGCGCGTCCAGACCGGCATCCCCTCGACGAACGGGTGGGAGATGGAGAAGGTCGCGGACGACCACGGCAGCATCTACACCCGCCCCGTCACCGGCCTCCCGGTCGGCGGGATCCAGATCCGGATGGCCGACGTCGAGACCGTGCTGGTCCACGTGGTACGCCGGTTCCACTACGAGGTCGAAACCCTCCGCGGCGGCGACGTCACCGGCTGGGTGCAGCCGGGCTCCGTGCGCAAGGGCCTGCCCGAATCGAACCTGGCGTCCGGAACCGCCGTGCGGATCCGCTCCGGTGCCTACCCCGCCGGAGCGCGCGGCGGCTTCTACCCGCTGCAGGAACTGACCCTGCGCGACATCCTCGCCGACTGCGAGGGCGTGGTGCGCTGGGGCGGCGACGACAGGAAGCCGGACGAGTCGCTCTTCTACATCGACGTGCGACCCGGCGACGAACGGCTCGGCAAGGTCGCGGCGAAGATCTGGGACTGGAACTACACCCCCGGCCAGGGATCGGGAGTCCTCGTGGACACCCTCCAGCCGCAGCGCCGGACCGCCGCCGATCGGCTCGCGGGCCGGCAGTCGTGATCAGCGGGAGCGGGTCCGGGCCGCACCGGCCCCGGCCCGCTCCCCCACCGGACGTCCCCTAGAAGACGGACAGGCCCGTCAGGGTCGTGAACCGGTCCAGCGCGGCGACGCCCGCGACCGAGTTGCCCCGGGCGTCCAGCCCCGGGCTCCACACGGCGAGGGTGCACTGGCCGGGGACGACGGCGACGATGCCGCCGCCCACCCCGCTCTTGCCGGGCAGCCCGACGCGGTAGGCGAACTCGCCCGCCGCGTCGTACGTCCCGCAGGTCATCATCACCGCGTTGACCTGCTTGGCCTCGCTGCGGGTCAGCAGGCGCGAGCCGTCCGCGCGCAGCCCGTGCCGGGCCAGGAACCGCCCGGCACGGGCCAGGTCGGCGCAGGTCATCTCGATGGAGCACTGCCAGAAGTAGTGCTCCAGCAGTGCGGGCACCGGGTTGTCGATGTTCCCGTACGAGGCCATGAAGTGCGCCAGGGCCGCGTTGCGGTCGCCGTGCCCCTGCTCGGAGGCGGCGACCTCGGCGTCGAAGCCTATGTCCGGGTTCTGGCTCTCCTGCCGCAGGAACTCCAGCACCTCGCTGCTCGCGTCGCCCGTCAGCGTCTGGAGCCGGTCGGTGACCACGAGGGCGCCCGCGTTGATGAACGGATTGCGCGGAATGCCGTTCTCGTACTCCAGCTGCACGAGCGAGTTGAACGGGTTGCCCGAGGGCTCCCGGCCGACCCGCTCCCACAGGCTGTCGCCGCCCTCGGCCAGGGCCAGGGCGAGCGCGAAGACCTTGGTGATCGACTGGGCGGAGAAGGGCACCTCCCAGTCCCCCACCCCGAAGACGTTCCCGTCGAGATCGGCGACGGCCATCCCGAACTGCCGCGGGTCGACCGCGGCGAGCGCCGGGATGTACTCGGCGGGCGTGCCGCTGCCCAGCAGCGGGGCGACGTCGGCGGCGATCCGCTCCAGCAGGGGCTCGTAGTCCAGGGACCCGGCGTCGGGCGGCAGGGCGTCGGGCACGGCGGTCAGGCCTTGGTGCCTCTGTGCAGCGCGACGATGCCGCCGCTGAGGTTGCGCCAGGCCACCTTGGACCAGCCGGCCTTCTGCAGCAGGCCGGCCAGCGCGGGCTGGTCGGGCCATTCCCGGATGGACTCGGCGAGGTACACGTACGCGTCGGGGTTGGACGACACGGCGCGGGCCACGGGCGGCAGCGCGCGCATCAGGTACTCGGTGTAGACCGTCCGGAACGGCGCCCAGGTGGGCTGCGAGAACTCGCAGATCACGACCTGCCCGCCGGGCTTGGTCACCCGGTACAGCTCGCGCAGCGCCGCGTCGGTGTCCTGGACGTTGCGCAGGCCGAAGGAGATCGTGACGGTGTCGAAGACGTCGTCCTTGAACGGCAGCCTCGTCGCGTCGCCGGCGGTCAGCGGAAGCCAGGAGTTCCGCTTCTTGCCCTCCATGAGCATGCCCAGGGAGAAGTCGCACGGGACGACGTACGCGCCGGTCGCCGCGAAGGGCAGCGAGGAGGTCGCCGTACCGGCGGCCAGGTCGAGGACCTTCTGCCCGGGGCGCGCGTCGACCGCCTTGGCGACCTCCTTGCGCCACACCCGGTCCTGGCCGAGGGAGAGGACGTCGTTGGTCAGGTCGTAGTTCGCCGCGACCCTGTCGAACATGGAGGCGACTTCGTGCGGCTGCTTGTCCAGGGAGGCCCTTGTCACTGGCGTTCGCCCCTCGTGTTGCGATGCGGATCGGCGGGTACGGCCCCATCCTCTCAGGCCGCGTGGGCCCCGCCGGTGCCGCCTCCCCGGCGGGCGCCCCGCTCAGCGGCGCAACGCCTCGGCCGGCTCGATCCGGGACGCCCGCCATGCCGGATACAGGCCTGCCAGCACCCCGGTCAGCAGTCCGATGGCGGGTGCGGCCAGGACCGTGAGCGGGTGGATGACCGGCGTCCATTCCCGGATCACTGCGACGAGGACGACGGTCATGCTGCCCAGGGAGGTACCCACGAGGCCGCCCAGGGCGCCGAGGGCCCCGGACTCGGCCAGGAACTGCAGGCTGATGTGACGCCCGCGGGCACCCAGCGCACGGCGCAGCCCGATCTCGCCGGTTCGTTCCAGAACGGCGACCAGTGTCGTGTTGGCGATCCCGACCGCCCCGATGATCAGGCAGATCCCGGCGAGTATGAGGAAGAGCTGGCCGAGGTCCGAGGACACGTTCGTCCGCAGGCTCTTCGGATCCGCCGGTGCGACCGCCTTGAGGTAATCCGGATGGTCGGGACGCAGGGCCGTCGGGGCCAGTTCCGCGACCTGCCGGGCCGCCCCCAGCTCGGTGGCGATGATCATCCTGGCGTCACCGCCCCGGGGAGGCCCGAAGACCTCTTCGGCCGTACTTCGGGGCACCACGACGGAGAGCAGCAGGTCCGCCTTGCGCTCCACGTCGCCGATGATCCCCACGACGGTGAACGGTTCCTCGCCGATGAACACGGCGGGGTGCGTTGAGACCGTGGTAATCCCGAGCCGGGCGGCGGTGGCCGCGCCGAGGACCGCGACCCGCTGGCGGCTCTCGGAGTGGTAGTCGTCGAAGAGCCTGCCCTGGTCCAGTGTCGGTACGGCGGCCCGCAGGGCGCCGGGGGACGCGGCGACCACGTCGAGCCGCTCGCCCTCGGAGTCCGCGCCGACGGGCGAGGAGCTCACGGTGGTACCGGAGGTGAGCCGCACGCCGTAGTACACGCCGGCATGCGTGACACCGCTCAGGCGGGCGATCCGCCGGTCCGCGTCTGCAGGGAATCCTGGGGCCGCGAATTCGTTCCGGCTCTGTGCCACGTCCTCGACGGTCACCTCCGTGGCACTCAGCACGTTGAAGCGTGCGTCGATCTGGGACGAGGTCGTCGCGGTCAGGCCGAGGATCGCGACGAACGACCCGACGCCCAGTACGGTGCCCAGGGCCGTGAGCATCGAACGGGCGGGACGCTGCAGGATCCCGGCCAGGGCCTCGGCGAGCGCGTCGCGCGCCGCCAGCCTCGAATGCTGTACGCGGTCTCGCGGCGGCCCTTCCGACCGCAGGCCGCGGATGCGGGCTCGGACCCGGACGCGGCTCGTCATGCGGTCACCTCGACGCGTGCCGCGCGCTCGGACAGGACGCCGTCCCTGATGGTGACGGTGCGACCGCCCCTCTGCGCCACCTCCGGGTCGTGCGTGATGACGAGGACGGTCATCCCGTCCCGGTGGAGTTCGTCCAGGAGGCGCAGGACCGTCTGCGCGTTGGCGGTGTCCAGGTTTCCGGTCGGCTCGTCGCACAGCAGCAGAGAGGGGTTGCCCACCAGGGCGCGGGCGATGGCCACGCGCTGCCGCTCACCGCCGGACAGCCGGGCCGGGAGGGCGTCGACCCGGTGGCCGAGCCCCACCCGCTGGAGAACCTCCCCGGCCCGGGGCAGCCGTTCACGCCGCGGCACCCCGTTGTAGAGCATGGCCAGGGCGACGTTCTCCTGGGCCGACCGGTGGGGGAGCAGGTGGAAGGACTGGAAGACGAAGCCGATGCGCCTGCCGCGCAGCGCGGTGCGCCGGGCGTCCCCGAGGGTTCCGGTGTCGATGCCGTCCAGCATGTAGGTGCCCGAGGTGGGCGCGTCCAGGAGTCCGGCGATGTTCAGGAACGTGGACTTGCCCGAGCCCGACGGACCGATGATCGTGACGAACTCCCCGGCCTCCACACGGAGGTCGCCGGGACGCAACGCCTCCACCGGCGGCGGCCCGGGATAGGTGAGTCCGACCTGCCGGAACTCGATGACGGGTGGCTTGTCCCCGGCCTCCGGGGCGACCGTCGCATCCGTCACGGCTTGCCGGCCTTACCGCCACGTGCCGCCGGAGCCTGCTTCACTCCGGTGACCACCTCGTCCCGCTCGTTCAGGGTGCCCGGAACGCTGGGCACGACTTCGACGAAACCGTCCCCGACGGTGCCCGCCTTGACGGGGACCCGCCGCTGGGCACCGGCGGAGTCCACCACGGTCACGCTGGTGAGGCCGTCCGCTCCCGCCGAAACGGCACTCGCGGGCACGACGAGGGCGGCGCCGTCCGTTGCGGCCGCCTCGATGGTCAGACGTACGTCCTGCCCCGCGAGCGAAGGGTCCAGCGGCTGGTCGGAGCGGACGGTCAGGGCGTAGCCGGACTGGCCTGCGGGCCCCTGGCCCTGGCCCTGGCTCTGGCCCTGGCTCTGGCCCTGGCCCGAGTCCTGACCGGTTCCGCCGCCCTGGGGAGCCGCTTTGGGGACGGACAGCTTGTCGTCCACCGACTGCACCTGTGCGGCCGCGGTGATGCGGCTCACCTCTGACTGGATCTCCACCTTCTGGCCGGTGCGCACCAGGCCCTTCTGGTGCTCCTTGAGCTGCGCCCGCACCACGAGTTCCCCGGCGGACAGCGTCATCGCGGGACCGGAGACCTTGCTGCCGATGCTCACGTTGACGGTGTCGACCCGGGCGGGAAGCCCCTCCAGGAAGACCACCTCTCCGGCGGGCAGCATCGGCCCCGCCTTGGCCTGGACGTCGGCCAGCCGGCGGCGGGCCTTGTCCAGGTCTTCCTGAGCCCGGTTCACCGCGAGCCGGGAATCCGGCTCCGCGGGAGCCGGCTTGCCGGAGGGCGTGCCCGACGCCCCGGCCGCGACGCCCCCGGAGCTCCCGGCCTTCGCGGCCGCGCGGGCGTCCTGCAGGGCCCGTTCGGCACCGCTCACCGAATCCTGTGCCGCGGTCACGGCCTCTCCGCCGTCCGTCGACGCCGGCAGGGGGTCGTAACCGATCGAGGCGTAGAAGGCGGTCAGGGCGGCCTTCGTGCCGGCACCGAACTGGCCGGCCTTGTCACCTCCGCTGCCGTGCCCCATCGCCGCCAGTCCCCGCTGAAGCTGCGCGACGTCGTCTCCGGTCGCTCCGGGCTTGAGGTCGCGGTAGACGGGCGTCTTGCCGGGGAGGACGAACAGCGGGCGGCCGGAGACCTCCATGAGTACCCGGCCCGCAGCGGCCTCGCTCCCCTGTGCGAGCGGCAACTTGGTCACCACCGCCGCCGCGGTCCCTTCGCCTCCTCCGGAGGGGGCGACCTGGACCGTCTGCGCGGCGCTGGCCGTACCCCGGACGATGAGCGTGTCGCGGAGCACTCTCTTCTCCACCGGGGACGTCAGCACGTCCAGGGGCGGCGGGCCCGCTTCCGCAGCCGCCTGGGCGGGCGACTTGATGACGAAGGACGACCCCATTCCGACCGCCGTGAGCAACACGGCCCCGCCGGTCACGACACCTATCCAACGGCGACGACGCGAAAGCCCGGCAGGCGCCGAGGCCTTCTGAGAAACCACGAGTTCCGACTCCTTCATCCCGCTCCCCCGGCGATCCGGATCGCACAACTCCATTTTTATTACCAAGCGTCACATTCGTTTTGGCCAAGTCCTGGACGCGACAGACGTCGATCCATATCAGGTTGCAAAGGCGCATGCATGTCGCATTAACTGGCGCGCGACCCGGACATTCGAACTCTAACCGAACGGCCCGAGTGCCCGGCGAGCGACTTTCTGAACGTCATCCACCTCACAGACCACCTCACTTGACAAACGGGAGAATGAATCCATGCGCACTCGCAACTTACTGCGCGGCATCGCCGCAACCGCCCTCGCCCTGTCCGCAGTCGCCGTGAGCACGGGCTCGGCCTCCGCCGGCGACAAGGAGAAGGACGGATACCTCACCAGCACCGAGTTCGGCCTCTTCTGCTACGAGAACCAGGAGAACTCCGTCTTCGACCTCTGGTACAGCGACCCGAACTTCACCGACGACTGGTTCAAGGGCTCCCGAAGCTGCGCCGGCCAGAACGTCAACGACAACACCCGTTCCTACCTGAACGGATCCGGGTGCGGCTGGTGGGTCTTCACCCACATCGACATGATGGGCAACCAGGGGTGGGTCCCCTCGGGGCACCGCGGCAACGCCACCGCCGCGTACCGGGACCAGATCTCCTCGACCGCCATCGGCTGCTGACGCCGCAACGAATCACCCACGGCTCCCGCGCCGAATTCACTTTCACCAGAAATAGTCTTGACAAAACAGGGGGAAATCCATAATGCGCACTAGCAACGTCCTGCGGGGCATCGCCGCAACCGCTCTCACCCTCACCGTGCTCGGCCTCACCGCGAGCACCGCCTCCGCTTCCGGCTGGAAGGACGGATGGCTCGACAGCACGGAGTTCGGCCTCTTCTGCCAGTCGGACTACAAGAACTCCGTCTTCGACCTCTCCGCCAGCGACGACAACTTCGGCGACGACTTCTTCAAGGGGTCCCAGAGCTGCGCCGGACAGATGGTGAACGAGAACACGGCTTCGTACATCAACAACAGCTGCGGCTTCTTCGTCTTCACGAACTCCGGGATGACGGGCGACAAGGGCTTCATCCCCGAGGGCCACCGGGGCAACGCCTCCGCCAAGTTCAAGAACCGCATTTCCTCGGCCGGCCGCTACTGCTGAGAACCAGAGCGTGCCCTCGGTACGCCGCCCGCCGGTCCCGCACCGGACGGGCGGCGTACCACGCCCCCCGAACCGCTGTTTCCGGAGCACCCATGACCCCCTCCCGCCCCTCCCGCACCCTTCCGCGCCTCGTCGCCACCGCCGGGTTGCTGACCGCACTCTCCCTGACCGGGTGTTCCTCGACGGATTCCGGCGCCGACAGTGACGGTCGCGAACCCGAGGCCGGAGCCGCGCCCCAGATCCTGCACTCGGCCGAGCTGACGCTTCCGCTCGACACGTACATCGCACGTGGCGACAGGATCACCTTGCTGACGCGAGCCCAGAACACCCTCATCGACCAGTGCATGAAGCGGTACGGATTCCGGTACGCGGCCGCGGGGGGCAACGCGATGCCGAATGACCGGGCCCGCCTGTACGGGCTCTCGGACGCCGATCAGGCGACTCGCCACGGCTACAAGAACACCGACTTCGCGTCGGGCCCCGGACAGCAGGCCGCACCGCAGCCGCAGCTCGGCCCCAATGAAGCACTGTTCCTGAGCGGCGAGAAGGAAGTCGACCCCTCCAAGCCGGTTCCCATGAGCCAGGAGGAGGCCGAACAGACCGGCCAGGGCGCGATCAGCGTCGGCGGACAGCAGGTGCCGGCCGGCGGGTGCCGCCGCGAGAGCTACCTCAAGCTCTACGCCCCGACCAAGGACGCGGTCGACATCATGCTCCCGCAGAACATGGTGACCGACTCCTACCTGCGGTCGGGCGAGGACAGCAGGGTCCGCAAGGTCACGCAGGAGTGGTCCGCCTGCATGGCCGAAAAGGGCTACAAGACCGACGACCCGGTGTCGCCGCAGGCCGACCTCGGGTTCCAGTCGGCCCAGGACTCACCCCAGGCGATCGCGGCGGCGCAGCACGATGTCTCCTGCAAGGAGCGCACCAACCTGGTGGGCGTCTGGCACACCGTCCAGACCGCGTACCAGAACCGGCTGATCGAGAAGAACGCCGAGACCCTCGACCTGGCGAAGAAGCAGATGGAGGACCGGCTGCGGCTCGCCGCCCAGCTCACCGGCACCGGCTGAGCCCCGGGCGGCGCGGGCTCCGTCGTACCCGGCCGTGGCGGTGCCGGTGCCGCGCCGTGGTGGTGCCGTACCCGACCGTAGAACTGTTCCGAAGGACAGTTACGCTGCTACGCCGCATGCGCGTTGACTGCCAGGGTGCGGCCCGGTGAGGGTCACCCACCGGATCGGAACCACAAGCGTGGGCGGGTCCGGCAGTGGCCGCCGCGAACAGGAAGCTTCACGATGCCGGCAGGCCATTCCACCGGTCGTTCCCGCCGTGACGGCCCGCGCGCCAGGCGCCGGGCCGAGCGGCGCAGGCGGCTGCGGCGCACCATCCTCCTCGGCTCGGCGGCGCTGGTCGCCGTATCGGCCACCGCCTACGCGCTGCTGCCCGAGGACGAGACCACCACGGCCGCCAAGGGCCGCACCGCGGCGCAGACCGACGCACCGGCCGGGGAAGGCACCGACGCCGCGGGGAACCCGCAGCCGCAGGGCGGCGCGAAGTCCCCGGAGGCCGCGCAGTCCCCCGCCGCCCCCTCGCAGCAGCCCGCCTCCCCCTCGCCGTCCACCGGCTCCCCCGCGACGCCCGGCAAGCCCGGCACCTTCACCGGGTCGACCTCCTCCGGCGGCGCGCAGGGCAAGGGGACCACACGGCGCTGGCGGCTGGAGGTCGAGGAGGGCAGCGGGATCGACCCGGAGGCCGCCGCCCGCTCCGTCGAGGCGATCCTCGGGGACCCCCGCGGCTGGACCAGGGACCCCCGCTACGGCTTCCAGCTCGTGGGTGCGGGCCAGCCGGTGGACTTCACCGTCAAGATCGCGACGCCCAAGACCACCGACCTCCTGTGCGACGTGGTCACCCCGGAACTCATCGGCGAGACCAACTGCCGGACCGGCCATGACGTGGTGGTGAACCTCAAGCGCTGGAAGGAGGGCTCGCCCCAGTTCAGCGGCTCCGTGGAGGAGTACCGGGCGCTGATCGTCAACCACGAGGTCGGGCACGAGATAGGCCGCGGCCACGAGGGCTGCCCGGGCCCCGGAAAGCCCGCCCCGGCGATGATGCAGCAGATCAAGGGCCTGGAAGGCTGCAAGTCCAACGCCTGGCCCTTCGACGCGAATGGAACCTACCTGTCCGGTCCACCCGTCCTCTAGGGAAAGGCCGGCCTCCGTAAGGGGCCGGCCGGGGGGATCGAGGAGTGGGAACCGTGCGCGTCGTCAGCTTCAGCGTCCCTGCGTGGTTCCCCTCGTACGAGGAGCCGGACGGGCCGCCGGAACAGCAGGGGGCGCAGTCCTGCGAAGCGCTGCTGACCGAGCAGGAGTCCGCGGTGTTCCTGTGCCTGGCCACCGGCGCCTCCAACCGGGAACTCGCCGGGGAACTCCAACTGTCCGTCAGCACGGTCAAGTTCCACGTCGTGAACATACGGGCCAAGCTCGGCGGGATCAGCCGCCTCCAGGCCTGCCTGCTCGCCGCCCTCGCCCGGGAGGGCGGCCGGCCCGCCGAGCACAGACCCGTCGACGGCACGGACCTCGACGGCCGGGCCCCGGACAGCGGCCCCCTCGACAGCGGCCCCCTCGACGGCGGCGACGGGCTCAGCGCCTCCGGTGGAGCAGCCGTCCCCCGATGACCGTGGCCACGCACGTGGTCGCGCCCCGCGTCAGCAGCTCGGCCCCGTCCGCCACCGCGAACACCGCGAAACGTGCCGCGGCGCCCGGCTCCAGCACCCCGTGGAAGGCCTCCGCCGCCGCCTCCCGGCCCGCGAAGGGATCCAGGTCCGGCCGTCCCTCGTAGGGCGCCGGCGGCAGGATCGTCAGCCCCGACCGGGACACCGCCGTGCGCACCGCCGCGACCGTGAAGCGGCCGCACACCGCCACCACCCCGCGGGCCAGCAGCCGCTGCGTGCCGCGCCGGGCGCTGTGGCCCCACCGCGACTCGGTCAGCTTCAGCGCCACCAGCGCCTCCGCGCCGCTGATCGGGTCCGCGCCGAGTTCCGTGACCTCGTACGGGTCGTCCGGGTAGTACGTCCGCTCCAGCAGCTCGTCCGCCCCGCGCACCAGCAGCCCCGGGGTGAGCACCCCGGGCCAGCGGCGGACCCGGGCGTGCGAATGGCCCGCCGCGAGGTCCTCGTACGGACCCACGCGGGCGATCCGGTCCCCCTCGACGAGGACCGCACCGCCCTCCAGCGGCGCGGACCCCGGTCCGGTCACCAGGAGTTCGGCGGCGTGCAGCGTCAGCATCGTGATCGTGTCGGACGCGTCAGTTGGTGGAGATGAGCTTCAGCTCGGGGTGCGCGGTGCCGCCCTCGATCGCGGTGGAGGAGATGTGCGAGACGACGCGCTCGTCGACCGGGTCGTTCGCCGGGTCGTCGTGCACCAGCAGGTGCTCGTAGGTCGTCGCGCGCTGCGCCGGGGTGCGGCCCGCCTTGCGGATCAGGTCGATGATCTCCTGGCGGTTGGAGCGGTGCTTGGCACCGGCCGAGGAGACGACGTTCTCCTCCAGCATGATCGAGCCGAGGTCGTCCGCGCCGTAGTGCAGCGAGAGCTGGCCCGCCTCCTTGCCGACCGTCAGCCAGGAGCCCTGGATGTGGGCGATGTTGTCGAGGAACAGGCGCGCGATCGCGATCATGCGCAGGTACTCGAAGATCGTCGCCTGGGTGCGGCCCTTGAGGTGGTTGTTCTCGGGCTGGTAGGTGTACGGGATGAAGGCGCGGAAGCCGCCCGTGCGGTCCTGCGTGTCGCGGATCATCGCGATGTGCTCGATGCGCTCGGCGTTGGTCTCGCCGGTGCCCATCAGCATGGTGGAGGTGGACTCCACGCCCAGCTTGTGGGCGATCTCCATGATCTCCAGCCAGCGCTCGCCGGACTCCTTCAGCGGGGCGATCGCCTTGCGCGGCCGGGCCGGCAGCAGCTCGGCGCCGGCGCCCGCGAAGGAGTCCAGGCCGGCGGCGTGGATGCGCTGGATGGCCTCCTCGGCCGAGACGCCCGAGATGCGGGCCATGTGCTCGACCTCGGACGCGCCGAGGGAGTGGATGACCAGCTGCGGGAAGTCCTTCTTGATGGCGGAGAAGTGGTGCTCGTAGTACTCGACGCCGTAGTCCGGGTGGTGCCCGCCCTGGAACATGATCTGCGTGCCGCCGAGCTCGACGGTCTCCGCGCAGCGGCGCAGGATGTCGTCGAGGTCGCGGGACCAGCCCTTCTTCGTGTCCTTGGGGGCCGCGTAGAAGGCACAGAACTTGCACGCCGTGACGCACACGTTCGTGTAGTTGATGTTCCGCTCGATGATGTACGTCGCGATGTGCTCGGTGCCGGCGTAGCGGCGGCGGCGCACCGCGTCGGCCGCCTGCCCGAGCGCGTGCAGCGGGGCGTGGCGGTAGAGGTCGAGCGCCTCTTCCTTGGTGATCCGGCCCCCCGCGGCGGCGCGGTCGAGGACAGACTGGAGAACGGCCTGGTCGGTCACCGGGAGTCACCTTTCGGCGGTGTGTCTGTGTCAAGGTCCGGACCGAGCCAGCCTACGCCAGGGCCCGGCGGCGGATTTCAGGGGCTGCGGGTGAGGTCTCCCTCGGGGTTCCCGGCCGGGGAGTCCCCCGACTTGTAGTGGAGCGTTCCGTTCGCGTTGAGGGTGAACCGCTCGTCGGCGGAGCCGTTGGAGCAGACCCCGGGGGCGGGGTTGGGCCCGCCCGAGCTGTCCAGGACGAGGGAGCGGTCCGTGGCGGAGGCGAGCTTCCAGTCGCCGCTGCAGTCGGTGCCGAGGACGGCCAGGACCGACTTGTCCCGGGCGACGACCTCGCCGGCCTTGCCGCCCTTGATGGTGATCTCGAACTCCGACGACAGGCCGAGGCGGGCGGTGGTGACCGTGCCCTTCCACGTGCCGACGAACTCCTTGGGGACCTCGGTACGGGTCCCGGGCGCGGGCGACGCGGAACTCGCACCGGTGGCCGCGGCCGAGGGTGCCGACGCTCCCGGGGCGGGCGAGGAGGCCGAGGGCCGCGCGCCGGCGTCGGCCAGGTCCCGCTGCCCGCCGCCGCCCTGCCCGGGCAGCAGGTCCATCCAGAACAGTCCGCTGGAGAGCACCGCCAGCGCGGCCGCCGCGGCCAGGACGACGGTGCAGCTGAACCGGCGCCCCGCGGCGCTGACCGTGACCTGCCGCCCGCCGGTCTCCGTACGCGGGTGCGGCAGCGCGCCGGCCCCGGAGGCGGCGGCGCCCGCCGGGCCCCCGCCGGGGGTCTCGGTGGGGCTGCCGTACGGGCCCGCGGCCGGGGCGGCGTGGGGGAAGCCCGCGCCCTGGCTCCCGTACGAGGGGTCCGGCGCTCCGAAGCCGCCGCCGGCCGGGGCGTACGAGCCCGCGGTGAAGGGGACCGGGCCGGAGGCCGCCTCCGGTACGGGCACGGCCGTACCGGAGGAATCGGAGGCGGCGGAATCGGCGGGGTCGGCGTCGAGGTCGAGGAGGGCCACCGCGGCCCGGCTGGCCTCCTCGACCAGGGGTGCCGGAAGCCAGCCGGGGGCACCGAGCGCCCCGGCCAGGGCGTCGGCGACCGCCGCGGGGGCGGGCCGCTCCGCGGCCGTCTTGGCCAGGCAGGCCTCGATCAGGTCGCGCAGGTCCCCGGCCGGGAGCTCGCCGAGCTCGGGCGGTTCGTGCACCACCTTGTAGAGGAGGGTGGCGGAGTTGTCCCCGCTGAAGGGCGGCCGGCCGGTCGCCGCGAAGGCGAGCACGGCGCCGAGGGAGAACACGTCGGCCGCCCCGGTGATGCCCTTGCCGAGGATCTGCTCGGGCGACATGTAGCCGGGCGAGCCCACGGAGACGCCGGTGGAGGTGAGCGAGGCCGTGCCGTCCGTGGCCCGCGCGATCCCGAAGTCGATCAGCCGCGGCCCGTCGAGGGTGAGCATCACGTTCGACGGCTTCACGTCCCGGTGGACGAGCCCGAGCCCGTGCACGGCCACCAGGGCGCGCGCCAGCCCCGCGCCGACCGCCCGTACGGCGAGCTCGGGGAGCGGCCCGTGCGCGGCGAGCGCGCGGTCCAGGGAGGGCCCCGCCACGTACCCGGTGGCCACCCACGGGACCTCGGCCTCCGGATCCGCGTCGAGCACCGGAGCGGTCCACTCGCCGCCGACCCGCCGGGCCGCCTCGACCTCGCGGCGGAACCGGGCCCGGAACTCCTCGTCGGAGGCGAAGTGCGGGTGCACGATCTTGACCGCGACGGTCCGGCCGCCCGCGCTGCGGCCCAGGTAGACCCGGCCCATGCCACCCGCGCCGAGCCGGCCGAGCAACCGGTACGCGCCGATGGTCCGCGGCTCACCGGCTTGCAGCGGATGCATCGCGTCCCCCCAATTCCCCGTGTTCCCGGGCGTCTTGTGGCACCCGGCCGAGGAGCAGCCTAGGGGGTGCGGGGCGGGGGGAGGGGGTGGCCGTCACCCTTTTGCATTTCCCCCTGCGGGCGGAGGAATGCGGAAAGGGCGGGAATTCCCGGGAAACCGGGCATTCACCTGACGGGCGCTTTGGATCTACCCGGCGGTAAACCCGTTCAGCACTCCTGGACCACCGCGCTCAGCAGCTCCACGGACACATCCGCGGGATACCCCGTCGTCGGTCCGGTTCGGCGGGCGAATTCCCGTACGCCCGCCAACTGGTCGGGACCGAAGCGGAAGTCGAGCGTCGTGAAGTACCGCTCCAGCAGCTCCGCGTCGAAGGCCTCCCAGCGGGCCGCCTGCTCGGCGACCTTGGTGACCTCTTCGAGGGAGAGGTCGCGGGAGGCGAGGAAGGCCTCGTGGACCTTCTGCACGACGGCGGGCTCGCGCGCGAGGTAGTCCTTCCGGGCGGCCCAGACGGCGAACACGAACGGCAGTCCGGTCCACTCCTTCCACATGTGCCCGAGGTCGTGGACGGTCAGTCCGAGCCGGGGCGCGTCGTGGAGCGAGGCCCTCAGCGCGGCGTCGCCGATCAGTACGGCGGCGTCCGCCTCCTGCATCATCGTGCCCAGGTCGGGCGGGCAGGTGTAGTAGTCGGGCCGTACGCCGTACTGCTCGGAGAGCAGTAGCTGGGCCAGGCGTACGGACGTACGGGAGGTCGAGCCGAGGGCGACGCGGGCTCCGTCGAGCCGGTCCAGCGGGACCTGCGAGACGATCACGCAGGACATCACGGGGCCGTCGCAGCCGACCGCGAGATCGGGGAAGGCGACGAGCCGGTCGGCGTTGCGGAGGAATTCCACGAGGGTGATCGGGGCGATGTCCAGCTCCCCGTCGACGAGCCGCTGGCTGAGCTTCTCGGGGGTGTCCTTGGTCAGCTCCAGGTCCAGCAGCGTGCCGGTTCTGGCGAGCCCCCAGTAGAGGGGCAGGCAGTTCAGGAACTGAATGTGGCCGACGCGGGGCCGGCTGCGGTAGACGTCCACATCGCGAGACTAGTCCCCCCGTCTGCGTCAGCCTTGAGGCGGGTCTCAAACGTCCGGGTGACGTGATCTTTCCCTCTGGTCTCGGCCGCATGGTGCGTGCTAGGCTCGACGCAAGTTGCAGTTTGGTTTCCCTTGCAGTACGAGGCCTGCGGAGAATGTGACCCGCAGGCTTTTGTAGTTTTCAGACTTCTTAGCAGGTTCTGGAGCAGGGCGACCCTTTGGCCCATAGGAGGGCTCATGGCTACCGGAACCGTGAAGTGGTTCAACGCTGAAAAGGGCTTCGGCTTCATCGCCCAGGACGGCGGCGGCCCGGATGTCTTCGTCCACTACTCCGCGATCAACGCCTCTGGCTTCCGCTCCCTCGAGGAGAACCAGACGGTGAACTTCGACGTCACGCAGGGTCCGAAGGGCCCGCAGGCGGAGAACGTCACCCCGGCCTAGTCGCCTGGGCCAACCTCAATCGCGGGTTGGAAAAGCAGTACCCAAGGAGCCCCGTCACCTCTGCGCGAGCAGAGCGGCGGGGCTCCTGCCTTTCCCCTCCCGGGTGGGGAGGGCGGATACGCCCTGGGGCCCGCACCGTGTGCACGGTGCGGGCCCCAGGGCGTCTGTACGACCGGTCCGGCCGCGGCCCGGGCCCGTGGGCCCGGGCTGGGGTCACTTCGCGGTGGCCGCGGGCGGCGCGGTGATCTCGATGTCGAGGATCAGGGTCACGTCGTCCGGGGTGACCAGGCGGAGCTGGTAGGTGCCCGGGGCGAGGTCCGCGTCCGTGAAGAGCTCCGGCAGGACGATCCGGCCGTCGGCCGCGGTCGCCGCCAGGGCGAGGTCGTAGACCTTCTTGCCGGTCGCGTCCTTGAAGTACGGGCCCTTCACGGTCGCCGGGTCGGCCGGCACCCACTTCCCGTCCTTCTCCTGGCCCAGGCCGGCGACGACGCCGGAGACGGCGACCGCCTTGCCCTTGGCCGTGGCCCGGACCTCGACGCCCTTGATGCTCGTGCCGGCGACCGCCGCGAGCGGCTTCGAGCCCTCCGGGCGGGCCAGCAGGTCCGCGGCGGGCGCCGTGACCTTGCCCGCGAAGTTCACGGTGAGCCGGCTGGTGGTGTCGTAGGCCGAGGCGCGCAGGGTGAAGGTGCCCGCCGTGGCGCCCGCCTTCAGGCCGGGCGCGGCGGCGATGCCGTCGGCGCCCGTCTTGACCACCAGGGACTTCGCCGTGCCGAAGAGGGTGCCGGGGGTCCCGGTGGCGTCCTCCTCGATCGCGAAGACCACCTCGCGGCCGGCGGCGGGCTTGCCGTCGCTGAGGAGCAGCTTGACCCGCGGGACCACGGTGAAGGCCGCTCCCGCCTCGGCGGTGAGGCCGGGACCGTCGAGCACCGTCAGCTCGGCCAGGTGCGGGGCCGGCTTCTCCGGGGTCGGAGTCGGGGTCGGGGTGGGCGTCGGCGTGGGGGTCGGCGTCGGCGTCGGCTTGGGGGCCGGCGTCGGCGTGACCGGGTTCTGCGGGCGGGGCGTGGGCAGGGTGCCCGGCTGCACCGGCGGGTAGTTCCCCACGGGCGGATTGGCCACCTCGGTGGCGCCCTGCTGGTACTGCCGCATGTAGCCGAGCACGGTGTTCACGTACTCGCGGGAGTTGTTGTAGCTGAGGATCGCCTTGTCGAGCTCGGCGGCCACCGACAGGTTCCGGTCGCCGGCGCACAGGTAGAGGCCGGCGCCCAGGGCCGCGTCGTAGATGTTGTTCGGGTCCCGCTTGGCGTCGCCGTTGCCGTCGGCGCCCCAGGTGGCCCAGGTCGAGGGAATGAACTGCATCGGGCCGACGGCGCGGTCGTAGACCACGTCCGCGTCGAACTCGCCCCGGTCGGTGTCGCGGATCTCGGCGAAGCCGTTGCCGTCGAGGCGCGGGCCGCGGATCGGCTTCTCGGTGTAGCCGTCGGCCTTGAGGCCGTAGCCGGAGGCGTGGACGGACTCGACCCGGCCGATGCCCGCGAGCAGCTCCCAGGGCAGCTTGCAGTTGGGGAGCGCCGCCGCGACGGCGACCTGGGCCCGGTTGTAGGCGTCGAGGGCGGTCGCGGGTATACCGCTGGCGCCCTCCTGCGTGCCCGCCCCCGCGGCGGGCGGCGGGTCGGCGACGATGTCCGGCAGGTCCAGCCGGGCGTCACCGCGGTCGGTGGCCTGCGGACTGTCCGGGGTCGGTTCGGACTCTCCCGCATCCGCGGTCGACGGAGTGGACACGACCGCGGCAGTGGTCAGGCTGGCCGCGAGCGCGGCCGTGCACAGGACCTTGCGCGAGGTGTTGACGATGTGGCGGTGAAGCGGCTTCACAGTGCGGCAGTCCCCCCAAGGAGCCGTTCAAGGGTATGTGGCCGGTCTGGCCGTGAATATCCACTGTCTATCAGGTATTCCGACCCGACTCGCCGTCCGTCCGGCAGATGTGACGGACCATTCGTCTCGCCTTCACCGGCATCCGGCGACAGAAGGGACAACAGCCCCAACCCTCCGCCCGAAATGGCCCGATGACAACCTGTTTCCAGCCGGATCCCGCCTGTTCGAAGCCACCGAACGGATCTACGGCCGCGCCACCGGCGGTCCGTCCGGCAGCCACCCCGGACGCTCCACACCCCCCACACACCGCCCACACGGCGATGTGACCCGGATCACTCAAGAAGGATCCCGGGGACCGATACATTTCGCGGCGCTCGCCGGTCCTACTTCCGTACGCATCGACCCGGACAGAAGAGGAACGATCCCCATGCGCATCGTCATCACTGAATTCATCAGCCTCGACGGCGTCGTGCAGGCCCCGGGCGGCCAGGGCGAGGACAGCGACGGCGGCTTCGCCCACGGCGGCTGGACCCACCCCTTCTTCGACGCGGAGGTCGTCGGCGGCTCCTTCACCGCGGCCCTGGAGAAGGCCGACGCGCTGCTGTACGGGCGGCGCACCTGGCAGAACATGGCCGCGGCATGGCCCGAGCGCGCCGGCGACCCCTTCGCCGACCGGATGAACTCCCTGCCGAAGTACGTCGTGTCCGACACCCTCGGGGACGACGAGCTGACGTGGAACAACACCACGCGCATCGACGGCGGCAAGGCCGTCGCCCGCATCCGCGAGCTGCGCGACGGCAACGGCGGCGACCTGGTCGTCATGGGCAGCCCCACCCTCGCGCGCACCCTGCTGAGCGAGGGCCTCGTCGACGAACTGCGGCTCATGATCATGCCGGTGCTGCTGGGGGGCGGGAAGTCGATCTTCCCGCAGGACGGCGGCCTGCACACCCTCGAACTGGTCTCGACGGCCATCAGCCCCGCGGGCGTGCACGTGTGCACCTACCACCCGACCGCGAAGGCCTGACCGGCGCTCCCCGGGCCCGCGCCCGGGCCCGGGGAGCGTTCGCCCCTCCTGCGGGCGGCGGTTCAGAACACGGCGGTCCCGATCCCGACCAGGGCTCCGGCCACCGCCCCCAGCACGACGGCGGCGAACAGGCCGACCAGGGACACGAAAAAGTAGCCCTCGCCGTTCGCCACCGTGCCGCTGCGCGCGCAGGCGAACAGCCAGGCCGCGAGCGTCAGGAACGGTACGAGCAGCAGGCCGGCCGCCGTGCCGAAGTTGAACACGGCCGTCCCGGACAGCTCGTAGGCCCGGCCCCTCGCCGTCCGCACCTCGACCCGGGCGCCCTGCCGGTACTCGTCGGCGGCCGTGTCCAGCACGATCTCGCGCGCCGCCTCCCCCGGCCGGCGAGGGGTGTACCAGCCCGTGCAGTCGGTACCGGTCGTGTAGCCCTCGGCGTCGGTGGCCTCGTAGCAGTGGTGGACGGAGACGACCCCGTCGACGGGCCCGAAACCGAGCACCGCCCCCATCTGTGGCCCGGGCAGCACCCACATCAGCCACCCGGCCACCCCGAGCGTCACGACGACCCCGGCCCCGGCCACCCCCCGCCCCAACCCCCGCACAGCAGCACGCACGACGCCCCCTCTCCCGTGCAGGCCGATACCCGCCCGGGCGGACGCGTACGCGGGCGGTGCGGTGGGACTGCGGCGTGGAGCGCGGCAGGGCTTCGGCGGGGGGAGCCCCGGCGGGGCGGGGCGGGGTCGGGGCAGGGTCGGGTCGGGGCACGGCGGGAGCCGGCGGGGGTGGGACGGGGAAGGCGCGGCGGTGGCTTCGGGTGGGCGGTATGCACTCGGGCGGGAGTCAGTGACGTTCTGGGGGTTTTTCCGTCTGTCCGATGGTTTTCCGGGTCGTGCCGGTCCCTCAAGGGCGCTCCTGCGT